>NZ_FQZE01000066.1 GCF_900141875.1 Tangfeifania diversioriginum | reverse complement strand
TAATATTTTGTTTGCACTTTGAAGCTAAATTGTGTGACTTTTTTGTATGTAATTTATTGACAATCAATTGTTAATATTGTTTTTCAGCAAACCTTAATTTAAACCGAATAAAAATATTAAAGGTAAAACTCAGCAACCCAAATAGAACTATTATTACGATTAAGACCATGATAGTAGAACATTAAATAATGATTTTTTTCAATATTAAGCAACCATGTATAGCCATAATCTATTTTTTTTTCATTATCAATTTTCGGAATTTCCATAAGCTGACGATCTAGTGCAAAGTTCAAGTCTTTAGGATTTCCTCTCCATAACCAGATACTACCAGGCACAGGTCTTTCCACAGTTAATGCAATCAATTCTTCCTTATTTTTAGGGTTAACCATTGCAAATGGATGCGCAAAGCTTTGAGTATGGTTATTTTGTGCTATAATATCTGAAAGTTCTGTATGCCATGTTTGGCCGAAGTTATCTGAAACTGCTATATATTGTCTTGTTGAAGCAGGACCTCTTCCCCTAATAAATACTAATAATCTATCATCTGCACGAACAAGTACAGGTTCACCCCCATTTATATTTGTAACCATTTGGGGCACCTCCCATGTTTGACCATTATCAAAAGAAATTGATTGCCAAATTCCTATTTCATAAGGGATTGATGGTTTTCTATAATGTCCCATTGCCATTAATCTTTTCCCGGGTAATTGAATAATTGTTCCACAAACAGAGCCCGTTTTATTGGGGCCTAAATTTGAGGTGTCAACTTCCGACCAGGTCTTACCATTATCCTCGGAGCGCCAACCAAAAATGTGATTGGCTTCATTTCCTCTATACCCCATTGCTAAAAGAATTATTGCACCATCATGGGCAATACCCATAGCAAGATTTCCACTAGCAGTATACTCTTCTTCTAAAGAAAAATCTTTTAAAATTTGAGGGGAGCTAAAAGTTTTCCCATTATCATTAGATAATGAAATTGCCGGTGAATTTTTACCATGTGAACCATGGAAACTTCCAGCTAAGTAAGCTAATACTATTGTGCCATCTGGTGCTATAAGTGCCTTCGGCCAAGCAAGGTGTGAAAGTTCTTCATTATCTGAGCCATGTACAGCAATTCGAACAGTGCCGGGTAATTTCAATTTACCAGCCCATATCGGTAAATTATTTATTTCTTCAAATGAATTGTTGCTTAGCTTTTGAATTGGGATAAATGACAACGAAATTATTGATAAGATAAATATAAATACAATTAATTTTTTCATGTTTATTTATATAAAATTTTCATTTGCTGACTTAAGATGTATTTTCATGGATTTTATTTTATCCAATGTTTATTCGCGGATGTTGCTTCGTCCTTTTCACCATCAGTTGGAGGTTCTACTAATGGTAATTGACCTAATTCATTAATAATTTTATAATTTGGAGCACCAAGTGATTGTCCAAATTCGACTCCTTGTTTATTTAACTGTTCTTGCACTTTCTTAATTGAAACATCTCGTATGGACTTTTTATTTTTAATCGCCATTGCTGCCACTGTTCCAACTGCTTCACCTTGCCCCATACAGATGGGAATTACCCGCGTAGAAGCAATAGCCTCGTGTGTTGCCGAAATGCATTTTCCAGCCATCATTAATCCTTCGACATTTGCAGCAATTAGACTTCTTAAAGGGATAGTATATGCTTTAACATTTTTTGATTCAACCCAACTGCCTGATGGCCGATGTATATCAATATGATAGCCTCCCATACATACAGTATCATTAAAAACTCGACCCTCGGTTAAATCATCTGCAGTAAGAATATAGTCTCCAACTATTCTTCTGCTTTCCCTTATCCCAAGCATAGGAGCTATTTCATCTAATAAAATATTCTCACAACCTGGAACATAATGTTTAAAAAAATACATTATTTGAGGTATTTGACTATATATACGACTATATGCAGTACTAATACTTTCAACATCAACGGGATTTAAACCTAGTATCCTTGTCATTACAATTAATAGTTTATCCTCCAGGTGTAATTTGACTCCAACAACTCGTGTTTGAGGAATATCAAGAACTCCATCTTCTCTTGCCTTTTCCACTAAACTAGCAAAACCACCGATAATAAATGTTTCTGAAGAGTCCAATTTATTTTGCATTTTTTCCAATAATTCCGGATAAGGTTTTAACCATTCACGATAATTTAGAGCATTGTTTTTGCAGGCATCAACAAATTTTGATCTATTTAAATTTCCAATTCTAAAAACTAATGTTGGAGCCTGAACTAATCCATCTGATGTTCTGCCTTTTTCCCATTTTACATTGCCGCGAGCTGCAACATCCCCATCGCCACTGCAATCAATTACAACTTTTGCATTTATTTTTTGTCTTCCAGTTTTATTTTCAACAATAATTCCGGTTATTCTGTCATTTTCCCTTACTGTATCAACCATGTAGGTATGAAGCATTATTTTTACTCCAGCATCTTGTGCCAATTGCATTGCTAAAATTTTCCAACTATGTCCATTAACACTAACTAGTGAAGAACATTTGGGATCATAGACGTAACCAGAACTATCACCATTCTTATGTAATTTCATAACATATTCATGTGCAATCCCCTTTACTACCTGTCTATAATCTCGATCATGGAATCCAAGCCAGGGCAGAATGGTCGAAAGGCCCCCTAAAAAACCACTTGATTCAACAAGAAGAGTATTTGCTCCATTCCTCGCTGAAGATATAGCCGCAGTAATCCCCGCCGCACCCGAACCAACAACCAATACATCAGTTTGTAAAGTATACATAATAATTAAATTCTCAAATTTTGAATAGTAAAAATAGATTTGCTCATTAAATTAAATATTCCATAAATTTCTTTTATCATTTTCACCCCAATCCCAATCCGTAATATCTTTAAAATGTTTATGATAAGAAGTACCTTTTATAAATTTTGGCCATTCAAGCTCAATTCCCATTTTTTTTAAAACCTTCTGATAGTCAGTTAGGCTTTTTGTTTTATTTCTAACCTGAGTTGGCATTAAACTATTTTTTAAACAATAGGCTGCCAAAACTCCTGCTGCTTCGCCAATATTCCATTCAATTGAATGAAGTCTGTAGCATCCATTTGTAATATGTGTTGTTCCGATATTTTTAGATGCAGCAATTAAATTTTTAACCCTTCGGGGAATTAACGCACCGAGAGAAATTTGAAATGGTCTTGTTGGGATATTCAAACTTGGTTGACCTCCTGTTGTAGGGTGTAAATCAATATTATAACATCCAATACCTATTGTGTCTGGAAAGTTCACTGCTTCTGACAAGTTATCTAATTCTAAAGCTTCTAAACCTACGTGTTGTTCAAGTATTTGAAATTCAGCTAATAGTCTTCTGCTTTCTCTTATATAAGGATATTTAGCCAAACCATCACGTGTATTAGTATAGTCATATCTTAGTTTCAAACCAGGATATCCAACTCCTCCATCAGGGCGTGGAGCATCAGTTTGTAACCAATATATTTCACTAAGACTTAATTGTTTTGCCTTTTCAATATTTTCGATTTTTTTATTTTCTGACACATCAATAATTGAGCCCAGCCAATAGTCATTGTGGGAAGAGTTCATAAGAGACAAATCTCCTTTTAAAAAACCATTTTCAAAATTTTTTTTATAAAGAATTCTTCTATATTGCCAAATACTAAAAAGGTTAACTTCTTTATCTGGGAAAAATTGATATTTCCTATTAGTTTGTGGATTCCAACTAAAATTTTTATTTGTTTGAAAAGGTGCTTGGTAATTTTTCCAAAATTCGTAAGTCTCAGGTTTATCTATGGTATTATCTTCATCTGGATAATATGATAACGCATAGCAAAATGTAAATGCTTGCATATTTTGGGGATCTTTGTTTTCTTCCGCATGTAATTCTTTAGTATCATTTCTTGATTCAGCACCCGTTACATATTCAATGTTTCCAAGTTTTAAAATCTCGCCATTTTCAGTGCCTTCTAAAAAATATTCGCCGGATACATCCAGGAAGTCTCCTGTTTTTAAATCTTTTACCCGAACTTTTTTTATTACATCGCCAATAATTTCAACTTCTTCTGGTTTGTATTCTGTTAAAATTGTAATACTTTCATTGGAACAGAATGGCGCTAACATGCTAAACAAAGCTGATAATGCGATTTTTGGTTCGCAAGGCAACCGAGTAGTAAGTGAGGCTCCCGGAGAAAAATATGGATCCATTCTAGATCTGGACGTTACCGGATAATATTTTTTATAATATTCCCTAATTTCATTTCTTAATTGACGATAAGTTTGGGTACATCCAAAAAACTCCATCCAAGGATGTTCATCCATCGGTACAGCTTGTGAGGTAAGTTGACCTCCAATCCAATCTGTTTCCTCAGTAATAATACATTTCTTCCCTAATTTTGCAATTGAAATTGCAGCTGCTATACTACCAAGTCCCCCGCCAACGATAACAATATCCGTTTTTAATTCTTTTAATTTCATTTTTTTAATGTATATAATGTTAATCCTTTTAGATTATTAGGATTTGAAACAAAAATTAAACTTATAAGATAGCCAATTAAAAAACTTGATCCCATTCCAATAAATGCATATGTAAAGAAATGGATTGAAGTAAAGTATTTTACAACTAAAACAATGAATAGACTCATTATAATACCCCAAAAAGCTCCAATAGAATTACCTCGTATTGTTATAATACCTAGTAAAAAAGTTCCAGCCAACCCCCCTCCAAAAATTCCAATTATTTCTATAAACATATCATATAATGAAGATACATCATTATTAGCAAAATATAAGGCTATAATTGTACCAAATATTCCAAGAATTGCTGTTAATATTTTTGCAAATTGAAGAGAATTCAAACCTAAAATACTTAAACGATAGCGAATATAAAAGTCCGTAGTTATTACTGTAGTCGTGCTATTGATTCCGCTATCAAAACTTGACATAGACGCTGCAAACAAAGAGGCAATCATTATACCTGATATCCCTTGGGGCAATTCTGAAATGATAAAATAAGGCACTACTTCATCTTGAGTTTCAAGTAGAGGATTTAAATTGAAAGGGAAATGATGATAATATACAAAAATGAGTACTCCAAATATTAGGAATATGAAAAAAACAGGAAAACTCAACACTGCGTTATATACCATACTTTTCCCTGCTTCTTTTTCATTATTTGTCGAAATAAACCGCTGTATGATTGCTTGATTAGACAAATAAACATTTAACTTACCAAATGCATAAAGAATAAAAACCCAGATAGTAGTTTTAGACAAATCTAAATTAAAATCAATGAATCTTAATTTATTATATTCGATAGCAGTGTTAGTAATTTTTGAAATATCGAAATCTAACCTCGAAATTATTATAACAATAGAAAGCAACATACCTGTTATCAAAACAAAAACTTGTAAAACATCTGACCAAATTACAGCCTCAATTCCGCCTAATAAAGTATAAATAAGGTTTGCTGAAAAACAATATTAACAATTGATTGTCAATAAATTACATACAAAAAAGTCACACAATTTAGCTTCAAAGTGCAAACAAAATATTA
>NZ_FQZE01000014.1 GCF_900141875.1 Tangfeifania diversioriginum | reverse complement strand
TAATATTTTGTTTGCACTTTGAAGCTAAATTGTGTGACTTTTTTGTATGTAATTTATTGACAATCAATTGTTAATATTGTTTTTCAGCAAACCTTAACTTACGATTTCTAAATAATCAATTATCGGATCACCGTCAACCAGAGCCAGACTGAACGAGGTTATAATATAACAGTGTTAAAAACGGCCTCAACTGCACGGCATCTCAAACTTAATGTATTTATATAAGAGGAAAAAGCCACTTTTGGAGAGACTGAACTATTCATAAATTTTAAAAATATGAATAAAGTTCAGGTTAATCCCGACTTAGATGAAGTTGAACTTTTAAAAAAAAGTTTTACTGAATCTTAGTCGTCCCGATAGTTATCGGGAGAGATAGGGATTATTTGTGAATAATCCGGGCTAAAAAACCGGCTGCGCACATGCAACCGGTTTCCTGTTTTAATAAATATTTTGTTTGGTTTAATACAAACTGTACGATAGGCCCACAGCAAAATTCATGGTAGTTTTGCCCAGTGTTTCATTGTATGGCCCTACATCCGGATCGTTAAACGTTACGGTTTGATCCTGGTAGAAAGTATTGGAGAAACCAGCGTCGAGTGTCAGTCCGTCGGCAATCAGCCATTCAATACCGGCACCGGCAGTAACCGATGGGTTGCTGTAGCTGAAATCGCTCTGGTAGCTGTCGGCAACGCCCATGTCTCCGTATAAACCACCCACACTAAATGCAAATTCATCGGTAATATTATATTGTAAGCCAAGCCCAACTTCAAAACCGTTTTTGTCAATTTCACGAGAACGAATTTGGGAAGGATCAATATCTTTCCAGATAGCCAAATCTCTAGTATTTGGTCCCCAGTCAACTCCTTTATTGAAATACATATTGTATGAAAGTTGAGCTTCAAATCTTTCGTCAGAATACCCAACCCCGACTCCTAAAATCGCAGGCAGGTCGTTCCGTGAAGATGCCCCGTCAGGAAACAATCCCAAATCGTCAACGGTAGTATTGTTTTCGAGTTTTAGGTTTGTTTTCATTTCGTATTTCACCGCAAAATTCCAGTAATCGTCGGGTGAAAAATTAAACCCAATCATTGGGGTAATTCCGGCACCGGTTTGTTCGGTATCCACTTCTTTGTCGCCGAGCTGACCGGCAGTAGCGTCCAGCTGTGTTGCTGTACCGTAAAGCTGGTCGCGGGCACCAACAAAAGTTTGCTGAATTTGAGTCACCGTAAGTTGGTTTGGATTTCCTGCTCCAACCAGTACAAGTCCCTGTTCAATTTCAGCACGTTGTGTTGGACTTATCATTTCTGCTGCTTCAAGTTCAGCCAATGTATATCCGCCACCACCACCATCAATTATTGGTTGAACCGAAGTGGCTCCCTGAGCTGCCATATCTCCATAACCGTTCAACTGCTCCGAAACACCAAGCAGCCAGGCAGGTGCAGGGTATTCCCCTCCGTCAACTTTCAGTTGAATGCTTTTAATGCTACCCTCGTATGAATTTTTTGCGGGAAGATATCTTACCCCACCATAAACTGAAAGCATATCGCTGAACTGATAAGTTGCCCCCAGTTGAATTCCCCAAAAAACAGATCTCCCGCTGAATGCAAGGTCGGCAGAATAGCCTGTCACATCAAGTGAAGGATCAATTTGAGTCAGTCCGGCCAGCCCGGGAACTACTTTGGTAATTGGTATTTCAAATGAGGGAAGTCCCCGATCGAATTCTGCTGAACCGCCTCCGCCATTGGGGCCAAAGCCCAGCGAAAAAGCCCAGTTGTCGTCTTTGTAAACGGCAAAAGCTGTTGGAAATGCCGGAATATTTACCACTCCTTCGTAAGCTCCATCGTTCAGCAACGGAAATTCGCTGTCAACAGGTTTGGTCTGAAAAATGGTTTGATTGTACACCGCAAAATGCCATCCGTCTTCCATTTTTATTAAACCGGCCGGGTTGAAATAAACCGCATCGATACCGGTAGATGCGTTACGCGACATCATTCTTATAAACTGCGCGCTCTGGTTTGTATTGGTTAATAAACCACCTGCAAAAGCAATCTGAGACAACATCAGAAATGCTGCAAAAAATGTTAATTTCTTCATTTAATAATAATTTTCATGAATACAATTTGACCTTGAAACTTTTACATCTAACTGGAAATAGAAACGATTTTGTAGCAAATTTTTCGCGAGCAAATTTATAATTTAAAATGAACACGCAAAAGATAATGGCTGATTTTCAGTATTTTATAGAACTTTTGAACAAATTAATCACAAAGTCAATTTTTTTGCGCACAAAAAAAGGCCGTCTCAATATAAAAACTCAACGTTTTTTTGAGACGGCCCCTGAAATAAATTATATAAAGTAAGCCTGCTAAATATGAATTACTTCATCGTAAGCAGCTGCGGCAGCTTCCATAATTGCTTCGCTCATTGTGGGGTGCGGGTGAATGGATTTTATTAATTCGTGCCCGGTGATTTCCAATTTTTTGGCCACTACAAGTTCGGCAATCATTTCTGTCACGTTGCCGCCAATCATGTGTGCGCCGAGCAGTTCTCCGTATTTGGCATCGAAAACCAGCTTCACAAAACCTTCTTTTTGTCCGGCAGCACTTGCTTTTCCGCTGGCTGAGTAAGGAAATTTACCCACTTTCACTTCGTAGCCTTCTTCTTTGGCCTGTTTTTCAGTTAAACCAACTGAGGAAACTTCAGGACTTGTGTACGTGCAGCCCGGAATATTTTTATAATCAATAGGGTCCGGATCAAGCCCTGCAATTTTCTCGACGCAGGTAATTCCTTCAGCTGATGCAACATGCGCAAGAGCAGGACCGGCAAGAATATCGCCAATCGCATAAACTCCTTCCACGTTGGTACGGTAAAATTCATCCACTTTTACGCGGCCTTTTTCGGTTTCAACACCGGCGTCCTCAAGACCAATATTTTCCGTATTTGGCGAAATTCCAACCGCTGAAAGTACAATATCTGCTTCAACCGTTTCTTCGCCTTTTTTGGTTTTGATGGCTACCTTACATTTTTTACCCGAGGTGTCCACATTTTCCACCGTTGAACTGGTCATCACTTTCATTTTACCTTTTTTGAAAGAACGCTCCAGTTGTTTGGCCACTTCTTCATCTTCGTTTGGCACCAAAGTTGGCATAAATTCTACCAGTGTAACTTTTACACCAATGGAATGATAGAACCAGGCAAACTCACTGCCAATGGCGCCCGAGCCAACAACTACCATACTTTCGGGAAATTTGTCGAGGCTGAGTGCTTCGCGGTATCCAATAATTTTTTTGCCATCCTGTTTCAGGTTGGGCAGTTCGCGTGAGCGGGCCCCCGTTGCCAGGATTATATGTTTTGCGGTGTATTCCTTCTTTTTATCTGAACTATCGGTCACCTCAACAGTGTTTTTACCAGCAAGTTTACCGAATCCTTTCAGGGTTTCCACCTTGTTCTTTTTAAAAAGAAACTGCACTCCTTTGCTCATCCCGCCGGCCACATCGCGGCTGCGTTTCACCATTGCTTTAAAATCGGGTGTAACATCACCGTCAATTTTCACCCCGTAATCTGCGGCATGTTTGGCATATTCAAATGCCTGCGAGCTTTTCAGTAACGATTTGGTTGGAATGCACCCCCAGTTGAGGCATATGCCGCCTACGCTTTCTTTTTCAACTACAGCCACTTTCATTCCCAACTGTGCTGACCGGATTGCGGCTACATAACCACCCGGTCCGCTGCCTATAATTAACACATCATAATCCATATTTTTATTTTTAACGTTGATTTTATTCTGATACAACAGGCCTTTGGGCCAAATTGTTTTGTTAAGTCAATTCTCTGTTTTCATCATTTGTTTTTAATAAATATTCAATAACTGCTTTAAGTTTTGGCAAATGGATGCAATTTTTTTTATTTCATGATTTTGCAAATTCATCAACCAAATTTATGAAACTTTTATTTCAATCCTGAATAGATTTCCAGTAATTTGCCGGCAGCTAAAAAAGAACTCATTTCGCTGTTAAGCACCTTTTGTTCAAAATCCTTTATCTTCTCCTTCATTTCAGGATGCTGGTAAAAGGCTCTTTTCATTTGTTCCTGAATAGTTTCGTGCATCCAAAAAGAAGCTTGTGAATTTCGTTTTTTTATGAAATATCCGTTCTTTACAGTGGCTTTCCGGTATTCAGCAATAACTTCCCAAATTTCGGAAATGCCATTTTTAGCCAGCGCTGAGCAGGTGCTCACACGTGGCTCCCATCCCGACTCTTTTGGTGGGAAAAGATGTAATGCATTCTGGTACTGGCGTTGGGCCATTTTTGCTTTTTCGGCATTGTTCCCGTCGGCTTTGTTAATGGCAATTAAATCGGCCATTTCCATAATGCCACGTTTAATGCCCTGTAACTCATCGCCGGCACCGGCCAACATCAGCAACAGGAAAAAATCGGACATAGAATGCACGGCTGTTTCACTTTGTCCCACGCCCACGGTTTCAATAAAAATATGATCGAAACCGGCAGCTTCGCAAAGGATAATGGTTTCACGGGTTTTTCGGGCAACACCTCCCAGCGAGCCTGCCGAAGGACTTGGCCTGATGTAGGCGTTTTTGTCGCCGGCCAATTCCTCCATCCGGGTTTTGTCACCCAAAATACTTCCCTTCGAACGTTCGCTGCTGGGGTCAATGGCAAGCACAGCCAACTTTCCGCCATCGCCGGTAATCTGTTTTCCCAGCGCTTCAATAAAAGTACTTTTTCCCACACCGGGAACGCCTGTAATACCAATCCTGATTGATTTTCCGCTGTAAGGAAGACACCTGACAATAATCTCCTGCGCAATTTGCTGGTGCCCCGGTTTTGAACTTTCAATAAGAGTTACAGCTTTACTTAATAATGTGATATTGCCATTCAGGATTCCTTCCACATATTCCTCAACGGGCAGTAGTTTTCTCTTTTTTTTCAGAAACCGTGCTATCGAATGGGTATCTACCTGTTCGGGATGTTCAACTCCCTCATTTACTTTTAAACCTTTGTATTCGGAACTGTTTTCGATATGATGTTTTTTATCTGCCATTGTTATTTTTTGTATTCAACAAAAATACCACAATAAACAAAATAATAACAAAAAAGTGCCGCAGGAAAACCTGCGACACTTCTTTTATTATTGACATTTAATAAACTTTTTAGCTTTCGGTAACCACGCTGCACGATATACGCAACTGGTTCGTAGGTGTTTTCGGATCGTTGGTAATAACCGTGATCGATTTGCTCTGGCGTCCGCGTTTCCCGCGTGAGTCGAATGTAACTTTAACAGGTGCCGATTCGCCGGGGGCAATCACTTTTTTAGATGGTGCAACAGCTGTGCACCCGCACGAAGAACGAATGTTGCGGATAATCAGTTCTGATTTCCCGTTGTTTTTAAGTGTAAAAGTATGTTCTTTTTTGTCACCCTGTTTCATTTCACCAAAATCGTGCGATTTTTCTGAAAAAGTGGCCACCGGAGCTTTTGCCAACTCCTCGGCTGACAAGTGTGAGAAATCTTCTTCGATGGTGGCGCTTACACCAACAGATGCCCGGTAGTCGTTACTGCCATTGAGCGACAGGTAAATCCTGTGGGAAGAGAAACCGTAAGTATTTGCTTTATCGGCGTTGTAGGTAACAATAAGTTTCCCTTTGCTGTTGGCCGGAATTGTCTGTGGTTCAGCTTTAACATCCACATGATCGGGAACTCTTCTGAATCCGACTTCAATTGGAGCGTCGGTATCGTTCACCAATTCAATATCTTTGGTTTCCACATCATTTTCTTTCATTCGCGAAAATGAAATATGATTGGTTTTCACCCTCAGTGCTCCTACTTTTCGTGGATAGAGTTCGGCAAGTGTTTTATCACGTTCTTCAACGCGGCCTTTAATGCGTAACACGGTGGTTCCGTTTTCTGCATTGGAGCTAATCATTACCGATTTATTAAATGACCCCGGCCTGTTTTTGGGGTTGTAACTTACCTTAATTTCACCGCTGTTATTGGGAGCTACCGGTTCGCGGGTCCATTTTGGGGTGGTGCACCCGCACGAAGCCCTGACATTATTGAGCACAAGCGGCGACTCACCTTTATTCGTAAACTTAAAAGTAGTAGTTTGAACTCCGTCCGACTCCTTAAAATTTCCGAAATCGTGTTCCAGTTCTTCAAAAACAATTTTTGGCTTTTGGGCGGTGGCGGTGGCGGTAAAACCTACCAGAGCTATAAAGGCCAATAGACGTAACATCTGATTCATAACCTATTCATTTTAATTTTATAAAATTAATCCCTTAATTTGCTTAGCAAATGTAATAAGCCTGGCCGGTTTTTACTGTTAACCAGGGCTAATATTTTGTTAATGAGTTGTTAACATTTGCATTTAATATAATTTTCCTGCAATCTACAAGTGTTTTATTAGAAGATCAAACAAATGAAGGGCAAAACTTTAAAATACATAATCCTGCTGGCCACAATTTCTGTTGCCGGGGTTTTGTCCATTCAGTTTTTTTTTCTGCGCAACTCATATAACTATTCCGAAAAACAATTCAGGGAAAGTACAGCAGTGGCATTAAAAGAAGTGGCCTGGCAGCTATTAACAGCCACCGGCAATACTGCCAATTTCGACAGCATTGCTCCTGTTGAAATTGTTTCGAACAGCTATTACATTGTAAATATTGATGCCATTATTGATTATGATTTACTGAAATTTCATCTTACCGAAGAGCTTAAAAAACACCAAATTTATACCAGCTTTGAATTTGCCATTTACAATCCGTCGTCAGGAGAAATGGAGCAGAAAACATACATGACAGAACGCGAAGAAGAAAAAACCTCAACTTTCAGCTTCCCTCAAAATGAGAATGAAACCAGCAGTTATTTTGCTGTGCATTTTCCCGACCGCTCGCCCTATTTTCACTCGCGGCTTTCGGTTTGGTACCTTTTTACGGGGCTCCTGTTGGTTGTTGTCCTGTTTTTTGGCTACACACTCTCAGTTATTATCCGCCAGCGGCAACTTTCTGAAATTCAGAAAAATTTCATCAACAACCTCACTCACGAGCTCAAAACTCCAATTTCATCCATATCGTTAGCTGCCAGGGTTTTAAACAATGAAAAGATAGTTCAGACTCCGGAACGTCTGCTTGAGTACGCGCAAATTATTGAAGAACAAAACAACCGGTTGTCGAAAAACGTGGAAAAAGTACTCAACCTGGCATCGCTCGAAAAAAACAGGATCCACCTCAACCTGGAAAAAATTGAATTGCAGGAGTTTATCAAAGAAGTTACCGATTATTTTGAACAGTCGGATTCCGGGCAGGAAGCGACCATAAAATTAAACCCGGGCAGCCAAAAAGAATTTGTTTTTGCCGACAAGTTTCATTTTAACAACCTGGTGATGAACATCCTGGAAAACAGCGTGAAATATTGCGAGAAGAAACCGTTAATCATTATCGATCTCTGCCGGGATAAAAACTATAAAATCATAAAATTTACCGATAACGGAATTGGCATTCCCAAAAAACACCAAAAAAAAATATTCAAGCGTTTTTACAGAGTACCCACAGGCAACGTCCACAATGTAAAAGGTTTCGGACTTGGGCTCGACTATGTGCGGAAAATTACAAAAGCACACGGGTGGAAAATAAAAGTGGACAACAATCCGGACGGAGGTAGTATATTTACACTTTTAATTCGTGCAACAAAATGAGTGAATCAGTGAAATTGTTATTGGTTGAAGACGACGAAGCGCTGCGTTTCATTGTAAAAGACAACCTGGAACAAAACAATTACGAGGTGGATGTGGCTCCAAACGGCCAGGAAGCCATTGAGTTTTTTAATGCCAATAATTACCATTTAATAGTTTTGGATGTGATGCTTCCCAAGATTGACGGGTTTAAAGTTGCCGAATATATTCGCGAAAAAAACGAGCAGGTTCCCATAATTTTTCTCACTGCCCGCTCCATGACCGAAGATAAAATTAAAGGACTTTCCATTGGGGGCGACGACTACATTCCCAAACCCTTTAGCATGGAAGAACTTCTGTTGAAAATAAAAGTTTTTTTGAAACGTAGCAGCAATACGATTACAGAACAGGAATCGGCAACTCCGCAAACAAAAAAAATCGGGCGCTTTATTTTCCTGCCCGAAGAGCATACCCTTAACATTGACAATCACACCCGCAAACTCACGCTAAAAGAAGTGGAACTCATTAAATTTTTTGCTGAAAACGCCAACAAAGTACTGAGCCGAAACGAAATACTTGAAACCGTCTGGGGCTCAAACGATTATTTCCTTGGACGCAGCCTCGATGTTTTTATTTCGCGCCTGCGAAAATACTTTAAAGCCGATCCCAATATTCAAATCATTAATTTACACGGAGTTGGATTCCGGTTTTCAATAAAAAAACAATGACCCCTGCTTTGCTCAAAATTTTAATTTCAGAAAAGCAAAAGAAAAAACAGATACTTTTTGGAAGAAATAAAAAAACAGCTATTTTTGCAGTCCGAAATTTTGACAGGTAAAAATATACAGAGATGAAACGAACATTTCAGCCATCGAATAGAAAAAGAAGAAACAAACACGGTTTTAGAGAAAGAATGAGCTCTGCCAATGGCAGGAAAGTATTAAAATCACGCCGTGCAAAAGGCAGAAAACGACTAACGGTTTCAGACGAACCGCGTCATAAAAGGTAGTACAATACTTTTAAAAAATATTTATCACAAAGGTAAAGAATGCATATTCTTTGCCTTTTCGTGTTTATATACACCCAATCTCGTTGTAGTTGCCGCAAAACCAGATTATCCGGATTTTTATCGGTTTACATACCTTCCCAACCAATTTTACGTTATTTTTGCTCATTAATTATTACACGGTAATTTATTAAAAAATGAGTTTTTCAAAGTTTCTTTTAAGCCGGAAATTCCTAAAGCATCTGCTAATGGCTGGCATCCTGATTATTGCTATACTGTTTCTCGTTATGCAGGGGCTAAAAATGTACACCCGCCACGGTCAGTCGAACCCGGTGCCCAATTTTTCGGGACTTACACAAGCCGAAGCCAGGCAAACAGCCAATCAATATAAATTAGAAGTTGAAATTGTTGATTCGCTTTATGTGAACGATGCTGCGTCGGGAGCAATTGTTGACCAGCTGCCAAAAGCCGGGAGCCGGGTAAAAGAAAACCGAACCATTTTTCTAACCATTAATTCCACACAACCTGAGCAGGTAATCCTGCCCAAACTAACCGATGTCTCTTTCCGGCAGGCACAGGTACTCATCGAAAATACGGGACTTAAAACAGGCCAGATTTCATACCGCCCCTCGGAGTACAACGACCTTGTGCTGGAAGTACAGAAAGATTCGATAGAACTGGCTGTTGGTGAAAAACTCGCTAAAGGAACTACCATCGATTTGGTTGTTGGCCGCACACAGGGTAACCAGGTTACCAATTTGCCCAACTTAATAGGGCTCACAATTCCCGATGCCAGAGAAAGCCTTACCGATGCCAGGTTAAATACAGGAGTGATTATCTACGATGCTTCGGTGCTTTCTCCGCAAGACTCAACAGAAGCCAGAGTTTGGAGACAGCAGCCTAACCCAAAAGTTACCGGCACTGCCAATCTCGGTTCTTCGGTGGATTTATGGGTAACAGTTGACCAGCTCAAAATTGATGATGCCACGGAATTCGATTTCTAAAAACTATGGAAGAAACCAGGGAGGAAAATAACAATTTGGAAGAAAGCGGGCTTTTTGAGCACTACCGGCTTACGGTTGACCCGGGGCAATCAGCCATTCGGGTGGATAAATTTCTGGCCAACCGGATTGATAATGCTTCCCGCAGCCGCATTCAGGCCGCAGCCGAAGCAGGTAATATTCTTGTGAACGATTCCTCAGTTAAAGCCAACTACAAGGTCAAACCCGGCGACGAAATCCGGATTGTAATGGACTATCCGCGGCGCGAACTGAAAATTATTCCCGAAGATATACCACTGGATATTGTTTATGAAGACGACCAGTTAATAGTACTCAACAAGCCGGCAGGCCTTGTTGTCCACCCCGGACACGGGAACTATTCAGGCACCCTGGTAAATGCACTGGCCTGGTATTATAAAGATTTGCCCCTGTTCAACAACGAAGATCCGCGCCCGGGGTTGGTACACCGCATCGACAAAGACACATCCGGGCTGCTGGTAGTTGCAAAAACCGAACAGGCCAAAAACAAACTGGCGCTTCAATTTTACGAAAAAACCAGCGAACGACTTTACCACGCACTTGTTTGGGGCAGTTTAAAAGACGACACCGGAACAATAACCGGAAATATTGGCCGCAGCCCCAAAAACAGGCAGGTTTTTACTGTTTTTGCTGACGAAGAACAGGGCAAACACGCTGTTACTCATTATAAAGTTTTAAAACGAATTGGATATGTAAGCCTGGTAGAATGCAGGCTTGAAACCGGTCGCACCCACCAAATCAGGGTGCATATGAAACACATCAACCACCCGTTGTTTAACGACTCCACTTACGGGGGCGACCAGATTTTACGCGGCACCACATTCTCAAAGTACAGGCAGTTTGTGCAGAATTGTTTTAAAGTGCTGCCCCGCCAGGCACTGCATGCCAAAACACTGGGCTTTGTGCATCCCACAACAGGTAAAAAAATGCAGTTCAATTCTGACCTGCCCGACGATATGCGCACAGTAATTGAAAAATGGGAAAAATATATTTCAAGCAGACATGACTGAAAAACCTAATATAGCTGTTATTGCCGGTGGCGACTCATCCGAATTTGTTGTTTCGGTAAAAAGTGGCGAAAATGTTTTTAACGCAATCGACACCGAAAAATTTACCCCCTGGTTGGTTCACATGAAAGGCGATAACTGGCACGTCATTCAGGACGGGAACAAACTTAGCGATATCGACAAATCAAATTTCAGCTTTTCACAAAACGGAAAAAAAATAAAATTCGATTTTGCTTACATCACAATTCACGGAACCCCGGGAGAAGATGGCATCCTGCAGGGTTATTTCGATCTGCTGAAAATCCCCTACTCAGCAAGCCACGTTCAATCCTCATCGCTCACCTTCAACAAATGGTTCTGCAACAATTACCTGCAAAATTTTGGTGTAAAAATGGCGCGTTCTGTCATTCTCCGAAAAAATGAAACAGTAAATACGTCATCAATAATAAAAAAACTGGGGTTGCCCGTTTTTGTGAAACCAAATGCCGGCGGCTCAAGTTTTGGCATTTCCAAAGTTAAAACCGAAAAAGAAATTATTCCCGCGCTGAAAAAAGCCTGGAAAGAAAGCGACGATGCACTTATTGAAGAATTTATTGAAGGCCGGGAATACACCTGCGGCCTGGTGAAAATGAAAAATAAGAAACTGGTTTTCCCGGTCACTGAAGTTATCCCCAAAAATGAATTTTTCGATTTTGAAGCCAAATACACCCCCGGAGCAACAGATGAAATTACGCCGGCACGCCTTCCCGAAAAACTATTCAAAAAGTGTCAGGAGATGAGTTCAGAAATTTATGAATGGTGCCAGTGCTCCGGCATAGCGCGTATCGACTATATCTTAAAAGACAATACATTCTATTTTCTGGAAGCGAATACCATTCCGGGTATGACAGCCACCAGCTTCATCCCGCAACAGATTAGCGCCATGGGACTGACACTGAAACAGGTAATTTCCCAAATCATTGAAGAAGGCCTCGAAAAATAATTTCAATAAACATTTGTGGATAAAATTAGTTGACAACTAAAATCACCAAAATTTGATTAGCCGACTCCTTATTTTGTAATTTTGGTTTTTTAAAATCATTTCCTGAAAACAGAAAAATTTTATGCCAACAGAAAAGAAAAAAAATACGAATTCAAGGTCGCGAAACACGGGAATGACCATAGATGAAATTAATGCCCAATACGGCAAATTGCCGCCACAGGCTCTAGAAGTTGAAGAAGCTGTACTGGGCGCACTCATGCTCGAACGCGACGCGTATGTAACTGTTGCCGATATTATTGACACTTCCAGTTTTTACAAGGAAGAACACCAAAAAATTTTCGAAGCCATTAAAGACCTCTCGGCCAACGAAAAGCCTGTTGACCTCCTGATGGTTACCCAGGAACTGAAAGACCGCGACCAGCTGAATGCAGTAGGTGGTCCCGGCTACATAACACAACTTACACGGCGTGTGGCTTCTGCAGCTCACCTTGAGTTTCACTCCCGTATTATTGCACAGAAATTTATTCAGCGCGAACTCATCAGGGTTTCTTCAGAAATTCAGGGAAAATCATACGACGATACACTTGATGTGGATGACCTGATTGACTTTTCGGAATCGTCACTTTTCAAAGTGGCCGAAAAAAACATTAAAAAAGAAACGGTCCCGATTAAGCCGGTGCTGAACGAAGCCATCCTCCAGATTGAGAAAGCACGCAACCAGAAAGACGGCCTGAGTGGAGTGCCCTCGGGATTTACGGCCATTGACAGGATTACCTCGGGATGGCAAAGAACCGACCTTGTTATTATTGCTGCCCGGCCATCGATGGGTAAAACCGCCTTTGTGCTGAGTATGGCGCGTAATATGGCGGTAGAACACAACAAATCGGTAGCTGTTTTTTCACTCGAAATGTCATCCATTCAGCTTGTAAACAGGCTTATCGCCGCTGAAACCGAACTGGGGAACGATAAACTTAAAACCGGGCGACTCGAAAATTACGAGTGGGAACACCTCAACCGGAAAATTTCAGCTCTTGAAAATGCACCTGTTTTCGTTGACGATACTCCCGCGCTCTCCATTTTTGAATTCAGGGCCAAATGCCGCCGGTTGAAAATGCAACACGACATCCAGGTGGTTATTGTGGATTACCTTCAGCTGATGACAGCAGGTACCGATGGCCGTGGCAGCCGCGAGCAGGAAGTGAGTACAATATCGCGCTCGCTGAAAGCCATTGCCAAAGAGCTGGACATCCCAATCCTGGCACTTTCGCAGTTGAACCGCTCCGTTGAATCCCGCGAAGGAAAACGACCACAACTTTCCGACCTGCGCGAATCGGGTGCCATTGAACAGGATGCCGACATTGTGATGTTTATTCACCGTCCGGAATATTTCGGAATAACCGAAGATGAATCGGGAAATTCGTTACTGGGCGTGGCAGAAGTAATTATTGCAAAACACCGTAACGGGGCAACCGGCGACGTTCATCTTGCGTTCAAAAAAGAGCTGGCAAAATTCAGCGATATGGAAAATCCGCTGGGAAGCGACTTTGGCGGGATGGCACAAACATTCAGTTCAAAAATGAACCAGGACGAAGAAGAATCGGTTGGTGCCGGAATTTCTACAAACAGCGATTTTGAAAGCTCCGGCGGCCCAAATTCGGACACGCCTTTTTAACATTTCAATCCGGCCGGGTTTATGAAAAAATCTCCTGAACTTACTACCTTTGTTATTTGTACTAATTTTTGACAAGAGGAGATTCGAATGAAAAAAATCCATATACTACTTTTAGCTCTGTTCTTACTGACCCTGCAGGCAAGTGCTATTCAGCTCCTGATTCCAATGGACGATTCGCAGAAAAACCATCTGAAATCATACGGAATTGCCTACTGGGTACTCGAACGCGATGTAGAGGTAAAATGGCTGCTCAATTACAGGGGGGGCAGTTTTCTGATGCAGCATTCCCCCTCTATTGAAAACGAATGTGTGGTAAGGGGCGTGAGTTTTGAGACGATTACTGATGCACAGGCCTCGGCCATATTGAACGGTATTGCAGAACCGGATGTGAACCAGGATGCCGTGAGCATGAACAAAGCTCCAAAAATTGCCGTGTATTCTCCCCCCAACAAGCAGCCGTGGGACGATGCCGTTACACTCGTGCTCACCTATGCCGAAATTGATTACGATATAATTTACGATGAAGAAATTTTAAACGGAGAACTGAAAGAATACGACTGGCTCCACCTTCACCATGAAGATTTTACAGGCCAGTTTGGGAAATTCTGGAGAACCTATCAGCACATGCCCTGGTACCAGCAGGAGGTGGAAATCAACAAAACACTGGCGGAAGAAATGGGTTTTCTGAAAGTGTCGGAAATGAAGGCAGTGATTACCCGCGAAATTGACAATTACATTGTAAACGGTGGATTTCTTTTCGCTATGTGTGCTGCTACCGACACCTACGACATTGCCCGCGCAGCAACAGATGTGGATATTTGCGCCCCAATGTTCGACGGCGACCCGATGGATCCAAACCCGGATGAAAAACTGGATTTTAGCCGCACACTCGCTTTTGAAAACTTTCAGCTCGAAAAAAGTCCTTATGTGTATGAATTCTCCAATATTGACGCTACCACCACACGAAATGTAGTACGCGAAAACGACTATTTCACGTTATTCGATTTCTCGGCCAAATGGGATCCCATTCCCACTATGCTTTGCCAAAACCACCGGAACCTGATTAAAGGGTTTATGGGGCAAACAACATCTTTCAAAAAAGAAGTAGTAAAACCCAATGTGCTGATAATGGGCGAAAACAAACCCGCCCGCGAAGCTCGCTACATTCATGGCGAAAAAGGCAAAGGGTTCTGGACATTTTACGGCGGCCACGATCCCGAAGATTACCGCCACCTGGTAGGCGATCCGCCCACTGATTTAAGTTTACACCCCAATTCGCCGGGATACCGGTTAATACTGAACAACGTGCTGTTTCCGGCAGCGAAAAAGAAAAAACGGAAGACGTAAACTTTACATATCTTCCAATGAGAGAAAAGCAGTTTCAACGTTGTATTTTGCCAGAATTTTATGTTTGAGATGCTCCACTTTTGCTGCAAATAAGTCGGGTTTAAAATTTTTCTTCCGGCGTTTTACTTCAGCTACAAAAGCCTTATTTTTTTCCATTTTCAAGGCTAAGATATCTATTTCATTTTGTTCATTTTTGGGCTCCCACCAGGAACCAATTTCTCTAAATTGAAAACTTTCGGCCAATTTCTGCTTAAACCAGCGTTCAAGCATTATTCCTGAGTAAGTCGGGTAGTCAGTTTTTATAATATTTCGCAGACCTTGAAAATTTTTGATTTCAATTAACGACCGGTGACGGTCAAAATAATTGAACCAAAAACGAATAAAATTATCCTGAATTTCATAACGTACTGCCTGTGTTCCTTCTTTCGAAAAAACAGGCCGCTGTCGAACGATGATCTGATAATCTTCGATGAGTCTTTTCAGTTGCCCGCCAATACTTTTATTCGCAAGTGCAGATTCAATTTTAGGCTGTGTACTAATTCCGCCCGAGATGGCACTTAAAATTGAAAAATAAGTGGCGTAGTTTTTCCCAAATTCTTCAATGAGAAGATTTTTACCCTCTTCGGTAAAAGACGAGTTTTCACGAACCATAAATTCAACCATCCCGTCAACATCAAGCCTGTTATTATCGCAGAACAATTCAATGTATTTAGGAATACCACCTGTAAAAGTATATAAGGCCAGTAAATCATCATTGGTGTATTCAGTATAATAATCACGCATGATTTCCTTCAATGTAGCAATATCGAATGCAGATAATTTGATGATATTATCTGCCCTGCCAAACAACGGTTCTTTTGAATTCTGGAATATCTTCTGCATTAAAGAATACACAGAACCGCTGATTATTAAATTCATATGCGTTTTTTTTCTATAACTGTCCCAAATATTCTGCATTTCGCTGAATAAAGCTTCATTGATGTTGAAGAATTCCTGAAATTCGTCAATAACAAGATTAAAAGAACGTTTCGTAGCCAGTTCCATCAGGTATTGAAACAACGATCTGAATGATTGAATCCCTTCCGGCACAAAAGCATTCAATGAACCGGCAATAACCGGAGCAAATTCAGCACAAAGTGTTGCTTCATTTTTCCGGCCTACAAATAAATAAACAGTCGGAGTATTTTCAACAGACTTCATTATAAGGCTTGTTTTGCCAATTCTCCTTCTACCGGTAACTACTGTCATTCGCGAAAAATCATTGAATGAAAGATTCCGTATTCTTTCCAATTCTGCAAGTTCACTGACTCTGTTATAAAATTTCATCTGGTTATAATTGTTAATTTTTAAAGGTAAGATATGCTCCAATGGAATCTTTTCGGGAAAATTCCCTTGATAATCATAATCAAGCTTTTTTGTATCAAAACTTTTATCATGGCCGCTTCATGCTTCATTGAATCATTTTGTTACCGTTGTAACAATTACATCCGTAACTGTTACAGTCGTAACAAAATTATAAAATGAGATCAAAAAAACAAATACAGTCATGAAAAATATCGACAATCGATCAAACTCAGAGCTAACCAAGTTTCCATTCCGAAGATTACCATTATTTGTTGACCGATCCCCCCTCCAACCGATTTAAGTTTGCACCCCAATTCGCCGGGATACCGGTTAATTCTGAACAACGTACTATTCCCGGCAGCTAAAAAGCAGAAACGGAAGACATAGACATCTTTCATTCAACAATAAAAGTTTTGGTGGACTGAATAATTTCGCCATGCCCGGTAACTCCGGAAACTGAAATTTCAAATTCACCTTTCACATCGCTTGTAGCAAATTCAAGCGTGGTAAAATTATCATCCATCTCAATTTCCGGGTTCCAGTAAATTAGCCACCGCAAGTCAGGAATAGTTGACTGAATGTCACTTTCTAATTTTGGCAGGTGAAGTTTTTTTGCGGGTTCCGCCAATTGATAAAAAACACGCGTCATATTCGGCAGAAGTGGAAAATCCATAAAATCGGCATCCTTTGAAAATACCGAAACTATGCCGTCAAAAATCAAATCACGGTAGTAATAAATTTCCGGAATTACTTCAATCCTATCAATTTTCCCGGCATCTGTTTTCATCAGCTCCCCGGGAGATGGATAATAAACTCCATCAACAAAAAGAGCCGGGTTATTTCCAAAATGATAGTTTTTATCAAAATTGGACATACGCATTGTATATTTTTTGTTTTTCCGGTTTAAATGAACTGCAGGAATTAATTCATAAAAATATTCATGGAGCGAATCCAGTTGTACGTAATCTTCCGTTTTCAAAACCTGCAATGGATCGTCATAAAAGCAAAATGAAGTGCTTTGCCCGGAGACAGTGTTGTTGACAAATTCAGTCTGTTTAAATCTCTCCTGGAGTTGCCTGTTAATGTATTTTTCAGTAAAAAAATCAACTTCTTTCTCCTTCAGGATTAAAGAATCAGAAGCAGCTGGATTATTCAGCGAGTCGAAAAATTTATCATCGAGCCAAACGCCTGTATTTTCTGAACCGGTAAAAAATACCATATCTTTTTCTCCGGCTGCAGGATCCAGCAAAAACCTGAACTTCCCATTTCTTCCTGTGGTTGTGTGTTTTATTTCAACATTCTCGCCCGGAAACGACAAAAACACCTGCTGGTCAGGCAACGGCTCGCTGGTTTGTTTGTTACGCAAAAAACCTGTCAGTAAAATACCTTTGTAATCAGGAAAAAAGTCAATTGTGTCAACTGGCGGAATTGAATCTGATTGCACCCACCCCTTTTTAAAAACAGCAGGCTCTTTTTTCCGCACAGCAACCGAAATTACAGCATTGTCAGTTGGTTCTTCAAGATTTAACTCAACTTTCACTTTCTCGCGGGTTGCAAATGATGTTTTATCCAGTTGCAGTGAAAGATTTGCATTTTTTCCCGGTTGAGCACTTCTCTGCGTTTTGATAGCTTCATTTTGCTCTTTTGTGGGAAGAGCATCTCCCGGTTTAACAACCAGCAATTGTGAAAGAGAAAAATACTTTTCGCCAAAGTTTTTCAACCAGCTGGTGTAGGCCACAAAACTGTAAATACCGGTTGACAGCGAATCGGGAAGTGAAAACACCCCCGAACCGGTTCCATTTTTCAAAAGTATTTTTTGCCGGATTACTGACTGGCTGGAAGCATCCAGCAATTCGACGAATGCCAGATTGCTGATTTGTTTTCCGGGTAAATCTTTTTGGTTGGAAACAAAAACAGAAAATCCCACCTTTTCACCTGCAAGCAAGTATTGCTGTGAAAGATGCACCACTATGGTTTCGCGAGGCAAATCTTCCGCACCTGCTGTGTTTATTTCAGCAAACAAACAAGTTAAAATTAAGAACCAGGCTTTTTTATTCATTCGTTTCATTTGCTTTTTCTATTCATCCCAGAAATCAGGTTTTACACTTGTTCCGTAATTCCGGCAATCGGCGCAAAAAGAATTTAGCGCGTAAACTCCTGATGCGAATGGATTATCATTTGGAGAGAAACTGTAAACACAATCTTCATAAACATTCCGGGTAGGTAACTGGTGATCGTACTGATCGATAAAAATTCGTTTCTTTTTAATTTCGGCGGCATCAAAATATCCCAGCACACTAACATTATCATCGTTACAACAAGTTATATTGCCAAAAACAGCATACGGCATGTGGTCGTACATTGAGCCTATATCTTCGTTAAATTCTTTTATGCTGTTCCAGAAATTGTACATTTCCTGGTCGAGACAATACTGCCTGACTTCAATTGAATACCTGAAATGCAGCCGCTGACCTTTTTCAGGGATTTGCATCACTAAAAGGCTGTCCACCTTTTCAGTTTCCTGCCCGGCCAACGATTTCAATAAAATATTTTCGGAAGGCCAGGTTACCCAGCAATGTTGCTTTTCGGGCGGAAGATTAACAAGAACCTGAACCGGTGGCCCGAACATTTTTAGCACAGTAACGTAATCGGGCATTTCAATTTTCCAGGTTTCCGTAAAATCCCATTTATAATAATTTGTTTCTCCCGCTACTTCTTCACTCTCCACATAAATATTGATCCCCTTTTCTTCATGTACTTCATTATCAGAAAAGATATCTTTGGTTACTTCATTCCAATACACCCGTTTTATATCCGGAGTTGGTTCCATTTGAACCAGCGACGATTCATAATCGTTCCCTTGCGAATCAGTAATAAAAAGCTGGTACTCTCTGTCGCTGTAGGCGCGGGCATTTTCATCGATGCTTTTGTAATCGCCAGGAGCATCTTCATAAAACTCATACAAATTCCCTAAATCATCAGAAATATAAACATAGGCGCCGCTTTCGGGCAGGTAGCTCAAAGTTGTATCAACCGGGACCGACCGGGACAAGGAAATCCTGAACGAGCCGGGTTCGTTGGTAATTAATCCTTCAACAACCAAAATATATTCGCTTTGTGTTTTATCCAACTCTGGCCTGTAGGGTTCAATACAACTTGTGACCAACAACAGGGTTATTACCCAAACGCCATATTTTATAATTGTCCCCATTAAAAATTAAAATTAAATGTTAAGGTTGGAATGGCTGAGCCAAAAATCGATAATTTGTACCCTTCCAACCTGACTCCATCTCCTTTGTAAAAAACGGAATATGCATTTTTCCTACCGGTGAGGTTATATATCGAGAAAGTTGTGGAAGTATCAAAAAGCTTATCTGCTTTTAAACTCCCTTTCAGTGTCACAGATAAATCAATCCTGAAATAGTCGGGGATGCGGTACTGGTTATAATCTGAATAATGCAGTAAAATTTTGTCTCCCAATCTGTATTTTGCAACGGGCAATGTGATGGGGCGGCCTGTGGCATAGTTCAGGGTGGTAGAAAGCAGAAGCCTGCGCGATGCTTTCAGGTTGGCAAACAGATTAAGGTTATGAGGCTTATCGTAACTTGCCGGGAAATATTCTCCATCGTTGAATTCTTCTTCCGGAAACGGTGAGTTGGATTTAATTAAAATTCGCGACCAGGTGTAAGCCAGCCAGCCGGTTAGCCGGTTTCCGTTCTTTTTAATTGAAAGTTCGGCACCGTAGGCCTTGCCAAGTCCGTTTAAAATTTCCGTTTCAATGTGATCGTTCAGAAGAAGACTTGCTCCCGGTTTGTACTCCTTTATGTTTTTAATTTTTTTATAGTATCCTTCCATTGTCAGTTCAATTGCATTTTGCCAGAAACTGTTAACCACTCCAACCGAGAATTGGTTTCCCACTTGCGGTGGCAGGTATTCATCGCTCAGTTTCCATGTATCTGTTGGAGAAATTGCTGTTGTATTGGTGAGCATATGAATATACTGGGTTGTTTTATTGTAACTGAATTTTAGTGAAGCATTCTGGCTCAACATATAATTTGCAGAGAGCCTAAACTCAGGATTATTATAATGTTTTTTAATGGAATTCGGAGCGGATGAAATTGTATCTGTAATATTCTCTTCGCTCAGTGGGAATCCTTCAGCGTAAAGAAATCTTTCCCCGTCTTCAAGCGAAAGGAAACCCGACCATCGGATTCCGGTTTCGAGGCTTAGCAGCGGGGTTACCGAAAATTCAGCACCTGCAAAAACACCATACTCAACAGCATTTTCGGAAGTACTGTAAAAACTGTTAATTTCGGACTCCCGCCCCCCGGTTATATCTCCGGGGTTTACTTTGTACCAGACCGACTCCAGCCCGAAATAAGTTTTAAATCTTCCGTTGTTACTGTATTCATTATAGTTTTTGAACCCGTGGTAAGCCACGTCATGCGTCATTTCAAATGCCAGCGACGGTAATCCAACACCGGAAATATTATAGAAAAAATTACTGTACGAAAGATTGATTTCCGATTTCCAGTTTTTGTTATATTCATGCTCCAGCAGGGCAGAAGACACCAGGTTTTTATACCGGTACAAAGTGTCGCTGCGAAGTTTAAATTTATCGTTACTCAAATAGGTTCCAACAGTCAGGTGATTTTTGGGATTAAGCTGGAAGTTTACTTTCCCCTGCACATCGTTAAACCCAACTTCACTGTTATACAATTCCGGAATATTGATTTGGCTAAGCACCCAATCGGAATAAGTCCCGCGCGTACTGAAGACAAAGGAGGATTTTTCGGCTAAAGGCCCTTCCAGCATCAGGCGTGCCGAAAAAAGGCCAACCCCGCCAACCCCGGAAATATTATCAGATTTCCCGGTTTTTGTATTGATTTCGTAAACTGAAGAAATCCTCCCGCCGTATTTCGACGGGATGCTCCCTTTATACAGAACTGCGTCTTCCACCACATCGGAATTAATGGCTGAAAAATTTCCAAAAAAGTGAGATGGATAAAAAACAGGCGCATTGTCGATCAATATCAGATTTTGGTCGGTTTTCCCACCGCGAACATTAAAACCCGATGTTCCTTCGCCCACACTGGAAACACCTGGCAACATAAGAGTACTTTTTATTACATCCGACTCTCCCAGCAAAGCAGGCAACGATTCCAACATTTTGCCCTCAAACCGTTCCACACCAGAGAAAACCCTGCTCACCTCTCCGTTCTGTTCACCCAAAACATCAACATCACCAATAATATTCATTTGCGTCTCCATCTGCACATTCAAAACGCCATCTGAATAAATATTCACAATTCGCTGAGTTGGTTCCATCCCAATACTACTGAATTGCAGAGTGTTGTTTCCAACCGGGACACGGATTTCGAAATACCCATTTTGATTGGTTGATACCCCCTGTGAAGTTCCAGCCAAAATAACATTTGCATTATACACCGGGTCTCCGGTTTCATAACTTGTAACATGCCCTCTCAAAAGAGCACGACCGGTATTATTTTTCCCAGGTGTGCCAATTTCAAAAATTTTGAAAGCCTGCTGTTTGAGTTGATTCAGATCTTTTTCAGGTTTTTCTTCGACCTGAATTTCCGGAGTGTCTTCAATTGATTTACCAAGTGTTTCAGTCACAGGTTCCCCTTCGAACAAAAAAATACGATCACCACTACGATAGAACTCCAGGGAAATTGAATTGCACATTTCTTCCAGGCATTCATCCAGCGAAATCCCACTGCAATTAGTATTTACCTTTTTATTTTTAAGTGCAGATTCCTGAAAGTAAAATTTCACATTGTATTTTATTTCCAGATTTTGAATGAATTCTTCAACCGCTATTTTTTCGGATGGCATTACTTTATCCTGCCCTGATGAGAATAAAAATCCAAAAGAAAAAAGGAGGTTAAGAATTATACTTTTGAATAATGTACTGCTACTCATTTAGCTTTTGGTTTAAGGCGTTAAAGAGTCGTAATATTGTAAAACCCGGGCAATATCTCCAGTTTTTTCGCCATGAAAGCTCAGGTTGTTTCTCCTCATATATTTTCGGATTTGTTTTTTCTGATCTTCCAACAAACGAAGGAAAGTTCTTTTATTGGTGCATCCCTTAAATTCATCTCCCTTTTTTATGTATATAACCGGCTCATACAAATATTCCCCCATATAATTACCTGTAACCCTATTGTTAATAACCTTTTTGTGGTAAATATAACAGGTTGTTTCGCCCGGGTAAACTACCTGATAATACTTTTTCCCTTCCACTCCGGAAAGTTTTTTTCGTTCGAAAGAATATTGCATTGCAGTAACAGGATGTATTAACACAAAACTTTCCACAAAATTTTCGTTTAGTATGAGTTCTCTGATTTGGTTGTTAACCTCTTTAATTAGGATCAATTCATTACTTAACAACTCATATGTTAATGTTAAGTGTGAAAAATTCACGCCGTTGAAAGTTACGTTCCCTTCAAAAAGCTCGTCATCATAAAAAAATGGATGCCCTTTGTAATTATTATCGAAATACCACCTTTTGCCATTAACAATATCAAGTTCGGAGGAATAAACCTCAGAAGCTTCCAATTCAGAAAAAGTATTTTGCGATAAAGCAAAGTTTGCCCAGGCAGAACAGAGCAAAAAACATAAAACAAGGAATGAAGTAAAAACTTTAGGTGTAAACATTTACCATTCAATTACCACTCACAATCAGTAAAAATAAAAAAAGTCTTGACGTAATGCCAAGACTTTTTTATAAATATTTTTTCTGTGCCCGGCTAGTTAGCCCACCACAGTTTGGTTTCCTGGCTGTCGCCTCCAATTGAAGAAGCAGCCGCTTTTACGTTAGCTTCATTAATACTACCTTCGTTTAACGGATACTTGTTACGACCCGGTAAATCGGTCAGCCCGCCAATAGGGATAAATTCATAAGTTTCAGTCATTTCCCCGTCAGCAGTTGGCCATGTATAATCGTAAGGTTCGTTTGGTCTCACCAAAGTATTTGGATAACCTGTACGGCGGTACTCGCTCCATGCTTCCATTGGTTGCATGTAAAGTGCAATGTATTTCTGTGTCATAACATTTTCTTCACTTGCAGCAGGCAGGTTGTCAATATATGCATCGATATCAGCCGATGCAACTCCCCATTTTTCCATTGAGGCCCTAACTCCTTTTTCATACCAATCCTGATCCCAGTCATTCACCTCACTCAAAATGAAACAAACCTCTGCATATTCCATGTAATATTCGGTATAATCGGGAGCAAGAATCGCTGCACCGGGCTGGGATTCCCATTCAAAAGCTGCCACCACATCGTTTGATTGTGTTAATGGCACACCTACTTTGTCGCCATTTGAATTATCGTCAACATAGATATCCAAACGTGGATCTTCCAAACCAAACGGTCCGCGTTTTCCCTGGAGCAGTTCTACAAACTGGCCTGACGGGGCAAAATCTTTACGGGCTTCAACAACAAATCCCTGGTACATTGGAGCACCGTTCACCGCATTTGCTTCGAAAGTTACGCCTGCGTTATCGGCATTCGACTCCATAACTCCGGCTGAAATGGCTCCGTCAATGTGTCCCTGGGCAGCCGGGTAAACGTCTTTAATCCTGTTGGCTATCCTTAACCGCAATGAGTTGGCAAACTTTTTCCACTGGGTGGCATCACCACCAAAAAAGTTGTCGCCGTCAATCATTTTCGATGAAGTATCGATATTCTGCTGTGCCTGATCGAGTTCGTTCAGCATGTCGGCATAAATATCCTCCTGTGTTGCATAAGCAGGCATATCAACACCTTCAGTTTTAAGGCTGTTAGCCTGAAAGGATGCATTATCGCTGCCATAGGAGTAGTAAGGAATATCGCCCCACAGTTCGAGTCCGTGCAAATAGACAAAAACCAACATAATACGTGCGGCAGAAATCTGGTTTTCGTTGGGCCCAAACTGCGCCATGTCACCTTTGGTTTCCTCATCTGTATTCAGCTGAATAATATCTATAAGGTCCTGGGCGTTATAATAAATGTCATCCCAAGCTGCTTTGTTAACTGTTTCGCGGTATTGAAAACGGTCTTCTTCTGTATAGTTAACCTGGTTCCAGTACTGTACCCAAAGCAGCATTTGGCGACCGGAGAACCAAACATCACGTGTATCGTTCATGAACTGTTTTTGTACACGGTTCATAATTCCGTAAGTAGGTGCAACTTCAGGGCTGTTGGGGTCGCTAAAGTAATCTACTTCGCACGAGAACAGCAAGACACCTACAAGAAATACTGTAATATAATATTTTAATGTCTTCATTTTTTCTTCGTATTAAATATTAAAAATTAATTCTCAGGTTAAATCCAAAAGAGCTTGTTGCCGGAATTATTCCTCCTTCAAGGCCCTGAATGTTTCCTGAACCACCAACAATTGTTTCCGGATCGATTCCTTTGTTATCAAGCCCCCAAACTGCGAGATTACGACCATACAACGACAAGCGTACTGATTGTAAGAAATCAACAGGTTGAGTGAGCGTATATCCAAGAGTTACTTCCCGAAGTTTGATGTAGGAAGCATCATAAACACTGGTTGCACTTGGTGTACCATTACCATGATAATGATATGCCCCCCAATCCAGAGCTGAAAGGCTGGTTTCATTGGGGCTGGTATTGGTTACTACTGCATTTCCTTCGTCATCGTAGCTCACATCTCCAGTTACACCATCAAGCACAATCCCATCTTCACGAATTGTATTTCCATCAGAGGTAGGAGTGGCTGTTCCTGCTGCCATACCCGAATACATAGCCCACATGTGGGTAAGTGAATAATAGACACCGCCTTTTGAAATATCAATTAAACCACTTACATCAAAATTTTTATAACGGAATGCATTGCGAATACCTGCAGTGTAATCAGGAAGTACAGATCCGACTGACTCAAGTTCTCCAGTGAGATACATTCCATCATCGCCAACTACTTTGTTTCCATTGTCGTCGAAAATAAAATTATAGGCAAACAGTTCCTGAAATGTAGCGCCTTCCACAGCATTCAGCAATGCTCCACCAAAAGGTGCGGATGCCAGCTGAATTTTGTCAAGATCTTCCGGTAAGTCCATCACTTCGTTTTGGTTTTTTGCATAGTTCAATGTGATGTCCCATGAAAAATCGGTTGTTCTTACCGGACTGCCGTAAAGCAATAATTCAATACCTTTGTTGTTGATTTTACCGGCGTTAATCACTCGTGATGAATAACCACTTGATGCACTCACTTCAATGGGTACTATCTGGTTTTCTGTATTTCTATTGTAGTAACTTACATCGAATCCAACCCGGCTATTCAGGAAAGCACCTTCGAGCCCAAACTCAATCTCACTTGTTTTTTCCGGTTTCAGGTTCTGATTTCTTAACCGGTCATCATTGGTGAACTGTGGACTTCCATTGAAAGGGTCGCCAATAGAATACACATTGAAAACCTGGTAAGCTCCTGTACCATTACCTGTTTCCCCGTAGTTGGCACGAATTTTCAGGTTGTCAACACCATTAACATCAATCAATTCGGATGCGATAAAGCTGGCAGACACTGAAGAATAAGAATAGCTATTTGCTCCTGTAGGTAGTGTGGAGTCATAATCTTTTCTGTACGTACCGTCAACATAAATCATATCCTGATATCCCACACTTGCAGAACCGAACCAGCTGTTCACCTGCATTTCGCGTTTGGTATCACCTAATAGTGGTGAGTTGGCCGAGTTATTAAGGTTATACAGTCCGTCAATTACAAGGCCGCCATTTGTTTCGCCATAAAATAGTGCATAATCATTTTTACGTGAATTGGCACCCAGCATGGCGAGAATACTAAAATCATCAATATTCTTGTTGAATTCCAGTTTACCTTCGAGGTTGGCCTCTGAAGCCTGCCTGTTAAACTGACCGTAATATGACATGGCTTGTGAACCTTTTGCCACTCTCTCTCGCACATTAAATGTATAGGTGTCGTAATAGAAATTTCCCGTTGCGCTTAAGTAATCCGTAATATTAGCCCTTATGCCAGCTTTACCATAAACGCGTGTCCTGTCATCATCCTGGTAATTCTTGTAGGCTGTCCAGTATGGGTTGTCGGAATATACAGGAGTACCATCACTCCAGGAAACCCTGTTCCAGGTACGTTGTGTACCATCTGGGTTGACATAGTCTTTCAATTTCTCAAAATCGAGCTGACGCTGTCCCCACTGGAAGAATTTTTGCGATTGTGAATTGTCGCCATATCCAAACTGCGGCCTTCCCAACGTTTCGGTATAAACTACATTTAAATTTGCATTTACTTCAATTACTCCACCAAAGAGTGAAGATTCTCCATTAATATTGAAGTTGTGTTTATCCTGTTGCGAATTAGGATGAATACCAGTCATATTCGCATTGGTGTATCCAACCCGCAATGCTGACAATTCACTTGTTGCAACCACATTCAACGAGTTCTGGTAGGTTACACCAGTTTCATAAAATGATTCAACTCCGTTTTCAGGAGCTACCCACGGAGCGGTAACCGGAGAAGAAGTAATTCCTTTCTCATAGTCAGCTGCGCCCCACCAGTGAAGCACTTCCTGTCCTTCATATTTTGGCCCCCAGCTTTCGTCCATTGCATAATAAACAACATTGTATTCTTGTCCGTCGATGGTTGCCGTATTGAAATCGCCAAAACCTCCACCATACATATTTTGTTGTTTTGGAAGAATAGAAACCTGCTCAAAGTTGACACCTGAATTTATCTCCACTGAAAAGGATTTTTGGCCAGCATTGCCCGACTTGGTTGTAATCATAATTACACCATTTTGCCCGCGGCTACCGTAAAGTGCTGATGCAGCACTTCCTTTCAGAACATCAATACTTGCAACATCATAAGAGTTCAAGTCATTAATCATCGAACCATAATCGTAACCACCACCACCTGTTTGTGTTGAAGTGGTATTAAAGTTTTCGTTGCTCACCGGCACTCCATCCACAACAAATAATGGCTGGTTATTCTGACTAAAAGAGCTGGCCCCTCTAATCAGGATATTTTGTGAACCTGAAAAGTTCTGTCCCTGAATTTGCAGACCGGCCACTTTGCCGGAAAGTGAAGAAATCGGGTTGATGTCGTTGGTAGCAACAATCTCTTCGCTACTAACACCCTGTGAGGCATAACCCAGTGATTTTTTCTCGCGGCTGGTACCCAGGGCAGTTACAACCACCTCATCAACACCAATGGCCTGAGGTTGCATGCTCACATTAATTGTACTTCTGCCACTTATGGCAATTTCCTGCCTTGCCATACCAACAAATGAGAAGACAAGGTTTTGTGCATCTTCGGGCACTTGCAATGAGTAACTACCATTAATATCGGTAACAGTACCCAATGTTGTCCCCTGAACAACGATCGAAACTCCGGGAATTGGCTCTCCATCCTCAGCCGAGGTAACCGTTCCGGTTATTTCCCTCGTTTGAGCATTTACTGCCAGGCTTCCCATGAAAAGGAGAATCGTGAAAAAAAACGTGATCTTTTTCATAGAAATAGTTTTAAATTATTAATTAAACAGCTATAAAATTTTAATATGTTTTCTCCTGATTCAAGCGTTCTTTGCATCCCCCAATGCAAGTGAACAACTCGTAATTCTCTATTTTCAAAAAATCAATAATAAATGTTAAAAAACATAAAAACAGGGGCAAATTTAAAAAAACAATCGAATTACAAAAAAAATGCAACTAACGATTGCCTAAAAATCAAAAAGTGTAAGAACAACGCCCTAAAAAGTTAAAAAGAAAAAGCCAGGAGGAGAGATTAATAACCTAATCTACGAAGGGTAATCGTGAAAAAGAAGAGTGATTTCCTCCCGGCTATCTTCCTTTTGACTATCATAACCTAACTTGACAGACTAAAATCTCCTTGTTATATGCTTGAAAGCTTAAATTTATTTTCATAAAAACAGTTTTAAATTAGCAATTAAACAGAATGTATTTCCTTCAAAAAAAAACTAAATTCCCCCAAACTCAGTTTTCTGATTTCAATTTATATATTTTTCATACCCCAAAAAATAAACTTGTAAGCCGAATTAACTAAATGTTAAAAATCATTAATCACAAATTTTAAAAAAAGAATTGGATTATAAAACGAATGTTTTACTTTTTTTTCAAAATATTAACCTGATACTGGCAATATGGGTTTTAACAGGCGTTATTGAGAAAACAATATTTGGGAGTGATTATATAATTGACCTCAAATCTTTTAGGCTGTTAACAGAATATACCAAACTTCTGTTCTGCTTAATGAATTTTATTTTTTGTTCATCATTTTGTTTGTCCGCATTATAAAAAACTGCGTCAATTCCAAAATTAGTGGCTCCTCTAATATCCACTTCCCAATCGTCACCTACCATCAAGCTTTTGTTTTTCGGTGCATTGGACGACTTCACCGCATATTCAAATATTTGCCGGTGTGGCTTGGGCGACTGAATATCTTCTGAGATGAACACTTTGTTAAAATACTTTGCCAACCCGGTAATTTCAAGCTTTTTAAACTGCACTTCGCGAAAACCATTTGTTATAATCAATAACGAATATCCTTTCACCATTAAATATTCAAGCAGTTCAACCGCACCTTCAATTAGTTTTTTCTGTTTCGGCATTTCGCTCAGGTAAAGCGAGTTCATTTCACCGGCATCAACTCCACTGACATTCAACTCATGGAATGTTTTCTGAAAACGTTGAAGCACAAGTTCTTTTTTTGCAACCTTTTTATTTCGGTATGTATTCCAAAGCTCATGGTTATATTTTGAGTAGGTATTAAAAAAGGTAGTGAAACCTGTACTTTCATTTAGATTCGGAAATTTCTGAAATGCCGCATGAAGCGCATGAAATGAATTGGTGTGAAAATCCCATAGTGTATTGTCGAGATCGAAAAAAATATGAGTGTACCGTTTTTTACTCATTTTTCCCCTTTTTGGGCAGGCCTTCCACAACAATCACAACTTCTCCTTTCGGTGGGTTTTCGGTATAAAAGTCAGCGAGTTCAGTTAAGTAACCTCTTTTAACTTCTTCGAATAATTTTGAAAGTTCGCGGCAAACACATGCATTTCGGTCGCTCCCAAAATGTTCAGCCAGGTGAGTTAATGTTTTCACCAGCCTGAAAGGGGATTCGTAAAACACCATTGTGCGCACCTCTTCAGTAAGTTGCTGAAGGCGTTTTTGCCGGCCTTTTTTACGTGGCAAAAACCCCTCGAACACGAACCTGTCGGTGGGAAGTGCAGAAACAGCAAGTGCCGGTATAAGCGCTGTTGCTCCCGGAAGGCACTCCACTTCAATTTCATTTTTCACACACTCGCGAACAAGCAAAAACCCGGGGTCGGAAATAGCCGGCGTTCCTGCATCCGAAATCAGTGCAACTGTTTTTCCTTCAGCAATTTTAGTTACAATTGAACCGGCAATTTTGTGCTCATTAAATTTATGGTGGGAAGTTGCTTTTTTTTCAATTCCCAAATGGTTCAACAATTTGGAAGAAGTCCGTGTGTCTTCAGCCAAAATCAGGTCGGCTTCTTTTAACACGGCAATGGCGCGCAGGGTAATGTCATCGAGATTACCAATGGGCGTAGGAACCAATATTAGTTTTCCCGGTTCAACCATTTTGAAACCTGCGTTTTACAAGGTTCACAAATTTGAGGCTGGTTTCGTTCTTTTTCCATTTAAAATTTTTGCGCAAATAATCCACCGCTTCCTTTATATTCTGCATCGAATCGAGTGCTTTCACCGTTTCCAAAAATTTCTCACTGTCGCCGTCGAACAACTCACGGATGTACTGGAAACGATCGTTGATTCCAATGGCTGCCCGAATGCTGCTCACAGGCAGGTTCGATAATTTATACTCCAGCTTATTCTGGTCGGTAATAATGTCGTTTACTGATTTCCCTTTCAAAAAGCTATCACCCAGACGTGAATTGGCCTCTGTCCTTTCGTTATCTTCCTCCAGCATATCATCATCTTTTTCTTCCTGCTCAACATCATCTTCCCGGCGGATTTCTTCTGTTGCTGGCTTTTCCTGATTTTCAACCTCTGGTTCAGGGTCTTCCTCTTTTTCTGTTTCCCGGCTATCTTCAACAGCAGGTTTTTCCTGATGTAATTTCTGATACCCGGCCTCTTCCCGTACTTCTGCTTTTTCCTGTTCCGGCAATTCATCTTTCTGAATAGCAGCAGCTTCAATTGTTTGCTTAACTTTTTCAACTTTTTCCTGCTCAGCATCTGAGAGTGGCTCTGAACTATTCTTTTGCATTTTTGCTTCAAAAAGGTGCATCAGTTGCAGTAATCCTTTTGCTCGGGAATGAACAAACTCCATTTCGAGTGAATCAATTTTTTCCTGCGTTTTCAAATCGGCAATTAACTCCTCGAGTTCGCTCATGTCCTTCAACAAAATTTTTATGAGTTTTTTATCTTCCATTCTTTGCCGGGCTATATTTTTAAAGTTTAATTTTGTAAAAGTACAAATTTTAATTTCTTATTGAACAGAGGCTGCATGTTTATTGAAAGGGATGTAAACAGCCCAAAAAAACTGGGCACAATTGAGGTCGTAACGGGTTCTATGTTTTCCGGAAAAACCGAAGAACTGATACGCCGTTTGAAACGGGCGAAGTTTGCCCGACAAAAAGTGGAAATCTACAAACCGGCCATGGAAACCCGTTTTTCGGAAGACGAAGTGGTTTCGCATGACGAAAACGCCATTCGCTCATCTCCGGTTGATAACTCATCGAATATTTTACTGCTCTCAGGGAATGTGGATGTTATTGGCATCGACGAAGCCCAGTTTTTCGATAAAGGACTGATTGAGGTAGTGGTGAAATTGGCCAATATGGGAATCCGGGTAATTATTGCCGGGTTAGACATGGATTTTAAAGGCCTCCCGTTTGGCCCCATGCCCGGTTTAATGGCGGTTGCCGATCATGTGACCAAAGTGCACGCTATTTGCGTGAGGTGCGGAAGTATTGCCCAGTTTTCGCACCGCCTCTCAGAACAGGAACAGGTTGTGTTGCTGGGCGAAAAAGAAGCCTACGAACCACTTTGCCGCAGCTGCTTCACCAAAGCAATCAAAAGCCCCTCCAAATCATCTCAAAAGGGAGGCTAAAAAAGGATTTCAATTCATGACCATAACAAATTCAATACTGGAAATTTCTCAAATAATTGAGGGTAAACTATTTGCCCCTCCTGATTTTAGTGATTGGAGAATTGAGAAAATTGTAACCGACAGTCGTACATATTTTGGTGGCAAAAATGCTTTGTTTTTTGCATTGGTTGGCCCCCGAAACAACGGGCACCACTTCATTCCTGAACTTATAAAAAAAGGAGTTACTGCTTTTATTGTTTCTGAAAAGAAATTCATTACCGGAGACGCAGCCTTTATTTTAGTTAAAAACACCACCAGCGCGCTGCAAAAACTGGCAGCTTTTCACCGTGCCCGATTTCAATATCCGGTGGTTGGGATTACCGGGAGCAATGGAAAAACCATTGTAAAAGAGTGGTTGCACGAAATACTTTCCGGACAGCTTAAAATTATTCGCAGCCCCAAAAGTTACAATTCGCAGACAGGTGTCCCGCTTTCTGTTTTGTTAATGGATAATAATTACAATCTGGCCATTTTTGAAGCGGGAATTTCGCAACCCGGCGAAATGGCTAAACTTCAGCCCATAATAAAACCTGAAGTAGGAATTTTAACCAATATTGGCGATGCACATCAGGAAAACTTCAAATCGAAAAAGCAAAAACTGCTTGAAAAGCTGCAGTTATTTAAATCGGCAAAGCAACTTGTTTTTAATATCGATAATGAACTGGTGGGTAAAGAAGCTCAACACTTTTGTAGTGAAAACTCAATTAAACCAGTAAGCTGGTCTCTTAAGAATAACAATGCGTTGCTCAAATTTAAGCACCAAGCCGTTGGCGGCAAGTCTAATCTATCGGTTGTTTACAATGATGAGAAATTTGAATTTACCGTTCCTTTTGCCGACGAGTCATCCATCGAAAATGCTTGCCACTGTTTTGTTGCCACATTGTTGCTGGCAAAAAATGCCCGTGAAACGTTAAATGTTTATACGAGGCTGGCCCCGCTGGCTATGCGATTAGAGATAAAAAAAGGGGTGAACAACTGCCTGCTCATCAACGACTACTACAATTCCGACCTCACTTCATTTTCGATAGCCCTCTCGGTTTTGCACCAGCAGTCCAAAAAAGGGCATTTAAATAAACTGGTGATTTTATCGGATATTCAGCAAACCGGAATTCCGCCAAAAAAACTGTACCGGCAAATCAATCAGCTGTTAGCGCAATGGCAAATTAATGAGATTGTTGGTATTGGCCCTGAAATTACCGCCCACTCAAACGAATTCACGCTCCCAAAAAGCTTTTACCCGGCAACCGAAAATTTCATAAAACACCGCTACAAAAATCAGTTTAGCAATGCTGTTATTTTAATAAAAGGAGCCCGCAGTTTTACGTTCGAAAAAATAGCTGCGCTGCTGCAGCAAAAAGCCCATCAAACGGTTTTGGAAATTGATTTGAATGCCTTGGTAAACAACCTGAATGTTTTTCGCAGCCTGTTGCGTCCCGAAACCAAAATTATGGTAATGGTGAAAGCATTTTCGTATGGCACCGGCGATGTGGAAATTGCACAATTACTGCAATACCAAAATGTGGATTCCCTGGCAGTGGCGGTTGCCGACGAAGGCGTTGAACTCAGGAATGCAGGCATACAAACGCCAATTATTGTTATGAATCCCGAACAGCATAGTTTCCAGAATATAATTGACTACCGGCTGGAGCCCAATATTTACGGAGAGGAGGTTTTGCTGAATTTTAAAAAAGCTGTTTCGGAGAATGCATTAAACAATTATCCTGTTCACCTTAAAATTGACACCGGAATGAACCGGCTGGGATTTAAAACCAGGCAGGAAATCAAAACTATAGTTTCAGAAATTTCATCCGGCAGCCAGCTGAGAATCAAATCAGTATTTTCGCACCTGGCAGCAAGCGACAATCCGGATTTTGACACATTTACACAAGAGCAATTCAATTGTTTTGACATACTTTCAGAAAAAATTACCCGGGCATTTCCGTATAAGATTGACCGGCACATTCTGAACTCTGCAGGAATAGAGCGTTTCCCGGAAAAACAATATGAAATGGTGCGCCTGGGCATCGGACTTTATGGAATTTCAGCAACCGGATTACCGTTACAAAATATCAGCACGTTTAAAAGCTCTGTTTCGCAGGTTAAGAAGGTCAGCCCAGGAGAAACTATTGGTTACGGAAGAAAAGGAAAAATTGACCGCGAAAGCGAGATTGCCATTGTGCCGGTTGGCTATGCCGACGGGCTCGACCGCAAATTAAGCAACGGCACTGGCCAGGCCCGGGTAAACGGGCAGCGGGTTCCAATAACGGGCACAATTTGCATGGACATGCTCATGCTCGATGTTACGGGTAAAAATGTTTCGGCTGGTGATGAAGTGGAATTTTTCGGACCTCACCTTTCTGTTTCAGAAGTGGCAGAAAAAGCAGGAACCATTCCTTATGAAATACTGACCGGGATTTCGCAACGTGTGAAAAGGGTTTACCTGTTCGAATAAAATTTAACCTAATTTACTCACGCGTTCCAGGCGATGCGAATTAAGAATTTTTATTTTGCGCCCGTCGATGGCAATCACTTGCTCGTTGGCAAAGGTGGAGAGTGTGCGTATGGCATTCGAAGTCGTCATGTTCGACAAATTGGCAATGTCTTCGCGCGAGAGGTAAACTTTGAGAGTTGTTCCGTCGTGCTCAAATCCGTATTTATCTTTCAACAGCAGTAATGACTCTGCTAATCTTCCGCGAATATGTTTCTGCGTTAATGTTACTGTCCGTGAATTGGAGAAGCCCAACTCCCTGGATAATTTCTGTATGAGGTAATACGAAAACGAACTGTTTTTGAGCGCTTTGTTCAAAACAAAATCGGGACTTACAGTGCAAATCATCGATTCTTCCAGCGTGACTGCTGATGCAATGTGATTTTCTTCAGCAAACAGGGCACGGTAACCAATAATACCAAGCGGTTTGGCCATTCGAATGATTTGTTCACGACCGCCAACGCCTTCCTTAAAGATTTTAACTTTACCAAAAACCAGCATCATAAAACCGGTTGGTTTGTCTCCTTCTTTAAAAACAAATTCATTTTTTTTATAATGAGCCAACGAGATATGCTGCTCCAGTTCTTCCTTCTCTTCCTGATTCAATAAGTGAAAAATTGATTTTGGATTATCCAGAATATCTTGTATTCCCAACTCAGAATTTAACATATATCAGTCAATAACATGTTTTACAGCATCAAAGTTAAAAATTTTGCGGATATGCCCTCGATTTTTTGGTTTTATTTTATACATGTTGCGGTCATGCTTCTTTAAAACCATAGAATATGATTTTTGCTCCCTCAAAACGCTTTTACAGAAACAAACAACCAGGTGAATGCTTTTCTGTCTTCATAAGCCATTGCCTAAGGTGTAAATACCAGTAATCGTAACGGTACCGGTTACACCTGGGAACATCCCAGCTTGCTGTCCTTACGATTAAAAGTGCTAAGCGGACGGTCAGCCAATATGGCAACCCTGCTAAACTACATCAAAGCTTTAGGCAGTAGCCCGGAGGGTGAAAACGGATCAAAAAGCAGGATGAATTTTAATCTTGAATTTCATCACCGCATGTTTAACTCACTATCTTCCAATTGATAATCCTGCCGGATCAACCCGTCTTCCAATTGAATTATGCGACTGCCGTAATCGGCATACTTTTCATTGTGCGTTACCTGGATGATGGTCATTCCCTCTTCGTTGAGTTTTTTCAACAACTTCATTATCATTTCGCCCTGCTCGGAATGCAGATTACCCGTTGGTTCATCAGCCAGCAGAAGTTTAGGGCCTCCAACTATTGCGCGTGCAATGGCCACGAGTTGTTGCTGTCCGCCGGAAAGCTGGCTTGGGAACAGACCTCTTTTGGCCACAATATTAAACCGGTCGAGCAGATCAGCCACGAGCGCTTTTCGTTCTTTTCCCTTTATTCCGCGATAAATCAGCGGCGTTTCAATGTTTTCATATACATTCAATTCGTCGATGAGGTGGAACGCCTGGAAAATGAAACCTACGTGCGTGCGGTGAAACTGCACTTTTTGCTTCTCTTTGATTTTATGCGCCGGCTGATCAAAGAAATAATATTCGCCCGCACTGGGCTCGTCCAGCAAACCAATAATATTCAGGATTGTAGATTTTCCGGCACCACTCGGCCCCATGATGGTTACAAATTCACCTTGTTTAACTTCCAGATTTACGCCTTTCAGAACAAACGTCCGCTGAAATTTGGCGTCGTAGAACTTGTCGATGTTTTTTAGTTGTATCATTATTAAAAATTCTGTTTTTATTTTTCGGTTTAGTTCGCTAAGAGCAAAGAGCATGGAGCATAGCGATCCCCCTGCTCTTTCCGCTTTGCGCTATGCTTTTTATTCATACCACAAGCTCTCAACCGGATTTCTTGTAGCCGCCCTCCAACTTTGCCAGCTAATTGTCTGAACCGCGATTCATTTGATTTCTGTGATGGACTTTGATTTTGTTTTTTTCTATAAATCATGGTAATCATTTAATCAACTAAATCATAGTTCAGACATTTTATTCATACCTCAATGCCTCCACCGGATTCCGCGTTGCAGCCCGCCAAAGCCCCTCTAAATCTCCCGCCAGCCGGCGGAGAGACTTCGGGCAGATGGAATTGCATGAAGAAGACTTTGACAGAATTCTACCACAACATCGTCGCTCTGCGACTCCTTTATTCATATCTTAAACTTTCAATTGGGTTCCTGGTTGCTGCTTTCCACGATTGAAACGAAACCGTAAACAAAGCAATCCCCAACGCGAGTAAACCCGCCAATGCAAAAATCCACCAACTTAAAGTGGTTTTGTAGGCAAAGTTTTCGAGCCATTTGTGCATGGCGTAGTACGCAATGGGTGTCGCAATGACAAAAGCTATAATCACCCACATTACAAAGTCTTTATTCAACATTGCCAAAATTTCAGAAACGCGTGCGCCGTTCACTTTGCGGATACCGATTTCTTTTATGCGTTTGTGACTTTCAAACAAAGCCAATCCCAATAAACCGATGCTGCAAACAAGTAATCCCAAAATGGAAAACAAAGTAAAAAACTTAGACAGCCTGATTTCACGTGTCATAAATTCGTTCAAAATAAAATCGCTGGTAAAACCGGTGTTGTAAGTCATATCGGGAAACACTTCCTTCATACTCTTGTCAATTTGAGCCAAAACCTCGGGGATGTGCTGGCTGTCGGAATATCTTACACAAGGATAAAACCCGCGTGAAGGCTCATATAAAACAGCAACAGGCTTTTGTTCTTCTTTTACTGAATTAAACAGAAAATCATCAATAACGCCAATGACCTCGACCGGACGTTTCCCAAAATATATTGTTTTGTTTTTTGAAAAATCATCGGATGATAAAAGTTTCGCAAACGTTTTATTGATGATTATTTCATTGCTGTTCGGTTCTTCTTTTTTAAATCCTTTTCCTTGAATTAAATTGACTTTAAAGGTGTTAATAAAATCATCCCCAACGCGATACAAATAAACACCAACGTGTTTTTCCGAATTTTTTCCAGACCAGTTAAAACCTGTTGTAGAACTTCCGACAACTCCAGGTTTACTATCCACAGCGCATACCGAAGCAATGTATGGGCTTTCTAAAAGTTTTTCCTTTATCTGCGCATTCTTTTTCGCCATATTTCTGATTTCACCTGGCTCTATAAAAAGCATATTTTCTTTGTCGAAACCCAAATTAGTTTTGCCAATAAACCGGATTTGCTTTGAGATAAACAAAGTGAAAATAAGGATGATTATCGTTAATGATAACTGTAAAACCAACAAACCTTTTCGTAAATATACCGATGATTTCATCCTGTCTGTGTGCCTGGCTAATATCTGAATTGGTTGTGTTTTAGTAAAAACCCGAGACGGAACCATTGCTGTCAACAATGAAACACCTGTGATAATAACCAGCAACAGAACCAGCTTCGATATACTAAGCTGTGCAAATGCTAACTCAGCGCCAATCAAATGATTAATATAAGGCAAAAGAAACGAAGTTATGATTAATGCTGCAAGGAAACTCATGAAAGTGAGCAAAAGAGTTTCCAGAAGAAAACTCCGGTATATACCTGCTGCCGATGAACCAAGCAGCTTATTAATACCTACTTCCTTTGTGCGCTTAAATAAATTTGCCGTCGATAAATTGATGAAATTAATACATGCTAAAAGCATAATAAACAGACTTGCTATGATAGCAATGGTCAACATCTTTTTTTGTTCGGCACCTTTTTGTGTTAGGTGCAATTCGGTCAACGGGAATAACGTGAACTCAAATTCGTGCTTTCTCGAGTAGCTTTCGATATTCGGCTTTGCCTGTTCTAATGTTCCAATCAGTTTTACAAATGAATGAACATAATAATCGTTCCAGGATTCTTTGATTCCAAAATCCTGAATTGCTCTTTGTATTGGAGCTGCCAAATCAAAACGAATAGAAGAATTACCCGGAATATCTTTAAATATAGCGGTTACCGTTCCACTATTTTTTTTATCCAGTAAAATCTTATTGCCTAACGCCAAATCGACGGCACCAAAAATTTTTGTTGCTAAGCGTTCCGAAATTGCCAAAGAATTTGCATCCGGAAAAACTTTATCCTGACTTTGGAGTATAATATTGAAGCTAAAAATGCTAAAAATTGCTTCATCCATATAGCGACAGGTTTCCCTAAATTCACCTATGGGTGTTGTAAGGTTCCTTTCAACTTCCCAGGGAAGAATGTTGGCAGCAATTTCTACTTCCGAAATTTCACTCTGAATTGATTCTGAAAAGGGAAAAGGTAGAACAGAGGACAAGTCTTCAGGATCATCCAAACTCATATAAATTTTGTCGGCATCTTCATTAAACTTATCAAAACTGGTTTCGTAATCAACATATAAAAACACTATAACTGCGACAGACAAACCAATGCCCAATCCAACAATATTCAGTACAGAAAATGTCTTATTGAACAGTAACTTTCGTAAAACGAATTTAAAACTTAACATTTTTGTATTTTTAATACATAACTAAGATTACTCATACCTCAGCGCCTTAACCGGATTCCTCGTAGCAGCTCTCCAACTCTGCCAGCTCACAGTAAGCAACGCAATCCCCAAGGCCAGCAAACCCGCCAACGCAAATATCCACCAGCTTAAACTGGTTTTGTAAGCAAAGTTTTCGAGCCATTTATTCATGGCGTAGTACGCAACAGGTGTTGCAATTATAAATGCAATGGCCACCCATTTTATAAAGTCTTTGTTCAGCATGGACAGGATTTCAGAAACTTTGGCGCCGTTTACTTTTCGGATACCGATTTCTTTGGTGCGTTGTTGCGAAATAAATAGTGCCAATGCGCTGATTACAAGCATGCTGATTAAAATTCCGATGAGTGCAAAAGCAAAAAGTATCCGGCTTAAAATGGTTTCCGCCTTGTACTGCGATGCAATGGTTTCGTCAATAAAGAAAAAATCGAATTCCTGCTCCGGATAGTGAGTGTTCCAGGTTTCCCTGATTTTGTCCATTCCTGTACGAAGATTTCCGGGATTTAAACGAACATGGATAAACCGCGCCCGGTTGTTCGATTCATCTAACCAGAACGCAAAATCACCAACTGCTTCGTGGGCCGAACTGTAATTAAAATCTTTGGCCACCCCAATAAAATTAATCCGGGTCTGATCCGGTTCCAGCGGCTGTGATTCACTATAAGTTTCCAAGGCATCCATACTTCCGTGTCGCTCCAGCAGCCGTTTGTACAAATGGTTATTAATAACCATCCCGCGCACTGTATCTGCCGAAGGACTAATCCAGTTTTCCAAAAGTTGAATATTCATCGTTTTCAGGTAGTTGTAATTGGCGAAAACCATTTCGGCTGTCCCGTCAATTCCCAAACCGTCGAGTGGTAAACTTTGAGCCGGATAACCAAAGTGCTGCATGGTAAAACCAACCGATGCTACCTGGCTTTGGTTTTTAAGTTCGCGGGCAAAAACTGCCGGGTCTTTCGAAAAATCTTTCAGGTTGAGAACAACCACATTTTCCTTGTCGAAGCCCAGCGGTTGATTAAATATGAAGTTGATTTGTTTGTTCACCAAAAAAGTGGACGATAGGATGATAATTACGATGGTAATTTGTATAACCAGCAATGATTTCAGGATGTGATTTCCTGAATAATTTATTTTTTCGGAAAGAATATCGATGGCAGAAATTTTTCCCAAAAGAAAGAATCCGACAAAAATGGCGGTTAATCCGAGACAAAAAACCAGCACCAAAATTACACTCAGGTAAACAACCGGCTCGGAATAGTAAATATTGAAATCGATTTCGAAAAACCGGTTGATAGATGGTTTTATGATTTCGATGCTGCCAAACGCAAGAAGTATGGAAACCATGCAAAACAGAAAAACTTCGGATAAAACCTGGCCAGTTAATTGCCGCTGGTTTGCGCCAATTGATTTTTTCAGCCCCAGTTCTTTCGACCGCTTTATCAATTTGGCAATGGTGAGATTCACAAAATTGAGCAGTGAAACCAGTAAAATGACAAACGAAATGATTACAAATAACCCGATATTTATTTTGCTTGAGCTTTCTTTGAGTTCAAACCGAAAATCAGATTTTAAATGAATGTCGTCCATCGGCACCAACTGAAACTGATATTCTTTTGGGCCGCGCGTTTGCTTTAAGCTGCCGGCATCGTAAAAACGCAGAATTTTGTTTTCAACTTCAGTTGGCAACGCCCCTTTTTCTAATTTAATGTAGTTGTAAACCCATTGTGTTTTCTGGTTGGGTAACGTTTCGTATCTTTCCTGCAAACCGCCTTTTTGCGAAAGCAGCAGTTCGTAGTTGAAATGTGTTTTCGGATGTGTATTTTTTACAATCCCACGGATTTCGTAATTCCCAATATTTCGGGCATATTGCAGCGCCTCAATTGTAATTGTTTTTCCAACCGGGTTTTCGTTTTTAAAATATTTGTCTGCAAAATCCTCGGTAACAAACACGGTGTTGGGTTTCGAAATTTCCGACAAATCTCCCACTTTGGGTTGTACCGAAAACATTTCAATAAAACTTTCGTCAACCGACATGATATCGTTTTGCTGAAACGTTTGCTCTCCCATTTTTATGGTTCCCACTTCGCAGTGCGAAAACTGAGTGGATTTTTCAATTTCCGGAATTGTTGCGGTGGCGGGATGAATAATTCCCAGGCTTCGCGCCCATGGAGTTTCTTCCCGGCCTTCGGGAATGGAAGTCACCCGGTAAGTTCGTTCGTGATCGTCAAAATGTTTATCGAAACTTTTTTCGTTTGATACATACAAAAACAGGATTAGAAAGGAGGCAATTCCGATAACCAATCCGACTACGCTAATGGTCGAAAAAGCTTTATCCTTAAAAATTCTGCGGGCAATTAATTTAATGTTGTACCAAATCATATTTCGATGTTTTTAGTATTTTTGAATAAAAAAGTAACCATGTTGCTAAATGAAAGAATAACATTAGAACCGGGGAAAAGAAGTGGGAAACCCTGCGTAAGGGGAATGCGGATAACTGTAGCTGATGTCTTAAGCTACCTTGCTTCAGGAATGAGTTTTGAAGAAATTCTTGATGATTTCCCAAATTTGGAAAGAGAAGACATACTTGCATGTTTGAGCTATGCTGCAAACAAAGAAAAGATTGAACTTTGCGCGTGATGAAACTTCTGTTCGACCAAAATCTATCTCCCAAGCTTGTTGCTTTTTGGGGATTTCCACCAAAAGTTATCTGGATTCGTCGTGGCAATTGCTCCACAAATGATATCAAAAAATTGCTTAATTCCAATTCTGAAAAGATTAAAGCCTTTATTTTAGATTCAACCAATGGCATTTTAACTCTCAATTAGTTATTATTTCATTTTTATTACTCATTCCTTAATGCCGATTTCCCGGGTTACCGGGAACTTCTCTTAACTGCTATCTCAACGTCTCAATCCCGAGTCACTTTGTACCAGGGAACTTAACACTCCTCTACTCGTATCGGAGAGCCTCAACCGGATTTTTTGATGCTGCCTGCCACGATTGAACCGAAACCGTAAGCAATGCAACTAAACCGACAATAAGACCTGCGATCAGAAAAACTCCGACCGTGATGGTTGTTTTATTATCAATCCCCTGCAGCAAACGATAAACAATCATCCAGGCAATTGGAGCTGCAATAATGTATGCCACAGCAATATTCCGCACAAATGCCTTGTTGAGCAACGTCATAATTTCAACATTCCGGGCCCCGTTCACTTTTCTTACACCAATTTCTTTGGTTCTCGACTGAGTAGCATGGTATGTTAAAGCAATCAGCCCAACCAATGCCAGCACAATCGAGATAATACTGGCAAAACGGAACGTGTTGTTTATCTGCTTTATTTCATCGATATATGCAGCAACTTCTGCATTGGTAAAACTATATTCAAAAGGAAAATCAGGTGAAATATTTTTGATTGTCGTTTCGATTTCATTGATTGTTCGGTCCACATTTCCCGGTGTTAAACTTACAAACAGGAACTTTGTAAAACCCTGATGTTCCGGGTGTGCCGACATCACCATCGGTTTTACGCGGTTGAATATAAAATTGTTTTGAAAATCACTGACAACGCCGATAATTGTACTTTCTTTTCCCCAAAACTGAATTTGCTCTCCAACAGGGTATTCAAATCCCAGCCGGGCTGCCGCTGCTTCGTTTATAAGAACTCCTTTTAACCCGACCGGATTTTCAACCACAAATTCATCGCCCATCGCCATTTTCATATCAAACGTTTGGGTATAACCATCCGAAACAATAGCAAACCCAAAGGAATCGTCGTGTTTTTCCCCTTTATCGTCGGTCCACGATACTCCCGAATGATTGGGAATTCCTGCCGGCATTGACGATGCTGCGCACATATTTTTCACTTCTGAAATTTTTCCCAGTTCGCTTTTCAAACTCTCATAGTTAGTTTTTAAAGTGTTGGTCAGCGGAATCTGCATCACCATTTTGTTATCGAAACCCAAAGGCATTTCTGCCATAAAACGGTACTGTTTGTTCACCATGAGGGTGATGACCACGAGCATGATGGAAATAACAAATTGAAACGTAATCAGCACATTTTTGCTTCGAATGCCAACCCCGGATTTCTTTTCCTTTTTAAAAACCGAAAGTGGACGAACGCCTGAGAGAATCATTGCGGGATAAAAACTGGCAAACAGTGTTACAATAAACCAAAGCAGCAGACTACCGGCAATAAATAACGTTAAATGGGTTTCCATAAAAGTTTTGATGTCGGAACCTGTAAGTGCTCTAAAAACCGGGTGTCCTGTTTTCGCTAAGAATACTCCTAAAACCACGGCAAAAAAACTGATTAGCCCTGTTTCCCTGATGAATTGTTTGCCAATCAGCCATCTCCCGGCGCCCGAAATCTTTCGCATGGCAATTTCAGATGAACGTTTCTGAACCAGCGAAGTGGAAAGATTTACATAGTTTAATACGCTAACTGCCAAAACCACAATGCCGATGAAAATGAGAAGGTAGAGCGGATTTCTATTGTAGTACAATCTGCGCTCTTTGGCAGGAATCATGGCAAGCGACAGTTGCTCGGGGTTTCTTACATTATCAGGTTTTATTTCGGCATAAAAACTTTTAATTTTCTGATTGAAAGTTTTGTAATCAGTATTCTTATTTAGCTTGAAAAAAGGTTGTCCGTTGCTGTCCCAGCCACTGAGTTTTGATTCGGAGCGCAACGACCTGATGGGTGCAATCATCGAAAATTCAAAAGTGACATATTCGGGAATATCGACAACGCCCGAAACGGTAAAAAACTTGTCGTTGTTTAACACCAGTGTTTTTCCCAGGGCAGGTTCGTTTCCAAAGTATTTGTCTGCGGTTTCCTTCGACAGCACCACTGAATTGACTTCTTTCATAGCTGATTCAGGAGTACCTTCCAGAAAAGAATACCGGATGATTTCAAAAAGGTCATTATCTGCAAGGTAGAAGTCCCGTTCATTGAAACTCAATAAATCATCGCCCCCTTTTCCGTGGTACGATACAATACAGTTGCTGTACTGACTATAATTTTCAGTGCGGGCGAAATATTCAATTTCAGGATAATGTTCAGCCAGCATTACAGGAATCGCATAACTGATGGTCGTATTTCCCAAAGGCGATTCCGGACTTTTCTGAACCAGGTAAAAAACGCGTTCGTGCTCCGGTATCGAGGTATTATACGATTTTTCTTTCCCGACATGCATCATAATAAGTATGGCGCAGGTAAAACCGAAGGCAAGCCCAACGATGTTAAGTATTGTGAATGTTCTGTTCTTTCTTAAAAAACGAAAAGCGATTATAAGTTGAGTTATCATGATTAAACGTTTTATTCATTCGTTATGCTGAAATTTTATTATTAATATTTCAAAGTTTCCATCCTGACTCACTTCATTCTCGGGATTTCTTGTTGCTGCTCACCGGGCTCGCCAGCTTGGTTTTTACCCCGAAATCCCGTGAAGGAGACATTTTTTATCATTAACCAGTGCCAGCGGCACGATGTTATGGTAGAATCCGATACAGTGCCAAACCCAAAGTCCCGTAGGGACGGTGCCGCAATTTTTTTATTCATAAAATTCAAACAAATAAGCATCTTCATATTTTATTTCATTTTTTCGCAATAATTCCAGATATTCATCCTTAAATGAGCGTTTCCTATGATGCTCTTCCTGATTCATTATGTATTTAATAACATCATTTCTTTGTGACCGGGAATAGGTAAATGCTCCATATCCTGCTTGCCACTCAAACTTTCCGGCTACAAAGCCTTCAAGATTTATCCACTTTGACGATTTTGCTTTTACATTTTTTAGAATATCCGAAACCGATATTGTAGGATTCAGTTCAAAAAATATATGTACATGATCTTTATACCCCCCAACGCTCAATGAGTAATTTTTTGTTTCTTTTAACGTGCCGGCAAGGTAGCGGTGCAATTGTTCACTCCAGTTGTTTGAAATAAAATTTCCCCTTCCTTTGACCGAGAAAACTGCATGTACATTCATTTGCGTGTATGTATTTGCCATATCTTTTTATGTTTTATAATATTTCGTTTGCAATAAAAACACCATCGCTATGCGATTTTTGGTAAAAAATGAATCGCTTTTCTACCACAACATCGTCGCTCTGCGACTCCTTTATTCATACCTCAATGCCTCCACCGGATTAGTTCGCGATGCCCTGAAAGAATGATAAAAAACGGTAATTAAAACTACAATTGTGGCAATCATATAAGTAAGTGCAAATACCCACCATTTAATATCTGTTCTAAATGAAAAGTTACTGAGCCATTGATTCATAACTATAATTGTAGGAGGAATTGACAGAATCATTGCAATTGTAACCATGATAAAATTCTTACTCAGAAAAGACATTATAATTCCTTTCCCGGAACTACCACAAACTTTTTTTATACCTATCTCTTTGGTTTGGGATTTCATGATAAAAAGTGTAAGGCCAAATAACCCAAACGAAGCAATCATTAATGCAAAAAACGCTGACAATGAAACAATCACGCTTAGGTTTTTCTCTTCCGAATAAACCTCTTTCAAAAAATCATCTATTGCTTTATAATCAAGAGGTTGGCCGGGTAAAACTCTTTCCCATTCAGATTTAATTGTTGACAATACATTTCCTAAAGTTCCGGCTTTGTAGCGGATAGCAACCACTTGGGCAAAATTGTCTGATGCCACTATTAATAAAGGAGGGATATCGCTGTGCAAGGAATGCAAATTAAAATTTTCAACGACCCCGATAACAGTTCCATCTACTACATCAATTCTTTTCCCAACAGGATCGGTTAATTCAAGTGCTTTTACGGCTTTTTCGTTAAGTATATATGAGTTTTCATCGTCTCCAGGTGTAAAACTTCTTCCCTCAAGCACATGTATTCCCATTGCTTCAATAAAACTATAATCAACCGCCAAAAGCTCAATAGGTATTTTTTTAGATTTGTCGCCAGGCAGTTCCATGGGATAAGGCCAAAAACTGGTCATTGGTAAAGCGTCTATTGCTCCTCCTGCAGAAATCACATTCGGAAAATCGTTAATACCATTAATAAACACTTTTGATTTTTCAGAATTCTCCCCCATATTAATAAATAAAATATCTCTGTTGTGATAACCCGGATTTTTGTTGAGAGCATATTTATATTGTGATTGAACAATTAAAGTACTCGATACGAAAAAGCAAAAAATGATGAGTTGCGCCACAATCAGGGCAAACCGAATATGCGATTTGCGATTACCGGGTTGTACTGATTTATTTAAAATACTGATTACATTTAACTTTGCTAAAAACGATGAAGTGTATAGTCCTGACACCAATCCAATAAGTACGGTAAGCACAATATAAACAGTTACATAAATAGCAATATTTGATTTGATTATTAGAAGTTTGGCTTGAAATAGCTCTTCGGCATAAGGCTTCCCTAGCCATGCTAAAAACAAAGCTATTGGCAAAACCAAAATTGACAGAATCAACGATTCGGCCATCAATTGCTTTCGAATGGATTGTGTACTGGCACCATTGGTTTTCCGAATCCCAATTTCTTTTGATCTGCTTGTTGAAACTGCCGTTGAAAGGATGATATAATTGAGTGCGGCAATAATTACTACAAGTATTGCAATAGCCGAAAAAATCCGAATATTTTTTAGGTTTCCTTTTGGTAATCCGCTATTTATATGCTGAGATCCGAAGTACACATCTGATAAATTCTGAAGAGAGAAATCATATTTATCTTCTTCTCCGTAAACTGTTTTTTCAAGTGCTCTGAACTGTTCATTAAGAGAGGTGATGTCTGAATTTTTGTTGAGAAACAACCATGTGTGCCATCCATAGGAATTCCAGCTTGTTTCTGCATTTTTATCTTCTGTTCTATAATTTATCTGTTCTAAGCCCCATTTTGAATTGATAAAACAATCAGCCTGAAAAGTAGTATTATCAGGAATATTTTTAAAAACTCCCTTAACTTCAAATACCACTTCTCTATTGTTTGCATGGGCTATTAATTTTTCACCTATCGGGTTTTCATCAGGGAAAAATTTTTGTGCTTGATCCTGTGAAAGTACTATCGAGTTTGGTTCTTCGAGTATATCTTCCTGTTGGCCTATTAGTGATAAATTGAAAATTTTAAAAATTTCAGAATTGGAACCAATTGCATTTTTAACAGGAATAAACTCTTCATTAAGTTTTAGACTAAACTCCCTCACATTTCTGATTGGCGTCACATATTTAACTTGCGGGAATCCATCTTTTAAATGTTTGCTCAATACATAAGGAGTACTTTCATCAGTTACCTTAACATCTTCATTATAATTTAAAACCCGGAAAATCTGCGTCCGGTTTTTAAAATAAGTATTATAGCTCAGTTCATTTATTACATATAACAGAATGATAAATGAAGCTGCCAGCGCGAGAGAAAGTCCCATAATGTTTATACCGGTAAAAAGCTTGTTGCGCTTCAGAAACCGGAGTGCAGATATTAGATAGTTTTTGATCATGACGATTAGTATTATATAGTTTTATCATTCGTACCTCAATGTTTCCACCGGATTTGTACGAGAAGCCCTGAAAGAATGAAATAACACAGTAAGTAAAACAACAAGCATTGCAATAAAAAACGCAACAACAAAAAACCAGAATTTTATGTCCACTTTATACGAGAAATTGCTTAACCACTTATCCATAAAATAATACGTAATTGGAATCGCAAGTATTGAAGCTACCACAACCATGATAAAATCCTCCTTCAGAAATGAATAAATGATGGATTTTTCTGAACTGCCAAATACCTTTTTGATGCCAATTTCTTTAGTGCGGCTCCTTGCCACAAAAAGCGTAAGTCCGAATAATCCAAAAGCTGCAATAAGCAAAGTAAATAATGCAAAAATAGAAACGATGGTACTCAGGTTTTTTTCTGTTGAGTAAAGCCCTTCAATAAGGTCTTCAATAGTTGTGTAGCTGAAAGGCCTGTCTGGCGCTACTTCTTTCCATTCTGTCTCCAGTAGTGGAAGCACACTGCCAAGAGTTCCGGGTTGATAATGAACTGCAACCTGTTGGATATACCGATCGGTCATGCTGATTTGCAATGGAGGAATACCGGTATGAATGGAGTGAAGGTTAAAATCTTTTACAACCCCGATGATGGTTGATCCCCAAAGTTTTTTTCCCACCGGGTCAACAATTCCCAACTCTCTGACAGCCGTTTCGTTTAAAATTACCGACTGCGTGAGATCGCTGTTAAAGTCACGCGAAAAATCGCGGCCTTCAACTACCTGAATTCCCATCACTTTCAGAAAGTCAAAATCTATGGCCATTCCTTCCAGTTTCACCTGTTGTTCCGGGTTTGTAAAATGTGGGTGCATGGTTGACATCCCTCCTAACATGGGAAGGCTGTGCATTGCTCCGGCAGCATTAATCACATTGGGGTAATTCTGGATTGAATTTATGTAAGCTGAATAATTTTTAAAATTGCGCCCAAGATCAATCAACACGATATTGCTGTTATGATGTCCGGGATTTTGGGTTAGCGCAAAATTGTACTGCGACCGTATGATTAATGTGGCTGAAACAAAAGTGCAGAAAATAACAAGCTGAATGACAATTAGAAATGAACGGAAATTTTGTTTCCTGTTTCCTGATTTTGATGTGCTTTTTAAAACATCAATTACTTTTAACCGTGAAAGCCAGCCAGAAGTGTAAATGCCAGAAGTTAACCCGATTAAAATGGTAAGCGCCAGGTAAACCAAAATATAGAGAAACAGATTTGAGTCGATAATATTTAACCTGGTTTGAAATAGTTTTCCGGCAAAGGGCAATCCGACCCAGGTTAATATAAGTGCAATTGGCAACACAAGCAAGGCCAGTATCACCGATTCGCTAAGTAACTGATTTTTGATGTTGTTGTTACCCGCACCGTTTGTTTTCCGTATTCCAATCTCTTTCGACCTGCCAGATGAAACTGCTGTTGAAAGCATGATATAATTGATGGATGCTACGAGTAAAATAAGGAAAGCAATGGCAGAAAACAAACGGATATTTTTCATGTCACCCCGCAAGCCTGCGTTTTGGAGGTTTTCCGATTTTAAATAAACATCGGAAAGTTTTTGCAACGAGTACGTTCTTTTTATTCCTTTCGAGGGATATTTTGTTTCTAAATTCCTGAACTGGCTGTCAATTTCTTCTTGCCTAACCTTGTCCGAAAGAAAAACCCAAGTCGTCCAAAAATCATGTTCCCAACTGGTTTCGGCATTATCAATATTGAACGCATCATTTATGGGGCCAATTGTCCATTCGCTGTTTACAAAACATTTGGCCCTGAAAGTGGAATTAACAGGAATATCCTCAAAAACACCAGTTACAGTAAACATCTGTTCTTCGTTGTTCACCAATCCCACAATTCCCTTTCCTGTCGGATCTTCTCCAGGGAAAAACTTTTCAGCTATTTCTTTTGAAAGAACAATTGAATTTCTATTGTCGAGCAGTTTTTTCGCGTCCAAACTTCCAATCAATGGGATAGTGAACATGTCGAAAATCTCTGATCCTGTTGCAACCGCACCAAAAACGTTAATAAATTCATCGCCTGATTTCAATCTCAGGCTTCTCAGGTTCTGCGCATTTACCGCCTTTTCTACTTGCGGAAATTCCTCTTTTAAGGTTGAAGCCAGAATATAGGGAGTTCCGGGCTGGGTGGTTTTAAATTCAGAATAATTATTCAAAACCCTGAAAATTTGATTCCGGTTCTTATGGCAATAATTATAGCTCAACTCATTAATTATATAAAGTAAAATAATGAATGAAACAGCCAAAGCAATTGACAGGCCTAACATGTTTATTCCGGCAAAAATCTTGTTTCGTTTTAGAAAACGAAGTGCGGTTTTAAGATAGTTTTTGAACATTTTGTTTTTTGTTCTTTGTTTTAATTATCACTTTCAAGCTCGTTTTTAGTGAAGGCTTCACTTGAAGTAAAACTCTCACAATTCGTATCTTGTTCTGTGCCCTAAGCTCTTTGCCCTCTGCACCTCCTACAATATCTCCACCATCGGTTCATTCACATTTTCAGTAATTACTTCGCCGTCGAACAAGTTAATGACGCGGTGGGCAAAACCGGCATCGTGCATTGAGTGTGTAACCATGATGATGGTTGTTCCTTCCTTGTTTAATTCTGTTAACAGATTCATGACTTCGAGGCCGTTTTTCGAATCCAGGTTTCCGGTGGGCTCATCCGCAAGTATCAGCTTCGGATTGGCAACCACTGCCCGGCCGATAGCTACACGCTGCTGCTGTCCGCCAGAAAGTTGCTGCGGAAAATGTTTTGCCCGGTGCCCGATTTTCATCCGATCCAGTACCTTTCCTACCATCTCCTTTCGCTCACTCGCTTTCAGCTTCAGGTAGATCAACGGCAGTTCCACGTTTTCGTAAACCGTCAGTTCATCAATCAGGTTAAAACTCTGGAAAACGAAACCGATGTTTCCTTTTCGCATTTGTGTGCGCTGGCGTTCTTTGTAGGTGCCTACTTCCGTTCCGTCGAAAAAATATTTGCCACCGGTCGGATTGTCGAGCAACCCGATAATATTCAGCAACGTCGATTTTCCGCAACCCGAAGGTCCCATTACGGCTACAAATTCACCCGCTTTCACGTGAATAGAAACTTCGTTCAATGCGAACGTTTCAACTTCCTCTGTGCGGAAGACTTTTGTTAGTTTTTCAGTTTTTATCATAAGAGCCCCCTTTAATAACAGCCCCCTCTAACTCCCCCGAAGGGGGAGGATAGGAACGCTGCGTTAATATTAATATATTCAATTTTTACATTCATTTTCTTTTCATATTCCCTCTCCTTTGGAGAGGTTTAGGCCTCCTCTCTTTCTCCCCTCCTTTGGAGGGGCCGGGGGAGGCTTCTCTATCTAAGTATCAGCTTATCATTCTCCCCAAACAAATCGTACCCTGAAGTTATCACTTTTTCGCCTTCTTCCAGTCCTTCAAGCACTTCGTAATACTTCGGATTTTTACGTCCAATGCGTATTTCGCGTTTTGTGGCAAAATCGCCCGATGGATCGACTACATAAATCCACTGGCCACCGGTGCTGTTGAAAAACCCGCCCAAACTAACGAGTAACGATTTTTGTGGCTGTCCCAGTTGTAAATTAATGTAATAGGTTTGCCCGGTGCGGATATTATCGGGCCGTTCATCCGTAAAAACGAGATCAATCTGAAATTGCGAATTTCTAACCTCAGGATACACTTTTTTTACCTGTAGGTTAAAAAGACTGTTTTGCCGTTCGAATGTAGCAGAAAGTCCTTGCCGCACCCGGTCGATGTAATGCTCGTCAATCAGCGCTTCAATTTTAAAATCCGTCAACACATTAATCTGTCCGATTCGTGTTCCCCTTCCAATGCTCTGTCCAATTTCGGCATCGAGCATTCCCAACTGCCCGTCAACCGGAGCTTTCACATTCAGATTATCCAGCCGTTCGCGGACAAGCTCAAGCGTCTGTGCCATTTTTGCCAGTTCCTTTTGAAGCTGGTTCATTTCCGTGATTCGTATCATCGAATCATTCTCCATTTTCTGCTTGTTGATTTCCAGCAGCCGAACGGCATATTCATAATTTTCTTTGGCCTCCAGATACTTTTCTTTTGCCACCAGATCGTCCTGAAACAGTGCTTCCTGCTGCTCAAAGTTCCTCTTCTTTTTAATGATATCGAATTCCGAATTCAGTAACAGCCGTCTGGAATCAATCAACGCATTTTCAAAATTTATTCGGGTTTGGCGCAGGTAATTTTGTTTTTGTGCCAGGTTCGATTCGCTGTTCATTATGTCCATATAAACGGTTCGATTTTCAAGCACCAGAATTACGTCTCCTTTATTTACTTTGGCGCCTTCTTCAATCAGAATTTCTTCCACTCTTCCGCCCTCTTCAGCATCCAGGTAAATTGTTGATATTGGCTCAACCGTTCCGTTTGTCCGGATAAAATCGTCGAAATCTCCCATTTGCACCTCTTCGATGGTAATTTTTTCGCGGTCGACTTTCAGCGTTGTTATGTTGGAATCTTTAATGATCTTCATTAGTAAAAAGATGAATACAAGGCCAGCCACACCGTAAATGATGTGTTTTGGTCGTATCCCCTTTTTCTTCTCTATTTTCCTGTCCATTCCCATGTTATAGTTTATTTTTGTTGGTTTATCTTTAAAATACCATTCAACATGCAAGCAATCATCGCAAATTTCTTCTCCCTGTTTACCCCAACCCTAAAGGGAGCAGGGAGAATCAATTCGCTCCCTTTAGGGTTGGGGTAAACGAATTGATTTTGAGGAATAGACTCAGAATAAGCAAATTCCTTTTTCACTGTTATTCCAAAAATCGAAACATTTGAATTATCTAACTTTATCATCTTCAACAACTTTTTAATTCAGCGTAATTTACCGATCCCAAACACCGGTTTACCCATGTAAAAATCAATTGTTTTTCGTTTTATGATGTATTGAAGTTTCGTTCGCAACAATTCGCCCTGTGCGTTCGACAGCAGGTTTTTGCTCGTGTAAAAATCGAGAATATTTATCAATCCCTGCTCTTTTTTCTTTTCTGCCACTTCAAATGCCAACTCATTCGACTCGGTTTGCTTCTTCGCCTGCAGGTATTCGGCAGATGTGGCTGACAATTCCTGGCAGTAAGATTCAATTTCGTAGTACAACTGATTCTTAAAATTCTGAAGTTCTACTTTCTTGGCTTCCAAATCAAGTTTATTGAGTTTTATATCTGAACGAGTCTTCCATCGGGCAAAAATTGGGATGGAAAGCCGCAAACCAACAGACTGGGATGCATTGTTGGATAACTGATCACGAAAAGAAATGGGATTTCCCTGTTCATCAGTTCGGGTTTCATAAAAACCGGTGTAATAGCCTCCTGATAACGACACCGAGGGAGATAATTGTCCGCGTGCAATGGCCAGATTTTTCTCCACTGCTTTTAACTCCTGTTGTTGTGCTTCAACACCCGGCAAATGTTTTACTGCCATCGAATAAACACTGTCGGCATTTTCAAAAACAGCAGATGATGCATAACTGATATCGTTCAAATCCTGCAATTGCAGTTCCCGATCCGGCGGGTAATTCATCGCTCTTTTAAGATCGAGCAGCGATGCCTCAAGATTATTGGAAGTGCGGATCACCCGCAACTCTTCTTCCGCCAGCCGGGCTTCAATTTCCAGGATATCGGTTTTGGCGCTTATGCCCACCTCGGTTTCTTTCGTCACTTTCTTGAGGTTGAGTTCCGAAAGTTCTTTTTGTGCTTCCACTATCTCAAGCAATCCTTTGTAATATAACGAATTATGAAAAGCGTTCATCACAACAAAAGCAATTTCAATTTTCTGCGTTTCTTCTCTTGCCAGGCCGGCCCGGTAAATAAAACGGTTGTAAGCAATCTGGTTGTTTCGTATGAAACCATCGAAAAGCGGAACCGAACCCGAAAGTGAATAGCTGTTGGATGCAAAACTGTTATAAGTTACGTCATTGGTATTGGGGTCGACTGATTTACCAAAATTGATATTGTAGTTGGTTCCTGCTTCAATGTAAGGAAGCCTGTTTCTTTTCGACTGCGCAAGCATTTCCTTGTTGGCCTCCGATGTAATTCTCCGGCTTTCGATATCCAGGTTATTTTTCAATGCATAATCGATACAATCTTCCAGGCTCCATTTCTGTTGAGCAGATGAAACCAATCCCGCCAGCAGCAATAAAAAAAACATTATTCCTTTTCGTTCAAACATACTTTTCGCATTTGATATTTATAAGTGCCAAAAAAATGCCGCGTTTTACAATAATCAGAAAATCAGAAATTTATGACCGGACAAACTCCTTTTCTCACCGAACACTGTAAAAAAAATGGACAAAAAGTGTAAAATAATTTGACACTCTGTTTGAAATGGTTATGAGTAAAAGTAACTTTGAAAAAGAATGTTCTCGCAAAGGCGCAGAGACGCAAAGAAGATTATGATGTAAAATTCACTTAGCGCCTTTGCGAGAAACTTTATCTCAATAAAAAATGCCAAAAGGAAAATTACTCATAGTTGACGATAACAAAAGCATTTTAAGTGCACTTGAAATTTTATTGCAGGATGATTTTGAGGAAGTTAAAACCATTGCCAGTCCCAATCAATTGCCAGCACTGATTGAAGCAGGTGAATACGACCTGGTTTTACTCGACATGAATTTTTCAGCCGGAGTCAACACCGGGAACGAGGGATTGTACTGGTTGACTCGAATCCAGGAACTGCGGCCAGACATGGAAGTGGTTCTTTTTACTGCTTACGGAGATGTGGAACTGGCGGTAAAAGCGCTAAAAAAAGGAGGGGCCGATTTTATCCTAAAACCATGGGACAATGAAAAAATGCGCACGACGCTGCGCAATGTATTTAAACTGCAACAATCGAAAAAAGAGATCAAGCAACTTAAACAAAAAGAAAGTGCCTTGCGGAGCGAAATCAATCGCGACAAACATTTCATCATTGCGCAATCACCACAAATGAGGGAGATTCTTAATCTTGTGCGGAAAGTAGCAAAAACCGATGCCAATGTGCTGATTACCGGCGACAATGGTACCGGGAAAGAATTGATTGCCCGCGAACTTCACCGCCACTCAAAAAGAGCCAATGAAATAATGGTGAGTGTTGACATGGGCGCCATCAGCGAAACACTTTTCGAGAGCGAGCTTTTTGGACATAAAAAAGGATCGTTTACTGATGCGCGCAACAACAGGACCGGAAAAATCGAGAACGCCAACGGAGGCACCCTTTTTCTCGATGAAATCGGAAACCTTCCTGTTCAACTTCAACCCAAATTGTTAACAGCCATTCAAAACCGTTCGGTTACGCCCATCGGAAGTAACAAACCGGTTCCGGTGGATATCAGGCTGGTGTGTGCCACCAATCAAAACCTCGATGAAATGGTAGCCGACGGTTCGTTTCGCGAAGATTTGCTTTACCGTATCAATACCATTCATATTGAAATTCCTCCACTGCGCGAACGAAAAGAAGATATTACCGCTATTGCCGATTATTTCCTGAAAATTTACTGCAACAAATACCGGAAAAACTGTGCAGCTATTTCTGAATCAGGCGCAAAAAAATTACAAAGTTACCAGTGGCCAGGTAACGTGCGGGAGCTTCAGCACACCATTGAAAAAGCGGTAATTCTTTCCGATAAAAAAGAACTGACTCCCGATGACTTCTTTTTCAGGCCGGTAACACAGAGCATGGTCGATATTTTTGAAGGCACAATCGAGGAGATGGAGCAAAAAATGATTTCGAAAGTCATTCAAAAAAGCGGTTCCAACCTTTCTGCGGCGGCAGAACATTTGGGAATTACGCGACAAACGCTGTACAATAAAATGAAAAAATACAACCTGTAATGGTTAGTCAGCATCTTAACAGAAATATAGTTTCCCGTGCCTGTTTTTTGGCTTTCACAGCCATTGCAACGAGTTGGCTGCTTTTTGATCAGAAAATTTATGTTCTGGCTGCCTTTGCAATAATTATTTTCATATTTCAGGTGGTTGAACTCATCAATTTTCTTAATCGTACAAACCGTAAAATTGCCTGGTTCTTCGATGCTATCCGGAATGAAGATTCCACATTAAATTTTCCTGGCAAAACCGGAAATAAAGCCATGAATGAGCTCAATTCCAGCTTGAACAAAGTAAATGAACTGATAAAAAATATTAAGTTCGATTTGCAGGAACAGGAACAGTATTATAAAACAATTCTTGAAAACGTTTCTATCGGAATTTTAACCCACAATGAAAAAGGAAATGTTTTTCTTGCCAACTCGGCAGCGAAACATTTACTGGGCCGCGAACATTTAACGCACATCAACCAGGTTAGTCAAATTGACCGAAAACTTTTTTCTGCCATAAAAGAGCTTCAACCCGGCGATCTGAGATTGGTAAATTTCAAAAACAAAAACGGAATTATACAAGTTTCCCTGAAAGCAACAAAATTTATCACATCCCAGAAAAACCTTCAGCTAGTTGTTATTCAGGACATTAAAAACGAACTCGAAACAAAAGAACTCGAGTCGTGGATAAAACTGATTCGGGTTTTAACGCACGAAATTATGAACACCGTGGCGCCCATCACTTCGCTGTCGCAAACAATTATGGGATACTACAAAAACCTGGACGGAAAACTGCCTAATGAAAAAATAATTGCCAATACTTTGAAAGGACTGGAAGTAATAAATGAGCGGGGCAACGGTTTAATAAGTTTTGTGGAAACCTACCGAAAACTGACCCGCCTGCCAAAACCGGATAAAAAACCGATTGTAGTAAAGCAGTTATTCGACAATATCATCACGCTGATAAACCTGGAACACATTGATGAAAACATTCAGATTAAATGGGAGGTAAATCCTGAAAATCTGGAAATTGCAGCCGACAAAAAACAGGTTTCGCAGGTGCTCATCAACTTGCTGAAAAATGCGCTTGAAGCACTCAAAAACAGACCGGACGGAATGATTTTACTGAAAGGGGAAATCAACGCTGACGGACGGGCACAAATCTCGGTAACCGACAACGGGCCGGGCATTCCTGATGAATTAATGGACAAAATTTTTGTGCCGTTTTTCACAACCAAAGAATCGGGTTCGGGTATTGGCCTGAGCCTGTCGAGACAAATTATGTTATTACACGGAGGCAGTCTGAAAGTGGATTCGACACCGGAAAAAATGACAACAGTGAGCCTGGTATTTTAAGATTTCGGTGAAACTTTTTCAAACTAAACTATTTTAAGTACACTTAAAACTCATGTTTTAGTGATTGTTTTTATAAAGTATATTTAAAACTTTTCAGTTCTTTTATAAAAGTAACTTGTCTTTTCATCCTTCACATCGAAAGTAAAAATTTCTTTTGCGGCATCGTTATAAAAAACCGAAAGCAGCCCGATATCGCCGGCACAAAACAAGCTGTGGGCGCTCATCAAAAGAAGCCAGAAATAGAAAGCAGGTTCGCCAATAGTGAGGATTATCCCTGTTAAGGTTATCAACTTCACCACAATCAACGGGGTTAGCGCGACAAATGTAAATTGTTTCCGGTTCAGTACATGACGATCGGCCTCGGCGTAAAAGATGAATTTCTTCAAATATCCGCCAAAGGCAACATGTTTGGCACCGGTAAATTTTAGTGCGATTCCATGTAAAACTTCATGAATAATAATTAACAGAGAAAGGCTGAAAACTATGGCCAGTACCGAGATGAGCAGCGGCTGAATTTCATTGCGAAAAGCCAGCACGAGGGCGCGGGCCAGAAAAAACATGCCGGTTAAAACCATCAACAACTGATAAATGGCAAACACATTAACAATTTTACTTGTACTCCCCGTTAATTGCTTCAGCACAAAATCTTTTATTTGCTTGTGATTTAAATGCGCTAGCAGTTCGTAATCTTCGTTTTTCTTCAACTCCTCAACACTTGGATTCGCCATTTCTATTCGTATCTGATTATTTTATAAAGGTCTTTTAAACTAATTAAACCTAATAAGAAAGCAAAAACAACAGAAGCAAAAATCATAAGCAGGTAACCGTAAACCCAGTTTGAAAGAAACTCTGACAACCAGCCGAAAAGTGCAACTGCTCCCACATAAAACAACAGTTTAAAAATGAACACCCAATCAATTTTCAGCTTTAAAATATAAACCGCAAGCGCCAGCTGCACTGCACCGGTAAAAAGTTGGGTAACCAGGCTGCTGTATGCCGAACCGTAGGCCTGAAAGCGGGGAATCAGAATAAGGTTCAAAACTACATTGAGCGCCATGCCTGAAAATGCCATAATATTGAGCTGCTTTAAACTTCCGTTGGCGGTTAACAGCGTTCCAAAAATGTAAGTAGTAGCAATCCCAAGAAAGCCAAGCATCAGAATTCCAAGGATGTCAGACGAGTAAGCAGTGTTGGAATGGTAAAGGAGCGACATTATTTCACCATCGTAATAAACACTTGATAATGCAACTACTACAGCTGGTACAATAAGCAAAGAATAGGAAAGCTTCACCATATCGCCAATGGGCTCGCGTTGCTTAAGCATTTTTGAGAAAATAGGCAGCAACAACCCTGCAAACAGAGCGCCGAACATGGCCACAGCATCGAGCAGCCGGAATGCCTGGGCATAAATACCAGCCTGTTCTTCGCCGATAGTTCCCGGCAGCAGGCGCTCGAGCATCACCGAGTCGATGCGGTTATACAACGACATCAGCAAAATGAGCAATGCGTAAGGGTACGATTTACGTAAAAAAACAAAGAAAAACCTCCAGTTAAAACGTAACTTAATTCGGCCCGATTTTTTCAATACAATTAAAAAAGTGATTAGGGCAGTTAGAAGGTATGCTGCTGTTTGAGCATACACAAACCATTCGATGGTGAAGCGTGTCCTGAAAAAATCGTTAAACAACAGCACGCTGCAAATCAGGATCATAATACTGCGGTCGAGCACAGAAATCAGGCTGTCGGTTCGGAACAGGTGCAGGCCGCTGATATTGGAGCGTAAATACAAAGTAAATGAAATCAGAAACTGATTAAAAATCAGGAAAAACAGCAGGTGAATCTGAACTTTATCGTAACCGATGATAAAAGCAACCGTCAGGCTGAAAATAGCATAAACAAAAGCGAGTACCAGTTTTAATCCTACGATATTCGATAAATGTTTGGGCAATAAAAAATTGTGTTGGGCGATATTCCGGTTGTTGTAATTGGTAATTCCCACATCGAGCAGGATGTTGAGAATCATGGAAAAATTAAACAACGCAAAATAAAGCCCGTAACTCTGGTCGCCCACCAAGTTTTGCACGGTGCGGTCGATCCCAAAAATCCAAAAGGGCTTGATTAAAAGGTTGAGAAAAAGCAGTAATATAAGGTTAGTTATAAATTTCCGTTTCAAAACCTGGTTTTTAACATTGTTGTACCTTAATTTGAACCGGTAAAAGTAAAAAATATTTATACAGACTTTGTACATTTACCCAAAATAGAAAAACGTATTAATGGTTATTGCCGTAAACACCCGGTTACTAATTGAGGACAAACTGGAAGGGATTGGCTGGTTCACGTTTGAAACGCTGAAACGAATAACGCAAAATCACCCTCAGCATCAATTCATTTTCATTTTCGATCGCCCCTACAATGAAAAGTTCATTTTTGCTAAAAACATTACTCCTGTTGTTATTAGCCCTCCTACCCGGCACCCGGTTTTATGGTATTTTTGGTTTGAATTTCGAATTCCGGGCATACTGAAAAAATACAAGGCAGATTTGTTCCTGTCACCCGACGGATATCTTTCTCTTAACACCAAAACTCCGCAGCTTGCTGTTATCCACGATATAAATTTTGTGCATCGCCCTAAAGATTTACCCTGGCTGAAAGCAAAATACTATAACTACTTTTTTCCGAAATTTGCCCGGGAAGCCACCCGAATTGCCACCGTTTCAAACTATTCAAAAAAAGATATTACCCACTCTTTTACTATTGACGAGGAAAAAATTGATGTGGTTTACAACGGAATAAACACCGCATATACTCCCACCCCACCTGGTAACCAAAAAGCAACCCGCAAAAAATATACATCCGGCAGTGAATATTTCCTGTTTGTGGGCGCGCTGCATCCGCGAAAAAATATAACCGGCTTGCTTGAAGCTTTCGATACGTTTAAAGTAAAGGATAAAAAAGGAATTAAATTACTCATCGTTGGCGGGCAAATGCACAAAACCGGGAAAATTTCTGAAACGTACAAAAACATGCAGTTTAAAAACGATGTGGTGTTCACCGGACGTGTTCCAACTTCTAAGCTGCATTCCATTTTAGGTGCTGCCCTGGCACTCACATTCATTCCGTTTTTCGAAGGTTTCGGAATCCCTGTGGTTGAGGCGATGAGCGCCGGTGTACCGGTAATTTGCTCCAACACCACTTCACTGCCCGAAGTGGGTGGCGAAGCAGTAATTTATGTCGATCCCAACAATTCCGGGCAAATTTCGGATGCCATGAAGCTTTTGGCCGGCAACTCAGAAAAACGCAACGAACTGATTCAAAAAGGTTTCATCCAAAAAGAAAAATTCAGCTGGGGAAAAACAGCAAAATTGCTTTGGAAGAGCATTGAAAAAGCAATTGCCGATAAATATTAAGCCCCCTCCAAAAAAAAATTGACAAAAAAGACATTTTATTAAACCTTTTTGCTCCCTGCTTTTTTGTATATTGAGATACAAATAAAAAAACTGTTACCTATGAAATCAATTATCCAAAAAGCCGGAAGCATTTTATTTCTACTATTCCTGATTTTTTCTTTTAATGCAAAAACCAACGCTCAACCCGATGCAGCAGCTCTTTACCAGCAATACTGCGCCCAGTGCCACGGTTCTGATTTAAACGGCGGCAACGCAACCAGCCTTGTTGACGGAGTGTGGCAGTTTGGGGCCGAAGACGGCTATGTCATCCGCAACATCAAACATGGCATTCCTCACCTGGGTATGCCCTCGTATGAACGTTCGCTTACCGATGAAGAAATCCGGGCCGTTGTAGGCTACATCCGCGAAGCCGAAAAAGAAGAAGGTGCTGTAAAACCCCCAGCTCCTGAAATGGTTGAAACCATGGATTATTTTATGGAAGTGGAAACATTTGCCGACAACCTTGAAATTCCGTGGGCCATTGATTTTATTGATGAAAACACGGCACTTATAACAGAACGCCCCGGACGATTGAGGATTGTTGAAAACGGGGTACTTCAGGCCGAAGCGGTAAAAAATACACCACAGGTATTGCACGAAGGCCAGGGAGGGTTGCTCGATGTAGCTGTTGATCCTGAATACGAAAGAAATGGCTGGATTTACCTGGCCTACAGCCACGAGCTTAAAGAATATGAAGGCAACCGGCCTCCCGCAATGACCCGTCTGGTGCGTGGAAAAATTGAAAATAACACCTGGACAAACGAAGAGCTGCTTTTTGAAGCTCCCCCTGAAACTTATCGGACCACCCGTCACCACTACGGATGCCGCATTGTATTCGACCCGTGGGGATACCTCTATTTTGCCATTGGCGACCGCGGCGCAGGTTACCAGGCACAGGATTTTTCACTGCCCAATGGAAAAGTTCATCGCATTCATAAAGACGGCCGGATTCCTGAAAACAATCCGTTCCTTTATGACGACGAAGCCATGAAATCGATTTATAGCCTGGGAAACAGGAATATCCAGGGAATGGCCATTCACCCTGAAACCGGAGAGCTTTGGACCACGGAACACGGGCCGATGGGCGGCGACGAACTCAACATGATTGAATCAGGAAAAAATTACGGATGGGAAACCATTACCTACGGAAGAAACTACAACGGTACAATTATCACCGAATTAACCCACATGCCGGGCATGGAGCAACCCAATTTTTACTGGAAACCATCCATTGCCGTTTGCGGGCTTGATTTTTACCGGGGCAATTTATTTGAAAAATGGAAAAACAGGCTTTTAGTAGGAGCGTTAAAATATGAAGAAGTCAGACTACTGCAGATTGAAGAAGAACGTGTAGTTCATGAACAGGTCATTTTTAAAGGTGCCGGCCGCGTGCGCGATGTTTCAACCGGCCCCGACGGAGCAATTTACGTAGTACTGAATAATCCGGGTAAAGTGGTACGACTGACGCCCGAAGAATAAATTTTAATTCATTGATTAAAAAGGAAAAGGTGTTCAAAAAAATTCTGAACACCTTTTTGCTGTTTAATTGCACTATTCTGAATGAAAAAAAACCTAAAGTTTTACTATTATTTTTTCAGCTTTTTAAACCATAGCCTGTCGCCCACACTGTAATATCCATCTCTAACAGAAGGATCATTTGCTATTTGTTCTGCAGTGTAAGGGAAATGAGGAATCAATACATCATCTCCGTTATTCCAGTTGGCCGGGGTAAAAACCTGCGATTCGTCGGTGGTTTTCAAAGCTGCAACAATCCGGAGTATTTCGTCTATATTCCGCCCAATTTCCATTGGGTAAAAATTAACCGAACGTACAATGTTATTGGCATCGATAATAAAAACACCCCTGATATCTTTGTTTGTACTAACCGGTTCGTGAAGCATTCCATAAATTTTCGATGCTTCAGCTTTGTGATCATCGAGAATCGGGAAATTCACTTTTTGTTTTCCCCTGTCTTTATAGTCCAAATCTTCCAGGTGGGCTTTCCACATTTTGTGCATTTTTAAATCATCGGTGGAAATTACCGCCAGTTTTACATCCATCGCATCGAACTCATCATTCAGATAAGCCAGCTCCAGTAGCTCGGAGGTGCAAACCGGTGTAAAATCCTGCGGGTGGCTGAAAAGAATTTTCCAGCTCTTTCCAAAACTTTCGGGGAAGGTAATTTTGCCGTTGGTTGACTCAGCAGTAAAAGAGGGTGCCTTGCTTCCAATAAGAGGAATTTTATTGCCCTCGGCCGCAGCGCTTATAATAAGAGCTGCCATTACGAATGTTACAAATAATTTTTTCATAATTTTCAATTTATATTTTAATTCACCTGCAAGTTATGGGCTCCTCACATTAAATAAATGTACGGTATTACCAATGCATAAACAGGCTCCACTTTTTGGTAAATCAAAATGTATATTTCTTGCGGGAAACAAAGCAACCAATAATCAATTTGATAAATTATGGTTTATTATATGGAAAAATGACATTATCGAAATCTAAAATCATAAAGTTTTGCATCTAAGAAATAAAGATATTTTAATATTCTTTAACATTTTACACACAAGAAAAAAGAACTTTAAAGTCAAAAATTCAAAAAACGCAAAAGGCCCTAAAAATTAGGACATTTACAATTCAAATAATATACGTATATTGAATACGATTCAAAAGCGTGTGGAAATTTAAATGGTTATAAAAATAAATATCAGACATATTCTGTCTGCCCCTATGGGCATTCCTGAAGATAACAATCTGTCAGCACAACAGGTAAAATTTCATCAATTAAATATAAATGAAGGATTGTCATTAATTAACGCAAAAACTCATAAATGACAAAATCAATGTTAAAAATTGACGCTCTGGAAAAAGAGCTCACAGCAAAAAACCGCGAACTGGAAATTGAAAAAGCCTTTGAGAAAGTACGGGAAGTTGCCATGTTAATGCGTCAATCAGCAGACTTGCAGAAGATTGTCAATATAGTTGCCCGGGAATTGAATAATATGAACCTGGACATTACCGGAGTATTTATGTTAATCAACAACAACCAAATTGATAAACAATTCACATTCTGGGGATCAACTGGTGTGGCAGAAACGTATATGAAAAAAGCAGCAATTCCTTTCCTGGATCGCCCCATTTACAGAGTTTTGGCAGAAGCTACAACCAAAGGAGAGCGATTTTTAGTGGAGGAATATTCGAGGGATGAAAAAATTGAATTCTTTGAACATTTGTTTAAACATCCGCCCTACAATTCATCCACTCCCGAATGGAAGAAACAGGTTTTGTCCCGTGAAGGTGGCTATACGCGATCGGTTTCTGTTTCTCATTATACATCAATTTTCGTGGTTAATCATTTTGGAAGAAGATTATCAGACGATGATAATAAAATACTGAAACGCTTTGGGCAGGTTTTTGAACAGAGTTACACCCGGTTTCTCGACATTCAAAAAGCAGAAGCCCTGGCGCATGAAACTATTAAACAGGCATCAGTGGACAGGATCCGCGGTGAAATTGCCAGCATGCGTACTTCCGAAGATCTCAATCGCATTACACCGATTATCTGGCATGAACTGGAAACACTGGAGGTGCCCTTTATACGATGCGGTGTTTTTATTGTTGATGAAGAAAAAGAGAATATTCAGGCTTACCTCACCACACCAGAGGGTAAGTCGCTGGCAGTATTGAATTTATCCTTCGATGCAAATGACCTCACAAATAATGCAGTTAAGCACTGGAAAAAGAATCAGATTTACAAAGAGCGCTGGAATAAGGAAAAATTTATCAACTGGGCAAAATCGATGATTAAAATCGGTCAGATTCAAAATGTGAAAACTTACCAGGGATCATCTACTCCTCCGGAATCTCTTCATATTCACTTTGTTCCTTTTGCTCAAGGTATTCTCTATGTTGGAAATGTTTCTCCCCTTTCCGACGAAAAACTGGAATTGGTTCAAACATTGGCAGAAGCATTCTCAATAGCTTATGCACGTTATGAAGACTTTAAAAATGTGGAAGAGGCAAAAAACAAGATTGAAATAACGTTAAATGAATTGAAAATTGCACAGGAAAAGCTTCAGGAACTCGACAAGTTGAAGTCACAGTTCTTCGCAAATATTTCTCACGAGTTCCGGACACCACTGACGTTGATACTCGGACAAATTGAAAGTATTATGTCTGGAAATATCGAGGTTCATGAAAAAGGGAAACTGCAGATAGCAAACAGGAATGCAAGAAGACTTCTTACTTTAATTAACCAGTTGCTGGACCTTTCCAAACTTGAATCCGGAAGCATGGATTTAAAAGCCAGACAGCACAACATCGTTTCATTTCTAAAAAACCTGTTTTATTCATTTGAATCGATGGCTGAATCACAAAAAATTTCGTTGAAGTTTGAATCAGAATTAAAAAACATTCCTGTTGTTTTTGATCCGGATAAAATGGAAAAAATTTTTTATAACCTTATTTCGAATGCATTCAATTTTTCTGTTTCAAAAGGTGAAATAGAAGTCGGGTTGAACGTCATTGATTCCATTGTCGAAATCAGGATTAAAGATACCGGAATAGGCATACCCTCTGACCGGCTGCCACATATTTTTGACCGTTTTTACCAGGTGGATGGTTCTGCCACAAGAAAACATGAAGGCACAGGAATTGGATTAGCGCTGACAAAAGAATTGATTGAGCTTCATAAAGGAAATATTTTGGTAAACAGCAAAGAAGGCGAAGGCAGTGAGTTTATCATTCAACTTCCGCAAGGTGATTTTGAAATTAAAAAAGATGAGTTTGCCAAACCGCAGACCGACACATCTTTGCAGCTCAATGGTTTTAATTTAACTGAAACAGAAGAAAAAATTCCTGTGTGGGATTCTTCCGGCTCTGATAACGATGATATACTTTTAATCGTTGAAGATAATTTTGACGTACGGAATTACATCGCAGATATTTTTAAAAGCAGCTTCCGGATTTTAACAGCACAAAATGGAGAGCATGGATTTTCTATGGCAAAAAACGAAATTCCAGATATTATAATTACTGATGTAATGATGCCGGAAATGGATGGATTTCAATTTTCAAAACAAATACGAAGCAATGAAAAAACCAGCCATGTTCCAATTATAATGTTAACTGCAAAAGCAGGTTTCGATGATAGAATGGCAGGCCTCGAATCCGGAATTGATGCATATATTACTAAACCATTTAAGGCAAAAGAATTAGAAGTTCAAACCCAAAACCTGCTGAAACAACGAAAACTTTTACGGGAACGATTCTGCAAATCAACCATAATAAAACCTTCTGAAGTTTCTGCCATTTCAACAGACCAGATTTTCCTTGAAAAAACAATTCAGAAAATCGAAAATCATTTTGGGGATTATCAGTTTTCGGTGGAACAACTGGCCGGGCATTTGAATATGAGCATTTCGCAGTTAAACAGGAAGTTAAACGCTTTAATTGGTCAGCCTGCCGGGCAGTTGATGAGGTCGCTTCGGTTACAACGGGCTGCCGATTTGCTGAAGCAAAATGCCGGAAACGTATCTGAAATATGCTTCAACCTTGGTTTTAACGACCACGCCTATTTTTCACGTGCCTTTAAAAAACAATTTGGCTGCAGCCCAACCGAATTTAAAAACCAAACGACCTGAAAGTACCTGCTTTTGCGTAAATAAGACAAACGAACCGCTTGCAATCGCCTTAATTTTGCTTTTTAACTATTTGTTAATTAGCAAGTTAATTTCAATGAAAACAATAGGAATTTTGGGCGGGGCAGAGTTTATTGGCTGTTACATCACCCTTAAATTATTAGCAGAAGATTACCGTGTAAAAGTGCAGGACTCGCAAAAAAGAAAAACAATCTTCACTCCGTTTTTCGACCGAATTTCAGGCAACAATAATCTTGAAATATGCAAATTAGACCCGGAAAATCCCGGTCAGCTACGAAATTTTTTAAGCGGGTGTGAAATTCTTATCCAATGCGGCTCACCTTTAAAATTGGGAGTAGAAAATTCAGACACACAACTATATGTGCCGGTTATCAAAAACACAGGGATGCTCATGAAAGCTGTAAGCACAGCTCCGTGGGTAAAAAAAATAATTTTTATTTCTTCGGCGGCGGTTTTCAATCCAGGGCAACCCAAACGAGAAATACCAGGAAACTCTACAGTCACAGAAAACAGCAGGCACTTAAACAAAGCATTGCTACATGCCGAAAAAACGATATTCGAAACAGTTAACAATTTTTCGGATGATTTCTTCGAGGTAATTTACATCTCGCCAATTGAGGTGAAAAATAATGAGCTATCGAACAGCCGCGGCTCCACTGAAAAAGGATTGCAATACCTGTTCAAAAACAATATTAAAACCGATCCCTATTTCAAAAGAATATTAAAACGAAAAAAAATGGACTCGATGGGAGATGTAGATGAATTACCCGAGAGAATTTTCAGGTCAGTGCAGGCAAATGAAGCAGCCATGTAGAACCATAAAAAAAAGGACAGTTGCCTGTCCTCTCTATTCATGAAAATTATTTCTCCTGCCTCAGGGCTTTTCAAAAATCGAATCATCGAGCTGAACACCAAATTCTATTTCTTCAAAAATAATATTGGCCGAACCCATGGGTGATTTCTGCTCAATTTTTGTGGCCATTTTAATGCCGTCAAAATCTTTATAGTCGCTCATAATTTGCTCAATGGTAATTTCCTGCCCCTGCGCTTCCACTTTTCCTTTTACCGAATGCACCAGATAGCTGTCAGTATTGATGTAATAATTTCTTTCCACACCATCTTCGCCGGTTAATTTAATATTGAACACCTCGGCATCGCCTATAAATTCTTTCCCGAGCAACTCGGCGGTAAATCCCTTTTCTTCATAGTTGTACAGTTCTCCGTCAATATCGGCCTGTGTCATGGCCTGCTCCAGTTCTGCTCCGGTAAGCGCCTGAGGTTCCGAGCTAATCCACGGTGCAAGCATCCATCCTTTTTCGCCGTTATAAGTACGAATCATTTTCTGACCCTGCATTTCCATCTCCATCCTGAATTTATCGGGACGCTTCATTTTCATGTCCATAGGGATTTCCATTCCCATCTGTTCAACTTTTGCCTTAATCCGGTAAGTTTCTATATCTGACAGTTTTTCCTGACCGATAGCTTTGAAGTGCTTATCTAAAACATCCTGCAGATTTTGGGCCTGGGCAATATTTGCTGCTGCAAAGACCAGAATAACCAGAGTTAAAATTGTTTTTTTCATTTTTCGTAAATTTAGTTTTAAAATTTTGTGACTATTAAATGAGTTATAAGTAAAAATCTTACTGTTAAAGTTACAATAAAAAGCTGTTTTCTCCATATTCAAAAATAAATTTCAGAAAAAATATTATTGAACGGAATACCTTTTTCAATTAGCAAATCGCGGACTTCAACTACCATCAAGGCTTTTCCGCAGATAAAAAAATTGACATCGGGCGACTGATTTAGCTGTTTCAAATAATCAGTAACTCTTCCGGGAAAAGTATCACAGGAAGATTCACCGGAGCAACACCTCACGTAGTTTTCGTCAAGCGCTTGTTCCCATTCGTCTTCAAAATAAAACTGGTTTAACCATCGCACCCCGTGAATCAATGTTTTGTTTTCAGCAAGCCCTGACCGGTACATGCTGTAGAATGGGGCGATTCCGGTACCTGTGGCAATCCACCATGCAGGTGCTTTTGTATCGGAAAAATTTCCGTAGGGTTCCGAAACAAAAACCTTTTCGCCCGGGATGAGCGAGGCCAACCGCGGAGTAAGTTCACCACCTTCTTTTATGTTGAATAAAATGCGCACTTCATCATCGGTATTCCCACTGCAAATACTGTAAATACGCGGAACCTGCCCGGGCGAGAGGGCTATTTTAACTACCTGTCCCGGAATAAATTCAAAATCGCGTTTAAAAGAGATGACATGAACTCCCGGAGAAATTTCTTCGTTGTTGGTTAACTCATACGCTTTCATTTATCGCAAGCCCCCTCCTTTGTAATTTCATTCAGTTGTTGGCAAAAGAAAAAGTAACCACCAGGTTTTCGGTTGAGCTAACGGCCATATTATTTACCTGGTAGTAAGCCTCAAGTTTATTCATAGAACTCAACTGATCGGAATTGCCCCGCAGTTCAATTGGTGTAACACGGTGAGCTTCCAGGGTAACTCTTGCAGGAGCATCGAACCCGATTCCGGGCTGTACGAGCTCGAGCTCAAAATCGACATCCGATGTATTTTCAATCTCAATTACTTTCGCCTCTCCGTTTTTTAACTCCAGTGGAGTTTTTTCTATTTTGAGTGAAGCAAAAAATAAAGGCTCCAGCAATGCGGCTTGCCCCATTAAAGTATTATTGTAATATACAACAGTTCGTTTGTTAAAAAGCGCTTCCCGCACGCCTTTTTGAGTCCGGCTATTGGCAAAAACAAGCGTTAACGGACGGTGACTGTTTTCCACATCATAAGCCATAGCAATTGGCGGGTGAATATCAGTATTGGCAAACATGGTCAGGTTTTTATCGTTGGCCCAGTCGATTGCTTCCGGGTAATAACTTTTATAATTGTACACTTCAATCCCGTGCAGCAAATCGCTGTTTAGCAACCGTGTATGCTCAATCCACCAAAGTGTGGTATCGGGTTGCTGGGCTTTCCATCCCGGGTGGTTCCAAAGAATAAACGCGCCCTGATCGCGGGCTTCCTGCAACGCATCAAAAACATCATCGCGTTCGAGCAGGTTAGCATTTTTTATGAACAGCGTATTCAGATGGCCGGGAGGCATTCCGCGGGTAATTTCAGCACCTTTCACCAAAATTAAATTTAATTTTTCGGCCAGCGGGCTAGCTATTTCGTAGGAGCGATTGTGGTCGGAAACAACATCTTTTGAATGAGGCCTGTACTCAATATGATCGGTAATTGAAATCACATCCAGCCCTTCGCGCCAGGCTTCTTCAACCCTTACGGTTGGCCAAACTGTGCCGTCGGAAAAAACAGTGTGCATGTGAAAATCACATTTCAATGTTTGATAGCCCGGAATATCGGGAATATGGATAACCTTCCGCGTTTGCCCCATTGAAAGCTGGGCTGTGAATAAAAGAACCGAAAGAATTAAATAGGTAAATTTTTGCATAGTTGTATGGTTTTAAAAAATTCTTGTTTTCAAAAATAAATATCTGTGTTTTTATTGAACTATCAAGTATTAAAATTATTAAATAATCAATAATTGTAAAGGAATAATTAATTTTAGAGAAAATCAACCTATCTTTTTAAAAAAATTAAAAAGATTTTTGGTTAAAAAGTAAATAATTTCAATCTTTGTTGATATTCGTAAACTATGGAAAAACTATTTAAACATACCGGAAACCAAAGCCAGGGTGTTGAACAGAAAAAAGTTTCACACAAAAAACAAATTTTGCGTGCGCTCTATTTTCGCGGCCCATTGTCAAATTCAGAGTTATCGAAGGTTATAAAACTCAGCACACCAAAAATCAACAGCTTATTAATTGAGCTTATTAACGACGGATTGGTAAACGAACTTGGCAGGGGCGATTCAAGTGGTGGTCGCCGCCCCAACATTTACGGCCTCGTTGAGAATGGTTTTTATGTTGCCGGGATTACAATAAACATCAACCGGACCATCATTTCCATCTTTAACAGCAATAATAAAGAGATAACTGAATCTCAGTACTTCCCTGTTAAAATGCAGGCCGATTTCAATATTTTCCATCAGGTGAATGAAAAACTCGGGGAAGTTGCTCAGAAATATAATATCGATCGAAAAAAGATATTGTCAGTCGGGCTTGAATTACCGGGGTTGATTAACCAGAAACAAGGTGTCAACAAAACCTATTTCCCTGAAATTAAAAACTTTTCGGAGGAACTAAATAAAATATTCGGAATGCCGGTATATTTTAGTCACGACTCAAAGCTCCGTGCATTTTCAGAACAACATTTCGGGTTGGCCAAAAACAAAAAAAACGTAATTATGATTCAGGTTGACTGGGGCCTGGGTATCGGAATCATCATAAACGGAAAGCTGTACGCCGGAAAATCAGGATATTCAGGTGAATTCGGCCATTTGCCCATTGTTGATAACGGCATACTTTGCAGTTGCGGCAAACAAGGATGCCTCGAAACCATCGTTTCAGCCACGGCTATTACCCGCATGGCAAAACAGGGAATTGAAAATGGTACCTCATCGCTGATAAGCGACTTGCTGAAGGGTGACCTTGAAAAGATTGACATATCAACAGTGATTCAGGCGGCCAACCGCGGCGACCAGTTTGCCATCTCCATTTTTTCCGATGTGGGCTACTGGCTCGGAAAAGGTATTGTTTACCTCATCCAGATTTTCAACCCCGAACTGATAGTGCTTGGCGGAAGGGTTACCGAAGCCCGGCAGTTTATTACTGCTCCAATTCAGCAAGCCATTAATACATTCAGCAACAGAGACATCAGCGACGATACCGAAATTAAATTTTCTGAACTTGGCCAAAAGGCCGGCCCAATGGGTGCAGCTGCCTATGCGATTGAAAAAATGGCAGCACTGAAATAAGTGCGTAATGCTAAGACAATACATTTTGAATTATACTAAAATAGAGCAAACATAAAAAAGGATAAAACAATGAAAATTAATTTTTCAAAAGTAGAACAGGCATTTTCCGATGAGTCGGCAATAAAAGAAATTTCAACCAAAACACCTTACATTGCGGTAGATAGCTTTCCAAAGCTGGGGCTACTCTCAGCCCTGAGTTTTTTGGAATGGGCCTCAGAAAATCCCAATGGTGTTGTAACATTGCCTACCGGAAAAACTGCACAATACTTTATAGACTTCACTCACCTGTTGCTTGACAACTGGACCAATAAAAAAGGGAAAGATATACTCGCGAAATACGGTTTATCCGACATGAAAAAACCTGAATTAAACGGGCTCCATATTGTTCAGATGGGTGAATTTTACCCCATAAATTCAGAACAGCACAACAGCCTGTATAACTTTATTGAAAAAAATTATATTGAAGGTTTTGGCCTCGACCGCGATAAAGCACTGCTGATTGATTCAAACAAAATTGAACTGGCAGAAGGAAAATCATTTCACGAGGTGTTCCCGGATTATAAAATTGACCTGACTTTACGGTACCGCGAAGCAAAAACCTACAACGAGCAGTTGCAGAAAGAGTCGATATTCAAAATTGACCAGTGGTGCACTCAATACGAAAGCAAAATCAGGGAAAAAGGCGGAATTGGATTCTTCCTGGGCGGAATTGGCCCCGACGGCCATATTGCGTTCAATACCCGCGGAACACAACATTTTTCATCAACCCGGCTTACGGAAACCAATTTTGAAACCCAGGCAATAACAGCCGGCGACCTGGGCGGCATTGAAGTTTCGAGCAACCGTCTGGTAATTACAGTGGGACTGGGCACACTTGGCTTTAACCCTGAAAACAAAGCCATAATTTACGCTGCCGGCGAAGCCATTGCCGAGGTCATAAAAAATTCACTGGAAAGCGAACCGCACGTACTTTACCCGGCCACATCGCTGCAAAAACTGAAAAACAGCCGTTTTTACCTCACCGAAGGCGCTGCCGTAAAACTGGAAGATGCCGTTGAAAATTATTACAGCACCGGACCGTGGACACATCAGAAAACGGAACGTGCCGTGATGGAACTGTGCAAAAAAATCAACAAATTCGGAGGCAAACTGCAACTTGAAGATTTAAAGGCAGACAAATACTGCAGCCGGATTCCGGATCTTAACAAAGACACGGTTCAGTCGGTAATTGACTCCATTGAGGCGAAAATAAAAAAGGGAATGATAAAAGAAACCAACCAGGTTTTTTACCATACCGGCCCGCACCACGACGATATTATGCTTGGAATTATGCCGCTTACCAACCGGCAGTCGCGCGATGCAAGCAACGAAATGCATTTCTCCGTTTTAACATCAGGGTTCAATGCCGTAACCAACACTTTCCTCTACGATTTGCTTATCGACACAAAGGATCTCATGAACCAGGGAAAAATTGAAATGGTCGATTACCCCGATTTCTTTAAAGACGGGTACAAATACAAGTGGGATAAAGACATTTACCATTACCTCGACAATATAGCAGCCCAAAACCCCGAGGAAAAAAGACGAGGCGTATGCCATCGTGTGGTGAGGGCACTCGTATCCATCTGGGGAATAAAAAATAAAAGCGAGCTGACAGATGCAATCTACGAAATATTAACATCACTAAAAAACAGCTACGATGGCAGTAAAAACCCGCCAAAAATCCAAAAACTGAAAGGGATGATCCGTGAGCTCGAAGAAGAGCTTGTTTGGGCACACTACGGCACCATGGTAAAAAACGTACACCACCTCCGCCTTGGTTTTTACCACAGTAATTCGAAAGGGAGCCAGCCCGATATGGAAAAAGATGTAATGCCCATTCTCGAAGATTTCAGAAAATACAAACCCACGGTAATCAGTCTGGCAATGGATCCGCAGGGCAGCGGCCCCGACACCCACTACAAAGTGTTGCAGGCCATTGCGCGTGCTGTGGAAGAATGGGATAAGGAAGAAGACCTGAGCAACCTGCGAATTGTGGGCTACCGAAACGTTTGGTTCCGTTACAATCCATGGGACGTTGAAGTAATTGTGCCTGTTTCATTAAATGCACTGGCAACACTCGACAAATCGTTTGAAGAGTGTTACATCACACAGGTAAATGCCTCGTTCCCAAGCTACCAGCTCGACGGAAAGTTCAGCGATCTCACGCAAAGCATTTGGTTTGAACAGCACAAACAAATCCAGCTGCTGCTCGGTAAAAATTACTTCTACCAAAACAGTTCGCCGCTCCTGAGGGCAACCCACGGCATGGTTTACATTCGCGAACTTGATGTAAGTCAGTTTCTTGAGGAGGCTTCAAGCCTGGGAAAATCAATGGAAGGAATTTTTTAAATTCAAACTGACACAAAAAATATTTAATAAAAAGGAATTATGAGAATATTAATTCATGAAAATTATCAGAAAATCAGCAAGTGGACAGCTAACTACATTGCCAACAAAATCAATGCATTTAATCCAACACCGGAAAAACCGTTTGTGCTTGGTCTTCCAACAGGGTCGTCGCCAGTTGGAACTTACAATGAATTGATTGAGTTGGTTAAACAAGGCAGCCTGTCGTTTAAAAATGTGGTTACTTTTAACATGGACGAGTACGTGGGAATTCCGGAAAGCCATCCACAAAGCTACCATCACTTCATGGATAAAAACCTGTTTAACCACATCGACATTCCACGCGAAAATATAAACATACTCAACGGAAATGCCCCCGACCTGGAAAAAGAGTGCGAGGAATATGAACAAAAAATTAAAAGCGTAGGCGGAATTCATCTTTTTCTGGGGGGGATTGGCCCCGATGGCCATATTGCTTTTAACGAACCCGGCTCGTCGTTAAAATCGAAAACACGTATCAAATCACTCACTTACGACACCATTCTGGCCAATTCGCGTTTTTTCGACAACGACATCAACAAAGTTCCCAAAACGGCACTCACAGTAGGAGTTGACACGGTTATGCAGGCCAAAGAAGTGATAATAATTGTAAATGGTTACAACAAAGCAAGGGCTTTGCAAAAGGTTGTTGAAGAAGGTGTAAACCACATGTGGACAGTATCTGTTTTGCAAATGCACCCCAAAGGAATTATTGTATGCGACGATGATGCCACCATGGAACTAAAAGTTGGAACCGTAAAGTATTTCAAGGACATTGAAAGCAAGGAACTTTCTGATAATCCTGAATTAAAAAAGTAAATTTTATTTGACTTGAATTAAAGTTTAGAAATACCCTGAAAGTAAAACTGCCTGCCATTTTTGGCCAGGCAGTTTTTTTTTAATACCGAATTGATTCGTGCTGCGCACAATTCCGAAAAATACATTTTCTTTTACCCCACAGCAAAATTATGCCTGCCAAAATGGACATATTTTAAAACATTTATTTTTTTGAAAATGTGTAAAATAAAGGGCTGCAAACGGTTAACTTTTGCGGATTGATTTCATTGGTTTAACAACAACTTCCTCGCCGCACGACGGGCAGTTGTAGGTTTCGCAGCCCGTACACGCAAAACAGTTGCTGCAAACCCGGTCGGCCTCGAGGTTTGAAAACCTGGAACTACAAGCTGAACAAGTGTAATACTTTTCCTTTCGGCCAACCATCACTTAAAAAAATGTTTATATAACCTGAGCAGGGCAAAAATTATTACCAACGTAAAAATAATGGCTGCCCCCGACGGAATGTCGAGATAGTACGAAAAAAACAGCCCGGAAATGGTTCCGATAAAAGCAAACACCGAAGAGAGGACAAGCATCTTACGGAAATCTTTGGTAAATAGATTTGCCGTTGCCTGCGGAATGGTAAGCAGCGACAAAATAAGAATAATACCCACAACCCGGATATTCAGCACAACAGTTAGTGCAATCAGTGTAATGGTCAGGTAATTAAACAGCGAAACCGGCAAACCGGCAGCCCGGGCAAATTCTTCGTCGAAAGCGATGTACAGAATTTTCCGAAAATAGAAGGCAAAAAACAGGATTATCACCACATTCAGGATAAACATCCAAACCAGCTCCGAAATGGTAACCGTGAGTATATTTCCGAAAAGATAGCTCATTAAGTTGGGCGTGTACCCCGGAGTTAAAAAGACAAAAATAATCCCGAGCGCCATACCCAGCGACCACCAGATGGCAATGGAAGAATCTTCGCGAACGTGCGCCACTTTGGTGAAAAACTGTATTCCCAGGGCCGACATTACAGCAAACAGCACCGCTCCGAGCAAGGGATTAAAACCCAACAGAAAAGCCAGGCCAATGCCGCCAAATGAGGCGTGTGTAATTCCGCCGCTCACAAAAACTATACGGCGCGAAACGATGTACCCGCCAATAATCCCGCATGAAATACTGGCAAATACGGCAGCCAGAAAAGCTTTCACAAAAAAATCGTATGCAAACAGTTCAATCAGATTACTCATTTTATTCGTGGCGTTTTAAAACGGTATGCGGAATTTCTCCGTGTGTAATAATTTTAATGGGGCAGTTGTAGCTGTCCAGCTGGTCCTGAGTGATAATATTGTCGGGGTGATAGTGCAAGCTGTCGTTTACACAGGCAATGGTTTTCACATAGCTTGAAATGGTACCCACATCGTGCGAAACCAAAACAATTGCCATTTCCTGGTTTAACATTTTCAACCGTTCGTAAAGTTCCCCTTCAAACCGGTTATCCACAAAAGTGTCGGGTTCGTCAAGTATTAAAATTTTCGGGTCGCTGAGCAGTGCCCGGCACAGAAACACACGTTGCATTTGCCCGCCTGACAATTCGCCAATAGCCTTATCCCGGATATCAGAAACCCCCATTTCAGTAAGCAGCCATTCCACTTTTTGCTTGACTTCGCGGGTGTTAATTTTTTTGGGGTTTTTCATTAACGATCCCGAACGCACTACTTCATAAACGGTTATAGGAAAATTTTTATCGATGTGTTTGACCTGTGGCAGGTAACCAATGGGTTTTTTCTTCATTCTCATATCTTCTCTGAAAATAATTTTCCCTTTCATCGGTTTCAGCAATCCCAGAATAGCTTTCAGTAAAGTGGTTTTCCCTCCGCCGTTGGGACCGATTACACCCAGAAAATCGTTTTCAAAAATCTCGAGATTAACATTGTGCAGCACCGGTTGCTTGTCGTAACCAACCGATAAATTTTCTATTTTAATTAGTGCATCCATTAAAAGTTATCGGTTAAAATATTGGTCAATTCCACCAGGTTTTCAGCCCAGTTGGGGTCAAGCGGGGTGACTTCTACTATTTCTCCGCCGACCTCCTCGGCAAATACACGGGCATGGTCGCGATCAAATTCGCTCTGAATAAAAATTACTTCGATATTTTTTTCTTTGGCCAGTTTCACAACTTCCGACATGTGTTTGGGAGTAGGCTCTTTTCCCTCCAGTTCAAGCGAATGCTGGACCAATCCGTATTCGCGGGCAAAATAGGAAAGGCTCGGGTGAAAAGTGATGAACTCTTTCCCTTGGTAGTTTTTCAGTTTTGTTCTGATTTCATTGTCCAGCTCATCGATCTCTTTTACAAATTGAAGGTAATTGGAGTTGTATTCGTCGCTGTTTTCGGGCTGAAGTTCCGAGAGCTCTTCCATAATCCGTTGGGCCATTTGCTTAACCAATTGCGGCGAGAGCCAGGTATGCGGATCCACACCGTCGATGTGCACATGGTCGCCATGCTGAACTTCACTGCCGGCAATTAAATCAAGCCCTTCAGAAAGATTCACAACTTTCATGTTTTTATTGGCCTGCTCTATTTTATCTTTCCACGAATGTTCAAACCCAATATAACCAATGCGGAACCAGATTTCGGAACGGGAAATTTTTTTAAGCTGCGAAGGCAGCAAAGTGTAGGTGGAAGGACTTGCACCGGGCGGTATCAGCACGTTAACTTCAAAATCGTTACCGCCAATTTTTTCCACAAATGTTTTTTGTGGCAAAATACTTACAGTCACCACCTGTTTCCCTGAATCCTGATTTTTTGTTTTTTTTGAATTACAGGAAAAAAGCAATGCAGTTAAAGTAAGTACAAAAAATAGTTGTTTCATTTTAGCTTTTTCTGAATGTGTTGAATAAAACAATAAAAGGCAAATTTAGTTTTTCGAAATGGATTCTCCTGCCAGATCTTTAAAATATCAAAGGTTCATTTTTTTGACCTTAATTTTTGTTTTGGGAGGAACAGGATCATAACCTTCGGTACCCCAGGGGTGGCATTTTGCAATTCGTTTTGTGGCCAGCCAAAATCCTTTAAACGGTCCGTGAATTTTTACAGCCTGAACCGCATATTCCGAGCAGGTGGGGTAATGGCGGCACGAAGCCGGAGTTAATGGCGAAATAGCATACTTGTAAAAGTAAACCGGCACCAGCAAAATCCAGCCCAAAACGCTCAAAACTATTTTTCCGCCCCGTTTCATTAAAACTTAATTTACGGCAAAATTAAAACTAATTTTCACTTTACTTTGTTAAACAAAAGAAAACCACCGGATTAATGCCAATCAACGGCACATAAACCGGGAAACAAATTGGAAACAATAGAGAGCAAGCACTTATAAAAACCAGATAAAACAATTAATTTGAAAACGAACAGTTCCAGACTACTCTTTGCAGCAAGCCTTTTATTAATAATGCTTTCAGTATATTTTAGTGTATTACATATTCAAACGGCAAGGCAAAATCAGGAAAACAACATTCTGCAATCTGAAATAAACAGTATTCGCTACGGCTTATTAAATGCCGACGAATGGAAGCACAACCTCGCCGGTATTATTTCCAAAAAAATTGAAGAATTTGAACTTACCGAACAAAACAAGGAGCAGTTAAAAACGCAGATTGAAGATCTTTTGTACGGGCTGCTTGACCAAGTGAACAAAATTTTGCGTGACGACATGGGCAAAATCAAACAGTTTTTAATGGATGCCTTTGTTGATTTGGATAAGCTCCGCGAAAATGTCCCGCAATTATCAGAAAATTTACTTGAAGAACTGGGAAAACCACACAACAAAAACAACTTAAAAGAATTAACGCTTCAAAAACTCGACAGTTATGTTGAAGAAACGTTTAACAACGACGAACAACTGAAATTACAGCAAATACTGGAAAAGCATGGTTTTCAAAATAAGGAAGAGGCGACAACCGTTTTGGAGCAGCGCATAAAACGCGACACTAAAAAACTGCGTAACTACACCTTTGCCATCTCAGGGTTGCTTCTCGTTGTTTTTCTTTTGAATTTTTTTGGCGAAAACCGAAAAACCAAATGGGGTTTATTTTTACTGCTACTCACCTCACTCATTTTTTTAATAAACGGGCTGGCAGTGCCCATGATTGATATTGAGGCTAAAATCAGCCGGATAAATTTTCAGCTAATCGGAGAAAATATTCATTTTGGCAACCAGGTATTTTTCTACCAAAGCAAATCAATTTTAGATGTGGTGTGGATACTTATTTCAAACGGGCAGGCAGATATGATTTTTGTAGGTATTCTCATTTTCACCTTCAGTGTACTTTTTCCTGTAACAAAACTCATTAGCAGTTTTTTAACCATCCATTCGCCCGGCCGTTTCAAATCCGGCCGTTTCATCCGGTTCTTTACATTTAAATCGGGCAAATGGTCGATGGCTGATGTAATGGTAGTAGCTATTTTTATGGCCTTCATCGGGTTTGACGGGATAATCAGCGACCAGTTGGAATATTTAACAAATACAAACAAATACATAGAAGTTGTAACCACTAACGGCACCAGCCTGCAATCGGGGTTTTACCTGTTCCTGCTTTTCTGCCTTACCGGAATTTTTTTAAGTCTGGCCATCCAAAAGAAGAATCAACAAGGTAAGTCCGGATAAATAATTTTCTGTGCCGCTGTACTGTTTTTATTCAGAATAAATAACCCTAAAAGAAGCATGTACCCGAAAAGAATTCCATAATATTTTTAAATTTGTTGTTCAAGTTTCTAAAACAATTTAAAACCAGAATAAATTTCTGAAATCAATTATCGATTACTACTAATAATTATAAAATATTTAATGATGAAAAGAGTTGCAATTGGTGTAGATGTTGGAGGAACCAACACGGCTATTGGGGTAGTTGACCCCGAAGGGAATGTAATGGTGAAAGATAATATTTCAACTCCCTCGCACGGAGATATCGAAAGGTATATTTCTGACCTGGCCGATGCAATTAAAGAACTGATAAAATCAGTTAAACTTTTAAACAAAGATATTGAAATTCTGGGTATTGGCATTGGTGCCCCCAACGGAAACTATTACAGCGGGACCATTGAATATGCGCCCAACCTTTCGTTTAAAGGAGTGGTGCATGTTGTAAAATTACTTCGCACCCATTTTTCCGATTTGGAAGCCGTTGCACTAACCAACGACGCCAACGCCGCTGCCATTGGCGAAATGATTTACGGCGGTGCCAAAGACATGAAAAATTTCGTACTTTTTACCCTGGGAACAGGAGTTGGAAGCGGCCTTGTTGTTAACGGCGACCTGGTTTACGGACACGATGGTTTTGCCGGCGAGTGCGGCCACACCACGCTGGTTCCCGGAGGCCGCATGTGCGGATGCACTTCATTGGGGCACCTCGAGGCTTATTGCTCGGCACCCGGCATGAAACGTACTGCATTTGAACTTCTGGCCTACTATAATGCAACCGACAGTGTTTTGGCCAATAAATCATACAACGAACTCGATTCGAAAATGATTTATGAAGCAGCGGTAGAAGGCGATAAAGTTGCACTGGAAGTATTTGAAAAAACCGGTGCATGGCTGGGACAAGGACTGGCAGACACTGTTCACCACCTGAGCCCCGAAGCCATTTTCCTTTTTGGCGGACCTACTGCTGCCGGCGATTACATTTTCAAGCCAACTAAAAAACATATGGAGAAACACCTCCTGCCCATTTTCAAAGACAAAATAAAAATTTTGCCATCAGAACTCAAGCCCGGCGATGCGGCCATTGTTGGCGCAAGTGCACTGGTTTGGAAAGAACTGGAGAAATAATATTTCACAAACAACAGCTAAAACGGGGTTCAACAGAATCCCGTTTTTTTTGTTCCCTCTTGTGGAAGTTTCTCATTTCGAATTTGATTAATTGCTAATTTTATCAGATGATAAAACAAAATATTTTCCGGATAGTATTGTTTTTTTCTTTTCCGTCAATACTTTGGGCGCAGGAACCCGATCCCTTTTTCACCGATAAAATGGCCCAACAGGAAAGTAGCCGGTTTTTGAAAAAAACTGCTTTTGCCGAAACGGAAAGTTATGCTGATTACGATTTAATTTACCAGCGTATGGAATGGGAAGTCGATCCTGCTGTCTCTTTCATCAGCGGAGAAATAACATCTTACTTTAAAAGTCAGCAAACAAACCTCACTGAAATTGAATTCGATTTGCATGCAGAAATGATAGTTGATTCCATTACCCAAAAAGGACAACCCATTAATTTTTCACGCAACAAAAACAGAATCAGCATCCAGCTGCATGAAACGCTCAGCAAAGGACAAACTGACTCGCTCTCCGTTTTTTACCAGGGCGAACCACCGTCCACCGGTTTTGGTTCGTTTACCATTGGTACCCATAACCAAACGCCTGTGCTCTGGACACTTTCCGAACCCTACGGTGCCATGGAATGGTGGCCCTGCAAACAATCGCTTGCTGACAAAATTGATTCGATCGATGTGATTGTCACCACCCCGGAACCCTACCGAACTGCGAGTAACGGCATTTTGGTTTCTGAAAAAGTTACAGCCGGGAAACGCACCATGCACTGGAAACACCGCTACCCCATTGCCACCTATTTGGTTGCCATTGCAGTTACCAATTATGCTGATTATTCCGATTCCCTGGCAACTGAAGATGGCCGGGAAATTGAAATCCTGAATTTTGTTTATCCAGAAAACGAAGCAAAAGCCAAAACCGAAACTCCTGTAACTGCAGAAATAATGGCTCTTTTTAATGAATTAATCGGTGAATATCCTTTTGCCAATGAAAAATACGGCCATGCCCAGTTTGGATGGGGAGGCGGCATGGAACACCAAACCATGAGTTTTATGGGCAGCTTTGGCTTTGAACTTGTTGCACACGAACTGGCGCACCAGTGGTTTGGCAATTACATTACCCTGGGCAGCTGGCAGGATATTTGGCTGAACGAAGGATTTGCCACCTATCTTTCGGGCCTGACGTACGAGAATATGCTCGATGGAGTGTGGTGGCCAAGATGGAAAAGGCTGAACCACAATCGCATTACCAGCGAACCCGGGGGAAGCGTTTTTGTTGAAGACACCACAAGCGTTTCGCGAACTTTCAGCAGCAGGCTCTCTTACTCAAAAGGCGCTTATTTGCTCCACATGTTGCGCTGGGTTTTGGGCGACGAGCCATTTTTTAATGCCATCCGCAATTATTTTAGCGACCCGGAAGTCGCAAATGGTTTTGCCCGCACCAGTCAATTGATCAAACATTTTGAAACTGCTGGTGATACTACCCTCTCCGAGTTTTTCAACGACTGGTTTTATGGCGAAGGTTTTCCTGTTTACTCGGCTGAATTTTCACAAACAGATGCCCAAAATTTACAAATTACCCTTTCGCAAACACCTTCACACAATTCGGTAGATTTTTTTGAAATGCCTGTGCCTGTCAGGGTTTACAACACCCAAAAAACTGATTCGGCCAACTTCAGGATAATGCACACAGAAAACAACCAGCAATTTCAAGTTCAGCCTGGATTTATCGTTTCAGAAATTAAAATCGATCCGGATTACTGGCTGATTTCTCAAACAGCTGAAGTAGTAAACCTTCAACTCACCGAAAATCCGGAAACAATTATTGTTTCCCCAAATCCGTTTGTGAATGAAGTTTCGATCATTTTGAACGGAAACCAGTCAATTCTCAAAACCAGGATATTCAGCGCGGCAGGAAAATTACTGAATCAATTCGATGAAAATCAGACTACTCTCAATCTTTCGAACCTTTCGCAGGGAATTTATATCCTTAAAATTGAAACCTCGGAAAAAACGACGGAACGAATAATCGTTAAATACTGACCCCCCGTTGAAAATTTACATCTAAAAAAATGCATTACTCCTTTTTCTATTTTCATCAGTTTTTATATTTTCGTAACACGTATTTTAAATAAAGTAACACCATGTCAGTTACACGTTTTGGAGTTTCACTCGACGAAGATTTGTTAAAAGCGTTGGATGAATACGTTTCGGAAAATCTTTTTGCCAACCGCTCGCAGGCCATTCGCCACCTGATTGAAAAAAACCTGGTGGAAGAAAAATGGAAATGCGATAATATTGTGGCAGGAGCTGTTGTTTTGGTATTTAACCACGACAAAACTGATATTCTTAAAAAATCGTCAGACATTCAATTTGACCACAAAAAGTACATTCTTTCCACACAGGGATTTTACCTGAACGAAGAAAACTACCTCCAGATTATTGCAGTAAAAGGCCCCTCAAAGAAACTCACTGAAATCTCCGACAAACTAATAAGTGTCAGGGGAATTCAGCACGGCAAACTCGTGATGAGCAAAGCAGAATAAAAATTTTTTACCACAATAGTAACACGAATAAACAAAACAGTAACACCAATTGAGTAAGTCATGAAAATACAAAACGTAACGAAAAAATTATTCCTGTTTATATTGATTGTATCCCCCGCACTGCTTTCCGCACAGCTATCACTGAAAGATACTATTGAAATTGAAGAAGTTGTGGTTACCGGCACACCGGTTAAGGTAAATAAAAATAATGTGCCGATGGCCGTTTCGGTGGTTAATCGTACGCAGATTGAAGAAACCGACGAATCGGCGTTGCTGCCGGTTTTAAACGGAAAGGTACCGGGGCTTTTTGTAACCGAACGCGGAGTTACCGGCTTTGGCGTTGCTGCCGGTTCTGCCGGCCAGATTTCCATCAGGGGAGTTGGCGGAAATCCCACAACCGGAGTGCTCATGCTCATTGACGGTCATCCTCAGTTTATGGGAATTATGGGCCACCCGCTGCCCGATTCATACGTGGCTTCTGATGTTGAGCGCGTGGAAGTAATCCGGGGCCCGGCTTCTATCCTTTACGGCTCAAATGCCATGGGAGGTGTCATCAATATTATCACCAAAAAACAGACACAGGAAGGAGTTCACGGAAATGCGCGTTTTACTTATGGCTCTTTTAACACCCAAAAATATATGGGTTCAGCGGGCTTCAAAAAAGATAAATTCAGCGCTTTTATATCGGCTAACCATGATAATACCGATGGCCATCGCGAGCACTCTGAATTCAAAATAAACAACGGCTACGCAAAGCTCGGATACCAGTTGAACGAACACATACATTTTACAACTGATTTCAGCCTGGCCGATTTTGAAGCTGCCGACCCAGGTCCGGATACAATCAATGCATCTGCCGGAGAAAAAATTGACATTTCCCGCGGATACTGGGCGCTCACCATGCAAAATGAATGGGAAAAAATCTCCGGTTCTTTAAAATTATTTTACAATTTTGGGGAACACAATATTACCGACGGGTTTCATTCCAATGACCATAACTACGGTGTCAACTTTTTTGAATCACTAAAATTATTTAAAGGCAACAACATTACTTTGGGTGTGGATTATATGAATTACGGCGGCAAAGCAGAAAACCTAAAAGCCATGAACGGCAACGGAATTGTTTTTGCCGACACCACCATCAGCGAAACCGGAGTTTATGGATTTGTCCAGCAAAAACTGGCTAAAAAACTCACGCTCAATGCCGGATTGCGGTATCAGAATCATTCAGTTTACGGCAGCCAGTGGATTCCGTCGGCAGGATTTGCCTGGCAGCTCCAGGAATCCACCACCTGGAAAGGCACTGTTTCAAAAGGATTTCGCAGCCCAACCATGCGCGAGTTATTTTTATGGGGCCCCAACCCGGAGCTCAACCCTGAAACAATAATGAACTATGAAACAGGAATCTCAAAATCCTTTTTTGATAACACGATAAATACAGAAATTACTTTTTTTATGATTGAGGGAGACAACCTCATTGTAACGGTTCCAATGCAGGGCCTGAAAAATGCCGGCGAAGTGGAAAACAAAGGAGTTGAATTTTCGGCAAATGCACACCCCACCAAAAAACTGACTATTGAAACCACTTACAGCTTTATGGATATGAAAAACCCGGTTTTTGCCACTCCGGAACATAACTTTTTTGTAAGTGCTCATTATAGTTGGAAAAAGTTCCAACTCATGGGAAGCCTTCAGCAAATTGCCAACCTCGACAACGATCCTTCACCAAATGTAAACAAGGTTGATTATACACTACTGAAAGCAAAAGCTGTTTATAATATTACGCCGAACCTGAGGTGGTATATTAGTGGAGAAAACTTACTGGACCAGAATTACCAGGTCAATCGCTTTTACACCATGCCCGGAGCAACGGTATTCTCAGGATTAGGATTTAACTTTTAAGAAAATCAGCGGTTTTGCAATTCATTTCTGAATGAGGACCTTACACAGCGAAAGCCGATGTAGGATTTTGCTGTATCCTGGTATTCGTATGTTCGGGTAGAAGTGCGAATAAAGTAGGCAATATCTTTCCACGAACCACCTCTGATAACTTTGCGTTTCATCACGGGCGGATCATCGGGCAGGGCATTGTACTGCAATTCCGGATTAAAATCGCTGACCACATCATATGCTGCTTCATAAAAAGCGGTACTGGTCCATTCGGCCACATTCCCGGCCATATCGTAGAGTCCGTAATTATTGGGATCAAACTTCCCAACCTGCATTGCAGTTGTGGTTGTGGGACTGTCGGCCACATAATTCCCGCGCAAAGGTTTAAAGTTAGCCACAAAACAGCCGTTTACATTTCGCGTGTAGTAACTCCCCCAGGGATAAACCGTATTGTTTAACCCGCCGCGTGCGGCCATTTCCCATTCAGCCTCGGTGGGCAACCGGTAATCGTGCGCAGGTGCTTCATTTAACCTGCTGCTGAAGTCATTTTTCAGATCAGTCCGCCACCTGCTAAAAGCATTTGCCTGTTTCCAGGTAACGCCCACAACAGGATAATTATCGAATGCCACATGAGAAAAATATTTCATCGTAAACGGATCGTTGTAAGTGTACGTAAAATCACGTATCCAGGTGAGGGTATCCGGATAAACGGGAACCATTTCGTGCATCATAAAAGAGCTGCGATTGGCAACCGGAACCGTTTCGCCTTCAGGTGTCAGAACAGTACCCTCATAACTTTCACTTTCAAAATTGTAGCTGTTCTCCCGCCTTGCTGCCTGCTTGTAATCAACCCAGTAATATTCATAAATCAGTTTTCGGGGATCGACTTCTTTCCTGAATGCAAGCCGTTCTTCTTCAGGAATATATAATTCATCCATTGCCAGTTGGTAATCAGGATCGTCCCATTCAATTTCTTCCTCCCAGTCAATAACAGGTTCATCGAGAGGAACGCCGTTGAGGTCTTCGGTAATCACAAAATCGGTGTAAGTCTGGCCGAGTAACTTCCGGGCAATGGAGTCGCGCACCCAGTACACAAACTGGCGGTATTCGTTATTGGTAATTTCAGTATCGTCCATCCAGAATGATTCAACTGAAACTCTTTTTGATTTTTCAGCAATTCCTGTCAATTCCTCATCGGATGGCCCCATAACAAATGAGCCACGCGGGACATACACCATTCCGAAAGGAGAGGGCTCGAACCAGCTATTGGATTTTCGTTCGCCTCCGGGCAGGTACTGAACAATTTCATTCCGGCATGAATTGAAAAGCAAGCCACTGGCCAAAATAATATAAATTATTGCTTTTCTCATTCTTTTCAATATTGCTGGAAAATTTTCTTTGGTTGGTAAAAACTACCTGAGTAAAAAAAGGCCTTATGAAACCATAAGGCCAGAACTTAATTTTTTCATTTTAATATTCCCAAAGATCCTGCTCAAAGTTGAAAATTTCTTCCTCAATTTTCTTCGATTCGAGCATGGCTTCTTTTCCGCTCAGATAGGCACTTATATCACGGTTATTATACACGTTCGATTCTTTTACAACATAGCTGTTAAAGAAACGTTTGATAAAAAGCTCGTCAAACGACATGGACTGAGCCTCGTTGTACGGATTAAGTGCCACATTGGTGGCGAGCAGGTTCCTGGCTTCGGGGTAATACACCCAAAAAACCTTTTGACGCTGCATCTGTCCGGTTTCATCGCCCTCCCTAGTAAATTCGCGAATGGGACAAATACCGATTATGCGTACATTAAGTGCAGAGGCCTGTTTGTCGAAATACCACTCCTCCTTAATCATGTACTGCTTAATATTGCTTGGCCGAATTTCGCCTTGGATGGTTACTTGTTTTCTTTCGCCGGTATCAAAGTCTATGGTTTCTTCGGTGGTTTCTTCGGCACCGAACGATTCCTGTACCTGTTCAAATGTCATCGGCACTTTAAAATCATCGTCGAGTCGGGCATCATAAGGTGTAATCTGCCCGTTTTGAATCCCGTCCAATAGTAACGAAATCAAATTTTTCCGGCCGCCCGTTTCTTCGGTAGGATAATAAAGGGTCTGATTCATTTTTTCGCGTAAATCAACAACCCTCCAGATCGTTTTCGACCAAAACACATCTGCTTCGCGTACTGACGGTAAAGGCATTGGCCTTTTCTCCGAAATGTTGTTCGTACTGTATGCCCCGTTTATTATCTGGGCATTAACTGTATTTCCTGTAAATACAATGATGAAAATTAATGCTCCTATGTAACCAATACACTTTTTCATATTTACTGTATTTTAAATGAAATTGGGTCAAGATCGCGTGTTTCTCCATTATCCCCAACTGCTCTGATGTTACTTATATATACTATCTCTTCTGGATTAAGTCTTCTGAACTGTGCTATTTGATCGTCGGTAAAGCGATTTGAATTCGATTCCCAACGGTTTACATAGCCACCGGGCCCCGGAACTTGAATAGTAAACTGCGTGACAGTATAACCAAACTCGAAATCAAAATCTTCCAAAACAGCCATTACGCCATCTTCTACCAGCAACCTTTCTTTCCGAATAGTTCCACCTGACAGGCCGGCAACCTGGGCCACCGGATCAGGAACTCTTTTCACGCGCCACTGGCTGGAACCAACTAACCTTCTTTCGCCTCCAATATTTGAATAAACCGACACCACTGTGTTTCTTCCCTGTTCGTCGAGTTCATCAGGGCGAATAATATATTCGTTGCCACTTTTAACAACTGTTCCGTTTGTCATTTGCACTTCCAGGTTCTCCTGGGGTATTCCGCCACCGCCAACATCGAAAGGATTATCGAGGCCGCGATAAAATACATTCATTCGTGTGGCCGACATGGTAACACTGGGTCGTGTAACCTGATATTCCTGCGAGAAAGGATAATTTCTCACAATACCGGCGGGTGTTTTGTACTTAATAACACCACTCCAGCTAAAAACGCCGGGCTCATTTGCTTCCACACGGTAGGTTGCTTTCCCGTCCTGTACAGTTGCCGGCCGGTTGTTAATTAATATCTCGGGTTGCTGGGTGGTATCTTCAGCAGCCAGAAAAACTTCAGCTACATATTCTTCGCCCTGTAAAACAACATTTGAGGTTGGAATTACACGGGCACCCAATTTATTGAATTTAAACGACCCGGCATCAATTTGTGAATATAAATAGTTGATAAGATTTGCTTCGGTATTTTTTACATCGATCTGAATTTTGGAAAGCAAAGTAAGAATAGCCACCAGTGGTTTATTCAGAAAACGTTCGCTTTCCCACGATTTGCTTTCGCCGCCTTCTCTTAAGCTAACCGGAGGATCGGAAGTATCGAGTGCACTTTCAACAGTATTAATCAGTTCAGTATCCGACTCCTCAATAAGGGCAACCATGTTAGCTCTGTACTCATTAATTTTTTCTTTTAAAAGCTCAGCGTTCCCCTGGGTTATTAAAAATTCTGAAGGCGAATTCAAATCATCTTCTTTTTTCAGAATTATTGTGTCACCACTTTCTGTAACCAGGTAAAAATCATTTTCTCTCAAGGGTCTGTCGTCAGATACCGGGATAGCTCCGGAATCTCTGACTAAATCCTCTTTCAGTTTTGAAAGGTATAAATACATTTGGGAAGTCAGCATTTTCACACTGTCCGCCTTATCTTTCCACTCTTTAACCTTGGTTTCATTTTCAGCATATGCCTGTTCGAAAGAAGCATATACCTGTGCATTTTTCATGTCCACTGTTTCCAGGGTTTGGATAAGGCTTGAATCCACTACCTGGAATGCATCGAGCACCTCGGCCGCCACGTTGATTGCCAACATTGCGGTGAGGACAATGTACATCATGTTTATCATTTTTTGCCGCGGTGTTTCCGGACAATTTTTTGCACCCATAGTATAACTTCTATATGTTATTTCTTATAACTCATTGCACCCAGCATATTACCATAAATGGTATTCAGTGCTTCCAGGTTTTTATTCAACTTTTCTGCATTCTCTTTATACTTCTCGAGCTCGGAAACCGAAGAGGATAGTATTTCATTCATTTGCGACAGATCTTTGTTGAATTTATGACTGGCTTCAAACTGGCTTTTTGTTCCTTGCAACTGGTTCTCAAAGTTTTCGTTTAAGGCACTTATATTTTGATTCAGTTTTTCAAGGTTGTTGTAATATTGTTTCGATCCCTCTCCAATATTTTTTATTTCGTTTGAGAATGAAACAGTTGCTCCATTTACCGTTTCAGCAATCTTTTTTCCGGTTTCTGATAGTTGCGCCGAAAATTCCTCACTGCCTTTTTGCAGTGTATCAATAGTACCTTTGCCTGATTCGGAAAATTGTTGCGATGCAGCGGTATAAGAGTCAACTAATTTATTCACCGATTCATTAATTGTGTTGTTGGCGCGATTGTTAATTTCGGCCAGTGAATTCATTGACTCGGAGGCAGAACTCAGGTTTTTCACATACATATCGGTGGCCAGTGTTGCCGAGGAAATATCGCTGATTCCCCGCGCGGCTGCTGACAGTTCAGATAAACTTTTGCCTACTTTGTCGAGGAGTTCTGGTGATAAATCAGAAGAAGCAAGCAACTGGTTGAACCCGCCTTTTTTATTGTCCTGGTTCAACTCATCCATATCCATCATTTCGTATTCTTCGCGCAATTCAGGATAAACTTTACCCCAGTCGGGCATATCAAGTGGCGGTTCAAAAGCTGACAGGAAGAAAATGAAGGCTTCTGTTATAAGCCCGATAGTAAGAAATAAGCCGGAGTATTCCCAGTGCTGGAGTTTGAACAGTGCTCCAAGCATTACAACAGATGCACCCCATCCATAGACATAGCCCATGAATGTTTTCCAGCGTTTTGTTTTGAAAATCTCACCTATATTCATATTGCAGTGTAAAAATTAGTTGCTAATTAAATTCTTCTCCAAATGTTGACCGCACACATCTAAACCCAACGTATGACTTTGTAGTGTCCTGGTATTCGAAACTACGGGTAGAAACCTGTGTAAAGTAGGCAATGTCTTTCCATGAGCCTCCGCGAACAACTTTGCGTTTCATCACAGGCGGATCGTCTGGTCTTGCATTGTAGGTAAAAGTCGGATTTAAATCGCTGTAATAGTTATAACCTGCTTCGTCGTATGCTGTTTCGGTCCATTCAGCCACGTTGCCGGCCATGTCGTATATTCCGTATTCGTTGGGTTCGTAACTGCCAACTTTCATGGCTGAAATTCCGCCGTCCTCCACATAATTTCCTCGCAACGGCTTAAAATTAGCAAGAAAAACCCCGTCTTCGTCACGGGTATAGTAGCCACCCCACGGGTACATTGAAAAATCTTTTCCGCCACGGGCTGCATATTCCCATTCTACTTCTGTGGGCAAACGGTAAGCCTGAACGGTGGGCTCTCTTTTTGAGGTTAAATAGTCGGAATGAATTTTAGTTCTCCAGTTGCTGAAAGCCATTGCCTGTTTCCAGGTCACTCCAACCACAGGATAATCGTCGAAGCCGGGATGCCAGAAATACCGTGTGGCCCAGGGTTCGTTGTATGAATAAGTAAAATCCCTAATCCACGCAAGTGTATCGGGATAAACATGTACCCTGTCATTCAAAATAAAGTCTGACCGGTTTTCAATGGGGCGCAGTTCACCTTCGCTGTCGTAAACATTCCCCTCGTAGCTTTGTGTTTCGTAATTATAGTTGTTGGAGCGTTTGGCTGCCTGCTGAAGATCTATCCACCAGTATTCATAAACAAGCTTTCGGCTGTCAACTTCTCTTTTCCCAAAAAACCGTTCATTTTCTGGAACGTACAAATCCTGCATTGCCATCTGGAAGTCAGGATCGCTCCAGTCAATTTTTTCATCCCAGTTAATCCGTGGTGGATCAATAGGCGTTCCGTTCCGGTCTTCTGTAATCAGGAATTCGGGGTACTGATCCCCCAGCATCCGGCGTGCTATTGAGTCCCTGACCCAATGTACAAACTGACGGTATTCGTTGTTTGTAATTTCGGTATCGTCCATCCAGAACGCTTCCTGCGAAACTGTTTTGGTTGGGATACCAGACATTGCGGGATCCTGATCGCTGGGGCCAATATTGAAACTTCCCCGCCGGACGTAAACCATTCCGTACGGTTGAGATTCATTCCACTTTGGTCTCTGCTGCACTCCAATCAGCTCTCCGTTTCCCGATTGGTTACAGGAGGAAAAACCGATAATTGTGAAGAGTACAATTGTAATAAAAAGAAGTTTTTTCATAGCTCAATATAATATGGCTTTCTTTACAAAAATCTAATACTTTTATATCTTTTACTCCGACTGCGCTCCAGATCAATCGAATAACTGACAAAGATTTCATGTGATGCAAAACCTTCGTAACCGATTGCCGAAGTAACCAGATCGAACGCATATCCTACTTTTAGTCCATTTTCCATTTCAATACCCATCAACAGTGCCACAGCATCGTTTACGCGATAGGTTAGTCCGCCCCAAAAACGATCGTCGTAAACAAGGTTTGTATTTAAATCCACCTGCCAGCCTGCCAGGTCGGATCTAAACATGAACGACGGGCGTAACTCAAATAACGGATCGGCTAATTTAATATTGTATCCGCCGGTTAAATAATAGTGCCTTGCCATAAACGTAACGGCCTGTTCATCGAACTTAATAACGGCCTGGTTTAAATGAGTTACAGACACTCCTAAATAGTAGTCGATGGCCGACAAATACAAACCGGCTCCAAAGTCGAATGCCATTTGACTAACATCTCCCTGTGGTATTCCCGGATCGGAACCTGGTTGGGTGTATAAATCATCTTCAGGCACTTCCCATTCCCCGCTCAAACTCTTATTGAATAATCCCAGAGACAACCCAATTCCCAATGTTCCCATGCTCAAATCAGCCTTGTATGCATAATTGGCATTTATCATCGTATTATCTTCATTTCCCAATTGGTCACTCACTATATTTAATCCCAGGCCACTTGCTGCACCAAACAAATTTACGGCACCATCAACACTAAAAACTAGTGTTTTGGGAGCGCCGGGCATACCTTCCCACTGATAACGGTTTAATATGATTCCACTTATAACATCTTCTGCTCCTGCAAACCCGGGGTTTACACCCAACTTATAGTGCATATTGTTTGTAAACATCGGATCTTGCTGGCCCATAGCCGCTAAATTAACTATTATCAGCAAATATAGTAAAGAAAATATTTTTTTCATACTCCTCAATAGATGCGGCATAAACAATTTCTCAATCCATGCTAAAGAAATAAAAAATTGTTGTTTGTAACAAACTTCATTTAACATTGGTATGCAAAGAACGGATTCATTATTTTATTATTTTGACAAATCATCCATTTTTTGAACGTAGCGGAGCCATTTATGCGGTATTTCGTTGGCTGCAGCCTGATGATAATCTTCTTCTGAACAGGCAAAAAGATGCGTTTCTCCCGCTACTGAATTCACTTCGAACCACCACCTTTGGGTTGCAGGTTCATTAAAAAAAACCAGTGGATGATCAAGGTCATCAATTTCAACTTTATAAACTACGCTGTTATCAGCAGGTTTTAAATTTTCGTCATTTCGGGTGGTGCAACCTTCCAGAAAATACCAAATAATTTCGGCAGTTAGTTTTACGGTAATCAAATTATTGTCTGAAACCGGATTGAGTTCAAACAAACCGAAATTTTTCAGCCGTTCGCTCATCCCGGCATAACGGGCAAGCTGGCAGGCTTCTTCTCCTCTCAATCCGTTCGGGTTTTTTTGTATTGCGGCTGGTGCTTCGGTGTATTTTATTGCGCCCACATCAAATGACAAAACATCAGTATTACGCATTAAAGGTTCCGATTGGAAAAAATTCTCGCGCAGTTGCCCTAACCTCAGGTGTTCTGTTAAACCGTGAGATTTTTCAATCAGTTTTTGCCCCACCAGATGATTTTGATAGGCAATAAGGTTGAACTGAAAAAGCGTTGGCAGATTTTTGAATACCCGTGTTAAATAGTTCGATGAATGAAATGTCTCTACTCCTTTTTTAATGTCGAGCATTGCATCGACAGCCGAAAGCGAGAAAAAACGGTTATTGGCAAAAGCATCGCACACCCCCACTGTTAAATCCTGGCTGCCACCAATAATTACCGAAACAATATTCATTTCAGCAAAATACTCCACCACATCGCGTATGGCGAGCAGCGTTCCTTTCAGGCTACCCGTGGGTTTCAGGTTTCCCAAGTCGGCAATGTTCAGGTTAGAATTTAACGCTGCCAAACGGTATAATTGCTGCCGCACCAAATTGGGTGTTGATGATGGTTCCGGATTATATTCTCCGTTGAATACCGGCACACCAAACAAAACAACTTTTGCACCCGAAATTGTTGAAGCAGTAAGCTTAGTGGTGAAAGATTCGACAGATGCGCCCAGCGAATATTTCCCCAATGATTTGTCATTTGCGTCAAAACGCGAAAAATCAACAGGATCGAAATAATCGAAAACTTCCATTCATGAAAAATTTAGGCAAAAGTAAGGCAAATGTTGAATCATCTGCCTTTTTGCTCTATTTCTTTTTCCTTCTCTTTCCCGACTTGGCTGCCGGTGCTTCTTCAATTATTTTTTTGCAATCGTCGAGCGATAAATCTTCAGCCTTCAATTTCTTCGGAATTTTGTAATTCTTCTTTTTGAAAGAAATGTAAGGTCCCCATCTGCCGTTCAAAACTCTCAGTCCAGGTTCTTCATCAAAAGTTTTAATAATTGCTTTCCGGTCTTTTTCGCGTTTGGCCTCAATTAATTCAATCGCCTTGTCGAGTTCAACCGTGTATGGATCGTTTTCTTTGCCGAGCGAAACAAACTTATTGTCGTGCCGCACATAGGGGCCAAAACGACCAATATTTACGGTAACTTTTTTGTCTTCATACTCGCCCAGTTCGCGTGGCAGTTTAAATAAATCGAGGGCATCCTCCAGTGTAATTGTTTCAAGATGCTGCCCGTTGCGGAGGCTGGCAAATTGCGGCTTTTCTTCGTTGGTTTCGGAGGAAGCTTCGCCAAGCTGGGCTACCGGGCCGTAGCGGCCAATTCTTACCGAGACCTGTTTGCCGGTTTTTGGGTCGGTTCCCAGCACGCGTTCGCCTTTTGAGCGACCGGAATTTTCCAACACATCTTCAACTATTTCGTGGAATGGCTTGTAGAATCTGTCAATCATTTCATTCCAAACCTTCTCCCCTTCAGCAATATCATCAAAGTCCTTTTCCACGCTGGCCGTGAAGTTGAAGTCCATTATTTGTTTGAAATTCTCCATTAAAAAATCGGTAACCACCATTCCCACATCGGTTGGGAAGAGCTTCGATTTTTCGGTGCCTGTAATTTCCGTTTTCTTTTTTTCTGAAATTTTATCGTGGTCAAGCGTAATTACATCAAACTCGCGCTCCGTTCCCGGGCGATCTTCTTTTACCACATAATTCCGGTTTTGAATAGTTGTAATTGTGGGTGCATAAGTTGACGGGCGGCCAATTCCGAGCTCCTCGAGGCGTTTCACCAGCGAAGCCTCTGTAAAGCGGGGAGGTTTTTGTGAGAAACGCTGCATGGCAATAATTTCGGACATGCGCAATGCATCATTGGCTTTCAGCGGTGGAATAATATCCTGGGCAGGACCGCTGTTCCCGTTTTCATCGTCGGTCGATTCCATGTACACTTTCAAAAACCCGTCGAAAATCAGCACTTCGCCTGTTGCAGTGAATCTTTCGGTTGCGGTTGACACAGAAATATTCACGGTGGTTTTTTCCAGTTTGGCATCGGCCATTTGCGAAGCAATTGTGCGTTTCCAAATCAGTTCGTACAACCGCCTTTCCTGGTTCGATCCCTCAACGGTTTCATTGCTCATGTAGGTTGGCCGGATGGCTTCGTGTGCTTCCTGTGCCCCCTTCGATTTGGTTTGGTATTTTCTGATTTTCAGGTAATCTTCACCGTGTAAATCAAGAATTTTTTGTTTCGCTGTATTAATGGCCGTGTTCGACAGGTTCACTGAATCGGTACGCATGTAAGTAATTTTACCACCTTCGTAGAGGCGTTGTGCCACAGCCATGGTTTGCGAAACCGAAAAGCCCAGTTTACGGCTGGCTTCCTGCTGAAGTGTGGAAGTTGTAAACGGCATGGCCGGCGAACGTTTGGTTGGTTTCTTGGTTACATCGCTGACCGAAAATTCGGCCGACTGGCATTTTTTCAGAAATTCGAGTGCTTCGTTTTTTTCTGAAAACCTTTTTGAAAGTTCTGCTTTTAGTTCGGAAGTATTCCCATTTTCATCGCTCACCAGGAATTTCCCGGTAACACGGTAATTCGATTCACTTTTAAATTTGATAATTTCACGTTCGCGATCCACAATTAAACGGACGGCTACCGATTGCACCCTGCCGGCCGAAAGTGAGGGTTTCACTTTTTTCCACAATACCGGCGAAACTTCAAAACCCACAATGCGGTCGAGTACCCGGCGTGCCTGCTGGGCATTCACCAGGTTATCATCTATCACGCGTGGATTTTTAATGGCTTCCTGGATGGCTTCTTTGGTAATTTCATGAAAAACAATGCGTTTTGTTCTTGAAGGATCAAGTTTCAACACTTCCTTCAGGTGCCAGGCAATAGCTTCTCCCTCGCGGTCTTCATCGGATGCGAGCCATACTGTTTCCGCATCTTTGGCCAGTTTCTTCAACTCGGTTACAACCTTCTTTTTATCAGGGGTAACAACGTATTTGGGTTGATAATTTTTTTCCAAATCAATCCCAAAATCTTTCTTTTCCAGGTCGCGTATATGGCCCATGCAGGATGTAACATGGTACCCTTCTCCTAAAAATTTCTCAATTGTTTTTGCTTTTGCAGGTGACTCGACAATGACAAGGTTTTCTTGCATAAATATATGTTCCTTTCTAAAAAAATTTCTGCAAATTAAAGAAAATGAATCGCTAAGTTCAAAATTAATTTTGTTTATTTATTTCTACCCAATTGATAATGATAAGTTTATTTTCTTAAAATAAAAATATTTATCCCCGTTGTTGCGTTTAAAAAATTGCAGCCACACCAGAATGATTTATATTTGTCGGAATATTAATTCACATGAATTTATGACTGAAGAAAAAAATAAAAATTACAAAAAATACATTGTCGGATTTTGGTCAATTATCTTAACCGGAATTCTTGCCCTGATCCTACTTTTTGTTTCCATTGCAAAAGGCTGGATGGGGTTTATGCCCTCTTTTGAGGAACTTGAAAACCCGCCAAATATTCTGGCTTCAGAAATTTATTCATCCGACGGAAAGATTCTCGATAAATATTTTCTTCGCGAAAACAGGACTTTTGTTGATTACGAAAACCTGCCGCAACACCTGATTGATGCATTAATTGCCACCGAAGATGTGCGGTTCTACAGCCATTCGGGGATCGACCTGCGGGGTTTGGCCAGGGTTTTTAAAGGTATTATTACTGGCGACACCAGCTCTGGCGGTGGAAGTACCATTAGTCAGCAACTGGCCAAAAATCTTTTCCCGCGCACCAGTTTTGACAGTTTCTGGGAACTTGTTTTCAGAAAATTTAAGGAATGGGTAATTGCTGTAAAACTGGAACGCAGCTACACCAAAGAGGAAATCATTTTAATGTACCTCAACAAGTACGATTTTCTGAACCACGCCGTTGGAATAAAATCGGCAGCAAATGTATATTTCAGTATTCAACCCGATTCACTTCAGCTTCACCAGGCAGCCATGCTGGTGGGGATGGCCAAAAATTCGTCGCTCTTCAACCCTGTCCGCCGCCCCGAGCTGGTAAAAAAACGACGTAACGTGGTGCTCAACCAAATGGAGAAGTACGGCTATATTACAAAAGCGATAAGAGATTCAGTAAAACAACTTCCCCTGGATCTCGACTATCAGAAAGTGGATTACCGAATTGGGCCAGCTCCGTATTTCAGGGAGTACCTAAGGCTTACACTTACTGCCGACAAACCCGAGCGCGATGATTACGCATCGTGGCAAACCCAAAAATTCATTGAAGATTCCGTTGAGTGGCAAACCAATCCGCTATACGGTTGGTGCAATAAAAATATTAAACCCGATGGAAATAATTACAACTTATATTCAGATGGATTAAAAATTTACGCCACCATTGATTCGCGAATGCAGAAATACGCGGTTGAGTCAGTAAAAAAACATCTGAAAAATGATCTCCAGCCCGAATTTGACGGAAGTATAAAATACCTCGACAATCCACCTTTCGCAAACAACATGACCAGCGAACAGGTCGAAAATCTTCTGAACAGGGAAATAAGACAGAGCGAACGTTTCCGGGTATTAAACGAGCAGGGGAAAAATTTCAGTGAGATAAAAGAGAATTTTAAACAGCCGGTTGAAATGACTGTTTTCTCCTGGGAAGGAGAGATTGATACGCTCATGTCACCGATGGATTCCATCAAATGGTACCTGCGCTATTTCCGGTCTTCATTCATGGCAATGGAACCGCACAGCGGGCAGGTAAAAGCATACGTGGGCGGGCCTGACTACAAACATTTTATGTACGACATGGTAAAGGGCGGAAAACGCCAGGTTGGATCCACCGTAAAACCATTCCTTTATACGCTTGCCATGCAAAACGGCCTCACACCGTGTACAAAAGTTCCGTATGTAAGCCAGCAATTCCAGATGCCCGACGGAACAATTTGGGAACCCAAAGATTCTGAATATGACGAAGAAAACGAAGGGAAACTGGTTACATTGAAATGGGGCCTGGCAAAGTCGCGCAATAAAATTTCGGCCTGGGTGATGAAACAGTTTAATCCCCACGCAGTTACTGACATTATGAAACGAATGGGCATTTACAGCCCCATCGACCCTGTTCCTTCTTTGTTTTTAGGAACTTCGGATATCACATTATACGAAATGGTTGGGGCTTTTAATACCTACTCCAACCAGGGTGTTTTTGTGAAACCCTACTTTGTTACGCGAATTGAAGACCAGCACGGAAACGTAATCGCTACTTTCCAGCCTGAACGCAGGGAAGCCATTGATGAGCAAACCGCCTACCTGATGATTAACCTGTTGCAGGGAGTAATTGATGAAGGAACCGGAATTCGGTTACGCATTTCAAATCTGTTCCGGGATGGAGTAACGGAGGACTATGGAAGTTTCACCATGCCCATTGCCGGGAAAACAGGCACCACACAAAACCATTCCGACGGCTGGTTTATGGGAATAACTCCAAAACTGACTGCAGGTGTGTGGACAGGTGCCGATTTGCGAAGTGTTCATTTCCGTACGATTGCATCAGGGCAGGGAGCCAACATGGCATTGCCTATCTGGGGATACTTTTTCAAAAAAGTGCTGGCGGATGAATCACTCGGCATTACCGAAGATATGGAATTTGAAAAACCGGAAGACTTCAATATTAATCTCGATTGCGACGATATTGGACAACAGGAACAAAGGCCATCGGATTACAACGATTTCTTTTAAAACCTGTTCATTCTGATTTTTTCGAACTGCAATTCCTCAAAAGGTTTCCCAGCGCGCTGCTGGTCAGGGTGGCCGACAGAGATAATACTCAACACCCTGAAATTTTCGGGCATCCCCAATAAATGCTGAATGTATCTTTCGGATGAAAGCTCATCGGAGTGCATCCGGTTGCGGATTTGAATCCAGCAACTGCCCAAATCCAGTGACTGTGCGGTGAGCTGCAGCAAAATGGAAGCGATGGAGCAATCTTCAATCCACACATCGTTTTTGGTCTCGTCGGCACACACCACAATGGCAAGTGGCGCCGTTTTCAGTGGCGTTATGCCGTGCGGTTTGCAATCTTTCAGCCGGCCAATAATTTCCTTATCATCCACAAAAATGAATTCCCACGGATTGGTATTTTTTGATGAAGGTGAACGAAGCGCAGCCTCTTTCAGAATATCCAACTTTTCTTTTTCAATTGTCTGCTCAGTGTATTTTCGAATACTGCGACGATTGCGTAAAATGTCTATCATTTTTCTGTTTTAACGGTGAATGTCTCAAATAAAAGAAATTTTTCTAACTTCAAAATTTAAAACAAACCATTACTATTATGAAAACCAGTTTTCTTTACCTGTTCCTGATTGCATTTGGCCTTTTTTCGTGCCAAAACAACAATTATTACACACTTGACGACTTCCCGGAAGTTCCCAAAATTGACGCCCATTATCATATTTACACTGATAACCCGGCATCCATGAAACAGGCTCAAAAAGATAATTTCAACCTGCTTGCTATCAACACGTTTTCAGGCGGGTGCGAACGGGTTGTGGAGGCTCATCACTGGCTGAAAACACATAAACAACAGCACCCGGACATAATTGAATTTTCAGCCACTTTTTGCCTCGATGGGTGGGACGAACAGGGCTGGACAGAAAACACCATTGCGTGGATTGACCGGTGTATTGACGATGGCGCCATTGCTGTGAAAGTTTGGAAGAATATCGGGATGGAATTCCGCGATGAAGACAGTGTTCTGATTATGATTGACCATCCACAGCTTGATCCCGTTTTTCAACACCTTGCCGATAACAACATCCCGTTGGTGGGTCATTTGGGCGAACCCAAAAACTGCTGGCTTCCGCTCGACGAAATGACCACAAAAAACGACAGTAATTATTTCGCCAACAATCCGCAATACCACATGTACAAACACCCGGAATATCCGTCGTACGAAGAGCAAATGGCTGCCCGCGACCGGATGCTCGAGAAACATCCGGATCTCACATTTATCGGCTGCCACCTGGCCAGCCTCGAATGGAGCGTGGATGAAATGGCCGCGTTTCTCGACCGTTTCCCAAATGCCGCCATGGATATGGCCGCCCGAATGGGCCAGCTGTTTTACCAAACCCGCGAAGACCGTGAAAAGGTGCGCAGCTTTTTTATCGACTACCAGGACCGCATACTTTACGGAACTGACATAATCGACCGCGGCGGAAATCCAGAAGCATTTCAAAAGCGAATGCACGAAACCTGGCTCACCGACTGGGAATACCTTGCTACCGATAATACAATGACCAGCAATTTAATCGACGGCGAATTCCGCGGACTGCAACTCCCCAAAAAAGTGATTGACAAAATTTATTTTGAGAATTGTAAGCAATGGTATGATACTGACTGGTAAAAATGAAAACTCCTGCAACTCAACCAATACAAAAACTGAATAGAAGCAAATTAATTCAATCTATTGCATTAGGCGTACATCGATTATGCCACCTTTAAAATAATAACATTTTTTATCGCATGCGCTGTTCTCCCGTTTCAAATTAAAGCGATCGCCATCAACCACACACAGGGTGTCTTTTCCTCTTACATACTTAGCTTCAACCGAATAATATTCGTCAACCGAAACGTCAATTTGCTCTTCGTTAAAAAAGGCAGTATCGGCATATTCAACAATACCATCATCAAAATTCCCTTTGTAAATTGTGTAAAGCACATATTCATTTACATCATCAATTGAGAAATAGACAATTAAGGGCCCGTATTCTGGCTTCTCCTGGTAGCAGTCTTCGCAGTCGAATTCAAAAAACTCAAATTTCCGCTCACAGGCATTAATCGCAAACAGTACTAAAACTAAAGATATCCATCTTTTTAAGCTCATTTTGTTTTGCCTGAAAATATAATTTGATAAACGGTTAATTGATTTCTTCATAATTACATTCTTCTGAAATAAAAATGAAACTGAATGGTGAATTCACCGGCCTCATTGGCACCGAATATATCGTTCTTGTAACCAAGTTTTGTTTCCACAAAGCCCTGCCTCCAGAAAAGTCCGGCTGCAGGCAAAAAGCCCAGATGTGATGCAGGCCTGAAACCGGTCCCCCGGTAGGTTCCAAATTTGTATGCTGCTTCAGCACCTGCAAATATCCCAAATTCGGTCTGGTAGCTTTTTTTAAACGAGATGTATTTATCTATCTCAAAAGCCAGCCAATAGTCACGTTCCCAAAATTGGTATTTTTTATTGCCAATTTCTTCCAGCGTACTGAAAACAAATGGCGTAACTCCCAAAGCTGCCTGAACCCAGAAATTATATTTTGTTTCCTTAACTCCGAATACCACCTCCGTTTTCAGGTGATTATTAAGCATTCCCAACTTTGCACCTCCACCCCAGTCATTAAAAACCGGTAATAAATTTCGTTTCACATCATAGTTTCTCAAAACCGATTTCATGGCCCTTCCGGTACCTTTTGAATAATACCAGTGATCTTTTGCCTCTCCGGATAAATGGTTGCCATCGGCACCATTAAGCAAAAAAAATTCAGCCAGGTAAGCATTTCCATTTAGAATGGCAATGGTAAGGGCAGAAAATCCCTGTTCATTTTTCGCATTCAAATCTACCCCGTAACTTACCAATAATTCAGCAGTGGTATTAAAATTTTCTGATGTTGCTACCATCAATGGGGTGAATCCCTGGTTATCTCTTTTGTTGGGACGGGCCCCGGCGTTCAGCAGTAGGACTACCATGGAGTCGTTTCCAAAAGCTGCCGCAAAATGGAGTGCTGTATTCCCGTCGGTATTGGAACCATTTACCTGGGCTCCTCTTCGAATTAGCAACCGGGCCATATTAAGGTTATTGTTCAGGGCAGCATTTATTACCGGGGTATTCCCTAAATAATCTTTTGTATTTAAGGTGGCACCGTTTTCAAGCAAAAATTCAACAGCATCTGGCTTGTCGGAAATGATTGCGCTCTGAAGTGCTGAAATTTCATTATCAGGAATTTGATTTACATTTGCACCCGCCCTGACCAGTTTTTTGATGAAATAAATATTCCCTTCCTGGGCGGCATACATTAAAGGGGTAACTCCATCAGCGATAGAAATATTTACATCAGTTCCGGCAGCTATCAAACTATCTGCTGTTAATGTATCGTTGTCTAGTATTGCCTCGGAAAGCCAAACTGCAAGCTGAAGGGAATCGACCGGTGAATCTTCTTCCTGAGAATATACATTTCCGGAATGAATAACCAGCAACAAAAAAAGTAGTTTGCATTGAATTTGTCTGATTCTTGCAGTTAAGGCCATTTTATTGATTTTAAAAAAGCGACAGCACAAAATCCATACCACATAGCGATTATCGGGACCGTTAGATATTATTTTTAGGTACCAAGAAACCCCTCCATGCAAAGCCGTGCAAAATTATTTGTGCAAAAAGCGCGAAGTATAAAGGTTATTGGTTTCTATTGCTGCACCTATAACTCTGCATGATATATCATTCTCAGTCATTTGTTTTTTTCTTTTCGCGATTTTCACAAAGTACTAATCCTGATATCCGAATAATATCCTGTGGCATTAAGATTAGAAACAACCTGAGGGATTCCATTTTTTACATCGATAGTGCTTTGATGTATATGGCCGGTAAGTATGGTTAAAAGATTGGGAGTACGGAACACCTCGTTGTAAAAATCAAATGTGACTTTTGTATGCCCCCCCTTTCGCCATTTTTCCCGTCGCTCAATATCAAAATTTTTATCTGTGTTTTCGCCCCATTCGGGGTGGGCACAACCATATCCTACTGGCCTTCCCGGCATATACAGGGGAATATGCATCAAAAGAATTAGTGGTAAACCACTATTAACCATGTCTTTAAAAAATTGCAACTGTTGAGGTAATATTTCATATGTTGAATTATCGATGCATACAAATCGTATTCCGTTTAAATCATATGATGCAAATAAAGGATTGTTACCCTGATACATTGCTTTCAGATGCTTTTCTGTCCAAATATTGCGAAGTTTCATTGAACTTCCGCTCATTCCTTCGTAATGCCAATCGTGGTTACCGGCAACATAAACGAAAGGAATGCCGGTTTCATTTAATTTATCTTGTACCCACTCTACCGCAGCCTCAGAAGGAAAACTAAAAATATCACCTGTTAATGCCAGCAAATCTGCTTTTTCTTCTTTTGCCCTTTTAAGAGTCCACTCAAAACTATCTTTCGTTGAGTAGCTTTCACCGCTTTGAAAATGAATATTTGATTTATACGCACCGGCCATTCGACGACTGAATTCCAAATATTTCTCTCCCCTTTTATCATCGATGGAAAGATGGGTGTCGGTAATATGAGATATATGAGTTGATTTTACATCTGCTTTGGTGAATATTGAAATGTTATTTTTCAAAGTAGAAAATGTACCCCTGATATCCTTGAGCTTTTTTTGTTTTGCAGCCGGAGAGAAGGCATCAAACAATAATCCGGTTCCTGTAAGTCCGGCAATAGATATAAAATTACGCCTGTTCATTGTATTGTTTTTTAATGTTAATTCGCCAAACAATTCATTATAATTTCTTCAATATCAACACCACACACACGTACCAAAATGCATGTTGCTTTTAGCGTTTATATACTCATTCTAACACAATTTCTTCAGATAAGGATTTTACCTCTCGTAGCAAAAGTGGTAATGCAGGATACATCATTTGTCCGTGGTTGGAGCCATCTAATTCGTAAATTCGTACACGTTTATGTCCTGCAACTTTCATCATTCGCATCATATAAGCATTCTCTTCATATCTGCCCAACATTTCAAGCTCTCTGTCTCCTGTAATAATTAACAGAGGTGGAGCATCTGCTCTCACGTGAAACAAGGGTGCCATCTCATCAACAATTGGCTGTTCTCCCGGAATTCCTCTTTCTTTTCGAACAGTAAAATGCGTAATAGCGTGCCCGGAAAATGGTATCAATCCGGCAATGTTATTAGCATCAATATCATGAGCTGCTAAATATTTTTTATCCAATCCAACCATATAAGTGAGGTATCCTCCGGCTGACATTCCAGAAACAAATACCAGAGAGGTATTACCACCATACTTTTCAATATTTTTAAATACCCAGGATGTTGCTGCCGCGGCATCCTTTATGCACTCCAAACTTTTTACATTTGGGGACAAACGATACTCAACCCCAACAACTGCCACTCCGTTGTTTTTAAGGTATTCTGGAATCTCACGCTTTCCTCCGGTTAACCCACCTCCATGAAACCACACTATCGTTGGGAAATCCTCAATATTTGTGGGATAATAGAAGTCAACAACGCACATTTCCTGCTTATATTTGTCATCCTTCATTATGTCCTTACTGTAGTAAGGTATTGAAGTTTCTGTTTTGTATTTAATTTTTTCCTGAGCGAAAACACTAGTTATTAGTAATGTAAGTGTAAAAACTATTGCAATTCTTAATTTCATAATTTATTCAAAATATTGGTTACTCTACAATCTGTTGTTTTGCATGAAAGACAACGTCACGGCCACATTAGTCTGGGCGTGGCTTTCAGTCCAGCTGTGACTTTATCAACGAACGCATAGAAGAGGGTAAAACGAAACCCTCAATATGCTGTGAATGCCACTGCTGGCGTAGAATACGCTTTGTTGTGGTTTCGACTTTTTATTGTTCAAATTGGATGTTTTGATTCATCAATTCGACATTAAAATTGATTTTTGCATTCAACGCTCTGAATACCTTTAAAATTGTTTCAAATCGTGCGTCTGTTAGATTGTTTTCAATTTTAGAAATTTGGGCTTTTTTCACACCAATCATTTCTCCAAGTTGAGCTTGTGTCAAATGTTTGTCTTCTCGAATTCTCCTTATAGTTTGTCCCAAAATATCAAGACGAAGTTCTTCTTCAAAATTATCTCGTTTCTCAGTTCCAATCTCGCCGATGTGTTTATCAATCATTTCGTCAAGACTTTTCTTTCTTAATCTATCGTTTTTCATAACCCGTTATTTTTTTGTTCAAAATATTCTTTCCGTATTTCTTCTGCTTTTTTTATTTCTCCTTTTGGGGTTTTCTGCGTTTTTTTAACAAATCCATTAGTTGCCAAAACTAACGTTTCTTCATTTTTCGTTTTATCCCAAAATGCAAGAAGTCTGTATTGATTTTTATTGTATTTGGTTCTTAATTCCCAAATCAAATCATCAATTTCTTGAATAATTCCGGGTCGCTTACTATCTGGGCTTTTCTTGCGTTGTAAAGGATTTTTTCTCTCGTTTTATCGTCCAGTGATTCAACGAAATCAATCGCTTCCCCAAGTAGTTCAACTTTAAATTTCTTATTCATTCATCTTTTTACACGAAGATACAAGTTTCTTAATTAGGAAACAAATGGGAATTAGTTTTTTCTTTAAGCTTAACCACAACTATATTATCTCGTGCCCATTAATTGCATTTTTGCCATGGCAAGGAATTTGGCTAATTAAAGGAAAAAGCTCCGATGGCCGTTTCTACAAGATAAGAATTTCGAAATCCGCCGGCTGGCGAACAGAAGCATATTCACTTCAACCCGCCTCTTTCCATCAGTGCATCAACCGTGGGTTCTTTGCCGCGGAAACGTTTGTACAATGTCATCGGGTGTTCGGTGCCGCCTTTTTCCAGGATATTTTTCCGGAAGGAAGTGGCCACTTCCCTGTTGAACAGTCCTTTTTCGCGGAAGAGGCTGAATGCATCGGCATCGAGCACTTCGGCCCACTTGTAGCCATAATAACCCGCGGCATAGCCACCGGCAAACAAATGCCCGAACTGTGTGCTCATGCAGGTTCCTTCAACTTTGGGAAAGATTTGCGTTTTCTTCCATGCTGCTTCTTCAAAGGATTTCACATCGTCGTTAAACGGTTGTTGCTGCGTGTGCCAGGCCATGTCGAGATAACCAAAACTAAGCTGCCGCAAGGTTTGATAACCTTCCAGAAAATTGCCCGATGCTTTGATCCGCTCCACCAAATCAGCAGGGATTTTTTCGCCGGTTTCGTAGTGCTCTGCAAAACGATCCAGAAAATCTTTTTCCACCGCCCAGTTCTCCATTATTTGCGATGGAAGTTCCACAAAGTCGTGATATACATTGGTACCCGACAAAGCTGAGTAAGTGGCATTGGCAAGCATTCCGTGCAGCGCATGGCCAAACTCGTGCATAAACGTTTCCACCTCCCTGAAAGTGAGCAGCGCAGGTTTTGTTTCGGTCGGACGGGTAAAATTCATCACAATGGCGATGTGCGGCCGCGAGTTTTTGCCGTCTTCCTTCCACTGCCCTTTAAAGTCGTTCATCCAGGCGCCACCCTGCTTGCCGGGCCGCGGGTGAAAATCGGTGTACAGCACCGACAGGAATTCACCGTCTCCATCGTACACTTCGTACGGCACCACCTCTTCATGATAGACCGGGATTTCCTTGTTCGGTTTGAAAGTGATTCCATACAAACTGGTAGCCAGTCCGAAGACTCCGTCAATGACGCGATTCAGTTCAAAATAGGGCTTCAGTTTTTCATCGTCGAGTTCAAACTTTTTAATCTTCAGTTTTTCGCTGTAGTAGCTCCAGTCCCAGGGCATTATTTCATCGTTAAACCTCAGTTCCCGCGCAAAAGCTTCCACCTCTGCTTTCTCTTTTTTAGCCACACCTGCAGAGGCTTCAAAAAGTTCGTCTAATAATTGGTAAACACCTTTTGTGTTTTGCGCCATCTTGCGTTCGAGCACATAATCGGCATAATTTTTATAGCCCAGCAAGCGGGCCAGTTCCAGCCGCAGGTTGACAATCTTTATGATGTTTTTGCGGTTGTCGAGCCCATCGCCTTTAAACGATTTCGACATGTACGCCATAAACATTTCCTCACGCAATTCGCGGTCGTCGGCATATTTCATGAACGGCTGGTACACCGGCATGGTGATATCGAAAATCCAGCCCTCTTTTCCTTTCGATTTTGCTTTGGCTGCAGCTGCTTCCAGTAAACTTTCGGGCAGACCCGACAAGCGTCTTTTATCGGTGATGTGCTTTTCGTATTTATTGGTTTCTTTCAGCACATTCTCCCCGAATTTCAGGGTGAGTTGCGCCAGTTCCGTACTGATTTCCCGGAATTGCTCTTTCTTTTCCTCCGGAAGATTGGCGCCTTTCCGCTCAAAATTGAGGTAAGTTTCTTCCAGTAAAGTTTGCTGCTCAACAGTCAAGTTAAACTCACCTTTCAGATTGTAAACGGCTTTTATCCGCGCAAACAGTTCAGGATTGAGCGTAATGTCATTTTCAAATTTTGTGAGCAGCGGCGAAACCTCCTGCGCCAGGTTTTGCAACTCTTCGTTTGTTTCGGCATGAAGCAGGTTAAAAAAAACGCCTGCGGTACGGTTCAGCAGCCGGCCGGCGCGTTCGAGCGCTTCCACTGTATTTTCGAAAGTCGGCACATCCGGGTTTTCAACAATGTTTTTTACTTCTGCTTCTCCTATATTAATTGCTTCTTTAAACGCCGGCAAAAAGTGCTCGTTTTTTATTTCAGCAAAAGGTGCGGTTTCGTGCGGCGTTTTAAATTCCTGTAAAAGCGGGTTATTTGTTATTTCGTTCATAATTTTTCAATTAAAATGCTTCCGGGGAAAATCCGGATAAATTGTGTTGGTTTAACCAATAAAAGTAAGAGATTGTTCAGAATTGAACTACTTCTTTTTCTTCCTCTTTTTTTGTACCGACCAGCCGAATTTGCCAATGATTTCGCCGAGCCCGAAATAGTGGCCGTGATTGTAAACCAGCGGCCTGGCCTTGGCAAAACTGAATTTCCCGGTTTCGTCGAGGTAAGTATCATCCACCGAAACATTCACCACTTCGGCGGTGAACATGTGGTGCGATCCGAGTTCGATGATGTCTTTCACCACGCACTCCACATTCACCGGCGATTCTTCGATTATTGGCGCTTTTACCACTTTTGCCTGAACCGGGGTCAGGTTCATTTTTTCCCACTTGTTGTATTTGCTGCCCGAGCGAACACCGCACCAATCGGTGGCCCTGGCCAGCTTTTCGGTGGTCAGATTAATGACGAAATCGCCGGTTCTTTTTATAATATCGTAAGAATGTCGCTCCGGCCGCACCGAAATGAAGCACATGGGCGGTTTACTGTTGATGGTGCCTGTCCAGGCAATGGTAATAATGTTGAATTCTTCCGGTTGATGTCCGCAACTCACCATTACCGCCGGAATCGGGTAAATCATGGTTCCGGGCTTCCAGTGTTGTTTTGCCATAAATCGATTTTAATCTTCCGGGTCAATCCAGTCGTCGTTTTCGCGAATTAGCTGTTCCAGTTCTTCAACAGCATCTTCGTACGGAATGTGGCGTTTTACCGGTTTCAATCCTTTGTAGAGCGTCACTTTGTTAACGCCGGCACCTACAAAACCGTAATCCACATCGCCCATTTCACCCGGACCATTCACAACACAGCCCATAATTCCGATTTTCAGGTGATTCAGATGCTTAAAATGCGTTTTTACTCTCCGGGTGGTTTCCTGCAAATCGAAAAGTGTGCGGCCGCAACCCGGGCAAGAGACAAACTCTGTTTTGGTTGTCCGCATCCGACTGGCCTGCAAAAGACCAAAACTTAAATCTTTTAACTCGGTAAAAGTGATGTTATCATTCGAAATGCAAATTCCATCTCCGTAACCATCGATGAGCAGACCACCCAAATCACACGAGGCTTTGATTTGCAAATCTTCCAGACTGGTTTCATTGTAGCGGCGGTAAAGAATAACCGGCACTTTCCAGATATGCGTTTCGAGGCACATAAAAAATGCCCTCAGCTCAGCCATCGGATTTTTATTGAAGCTTTCGAGAATCAGCACTGTTTTGCGGGTTTGCTTCAGCTTCATTATTATTTCGGGGTTCTTCTCCATGAAGTTGTCAAACTCCTTTTTATTGGTGCGGATGAATTTCATCCGGCCCCAGCGGGTACTTTCAAAAAGGTATTCTTCCAGCGAAATGATGGGAAAGCTATCTCCTTCGATGTCCATAATTTTATTCCCTGAAAGGAAATAGTCGGGAACCAGGTTCCCGCGCACCGGAATCATCTCTTTCAGGCTGCGCTCGCCCAAATCGGCAACAACAACAGGCAATTCTTCACCTCCCATTTTCAACACCGGACGGGTAGCCCGGCGCTCATACTCAAACGGATTTGTTTGCGCGAACAGGTTGGCCGAAATGGGGTCGTGCCCCTGGTAAAGTTTAAAATGATCAACCATTTTCTGCGCTACCGGAATTTCTCTTGCCGGGTCTTCGGTGAGCGATACGCGAATGGTATCTCCAATTCCGTCGGCCAGCAGTGCGCCAATTCCAACTGCAGATTTAATGCGTCCGTCTTCGCCCTCACCAGCCTCGGTAACTCCCAGGTGAATGGGGTATTTCATATCCTCGAGACGCATTTTGTAATTCAGCAACCGAACGGTGTAAACCATCATGCGTGTATTGCTCGATTTAATGGACACCACCACATCGTTAAAATTCACCTTTTGGCAAATGCGCAGATACTCGAGAACCGATTCGGCCATTCCCGAGGGGGTGTCCCCAAAACGGCTCATTACCCTGTCGGAAAGCGAACCATGATTGGCACCAATACGCAGGGCGGTTTTGGTCTTTTTCAGGTGTTCCAAAAAAGGAATAAACTTTTCCTCAATTTTATGAAGTTCAATTTTGTACTCTTCGTCGCTAAATATTTTTCCGTTGAAATTCGCCCGCTTATCGTAAAAATTACCCGGATTAATGCGTACTTTATCAACATATTTAGCTGCTACTTCGGCCAGTTTGGGATTAAAATGAATGTCGGCAATCAGCGGGGTGGTATATCCCCTGTCTTTCATTTCCTGTACAATGTTTTTAAGATTTTCAGCATCATACATCCCTTTGACGGTAAGACGGATGAAATCCGTTCCGGCCATAATTAATTTTTTAATCTGATCCAGTGTGGCCCCTGTGTCCCGTGTACTCGTATCGGTCATTGTCTGGATCCGAACAGGGTTTGTGCCCCCTACGCCAATGCCGCCAATATTCACTTCCCAGGTTTCCTGCCGCTGGTACCGGGTTAAATCTGTTACATAATTGAAATGACGATCTTTCATTGAATTCTATCTGTTAAGCTGATTTGCAAATTTACGTTAATGGTTCTAAATTAAAAAGATTCGATTATTTTTGTTTCAGTAAAAATCATATGGCAATAACAGTCAGTAATATAACAAAATTATTTGGAAAGCAGAAAGCGCTCAATAATGTCAGCTTTTCTGTTGAAGAAGGTGAACTTCTGGGTTTCCTGGGCCCCAACGGTGCCGGCAAATCCACGTTAATGAAAATAATGACCGGCTTTTTGCCTGCTAATTCGGGCGAAATTCAAATTGATGGCCAAAAAATATCGGTTGACAATACCGAAATCCGAAAAAATATCGGTTACCTGCCGGAAAACAATCCGCTTTATACCGACCTGTTTGTAAAAGAATACCTTGAAATTACAGCAGGTTTTTACCACCTGAAAAACAAAAAGCAGCGGGTAACTGAAATGGTTGAACTGACCGGGCTGGGCGACGAGCAACACAAAAAAATCGGCGCCCTCTCCAAAGGTTACCGGCAGCGAGTGGGGCTGGCACAGGCGTTGATTCACGACCCCGGGATTTTAATTCTGGATGAAGCTACCACTGGTCTCGATCCCAACCAACTGGAAGAAATTCGCGGACTGATACGAAAAATCAGTACCGAAAAAACGGTGATCCTTTCGTCTCACATTATGCAGGAAGTGGAAGCTATTTGCAACCGGGTGCTTATTATCAACAAAGGAAAAATTGTGGCCGACGGCGGCATAGCTGAAATCAGAAATGGCAAACTGAAAAAAAGCCAGCAGGTGATTGCCGGGTTTGCTGAAAAGATTTCTGCGGATCAATTGCTTGCGGTTGAAAACATTAAAGGAGTGGTTCCTGACGGGGAAAACTGGCTGATTGAATCAGACGGCAACACCGATATCCGTCCGGTAATTTTCCGGTTTGCCGTTGACAATAACCTCACGCTATTAACCCTACAGGTAAAACAACAAAACCTGGAAAGTATTTTTCAACAGTTAACCCGCGAAAATGCCTCCTGAAGTTTCGGTCATCCTGCCGTTTTACAATTCCGGGAAAACTCTTGCCGCTGCCGTAGAAAGTATTCTTCAACAGACTTTCAGGGATTTTGAGCTGCTCCTAATCGACAATAATTCTTTAGACAAAAGCATTGCGATTGCTCAAAAACTTGCTGAAAAAGATCATCGCATCAGGCTGCTTTCTGAAGAAAAACAAGGCGTGGCACATGCCATGAACTGCGGGCTTAAAAATGCCCGCGGCCGGTTTGTTGCCCGGATGGATGCCGATGACACTTCACAACCGGAAAGGCTGGAGAAACAGGTTCATTTTCTGAGAAATCGCCCAAACATCGGGCTTGTTGGCTGTGAAGTAAATTACATAGCGCACGAAAAAAACACAGCGGGTTTTAACCGGTTTGTAAAGTGGGTGAACTCTTTTCACTCGCCGGAAGAAATCGACTTCAAGCGTTTTGTGGAAATCCCGGTGGTGAATCCAACCGTCCTCTTTCGCAGGGATTTATATGAGAAGTTTGGGGGTTGTTTTCATGGAGATTTCCCGGAAGATTACGAAATGCAACTGCGCTATCTAAAAGCCGGAGTAAAAATGGCCAAACTACCGGAACCGCTGCTCGAATGGCACGATACTCCAACCCGCCTCACCCGCACTGACGACCGTTATTCCACCGAAGCTTTTTTCAGAACGAAAGCGTTTTATTTCAAAAAATGGTCGGAAAAACAGAACCGCTTCCATCCGGATATTTGGGTGTGGGGTGCCGGCCGAAAAACGCGACAGCGGGCAAAACTACTCGAAAAAGAAGGCCTAAAAATTCAGGGATTCATCGACATTGTAAAAGGAAAAACCACCGAAAAAGAGACCCTGCACTTTACTGAAATTCCTGATCCCGGGAAAATCTTCATCGTGCCTATGGTGACAAAAACGGGAGCAAGGGAACTAATACAATCGTTCCTGCAAAAAGCCGGATACAAAGAAGGAAAAGATTTTATAATGATGGGGTGAATTAATGTCCGGGACCAGCAAAATCTTCCATTGGAATCGCTATGCGACGATTCGCCGACTTAATTTAATTAAAAGCAAAACAGTTATTTGTGCAATGACAGCTCCCTTTTTTACAATACAACGGCAGAATGCCAGGAATGATGAAAAATGGTTATATTTGTTTTAAGAATGAAATTGTAAAAAATATGACTTTTCACTATAACGAAATTGTTGACAAAATTTACAGCCTTCCACTGGAAGATAAAGTAGAATTAAAGAATTTGCTGGAAAACAATATTGCTGATGCCCGAAGGGCTGAGATTCAATTGCACTACAAGCAATCAAAGGATGAAGAAAAATCAGGAGCCCTTGATTTTTCTTCAAGCATCCACGATCTTAAAAAGATGCTCTAATGGAAGTCGCATTCAGTAAATCATTCAAAAAAGAATTTAGCAAGAGAATAAAATCAACTCCTTCAGAAAAAGAATTCTGGACAAAGCTTGAGATATTCATTGCAGATCCATTTCACCAACTTCTTAAAACACACAAATTATCAGGAAAACTGAAGGGTTTGTGGAGCTTTTCTGTAGAATATGACGTACGGGTTATTTTTTATATCACAAAAGATAAACCCAAAAAAGCTGTATTTGTAGATATTGGTACCCACCATGAAGTTTATTAATTTCTCAAACTCTTTCTGCGTGATGCATAATCTTCCACTTACTAATTAAATTGACGAGATTGATAATCGCATCTTCCATTGGAATCGCTATGCAACAATTCGCTGGCTTTCATAACAAAATTCAGAAACTGCGGCACCCGGCAAAAAATAATCCTAAAAACTCCTTTTTTATTTTGCTAAAGAATATTACATTTGTCCCCGCTACGTGGAAAGATTTGAGATTGATTGCAACCACATGAAAAAAATGCTAAAGCAATCGTGCTTTTTTTCACCGACTTCAATCCGAAATATCCCGCAGCCCGAATTTAATTGTTGAATTTGAGAACCTAATTGTTCTGAAAAACATCATCCTGAATTCATTTTTGTAAAAATATAATTCACTTTCAGAATGATGGGACAGTGAAGGAACTCATAAAATTTAAACGACATGAGTTATTTATTTACAAGCGAATCGGTTTCGGAAGGCCATCCCGACAAAGTATCCGATCAGATTTCGGATGCCCTTCTCGACGAATTCCTGGCATTTGACACCGACTCCAAAGTTGCAATAGAAACACTGGTAACCACCGGTCAGGTTGTTGTTGCCGGCGAAGTAAAATCGAACACCTACGTAGATGTTCAGGAAGTTGCCCGCAGGGTAATTAACGACATCGGATACACCAAAGGCGCCTACCGTTTCGAAGGTGAATCGTGCGGCGTTTTGGTGGCCATTCACGAACAAAGCCCCGACATTAACCGTGGTGTGGACAAAGACGACAAAAACGAACAGGGTGCCGGCGATCAGGGAATGATGTTTGGCTACGCCTGCAAGGACACTGACAAATACATGCCGCTTGCGCTGGAGCTGTCGCATGATATTCTGAAAGAACTGGCTAAAATTCGCCGCGAGGGGAAAGAGATGACCTATCTGCGCCCCGACTCCAAATCGCAGGTAACTATTGAATACTCCGACGAAAATATTCCGCAAAGAGTGCACACCATTGTGGTTTCTACCCAACACGACGAATTTGACGCTGATGATCCAATGCTGGCTAAAATCAGGGAAGATGTAATCAACATTCTCATTCCGCGGGTAAAAGCCAGGCTCCCCGAGCGGATGCAGCAGCTTTTTGACGACAAAATTATTTACCATGTGAACCCAACCGGTAAATTCGTAATTGGCGGGCCACATGGCGATACCGGCCTGACAGGCCGCAAAATAATTGTGGACACATACGGCGGCCGCGGAGCACATGGTGGCGGCGCTTTTTCAGGCAAAGACCCATCGAAAGTGGACCGCTCGGCAGCTTATGCCGCGCGCCATATTGCCAAAAACCTGGTAGCAGCCGGTGTGGCCGATGAAATACTGGTGCAACTGGCTTATGCAATTGGAGTGGCACAACCAGTGGGTGTTTATGTTGAAACCTATGGGCGAAAAAACGTAAAATTCAGTGATGGTGAAATTGCCCAAAAAGTGAAACAAATTTTTGATTTGCGCCCGGCAGCCATCGAAGAGCGGCTGAAGCTAAGAAATCCTGTTTACCTTGAAACGGCTGCATACGGCCACATGGGAAGGACTCCCAAAACGGTAACCAAAAAGTTTGAATCGCCCTACCAGGGAAAAACCGAACTCGAAGTGGAACTTTTCACCTGGGAAAAACTCGATTATATCAAACAAATAAAAGAAGCTTTCGGGATTTAATGGCTTTGAGCCCTAATTGCTGAAAAGCAGTTGGATTAACGTTAAAACCCCCGAAGGAAGTATGAATAATACGCCAATGAGGACGGTACTGCGGTATCGTCCTTTTTTTAATATTTTTTATCATGTTAAATGTAACCTCTTCCAATCCCGATTCGAATAATAGCATAGAGCTGTATCATGGTTATTGAAACAATGTTCAACTAATAAATCTGGAAATCATGGAAGAAAGATTGCTTACACTTGTAGTTCTCCCCTACTCAAAAGCACAGATACTGAAAGCGCGCCTCGAAGAAAACGAAATAGAATGTTACCTGGAAGATATTAACCTGATGGAGGGCGCGGCTACTTCGGTGAAAGTAAAAATTATGGAGAAAGATGTCCGGGAAGCTTTTCCTGTTCTCGAAAAATTGCTGGGGAAAAAACCCATTGCTGCCAAAAAGAAGGTGGAAAAAAAAGACGACCACATCCTGGTGCCGGTCGATTTTTCAACGGCCTCGGCCAAAAGCTGCAAAATGGCATTTAACATTGCCAGCCACCTAGGCACCAAACTGGTTTTTATGCACTGCTACATTAATCCCATTGTCCATTCAGTACCCTACGGCGATGTGTACATGTACGACTCCACATTGCTGGCACGCATGGACGAAGCCGAAAAAAATGCAAATGAAGATTTTCAAAAATTTACAACTAAACTGGTAAACGATATCGGTAAAGAAAAATGGGATGCCGTGGAAACCGATTTCATCATTAAATCGGGCTATGCCGATGAAGACATTCTGGCCTATGCCGAAGATAATAATTCACGACTGATTGTTATGGGCACAGGCGACGAAACGGCCAACGTAATTGGCAGCATAACCGCTGATATTATTTACAACGCAAAAGTTCCAGTATTGGTGGTTCCTGAAAAAATGCCAGAAAAAGAGCTGAGCGAATTCAACCGTGTGTTGTATGCCACCAACTTCGATGAAAAAGATTTTTTGGTAATAGAGAAACTGGTGGGGCTGCTGAAACCCTTCGAGGCCAAAGTTTTTTGCGTGCATGTAGGAAAAACCAAGCAATCGGACTGGGACACAGCCAAGCTGGAGGGAATGAAAGAGGTGCTAAATGAAAATTACCAGTCGAAAGACTTTGATTGCCGGCTCATTTCAGGCGACGATATCCTGGAAGCACTCGACTCGTTTATTGAAAAAGAGAACATCGACATAATTTCGCTGACCACACACAAGCGGAATATGATTTCGCGGTTGTTTAACCCGAGTGTGGCGCGTAAAATGGTGTTCCACACCCAAACGCCGCTGCTGATTTTTCATGCATAAAAACCCCTCTCAGTATCAGCCCCTCTCTGTCTCCCCGGAAAGGAAAGAAGCCCCTCTCGTCTCCCCGGAGGGGAGATGTTAGAGTTTCTATTAATAAGCCAAGGGTTATAAAAAAATGACTGCTATTTTTCCGGCAAATCGTTCAGAAAAAAATGGGCAGTTTGCTGAATGGATTGTGAAATCGGTGTGTAATCAAATTCAAAACACCGGGTGATTTTACTGCCATCGAAATTTTTAATACTTGCTGAAGCAGATGCCGTTTCGCGGGTAATAGCAGCTGATTTCCCCGACACCTTTCCCCAAAATGCTGCTGCCCGCCAGACTAATGCCAACAAAACCGGAGATGCATGAAATTTTGGATGCGGTTTACCAAATGCATCGGCAATTTGTGAAAACAGTTGCTGATAGCTCAAATTTTCGGCATTCAGTAAAAAACGGTTGTTTTTGCAGGCCTCAAAATTGGAGTTGTTCATCAACAAAATCATGGCACGGGCCACATCTTTAACATCTACATAGCCGGTAACTCCCTTTGTGTAAAACTTCATACCATTCCACACGGTTTTAAAAAGCTGCGCACTTCCCGAGTCCCAGTTTCCTGGCCCCAGCACAATCGACGGGTTTACAATTACAGCATCGAGTCCTTCTTCAATTCCCCGCCACACTTCGGTTTCAGAATAAAATTTACTCTCGGAATAGCCTGAAATTTTTTTGGAAGGCACCCAGTTGGTCTGTTCGTCAATTGAAAAACCGTTTTCGGCATTTCCAAGCGCAGCTACCGAACTCACATGGCAAAACTTTTTTACACCGTTTTCCAGGGCAGCGTTTACCAGGTTGGCAGTGCCTTCCACGTTGTTGCGGATCATTTGATCACGCTCGCCGGAATTAAAAGAAACTATTGCTGCACAGTGGAAGACTTCGGTTACTACACCGAGCAGTTTTTCCAGACCGAAATAGTCGAGAATATCGCCATCCACCCATTCAATTTGCCGATACAATTCTTCCGCATTTTCAGAATAATATGAAAATACTTTTTGCACCTGCTGCAGATTGCTGGTTTCGCGTTTCAGCGCTTTCACCTTTTTGCCTGCCGAAACAAGTTCGAATAATACATGCGATCCGATTAATCCCGTGCCCCCTGTTACAAACTGCATAGTTCCAATTTTGCAACAAAGATAGAAATTTAAGTGCCTTTAACTTTTTGAATTTCTTTTGAAACAACAGAATCGTTAATTTTACAGCATAAAACAGTGAAAGATGGATACTGGAAACAATTTACGTTTTGAAACCAAAGAAAAAGCCAACGAGCGGAGAATGCGAGAAGCACTGAGCCGCACCCCACACGAACGGCTGATGTTTTTTCTGGAAATGGTGCAGGAAATGCAGTTTTTTGAACCATCGAAACCTCATCCCAACAGGGTAAAAAACAACTTTATTCTTGAATAAGAACTCAACTATTCCACGGCGTATCCGGCTTGGCCCCAAACTCTTTGGCTGATATTTTTTCGATATGTACTTTCATAACACCCACATTTTTTATCGCGGGGGAATTGAATTTGAAGTCCCGGTCGCTGTACTGCGCCATTAAAAGCTCCAGGCAACGCACTTTTTCATCGTAATCATCCACAATTTCGACACTTCCTTCCACAATGGCCGATTTCGATTTTACGCGGTAGCTGCACCCTACCCGCTCATCCTGCCAGGCCAGCTCCTCGCCCAGTGTCCAGTTAATGCAAACATTCGGATTTTTTTGCAACGTTTCCCACATGCGGCCACTTTGTGCCGAATGAAGAATCACCGCATCGCCGTCGAGCGCAAAATTCATGGGCAACACATACGGACGATCATTTTCCGACATCGCCAGGTAACAGGTTTTACAGGTTCTGATGAGTTTATTTATTTCTTCTCTGTTTTCGATAAATAGGGTGCGCATATTATTTTCAGCTAATTTATGGCGCGGCTTCCGAGTTTTTCCGACAAAAATTTTTCCACCCGCTTCAGGTTCATGTATTTTGATTGCTCCTCGATTACGTGGTCGAAATTATTTTCCTTGGCAGCCACATCAATGGCCTTTTCAATTTCTTCCATCATCAATTTAATTTTCCGGAGCTTGTATTCATAAATAATTTTGGGAATCAGGAAATCGAGAATCTCCTCCTCCTTTTCGGTGTAGGCGCCTGCTTTTGTCCAGCGTTTGCTTTCAATAAATTTTTCAGAAAGAAGGTCGGTGGCCAGTTTGCTCACCTCAGTGTCGGGGTGGTAAATAAAATGTTTCCACGGGTCGAATTGTTCATTATCGAGGTTCGCTTTCACTTCGTTAAAAACCTGGCGGAACAATTTATTATCGGGCACCAAATCATCATTCTCCAGCTCCATCACCATAAATTCCCCCACTTTCACATTACGCGTTTCATCAGGATTTTCACCATCTTCTTCAAACAGAACCACATTGCAATGCTTTAACAGAAACCGCAAAAACTCCAGCTCTTCAATTAAAAATTCAGAAGGTTTAATTTCGGGTTCCTGCGATTGTGGCTCCGCTTTTTGGCGTTGGTCGCGCACCTGTTCGCGCCTCTCTTTTTTCCGCAGTTCTTCATTCTGTTTGCGTTTTTGTTTCCTTACTTCTGAATACAACACCTCTTCATCCACATTGAGCAACTTGCTGCACTCCTTTATATACACCGAACGGGTAATTGTATCGGGAATTACTGCCACCGAGCGGATTACATCAGAAATCAGACGGGCTTTGGCCACCGGGTCGTTTTCAGTGGTTTTCAGCAGCAGGCGCGTTTTAAATTGTATAAAATCGGTTTCGTTTTCACTGATGTACTCCTGAAAACCGCTGGCTCCCTTTTGTTTTGCAAAGGAATCAGGGTCTTCACCATCGGGGAGCAACAAAACTTTCACATTCATTCCTTCTTCCAAAACAAGATCAATCCCGCGCATGGATGCTTTTATTCCCGCCTCGTCGCCATCGTAAATAATGGTGATGTTGGTGGTGAACCGCTTAATTAAACGAATTTGCTCCGATGTAAGCGCGGTTCCTGACGAGGCCACCACATTTGTGATTCCGGCCTGGTGCATTGAAAGCACATCGGTGTAGCCCTCCACGAGGTAACATTTATCGGCCCGTGCCATTTCGCGCCGGGCCTGGTAAATTCCGTAAAGTGCCTTGCTTTTGTGGTAAATTTCCGATTCCGGCGAGTTGAGGTACTTGGCGGCTTTGGGATCGTCTTTCAGGATGCGGCCACCAAAACCAATTACCCGGCCCGCCAGGTTGTGGATGGGAAACATCACACGCCCGGCAAAACGGTCGCGTTTCCAGTCGTCGCGCACAATAGTGAGCCCGGTTTTTTCGAGAAATTCGATTTTGTACCCCTGCTTTTGCGCAGCTTCGGTAAAAGGCGTTTTCCCGTCGGGACTGAAGCCCAACTCAAATTTTTTCAGAATATCGTCGCGGAAACCACGCTCACGGAAATAGCTCAATCCAATAGTGCGGCCCTCATTTTCTTCCCATAAAAAACGCGTGAAGTATTTTTGGGCATAACCGGAAACAATCATCAGGCTTTCCCGCTCGTCCTTCAGCTGTTTTTGCTCCTCGGTTTCCTCTTCCTCTTTTACCTCTATATTGTATTTTTTTGCCAGCCACTTGAGCGCCTCCGGGTAGCTGAGGTTTTCATGCTCCATAATAAAATTGACCGCATTGCCACCTTTTCCACACCCAAAACATTTAAAGATTCCCTTGGCCGGAGAAACCGTAAACGAAGGTGTTTTTTCGTTATGGAATGGACACAAACCGAGCATGTTCACACCTCTTCTCCGGAGTGTTACAAACTCCGAAACCACGTCGGAAATGTCCGCCGCATCCAAAATACGTTCTATTGTAGCATGATCTATCACAACTGCAAATGTAGGAAAATTGGACGGAGATTAACGGGAAATTTTTAAACCTGCCCCCTGTTTAAAAAAATGGATTGATTATTTTTAACTTGCCTTCAATAATTTGTCCGTGTTGTAAATCTTCACTACAAAGCATTACACAATTACAGGAAATAGCGGCAGATATAATCAATGAATCGTAAAATGAATAACGGTATTTTTGGGCAATTTCACAGGCTTTAATTATGGTCTTTTCATTGTTTACAAAAAGAGAATTGTTTTGTAGAGATTCCCTTGCTGCATTTTTTGCATTATCCCAATTGATTCCAAATTTTTTTGTAAGCGTATTTAAGAGTTCCTGAATCACTTGTGTGCTAATATATGAATTTGATTCAGCAATAAGTTTTCGGGCAATTTTCTGTTTATCTTTTTCGGTGAAAGAATAGGAATAAACCAAAATATTAGTATCCAGAAATACATTATCGTTCATTTGCTTCCTCGCGGTTAAATTTAAAACCTGATGTGTCTAAACTAACAGCATCGAAAGTGGCTTTTTGTATCTCTTTTTGAGGCACATCAGCCTCATCTTCCAGCATAAAAGCAATTACTTCCAATTGCTTTCCCACATATTCATTGGGTAAAGGTATAGTGAGGTAATTCTTTTTTGCTTTTACTATCGTTCTTATCATTTTTATACAATTAAATATATTCCGTCTGTTACAAATTTATTCAAATAATCTTTATTTCCAACAAATTAGAAATTAGCAAAATTGAATGCAACTAATTTCCCATATTTTCATTTATCTTTAAATCGAAAACAGTTTATGATGAAGAAAAAACTGGTTATACTTTCAGGATCGGGCATCAGCCAGGAGAGCGGATTACAAACTTTCCGCGACATGGGCGGACTGTGGGAACAGTACGAAGTGAACGAAGTGGCCAGTCCCGAAGCATGGAAACGCGACCCTGAACTGGTATTGCGTTTTTACAACGAACGGCGCAAACAATTATGGGAAGCCAAACCCAATGCCGGCCACCGGGGAATTGCCGAACTCGAAGAATGGTTCGATGTTAATGTAATTACTCAAAATGTGGATGATTTGCATGAACAGGCAGGCAGTTCGCGTGTGATACACCTGCACGGCGAACTGCGAAAAGCACGGAGCACAGTCGATCCTAAACTTGTTTACACGTTGAAAAACTGGGAACTCAAACTGGGCGACAAATGCGAAAAAGGGAGCCAATTGCGCCCTCATATTGTTTGGTTTGGCGAATCGGTTGACGAGCTTCAACGGGCCATTCCAATTGTTGAAAATGCAGATATTTTTGTGGTGGTGGGCACTTCGCTCGTTGTTTATCCGGCGGCCGGGCTGGTAAATTATACCAAACCGGCGATTCCGATTTTTGTGGTCGATCCGGACAGCCCGGAAATGTTTATAAAAAATGTAACTTACATTCACGAAAAAGCCGGGGAAGGTGTTCAGCTATTAAAATCAAAACTTGAAAAATTGAAGTAAAATGCGTAAAAAAATTCTTATCCCGATTTTGTTTCTGATTCTGGCACAAGTGGCTTCCGCACAACGTTTCGAAGGCGGAATACTGGCAGGTTTTAATGCTTCGCAGGTGGAAGGGACCATGATTAACGGGATCAATATTAATGGTTACCACAAGCCGGGGATTCTGGCCGGGCTATATGTACAAACCGATTTTGCACCGGCAATATTCGGAGGCATGGAAATTAAATATTCACAAAAAGGAGCCCGCAAAAAAATTGATAAGGAGAATCCCGACCCTGAAAAATACATTATGCGGCTCGGTTATATCGATGTCCCGGTTTATGCAGGATTCCGAACCAGCGACCGTGCCACAATTATTGCAGGCGCATCGGCAGGATACCTCATGCACTCAAAAGAAATTGACAATTACGGTGAGATACCACAGGAAGACCGAAATGCCTTCAACAATTTCGACCTTCAGCCATTTTTGGGTTTCCAGTTCGATATGCTGGACCAGATAATGCTTGATTTACGCTTTGCATTGTCGGTACTTCCCATCCGAAAACAATCGGGCGATAATGCAACCAACTACTACTGGCACAACAACCAGTTTAACAATGTGATTTCGCTGGCTTTGTATTACCGGTTCGGCGGGTAAACCTTCAGGAGTTCACCATCCACATTGAAAATGTATCGAGATAATTCCAGAACGATTCCAGTACATCCTCAGGAATTTCCTGTTTTTTCAGCGCATCCCGGTAACATTCAAGCCAAACTACGCGGGATTCGGGTTTAATTTTGTGCGGCAGGTGGCGCTTGAACATCATGGGCCGGCCACGGTTTTTATTAAAATACATAGGGCCGCCACATATCTGAACAAAAAAGTCACCCGCATTTTTCTTGGCTTTTTCCAGGCCCGGTTCATCTTCCGGAAACAAATCTTTTATTGAACTTTCTTTTAAAAGTTCGTAATGATCGCTTACCAGTTCGCGAATACCCTCTTCGCCCAACACACTGAACATTTCGTGCGAGGGCAAAGTAACTCCCGGGCGTCCCTGTACATATTCTGATATTTTAAAATCCATATAAGGTTCTTTGATTTAACCAAAATTGAAACAAACCGGATGGAAAGAGGTTGAAAAAAAGAAAAGAAGTGACAAAAGCAGTTTTTAACTGTCGGCAAAAGCAAGCGTGGCCACACTTACTTTTGCATCTTCTGCTTTTAAAAGCTGGAAAGCAGAGGCTTCTAATGTTGATCCGGTGGTAACCACATCGTCAGTCAGCAAAATATGTTTCCCTGCAAATTCGGCGGGCTGATGCAATCCAAAAATACTGTCCACATTTTGCCACCGTTCATACCGGTTTTTTCGAGTTTGGGTTGAAGTGAAAATTTTCCGGTATAAATTATCAACAGAGACCGGTTTTTGCATTGCGGCGGCCATTCCATTTGCTATCCATTCACTTTGATTGTATCCCCTCTTTTTTTGTTTCCGCGGATGCAGCGGCACCGGAACAACCACATCAACGTTAGTATAAGCAGGCGATTCAGCCAGTGCGTTCCCAAACCTCAATCCGGTTTCGTAGCCCAATTCTTTCAGCCCTTTGTATTTTATAAAATGAATTAAATCCTGGTATTTGCTCCCTTTCCTGTAATGAAAAAAGGCGGTTGCATTTTCAATTTTTACCCGGCCCCAAAAAAGCTGTGCCACTACATTCTCTTTTTCAAAATGGAAATTATTTACTGGTAAATCATACCAACACCTCATGCATACATATTTTTCCTGCGAGATTAAACGTTCGCCACAGGTAACACATAAACGAGGATAAAATAACCCAATAAAATCATCGAATACGGAGGACAGTTTATTCATGATGTATAAATTACAAAAACATTTCCGACCCGCCAATTTTCGCAACCGGGATGAATCACTTTTCCTTTAGCCTGTTTAATTCTTACCGCAGCACAAGGCTGCAAACAAAAATACATAATTTGTACTTTTGAGTAAAAACGAATTATGAATTTTACCGAAGCATTCAATAAGAG
>NZ_FQZE01000016.1 GCF_900141875.1 Tangfeifania diversioriginum | reverse complement strand
CAACTTTCGAAAGTTAGCAATGAGTCTTTTATAGGCAAACCCGTAAAACGACTCTGACCACGTTCAGAGAACGTGGGTTTCTAATTTGAACTAAAAATATTCAGTAAAAAGAGTGGAATAAATTAATTTATTGCAGGAAACACGCTATAAATTATCAATGTCAATTTTTAAATTTTACAACAGAAGTATGGGTAGCAAAAGTTGATAATCTACCCTGCATACGCAAATTCATTCTTTTTTTTTCTTCTGCTTGTGTAATCCGATTGGTTCCCACTGGATTTGAATTCCTTTAGCACTTTTTCTGCTTCGTTGCAACTCAATTGGTATCGTTTTGTGCTAAACAATCCGGTTGACATTTTTCGTAGTTCATCATGGATGTTTTCCAGCGATTGAATAATTACTGATTGAATAAACTCAGCGCATTTTGAGCAGGAAGACTCCCGGAATTCTTCAGTTGTGTAAAAAGCGTTTTTTAAGGCTTCAATTGATTTTTGGAATTGCTTATCTCTAAAATACATGTCCGATTCATGAAAATAGTTATTAATTTCCGGAAGATAATTTTTGCAGATTTTCTCATCTTGCTGACAATCCAAAAGTTCAATTTTATCTTGATTATCGTTAAAATATTCAGTATCTGTTTGCACTAATGAAAAAAGTCTTCTTCCTTTAACTTTCATAAATCTATTTTTTTCAATTATCCTGTCTTGCAACTGTTGTTTTACCAGGTCACAGCAGTGAATATAATCGCTCAATGCAAAATTAGATTAATATAACATGGAGGCTGTAATGTAAAATGCTGAAAGAAATGGTACTATTAGCTGATTTTTTGATCAGGCTTTTTTACTTTTTATCAACAAAAGGAAGTTTTGATGATGCAATCGTACGGAAGCTAAAGGATTACTCCCGGGCCTACACCTTAATCCTGAATTATTTCCCCGATACTTAACCTTTCCGTCCGAATTTCTGTAATTTTGCGATTTCTAAAACAGTTTACAGATGGCAAAAATCAGGGTAACCAAACGGTTTCATTTTGAGATGGCACACACGCTTCACGAATACGACGGCCTGTGCCGGAATATTCACGGGCATTCGTACAACCTGGAAGTGACGCTGGCCGGCGAGCCGCGCAACCAGCCCGGTCATCCGAAAGACGGCATGGTGATGGATTTTGCCGATTTGAAGCACCTCGTAAAATCGGAGATTGTCAACCGGTTCGATCACTCATTAATGGTAAACAAACTGGTGCCTGAAGAACAAACTGAGTTGCTGCGAAAAACTTCGGAACGAATTATCCTGGTCGATTTTCAACCCACTACCGAAAATATTGTCAGTTACATTGCCGAAATCCTTCAGGAAAAACTACCGCCCGACGTTTCGCTTTTCAGCATCCGGCTTTTTGAAACCGTAACCGCATTTGCCGAGTGGTTTGCAGAGGATAATCAGTAAAACAAAATAGTATGACAGAAAACAGCCCGAAGAAACTTTTCCTTCTCGATGCTTACGCATTGATTTACAGAAGTTATTATGCATTTATTCGTAACCCGAGGTTTAATTCTAAAGGAGTAAATACTTCCGCAATGCTTGGTTTTACAAACACCCTCACGCAGTTGCTCGAAGCCGAAGACCCACATTACATCGGGGTTGTTTTCGATGTGTCGGCGCCCACTTTTCGCCACGAGATGTACAAGGAATACAAAGCCAATCGCGAAGAAATGCCCGAGGATTTGCGAAAATCAGTTCCCTACATCCGCAAAATTATTGAAGCATTCAATATTCCAATTATTGAAAAGAAAGGTTTTGAAGCCGATGATGTAATCGGTACACTGGCTCAAAAAGCCAAACCTGAAGGTTTTGACACCTTTATGATGACACCGGATAAAGACTATGCCCAGCTGGTGGAAGATCATGTGCGAATGTACAAACCGGCCAAACAGGGAGGCTCCGCTGAAGTCTGGGGCCCCGAAGAAGTGAAAAAGAAATTCGGAATAGAAGATACGGATCAGGTAATCGATATCCTTGGATTGATGGGCGACAGTGCCGACAATATTCCCGGATGTCCGGGCATCGGGCCAAAAACAGCTGAAAAACTGATTGCCAAATACGGTAGCATCGATGGGATTTACGAGAACATTGACGACCTGAAAGGCAAGCAGAAGGAGAACTTGCTGGAGTTTAAAGACCAGGTTTATTTATCGCGCAAACTGGTGACCATCATCCAGGATGTGCCCATCGAGTTCGACAAAAAAGGCCTTACCCGCGATGAGCCTGATAAAGAAGCGCTGAAAGCCATTTTTGAAGATCTGGAATTCCGCACACTGGCCCAGCGGCTGGGACTTGAAGAGGTGAAGCCAAGTGTGGCGACCCAGCAGTCGCTTTTTGGAGATGTGGAGGCAGCGCAACCCGCTGCTCAAAAGCGCGAAAACCTGGAATCGGTTCCCCACCAGTATTATTTGGTTGAAAACGAAATGCAGCGCGCCAGTCTGCGTGCCGAGCTTTCTGTAACCGAAGCGTTTTGTTTCGATACCGAAACTACGGGGCTTGACACCCATTCTTCCGAAATTGTTTGCCTTTCATTTTCATTCCGCAAACACGAGGCTTACTGTGTTTTGCTGCCCTCAAAAAAAGAGGAGGCGCAGAAAGTGATGGATGAATTCCGCGACATTTTTGCCGATGAAAATATTCTGAAAATTGCCCAGAATATTAAGTACGACATGCTGATGCTGAGCAATTATGGCATCGAGGTGAAAGGAAAGCTGTACGACACCATGCTGGCGCACTACCTCATTCAACCCGAGCAAAAACACAACCTCGATTATTTGTGCGACATTTACCTGAATTACGAAAAAGTACCCACCGAAAACCTGATTGGCAAAAAAGGGAAAAACCAGTTGAGCATGCGCTCGGTTGGAAAAGAAAAACTGCGCGACTATGCCTGCGAGGATGCGGATTTAACTTTTCAGCTGAAACAGGCACTCGACCCGAAACTGGATGAATATGAAATGCGCGAACTGTTCGAAACAATGGAGATGCCATTGGTTCCGGTGCTGGTGCACATGGAAAATGCTGGGGTGAAAATTAATTCGGAAGTATTAAAGGAATATGCCAAAAAACTCAGGAAGCAGATTATTGAGATTGAAAAAGAGATACACGAGATGGCAGGGGAGGAGTTCAATGTGTCGTCGCCCAAACAGTTGGGGCCTATTCTTTTCGAAAAACTGAAAATTGATACCAACGCCCGCAAAACCAAAACGAAACAGTATTCCACTTCAGAAGAAGTATTGGTGCGCCTCGCCGACAGGCATCCGATTGTGAATAAAATCCTGGAATTCAGGGGGCTGAAAAAGTTGCTTTCTACTTATGTGGAAGCGTTGCCCGAAATCGTCAATAAAAGAACCGGGAAAATTCACTCCTCGTTTAACCAGGCCATTACGTCCACCGGGCGGTTGAGTTCCATCAACCCCAACCTGCAAAACATTCCCATCCGCGACGAAGCCGGGCGTGAAATCCGGAGGGCGTTCATTCCTTCGGACGAGGAACACACCTTTCTTTCGGCTGACTACTCGCAAATTGAACTGCGCATTATGGCCGCGCTGAGCAAAGATGAGGAGATGCTGAAAGCGTTCAACGAAGGGAAAGATATTCACTCCATTACAGCCGCCAAAATATACAAAGTTCCCGAAAATGAAGTGACATCCGACATGCGCCGGAAAGCCAAAACCGCCAATTTCGGGATCATTTACGGAATTTCAGCCTACGGACTTTCGCAACGGCTGAACATTCCCAGGAAAGAAGCTAAAGAGTTGATCGACGGTTATTTTGAAAATTTCCCGAAAATTAAAGGATTCATGGACAGGCAAATAGAACTGGCCAGAAATAAAGGGTATGTGCAAACAATTAAAGGGCGTAAGCGTTATTTAAATGACATTAATTCAGCCAATGGTACCGTCCGCGGCATGGCAGAACGTAACGCCATAAACGCGCCCATACAGGGCTCGGCCGCCGACATAATAAAAATGGCAATGATTAAAATTTTTGAATCGTTTAAAAACGAAAAATTAAAATCAAAAATGATATTGCAGGTGCACGATGAGCTGAATTTTGATGTGTTTAAAACGGAACTTGAAGAGGTAAAAAAGATTGTTAAAAATGAGATGGAAAATGCTGTTCATTTTGATGTTCCGTTAACCGTTGAAATGAATGCTGCCGACAATTGGCTCGATGCCCATTAATTATGCAACAAAGAATAATTGAAATAGAAACTGAAGACGATTACAGGGAGGCCCTCAACCGCTTCATCGTATTATGCGAAACCCAAAAAACCGATGAAGATCTAAAAGAGTTGCTTCTACTCACCGATTTAATGGAAAAATACGAACGTGAAAATTGCAGGGATAGCTGAAAATTTACTTTCCGTATAATCGTTGAAAATGGTTTTCCAGATGGTTGCGCATTGCCGACCGGAATTTATCGGGAGAACCATTTTTTAATATATCGACCAGGCCCTGGTGCGAAACATGGGTTTTCTTTTGAATAGGTTTTTTTATCAGGCCGCTGTCGTACATGTAGTTAAAAACAGGCAGTAAAATTTGCTGAAATTTTAAAAGCGTATCATTGTGGGCAATTTCGTAAAGTTTACCGTGAAACTTAATTTCATGATCGATGTCGAACAAAACATCGTCCGATTTTTCCGGTTCCTTATTAATTATGCGTTGCAGATCTGCAATATCTTCGGGTGAAACATGCTGAAAAATCAAATCAGCCATCCCGATTTCTATTACCAGACGCAGTTCAAAAATATCTTTGAGCGTGGTATTGTCGAGCATACGCGGAATCATTGATTTTCCCAACAGAGCGGAAAGATCAGGACTTTTAATGATGGTTCCCTTGTGTTTTATGGATTCAATTATTCCCAGTGTTTTTAACCGGGTGAGCGACTCCCGGATAACCGTGCGGCTCACGCCCATGGCATTGGCCAATTCCATTTCTTTGGGGATCACATCACCGGGTTTGTACTCTTTTTTAATGAAAAAATCAACGAGGTTCATTTCAACTTTATCTACCAGGCTTCTTGTGTCAATTGTCGATAAGTATTCTGCTTTTCCTTGTGAGTTCATGCTTCCGAAAAATTTAATTGATTTTCAGCTATAAAAAAATTGAACACAAATTTCTTAAAAATTTTGAATTAAAAAATTATTAAATATATTTGTGCTGTGTTATGTAATACATAATGCAAATATATAAAGAAAATAATTAAAAAAAACAGCTTATGAAGACTTTCACTAAAAAATTGCTTAGCTTATGCTTGTTGGCATTAATAATGCTCATCAGCGGGCAGGTGTTTGCACAAGAAACAATTTCGGGTACTGTGACTGAGGCTGATACCGGTGAGCCTCTTCCGGGTGTTTCTGTGGTTGTTAAAGGTACTACAACCGGTACGGTAACTAATGTTGATGGAGAATATCAACTGGATGCTTCAATCGATGATATACTGATTTTTTCTTTTATTGGTATGTCAACACAAGAGGTAGAGGTAAATGGCCGAGCCTCTATTAACGTAGAATTAGCAACAAGTGTAGAAGCCCTTGAAGAGGTTGTTGTTACAGGTTATGGCGGAACACAGAAGCGTTCCAAGCTAACCAACTCTATTGCTTCAGTTAAAGAAGAAACGCTCACTAAAGGAACTCATGCCAACCCGGCACAGGCGCTTACTGGCGCGGTTTCCGGGTTAAAGGTTACTAATGTTTCCGGTAATCCGGGAGCAACACCTTCCATTTATCTGCGCGGAGGGACTAACTTTGACGGCACCGGCTCGCCTTTGGTTTTGATTGATGGCCAGGTGGGTGCATTTAATGACATCAATCCGAACGACATTGAATCGATTGAAGTTTTAAAAGATGCGGGTGCAACTGCTCTTTACGGAGCTCGCGCCAATAATGGAGTTATTCTTATAACCACTAAAAAAGGGGGAGCACCTGAGGTTGTGTTAAATGTAAAATACGGTTTAAACTATTTGAATAATCCTTATGAGTTTTTTGGAGCCGAAGAATACCTGTATTGGTTAAGAAAAGGTATTCAAAATGCCGCTCAAATGTACCAGGATTCTCAGGGGGATTGGGTCGGATATTCCAATATCGCTCAACTGGGACAGGCCCAGCCTTTTGGAACCGGTAACCGTTATTTCGACGACAATGGAAATCCATTGGATGGAAACCAAACTTCTTTGGCCGTTTACAGTCCAATGATTTATACCTCTGACTTGTCTTTCTTGCTGGATCAAGGTTGGCAGACCATGACTGACCCGGTAACCGGAAAGGAAATTATTTTCTCGGAATTTATAAAAGAAAAAACGGCATTTAACAATCCGGCTTTAACGCAAGATTACAACATAAGCTTTAGCGGCAGCAACGAACGGGGAAAATATTATGCCGGTATTGGCTATTATGATGCAGAAGGACAACCTGCAAAAACCTGGTATAAACGGTTAAATTTTACCTTTAACGGCGAGTACAAAATTCGTCCCTGGTTTACCTCAAATAGCAATTTTCAGTTTACCGATGCCAAATGGTACGATGTTCCCACAACAAGTGAGCAAAACTATTTTGGCAGAATGCTGAGTACGCCACCAACTCAAAGGGAATACAATCCGGATGGGGAATTAATTCTTGGAAACAATACCGGCGATGGTAACCCACTTGTTAATATCGACAAGCTGAAAAGGGATAACAACACCAATAAATTTATAATGGGCCAAAGTTTCAAGATTGATTTTTTACAGAATTTAAGTTTGAAAGTTAATGCTCACTGGTTGCTGGATCAAGGGTATTATGAGGCTTTTAACCAGGATTATCGGTCAAGGCCCGGCGTTATTAATACTACGCGCAGCTCATCGGCACGTTATAATAAAGAGCTGAGCCAAACGTATAACGCCGTATTAAACTACGATCTTACCAAAGGAAATCACACGGCCAGTGCCCTGGTTGGATATGAATTCTACGACAAGAAGTGGATCGGATTGAGTGCCAGTGGCAGCGGTGCGCCAACCGACGATTTTAGCGACCTCGAACTTACTTCTCAGGACGAAGGGAAACGTTCGATTGATACCTATCACATTGAGGAAAGGATACGTTCATATTTTGGGAGATTAAATTATGATTATGCTGAAAAATACCTGATTTCAGGAACATTCAGGCAAGACGGCTATTCGCGTTTGCTTGGTGATAATCGCTGGGGATTTTTTCCAGGGGTATCAGCCGGTTGGATAGTAAATAAGGAAAACTTCATGAAAGATTATAATTCGCTGATTTCTTTCTTGAAAGTAAGAGCGAGTTACGGTTTGAACGGTAATGTTTCCGATTTGAATGGAAATCCGAATGATATTGACGCATACGTACTTCAGGGAAGTTATAACAATACTAATTATAATAATACTGTTGGATATGTTGTTGGGAATATCCCAAATCCGGGTCTGAAATGGGAACGCTCAAAAACAGCTGAAGTAGGTATTGATGTGAGTTTTCTTGAAAACAAAATCAATACAAATTTTACTTACTACAACCGTTTGACACTGGATAAATATGCAAATATTCCCCTGCCAATCTCATCCGGTATCAGCTCTATCAGTTCTAACAACGGAGAGTTCAGAAACAAGGGGTTAGAAGTTGACATGTCGGTAAAAGCATTGCGAAAAGAAGACTGGACATGGGATGTTTCTGCCAATATTACATACAGTAAAAACATTGTTGAGAAGCTACCGGATAATGGTTTGGAAAACAACCGTCAGGGCGCTTTCCAGGTGTACGACGGAACAACCGGTAACCTGATTTGGGTTGGCGGATACCAGGAAGGACAGCAACCAGGAGATTTATATGCATTTAAAGCACTGGGCGTTTTCAATGATTGGGACGAAGTGAATGCTGAAGCTGCCAACCGGAAAGATATTACAACCGGATGGTGGTCGAATGGCCGACCGGTTTATGGCCCGGATGCCTGGGATGCCCTGGGTGATGATAAAGGCAACGGACTTCCTCTAAAACCAGGTGATATGAACTTCCTGGATGTAAACGAAGACGGTGTTATTGACGACTTTGACCAGGTAAAAATGGGAAATACCCGTCCGAAATGGTTTGGTGGAATTACTTCAAACCTTTCTTATAAAGGATTTACATTCTATGCAAGAATGGACTACTCGCTTGGTTTTGTGCAGTTAGATGTTCAACGCCCGTGGTTCATGGGTTTTGGCCAGGGTACATTCAATACCCTTGTTGAAACACGAGACACCTGGACTCCCGACAATCCAACAGCAGAATTTGCTGAATACCGCTGGGCCGACCAGTTGGGATCAAGGAACTATTTCCGGCAATCTTCACGATGGGTTTATAAAGGTGACTACCTGGCATTCAGAGAAGTTTCCCTGTCGTACGGGTTACCAAATTATTTAATGGAAGATATTGGCATGAAGGCTGTTACACTTTCAGTTACTGGTCAGAATCTCGGATATCTGACGGCATCAAAACTGAACAGACCTGAAATATTTGGCTCAAGTATGCAGTGGGCCGGATACACAAGTCCAAGAACTGTAATTTTTGGAGTAAATGTGAAGTTTTAAAAGACATTAATTTAAAATTGAAAAGAAATGAAAAAGCAAATAATAACAATTAAGGTTCTAATTTTATTTTTGGTTTCCTTAGTGTCTTGCGATTCGCTAGATTTGGGCCCGCTTGACTACTATGGAAGTGAGAACTTCTGGCAAAATGAAGCCCAGGTAGAAGGTTATGTACTTGGCGTACACAGCCAGGTTCGTGGGTTGCACTCAACATTATGGCTTCTTGGAGAGGCAAGAGGAGGACTTCACAAACACGGATTATCATCTACAGGTACTTCGTTAAATGATTCAAGCCCGGTTAAAGACCAGGATTTTACCAAAGACAAAACCGGTATCAGCGGATGGGGCGGATTTTATCAACGCATTCTTTCGATAAACCTGGGAATCAATAAGCTGGAGAACGAGGCTGATTTTTTAACTGATGACAGTAAAAATTATTACCTGGGACAATTATACGGATTAAGAGCATTTTTGTACAGCTATTTGTATAAAACTTACGGTGGGGTTCCTGTTGTTACTGAACCTAAAGTGATGCAGGGCGAAAACAGTGCAGAGCCTTTATACACAGAGCGAAGCACGCCAAAACAAGTTCTGGATTTTATAAAAAGTGATTTGGAAAAATCCGAGAATTATTTTGGTTCCAACATTGAAATTAAAAATCAAAAAGGTTCCTGGTCAAAATACGCTACTTTAATGCTGAAAGCCGATATCTATCTGTGGTCAGCAAAAGTTACTACAGGAGATCAGACACCTGCTTCAAATGATTTGACTGTTGCTGAAAGTGCACTGAATGAAGTGAAAGGGAAGTTTTCTTTGCTCGACGATTATTCATCTGTATTCGAATATGACAATAAAGGAAATGACGAAATTATATTTGCGCTTCGATTTCTGGAAACAGAAGCCACTACTTTTCATTACTTGTTCCGGTATCAGCAAAACCTGATAGCTGGAAAATATTTAGCTGATGGTTCGCAAAGCTCCGACCCCCTTAATACCAAGGGAAACGGCTTGTTACGTCACGAATATATTTTCCCTTTGTTTGAAAGTTACGATGAACTCGATTCACGCAAGTATTCTATTTTCCTTGATATTTACGATAAGGATGAAGAAACCGGGGAGTTGATCGACGGCGGAACAATCATGCGTAAATTTTTGGGCTTGATTAATGCTGATGGCAACCGTGTTTATTCTGACGACATCCCAGTTTATCGTTATGCTGATGTATTGTTAATGCTGGCAGAAGTGGAAAATATGAAAGGCGGAAATCCTGCACAGTACATTAACATGATTCGCCAAAGAGCTTATGGCGACAATTACAGCCCGGCAGAACATGCCTACACCAATGGCGACTTTGCCACCAACGAACGGGCAATTTTAGCTGAGCGCGATAAAGAATTTGTTTGTGAAGGCAAGCGCTGGTTCGACGTGCGTCGCATGCACGATGCTTCTGGAGACCCATTGGTATTTTCCGATGCTGTTAATTACGGAAATCCAGCTGTATTAAGTACAGGAGAAGCACATAAATTACTGTGGCCGGTTGATGTGAATACATTGAATGTCGATCCAAAACTGGAACAGACGCCTGGTTATTAATCCGGGTGAAACAGAGAAAAGGATTTCAATTTTTCATAGATTTAGTTTGGTATGGATTGAAGGTTCGAATCGGACCTTCAATTCTCTTATTTTTTCACTATTTTCATCGCTCAGTAAAGCAAACCATCATGAACAAATTTTCAGTTTTATTTTTTATAACAATCCTTTTTTTCGCTTGCGTAATAGAAGAGAAAGTTCCCGAATTCAGCGCCAGTTCAATCCATCTCAATCGCGTTCCGTTATTTGTTGGCCGCGAAAACCCCGATGTGTTGCAGGTTAAAATTTCGGTTCCCGACACCGGGAAAATTTACCAGCTCACCACTACAATATTATATTTTACAGAAAATAGCAGCCCCTCTATTTTGGAATCGGTGAAAATAAATCACTCCAAAAACGGCGAAGAACAATTCGAGCCAATTACAGATAATGGTCTGCAACTGAAAGACAACAAGGCAGAAATTGATGCAACAGCCGAAATTGGCCCCGGAAATCATACCCTTTCCTTTGGTTTTCAGGTGAAAGATGATGCAATTCTTACCGAAAGTTTCTCCATTCAACATGTGGAGTTGCAATTTGAGGATGGTTCGGTGTTGAATCTCGAACCGGAATCTGAATTTGCTTATCGGCCAGCTAATGTCGTTCGCGCTGCAGGGCAGGACAACTGCGATACCTACCGCATTCCGGGAATGGTAACCACCAACGAAGGAACGCTCATTGCCGTGTACGACAACCGCTACAACAACAGTAAGGATTTGCAGGAAGACATCGATGTGGGGATGAGCCGCAGCACCGACGGCGGGCAAACCTGGGAACCCATGCGCGTAATTATGGATATGCGCGAATGGGGTGGAAACCCTGAATGCCTCAACGGAATAGGCGACCCGGCTGTTTTGTACGATCACACCACCGGAACCATTTGGGTGGCCGCATTGTGGATCAGCGGCTTCTCCGAAAAAGATATGCTTTGGTGGGCCTCGAAGCCGGGAATGAAACCCACCGAAACCGGGCAGTTTGTGCTGGTAAAAAGCACCGACGACGGCCTCACCTGGTCGGACCCCATCAATATTACCGAACAGATTAAAGACCCCGCCTGGCAGTTGTTGTTCCAGGGACCCGGCCGCGGAATTACCCTCAACGACGGTACGCTGGTTTTTCCGGCGCAATTCAAGGCCGACATTGGCCAAAAAGCGCTGGATGGCGGCCAGTACACTGCTCATTCCACCATCGTTTACAGCAAAGATGGCGGCGAAACCTGGCAAATCGGCACCGGCGCCAAACCCAACACCACCGAAGCACAGGTGGTGCAACTGGCCGACGGCAGCCTGATGCTCAACATGCGCGACGACCTCAACCGCCGCGTGAAAGACGAAACCAACGGACGGGCAGTAGCTGTTACCAGCGATTTGGGAAAGACCTGGACAATCCATCCGTCTTCCAACTCAGCATTACCCGAACCCAACTGCATGGCCAGCCTCATTGCTGCCGATGTGGAATTAAACGGAGAAAAACAGCAGATCCTCTTCTTCTCCAATCCCAACGACAAAGAGGCAAGAATTAACATGACCATAAAAACCAGCTTCGACGGTGGGCACACCTGGCCTGAAACAAACCAGGTTTTACTGAATGAAAACCCGGGTTTTGGCTACTCCTGTATGACCATGGTGGATGAAAATACTGTGGGAATTTTGTATGAAGGAGCCAAAGAGCTTTATTTTCAAAAAGTTCCGGTTGATGAGTTACTGGGTAACGTAATGAATTAATTAATCGTGCTGAAACAAAGAAAAAATATTACGGTGCTTTTGGTGGTTTTTTCTGCTTTTTTAATGGTGCAGTGCACATCTGAAAAAGCAGAACAGCCAGCATTAATTCCCATGCCGCAAAATCTGGAGTGGAACGGCGAGGCATTTAACATGGTCGACAGCAGTGCGCGGTTTGGTCAGCGAATAGTTCCACATTTAAATGAAATTCCGTTGAATGAAAACGAAGCCTACTCATTGGATGTAACATCCGATTCGCTGATTCTATCTGCTTTGACAGAAGAAGGACTGTTCCGCGGGTTACAAACGGTAAAACAACTGACGTATTTTGAAAACGGAAAACGGTTTGTTGCTGGCTGTTCCATCCGTGACTGGCCGGCATTTCGGCTGCGCGGTTTTATGCAGGATGTGGGCCGGAATTTTCAGCCGGTGGAAATGCTGAAGGAGCAGATTGACGTGCTGGCGACTTACAAATTCAATGCATTTCATTTTCACGTTACCGATAATCCGGGTTGGCGCCTCGAAAGTAAAGAATATCCGCAACTGAATTCTCCGGAATCCATGAGCCGATGGCCGGGGAAATATTATACACAGGAAGAGTTTAAAGTGCTGGTGGATTATTGTTATGAACGCAAAATAACGCTCATCCCGGAATTCGATTTGCCGGGGCACAGTGCGGCATTCCGTAAAGCTTTCGGGTTTGAATCGATGAATGACCCGCGTGTGCAGCCGGTTTTAATCGATTTAATCGATGAACTAGTGAGCCTGGTTCCTCCCGAAAAAATGCCGTACATTCACCTGGGCACCGATGAGGTGTGGCACAGCTACGAAGAACCCTCGCCAACCCTTTTGCCGGCGCTTTTGGAGCGGGTAACGCAATATCACGGCCGCGAACTCATCGTCTGGCGACCGGGTCAGCACATCGAAGGCGATTCGGTTTCCATCACGCAACTCTGGTCGTCAAATGGCCACCCAAAACCGGGCCACCGCTATCTCGATTCAAGGCTGAATTACCTCAACCACCTCGACCCGCTGGCCGGAATTCCGCAGTTGTATTTCGAACGCATCAATGGCGCTGCACACGGCGATTCCCTGCGTATGGGCGGTATTTTGTGCAACTGGAACGACAACCTCGTTGCCAACCAATACGATGCTGTCCTGCATAATCCGGTTTACCCGGGAATTGTCACCTACAGCGAAACTTCGTGGACCGGTCAGTCCGAAGGTTTTGGCGAAAAGTACCTTGCAAAGTTTCCGGAGAGAAATTCTTCGGCATTTCAGAAATATACTGATTTTGAAGAACGGCTGATCAAACACCGCGATTTGTACTTTCAGGATAAACCGTTTCCCTATGTGAAACAAACCCACATAAAATGGCGCATTGCCGGGCCGTTCAATCACAAAGGAGATGTGAATAAAAAATTTCCGCCCGAGGATTCCATTGCTGCTGAATATGTAGTGGATTCAGAAAGATATGCCTGGTCTGAACCGGTAATTGGTGGCACGGTGCATCTTTCACACTTTTTTGGGTATCCCTCTTTGTTTCCCAAAGAAACGGGAACGTATTACGCGTTTACCCGCATTTGGTCGCCTGAAGATCAAACGGTGAATTCCTGGATTGGTTTTCATGACTGGTCGCGCTCAGGGGGAAGACGTGGCGGGCCATTCCCAAATCAGGGGCAGTGGCACAACACCAATCCGCAGGTATGGTTAAACGGCGAAATTATTCAGCCTCCAGAATGGATCAATCCCGGACTGGAAGACAGTTCTTCAGAAATCCCATTTTCGGATGAGAATTATTATTTCCGCGAACCGACCAAAATTCAACTGAGAAAAGGCTGGAACGAGGTGCTTTTAAAGATTCCTGTTATTCCACAAACCTGGAAGAGGATGTTTACTTTTGTGCCCGTTCAGGTGGAGGCTGGGAATGTGAGCGAAATAGAAGAATTAAAATTTTTTGCTGAAATAAAAAAATTGAATAAATGAGAAAACGTTTTGCAGTTTGGATAGCTGGTTGGCTGCTGCTCGTGTTGAGTATTCCGCAGAATGTGTTCGGTGTGTCGTTCCCGCAAAACGGTTCTGAAAAAACTAAAGTAGCCTGCGTGGGCAATTCGGTTACGCGTGGCTACGGATTGCTTTTTCCTGAAAAGGATTCGTATCCTGCGCAACTGCAGGAATTGCTTGGACAAGGTTTTGAAGTTGAAAATTTTGGGCACAGCGGGGCCACGCTGCTTTCCAAAGGTCACCGGCCATACATTGAAACGCTTGAGTACTCCGAAGCTTTAAAATTTGAAGCCGACATTGTTGTCATTCACCTTGGCCTGAACGACACCGACCCCCGCAACTGGCCCAATTTCAGGGATGAGTTTATCCGGGATTACATGCAGTTGGTGGAATCGTTCAGAAAAAATAATAACCCGGAGATTTACATTTGCCGGATGAGTCCCATTTTTCACGGGCATCCACGGTTTAAGTCGGGCACGCGCGACTGGTTTTGGCAAATTCAGGATGCCATTGAACAAGTGGCACAGAACAGCAAAACCGGGCTGATTGATTTACATGAGCCGTTGTACAGCCGTCCCGATTTGTTTGCCGATGCCCTTCACCCCAATCTGGAAGGAGCGGGAATTATTGCACAAACCGTTTACGAAAACATTACGGGCGACTTTGGCGGATTGAGGCTGGCACAGGTTTTTATGAACCACATGGTATTGCAGCAAAATTCTCCTCACGTTTTTTTTGGAAAAGCCAACGCAGGAGAAACAGTTACAGCAACTTTTAATGGTGAAGTTCAAACATGTGTGGCAAACGCTTCGGGCGACTGGAAACTTACTTTTAGACCCGCACCGGCCGGAGGGCTATACCAGCTTGAGGTTTCTGCAGGAAAGAACCAAACCATTTTGCTCGATGATATTTTGGTGGGGGAAGTTTGGATTTGCGCCGGCCAGTCGAACATGGAATTTGAGCTGAAACACGCCGCCAGTGCATCGGCCGTGGTTTCTGCAGCTTCAGACGAAAACCTGCGGCTGCTGAATAAAAAGGGAATTGTACGTCCCGATAATACAAAGTGGGATTCAACCGTCCTGGAAAAGGTCAACAGACTTCATTTTTTTGAAGGCGAATGGAAAAAGAGCACACCTGATGCGGCTGCTGAATTTTCGGCCATTGGATACAGTTTCGGGAAAATGCTCAGGGAGAACCTGGATGTGCCGGTTGGTTTGATTCAGATAAGTGTGGGCGGTGCTCCGGTTGAGGCGTTCATCGACCGCAAAACACTGGAGTTTGACCCACACCTGGTGGATGTATTGAACAACTGGAAACACAACGATTTTATCCAGGATTGGTGCCGCCAGCGTGCTGCTACCAACCTGGAATTGACAGAAAACAAACAACAGCGTCACCCCTTCGAGCCGGCTTATATTTACGAGGCCGGAGTGCAATCGCTCGCAGGTTTTCCGGTGGCAGGCGTAATTTTTTACCAGGGTGAATCGAATGCCCATAATGCAGCACATTACCAGAATGCGTTTCCGGCGCTGGTTCAGTCGTGGCGAACTGCATTTAATCAACCGGAGATGCCGTTTTACTTTGCCCAGTTATCGAGCATCAACCGGCCGTCGTGGCCTTATTTCAGGGATGTTCAGCGACAACTGGCACAAAGCATCCCGAACACCGAAATGGTGGTAACCAGCGATTTGGGCGATTCACTGGATGTGCATCCGAGACAAAAAATCGAAGTGGGCGAACGGTTTGCCAACATCGCTTTATCAAATATTTACAATGTTGAAGGTTTCGCAGAAGGAGGCCCGGAACTCAATTCAGTCATTCAAAAGAATGGAAAAGTTATTCTCACCTTTTTAAATGCCGGCCGGATAGAAACTTCAGACGATGAACCCGTTCGCGAACTGGAAGTGGCAGGCAGAGATGGGCTTTTCAGCAATGTAAAAGCTGAAATTCAGGGAAATCAAATTTTGATTAATTCAAAAGATATGGCTGTGAAAAGCATCAGGTACGGCTGGAAACCTTTTTCCAGAGGGAATTTGGTAAACGAAAACGGCTGGCCGGTATCTACTTTTCGGGTTGATGTACCTTATCAATTAAAAAAATATAACTATGAGAATCATTAAATTAATAACGTTGGTTTTGTTTGCCGCAAGTCATTTTTTTGCAATGACAGCTTACGGGCAGGAGGCTTTTCAATCCACTTATTACGAACAGCGAAGAACATTGTTTGAGCAACTTCCCAACACAAAAAAGGAAATTATTTTTCTGGGAAACAGCATCACCGATGGCAGTGAGTGGTCGGAACTGTTTCAAAACAAACGCATTAAAAACCGTGGAATCAGCGGAGATGTTACCGAAGGAGTTTTATATCGACTGAATGAAGTTACTGAATCGAAACCGGCCAAAGTGTTTTTGCTGATTGGAATCAACGATTTGGCCCGCAATATTTCCAAAGAAACTGTTTTTGAAAACATTTCCGGAATTGCTACCTCCATCAGGGAGCAATCGCCAAAAACCAGGGTGTTTGTGCAAAGCATTCTGCCGGTGAATCCCGCTTTTGATAAATTTACCGGGCATTGTTCAAAAACAGAAGAAGTGAAATGGATAAATAATAAGCTGGAAGAATTTTGTGCGCAGCACGGCTTTCAGTATGTTGATTTATTTACGCATTTTACAAATGAAAGCGATGATTTTATGAATCCTGAGTTTACAAACGACGGCCTGCACCTCACCGGCAAAGGTTACCTGAAATGGGCAGAAATCATAAAGCCTCTGTTGTAAACCGATAATAGATTTTTTCAGAAACAATTAAAAAACAAATACCGAAATGATACCAAAATTTGAAGGACTGATAGCCGCGCCGTTCACACCCATGAATGAAAAGGGAGAAGTGGTTTACGAACGGATTCCGCCGTATTACAATTTTTTGAAACAGAACAAAGTGGTGGGCGCGTTTATCAACGGCTCCACCGGGGAGGGCGTGTCGCTCACCCAAAAAGAGCGGATGAAAACCGCCGAACAGTGGGTGGCGGCAGCCAAAGCCGACTCGTCGGTGAAAATTATCAATCTTGCGGGTGGTACTTCCTACATGGAATGTATTGAAAACGCGCAGCATTCGGCAGAAATCGGTGTGGATGCCATTGCTCTGCTTGCGCCTTACTATTTTAAACCGTCGGGTGCCGCACAACTGGCAGAGTTTGTGGCTCGCGTGGCCGAATCCGTTCCGCAACTGCCGGTTTATTTTTACCACATTCCTGTGCTTACGGGCTGTAATGTACCCATGTTCGATTTTCTGAAAGAAGCTGCGCCTGCCGTTCCCAACCTGGCCGGTATCAAATACACCCACGAAGATTTTATGGATTTCCAGAGCTGCATCAGTTTTATGGATGGTAAATATGACATGCTCTGGGGGCGCGACGAAAACCTGCTTTCGGCGCTGGTTCTGGGAACCCGCAGCGGCGTGGGAAGCACTTTCAACTACGCAGCGCCGTTGTACTATAAACTGATTGATGCTTTTGACAATGGAAATCTGGTACTTGCCCGCCAATTGCAGCAAAAGGCCATCAACATGATTCGCCTGTTGGGGAAATATGGCGGCATTGCCACCGGAAAAGCATATATGCGCTATGTTGGCTTCGATTGCGGCGAATTCCGTTCGCCCATAAAAAACATGAATCGCGACGATTACCGGAAATTTACCGAAGATGTGAAAGCGTTGGCGATGGAAGAGGAATTCTCAAGAATTGCTGAAAACTAACCAATCGGTTAGCAACCATTTGGTTAGTTTTAATTTTGGTGTGAAGGAAAAGGTTTCCGGAGGTGCATATGTTTATTAATTGTCATTTCGAATCCCGGTATTCCGGGTGAGAAATCTTAAATATTGAAACAGATTTCTCCTCGAATACTCGTCGAAATGACAGCTTTCAAGGATTGACAATTTAATATGATTATAGATATTTCTGCCGGATATAAAATAAACTTTTAAATATGGACTTCAAAAATTTAGCACAACAATACAAAAACGAACTCCTCGAAAACGTGGTTCCTTTTTGGGAGAACCACTCAAAAGATGAGGAGTTTGGTGGTTATTTTACGTGTCTCAATCGTGATGGAATGGTTTTCGATACCGATAAATTCATCTGGTTGCAAGGGCGGGAAGTCTGGATGTTTTCCACCCTGTTCAATAAAGTGGAGCAGAAACAGCAGTGGCTCGACATGGCATTGCATGGTGCGAAATTCCTGCAAAAATACGGGCACGACGGAGACCTGAACTGGTACTTTTCGCTCACCCGTGAAGGAAAACCATTGGTGCAGCCCTACAATATTTTTTCCGACTGCTTTGCCACCATGGCGTTTGGCCAGCTTTACAAAGCCACAGGCAATGAGGAATACGGGCAAATCGCCAAAAACACCTTCGAAAACATTCTGAAACGCAGCGACAATCCCAAAGGAAAATACAACAAACTGGTTCCCGGAACGCGTCCGCTGAAGGGCTTTTCGCTGCCCATGATTTTGTGCAACCTGTCGCTGGAAATCGAGCACCTGCTGCCCGAACAGCTGGTGGACGAAACCATTGAAAAAGTGTTGCACGAAGTGATGGATGTGTTTTATCAGCCCGACTCAGGTTTGATTTTGGAAAATGTAAAACCCGACGGCAGCTTTTCCGATTCGTTCGAAGGCCGCCTCATCAACCCGGGGCATGCCATTGAAGCCATGTGGTTTATCATGGATTTGTCGGTGCGATTGCAAAAACCGGAGTTGGCACAAAAAGCAGTGGAAATTGTATTGCGCACGCTGGAATACGGCTGGGACAAAGAGTTCGACGGGATTTTCTATTTCCTCGACATTAAAGGAAATCCGCCGCAGCAACTGGAGTGGGACCAGAAATTGTGGTGGGTGCACATTGAATCGCTCATCAGCCTGATAAAAGGGTATGCGCTCACCGGAAATAAAGAGTGCCTCACCTGGTTTGAAAAAGTGCACGATTACACCTGGTCGCATTTTGCCGACCCCGAACACGGCGAGTGGTTTGGTTACCTCAACCGCCGGGGCGAAGTACTGCTACCGCTGAAAGGCGGAAAATGGAAAGGCTGTTTTCATGTGCCGCGCGGGTTGTACCAGGTTTGGAAAACGTTGGAAACATTGAAGTGAAATTTTCTCCCGCTGATGTCGCGGATTTTGAATTTGTTTTCTGCGTAAATCAGCGCTATCAGCGGGAAATTATTCTTTGAATTAGTCTTGTAATCAATACATTATGCGCCATTTTAAAAGAACAACAATATTGGTTTTACTCCTTTTCGTAGTTATTTGGAAAGGTAGTGCTTCTGAAGAAACACCAATAAACCAGTTGCAGCAGAATAGTTTTCCGTTGCTGGAAAATGTATCTGAGATTACTGGAAACGAAGGGCTGTCCGGAGTTTTTGCCGGCGTACACAACAACGTGTTGATGGTGGCCGGTGGAACGGCTTTCCCCGAAGGAAAACCGTGGGAAGGTGGTGAAAAGTATTTTTCCGATGCGGTGCTGGTTTATGAACGTTCTGCAGATGGTTTGAATTTATTGAATGTTTCATCAAAATTACCTGTTGCGCTGGGAGAGGGCGCTTCGGTTTCGTTGCCGCAGGGTATGCTTTGCATTGGCGGCCAGTCACCCGATGGGTTGAGCAACCGGGTTTATCTGCTGAGTTGGAACGGCACTTCGGTGAAAATTTCAGAATTGCCGGAATTGCCGGCAGCTGTAAAAAGTACTGCTGCTGCGGCCATTGAGAATACCGTTTATGTGATTGGGGGCGAAAGTGAAAACGGTGCAACCAGTCAGTTTTTGGCGCTGGATATCACCAATCCTGAAAGTGGCTGGCAAAAACGACCCGATTTTCCGCTTCCGGTTTCGGGTGCTTCGGCCGTTGCCCAGATGGATGGCGAAGAGGTGAGTCTGCACGTTTTTGGCGGACGGGCAAAAAAGGAAGGTGAATCCACCACAACGTTTTATCCGCACGTTTTCCGCTTCCGTCCTTCAGAGGGGAAATGGGAACAGAAAAAAGATATGGAAATCCCGCTGGCAGTGGCTTCGGCAGCGTCGATTGGCGCTTCACACATTGTGCTGACAGGCGGCGATTCAGGCGAAACTTTCAATCAGGTAGAAAGGGCCATTCATGCCCTTCAAAACGGAAATGAAGAAGCCCGACAACTGCGCGATTCACTTTGGATAAACCATTCCGGATTCAATTCAAAAATAAAAGTTTACAACACGGTTACCGACGAATGGTTTGTTGCAGGAAGTTGGCAGGGAACTCCGGTGGCTGTTGCCCCGGCTCTTGTTTGGAATGATGTTGTGGTTATTCCCGGAGGCGAAATCAAACCGGCAACCCGAACGCCGTTCTTGCACGAAATCCAGTTTTCGGTAAAACCGGTTTTTGGATGGCTGAATTACATTGTACTGGCACTTTATTTTGTGGGTATGTTGTTGCTGGGATTTTACTTCATGCGCCGCGAAAACAGCACCGATGATTTTTTCAAAGCCGGTGGCCGGATTCCCTGGTGGGCTGCAGGTATCAGCATTTTTGCCACCACGCTCAGCGCCATCACGTTTATTGCTATTCCGGCCAAATCGTATGCGTCCGACTGGCGTATGTTCCTATTCAACATGGCCATAATTATGGTGGCACCCATTGTTATCCGGTATTTTCTGCCGTTTTTCCGGCGGTTCAATTTCGATACGGCTTACCAGTACCTTGAGGCGCGGTTTAACCGTGCTGTGCGGTGGCTGGCCTCTGCGTTGTTTGTATTTTTTATGGTGAGCCGCATTGCCGTGGTGCTATTTCTGCCTTCGCTGGCGCTGAATGTTGTTACCGGTTTCAGTATTTATTGGGCCATTATTATTATGGGTGTGGTGACTATTATTTATTGTACCAGCGGCGGTATGGAAGCTGTGGTTTGGGGCGATGTGATTCAGGGATTTATTCTGCTGGGCGGTGCATTTGTTGCCCTGGCCTTTATGATGGCGGGAGTGGAAGGCGGGTTAAGCGGCTTTTTCGAAATAACCGGTCAGAACCAGAAATTTCACACCTTCGATTTTCGGTTCGATTTTTCGCAGCCGGTTTTTTGGGTGGTGCTGATTGGAGGACTTGCCAACACGCTTATTACCTACACCAGCGACCAAAGTGTGGTGCAGCGCTACATGACCACCAAAGATGAAAAAGCTACCGGGCAGAGTATCTGGCTGAATGGGATTCTGGCGATTCCGGTGACCATCATTTTCTTTTTGCTTGGAACCGGTTTGTATGCCTATTATACGTCCAACCCGGAACACATGTCGGTACTCAATCCCAACATCGATTCGGTGTTTCCGCAGTTTATTGTGTCGCAAATGCCTGCAGGAGTAGCTGGCTTGCTCATTGCCGCTATTTTTGCGGCGGCCATGTCCACGCTGTCGTCCAACATCAATTCGGTGTCTGCAGTAATTACTTCTGATTTTTACAAAGTGCTGGCGCAGAAATCCGGTCATAAACGCAACATGGCCGTGGCACGCTGGTCGGGAATTATTGTGGGTGTGCTTGGAATTACGATGGCGCTGATGCTGGCTACCTGGAACATTGCTTCGCTGTGGGATCAGTTTAATACCTTTTTGGGATTGTTAACTGCCGGTTTGGGCGCTTTGTTTGTCATGGGGATTTTCTTTCCGCGTATTTCAGGAAAAGCAGCGCTCATTGGCGTTTTGACAGGAATTGTCATTTTGGTTTTGGTGAAAAACAACACCTCACTTTCGTTTCTGCTGTATGGTTTTGTGGGCCTGGTTGCCAGTGTGTTGCTGGCGCTGGTTTTTAGCTTTGTTTTTCCGAACCGGAAAACGATTAAGGGCTATACCTGGAAGAGCCGGGAAAACAGTTAAGTCATTTGTAAATGGCTGGCGGTTGTCAGATAAATTGGAAAAATAATTGTAAATGGTTTTTTCGGTTTTTAATTTATCTTTGGTTTCAGTTTCCAATAAACTGATTTCGAGATGACAATAAACCGTTTGTATTTTATCGACAATCTGCGTATTTTTTTGATTAGCCTGGTGGTTCTCCACCATTTGTCAATAACATACGGCGCTCCGGGCGACTGGTATTACAACGAAGCGGAGGTTGGTTTTCCGGCTGTTCTTCCCATGCTCATGTTTGTGGCGGCAAACCAGTCGTTTTTTATGGGAATGTTCTTTTTTGTTTCTGCTTTTTTTCTTGTTCCTTCCTTAAATCGTAAAGGCATACTGAAATTTTCCTCCGGACGCTTGGTGCGACTGGGTTTTCCCCTGTTGTTTTTCTTTTTTATCCTTTCACCGCTTACGGTTTTTATTCATCATCGTTTTGTTGAAGGAAGGGATGTTTCGCTGTTCAATTATTGGCTGAACGGAACTGGCAGAGGTTTTGGCCCGTTGTGGTTTATTGAGGCGCTGCTGGTGTTTACTTTGATTTGTTTGGCTGTTCGGAAGTTGAAAATTCGTGTCCGGATGAAATTTCCCGGCACCGCTGCAATTTTACTGACCGCCTTTTTTACCGGGCTTTTGCAGTTTATTATCCGTATTTGGCTGCCGGTAGGTTGGAGTATGCCTTTTACCAATTTTCAGTTTCCGTTTTTCGTACAGTATATTTTATTTTTTGCATTGGGAATTGTGGCCTGGCAAAATAATTGGTTCGGTTCAGTTTCTGCAAAAATGGGGAGACAGTGGTTTTTGGCGGCCCAGGCACTTATTTTAATTGGTATTCCAGTACTTTTTTTGGTGGGAGGAACACCCGAAAACGGAGCAGATGATTTTATGGGCGGACTGAACTGGCAGAGCCTGGGGTATGCCCTGTGGGAGCAGTTTACCGGTTTTTCTCTCATTATTGGCCTTGCCGGAATTTTCAAATACCGGTTCAACGCGCAAAGTGGGTTTGCCAGGCAGCTTTCTGACAGTGCCTACGGAGTATTTGTTTTTCATGCGCCGGTAATTGTGGCGTTGAGCGTTGCCTTAAGGCACTGGTCTGTTTTTCCCCCGCTGAAATTTATTGTGCTGGCACCGGTTTCCCTTATTGCCTGTTTTTTGGTGGCTTGGGGAATAAAGCAAATTCCGGGTGTGCGGAAGATCATTTAAATCACTAAACTAATTGGTATCTTTGCATTCTGAAAAATGAATGGAATTAACACAATCATGCAGGGAATTGTTGCTGAAGGGCAGTCACAACAGCCAACAACTGCTCAGGTTTTCCTCTGGCAACCATGGCAGGCTGAACAGGTTTTGCCGGCAACTGATGCTGCAACACCACAAAGATGGAATGAGTTGCAACTGGTTAATCCGGACACGTCAATTAATAAAGATTTGGTTTTGCCTGTTCAGCATTTAAACAGTGACAACACAACGTGGCTTTCGTTCTTGTTGCTTTTTGTGCTGTTAATTTTTGCCACTGTAAAAGCAGGATGGTCAAAATATATTCAGAATTTATTTCAGTCAATTGTAAATTACTCTACTGCCGAAAGAATGTTTCGTGAGCGGAACTACTCCTTTTCGCACGGGGCTTTCAGGCTCGATGTAGTTTTTTATCTGGTTTTTTCAGTATTCCTGTTTCAACTCATTAATTTTTTTAGGCTTGATTTCACTGCCGGCGGTTATACACTTTATATTTTTTGCCTTGCCGGAACCTTTGTTTATTTTCTGGGGAAAAAACTATTGTATAAATACATGGGATTTCTTTTCGAAAACACAAGTGAAACAAGTGAGTTTTTGTTTAACTTAAATAACACCAACCGCGTAGCAGGGATGGTGCTTATACCGGTTGTGGCGTTACTGGCATTTTCGCCTTTTTCGAGTTTGAAAATTCCGGTAATTATTGGAATTTTGATTGTTGCAGCAATTTATTTTTTACTTGTATTCAGGGGAGTTATGATATTATTAAGGAAACAATTTTCAATATTATATCTCTTTTTATACTTTTGTACCCTTGAATTTTTACCCTTGGTTTTAGTTTACAAATTATTGTTTGATCTAGTGGGTAAGTTTAATTAAAAGAAATACGTATTTTGAAAATCAAGAGTATACTGGTTTCGCAACCTAAGCCTGAAACGGCTAAATCTCCTTACTATGACTTGGCTGAGAAGAGCAATATTAAAATTGATTTTCGGCCTTTTATTCATGTTGAGGGGGTTTCAGCAAAAGATTTTCGGCAAACCCGGATTCATATCCTGGAGCATTCTGCAGTTATTTTTACTAGTCGTACTGCTATCGATCATTTTTTCCGCATTGCGCAGGAAATGCGCCTTACAGTTCCCGATTCAATGAAATATTTTTGTATTTCAGAGGCAACTGCCTTCTATTTGCAAAAGTACATTGTGTACCGCAAGCGAAAAATATTTTATGGTAACGGGAAGTTTTCTGACCTTATAAATGTGATGAAAAAGCATAAGGATGAAAAATTTCTGGTGCCGCTTTCGGATATTCATAAAGAACAAATTCCGGATTTGCTCGATAAAGGAGGTTACAAATACACAAAAGCTGTTCTTTACAGAACCGTAAGCAGCGATTTATCCGACCTGAAAGACGTAAACTACGATATTCTTGTATTTTTCAGTCCCTCCGGAATACGTTCCTTATTCGATAATTTTCCCGATTTTCAACAGAATAACACACGTATTGCTTGCTTTGGCCCAACAACAGCAAAGGCTGTTAAGGAAGCCGGATTACGGCTCGATATTCAGGCGCCAACAGCCAAATCTCCATCAATGACAATGGCTTTGGAACAGTACATTAAAAAAATGAACAAAGGAGATTAAGTAGAAAAAATATAACTTTGAAAGGCTGTTCGCCCTTTGGTGGATGGCCTTTTTTTATCGCTCATGAAAAACGAAGCTGCTGGAGAATCGCAATTGAAAACCCGTTTTACGCTGAAAAAAGAGGAACGGCTGTGCAGTAAAAAACAATTCGACAAGTTGTTTGCTGAGGGGAATACATTTTTGGTATATCCGCTGAAAGTGGTTTTTACAGAAACAGAATTTGATGGATCTTATCCGGCAAAAGCGGCTTTTGCGGCGAGCAAAAGACTGTTTAAAAGAGCGGTTAAACGGAACCTGATTAAAAGGCGCATGAGAGAGGCTTACCGGTTGAATAAACCAGGGTTTTATTCGCGGATCAAACAGAAAAAAGTAGCTGTAATTTTTATTTATATAGGCAAAGGAATTGTTGAATATCAACGGGTTGATAAAGCAATGAAAACAGCTTTGGATAAAATTGCCACAAAAATCCAGGCATAAAAAATCCCGGAAATATACTTCTCCGGGATGGATACTATTTTTCAAAATATTTTTTATTCGGTATCCATAATATCGGTTTGCAGGCGAACCGAGTCTTCGTGGATGAGCTGGAACAAAGTTTTTACAAGCGATTCGTTCAGGTCGAGCTTTTTCCCCAGCTTAACCCGGTTGTCCATCAGCTGGCTCCAGCGGTTGATTTGCAATGCCGTAACGTTGTTGTGTTTTTTGTACTGGCCAATTTGTTTTACAATAGCTACCCTCGATGAAAGCATTTCCAGCAATTCGGCATCAAGTGTGTCAATTCGGCTCCGGAGCATATCGAGACGGTTTTCAAAATCAGGGTTATTGGCATCCTGGTGCCTGATTACCAGCCTGTCGAGTAGTTTGCCCAAATCGGCAGGTGTGAGCTGCTGGCTGGCATCGCTCAGTGCGCACGACGGGTCGATATGCGATTCGAGCATTAGTCCGTCCATGCCCATATCGAACGATTTTTGTGCAATTTCGAACAGGTATTCGCGCTTGCCGGCAATGTGACTGGGGTCGCAAATAATGGGCAGATTGGGCAAAAGCCGGCGCAGTTCAATAACCGTTTTCCAGTTGGGGTAGTTACGGTATTTGGTTTCGCGGAATGGCGTGAAGCCGCGGTGGATAGCAACAATGCTTTTTATGCCTGCCTGGTAAACGCGCTCAATAGCGCCCATCCAGAGCTGAACATCCGGATTTACCGGGTTTTTTATTAAAACAGGTTTGTTCGAACCTTTTAAAACATCGGCAATTTCCTGAACCACAAAAGGACTTGCAGTAGAGCGCGCACCAATCCACAGCACGTCCAGGTCAGCTTTCAGGGCTTCTTCGGTATGGTGAGCATTGGCCACTTCGGTGCCCACAGGCAGACCGGTTTCTTTTTTTACCATCTGCAGCCATTTCAATCCAATTGAACCAACGCCTTCGAAAGAACCGGGACGTGTGCGGGGTTTCCAAATACCTCCGCGGTACACAAAAACCCGCGGATCTTTGGCCAGTAAACGTGCTGTTTCAAGTGTTTGCTGTTCCGTTTCCAGGCTGCAGGGCCCTGAAATAAGCAGCGGATTGTTCAGGTTTGGCAGCCATTCCTTTATCGGATTAATTTCAAAAGTTGTTTTCATTGTTGCTTAGTATAAAGTTTTACAATTTTTTCTTCGTTTTTAAAAAAATGCGGGTTTTCTCCATCCAGAATAGTCCGTATTTTATTGGCACTTAAAATCAGCTCGTCCAGCTTTTCGTATTCTTTGTTTTTCATGCAATCGCGAAATTCTTTTAAATGCTTGATGTAAACGTCCATCGAATCAACCACATATTTATTGTTTTGTTCAAAAATGGGTTTCCACATGGAACTGGAACTTTTGGCCAGCCTTACCGTTGACCGGAAACCGCCGCTGGCTAAATCGAAAATTATTTTTCGGTCTTCTTTTGACTGCACTGCATTGGCCAGCGCAAAAGCAGCAGCATGCGGAAGGTGCGAAACGAAAGCCGTGCTGTGGTCCTGCTCGTCTGATGTCATATAGGCAATGTCCATTTCCAGGCTTTGAAACATTTTTTCTATCAGCGCCAAATGCTGCGGGCCTGAGTTTTCCTGGTCGCAGATTATGGCAATTTTATGTTTGAAGAGCCCTTCAATTGCGGCTGAAGGGCCTGAATTTTCGGTACCCGACATTGGGTGGGCCGGCACAAATTGTTTTCTTTTGGGATGATTTTCTACCAGCGCGGTTATCATTTTTTTGGTTGAACCCATATCGGCAACCGTTGTATTCCTGTCAATGCCATCGAGCACGGCAGGCAGCACGTCCAGCTCTTTATCAACCGGTATGGCAATAATAACCAGGTCAGAATTTTTTATTCCTTCTTCCAGCGGTTCAATGCGGTCAATCAATCCAAGTTCAAGAGCTTCAGCAGCATGCTTTTCATTGGCATCCACGCCAATAAACTCATTTCCAAAATGTGAAGCCCGTAAATCCTTTGCCAGCGATCCGCCTATTAACCCAAGTCCAATAACTGTTATCTTCATACTACTATCAAATAAAAAAAGGTCCCGGAATTTCCGGGACCTTTCGTAAAATATTTTATAGCTTTAACAATACTCTACTGTATGATCCCGTCTTCAGAACCAAAATAAAAATAAAAGTAAAAATAGGTATTGTTAATTGCCGAAATCATTTTTCTGTTAATTTGGAAACAAAGATAGAGATATATTTTAAAATTGAAAGATTATTTGCCTTTTGAATTCCTTTTCAGCAGATTTTTAACATTCCTGCCTGTTTTTTTTTGACTTGTTATCAATCTGATTTTTTAATCAACTTTTGGGTAAGAATTTGTTTTCCGTTTTCTTTTACCGAAAGCAGATAAATGCCATCAGCCTGATTTTGAAGTGAAATTTTTATTGAAAATCGGCCCGGCAGGTTTTGGTGCTCAACCGATTTTACTTTTTGCCCAAACATGTTGTACACATCCAGTTGAAGCTTTTTAACCGGTGATTTGGGTTCAATTCTTACATTGAACTCGTCTTGAAAAGGATTGGGGTACGCTGTAATATTCCCGGGCGAAAGGATTGGTTGCGGAGAGCTTACCGGGGTTTGAATCCTCAGATTGTCAATAGCCCATCCCCAGCCGTGTGCATAAGGATCGGAATACAGGCGGAAGCGGATTAAAATGGTATCGCCTGCCGAGAAACTGCTGTTTTCAAGCATGTTTATTTCACGGTTTACGTACCACTCCGGCTGGCCTATGGTAGTGGAATTCATGTCACTAAAATCCAGGTTGAAATTTTCTTCCCAGGTTGAATTGGCGCGGGCATCGTAAGCATCAGCAAGCGGGAGCCAGGTTTCTTCCGATTTTTTTCTTCCTTCAACAATCACATAATCCCAAAAATCGAAGTCCCCGTGAACGGTTCCAAACTCGCCAGGTTCAACCAAAACAATTTCATCGAAAGTCATTTTGGCGTTTTCATTGAGAATTATGGGATATTTTAAAATGGTAGTAAAATTGAAATCTGTGTCATCTTGATCCGGGCTGGGGTAGGGATGCGGACTGTGCAGCGCCCCGTTTTTAAAATTGATTTCGGGATAAATGTCGAAATCGGTCAGAATAAAATCGGGGTTGGAATTATTAAAATTATTAATGTATCCACTAATCGGGTTGTAAACTTTTTCAACCCTAAAGTTGAAATTATTTTTAGCGGGCAACATGCTGGTATTTTGGGCAACCGAAGCATCGCGGGCAACTATTTTGTATGTAATCTCATCGCCATCTTCCAATTGGGTTTCTGAAATTTCAAATTCTCCCACAAAAATATTGGATGCTGTGCCGGGCAATAAGCCAAAAGAGGGCTGCGGAACTCCATTTATGGCGTATTCAACATACACGGTATCAATTCCAAGGTTGTCGTTTACCGTGGCGTTGATGTTGAGTTTATTGTTCGCTGTGAAAAAGTAAGGAATTGGTTCGTGTTCAATTTCAGGTTTCAAATTGTCTTCGCCAAAATTAATGGTAAAAAACTCGTTTGGGGCTTCCGTGGGTTGTCTGAAGGTACGGTTTTTTATATCGCCTGCCGATATGTAGTAGTTGAGATAATTTGCACTTGCTAACGGTAAGAGTTGTGCTTCATATAAATTATTTCCTGTTGGCAGCAAGGGGATTGTGTCGGGTTGATTTTTAAACGAATCGGTTGAATAAACCACGAAAAGGGAAGTGGTGTCAATTTCGTAATCGCTTTCAATTTCGGCACTGAAATGAATGGTGTCAACTTCTTCCATATCCTTCAGTTGGGTGAAATCTATTTGCATGTTTTTCCAGCCAATATCGTCCAAAATTCCTGTTGTTATCGGTCCCGGGTCGTGTGTTGCCTCGCCTCTTCCCATAGCATGTGTCATGAGCGAGTTGGGGTCATTGGAAGAATAAGTGGCATCATTGAGGTGATATATACTGGAACCATCGTCCCAGATGAAGGGAACATAAAGGCGCGGATAATCATTAACGAATGCCGAGGGACTTTGGGCGTAAAGAAAGCCTGATACCAGGGCGGAATACAAGGCAGCTGAAGGATTTTCGTAAATTGTGGTATCGGTGAGGAGTTCGCCGTTGCTTTTCCCCACAAGCTGATCGAACGAGGTAATATCACCCTGTTCCCAGTAACTATAACCTCCCAGTCTGTTATCCACATAAAAAAAGCCGGTGAAGCCCAGTCCATGCCCGATTTCGTGCAGTACCACCGAAACAAAATCGTAGAGCGAATCGGGAGTTTGCCCGTCAGTGCCAAAATACCACAGAATATCTTTATTGAAATATGCATTCATGTCAGGTCTTTCAGAGCCGGTTAGTTCTTCACCCATAATTTTTTCTACCGCTGCAATTGGGTAGTACACATTTTTTCGGGGTGCTCCTTCAAAATTCATTTCATAATCACTTGGCCCGCAACTGCCCAAAACATTTTCCCCCCGGCTCGTCCAGTTAGCTTCAATATGGATTGGCACCGGCGACTCAATAATTCTTTCCCACAAGCCAACGGCATGATCAAAAGCATCTATTGCTTCCTGTGGAAAATAGTTATAATCGACAATAAATTCTGATTTCTTTTCCGCTGATTTGAGTAAATTCATAACCTCTTTCGAAGGAGGGATATATGATTTTTCAGTTCTGTCGGCTGCATAACAAACCGGATAAACAGGTTTCAACCCCGATTTCTGCCACTTTTTCTGACCTGTTGCGTTAATTGCTACGGTTAGCAGCAATAGAAATATTACCAGTTTTTGCATGCTTAAAATTTTGCTCAATGTAAATACAAGAATTAGGCGCTAAATGTTTGAAATAAAAATGGACCTGGCAAGTTTTTTTGCTAATTAGTGATTTTTGGCGGAGTATATTACATTAAGCATGACAGGTTTTGGTTTGGAAAAAAGCAGAATATGACAAGAAAATCGCTAAGTTTCAGACAAACAAACTTTTGGGTTTGGAACCCAATAATATTATTCAATCCCCGAGGGGATACGTTATTATTCATTCATTTTAAGGTTAATGCGCTTTAATCCAGTTGTTTTTTCTTTTTCCTGAGTGCAAGGTATTGTACAAAGCAATTACTGATGCTACAAGACCAGTAAACGCTGCCACAAGAATTACAATTAACAAAGTGTCCATTTCTTCTTTTTTTAGTGTTTTGAAATATTTTTATCTCCCTGAAAGTATTGTTGTTAGTTTTTTACAATTTTATTGGTGTTTACATTTCCCCTGCCATCATCTATGCTAACCAGGTAAATACCTGCGCTTTTTCCCGACAGGTCAATTTTTGTTTTGGGCGAGAAGCCGGGGTCGATTCCCGTTTCCCTGTAAATTGTTTTTCCGTATAAGTCTGTAACTACAATTTCAACCGGGGTGTTTTCCTGAGTGTCCGGACAGTCAACAAAAAAGCTGTTTTTAAATGGGTTGGGATAAACACCGGCAGTGCTTTCTGCAAAAATATCATCGGGGCTGGTATTAAATTCCTGAATTGAAAGGTTGTCGATTGCCCATCCCCAGCCGTTAACTGAATAATCAGAAGCCAGCCGGAAGCGGAAAATCAGGGTGTCGCCTGCTTTAAAGTCAGTATTTTCGGTAAGGTTAATGGTGCGGGCAACCAGCATATTTTCCTGTGCCGCAGCTTCCGATTTAGTGCTTTTTAGGTTACTTGTAAATGCCGAAAACCAATTGGTGTTTTTTCCTGAGTTATATTCTTCGGTTAACGGGTGCCAGGTTAATCCGTTATTGTTGCTGGCTTCAACAATTACAAAGTCCCATAAAGCCTGATCGGCGCTATTCTGATTTTTTTCACCCGGCTCAACAAGTACAACTTCATCAAAACGCATTTGACCACCCGGTTGTAAAATCACTGGATAATTCAATTGGGCAATCAGGTTGTTGTTTTCGGTTTTCAATTCCGATACCGGATATGGATTATGCGTATGCAAAATGCCACTCGGGAACCCGGGCGCTTTTGAAATGTTAAAATCGGCCAGTGTAAAATCGTTGCTGTTTTTCTCGAAATTGTTCACATAGCTTTCAACCGGCTCAAATGGATTGAAAAGTTGAACAGAATAAAACCCGCTGTTAGGAACAGTTTTCGTGTTTTTGTTCGATGAAATGTCTTTTGCAACAATCCTGTACTCGAGTTCATTTATTGTATTTTTTTCCAGGTTAAGCAATCCTTTGTAAATATCGTTATCATTGTCAGATAAATATAGGGGGTCCTGCAAAATACCGTTTAATTTGTATTCAACTTTTACTGTGCCAATGCCCATATTATCAGTGGCTAAAGCCGAAAAATTAACAGTTGAGGTATTCTCCGAAATTATTTTCACCGGGTTGTGATTGATTTCAGGTGCAAAGTAATCGGGACCAACGCGCATGGTAAACTTTTTCCCGGGTGCATTTCCCGGGTGTGTATAGGAGTTTTTTTTGGTGTCATCTTCTATGGTAAAATAATACTGAATATTCCCTGAATAAAAATCAACAGGCATTTCACCTGAAAATTTTCCGGTTGCAGTATTGTACTTCAAAAAAACCGTATCAGCAGACGAAAAGTAATCGGTTGAGAAAACAGCTGTTACATCGAAAGATTCAGCTTCGCTGGTTCCGGTAATCTGAAATTCCACCGGAATGGCAGCACATGGTTCTTCCAGGTCTTTAAGTTTTTCAAAATAGAACGATGGTGCAGCCCATCCAATTTCCGACAATAAATTAAGTGTGGCTTCTCCGGGGCTATGAAAAGCAGCTCCTTTGTAAAAAAAAGCATTCATCAGGCTGTTTTCGTCAGATTCGTCGGTTTTTTTCAGGTGATACAAACTTGAGCCCTCATCCCAAACCGGGGGAGCATATAACCAGCCAATGGCTTTTTGTTCTTCTGGTTCAATTTCGGCAGAATATAATTTTAACTGGTCGGAAGTAAGTTCTTCGTGCAATTCGGCCGAGGGGCTTTCGAATAGCGATTTGTCAGAAATTTGTTGGTTCAACTGATTAAACACATAATAATCGTAAATACTGGGTATGTTGCGATTATTATTGAAAAAACCTGTTCCTTCGCTATCTTTTAGGAAGCCTGAAAAACCGAGGCCATGCGTGAGTTCATGTAAAACGGATGTGACAAAATCGTATTTTGCAACCGGAGTATTGCCGTTGGTTCCGAAATACCATGAATAATTACTGCTGAAACTGCAAATGATATCCGGTTGGCCCGGATTAATATCTCTTCCGCTTAATTTTTCGGCCAGTGCAACGGGGTAATACACATTTTGCAGCTGCGCCCCGTCGAAGTTATGATAAAAAATTGATGGGCGTGACATTGCAATTGTGTTCCCTTCAAGGGGTTTCCACTCGGCCTGCACGTGAATGGGTACATTGGTAGTAAGCAAACTTTCCCAGATTGAAACGGCATATTCAAAGGCCTGCTTTGCCTCTTCAGGAAAATTTATGTAGGCTACTTCAATGTTGGTTTGGTTGGTACTGGCCGATTTTAACCGACTGAATTCGGCAGGAGGCGCAACAAATGTTTTATTGACTTCATCTACCGGAATATTTACGGGATAGTCAAATAGCTCTTCACCAAAATATTTTTGCCCTACAGAATTGCTGACAGCAAATCCGAGTAGGATCACCAGAAGCGTCCACTTCATTTTATTTTGTAATTAAGGTTTGTAAATCAATGACTAAAGTAGTAATGATCAGGTTATTATGCAGGAGGTATTTGCTGAAATTGGCGCCTGATGTGCTGATTTTTTTATCAGCATCTTACTGATATAGCAACAGGCAAAATGGCTGTTTTTGAAGTTTTTGTATGAGCAAAATTGTATTTTCTTCTAATTTTTTTATACTCTTAACAAGAATTCATTACAAAAAATGATACATTTGTAAAAGCAGTAATCTTTGAAGTTGTTAATTTTCAGGGGTTTTAAAACTGCGAAAACCAATTATTAAATCAACCGGGAGGAATCTTTTATGAAAAAAATCCTTGCCATTGACGATAATGAAATAAATTTAGTTTTGTTAAATCAAATTTTCAAACTGTATTATACTGATTTTGAATTTTTGCAAGCGACCTCAGGTAAAGAAGGAATTGAACTGGCCGAAACCCAAAAACCGGAAATTATTCTTTTAGATATTTTAATGCCTGAAATGAATGGTTATGAAGTGTGTGAAACCCTTAAAAAACAATCTTCCACACAACATATTCCAATTCTTATGATTTCGGCATTGGGGCAAAATCCAATTGAGCGCACCAAAGGGTTAAATGCCGGTGCCGATGCATTTATTTCAAAACCGTTCAGCCAGGATGAATTGCGCGCGCAAATTGATGTGGTGCTCCGCATCAAAAAAGTAGAAGATTTGCTGAGGAAAAGAAATGAAAGCCTCGAGCTGTTAATAAAAAACCAAACCAACAAATTTTTGCAAAGTGAAGAGCGCTTTCTTCAGATTTCGGAGCATGCCCTGGAGTTTTACTGGGAGGTAGATTCGAAAGGTGTCTTTACTTATGTTAGCCCGGTAATTGAAAAAATACTGGGCGTAAAACCGGATTCAATTGTTGGCGAGAAAAGTTACCTCGATTTGTTTCAGCTTAATAACAGCAGTTCAAAAAAGAGCATAATAAAATCCAGCTTTTTAAATAAATCGAGCTTTAATGACTCCGAAATCGAAATTGAGCTGTTCGATAAAAGTAAAACCTGGCTGTCGGTGAGCGGTTTTTCTGCATTCGATAAAAAAGGCCGTTTTTATGGTTTCAGAGGGGTTTGTTACGATATCACCAAAAGAAAACAAGCTGAAATTGCCCTGAAAAAGAGCATGAAACAAATTAAAAACTACCAGAAAAAACTTAAAAACCTGAATACCGAATTAACCCTGGCCGAGGAAAAAGAACGAAGGCGAATTGCAGAAAACCTGCACGACAGCCTCGGCCAAACCCTTTCGCTTGCTTATATTAAACTTTCGTCTATTGTGCAGGAAGATTACTCGCCACATGTGAAAAAGATAATTAATGACACATCGGAAATGTTGAATATGGCAATTTCCGAATCGCGAACCATTACTTACGATCTTAGTCCTCCAATTTTATATGAATTGGGGCTGATTCCGGCATTTAAATGGAAGCTGGAACAAATTCAGGATAAGCACGGAATTCAAACAGAATTGGTGGGTGAGAACGCTGAAATTGACATTCAAAAGGAATTCAACATATTTTTATACCGTATAGTAACAGAGTTATTAAATAATGCAATTAAACATGCCAATGCAAATTTGATTGAACTGGAAGTGAAAAAAGACAAAAAATATTACTATATTACAGTGAAAGATAATGGGGTGGGGTTTAAAACAAAACTCAACCCAAAAGCAACGCTAAAAGGAGGTTTCGGGTTGCTTAGTATTACCGAGCGACTCGACAATATTAAAGGAAATTTGGAAATTAATTCTGACGAAGGAAAAGGAACTGAAGCATCAATAGTTATTCCAATCAGTGAAGATTAAAAATTATGGCAATAAAAGTTTTAATAGCAGACGATCATCAGTTATTCAGAGAAGGACTGATGAATTTGATCTCTTCTGCACCCGATATTGAAGTTATTGGCGAAGCCAAAGATGGTAAAGAGGCTACCGAAAAAGTGAAAACTTTAAATCCCGAAGTGGTTTTAATTGATATTGGCATGCCCAAGATGAACGGAATTGAAGCCACCCGGATTATAAAAAAACAACAGCCGGAAATTAAAATAATAGCTGTGTCCATGCATTCCGACAGGCAATTCGTAAAAGGTGTTTTGGAAGCCGGAGCCGATGGTTACCTGCTCAAAAATTGTACTTACCGCCAGCTTATTGAAGCAATAAAGTCGGTGGTTGAAGGCAAAAAATATTTGAGCGACGATATTACCGAAATGGTCATTAAAGGCTACCTCGATCCTGCAGTGGAAGTTGCAGGTAACCAGGACGAACTCTCGGAACGGGAGTTGGAAATCCTCAAACTTTATGCGGAGGGAAAATCAACCCGCGAAATTTCTGAAAAGCTGTTTATAAGCGTGAAAACTGTGGGTACGCACAAACAGCATATTTATGAAAAACTGGATCTGAAAAGCAATGCCGACATGGTTAAATATGCCATCAAGGAAGGGCTAATTCAATTGCAGTGATTGGTAATTTTTGTATTTTAACCCCAAAAAGATGAGAAATGCAGACGTTAAACACAGGAAGATGAAAACTACAGGAAACAGCGCATTAATACTTCTATTTTTGCTTTTACTTGCTTCATTTAAATCCGATAAAAACTATTACGATGAGCTCTACCGGCCCCAGTTTCATTTTACACCGGAAAAAAACTGGCACAACGATCCCAATGGATTGGTTTACTACGATGGCGAGTATCATCTTTTTTACCAGTACAACCCGAAGGGCAAAGAGTGGGGTTACATGCACTGGGGCCATGCAGTAAGCACCGATTTGGTACACTGGGAACATCTGCCAATTGCATTGTATCCCGATGAAAACTCAGAAGACAAAGAACGTTGTACCGCTTTTTCCGGGTCAGCAATTGTAGATAAAAATAACCTTTTGGGGAAACAAACCGGCGATGTAAAAACGCTGGTGGCTTTTTACACCAGCCAGCATTGCGGCCAGCGCATTGCATACAGCACCGACCGTGGCCGCACGTGGGAGAAATACGAGGGGAATCCCATTATTCCTTATGATGAAACCGACGATGCACGCGATCCTAAAGTGGTTTGGCACGAACCTACCGGGAAATACGTGATGGCACTGTACCGAAAAACTTCAGAAGAAGAAAAGTCGAAAGGAGTTTCGTTTTATGTTTCTGAAAATTTGGTTGACTGGGAGTGGAAAAGCCATGTGTACGGGTATTACGAATGTCCCGACCTTGTGCCCATGAAAGTGTCGAACCGGCCTGAAGAAACCAAATGGGTGCTGTTTGATGGCGACGGAAGCTACATGGTTGGTAATTTTGATGGCGAAGAATTTTCACCTGAGTCGGCTAAAATGCGAGGTGATTTTGGTAAAAATTATTACGCTACTCAAACCTGGAGCAACATTCCGGAAGAAGATGGCCGAATAATCCAGATAGCATGGATGCGCGGTGGCGAATTTCCTGATATGCCGTTTAACGGGCAAATGACTTTTCCGGCTGAACTGGAACTCACAAAATTTAATTTTGGTTATAAAGTTACCCGCCGTCCTGTAAAAGAAATTGAACTGCTGCACGGGAAAGCCTATCAATGGGAAAAAGAAAACCTGATTCCGGGCATTAACAAAAACCTGGTTAAAAGAGTAAGTGGGGACTGCCTGCACATTTACGGTGAATTTGATATTAAAACCTGCAATAATTTTGGCTTTATGATTCGGGCAGGCAGAAATGACCCGGGAACCGAGCTTTTATACAACGTAAAACGTGGTACACTGTCGGTGTTGGGCTCAACCGCGCCGCTGGCTCCAATCGATAATAAAATCACACTGGAAATTCTGATTGACAGGGCCTCTGTTGAAGTATATGCAAACGGGGGGCAAACCGTTATTTCCAATTGTTTTACACCAGGCGAAAAGTCTGACGATTTAATATTTTTCAATAACGGAGGAGAAGTTGGAGTGGATAAACTTTCAATTTACGAGGTTGAATCAGCCTGGCAAACAGATTGAAAAATTCAACGTCAGCCAATCAGAGAAATCAACTGTACAATAATTATAAGCAGTACCATGGCTACCGGATACACTGTAGCGTAGGCAATTGAGTGGGCGTTGGTTTCAGTCATGGAATCGGCAGCAGCCAGGCCGGGTGTGCTTGTCATACTTCCGCTAAGCGCACCGAGCATACTTAACACATTCATCTTGAAAAACCATTTTCCGGCAATCGCAGCAATAATCATGGGAATAAGGGTTATAATGCCACCGAGCAAAAACAGTTTGAATCCATACTGTTCAAAAATTGAAACGATTTCGGCACCGGCGCTTGTGCCTACTGCAGCCAGGAAAAATATGAGCCCGAGTTGGCGCAACAATTGATTGGCGGCACCACTCATAGTCCAGATTATTGGGCCGGTTTTCCCCAATCGGCTCAGTACCAGCGCAACAACCAATACGCCTCCTGTAAGCCCCAGGCTGAAAGAGAAATTGCCCAGTGCAATATTTATTTTTCCTACCAAAACGCCTAAAATAATTCCAAGCGCAACCGGTAAAATATCGGTATCCGAAAGTCGTTTCTGGTCGTTTCCAAAAATGTTGGCCACCATTCCCATATTGGCTTTGCTGCTGGCAATAATCAGTTTATCGCCAAACTGCAATTTTGAATTTGGTGAAGGAACAATGTTAATCCCCGACCTGCGTATTCGTGTAATGGTAGCATTGTAGGTGTGCAGCAGGTTAATTTGCCCGATGGTTTTGTTCACCACTTCTTTATTGGTCACTAAAACCGAACGTACATCGTAGTTGGGATCCAGCGGAATTTCCTCTTCGGTGGGCTCTCCAATCAGCAGTTCAACTCTTTTCAGGGCCTCTTCGGTTCCTACGGCTTTTATCAGGTCGCCTTTGCGGAGTATCGTTTCAGGTGAAGGTGTTACGGCCTTTCCGTCGTGCAAAACCCTCGATACCACAGCTTTTGTCATGTACCGAATGCGCAAATCTCCAATGGTTTTTCCTACCACGTTTTCGTTATCAATAACAAAGTTGCGGCGGACTATTTCGGGGAATTCTTCTTTAATTTTCGACTGGTAATCTTCTTCCGACTTTTTTAATGAGTAACCCATTAATTTGGGTAAAAACCTGATGAATACAATCACGCCAATCACTCCAAACGGGTAACCCACACCGTAGCCGATAGAGGCCAGCGGCGAACCAGTGTAATCAATTGCAGCGGCAAGCCCCGGTGTGCTGGTCAGCGCTCCGGTAAATAACCCAATGGCAATATTTTTATCAATTTTGAAGGCGAAAACAATTCCCACGGTAATCAATCCGGCAACCAGTATAAGTATGGTAGCAAAAGAAGCGAGTTGGCGTCCTTCCTTTTTAAACGACTCGAAAAAACCCGGTCCGGCCTGAATTCCAATGGTAAAAATAAAAAGCACCAGGCCGAGGTATTGAAAATCGGTAGGGACAATTACTCCAAAGTGCCCAAAAACCAGTGCAACAAAAATCACCGCGGAAACATCCAGCGTAAGGCCAAAAAGTTTTACCCGGCCGAGAATAAAGCCTAACGCAACGATTAGGAAAAGTGCAAAATAGCTGTTAGAAAGAAGATCCATTATTGTTCCTGTTTTTCACTGCAAAGATAGTGAATTGTTCATTACCAGTTAAAAACAGTGAAAAAGAGGAACAAAACGGATTGAAAACTTAATAAAGGCTTATGGTCAAATTTTTGCCTGAATTAAAATTGTTGTTTCAGGCCAGGAACCCGGTTTCCATTAAAAAGCTGAAATCATCGTCCGGAGCTAACTCAACAGGTTCTTTGCCTTTTTTAAATATGCGGCAGGAGCGCTCACCAATCAATTTTAGTTTTTCGTTTTCCAGTTTAAGAATAGTGCCTTCGCGTAGTCCCGCCACATACATGTCAGGGTTTATTTCTGTGAACTCCATTATGCGCTGTTCCCGTGTTTCACCAGCATGGCCTTCGGCATTTGCATCGAGGTAATGCGGATTTATTTGAAAAGGAATCAAGCCGGCACAGTCGAATCCGTGCGGATCGATTATGGGCATATCATTGGTGGTGCGCAGGGTGGGGCATGCAATGTTTGCACCGGCACTCCAGCCAATGTATGGAGAGCCGTTAAATGCATTTTCACGAATCGGGTTCATCAGTTTTTTGTCGTGAAGCATGCGTACCAGTTGCCAGGTGTTTCCCCCGCCAACCACAATGGCTTCAGCTTCTTCAATGGCTTTTGGCTGGTCTTTGAAAGTGTGAACTCCAACAATGTGGTGGCCAACTTCAGCAAAACGTTCTTCTACTTTTTCGCAATATTCGTCGAACGAAAATGTAACGGCAGCATAGGGAATGAAAACTGCTGTAACCGGTTTTTCACCCAAAAATTTTCGTATTTCGTATTTCGGATAATCCAGGTAGGGTTCCCCCGCCATGGTTGAGTTGCTTATCAATAGTAGTTTCATGATTGTACATGTTTTATTTTAAGATGCAAGTACCGAAAAACCAATGAAATTTTCAATGATAATTATTGGGTTTTACTGATTTATTCGTACAAATCATCCAAATCACATTCGTCCAGTTCAACCAAATAATCTCCAATTTTTGTGGTAACATCATCCAAAAACTTTTTCCCTTTTTCGGCCGAAGCTTTTTTCGGATTTCCCACACCGGTATCTTCCGAAACTTTTCCCCAGTGGCGTGGTGCCCAGGCCACTTTTTCCTGAAGGCTTTTCAGTTTGAATTTTTTTGCTTTCCCATCGCCCGCTTCTTCCAAAGGACGCACCAGTTCAGGGGAATAGTGCATTATCACGCTGGTTTCCATTTCGTTGGCATGGTCGCCTTCTTCTTCGAAATGTTGCGCGAGGGGAAACATTTTAAACCACTCCACAATGGAAATAAACATGTCGGGGAATTCGGGTTGAAGGTCGCGCACAATTTGTTTAAAGTCGTTGCCGCCATGGCCATTCAATAACACAAATTTTCGGATTCCCTGGTTATAAAGTGCACTCAGCATATCTTCCAGAATCATTTGCTGAGTGGACAAACGGGTGTGCAAACAAAACGGGAGTTCAATCTGCCCCATGTTTTGAATGCCCAGCGGAATAGCAGGAAGTACCATTATTTTTGAACCTTTATCCCAGGCTTTTTTAGCTGCATCGGCTGCAATGCGGGCTGTTTCCAGCGAATCAGTTCCATACGGTAAATGATAGTTGTGCGGCTCAGTAGCCCCCCAGGGCAGAACGGCAACTTCGTATTTCTGATTTTTAATCTGTTTCCAGTTGGTTTCTTCTAAAATATAAGGTCTCATGATTTAAAATTTAATTAATGTTATACCAATTGTAAAAGGTGTCAGCTCAGGGCCTTTCCCTTTCTCAAACAGCGGGACTAAGTCGTAGGTGGCAAATATATTTACCCACCGATAGCCGGTTCTCATCATAATGCCATATTTAAAATTATGAATGGCATATTGCCCCGGCACTTTAAGTTTTTCCTTTTTTCCTTCGGCGCGGTACTTAATTTTGGTATGGCTACTTATCCTGACTTCTCCAAACAGTCCTGCAGAAATGTAAAACCGGTTTTTATAATGGTTTACCGGTATTTGAAATTCGGCAAGTAGCGGAACCATCAACGATGCAATGGAAAGTTTTGATTTCTGGTTCTGATCGAAATAAAGCGTTTCCGGTTCAATAATCCCGTTTTCGGTTTGGCGAATGGTGGTGCTTTTATCGAGCCGGTAACTTTGCAGGTGGAGCCCCAGGCCGGTAACCAGTCCAATAGTGTTGCGGTTTCGCTGAAGCCCGATATTCTGTTCAACTAAATTGATATACGTTGAATTGGAACGGAGCAGATCGTTTTCCATGAAATCAGTGTTGTAGCCGGAATAATCGGGGTTTAAAAATGTGTTGAACCCGAAATCGACACCGGCCCAGTGCCCGCTAAAATTATCCTGCCAAAAATTAAAACCCATCTGGTTCATTTTACGGATATCGATTTTCCGCAGGATTTTTTCCGGATCTTTCTGCACGGGAACAATGGTGTCTGATTGCTGCGACCACAAATTGGTGACCATACCGGAAGTCAGGGCTACGCATAAAAATAGCCTCACAATGATTGATTTTGTTTTCAATGGCAATATTTTGTTCATAAAATTCAACTTGAAATTGAATATTACATCAAACAAAAGTAACCTATTTCGGTTGAAAAAAGGCCAATTTCAGTGTAAAATACAGAAGTGACCCGTGAAACACAGTTGTAAATTAACAGTGAATTATGAATTTGTTAATACTGCAAATGAATTTGTTTAAATACCTGAGATTCATTAAAAAAGGTTACCTTTGCGCCCACAAATTTTACACGTTTTTAAATGACATTATTTAATGAAATGGGGCTCAATACCGAAATTCAATTGGCAATTGAGGAAATTGGATTTGAGCAGCCCACACCAATACAGGAAAAAGTAGTTCCTTTTTTAATGAATGACAAGCAGGACCTGGTAGCCCTGGCACAAACCGGAACCGGCAAAACTGCCGCATTCGGGTTACCAATTTTGCAACAAATTGACACCACCAAAAAAGCAACCCAAACTTTAATTTTAAGTCCAACGCGGGAATTAGCACTTCAAATTGCCAACGATCTGGAGAAGTACGCCAGTCATCTTTCCAAAATAAACATCACCGTTGTTTACGGAGGAGCTGACATTAAAAAGCAAATTAACCAGCTGGAACGCGGTGCCCAGATTGTTGTGGGCACACCGGGCCGAACGCTCGACTTAATCAAGCGTAAAAAGCTGAAAGTAAACGAAATTAGCTGGCTGGTACTCGATGAGGCCGACGAGATGCTTTCCATGGGTTTTAAAGATGATTTGGATGCCATACTGGAAACCTCTCCGGCCGAAAAACAAACGTTGCTTTTTTCGGCAACCATGCCAAAGGAAATTGTTTCCATTGCGAATAAATACATGAATAATCCTTTCGAAATTTCGGTGGGCAAGAAAAACACCGGGGCTGAGAATGTGGAACATCATTACTATTTAATTCATGCAAAAGACCGCTACAATGCGCTGAAACGGATTGCCGACCTGAATCCGAACATTTACGGAATTATTTTTTGCCGTACCCGCGCCGAAACCAAAGATGTGGCTGATAAACTGATGCACGACGGTTACAATGCCGATGCGCTGCACGGCGACCTCTCGCAGGCCCAACGCGACCATGTGATGGCGCGGTTCCGCAGCAAACACCTGCAAATGCTGGTGGCTACCGATGTGGCTGCACGCGGGCTGGATGTGAATGATCTCACGCACGTTATCAACTATAATCTTCCGGACGATCCTGAAATTTATATTCACCGCAGCGGACGAACAGGCCGGGCCGGTAAACGAGGAATTTCGGTGACTTTAATTCACCTTCGCGAAAAAGGCAAACTGCGGCAGGTAGAGAAAAAAGTGAATAAGAAATTTATTCAGCAACAGGTTCCGTCAGGAAAAGCGATTTGCGAAAAACAGCTGTTTAACCTGATTGACGGGGTGGAAAAAGTGGAAGTAAAAGAAACGGAGATAGAGTCTTTCATGCCTGTTATCTACAAAAAGCTTTCCTGGCTCGAGCGCGAGGATTTAATCAAACGCTTTGTTTCGGTAGAGTTTAATCGTTTTCTGAAGTATTACGAAAATGCACCCGATATCAATGTGGATGAATCTCGTACAAGCCACGATGAATCGCGCTATTCTGAAGGAAGAGGAAGACGTAGTGAACGTGGTGGGCGAAGCAACCGTGGAGGCCGCAGTAAAAAAGGCCGCGGCGATTACGATTTTTCACGGTTCTTTTTCAACATGGGTAAGAAAAACGGCATCAACAAACGAAAAATTATCGACCTTGTAAACGAGCACCTGCCCAATAAAAGCGCCGAAATTGGCGACATCGAGGTAATGAAGAATTTTTCATTTTTCGAGGTGGACAAACGTTACGAGAAGCAAATTGTGAAATCGATGAAAAATGCCAAATTCAAAGGGCAGCGCATTGGAATTGATCTTGCCAAAGGGAAATAGAGTTTAAAATAATTCGAATATTAAAGCTGATAACTTATGTTACCGGCTTTTTTTGTGCCTGACAAACAGCGATGTGCTGAAATTGAGGGGGGTATTTTAAGCCGGTATTAACAGAACAAAAAAACCTGCGAGGAAATCCCCGCAGGTTTTGGGCAAACATTGTTTAAAATATTTCAAGGAAATTTATTAATTTAAAAATCCGAGGATGCTGATATCCAGCTCAATTGAAGATTCGGCTGAAACAGAGAGGTCATTCAACAGAAGTCCCGAAATCGCACTGTTTGCTTCTAAGAGGGCTTTGAAAAATGATTTTTCCTCATCATTCTCGTAAGAAGCGAGATGAACTTCATAATCGCCTTCTTCAAGGAACGAAAGTTTGTAGCTTCCGTCCGATTCAACTTTCGCACTTGTTACCGCATTGGCGAAAAGAATATTGCTGTCGCCTTCTCCCTGTGTTTCAGCAGCCGCATTGTATTCACCTTTTTTGTAGATGAACACGTATTGTTCGCCTTCGGTGACTATTGAGCTGTTCACTTGTCCGTGAATTTCGCCCGAATTTTCTTCATTGATCACGCGGAACGCACCCTCTATTTTTGCTGAGGAAACGAACCTGTAGTCGCTGTCTGAAGAACTTTCGTTGTTGCGGGCTACGGCTTTTCGTAAATCGAAGTCAACCACCAGCGAGGTTTGTGAATTGGCATCTACATTAAAAGGCTTTTGGACAGTGATTTCAGCCTGGGCCTGCGATTCGGCTGCCAGGTCATGTTTTTTACTGTCGCCGGTTAAAACATAGCATCCGGGTGCATTACCCGATTCATCTGATTCATAATCCAGTACCAGCGAAATGGAGTTGTACGACTTGGCTTCCACTTCGTCGCTGATGAGCAGCTTGGCGTTTCCCTGCTGATATGCCGAAATTTCTATCGTTTGTTTTGTGAAACCTTCAACCGACTGGCCATCGATTTTAACATCGGAAACGGTTACAAATGTTCCCTCAATGTCGGCATCGTCAGATGGTGCGTCGGTAATTTTTACTGAGAGTTGTCCTTTTGTTTCATCCGGAGTATCATCTTCATCGGAACAGCCAATAACAATAGCTGAAAACAAGATGATAAAAATAGCCGGGAATAATAATTTTCTTTTCTTCATAATTTTCATTTTTAATTTAATTGTATGAATGTTTTAACAATCTATTTTACCTGGACGACTGCATATTTGGTGATTTTCCAGAATTCCTCTGGGTCTTCAATTTTCAAATAGGCAATCTGGTTTTCATCGTAAATGTAACGATACGAGCTGTCGGGATGTTCAGAAACTACTTCCGCTTTTTTCGAGAAAATAGGGAAGATATCGGTGTTTCTTTTATCGAGCTCAGTGAAATAGCTTTCATTCAGGTCGTCCTGAAGTTTTTCGTTGCGCCCGATAAACAGAAATCCCCCATCGCGCGTTACAACTCCGTTTTCTTTTAATTCTTTAAATGTTCCTGAAGCAAAATAGGCTTTGTTCAACTCGTTTTCCTTTTGGGTTAAAATTTGAGAGGCCTCCTCCAGTGAATCTTCTTTCTGCAAAATGTCAGTTTCAAGTACCTCCACTTTCTGGTCCAGTTCAGTAATTTGTGTTATCTGTTCCTGAATCTGGTTGTCGCGTTTTTCAAGCGATTTTTCCAGTTTGGCAATGTTGGCATTTTGCTGCTCCACTTCTTTTGTGAGCCGGGCAATACGGGTTTTAAACGAATTGATTTGAATACCGGAAGATTCCAGTCTTTTGTTCAGACTGTCAATCTTTTTGCTGCTCTCTTCCAGCATGGTGTTCATGAGTTTAATGTCATCCACAATGGCTTCTTTTTCATTGCGGGCACCTTCTTCGTTATCAATTCTCAACTGATTTCGTTTGTTTTGTACAAACGTCAGGTTTTCTTCAATCTCGTCGAACGTTTTCGCCATGTCATTTACCAGCGAATCTCGTTCTTTGTACATGTCATCGAGGTTGGTGTATTGTTCATTTAATTTTTCAATTTCTGAATTTTTGTTGCTGATAAGAATAATTCCTACCACAACTGCTAAAACAAATAGTACACCTACCGCTACTTTTGTCAGTAATGATTTCTTTTCAGTTTTCATAACTTTTTCCTCCTGACTTTTTTTAGTTCACATTTTTAATTAACCGGTGATTTTTATTGTTCCCGGCATTTTATAGTTTGCCAACTTATGTGCCATTGAATAAAATAACGCATATCGTTTTTGAAGTCAGGCAGTTAATCGTTTTTTGTTGAATGTGGAATTTTTATCATTTTGATAGATTTCTATCAAAATGAAATGAATGAGAGGTGCAATTTGATTGAAAAAGGGGCTATTTTTCTTCTTTGAGCATTCGGTAAACAGTAGCTACTCCAATGCCCAATTTATCGGCCACAAGGTTGTTGTCGTTGTATTTTTTGAGATAGCTTTTTACAATCCGGATGTTGTATTCACGCAGCGTCATTTCCTTGTCAATGTTTTCAGGAATGAGTGCTTCGTTCCCCAAAATAATATTGTCGGCGGTGATTTCGTCACTGTCAGTAACAGTAACAGCCAGTTCGATAACCGATTTCAATTCCCTGATGTTGCCGGGATAGGAGTAGGACAGCAGTTTGTCGATGGCTGTTTTTGAAAGCGATTTCAGGGGGAAGTCATTTTCGGCACAAAATTCTTTTATAAAATGTTTTGAAAGAGTGATGATATCTTTTCCGCGGTCGCGCAGCGGGGGCAGTTCAACCGACAAACCAAAAAGGCGGTAGTACAGGTCTTCTCTGAATTTACCTTCCATCACCAAATCCTGCAGTTTTTTGTTGGTGGCAACAATAATGCGGCAATCGGTTTTTACCGGTTTGTTGCTTCCAACTCTTACAATTTCTTTTTCCTGCAACGCCCGCAAAAGTTTGGCCTGAAGGGAAATATCCATTTCTGCTATTTCGTCGAGGAAGAGTGTGCCGCCGTGGGCTTCCTCAAACTTCCCGATGCGCCGGATGTTGGCTCCGGTAAAAGCACCTTTTTCATGGCCAAAAAGTTCGCTTTCGGCCAGGTCGCGGGGAATGGCAGCCATGTTAACCGCCACAAATGGTTTGGCCGATCGTTTTGAATTGTAGTGAATTGCCTTGGCTACCAGTTCTTTGCCTGTTCCGGTTTCGCCGGTAATGGTTACTGAAATACTGGTGCGGGTGGCTTTTTCAATCAGATCGTAAATGCGTTTGGTGGCCGCACTGCTCCCAATAATAGTGTTTTCGTAGCCGTATTTCTTTTTTACCTCTTTTCGCAGCGATAAAATTTCGCGTTGCAACCGAACGCCCTTCCTGATGTTATGCACGGTATTCAGCAATCTTTCCCTAATGTGGTCGGTTTTTACAATATAGTCGTAGGCACCGTGCTTTAACAGTTCTACCACCACTTCAATATCATCCTGTTCCGAAATCAGAATGACCTGGATATCTTCATTTACGGCTTTTATTTTTTTCAGCAGTTCCAGCCCTTTAATATCGGGCAGGCGGTAATCCAGCGTAATTACATCGGGGGATTTGTGCAAATTCAGAATGAGCTCTCTGCCGGTGGAAAAGGATTCTATCTCGTAGTCCGGGTTCAGCGAAAGGTTGTGCACCAGCAATTTGTTGTACCATTCATTGTCTTCTACCACAAATATTTTAAACGGTTTTTCATTCATTTTTGCACCGGATTTTTGGGTTACTATTCATGCTTTTTAGCACATTGAAAGTTTCTTAGTTTTTATCCCGAAGAGTGAAATTATTATCATTTTTCAAATAATCGCTGAATTCGCGGTTTATTTTTTCCAGTTTTTTAGCAATTTGCTGAAAAGCGTATTCTGTTTTTGTCTCATTTACAGGTGTTTCAGCAGTCAGTTTTTCCAGGTTTTTTATTTTATTGTACAATTCAACATCGCCGGTGTGTTTGCATTGCGGGGCAATTTGGTGGGCTGTTTCCGAAATGGTTTTCCAATCGCTTTTTTTCAGCGCAGTTTCCATTTTGTCAATACCTTTTTCAGTTGAGCGGATGAAAATGGAAATCATCTCTTTCAGAAATTCGTTGTCGCCATTTGCCATCCGTTCCATTTCAGCAATGCTTTCCGTTTTTGCTGAGGGCTTTAAACTGGTTTCTTCCAAATTGAGGGTGGAATGAATGGTTGCAAACAGTTGCATTTCCGAAAATGGCTTGGGAATAAAATCAAGAATTCCCGCCTCGAGACAGGCTTTTTGTTCGTTCTCTTCGTTGGTTGCGGTAATGGCAATTATTTTCGCATCCGGTTTTTCTTTTAAAATTGCTTTGGTGGCTTCAATTCCGTTTTTTTTCGGCATGCGCATATCCATCAGAATAATGTCGAACGTATTGTTTAACGCGGCTTTCACTGCTTCTTCGCCATTGGTTGCTTCCTCGTGTTGAATTCCCCACTTGGTAAAAATTCCCTTAAAAAGGAAGCGGTTGAATTCCTCATCGTCGGCAATTAATATCCGGAGTTGTTTAAATTGATCGTTAATTTCCGGTGAATCGAATTCCACTTCTTTTATTTTGTTTTCATCGCCTTCCGGAAATGGAATATTGATTTTTACGGTGGTTCCGGTTCCCGGTTTGCTGTCAATTTTCACAGCACCTCCCTGTAGCTCAACCAGTTTTTTCACAATGGCCAGACCCAGCCCGGTGCCGCTGTATTTTTTGCCCTCCGGGTTTTCTGCCTGAACAAATTCATCGAAAATAATTTCCAGGTTTTCTTTCGAAATACCAATGCCGGTATCGCGGATTTCCATTTGCAGTTTGCACAAACTGTCTTCTTGTTTTTCTGATTTTGTTGAAAAAACAACTTCCCCTTTATCGGTAAATTTTATGGCATTCCCTATCAGGTTTATCAGAATTTGTTTGAGCCGCAGCGGGTCGCCAATCAACGCTTCGGGCAGGTTTTCCGAAGAGTGGTATTTCAATGAAATGTTCTTTTGGGCTGCGTTGTATTTTTGTAGTGCCACCACTTCATCAAAAACTTTTTCCGGCGAAAAATGAATGGTGTCGAGTTTTAGTTTATTGGTTTGTATTTTGGTAAAGTCAAGCGTGTCGTTTATAATGTGGTTTAAGTGCTGCGCCGACTGGGCAAGTACCGAAATCTGTTTATTTAAATTGTCGTTGTTTTTTCGTTTCAGCAGTTGTTCTGCCAGGCCATAAATGGCATTTACCGGCGTACGCATTTCATGGCTTACGTTTGCTGCAAATTTTTCTTTGGCTTGTGCCAGGTTTTCGGCTTCCTGGCGTGCCTTTTTCAGTCCCCGCTCATAAACACGGGCTTTTTTCAGGTAGTTGAAAAGCAGGTAAAGTACCAGCAGTAAAAGCAATACAGCTGCAATTGAAAATACTGCCAGCCGTTTGTAGGTTAAATTGGCCAGCCGATCGGCTTCAAGCGTTTCTTCAATCAGGCTGTTGGTTTCCTCCTGCTCTGCCTGCGCAATTAATGCGTTTAACTTATTGGTAATCTGGATGTTCTTATTGATAAGGTTCGATTCTAGCAGGTTGGTCTCTTCACCGCGTTCTGTAATTTCATTTTCGAGCTTCCGGATTTGATCCCTGATTTCGTCCTTTTCAAGGTTACGCTCCACAATGGTGGTGTCAACTATAATTTTTTGTTTTCCTAATAATTTGCGGAAAAATCCTTCTTTTACTGTTTCATTTTTGATGGTATCAAACCTTTGTTGCTCAAGCTGTGAATAGATTTCAGAAAATTCAGGTTGAATCCCCTCCGATTCTTTGTGCAGATTGAGCACTTTTTCCCAGAGTTGAACTTTGCTTACCGCCAGGTTGCGAATTGAATCTATTTGGATCCATTCATCGGTTTTTGGGGGTGTGAGCATGTACAATTCATGAATTTTGTTGGTAATACCAACCTGGAGTTCTTCGTAAGGTTTTAAATTTTCTTCATTATTGGTAAGCACATACAGCCTGACAATATTTTCGATGGCAGAAAGATCGGTGGCAATATCTTTTATCAGGAACAATTTATTGTCAGGCCTGGCTTCCTGGTGAATAGATTCCACAATTTGGGAAAGGTTCTTCCACGCAAAGTAACCTGAAGTAATTACTGCTGCGGCAATTATTACTGCCAGCAGGGTAATTTGTGATTCAATTCTGAATTTTGCCATTTTTAAAAGCCAGTTGGTACCAATCTAACGTTAGTAAATATGATTTGTTTGAGTGTTTTATTACTGCTATTCCCAAACTCTTTTAAAAAGGATAAGCTCGATTTTTTATCGATGAACAGCCACTGCTATTTTTGAGTCGGCGGTGCCGTAATACAAAAACCATTTATTCTTAAAGTTGACGAGTCCTTCCACAAAACACACTTCGTTTACTTCGCCTACTTTCTCGTAAGCTTTGTCGGGGTGAATAAAGTAGCTTTCAGTGCGGGCGATCATTTTCCAGGGTGCATTTTTATCAAACAGCGCCTGCCCTGCTGCGTAGGTGAATTTTGGCAAATCAGGATCGTTGAAATTGGCGGCATTGCTTCCGTTGTAAATCAGTAAAATTCCTTCGTCTTTCAGCAGCGCATACGGTCCGGGTTCCACCAGCCGACTGTCGAAATAACCGGGGCGCGGGTGCAGCACTTCAATCATTTCATCGTTTTCGGCATCTTCAGCTACTTCCCAGTGAATCAGGTCGTAGGAGCTGGCCATAAAAAGATCGGTGTCGCCAAAATACATCCAGTACTTGCCATCGATTTTAGTGGCAATCATTTTATTTCCCTGCTGTTTCACCACAATAGCACCTGCTTTCGACCAGGTATCTTCATATTTTTCGTCACTTAAAACCGGGCCATGTTTGGTCCAGTTTTGCAAATCCCCGGAGGAAGCAAGGCAAAGCCGGGCGTTTTTGCCGTCGTATGCAGTGTAAGTCATGATGTATTTTCCGTCCTCACTTTCCACAATCCGCGGGTCTTCAGTTCCGTCGAATAATTTTGAGGAGGGCTCTTCCGAGAATTCATAATCTGCATCTTTCAGGTAATTCCACTCCAACTGTTTCATCTCGTCGTTGTCCGGGTAAAAAACCGGCTCAGGTTGCTTATCAAAATGCAGTCCGTCGCTGCTCACCGCCAGCCCGATGCGCGAAGTACCACTGACATCCTGTGCCCGGTAAAAAAGGTAAACTTTGTCGTCTTTTACGATTGCTGCAGGATTCAGCACGTTTCGTTCTTCCCACCGAATCGACTGGTTGTTTATCGGGCAAACAAAAGTCAAATCGGCTGAAGGTTTCAGAATCGGGTTGAGGCTGTCCACTTTTTCAAAATCGGTGAACGTCCAGTTTTCGTTGTATTCCGGTTGGTTATCAGACGAATTCTGAGTGTTGCAACCAGTTAGAATAAAAAGACCGAGGAGAAAGATTGATAGTTGTTTCATGGTCGTTTAGTTTGATTTTCAGTAAAGATAAGGATTATTCCCGTTGATAAAACGATTAAAAATCTAACTTGAACTATTCATAAATTTTGAAAATATGAATAAAGTTCATCCGCCAATTGGCGGACCGACTTAGATGAAGTTGTCCCAAGAACTCGGGATTACTGGATCTTAGTCGCTATCGCGAGATAGGGATTATTTGTGAATAATCCGGGCTAAGTTTTAAGTGATTGTCGGCTATTAATTACTTGATACGTCCCAAGCGTGCTGTAACTTTAACCGTGCGTTTGGAATAAAACAAAGGCACAATAAACTTATTGGTTTCGTATTGCGGGTAAATTACCACATCGTAGCCCGGGTTCTTCTGCATTAAATTGTATAAGGCGTATGAACTCACTTTCCCTTTTCCGTAATCGCCTATCACCGGCACTACTGCAGTAAGAGTTCCAACAATATTATCAGTTACAAAATTGGTCGTAATTTCCGATTGCGCCGGTTCGCTTTTAAAACGATCCGACTCAATTTCGCCATTTTCCCATTTAAATAAACGCTTCCAGTCAATCCCCAAAACCCTGACCGATGTGGCTTCGGCTTCCACCTGTTTGGAGTATTCAAAATCCGACTTATAAAATTCAATGTGATAGTTGGGCGTTTTCATTGTCCGGTTCGAGATGGAACAACTACTTAGAAATAAACCGGATGTCATAAGCCACAGAAGTAAAATTTTTGTCCTTTTCATTGGGTTTTTGATTTTTTATGAAATATAAAAGTAGAACATTATTTGAAAAAAGGATATAAAAATTTGGGTTATTGCTGCGGGATTTCATTATTCCGGTTGCTATCGCCTGTTTATTTCAGTCTTGGTTCCTGCAATTCGATTGGACAACATGACATGAATTTTGGTGTGTTATAGTGGAATACGAAGAACTTGAATTCCACGGCAGCTAGCTCTTTCTGTTTGATTAAATCCATACAATGATTTCAATCCCACCAGCTTTTACTGGAAATGGCAAATTTTCCACCGCCCATAAAAACCAGTGCCAGTCCGCCAAACAGGAAAAGCCCGAGGGTTTCGATTGCCCAGGTTCCGTAATCGGTAAGTGCAAGAATATCGTTAGGGTGGGCCAGTATTGCTGCTACTACCATATTGAAAGAAAACAAAAATGCCGCCAGCCGGGTGCGAAAGCCCACAATCAGCATCAACGGAGCAATTACCTCGCCCACATAAACGCCATAAGCAATAAATCCGGGAAGTCCTTTGTCAATGAGTGTGTTCTCAATTCCTTCTACGCCGTTAATAATTTTTGTGTATCCATGAAAAAGCATCAGGACACCAAGCGTAAGTCTCAGTATTAACAATCCGAAATGAATATTTTGTTGTTTCATGTTTAATATTTTTTGGTTAAACAAATAATAACCGGCTGGGTTCATCATTTCTGAAACTGATTTTTTGAACTTCCCTGCCAATTGTGTAAATTTACAAGGTTAAAAAACAAAAAATCAGATGACTGAAAAACCACATAAAACAAACCTTCCCGGCTCATACCGCTGCCTGTTCAGTTGCAGGATGTTTTACAGCCCATTCCCTGCCTTCCCTAAGGGGTGAGAGGGAAATAACTCTGTCGCATTTTACCTGCTTTTTTATAAACCTTTCTTCAATTTTTCAAATTATTTTTTGAAATGACATCTTCAACAATAAAAACCGAAAAGATCCCGGAACGGCCCGCTGGTGCTGTTTCCAATTTCAGTTCAACTGAAAAACAAAACAACGGACCGGGAATGAACGATCGTATCCGGAAGCTGCGCAAACAAAGCGTGGAAACACAGGAATCGCTTTCCATTGAACGCGCACTGATTACCACCCGTTTTTATAAAGAAAACGAAGGAAAATACTCTGTGCCCATGATGCGCGCACTCAACTTCATGGAAATCTGCAAACAAAAAACAATATATATTGGCAAAGAGGAACTGATTGTTGGGGAACGCGGTCCGGCACCTAAATCAGTACCGACCTTCCCGGAACTTACCTGCCACAGCGTGGAAGACTTTTACGTGTTAAATTCGCGTGATCAGCAACGGTACACCATTTCACAGGAAGATATTGATACTTATGAACGTGAAGTGATTCCCTATTGGAAGGGACGCACTATGCGTGAACGGATTTTTAGTCATGTGCCACAAGAATGGAAAGCTGTTTATGAAGCCGGCGTGTTTACCGAATTTATGGAACAGCGCGCACCTGGCCACACCGCACTCGATGGGAAAATTTACCGAAAGGGCTTGCTCGATTTCAAAAAAGAGATTGAAGCACACATTCAGCGCCTTGACTTTCTAAATGATCCTGAAGCAACCGAAAAATTGGAAGAGCTAAAAGCAATGGCTGTTTCGTGCGATGCCGCCATTATTTTTGCTGAAAGGCATGCAGGGTTGGCCGAAAAAATGGCTGAAACAGAAACCGATCCGGAACGAAAAAAAGAGTTGAAACAAATAGCCGAAGTTTGTCGCAGGGTACCTGCCCGTGCACCACGAAATTTGTGGGAAGCCATCCAAATGTACTGGTTTGTGCACCTGGGAACCATTACCGAATTAAACGGTTGGGATGCCATGAATCCGGGTCATTTCGACCAGCACCTGCAACCTTTTTATGAAAAAGAGATGGCTGAAGGAACACTCACACGCGATGAAGCTAAGGAATTAATCAGTTGTTTCTGGATAAAAGTGAATAACCACCCTGCACCTCCCAAAGTGGGAATTACCGCCCGCGAAAGTGGAACCTACAACGATTTTACCAACATCAACATTGGTGGTGTGAAACCCGATGGTTCTGATGGCGTGAGCGAAGTTTCCTACATCATGCTGGAAGTGGCTGAAGAGCTGCATGTTTTGCAACCCGGCAACTCGGTGCACATCAGTGCAAAAACACCGGATCGCTTTCTGAATGCTGCCTGCAAAGTGATTCGGCGGGGTCATGGCTACCCGTCGGTTTTTAATCCGGATGCGTATATTCAGGAATTGCTGCGACAGGGAAAATCGATTCAGGATGCCCGCGAAGGCGGGTGCAGCGGATGCATTGAAGTGGGTGCGTTCGGAAAAGAAGCTTATTTGTTAACCGGTTATCTGAATGTTCCGAAAATTCTGGAAATTACGCTCAACAATGGGATTAATCCATTAACTGGAAAAGTGGCAGGAATTAAAACTGGCGATCCGCATAACTTCCAAAATTTTGAAGATTTATATAACGCATTTCTGAAACAGCTGGATTTTGTAATTGATCAGAAAATCAGGGTGAGCAACTACATCGACCAGATGTTTGCCAAATATGCTCCGGCGCCGTTTTTATCGGTGGTTATCGACGACTGTATTCAGAAAGGAAAAGATTACTACAATGGCGGACCACGGTACAACACCAACTACATTCAGTGCACCGGTTTGGGAACGGTTACCGATAGTCTTTCGGTGCTGAAAAAACATGTTTTTGAGGACAAAACATTTAGCCTGGAAACACTGCTGAATGCCATTTCAAATAATTACGAAGGCGAAGAAAAATTGCGGCAGCGCATCATCAACCGCACCCCGTTTTTTGGCAATGACGATGAATATGCAGATGAAATTGCAGTGTGTGTGTACAATGATTTGCTTGCTGCCATCGATGGAAAACCCAACGTAAAAGGCGGGCAGTATCATTTAAACATGCTTTCCACCACCTGTCATGTTTATTTTGGAAAAATGCTGGGCGCCACTCCAAACGGACGATTCTCGGGCAAATCCATTTCCGATGGAACATCGCCGTCGCACGGTTGCGACACCCACGGGCCAACCAACGTCATTCGGTCACTCGGAAAACTCGACCAGGTAAAATCGGGCGGAACTCTGCTGAACCTGCGTTTTGTGCCGAGTTTGCTAAAACGCGAAAAAGACGTGGAAAAACTGGGTCACCTCATCCGCAGCTATTTTACGTTGGGAGGCCACCACATTCAGTTTAATGTTGTTGACACCGCTACTTTGCTGGCCGCACAGGCTTGTCCCGAAGACTACAAAGATTTAATGGTGCGAATGGCCGGTTACAGCGACTATTTCAACGACATGAATGCCGACCTGCAGCAGGAAATAATTGACAGGACGGAGAATGAAAATTTTTAGACAGATAAAGTACAGAGTAGTGAGTAATGAGAATTAAAGCACCAAATTTCAAATTCCAAAAAACAAATAAATCTCAGTAATCAAAATCCAATGTCAAAAACAATCAGCAAGAATTTGGAAATTTTGTATTTCAGATTTTGGAGCTTTTTTGAAATTTGGTTTTTGTATTTTGGATTTTTTTCTCACTACTCATTACTAACATCTCACTACTAAAACATGATTCCACTCATTTTCGACATACGCCGCTACTCCATCAACGATGGCCCGGGCATCCGGATTACCCTTTTTATGAAAGGGTGCCCGCTGCGGTGCAAATGGTGCCACAACCCGGAAAGCCAGTCGCCGGAGGTACAAAAGCTCTACACCGCATCAAAGTGTATTGGAGCGCAGGAATGTATTGAAGTGTGTCCGGAAGATGCACTCACGCTAACTCCCAAAGGAATTGTTACCGATTATGAATTGTGTACACTTTGCGGAAAATGCGCGGAAGCCTGCCCTTCCAAAGCCATCGAGATGTCGGGAAAATTGTATTCGGTGGAGGAACTTCTGGCGATTATTGAAAAGGAGCGGGTACACATCGACCAGTCGGGCGGCGGTGTTACTTTTTCGGGCGGCGAACCGCTGATGCATCCGGAATTTTTAATTGAAATGCTGAAAGCATGCGGGGAGAAAGGCTTGCATCGCGCAGTAGATACCTCTGGTTTTGCTTCCACTGAAACGTTGCTGGAAGTGGCCAAACACGCGGATCTTTTTCTTTTTGATTTAAAGCTAATGAACCCGGTTCAGCATAAAAAATGGACAGGCGTTGATAACCGTCTAATCCTGAAAAATTTAAAACTGTTGGCAGAAAAAGAAGCGAATATTAACATCCGGATTCCGCTCATTAAAAATGTGAATACCAGCGAGGAAGAAATCCGGGAAATGGCTGGATTTGTTTCTGCTTTTCCTGGGAAAAAACCTGTGGTAAACCTGCTGCCGTACCACAACATTGCCTCAGGGAAATATAAAAAACTGGAAGTTCCATATGATGAGGGAGAAATGGGCGAACCAACAGAAAAAGAGATTCAGAAGGCTGTTGAAATATTTCATTCTTTTGGACTTGAAACAGAGGTTGGCGGATAAACCTGATAACGAAAAAAGGCTGATTCATATATTTGAACCAGCCTCTTTTCATTTTTGATTTTAAACAATAGTTGATCAAGGAACAACGGACACTGATTTTTCCCATTCCAGGCCGCTGATATCGATAATTTTTAGGGTGTATTTCCCATCGGTTCCGGTAATTATCTCATTTAAATCAATCGTTACATCTGCTTTTGCACCCAGAGGCACAACCATGCTGTACTTGCCTGGTTGAATTTTAGCTACATAATGATTATTAATATTTTCAGCAGGGAATTCGGCAAGGTCGGTTGCGGTTTTTTCAATTACTACATTCCCGTCTTCATCGAGCAATTGAATTCCGGTTACAAACGAACCATAAACATCAGCTCCTTCTGTGCGGTAAAGCTCAAACTGGAGGGAGTTGTTTTCAATTGCAGCATTGTTGATTTCAATTTTTGGACGAACTGATTTGTTGTGCAGTGTACCAAAAACTCCGCCGTGAAAAATCTGATTGGTCAGCAGTGTTAAAAATAAAATAGCCAATGCTCCGGTTAAAACCAATCGTTTTGGATTTTTTACAGGGAATTCACCTGATCCAAGCCAGTTAAACCATTTTGAACGGGTAAACGGCATGTTTTTGTCCATAAAGTATTTATCCAAAGAATAGTAGCTGCTTCCGCTTAAAAACAGGGCAAAACCACTTGCAATCCCTAAAATACCTATTTGCCATTCGTCAAGGCAGGTTGTGCCAATCCAGCCCGACCCCATCAGGATTCCCATAGCGAGGGCAAAAACGCCAATTCCCATTAACCGGGTAAAAAGTCCCAGCATGACAAACAGGCCAACAATGGCTTCAATAATGGTAAAAACCACCATGGCGAGCCAAAGCATATCCGGGTTGGTAACCAAATATTCAATCATTGGTTTTATACCCAACGCGTTGGGCAGAAAGTGATTAAACTTTTCGCCAATGTAACCGGCCAGTTCGGGATCTAATTTGTTGGCCAGAACAACCCTGCGCCAAAAAGCGGAAAAGTAGGTCCAGCCAACCACCAAACGAATGGAAAGTGTGAAAAGACCGGCTAAATCGGTTGAGTGTGATTTTATATCGTTTTTCATTTTGATTTGTTTTTATGTTAAAAGAAATTTTTTATCAATATTTGTTCATTCATTAAAATTATCTGGCTGCTAAAAAAGTTAAGGTTTTAAACTTTCAGTACTTCCTGTAAATCAACTTCTCAGAAGCAAAAACAACAAATCAAAGGTATCAAAAGTTAATTTGCCTGGCAGCCAGAAAATGTTGGTTCTGAAAGGATAAAAGTATCGGGATATTTTTGTTTTCAGGCCCGAAGAAACAGATCAAATTTCAGGCGTTTGTACAGAATATACATTGCAGGATAGTTGTACGGATTTTCAACGGCAATGCTTTTGGTTGTAGTATTTTGATTATTAGTGTAAAATGGAGCGGAAAAAATCGACTCTTCACCAAAAATAAAGAGTTGATTGTTGCCTGTGGATTGCGCTTTTATGGCATTTAATTCGTCTGAAAAGTCATTTTCGCAACTGTTTTTTTCAAAAAGGGCCGTTTTGTTTTTATTTAGCGGCCGGTTGTATTCAATGTCAATTGCCTTAAAAAGAGGGTCTTTTACATCGCAGGGAAACAATGCAAAAATGGTAAGGAATATCGTCCCTACCAACAAACCGTTAAAATGTATTTTTCTTTTGTCCATCTGTTTGTCAAGCTCAATTTAAGTGCAAAAACATTTTCATTAACACATTTGCGATATTTTGGTTCAATCGCCTTTCTACAATTGGGTTTTAGTAACGAATGCCTGATTAAACTGCGTTTTTCGGTAAAGGTTTTTTATTTTTGAACCTTTTACAATTGACACAAAATGAAACATAAAGTTGGGCTTCTGATTTTAATTATCATCTTTTCCTTTTTTAATTCGCTGGCACAGGATGAAAATGCTGAATTGTTGCGGGGTTTCCATTCCATTTCGAGCCACGAAATCCTGGATTTTGCCAAAGAGCTGAGTTCCGAAAAATACAAAGGCCGCTTATCGGGCTCTCCGGAATATTTGCAAGCGGCCGAATGGTGTGTCTCAAAATTTGAAGAATGGGGAGTACAGCCTGCAAACAATGGCAGTTATTTCCAGTATTTCCCAAATGAATATTCCAACGTTTTTTCGGAAGGAAGCGTCACCTATTCTCCTGAAACCGGTCAGGAAATCAGTCTGAATTTTCCGGAAGACTATTACCCAGGCTCCAATTCTGCGTCTGGTTCTGTTTCCGGCAATCTAGTTTATGTGGGGCACGGAATTACTGCTCCCGAACTGGGTTACGACGACTATAAAAATGTGGATGTGGAAGGAAAAATCGTTTTGATGGAATCGGGAATTCCGTACTCAAAAAACGACACCACACTTTCAAAATGGACACCTTATGCCTATCATCGCTACAAATTCAGAAATGCAGTAAAACACGGTGCTGCCGGCTTGCTTTACATCGGAAAAATTGCCAACCCTAACACCGTCAATCTTGATGGATTTGTTTATGCGCATATCAGCGAAGAGATTGCAGATCGCATTTTCGCAGATGCCGGAAAGGATTACAAAACGGTGAGAAAAGAGCTATCTGAACAAAAAATTCCATCGTTTGAATTTACTGAAAACCAGACAGCTACAATCACCGCCGAAACGCTGTATTTCCCCAATGCAAGGTCGTGCAATGTGGTGGGGCTCATTGAAGGTTCTGATCCTGAATTTAAAAACGAAGTGGTTATTGTAGGCGGCCACCTCGACGGCCAGGGTTATTTGGGTGAAATATTTCCCGGCGCGCTCGACAATGCTTCGGGAGTTTCCGATATTCTGGGGGCGGCAAAAGCGTTCGCCACTTCGGAAATAAAACCAAAACGCTCCATCCTTTTCATTTTGCTGGGCGGCGAAGAGTGCGGCTTGTACGGCAGTAAATTTTATACTGAAAATCCGTTGTTTCCCACAGATAAAACCGTGATGATGATCAACCTCGACATGGTGGGCAACGGCACCGGATTTTTTGTGTCGAACGGGAAAAGTTACCCCGAGCTGTTTCAGCATTTTGAATCAGCCAACAACAATTACCTGCACCGTGAAATGGCAGCATCGGAGCAGCGAAAAAACTACGGCAGACCACGTTCGGATGCTTCACTGTTTGAAAACGCCGGCATTCCCACCTTTTCATTGTGGACCCGCAATTCGGTACACCCGGTGTATTACCACGATCCGCGCGACACACCGGAAGTGCTCACTCCCGAAATCATGGAAGATGCCGCCAAACTGCTTTATTTGGGGATTTTGGGTGTGGCGAATGACGAGGGTTTAAATTAAATCATTCAAAAATAACATACAAGAAGCTTCATTTTCAAAATCGTAGGGAATGGCATCTATTAACAAGTTTTCTTCGTACCTAAATTTCAGTGGCTTGAAAAAATCTTCACAATGCGGATAAATCAATGCTAACTGAACGCTGCCGTTTTTCGCCTGGTATTTTTTCCCGTAGGCATAAAGCTGGTACATGTCGGCCTGCGAAATGTTATAATTGTTTTTTGACAGGTGCTGGTTGACCATTTTCCATTTTGTGTCTGCAACAATCGTTTTGCAACCGGTTTGAATAACCAGATCGGGCCTCAACCTGAATTTTTTCCTGAATATATTCAGGTCTGTCAGCAAATAATGGCCTCGGTCCTGAACCGAGATTTCCCAGCGAGGTTGAAATTGTTTCAGTTTTGAAGCCACATACGATTCAAATAAAACTTCCATCGGAAATAAAATGGCGGTATTCAGGTTTTTACCTTTATAACTGGTAAACGACTCATTCTGAAGAAATATCTTTGCCCACTTCAACGCATTCTCGTAATAATTGAACAACCGGTTTTGTCCTTTCAAATGTTGCAGATCTTTTTCGAGGTTTGAACAGATTTTTACTTCATCGAACAGATCAATCAAACTGATTATCTGCCGGACATTCCGGGGCAATTTGCTCTTTCTTTTTAGATAAACCAATGCAGTTTTCAAAATTCGGTTTTGGGGAATATCGGCCCGGAACTCATCGAAATTTACATAAAAACGCTCGCGATGAACCAGGTTGCTTTTTAAGTTCTGGCTGAAAAGCAACCGGCCTTTCAGGTATTTCTGGTTTTCTTCTACCGATGAATAAAAATGCTTGATTCCACGCTTGAGCAAAACCTCCATTTCTTTCAAAAAAACCGAAATGAAAATTTCAATAACCGGCAACCGGGCGGTTTTTATATGGGCCTGATCAATGCTTTTAAATGGTGAATTGCGGAAGGTACGCAGCATTTTTAGCAGCAAAGATTTGCTTTTTCTTATCTGTTCAAAATCGTTTGAAGTTGAGGGCTGATGGATTTTGGGCAGTATTTCAATTACGGTTCCCTGCCGAGTTTCAATAACGCCCACGTAATTTTTTACACGGATAAAATCTTTTCCTTTCCGACGGTGTATCGAAAATGCCTGTTCAATTTCGCAGCTGGGGTCGTTATTTTCGGCTACAAAATTTTTCAGGCTTTCAAATGATTTGGCATCCAAATAAACTTCGTTAAAATTATCGGTTGGTTTCTCAGGGTAAAACTCCCGGTTGTTCCAGATTGTACCAAACTCGCAGATATGTTTGACTGCTGCCATTTTTACAATGCCTGTTATTTAGATTTTTGGTAAATGTGGATGAATGAATCGGCTGGCAGTGAATTATAATTTCCAGATTTTAATGCTGGGTTAATTGTGTAAATTTTTTCGTCTTCGTAATCTTCCACATCAACTCCAAAAAGCTTTATCTCTTCATCAACGGAATAATTTTTCTTAATTTGAATGAGTTTCTGATCTTCGGGTTTTTCCCAGCTTTCTTTGTCGCCCAGTACCAGTTGAATTTTTTCCCAGTCGTTGTAGAAATATTCCTGAAGCAGTGGAATAATTTTGTCGCGGAAAACTTCACAAAGCTCATTTTTTGTTTTAACCCTGATAAAATAAGAATGCCCGATGGTGTGGTCCCGGTCTAACAAAAACTCGATGCGTTCGTTGATTATTGTCAGAAGATGTTGCAAATTAATTCCTTCCACATTTTCAGCCAGAATTTTCGGAAGTGGCATCATTTCTTTAAAATGAAAACGGCGGCGCAATGCGGTATCGATAAGTGCAATGCTGCGGTCGGCGGTATTCATGGTGCCAATAATCCACAGGTTTTGCGGAACCGAAAACCTCGACTTGGAATAAGGTAAAACCACTTCCAGCTCGTTTTCGCCGCCCTGCCGTTTGTCGGTTTCTATGAGTGTAATCAACTCTCCAAAAATCTTGGAGATGTTTCCACGGTTGATTTCGTCGATGATTAAAACAAAATTCTTTTCACTTTTTTCTATTTGTTCTGATTTAATAATTTCTTTTTCCTGAATCAATTTTGTTATATCGTCAACTGAAATTCTGCTTAATCTGTAAACCGTAGGGAGTGTTAGATTCGTTTCGTTATTCAATTCAAAAATACGAATTGGCTTGAATTTTGAAAGCCATTTAACTTTACGAACATGTTTGAATTCAGGATAATCTCCATTGAAAAAATAAGAATCGTCCTCAACAATACCAATCCCATCAATTGTTTTTAGGTCGTGAAAAACAAGAACCACATCGCCTTGTTTTAACTCATAAAAATACTTGATAGAATTCTTATCATTTTTTCCTAGTTTTTCGAAAACTTCATTTTGTTGTCCCTTCAAAAAGATATTATCTAAATCTCCTGTATCGTCCCAACCTATTCTTATTTCGTCTTTTTCAAAACATTTTTTCTTTACATCATAAGATGGGTTATCACTTTTTAGAGATATTTTATAAACCTGATTTTTAGCGGATAATTTGAAAAATGAATTTTCCTGAATAATTTCTTTTTCATTAGCTTTCTCACATATCAATTTGAAAATACCCTCCACATTTCTGTAAATCATTTCTGTTTTCTCAGTATTCTCTTCATCTTCAATTAAAACAGGTCTTATACCTTCAACAAAGTCTTCGTAGCTCATGCTTTGATGAAAAGTGGTGAAAACAATCTGGCCTGTATTTAATAATTGCTTGAATTTTTGCACTGCAAGTTTTCTATCTCCCGGAATTTCAACTCCGCAAATTTCCAGTGCCAGATTAATTGTGTTATAAGTTTTTCCTGTTCCGGGAGGGCCGTAAAGAATGAGGTTTTTGGGGATGTTATTTACGTTGGCTTTACGATTAGAAGTACTATTCTGTTCATTCGCCTGGGATTCACCTTCTTCAACACCAAAGTATTTCTTGGGTGACCCACTTTCTTCATCAGGTAAAAAGTTTTTACCCTCTTTTGTGCCAATTAAAAAATGTGTAAGCGAATCAGCTATGTAAAAATTTTTTAAATCAGGGTATTTCTCAATTAGTTCTTTTTGAGCATTTTCTATTGCATGGTACTCTGATACAAAATCCCCATAAACTTTATATCCCAATTTATTTAAAGCTTCATGACTCTTATTATTGACAATTGTATACTTATTTTTATCAATTCTGTTTAAATAAATAGTGGAACCACCCTTGCCAAAAAATTGAAAATTAAATACTTGGTTAAGCCAATCATCCAAATTAAAATTAGCATCATAAGGTTTTAGCGCAAATTCTCTAAAATCGATATACTTCGATTCAAGCATCTTTTTAAATTTTGGAGCTGACCGATAACCTAATGATTGAACTTTGCCGCCATCATGCTTAAATTGAAAGAAATAATCAATAAAGTCATTACGACTTAATTTTTCAAGAAAATCTTTGCTACGTAATTCAGAATAGGCATCTTCATCTAATCTATGAGGATCATCTTCATACCATTTCAAAAAAGCTTCAATAATTTGATTCGGATTATTAATCATTTTTGGAGTATTTTGATTTTAAAGTCTAAAGATAGAACGATTTCTTCGCAAAATCCAGCGGATTTGAATGTTTAAAGAAATGGGAAAATAGTGAAATACGATTCATGTTCAAGTGATATCCTTAGGATATGAAACGGATTTCCCTGGAGTTTATCCAGTGTTCATTATTATCTTGCATGATACAAAAGACGTACCATACAAATTTTGTATCATACATGTGTTGTACTATATTTGTTGTATAAAAAGAATGCAATGGTAAAACTTAAGGTGGGTAATCCGGTAACAGGTAAAAATTTTATAGGCAGAGAAGAAGAAATAAAGTACATTATTCAACTTTTGCAGCTGGGCCAAAATATTGTATTAATTGCGCCCCGGCGTTACGGAAAAACATCGCTGGTTCTCGAAATATTATCAAAAATTCATGAACAAAACCAATACACGTCGTTTATTGATTTCTTCTCGGTTCCTTCGTTGAAAATATTGTCGTCGCAGATTACAGAATCCGTGCTTAAAAATCGTAGGCTCGATAAGATTTTTGCCAAAACAAAGAACAGTGCCCTGGCAATGATTCAAAATTTAAAAATGAAAGCTGCGATAGAAGATTTTGAATTCATTATTGAATTTTCAAATCAGAAAGAGAATGACTGGGAATTGTTGGAAAAAAGTATCGATTTTATTGATCATTTCCCGGAAAAATATGGTTTGAACATGGTTTGCGCCTTTGATGAATTTGGTGACGTAAAAAAACTTGACGGAAACAAAATTGTGAAGCTTTTTCGCTCCAGGCTTCAACGACATAAAAATTCCACCTATATTTTCTCAGGTAGTTATGAATCTGTCATGTCGGGTTTGTTTATTGAGCAAAAAGCGCCATTTTACAGGTTTGCCAGAATCATACATCTCGGGAAAATTGGGAAGAATAAATTTTTAAAGTTTTATAAAAGCCAATTAGATGCTCAGAAGATAAATTATGATGAAAAATTACTGACCAAAATTCTTGATTTTACCGATGGACATCCTTACTATTCGCAATTGGCTCTTCAGGAAATTATTATTTATAATGCCCTGAATAACAAAAATCCTGACTTTAAAGAAATAATTGATTCAATGCTCAATGCAGAAAAAAATTATCTCGAAAAATCATGGGAGGAGCTCTCGAAAAGAAAAGAGTTACTTAAAACGGCATTGGTTGTCGCGGAGAATAACAGAAATATCTATTCCAGCTTGAAAAACAGTGGAATAAATATTTCAAGATCGCTAAAATCGTTGACTATGAATGGTATGCTTATAAAAAAGCAAACAAAATACGAATTTAGCGATCCCCTTTTCAAACACTGGATAGAAATAAACGTTTTAAGAAAATACAATTGAAAAATACTATGGCACAATACAAAGGCAACATCCTGAAAATGCGCACCGAACTCGCCAGTTCGGTCAATTACTTTTTGCCTGTAGGCGATGAAAAAATTGAAATGAATGCGCTGATTGGCAAAGAAATTTCGATGCATTTTACGGGGCAAATTAACTGCATTTCGTGCGGGAAGGTGACGAAACGCTCTTTCAACCAGGGATTTTGCTACAACTGCCTGCAAACGGCTCCGGAAGCCAGTGAGTCGGTGGTGCGGCCCGAGTTGTCGAAATCGCAGTTTGGCATTGCCCGCGATATGGAGTGGGCCAAAAAGCACGACCTCATTGAGCATGTGGTTTATTTTGCCGTGGCCAGCGAACTGAAAATCGGGGTGACACGCAACCACCAGATTCCCACCCGTTGGATTGACCAGGGCGCCAGCTTTGCCATCGAAATTGCCCGCACGCCCAACCGCCACATCGCCGGTGTAATGGAAGTTTTCCTGAAAAAACATTTTACCGACCGTACCAACTGGCAGGCCATGTTAAAAAACAAAGTGGCTGAAAATATCGACCTTGCAGAAGAAAAACGAAAAGTTCGTAAGCTGCTTCCTTTGGAGCTTCAAAATTATCTTACTGAAACAAATGATGTCACCTCAATAGAATATCCGGTTTTGGAATATCCTTCAAAAGTTAAAAGCCTGAGTTTTGATAAAACGCCCGATATTTCAGGAGTTCTGAAAGGAATAAAAGGTCAGTACCTGATTTTTGAAAACAACACCGCGCTGAATATCCGGAAACACAATGGTTATTTTTTGGAAATTGAAAGCCCCTCTTAATCTCCCCAAATGGGAGAAAACGAAAATGAAACTCCGGTTATTTTTCGTTTTACCTGACAATTCTCGTACTTCAATACCGCAAAATTTTCTTAATTTGTTCTCGCAATCAGCTTTTGAGCTGACTTCAAATAATAAATCGATTTAATTTCAATCAAAATGGAAAACTTAGACTGGAAAAACATAGGATTTGGCTACCGCGATACCGATTACAATATCCGCTGTTACTACCGCAACGGACAATGGGGTGAACTGGAAATCAGCTCATCAAAGCGGATAGATATTCACATGTCGGCTACGGCACTTCATTACGGGCAGGAAGCTTTTGAAGGTTTGAAAGCTTTTAAAGGGAAAGACGGTAAAATCCGCATTTTCAGAATGGATGAAAATGCCAAACGCATGCAAAGTTCATGCGACGGTATTTTGATGCCCAAACTGCCGGTGGAGAAGTTCACAGAAGCGGTGCGACGTGCAGTTAAGATGAATGAGCGTTTTGTTCCGCCTTATGAAAGCGGTGCCGCGTTGTACATTCGTCCATTGCTCATTGGCACAGGTCCGCAAATTGGCGTGAAACCTGCCGATGAATACCTCTTCACCGTTTTTGTAATGCCGGTTGGACCCTATTTCCCGGAAGGTTTCAAACCCACCAACCTGGTGATTATGCGCGAATACGACCGTGCAGCGCCGCAGGGAACCGGAAAATACAAAGTGGGCGGGAACTATGCTGCTAGCATGTACGAAGGAAAACTGGCCAAAGAACAAGGTTTTTCGGCAGTGCTTTACTTAGATGCACGCGAGAAAAAATACTTAGATGAATGCGGCCCGGCCAACTTTTTCGGCATTAAAAACGATACGTACATCACACCAAAATCAGATTCAATTTTGCCGTCAATCACCAACAAAAGCCTGATGGTGCTGGCTGAAGAAATGGGTTTGAAAGTGGAACAACGCAAAGTACCTTACGAAGAACTGTCCGAATTCGAAGAAGTGGGTGCTTGCGGAACCGCTGCAGTAATTTCACCGATTAAAGGAATTTACGATTCTGATAACGATAAATGGTTCAAATACGGCAACCAGGAAGAAGCTGGCGAATGGAGTACGAAACTGTACAACAAACTGCGCGCCATTCAATACGGTGAAGAGGAAGATAAACACGGCTGGGTGGAAATTGTATAAGAGCCCCTCTCCCGATAGCTATCGGGACTCTCCAAAGGAGAGGAAAAGAAATTGAAGCTCCGGGAATTTTCCGGGGCTATAAAGGTTTTTTACAAAAAGAGGGTTTATTAGATTGGTGAAATATCCAGTTGTTTACAAATAATCTTACACATTTGATTTGATAATTCAGAATGGCGTCCAACAGTAGATTTCTTGCCATTTTTTGAATTCATATATAAGCTATGGTTGGATCCTTCACGAACTAAAATACAGTTGTTTTCATTCAAGTGTTTTATAAAAGCCTTGCGCTTCATCAGGCGAGATTAAGTTTTCGTTTTATGATTTTGCGTCCTTGATAGAGACTGTTGGTTTGTTCCCGGTGATAATCGATTACAAGATCGAGTGCATCTAACAGGTTTTTTTTCAATTCATCAATCGTTTTACCTTGTGCAATGGCTTCCGGAATTTCCTGTACCTGACCTACATACCAACCATCATCGCTTTTTTCTATAATTGCTGTATAATTTATTTTTTTCATTTTCAATTTTTTTCAAATATAAAGATAATAAAGTTGGGATGAAGTTTAACCTTTTTAATTTGCGAATAATATTTTTCACCACTGTAACATCTCAGCCACTTGTTCGTCCTATCCAATGAACAGTGCACTGAAAAGCAAATGACAGTAAACGAATACAACGAGGCAGTTGAACAGTACTCCGACCGGTTGTTCCGGTTTGTGGTGAAAAGCATTAAAGACGCGCACAAAGCGGAGGATATTGTGCAGGACAGCTACGAAAAACTTTGGAAAAATGTGGAGAATGTTGACGGTGCCAAAGTGAAATCGTACCTGTTTACCACTGCCTACCATACCATGATAGACCGTATTCGAAAAGAAAAAAGATCAGCCTATTCAGAAGATTTGTCCCTGCCCGAAGAAAGCCATGAAAACAATTATTCAGATTTAAGTGAAATACTGAAAGAAGCCGTCAACAAATTGCCGGAAGTGCAGCGGATGGTGTTGTTGCTGCGCGATTACGAAGGCTACTCGTACAAAGAAATTGGCGAAATGGCCAGCCTGAGCGAAGCGCAGGTGAAAGTTTACATTTACCGGGCGCGGGTATTTTTGAAAAAGTACATCGGAAAACCGGAAACAGTAATTTAGTGAGGAGGATGAAAATGAAAATTACAAGAAGCAATTACGAACCCTATTTTCTCGATTACCTGGAAGGAAACCTGGATGAAAATCTCGTGGATGAATTTCTGGAATTTTTGAAGGAGAATCCTGATTTAAAAGAGGAATTGTCGATGATGGACACGGCCCCGCTGGATGCGGATGCCATATTTTTCAGCAAGAAAGAAAAATTATATAAAAACAAATTCGATTCGGAAAAGGAATTCAACCGGGCTGCAGTTGCATTGGTTGAAGGTGATTTATCAGATTCAGAAAAAGAAGAGTTTGACAATTATCTTTTAAAACACCCGGAAAAACAAAAAGAAATTGAACTGTTTCAGCATACCAAACTGCAACCCGATAAAACAGTGGTATTTGCGCACAAAAATAAATTGTACCGCCGCTCACCGGGAAGAACAATTTATATGTGGTCGTTGCGTGTGGCAGCGGTTTTTGTTGTTGCGCTCGCCTTTTATACTCTTTTCAACCAAACCGATTTTAGCATTTCTGAAAACCGGGTAGCCGTGGTTGAAAGTCCGGAGGGCAGTGAAGTTCCGGTCAAAAAAGGAAATAATTCTGCCGGAGCTGAAACCTACGATATTCAACCGATTGAGGAGATAAAAGCAATTCCTGCGGACAGGAAAAATGAAGTAAAACCCAAAGCCACCCCAACGTTGCGCGAGCCGGTTCAGGAAAACTCAAATATGGAAACCATTGAAGAAATCAGAACGCCTGTTGAAATTCCACCAAAACTCAACAGCCGGGATGCTGCGTTGCAAGCCCGGCAACAACCAGAAGTCACACTGGCAGCTATGACAATCACTCTGCCCAAAAATTACCAGGTTATTGAAGAAGAGCGCTTTCTGGCCGATGTGGTGAAAGAAAAAACCGGGTTGGATAATTTTTCATTCAACAAAATTAAACTGGCTGGCCTGAATTTGATTTCCAGCATTTCAAAAGATAATTTCGACTACGAAACCAACGAAGAAGGGAAAGTGACAGAACTCAGTTATGATTCGCGGTTGCTGGCTTTTTCCATTCCCACCAACAATGAACCGGTTGTTACGGAATAAATCGTATTTGAAACTCCAAATGCCCAAAAAACAACTATCTCCATTGGAGTCCTTCGGACAAACAAATGCCAATTTTTCAAAAAAATCAAATTTCAAACTGAAGTAGCAGATTGAAGAATGGAATTTGTGATTTATTTGTTATTTGAAAAATTGATCATTGGTATTTAAGTTCAATCACTTTCCCTCAAAAAGAACAATTTTTACTTCATCTGTAACTTTTCCGACACACCTTCCGTCAGAGCAACAGAACTTTTAAAACAGAAAAAATGAAACGATTAACAACCTTTATTTTATGCATTGTTTTTGCGGTGAACCTCTCTGCACAAACCGATACCACAAAAGTGGGAACCAAAAATAAAAATGTGGTAACTGTTATCGAAGACGGTGAAAAAGTGCAGGTAAAAGTGGGCAATAACAATGGCGTGGAAGTGATTACCGATGAATGGGGCGATACCACGCACATTCGTATAGGACGCCGTACATTCGATGTGGTGGAAGGCTGGGAAGGAACTCATATCAGCGTAAATAAAGAATCACGGGATAGTAGATGGACCGGCAGTTTCAATCCCCATTGGGCCGGTCTCGAATTAGGAATGAACTATTATCATCAAACCGACTATTCGCTTTACAACACCATCAATACGGTTGTTCCTCCCGATTTTATGGAGTTGCACAACGCCAAATCAATTACGGTGAACCTGAATTTCGCCGAATGGGCGTTTAAAAACGAAGCCAACAATTTTGGCCTGGTAACCGGCTTGGGGTTCAGCTTTATGGATTTTACTTTCGACCAGCCGCTGACTATTGAGAAAGCAGGTGGAAACGGAATAATAATGCCAGTGGATCTGGATCCGGACGGGTTGAAAAAAACGAAGCTGAATGTGAGTTACCTGACAGCTCCGCTAATGCTCGAAATAAAAACGCCACTGCGCATGGGGCATAAACGGCTTTACCTTGCAGGTGGTGTAATTGGCGGGGTGAACATCGGTTCGCATACCAAATTCAAATACAAAAACGACAAGGAAAAAAACAAAAGCAGTTTCAACATCAGCAAGTTTAAGTACGACCTCACAGGCCGTATCGGGTTCGGCGATTTCTGCGTATTCGTAAATTACAGCATGGTTCCGTTGTTTGAAACCAACCGCGGACCGGAACTTTATCCGGTCACTTTTGGTTTTTCATTTCCGAATATCTGAATAAAGATTGTTAGAGATTTAAACTCAAGTATCAAGACCAATTTTCAAAACAATATTTCCCTGGTTTCGGCCGGGGAATTTTTTTGATCCGAATTAATCAGAACTCCAAAATTATTCCGATAGTGGGTAACACCGTTCCGGTGGTGTTATCTACCCGGCGCAACTGGTAATGTGTGCCGTTGTCGGTGAGTAAAAATTCTCCATTTTCGTTTTGTTCGCGCACAATAATATCCTGCTGATCCGCCTGAAAATTATACAGGTTTTGAATGTCGATATAAAACTTTGCGGTGAGATTATCGAGGTAAAACGATTTGTCAACGCGTACATCGAGTTGGTGAAATGGTTTGAACCGCTCGGAATTGAGCCGGTCGTAATCGAGGTACGGTCCACCCGACAGGTTCCATGCCTGTACCATCGAAGATCGTTCCAAATCGTACGGAGTATAAGGAAGCCCGCCAACAAAACGCCAGCGGCCACCAACTCTCCAGCCGTTTTTAAGCTCTTTGGTAGCTGTTAGGTTCAGCAGATGTTTTGAATCCCATTTGGTGGGGATGTATTCTCCTTCAGTATTTTTAAACTCGCTGCGAACCAGTGTGTAAGAAAGGTTGGCGTTTAAACCGTTGCGGGTAGTAATACGGGCCTGAAACTCGGCACCATTAGCCTGGCCTTCGGATGCCGAAATTACTTCTTCGTCGCCAACCACGCCAAAATCGTCGCCCTTGTTGGCCAGGCTTATTTCGTCTTTCACTGAAAAAGGGTAATCGTCGTAACCTTTCCAAAATCCTTCAAGTGTAAATAAAATATTCTGGTCTGGCCTGAATTCCAGTCCGCCAATCAAATGGTCAACCGAAATGTATTTCAGGTTGTTGTTCTTATTCACAAAAACATCGTTTTGCTTAAATCCCAGCGTGGTATATGGCGGAAGCTGATAGTATCTGCCAGTGTTGAAGTTAAGGCTCCACTGCGTGGTGAGGTTGTACGAGGCAGAAAAACGGGGCGAAAACTGATCGAGCAGATTACTCATGCCGGTGGAATAGTTGTTGGCATCGGCACGCACGCCCAGCGAAAGCGACAGCCGCTCGCTGAACAGGTTTTTGCTCACCTGTCCGAAAACAGCCCACTTCACCAAATTTAACCCGGTATTATAGTCGATTTCAAGAATCTCGTCATTGTAAAAACGTTTCTGCTGTGTGGCGTTTGTGTAAGTTACATAATCGAGGTTACCCCCGAAATTAATTTTATAGTCGTTCACACGCGTGGTATTTTCAACCCGCAGCTTATTTTCAATTTCTTCTGAAGAATAGTCCAGAATTTTATTTTCTTCCGAACTGTCGTCGTTATCAAAATATTTGTAAGCACCGTTGTTCAGGTGGCTGCGACTCAAAACCACCGTTTGGTAACTATTGTCCCTGAAATGTTTGTAAACCGCGCCGAGTGAATAGTTCCACTGTTCATTTACGGGAATCTGGCTGAGGATAAATTGCTGCTGTTCGTCAGGGTCTTCAATGCCCAGGTTAAGATCGAAAACATCGATAGCGCCCAGACCAATAAAAGTGAGTTCATTTTTTTTGTCGAAACGGGTGCGTACTTTAAATTGCATATCGGTGAAGTTGGGCAGAAATGGCAGTTCGAGAACACTGAAAAGAAACTGCAAATACGACCGCCGGGCTGAAAAAATGAAAGTTGTTTTTTCGCCTAATGGGCCGTCGAGTGTGGCCGCAACTTCCGAAGCACCAACTGCTCCCTGAAATTTAAGCCTTTCGTCGTTTCCATCTACCTGGAAAAATTCGAGCACCCCGCTGAGGGCATTTCCGCGGTTGGCTGGAAAAGCGCCCGAATAGTAGTTCACTTCACGCAAAAAATCGGCGTTAATAATACCAACCGGCCCGCCCGATGCGCCTTGTGTTGAGAAGTGGTTGATGAACGGCACTTCCACCCCGTCGAGGTAAAACCGGCTTTCGGAAGGGCCTCCCCCGCGAATGATTACATCGTTGCGAAAAGCCGGTGTGGACTGTACCCCGGGGAAAGATTGTATCACTTTTGAAATGTCGCGGTTGGCACCGGGAGCCTTTTCAATTTCGCCAATACCAATTGTCCGGAGCGATACCGGGCTTTCTTCTGTTTTCCGGAAAGGCGATGCTGTTACGGTTACTTCTTCTATCTGTTCCTGCTGTTCTTCCAGTTGAATCTCAACCGAATTAGTACTGGCTACGCTCACTTCAATTTCAGAAGAAACAGCGCGTTTGTAACCCACAAAAGAAGCCTCAACCCGAATAAACCCCGGCTTAAGTCCGGTGATAAGAAAATTGCCATCCATATCGGTAATTGTCCCGATATCAGTTCCCGAAACAATTATGTTTACAAACGGAAGTGGTTCGTTGTTGGCTGCATCAACCACCCGCCCTTTCAGAGAAGCTTCCTGAGCCTGTGCAAAAAATGGCAAAATGAATAGTGTTAAAAGAAGGTATTTCATTGTTTTCATTACGAAGTTTTATTTAAAGCGTACTACAATCTTGTGGGCAATCTCCCTGGCTGTGGTCAGGGTGGTGAGGTCGGTAAACAGTTTGCCGTTTTCTCCTGTCGGATGGCTGTGCCCAATGGGATTGAGATGGTATTCGGTTTCCGGATTTTGCGTATCGATGGTAACGGCATAAACCAGTGCCGGCTGAAGCGAGCCAAAATAGTCGTTGTTACCCGGAAATTTGTTGTTGGTCCAGAAGCGGTTCGAATCCCATGCCTGGTTGATTTCCATAAGCACTCTGAATTTTTTGTTTCCGGAATAACTGGTGGCTGTTTCCAACATGAAGTTGGATTTTGGGGTGGCCGATGTCAGTGCATCCGGCACCTCAGTTTCCGATGATGGAATGTATAATCCGTCAGGAGCTTTTATCCCGCGTTTATGTGCCCAGTAGGGCAACGTGGCAGGGCGCCGGGCTTCGCCGGGTTCGTTTGTCCAGCGTCCGGGTTCAATTTCGCTATGTCCGTATTGTCCTTTGGCCACATATTGTGTAACATAAAGTGTTTCAATATAATTTCCTTCCAAATCTTCGGTCCAGATAGCAAACGATGGATGATTGAAAGCTTCTCCTTTTATAAATTCAATTTCCAAAGAACTGTAAGGATTCTCCGGTGATGTTTGTATGGTAATGCTGTCGGTATCGAGCCCCCGTTGCGAAGCACAACCCATAACTATGAATACTAAAAGACCAAATAATGATTTCTTTTTCATGGTCGGTTAATTTGTGATTTTTGTTCAATTTTCAATGTTAATCAATAAACAAAATTGATTAATAAAAGTTGATAAGTTACTCAATATTTTTAAATTCGTACAAAAAAATATGAGATGAGAGTAGTAATTCAAAAAGTTTCGAAAGCATCGGTTACGGTTAAAAATGAAGTTATTTCTTCAATAAAAAAAGGATTAGTTGTTTTGCTTGGTATTGAAGACGCTGACACCGATGAAGATATTGACTGGCTGGTAAAAAAAATAACCCAGCTTCGCATTTTTAACGATGAAAACGGGGTGATGAATCTTTCGGTGAAAGATGTTGGAGGCGAAGTTATTGTGGTTAGCCAGTTTACGCTCCACGCCAATACCCAAAAGGGAAACCGGCCGTCGTACATCCGGGCTTCGAAACCTGATTTTGCGGTACCGATGTATGAAAAATTCATCCGGAAAATTGAAACCGCAATGGGCAAAAAAGTGGGTACCGGAAAGTTTGGTGCCATGATGGATGTGGAGCTTGTTAACGATGGCCCCGTTACCATCATTATCGATTCGAAACAGAAGGGGTTTTAACATTTATTAACAATATTGTCGCATTTTAGCATATTTTTGGGAATATAATCCCAATTTTTATATATAATTTTGGGAATATAATCCCAATATTTAAAAAATGATTGACAGATCTCTTGAAACAATAATCAAAAGGAAGCTTAACAAAGGTAAGGCTATAATTATTTTAGGTGCTCGTCAAACTGGGAAAACAACCTTGATCAAAAAAATTTCTCATAGCAGTAAAGCCGATGCACTTTTTTTGAATGCTGACATTCCGAATATCCGCGAACAATTAGCGAAGCCCTCAATAAATTATCTAAAGCAAATTTTTGGCAAAGCAAAGCTAATATTCATTGATGAAGCCCAACGAATTAAGGATGTTGGAATGTTGCTGAAAATTATTGTTGATGAGATTACAGATATTCAGCTTGTTGTTACAGGTTCTTCAGCATTTGAGCTTTCCAGTAATATAAATGAACCATTAACGGGAAGAAAATTTGAATACCGATTATTCCCCATTTCATGGCATGAGCTGGTCGTTCACACCAATTTTTTAGAATCTGTTTCTCAGCTTAATCAGCGTATCATTTTTGGAATGTATCCGGATGTAATAAATAACCTGGGAGCTGAAAAAGAAATATTGTTTAATTTATCAGAAAGTTATCTTTATAAAGATATATTTGAATATCAGCAAATAAGGAAACCTGAGTTTATTCAAAAATTATTACAAGCTCTTGCTTTTCAGATTGGAAGTGAAGTTTCATACAATGAGCTGTCTAATCTTTTACAAATCGACAGAAAAACTATTCTTCATTATATTGATTTGCTTGAAAAAGCTTTTGTTATTTTTAGGCTCCCACCTTTCAGCCGAAATTTAAGAAAAGAGTTATCTTCAAAAGTTAAAATCTATTTTTGGGATACAGGAATCCGAAATGCATTAATCAATGATTTCAGGCCGTTGGATTTACGAAATGACAAAGGTGCTTTGTGGGAGAATTTCATTATTGTTGAAAGACAGAAATCAAATCACTACAATCTTAGGAAGGCAAATACCTATTTTTGGAGAACTCATCAAAAAAGTGAAATTGATTATATTGAAGAGTGTGATGGGGAGCTTGATATTTATGAGTTTAAATGGAATCAGAAATTAAAATTTAAAATTCCAAAGGCGTTTTCAGATGTGTATAAGATAAATAGGTCAGCGATAATCAGTCATAATAATTTTTATCAATTTATTGAGCATGAATAAGAAACAAACTACTATATATGAAGCCCAGCAACTGGTTGATGATTGGATAAAAGCTTATGGAGTCCGCTATTTCAGCGAGCTTACCAATATGGCCGTTTTAACCGAAGAGGTGGGCGAACTGGCGCGAATTATGGCTCGGAAATACGGGGATCAGTCGTTTAAGAAATCGGATGAAAAATACGATTTGGCCGACGAAATGGCCGATGTGCTGTGGGTTTTGGTTTGCCTGGCCAACCAAACCGGTGTGGATTTAAACCAGGCATTTCTCAAAAACCTGGAAAAGAAAACCAGCCGCGACAAAGAGCGTCATCAAAATAATCAGAAACTGAAAGAGTAAACTTACTTTTTACGAGTGGTAACGTAGTTCATTAGTTCTATCAGCGAGGTGCGGGCTTCACTTTCCGGAAATTCTTCGAGCGCTTTTACCGCCTTATCTTTAAACTCAATCATTTTTTCAGTTGCAAATTCCAGTCCCCCTTTTTCGGTAACCAGCTGAATGAGTTCCTCCACTACAGCCGAATTTTTGTTCTTACGTTTTATCAACCGTAAAATCCGTTTGCGTTCCCCGGGTTCGGAAGTGTTGAGCAGATGCAGCAGCGGCAGGGTAATTTTTTTCTCTTTGATGTCGTTCCCGGTAGGTTTACCAATAATTCCTTTTTTTTGATAATCAAAAATATCGTCTTTAATCTGGAAGGCAATTCCGGCATCCTGACCAATGCGGTACATTTTTTCGGGAATGGTTTCATCGTCGGTGACCGAAGCCGCGCCAATGGCCATGCTGGTGGCAATGAGCGAAGCAGTTTTTTTCCGGATGATTTCAAAATAGGTCTCTTCGTCAATATCGAGTTTGCGGCTTTTTTTCACCTGCAGGATTTCCCCCTCGCTCATGTCTTGCACAGCCTTTGAAATCAGGTGCAGAAAGTTGTATTTTTTGTGCTCTAACTGGAGGAGCAGTCCTTTGGCCAGGATGTAGTCACCTATCAAAACCGCCATTTTATTTCGCCAAAGTGCATTTATAGAGAAAGTGCCGCGCCGCTCGTACGATTCGTCCACCACATCGTCGTGAACAAGCGTAGCCGAATGAAGCAACTCTACAGAGCAGGCTGCCAGCTGCGAAAACTCATTGGGTTCGCCATGTAATTTAGCCGACAAAAACACGAACATCGGCCGTATTTGTTTGCCTTTGGTGCGGTATAAATAGTTGAGTACGGTGCCTAAAAGGGGAACATCGCTTTGCAATGATTTTTTGAAATATGGTTCAAAATTATTTAGTTCCTGCTCTATGGGTAATTTAATTTTCTTTAAAGTTTTCATTCAGCCTAAACCCCTTTATTTTGCAATTAAACAACGAACATAGAATAATTTGGTTGAATATTTGCCGGTAAAATGAAAAAAAATTCCGGCCCTTTATTAAAAATGAAGTTAAATAACAAAACCGCATAGTTTTATCCTTAAATATTTATATATTTGCATTGTTAAAACTATTACTAAGGATGGTAGAAATCAGAGAGTTAGATGTAAATCGGTTGGAGACCGCTGCAAATATGCTGAAGGCCATTGCGCACCCAATGCGCATTGCCATTTTAAAACATCTCGAGGGAGGTAAAAAACTGACCGTTACTCAAATACATGAACTGCTTGGGATTGAGCAGTCAACTACCTCTCATCATCTCGGTATTCTCAGGGATAAAGGTGTTTTATGTTCCAAACGAGAGGGCAAAAACACATACTACTATTTAAAATTTGAAGTTTTAAGCCAGATTGTTGATTGCTTGGAAACCTGTACGTGTGAATAGTTTCCTTTTTTTGCGGGTAAAAAAATTGCTGAAAAAATTCCCGTTTACCCGTTTTTTCTTCCGGTTTTTAATTTTGTATTGACCTCACGCCGCACTCTTCCTGCAAGTACATCATTATACTTTTCCATAAAATTTCCCACCACTGGTTTGTCGTGTTTCGACAATTCGCGCATGGCCCACGAAAGGGCTTTTACAATCATATCGTGCCGGTCATGGTACTATAAGTCTTTAGTAATCAATTTTCAAAGTTATCAACATAAGTTTGATTTTTTATTTTGTTTTTATAAATTTATTGTTCAAAACGAAAATAAACCCCCGGCAGGCTGAGCGAATTTCGACCAGGCACCGGGAACAGCAAAGTATTTGAGAGGAAGTTGAGCAGCAAAGTTTTAATAACTGAATCAATAAATAATAAGCATCATGCTAAATACACTTCTAAAAATCGGCGAATGGCAAAGTGAGGGGAAAAGTAAATGATTTTTAGAGAATTTTTATTTTGAAGAAATTAAAATACAGCACCACGAATCAAACATTTTAAGTTGATAAAACTATGATAACCGAGATTGAATTTAAGAGAACCGGACACACACTTTTAAACAATGGGATAATAGGGTTATATAAATATCTCGTTAAAGCAAAGAATGAAGATTTTTTCGATTTCCCATTTGAATTTGAACTTACAAATAATAAATTGACGATTACTTCTGACAAGCTTCCACAGTTATTAGATGATATTTACTATTGGATGGGAAAAGAAGTGTATGATACTTATACAATAAAACAGCAAGAAAATGCTGAAAAGTTTCAAGAATGTAACATCTTTTATGATCGTGCAGAAAATAAGTTCTTTCCATTTCCCAGAATGTACACCTATGGATTAACTCATTTGTTAACCAACAATGCGCAAGGTGTAACAAGGCATGAAAAAGGTTGGACAAATGCTAAAAAATTGGAAAAAAGCGATCCGGAAGAACTCGCAAAATTTGTAAATTTTTTTGAAACTTCTGGATTAAAAATACTGAGTAAACTTTACTATGAGCCTTATACAAAGATTACCAGAATACCAAAACTAAAGGAAAGTTTTTTAAATGAAGGGGACAGAAAATGCTATCTTACAGGAGAGTCTTACGATGAACTTGTTGATGTTACAAATATCTCTCCTTTCTTTTCGGGGTTATTTAATTTTAACTCTTATTTGTCAGCAGGTGACAAAAAAATAAGTTGGAAAACCAGATACCTAAGTATGTTTTCTCCTGTAAATGCTTACTATCATTACTCTAATAAATTGCGTGACACAATTCATATCTATTTAGTTTCTTCTGACAACCTAAAAAATCTTAATGAATTAATCAGTAAAATAGAAATTCAGGATTCAACACCAGTATTAAGGAAAAAGGAATTTGTTAGCAATATAAAATTTGCTGAAGAAATTGAGAAAGACTCATTTACTGAACAGTTTGAAGTTGCAATTGCATTGATATATTCCATGTACAAGAAAGCGATATTAAAATATGGTAATATCTCAGAAAATCAATTTGCAGACGATGAATTATTTGGAGAAGTAATGACAAAAATTCCACCACTTGCAATTGAATCTTTTAAAGCGGAAAGTTTCGCTTCTACAATGAGACCAAATACTTACGAAAATCTTAACAGGCTCACACCCCTGTTTAAATTATTTCATGATGTCGAAAAAAGCGGAATTGTTTTTAGTCGCTTTTTATCGAGTTTGAAACTATTAAAACCAAGTGAGAGGGCAGCAAGTAATAAATATCGGCTTGAACGGATTTTACGTAATCAAATAAGCAGGGAAATTCTGGAACTTAAAAGTATCCTGCCATCAATTGAAGATTTGTTTTTCAGAAGTTATAATTACCTCTGCATTAATGAACCAATAGGATTTAAAGACTTTAAACAACTTTTTTTATTTACCCAATTATATGAATTAAAAATTAAAACTATGGAAGAATCACTTCAGAACGCGGCCATTACACTTGGAAAGCAAATTGGTGTTAAAATGCGACACCAGGATGCTTCTCAAAGTGAAGCTGCAAATGCAAAAAGAGGACGTGGGGATTTGATTACCCTACGCAAAGCCAGAACCCAAAAACAGTTTTTGGATGAACTCATTCGCATTGATTTTAAATATGGTTTAACTGTTAACGAAGAATTAGCCGGTAAAATCAATGAACAGAATTATTACAGCATTAAACAATTCTTAATAATAGGAGCATTAAATATTTTAAATCCGGCCATTCAGCCAATTAAAAAAACCGAAAAAACTGCATAATCATGGAATTAAAACCAAACAGTATTACAATTACTTACTTAAGTAAAGTATCCTTTGCTTCTTTGAATGGAGCAGATAAGGAAGTGGACAACATCAATCCCATTAAAAAAGTAACATTAGCCAATGAAGAACAACTTCCTTATGTTTCTTCGCAGGCAATAAGAAGAGCAATTCGTAACCAGCTTGAATCTTTGGGATGGAATATTTCAAACATCCAGGAAGCAAGCGCTAAAAAAGGAGCTCCAAAAACCATGATGAATCCCGTTGAATTCATTGATGATGATTTATTCGGTTATATGGATGCTTCACCAGGTAAAGATGGGGAGAAGGGAAAATCCACCATCCGAATTTCTCCGGTTCGGGTTGAAAGTTTGCTGGGACTTTCTTCATACAAAGGTGATTTGGATTATGCTACCAATTTTATGGGTAAGGGACACCAAACAGCCAAAGGGGAAGATATTCAACCCAATATTTTTGAAACTGAAATTCATTCCGGTTTTTACAAAGGAACCGTTTTAATTGAATTAGACCGGATTGGCAGTGGACAGGGATTTGAAGAGGATGGTGAACTCTCTTCAGAAGAAAAAAAGAAAAGAGTTCTGGGGTTTTTAGATGCATTTCAAAATTTATGGTCAAGCGGAAGGCAAACACGTTTTTTGGCTGATATTTCTCCAAAATTTGTGGCTGCAGCTTACATGAAAGCGAAAAATCCGATTTTTCTTGAAGCAGTGCAAGTGGTTGATAATAATAAAATTAACATAGCAGAACTTAATCAGGTGGCATCGGACTATGATCGATTTGTAGAAGAGTATGTTTTAGCTGGGCAATCTGCCATCTTTAGGAATAGCGATGAAATGCAATCGTTAAGTGAAGGTTTCGAAAGGATCAGAAATTGGATAGACAAACATTACAAAGAATAAAAAATGCAATGTTTAATAATTGAATTAGCATGTCAAAGCTGTTCTTTTCGAAATCCGGAATTTCAAAACTTCCATAAAACGTATGAGCTGCCTCCGCCAACCACATTAATTGGGTTGGCAGGAGCAGCTTTAGGTTTGAGCCCTAAAGAAAGTCAGGATTTTTTTGAATCGGAATTCGAATTTGGAATAAGCGGTTATACACGTGGCAAATCAAATGATTTATGGAAATACCAAAAATTAAAAGGTAAAGCATTTATTTCGGATATATTGACTCGTGAAATACTTTTTAATGGTCTTTTCGTTCTGGCTCTTGTCTCTGAGAATCAATCTAAAATCGAAAAGTTACAACAGGCTTTTAAAAACCCAGTTTTCGCATTAACATTAGGTAATTCAGATTCACTGGCAAAAGTGATACAAGTTTCTGTTATCAAAGATTTTATAGAATGTAATGAACTAAAAAACTGTCTGGTAGAAGGAAATATAATGAATGAAGTTTTGGACCAACCCAATGGATTGGAATTTTCATTAAAAGATGGAATAGATCCGTTAAGTTACGAAATTCCGGTAGCTTTTGAATACGATTCAAATTATGGAGTACGAAAAGTTGTCAAGCGAAAAGAGTTTTCATTTATAGGTTCCGGAGTACATATTAAAGGATTATCAAAACGAGGTGTGATATACAAAGAAATACAAATTCCATTATTTTCAATTTAATCATGCTTGATCACGTTTTAGCAAAATACAAAAAGGATAAAAATTCGGGTAAAGTTGAATCTGAAACACTTGTAGAACATACTGAAAATGTTTTGCGATCTTTACTGAAACTGCAGGAGCGATATCCAGAACTTCCTGAAACTTTTTGGGAGAGTGCATTTATTATGTGTTTGTTTCATGACGCAGGAAAGATTTCTGATAATTTCCAGCGAATGCTGAGTGGACATAAATATGAGAATGTGAGGCATGAATTATTGTCAGGAGCTTTTTGCCTATATTTTTGTAAGTCATTTCTAAAACAGGAATCACAATTTGCAGCAGCTATTTATTCACATCATAAACATTTAAATAGTGAACTTTTTGATAACCATCAATTTAAAAAGCTTGAGTTAAATTATGAACTTATTAAAGCATGGTTTGAATATGTAGCGTTTAAGTTAAAGGAAAAGGACACTATACAAGCGCAAATAAGAGAAGGTACATTACAGAAACTTTCAGTTTTTAATCCGGATGATTACAAGTCGAGAGTATTTCAGCCTTTTTATGATTTAAATAAGCAACTATGGAACGAAAAATCTCGCCTCGAATATATCAATGCAAAAGCAGTACTTAATATCTCAGATTGGTCAGCATCAGGTCATTTTAATTTATCAAAATCATTTCTTTTTGATGAAACTTTACTTCTGGATGCTTTGCAGGAAAAGTTAGAAAAAGAAGGAAAGAAAATCGATAAACTCTCTTTCCGAAAATTTCAACTTGAAAGTAAAAAAAATTCAAATGTTCTAGCTATAGCACCGACAGGAAGTGGTAAGACGGAAGCCAGTTTGATCTGGGCGTCGCAAAAGAATGAATATGATAAAATTATTTATTGCCTTCCAACTCGTGTTACATCCAATGCGATTTACAAACGTCTAGCAGGTTATTTTGGGAATCAAAATTGTTCGGTAGTTCATTCCTCTGCTCTTTTGTACCAAAAAGAAATTGACAATAATTACGATACAAGAAAATACCTCAGAGATAGAACATTTTTCAGTAATATTACTGTTTGCACTATTGATCAATTGCTTACACAAGGTTTTAATTTAGGTTTTTGGGAGATTAAAAGCTTCCATTGCAGAAATGCCAGTATAATTATTGATGAGATACATTTGTATTCTCCTTATACGCTGGCATTAATTCTTCAAACCATAAAATTCTTGCGGGAAAAACTAAATGCCCGTTTTTTCATCATGTCGGCAACAATGCCGTCGAAGTTAAGGAGTTTGTTGAACGAAGCACTTGGCGGAAAAAGCAATTATTCTTTGATTCAGGATGCTGAGTTATTGCAATCAAGTCGAAACCTTTTTGAGATACGTAAAATTACCATTCAGGAAAATATTCATGAAATAAAAATTGCATTAAGAAATTATTTAAAAGTATTGGTGGTAGTAAACACAGTGGATCAGGCTATTGAACTTTATCAACAATTGAAGCCAATGGCAGAGAAAATAAATAAGAATTGCATTTGCTTTCATTCGAGATTCATTCAGAAAGACCGTAAGAATATTGAAAGTCAAATTTCATATATAGAAGATAAAGGAGAACCAGTTTTATTAATAGCTACACAAGTTGTTGAAGTTTCTTTGGATATTGATTTTGATATTCTTTTTACAGAAAATGCCCCAGTTGATGCAATTGTTCAAAGAGCAGGAAGAATCAACCGAATAAGAAATTCTAAAAAAGATAGCAAAGTAATTGTCCATCAACATTCAAAAGTTTCAGAAGAATTTGTTTATACAGAAACAGACATTCTAGATAAAACATTTAGAGTTTTATCAGAGCATCATTATTCGAAAATAACAGAAGGTGAATTTCTAAACCTTGTGGATGAAGTTTACAAAGATATCGATGTCACCCAAAGATTATCATTTAAGGATGGCTGGAAGGCTTATTACAACGTTCAATCCACTTATTATTTTTTAGGAGACTGCCCTTCAAATAGTGAGGAAGCGATGACAAGAGATGGATTGGATACTGTAAGTGTTATTCCATTTCAGTTTTATGAAGAACTTCAGACTAAGAAATTACAAAAGCATGAAAAAGTGAAATTTGAATTGTCGATTAACAGAAAACGTTATATGGCAGCTAAAGCGCCTTCCGATTCTGATGGATTTAAGTATGTTAACTATACATATTTTAATGACGTTGGGTTAGTGTTTAATAATCAGAACGGTAATAATTCTACAATAATCATATAATGAATATTTCATAGATGATTATTACAACACAACAACCGGCTTCATCCGCACCCCGCAAAAAGACGAGGCGGTGTTTATGTTATAATATCCGGGAAAACCTGGATGAGAAAATGAAAGAGATGCGATTAAAAAGAGCAATTATTATTTCAGCCTTTCAGGCTGATTATCAGATGATGGTCGGTAATGTAAGTGGGCCGGCGCCGGGCGGGGAGTTTCGGGCTTTTAGCCCGGTTATGCTATGGGCGATGCCCATAGTTTTGCTGTCAAAGGCTTTCAGCCTTTTGGGTTACAGAGCAGTGTATCTGGTCCGGGTGCTCTCCATTTCCCTTCAGGCTGAAAGCCTGACATATCATAACCTGGGGCATCGTCCCAGGCCGGGGAACCACTCTAGGCCAGATCCCTATCTTATGTCAACGCACCTCTACATGGCAGCACGCTCCTTCATGACTGTCCATCGCCCAAGGCTGTCTGCTACCCGCAGTAAGCGCACTGCGGCCCGGTCTGCCTGCCGATCCGGGTCTGAACATCTTCCCATATCGAACTATCATTACGGTTATCCTGCCATGCTGCAGAAAATATCATAAATACAAATAAAATCCACCTGTTATGGGCCAATCGCTTTCGCAAATGTATATTCACCTCGTTTTCGGCACAAAAAGACGAATTCCCTACCTTGTTCCGGCCATCGAAAAACAAGTACACGCCTACCTGGCAGGAACACTGAAGGAATATGAAAGTCCGGCATTAATCATCAATTCCGTGCCCGATCATGCGCATATTCTTTTCAGGTTATCAAAGAATTATGCACTGGCAAAAATTGTGGAAGAAGTCAAAAAAGAATCCTCAAAATGGATAAAAACCATCGAGGGCGGCACAAAGCTGTTCAAATGGCAGATAGGCTACGGCGCTTTTTCGGTTAGCAGCTCAAAAGTCGATGTAGTAAAACGCTACATTGCAAATCAAAAGAAACATCACGGAATACATACATTCCGTGAAGAAGTTGAAGAATTCGTCAGGCAATATGATATCATTGAGTATGATCCTAACTATTTCTGGAATGAATAGAAAATTCATTCCACAGGCTGAAAGCCTGACATATCACAACTTGGGGCATCGTCCCAAGTCGGGCACAGCCCCGGGTAAGGCTGAAAGCCTGCCATATCATAACCTGGGGCATCGTCCCAGGCCAATCATCAGGCGCGAGCCTGACAAAAACAAACTGCTATGCAATTAACTCAAACTATTATCCGGTTCCCCGAAATTTCGTTAACCACGCGCGATGCCCACAAACTGCGCGGTTACTTTGGTGATCTGTTCCGCGAACATTCTCCCCTTTTGCACAACCACTTCGAAGATGGCCGGTTGCGGTATGCCTATCCGCTAATTCAATACAAAGTAGTGGATAACATGCCGGCGCTAATTGGATTTTCCGAAGGCGCCCATCTGCTCACCGAACTTTTTCTGAAAATTAAGGAAATCAGAATAGGGGCAGAAACTTATCCTGTTTTTTCAAAAAACATCAGCCAGAAAAACCATGAACTTTCGGTGAACAAAGGATTATACAACTTCACTTTTAAAACGTTGTGGATGGGGCTAAACCAGAAAAATTTTCAGCACTACCTTGAATTACCTGAACCGGAGAAAAAAGGTTTTCTCGATAAAACGGTTCAAAACAATATCCTCAGTTTTTACAAGGGTGTTGGGTTCAGGGTGGAAGACCGGATTCTGGTGAACGGGGCTTTTACCGAAAAACAAACCCTGTTTAAAGACAAAAAAATGATTGCTTTTGCAGGACGCTTTTCGTGTAACGCTTTTTTGCCGGGTTATGCCGGAATCGGCAAAGCGGTTAGCCGCGGTTTTGGAACAGTAATGCAAATACCGTAAAATAATAACTATGCAACTAATCATTAATACCTGGGGAACTTACCTACATGTGAAAGACGACATGTTCGAGGTACGTGTGCCGGTGGAAGACAATCCGCCGCGGAAACAGTGCGTCGCTTCCCAAAAAATCACGTCCATTCTTTTGTCGAAAGGAGCGGCAGTCAGTTCCGATGCTATTATTCTGGCCATGAAAAACAACATCGATATAGTGGTGCTCGAACGCGATGGGTTCCCGGTGGGGCGTTTCTGGCACAGCCGGTTGGGCAGTACCACGCGCATCCGCAAAAAACAATTGGAAACCAGCATGGGGAAACAGGGTGTAACAATAATCAAACACCTGGTGGGGAGCAAGCTTCAAAACCAGTCTGAATTTTTGAAACGCCTGAAAAAACACCGCGAACAAAAAGCAGATGAATTGCAGCCGGAAATTGACAGGATAGAAGAACTGGCCGGAAAAATCCAGGCACTCGAAGCAGAAAAAACCGACGAAATAGCCGATACCCTCCGCGGAATTGAGGGAACATCCGGGCGCATTTATTTTGGGGTGCTAAGTAAATTACTTGCCAAAAAATACCGATTCAGCGGGCGCAGCTTCCGCCCGGCAACCGACCCGTTCAACGCTTTTCTGAATTATGCCTACGGAATTTTGTACAGCCGCGTAGAAAAAGCGCTGATTGTGGCCGGACTCGACCCGTTTGTGGGCATTCTTCACCGCGACGATTACAACAAAAAAAGCATGGTGTTCGATTTTATTGAACCTTACCGCACCTGGGCCGACGAAGTAATTTTCAAACTGTTTTCGGCCAAAAAAGTAAACGACAGTCACACATCGCCCATTACCAACGGTGTAACCCTGAATACAGAAGGCAAGGCGTTGCTGGTTCAGCACTTCTTTAAGTTTTTCGACGAAGAAAAAATCCGCTATAAAAACAGAAACCAGTCGCGTAGCAATATTCTGCAATTAGATGCACATGCACTGGCGCAACAAATTTTAAACGCATAAAATATGATTGTTTGGGTAATTTACGACATTCAGAAAACAAAGCCCCGCACCAAAATTGCCAAAGCCTGCCAGCAGGCCGGGTTGTACCGCGTGCAAAAAAGCGTGTTCCTTGGCTCGCTCGACGAAAACCAAAAAGATACACTCCATTTGCAAATTGAAGAATGGATAGACACCGAAAACGATTCGGTTTATATTTTTCCGATGAGCAAAAACGAACTGAAACAATCGGCCCTGCTGGGGCAGGCTTTCGATAAAAAACTAATTACCGACGAGGTAAAAGCCCTTTTTTTCTGAGATATGGTTGTAACGCCTTCACATATTATCGAATACTTGTTTTGCCCGCGTTTTACCTGGTTTGAATACGTGTTGGCCATACCGCAATACGAAGGACGGCACTTTAAAGTAGAGAAAGGACGAAATGTTCATGATTTAAAACTGGCACAAAATAAAGAATACCTGCGCAAGCGGATTGGCGTAAAACAGAAATGGCTCGACCAGTATCTTACAAACGACTCGATAAGAGGAAAAGTTGATGAGGTTTTGTTGCTCGACGACGGCAGCATGGCACCCCTCGATTACAAATTTGCACAGTACAAAGAGAAAATTTATTCCACCTACAAAACCCAGCTTTATTGTTACGCCTGTCTGATAGAAGAAAATTTTGGGAATACAGTAAAAAAAGGATTTCTGGTTTATACCCGCAGTAATAACAAACTGGTTGAAATTGATATTTCGGATACCGATAAACAGGAAGTGAAAAGATGTATCAATGAAATAAATAAAATTGTTGAAGGAAATGTTTATCCCAAAGCTACCAAATACAAGAAACGTTGCTTAACTTGCACCTACCGGAATATTTGCACAAAATAGTGTATTCCGGGTTGTAATTTATTTATAATAGCACAGAAATGAATAATAAAAGTTTGATAACTAAAATTTTATGCTTTCGGAAATGGTCCAAAAAAAGCCAAAAAAAGTTCTTTGACATGTTGAAAAAAGGAAATATAATAGTAGATAAAAAACTTTTAGTAGATTTGTGTTCAGGAATTTACAGCGATTAACGCGTTCAGATTCCGATTCCAGCAAAACAAGGATTGAAACAGGCATCAACAATCCATTTCTTTTGTTCAATGTGCGTTCAGATTCCGATTCCAGCAAAACAAGGATTGAAACTTTGTTCCTTTAATGACCCTATCTCTTCTGAAAGTTGTTCAGATTCCGATTCCAGCAAAACAAGGATTGAAACCAAACTCGTCGTTCACCACGTGGTCGAGGTAGCCGGGTTCAGATTCCGATTCCAGCAAAACAAGGATTGAAACCAGTACCGAATCTGAATTTCTCTATCAGCTTAAAAAGTTCAGATTCCGATTCCAGCAAAACAAGGATTGAAACGATAATATTGTCAACATTCCTGCAACCCCTGTCCGGTTCAGATTCCGATTCCAGCAAAACAAGGATTGAAACATGACGTTGACGGAATTTTCATTCTGAAAACTGATGGTTCAGATTCCGATTCCAGCAAAACAAGGATTGAAACCCTGGCGAGCAGCTTGTAATAAACGCAACTGCAGTTGTTCAGATTCCGATTCCAGCAAAACAAGGATTGAAACAATCCTTTTGCATGGCTATAAGGTGGACATTGTGGGGTTCAGATTCCGATTCCAGCAAAACAAGGATTGAAACCCAAAGGTCAGGCAAACGCCTTCCCGCGGTTTAATGTTCAGATTCCGATTCCAGCAAAACAAGGATTGAAACGGGGATTCCCTGAAAGTTGCCTCAACAGATGTCGCCGTTCAGATTCCGATTCCAGCAAAACAAGGATTGAAACAAAATTACAGCACCCTGAACATTCGGGTAAAGTGTTGTTCAGATTCCGATTCCAGCAAAACAAGGATTGAAACAAACCCTTCAAATAGTTTTAAAGGTGAACTAAAATTCGTTCAGATTCCGATTCCAGCAAAACAAGGATTGAAACCCACTTCATAGCCCTTCACATTCCCCCAAAGCATCGTTCAGATTCCGATTCCAGCAAAACAAGGATTGAAACAAAGGAAACTGGAAGGTAAAAATAGGGGGCGACGACCGTTCAGATTCCGATTCCAGCAAAACAAGGATTGAAACACACCTATGGAATACAACTCCAAAACAATCCAAAGTTCAGATTCCGATTCCAGCAAAACAAGGATTGAAACTCGACGGCGATACCATGTTCCTTTCGCCCGACTGGGGTTCAGATTCCGATTCCAGCAAAACAAGGATTGAAACTTGAGAAAGCCGCGTGGAGCTAACACGCCATAAAGTTCAGATTCCGATTCCAGCAAAACAAGGATTGAAACATCTAACGATTGACTCCGAGCCCGCCCCCTCGGTGAGTTCAGATTCCGATTCCAGCAAAACAAGGATTGAAACTCGGTGCATTTGGTAACAAGCGCCTGCCGGTTTTGTTCAGATTCCGATTCCAGCAAAACAAGGATTGAAACGTTCCATGGCTTTTGTTTCGGCCATCATGAGCACGTTCAGATTCCGATTCCAGCAAAACAAGGATTGAAACTAGTTTTTTTTGCCAACACACAAAAAGAAATTACTAGTTCAGATTCCGATTCCAGCAAAACAAGGATTGAAACTACCCGACATTCAACCGCCAAAACAACGAGGACTTGGTTCAGATTCCGATTCCAGCAAAACAAGGATTGAAACACAAGAGTGCCGAAAAAGCATTCAATAAAGCCTGGCTTCAGATTCCGATTCCAGCAAAACAAGGATTGAAACTTCACCGCAATTCGTCGCTGGGTTATTACCTCGGCCTTCAGATTCCGATTCCAGCAAAACAAGGATTGAAACTCGACTGCAGGCTTTTCCCGGCTTTCAATATTTACCCTTCAGATTCCGATTCCAGCAAAACAAGGATTGAAACATCTGTACAGATGCGATTAATCGCGTCTCCCCGGAAATTAATTTTGTTTTCGTTAATTGTTATCTTGTGCCAATACTTTAAAACATTAATTTTAATGCCTTTCCGAAAAGACATAATTGCATTGGTAAAATAACAGTAAATTCAAATGGAGCAAAAAAACGAAGATGTAAAACAACTGGTTACCACCTATTGCAAAAACCACCTCGATGAGAACTATTTAAAAATATGCACGAAAGTGTTTACTGATTTGCTCAAAAAAGATAAACTCATTTTTAAAAGAGGCAAAACTGAAATTTGGTCTGCTGCTATTGTTTGGGCGGTTGGAGGAACAAATTTCCTGGGCGACAAATCGTTTGAACCCTACGCAACACTGAGTGATGTTTGCGGTTTTTTTAACGCCAATTCCTCGTCGGTTGGGCAGAAATCAGGAAAAATAAAAGAGATTATTGATATGAATATTTTCAATCCCGAATACAGGTTGCCCGGCTCTGAAGTTGGAGAATTCCTCGATTCGCTGACTATGACCGATGACGGGATAATCATTCCCGGCGATAGGCTGGATGATAATCCGCTTGATGATTCAGATACTATTGAAATAGAAGAAAATGCCTCGCCCGAATATTACCTGGTATTTTTCAAACCCGAAAGAAAAGTGGCAAGGGCACTTTATTATCAGCTCGAGTACCAGCTAAAACAATTTTTTGGAAAAGACGAAATATACATCAAATCTGGAATCACCGAAAACGGCTATTTCAGGTTTCTGTTTTTTGGATGGTGGGAAACCATGGAAAAAATTCAGGTGCATTGTGAAAATACAGATTTTTTCATTGCGGAGATTTATTACAGCGACGATGTTGAATCGCTGGAGGATACTGAAATAAAATAATCCGGGTTAAAAGTTTCACTAAAAATTTCCGGTTTAGCCCGCACCATCTTTTTCATTATTTTTACCCGAAATTCTGAATTATGACAAAACTGGTTTTTGCTACAAATAATCCGCATAAATTAAAAGAACTACAGGCTATTCTGGGCGATGAGTTTGAATTACTCGGCCTGAAAGATATTGGTTGCAACGAAGATATTCCGGAGGATCAGCCCTCACTTGAAGGAAATGCCCGGCAAAAAGCATTCTATGTTTACGATAAATTTGGGTATGACTGTTTTGCGGATGACACAGGCCTGGAGGTTGAAGCATTGAATAATGAACCCGGGGTATTTTCGGCAAGGTACGCTGGAGAGGAAAAAAATCCGCAGGCCAACATGGACAAGCTTTTGGAAAATATGGCCAAAATAAAATACCGCAAAGCACGTTTTAGAACCGTGATTTCGCTCGTTGTCAACGGAGATGAAATGCAGTTTGAAGGAATTGTGGAAGGTGAAATTACACGGCAAAAGCAAGGCGATTCAGGTTTTGGATACGACCCTGTTTTTTTGCCCGAAGGATTTACCAAAACATTTGCCGAAATGGATCTGGAACAGAAAAATAAAATCAGCCACAGGGGCAGGGCCGTTCAAAAACTGGTTGGCCACCTGAAAACAATAGAACCCAACAAGTAGAAAAGGAATGCGAAAACTCTTGCTTTCAATCGTTATTTTTTCAATTGTATTTCAATTGAACGCGCAGCGCCGGCAGGGCAGCTGGCAGGATTACCTTTCCTTTTCAAATGCTACCAAAATTGCGGTAGCCGGCTCAAAAATCTACTGCGCCACCGAAGGCGGGCTCTTCTATTACGACCGCGACGACAACAGCATCCAAAAATTTTCGGGGGTGAACGGATTGACCGATTTTGGCATTCAAACCATTGCATGGAACGAAAACAGCGAGGTGCTGGTAGTGGCTTATAAAAACAGTAATATCGATTTGATTACCGAGTCGGGCGTGGTTAACCTTTCCGATATCAAGCGCAAACAAATTACAGGAGATAAGAATATTTACAACATTTCCTTTTCTGAAGATGAAGCCTACCTTTCTTGCGGATTTGGTGTTGTGGTGTTAAACCTTGCAAGGCAGGAAGTAAAAGATACCTATTTTATTGGCGAAGGTGGTGCAATGATTCAGGTGAACGATGTGGAGGTGTTTGAACAAAATATTTATGCTGCCACAAACGAAGGCCTGTTAAAAGCTGATTTGACAAATCCCAATTTGCTCGACTACCGAAGCTGGAACAAGGTGGAAAACATACCAAATTTTAACGGAAGGTTTACCCATCTGGCCGTTCACGCCAGTGTATTGCTGGCCAATTACACTCCAGAAAATGTCAATCATAGTGAATTTTACCGCTTTAACGGAGAGGATTGGCAGCGCTATCTGCATGGTGTTTATTTTGCAGATGATGTAATGGTAAATCAGGGAATGCTGACCCTTTCCGGCCGATCAGAATTTTATGTTATTGACGAAAACTTATCTGTTGCTGCAAGAGTAAATTCTTACCGGTTAAGCGGAGAAGAAGTGTCGCCAATCAGGCCCCGGAGTGTGGGCGTGGCACAGGATGGTTCCTACTGGGTTGCCGACTATGAAAACGGGTTAATCAAAATAGCATCCGAAAATCATGAATCGGTTTTTCCAAACGGGCCAATGGATAACCGGATTTTTTCGCTCTACACCAACGATGGAGACTTGTGGGTAACTCCGGGCGGTCGAAGCGATTCATGGAGTAACATCTGGCAAACGCCCAGATTTCAGTTGTTTCGCGAAGGACAATGGAATTATTTCACTCCAAAAGATTATCCGGAGCTGGATGGTTTTTATGATATTGTGGATATAAAGGCAAATCCGGCAAATCCGGATCATATTTTTGTAGCCAGCTGGGGCGGCGGATTGCTCGAGTTTGAAAACGGGCAACTGGTAAACCGTTTTACTAACCAGAACAGCCCGCTTGAAACGGCCCTTCCAAATAATCCCAGTCAACCTTACGTGAGAATTGGCGGTATTGATTTCGACTCGGAAAGGAACTTGTGGATGACCAATTCCGAAGTGGCCAAAAATCTGGTAAAACTTACACCCTCAGGGGAATGGGAATCAATCACTCTGCCTGAAGTTGCCAACAACTTTAATATTGGCCAGGTTTTGGTTACCGATAACGACGATAAATGGATCCTTGTGCCCCGCGGACACGATGCCTACGTGGTGGACAAGTCGGGAACACAGAAAAAACGATTGCTTGTCACTTCCTATTTCAACAATGGCGTTTTTGAAGAATTTAAGCGGATGAACGATGTTTACTGCATTGCAGAGGATTTGGATGGAGCTATCTGGATTGGCACGTCTGTTGGCGTGGCTGTTTACAACAATCCCAACCGGATTTGGGATACAGAGGATTTTTATGCCATCCGTCCAAGTCTCGACCTGAACGACGGGCTTTTTCACCCACTGCTGGAAACCGAAACAGTTACAGCCATTGCTGTTGACGGTGCCAATCGAAAATGGCTGGGTACGCGTAATTCAGGAGTTTATCTTGTTTCAGAAAACGGCGAAAATGAAATCATGCATTTTACCACTGAAAATAGTCCGTTGTTTTCCAACAATATAATGGATATTGCCATCAACCAGGTTTCGGGCGAAGTGTTTATTGGCACCAGCGAAGGGTTAATTTCGTACCAGGGCGATGCTATTGCAGGGAAAAAAGCCTACGCCAATGTGTATGTGTATCCAAATCCTGTTCGGGAAACCTACGATGGCCCGGTTACCATTACCGGTTTGGTGGAAGACACCGACGTGAAAATTACCGATATCAGCGGGAACCTGGTTTACCAGGGAACTTCGCTGGGTGGCCAGGCGGTGTGGGATGGCAAAAACCTGAACGGTAACCGCGTAAAAACCGGCGTTTACCTTGTTTTTTGTAACGATGAATACGGCGAAGAAACCCATATCGAAAAATTACTTTTTATCAATTGACAACTTTAAATTTCAAATTGTCAAATGCTTGTCTCTACTGAAGGAATCATTCTGCATTATTTGAAATACGGTGAAAACGCTGTTATTGTAAATATTTATACAAAGGAATTTGGCCGGCAGGCTTATATGCTGAATATTTCACGCAGCAGAAAAGCAAAAGTCAAATCCAATATTTTACAGTCGCTTTTTCTGGTCGATTTGGTGGCCTACCAAAAATATTCCCGCGAAGTGCAGCGCATCAAAGAGATTAAAAACCAGCCCGTTTATCAGAATATTCCGTTTGATGTAACAAAATCGACACAAGCCATGTTCCTTGCCGAAATGCTTTCGAAAACCCTGCGTGAACAGGAGAGTGCCCCCGAAATGTTCAGTTTTATTCAAAACTCCCTGCTGTTTTTCGATTTGGCAGATGAGGGAATTGCCAATTTCCACCTCTGGTTTTTGTTCCGGCTTACTGAATACCTGGGATTTATGCCCGACACAAAAAAGACCGGCTTCGAAGGCTGGTTCGATATGCGCAGTGGAGCTGTGGTGCCATTTGAACCTTCTCACCCGTTTTTCTTTCACAAAGAGGCTACTGAAATGTTGGGAAGCCTGGCATCACTTAAAATTCAGGAAATAGGCAAATTAAAAATATCCCGGAATTTACGGGGCTACCTCACCTCGAAATTGGTGGAATACTACCAGTTGCATTTTGAACACCTGGGCAAAGTAAAATCGTTGAAGGTGTTGCACGAGATTTTCAGCCTCTGAAAATAAAAGCTTCGTACGTATAAATTTCAGCATCTTTCCAGCCGTCCCACCCCAGGCCGGCCTTGTCGCGCGCGCAATGGCCCAGAAATTCTTCGAGACTCCAACCGGTTTTTTTGGCTACCTGTGGAAGAAAGGTTCCCGAGTTCAGTCCTTTTTTAATATAAATGCCATGTTTTCCCAGTTCGATTTCATCTACCGATTCAATTTTTTGCAGTGGCGACAACACCGAAATTTCCAGTTCCATATCGGCGATTTCGTCGGGCTGAAGGTTTTTGAAACGGTGGTCGCAAGCTGCTGAAACGGCCATTCGCTGAATCAGGTCATTCAGGTTTTCTTCTTGTGCGAAATTACCGATGCAGCCACGCAGTTCACCATTTACATAAATACTCACAAAAACGCCTGCCTTGCTGTTTACTATTCCGTTGGTTTGAGGAGGTTCTGGTTTATCTCGTTTGCCGGTTTTCAGAAAATTAAGTATTGAATTTCTGGCCTTTTCGAGCAACTCTTTTTGGTCCTCTTCTGAAACCTGAAATGTCATATCTTTGGGGTAAACTGCCAGTGCCCAGTAACCCACAACACACGATTTGTCTCCGTAGGGTGCAGAATCACCGGAGTTGCTGTAGTCAATTTTTTTGTACTCCAGTTTTTTGTTTTGGGTTAAGTAAAGCAGCGTTAATACCGAGGTCCAGCCACAAAGTGAGGTAGCCAGATTATCAATGCGTTTTTTCTTATTTTCTTCAATAACCTGCAACAATTCCCGGGGGTTATTGGAGCAAATGGCTTCTGCGGTTTCCAAATCATTTTCAATGGCATCGTTGTATTCAGGATAATGCGAAAAATCGGTACTGATGACAAATAGGTTCTCTGGCGTGAAATAAGGAGCAAGTGCTTTTGCAATTTTTTCAGCGTCATCCGGGTTGTTTGTTCCCAAAACAATGGGAACCAGCAAAAAATCGTTTTTCAGTTGATATTGAAGAAGTGGAAGCTGCACTTCGAGGCTGTGTTCGTACTCATGGGCTTCGTTGTATTCGCGGAAAATTTCATCTGATTTTATCAGTTCACTTACCAGTTCAGTATCAACTTTTAATTCGCCCAATGGAGTTTCGTAGTTGCCGGTGCTGAAAACTGCTGCTCCGCCAAAAGTAACTTGATGGCTCGAGGCCAACACAAAGACCCTTTTAAAATATGCATCTTGCGAAATTTGGTTGAAAGCTGACGCAGCTGTTTTTCCGCTAAAAACATAACCGGCGTGGGGCGCAATAATGGCCCTTGGTCTTTGGTTGTTTGATTTTGGCCGGGCTACAGCAAAGAGTTCTTTCAGTTGGTTTTTTAAGGCGTTATTCGAGCCGGGATAAAATTTTCCGGCAAAAGCAGGGGCCCTGTTTTTTTTCTTCTGAAACGGAATGTGTTCCATGTTTTTTTACTTTTTATAATTGAGTTGATTCCTTTTATGGTTTTTTACGCACATTTTTCCAATTCGTTTGAAAACATTTTCCAGGAAGAAATACTCACCAAAGGAATTTGTAATTATTGACTTTTATTTTGACGAAGGTCAGTTGTGGATAAAAATTTTACACAAAATGCTGCTACCCATTCGTTTTTTTCCTTTAAATTGGATTGAATTTTAAAAATATTTGAGATGAAACCAAATAGGAAATGGCTTTTTTTGTTGTTTGTAATTGTGGTGGGAATTATGGCGACAGGCTGTGCTACACATTCACCCGAAGAGATTGCTGACCCTCCCGGTTTCCTTTACGGGCTGTTGCACGGGTTTATTATCTTTTTTAGTTTTATTATCAGCTTGTTTACTGATTATGAAATTTATGCGTTCCCCAATTCAGGTGGCTGGTATAACTTTGGCTTTTTGCTGGGCGTAATGTTCTTTTTTGGAGGCGGTGGCGCCGGGGCAAAAAAAAGAAGACGCTAATGCTGTTTCCTGCGGTTGCAAACAATTGCCTGTGCAAAACTTACTTCTTTTAAAACAATAAAAGGGGGTGGTTTTACGTATATTTGCCATGTGAATTTATAAACTATCTGAAAACCTGGGAGCTTTAATATTTCTTTGGTTTTGGCATGATAAAAAAATGAACAGAAAAATGAAAAAAATAGTATTTTTTGCATTGGTTGCAGCACTTGCATTAGGCGGTTGTAAATCGAAAAAACAGATGGCACAATCGCAATATACTTCTGACCCCACAGAACAATCAAAAGTGTTTACAGTTCCGGGTGACGATGAAGCCCGTAAGCAGCAGGAAACAGTTAAAGAGCCAGAAACAGCAGCTCCGGCTGAGCCTGAAAAGCCCATTGCGGTTAGGAAAGAACAGGTGAGTTTTACCTCGCAGGATGATAGAACAAATAACGAGAGCAACACATTTTTTGTAATTTTGGGTTCATTCAGCAACCTTAACAATGCTAAAAATTACCGCGAAGATTTATTAAATCAAGGCTTTACGCCAATTATTTTACACAGCGAAACAGGCTATTACCGCGTATGTGTAAATTCCTATCAGAATGAAACAGATGCCCGTAGCCGGGTAGCTCAAATACGTCAGACCTATCCGAAATATTCAGATGTCTGGCTGTTAATTAAAGATTAAGGCTTGTAAATCAAAAAAATGAAAAGTCGCTGTTGAGCGGCTTTTTTTTTGCTTTTTTTCAGCCTTGCTCTACACCGCTGTTTTTAAAATTTGCACCTCCCTGGAGTTTATCCTTTTTAAAATGAACATTTTGTAGAAAATGAGTATTACATTTGTAATCCATTTTTGAATAAAGTACTTATACTACACAATATGAACAACGATAAAAAAAAGCAAATGCTGCTCGATCAGCGTTACCTGAAAATGGCCATGATATGGTCACAGAATTCTTACTGTAAACGCCGCCAGGTGGGCGCATTGCTTGTAAAAGAAAAGATGATAATTTCTGACGGATATAACGGAACTCCGTCGGGTTTTGAAAATATTTGCGAAGATGAGAATAACCACACCAAACCGTACGTTTTACATGCCGAGGCCAATGCCATTACAAAAGTGGCCAAATCGAACAACAGCAGCGACGGTGCCACACTTTATGTTACTTCGTCGCCTTGCCTTGAATGTTCAAAACTTATAATTCAGGCCGGAATTAAACGCGTGGTTTTTACCGAGAGCTACCGGCTCGACGATGGCATAAATCTGTTGAAAAGAGCAAATGTTGAAGTGGAACAAGTGGAACTGGAAAAAATTAAAGGTGTAAATGAATAAGAAAACAATTATTATAATTCCCTTGCTGATTGCCGTTTCGGTAGCAGCAGGTATTCTCATTGGAAATTTACTGAAACAAAACAGCCAGCCTGCATTTAACCCCATGAGTTACGGCAATACCAACAAGCTGACTACAATACTCGAGTTAATTGATAAAGGCTATGTTGACAGCGTAAATACAAATGAAATTATCGAAAGTACTATTCCTGATATATTAAATGAACTCGACCCGCATACGGCCTATATTCCCGCTGAACGCATGCAGGAAGTGCGGGAAGAAATGCAGGGGAATTTTTCAGGTATCGGCGTTCAGTTTTCCATTCAGGAAGACACAGTGCGCGTTATTGAAGTAATTTCCGGAGGCCCTTCAAGCAAAGTGGGTATTTTGCCCGGCGACAGAATTGTGCGGGTAAACGATTCGCTGATTGCAGGAGTTGATGTGGAAACCAACACCGTAATGGAATTGCTGCGCGGCGAAAAGAGCTCGAAAGTTACTGTGGGTGTCATCAGAAAAGGTGCTGATGAAGAACTGGAATTTGAAATTACCCGCGACGATATCCCGCTGTTCAGTGTGGATGTGTCTTATATGATTAACCCGGAAACCGGATTCATTAAAGTGAGCCGTTTTGCAGAAACAACCTACGATGAGTTTATGAACGGCATGCAAAAACTAAACGGTGCCGGGGCCAAAAAAGTAATTGTCGATTTACGGCAGAACCCGGGCGGATCGCTGCAGGGAGTTTTAAAAATTGTGGATGAATTTCTCGATAAAGGAGAACCCATTCTTTATACCGAAGGAATTAATCAACCGCGAAAAACTTACAATGCATCAGGCAGAAATTCATTGTCGGATGTGGAAGTTTATGTTTTAATAGATGAATTTTCAGCTTCTGCCAGCGAAATTCTTGCAGGCGCACTGCAGGATAACGACCGCGGCATTGTTATTGGCCGCCGTTCGTTTGGCAAGGGGTTGGTGCAGGAACAAATCCCACTGATGGACGGTTCCGCACTCAGGCTCACAGTAGCCCGTTTTTATACGCCAAGCGGCAGGTGCATCCAAAAATCGTACGAAGAAGGAAACGAAGAATATTTCAATGATTTGTATGCCCGTTTTAGCCATCGGGAGCAGTTGGTGGCCGACAGTATTAACTTTAACGATTCGCTGAAATATACAACCAGTTCGGGGCGTACCGTTTATGGCGGCGGCGGAATAATGCCCGATATTTTTGTACCAATGGACACTACCGGCAATTCAGAATATTACAATAAAATTTACCGGAAAGGTTTGATTTACACCTTTGCATACGCCTATGCCGACAGGAACCGCGAAGCACTTTCACGGTTTTCTGAAGCCAGCGAGTTCGACAATTACCTGGCCAATCAAAATATCCTGAACGAGTTTGTGGAGTATGCAACAGAAAAGGGGATTCAGAAAGATGCTGCAGGGCTGAAAGAATCAGAAAGAATAATCAGTACGCAGTTGAAGGCCTATATTGCACGAAACATTATTGGAGAAGAAGGGTTTTATCCCATCATCAGCCAGATTGACAATACACTTTTGAAGGCCATTGAAATTGCAGAGAAAAATCTATTGGTTGAAAATCTGACCCAGCCGGATACGCCTGTTGAATAGTTTTTTATTTTGAAATATCGAGCATCCGTTGAATCGGAAGCCGTGCTTTTTCAATTACTTCGGTTGGCAAAGTAACTTCGGGCTGCTCGTGTTTCAGGCACACATACAATTTTTGAAGGCTGTTGAGCTTCATGTAGGTACAGTCGTTGCATTCGCAGGTTGAATCAACCGATGGTGCCGGGATGAAAATTTTATCGGGGCACTCCTTTTTCATTTGGTGCAGAATGCCGCTTTCGGTGGCCACAATAAACTTTTCGGCCGTGCTGCTTTTTACGTAATTTAAGAGCGAAGTGGTAGAACCAATATGTTTGGCCAGCAGCAGAACGGGCTTTTCGCATTCCGGATGTGCGATAAACTCCGCTTCCGGATACTTGTCCATCAGCTCAATTATTTTTTCCAGAGAATACTGTTCATGCACCATGCAGGCTCCGTCCCACAAAACCATGTTACGCCCGGTAATGCTGTTGATGTAATTTCCGAGGTTTTTATCAGGTGCAAAAATCAGCTTTTCGTCTTCCGGGAAACTTTCCACTATTTTTTTGGCATTGGCCGATGTGCAAACAATGTCGGACATGGTTTTAAGGGCTGCAGTAGCATTTACGTAGGTAATGACTTTATGCTCGGGGTACTTTGCCTTAAATTCGGCAAAGGCTTCTGCCGGGGCCGACTCGGCCAGTGAGCAGCTGGCTTTCAAATCGGGAAGAATCACTTTTTTCCCGGGATTGATAATTTTTGCAGTTTCGGCCATAAAATGCACGCCCACAAATACTATCATATCGGCATCGGTTTTTGCCGCAGCCTGTGCCAACCCAAGGCTATCGCCCACATAATCTGCTATATCCTGAAGTTCTCCTTCCACATAAAAATGACTGAGGATAACTGCATTTTTCTCTTTCTTTAAGCGATTGATTTCTTCCGTAAGTTTAATTTTCGGATCGATTGGTTCATCAATAAATCCTTTTTCCTCCAACATTTGATCAATCTGAAACTGTTCCATTATAAATCTCCTGAGTGTACTGTTAAACAGAGCGCAAAATTACTAAATCTTTTAAAAAAACACCTTTCAGTTTTTAATTGTTTGTTTTTGGAGCAAAAAAAAAGGCCGCCTCGGTTTTGAGACAGCCCCTTTTTATTAAACTAATAATGGAGTAATATCACATTTTATTCTGCGCTTTCGTGGCTGAAATAAATACCATGTGCAAGTTGAGGTACTCCGTTATAAGAGCCTTTGGTTGCAATAACTGTCAGTATGTCTCCAACTTTAATGCCTTTGTCTTCTATTAAATATTTTCTATAATCGCCAGTTGCACCATAACCTGGGTAGCAGCCATACAGATAAATTTCACTGTCGCCGTCTTTCAAATACAGATTACCGTATGTTGGATTATCAATATTTGTAATTTCACCGGTTACCATAAAATAATCATCATTGGAATCAGGTTTGGTCAGCACTTCGGCGATAGTAGCTTCGGCTACAGGAATCACGCTTTCCAAAACGGCATCACCAACTTGAGGAGAACCGTTGTAGGCGGAACGTTCTCCAACAATTGTAATGATGTCACCCACTTTTAAATCTTTGTCCTGGAAATCTTCAATACCATACACAAAAGTTTCACCAGAGAAATCACGTATGTCTAAATTGCCATATGTAGTATTGCTAATATCGGTAATAACACCTGCCAAACGATATTTAGTACCGCCAACTTCGGCTGCAAGAAACTCTTCAATAGTAGCTTCAATGATTGCCCCTTTTTGACTAATAGTTGTTTCTGTGCTATACTCTTTTTCTCCATCGGTAGTACGGAATGTGAGCGTAGTTCCACGGTCTCCGCCGGTATTGGCAGCGGCATTGAACTTCACAACCACTTCTTCGCCTGCCGATTCAATGGACGAAATTGACAACCATGACTTGGCATCATCAGGAATATCAACCGATACGCCTTGTCCTTTGCAGGTAAGGTACGCTGTAAATTCACCACCTTCGATAGGAAGTTGTGCGTTTTGTACTGAATCAACTTTCACCAATGATTTATTGATATTGACAATTGTTACATCTACTAACTCTACAGTTCCATAGTAGGTAGTTTTTGGTCCTTGAACAGTAACTTCATCACCAACCTCAAGTCCTAAATCTAAAAAGTTGTATTGCCCCTTGTCATCAACTGTACCATAGATATAAATAGAACCTGTTTCATCTTCCAAATACCAGTTGCCGTAAGTTGTATTGGTTATTGCCGTACAAACTCCGGTTACACGATAGGTCTTGCTGTCAGGTCCGTCAATTACCTCCTGGCATGTGGCAGTTGAAATTGTTGCCAAGCCCTGGATGACATTTATTCTTTGGGTTTTGCCTGCACATTGTATTAAGACTTCTGCAGTGCGACCATCTAAGGCGGATTCAGCCGAAAATGTAAGCGTTGATTCACCGGCACTGCCAGAGGTTGAGGAGATCGTCAGCCATTCAACATTATTCTCTACTGTCCAGCTATCGTTAGCTGTTAAAGTAATGGGTGTAGAACCACCGTCAACAGGGATAGACACGTAAGACGACGATACTTGAATTTCATCAAGCAGTGTCATTGTTTCTTCATCGTCACAACTTGTCATCAGGGCAAGTATTGCAACTAAAAATGGAAATATTCTTTTTAATTTCATAATTATCAGAGCTTTAAATTAGTTGAAAATATATTTGATACCAATAGAAGCATACCAGGTTTGACCCAATGAGTAGCTTGGCGTGAATGTTTTAGTATTACCATGGATTGAAGAGGGTGTAGAGAATGTAGCCACACCATCAGCATCAACACCTTCGTATTTGAGGATGCGAGCTTCCGAACCAATTTCCGGGTTCAGATATTTACCTACACCCCAACTGGAGTTGAACAGGTTCATCATGTTTTTGATATCAAAGCTAAGTTGCAGTTTGTGTTGGTTATTACCTGTATTAAGAGCAAAATCATGTTTGTAACTGAAGTCCACGCGATGTACCCATGGAGAGTAAACGCTATAAGCTTCAGCATACTCGCCTTGCTGATCTTTCAAATAATCGTTGGCATGCACATAGTCCATAAAACGAGTTTGGTCGTCTGCTGAAACAAAGCGGAATTCGTTGTTTGTCACTTCATCGTCAGTTGGAACATAGATTGCATCGTAGTTGTAGCCGTCACTATTAATGTCGTTAACCGTCATAAAAGAGTAGTTCGCTCCGCCGCGCCAAGCTTCATAAATTATGCTATAGTGGTTGCCGCTTTTGTCGTTGGTAGTAAGTGATGCCACCAAACGATCGGGTGTGGTATATTGAGAATTGTGCAATTTAATATGGTTTGGCCCTTCTACTGTCGGAACGTATGTAAACGCAGATTCCGGATTCGATCCAGGCATGCCGGTTACATCTTTAGCAACTGTGTGTGTGTAGGCAGCCATCAAGCTGAGCCATTCTGCTGGTTGGGCATTAAGTGTGATGTTGCCTGACCAACCATAACCACGGCTTGTGTTTTCTAACACGAATGCTTTTGTGCCTGTACGATAACCTGCCGGATAAATTGGACGATTGTCAACACCGTTAAAACGGGCGAAACCTCCTACATTGGGAATACTCCAGTCGGAAATAGAAACACCGTTGATCGTTTTGTTGAAAATTCCTTCTACTGTTGCAGAAAGTGGGAAAGATGTTTGGAATGCATAGTCAACAGCAAGTGACGTTTTCCATACTTGTGGCATTTTGAAATCAGAAGAAATACCCGCAATTGAAGAAGGAACTGTTCCATCTTCTGGTGAAATAGTTGTAGGATAACCGATACCTGTCAATTTATCATATAGTCCTGCTATGTTAGCATTGCCGTCAGCATCAGTTACAAGGCCACCGGCAAACTGCGACATGTCAATATACCTGTCTCCATTATCGGCTGTTGTGTACGAACCACTGTAACCTTTAATAATTTCTATATCGTTTTCCGCATCATAAATTTTAGTGTCCGCATTAAGATGTGCTTGATACTGAACCATGCCACCATTGGTTGGCATGTTGGTGAAGAACACAAGTGGTAAGTTGCCAGAGAAAAGACCAGTACCACCACGAATTTTCAAGCTCTTGTCGCCAGACGCATCCCATACAAAACCTACACGGGGAGAGAATATGATATTGGTAGAAGGCCATTCACCTGTATCAATACTACGACCTGAATAATCAAGTTCCTTGATAGCCTGGTTCGTCATCAAATCACTATTATTAAAGAAAAGTCCATCAATACGAAGGCCGTACGAAAGTTTGAATCTTTCGCTAATACTCCAATCATCCTGAGCATAAGCTCCAATCTTGTTTGTTCTTACACGGGCTGCAGGATTCTTTTCACCATCGTAACCATAAGTTAAGTTTACAATTTCAGGTGCTTCTTCGTTTAAGAAGTCATCAAGGCTTCTATAGCGATAGTAACCGGTACCATTACGCATATAAGAATTATCAGCCATCTTATATTCGAATGCGACACCTCCTATGATTTTGTGATTACCTAAATAATAGGTCATCTCATCTTTAATGTTCAATACATCATTGTGAACGCCGTTGTTCCAGGTAAATAGCTCGTAACCTAAAGAGAGGTATGCCTGGTCGTCTTTCAAAATATCGATAAAAGGAAATTCATCAGATTTCGTTCCACGAACATCGTCAAGTTTTGAAAATGTGGCCAGGAATTGGTTAGAGATGTTTTCCGATAAACGACTGTTTAGGTCAAAAGAGAATGAATGAACGAGGTTGTCCATCGAATACATCGAGTTGGCATACGACATTGAAGCCTGTGACATTCTTGCCTCAGACATACGGGTACCGCCATCCATAGAAGATGCATTAGGAGGTCTCCATGATGTGTTTTTTGTGTAGTTATAACGTAAGGCTAAACGATGTTTGTCTGTGATATTCCAATCGATACGAGCAAGCAGTTTGGTGTTGCTTTCATCTGCCGGGAAATTTGTGTAAGATCCCGTTTCATATCCATATTTATTTCTCACAAAATCAGAAACTGTCTGAAGGTCGTCTTCTGTTGTGCGCGAAATGTAATTGTCCGGATCGGCAACACCATCGGTTGAAGCTCTCCAACGATTGGCAATTGTTGGTGTTTCAGCCATTTCGGCGTTTACGAAAAAGAACAATTTGTTTTCGATAATCGGACCACCTAAAGTGAAACCGTATGTTGTATTACGGTCTTTTTCACGTGCGCCTTGTATTTGCATACCATTAACAGCATCTCCGCGCATGTTTTCATTTCTGTGATAAACGTAAGCGCTACCTTTGAAGGTGTTTGTACCCGATTTTGTAATAGCGTTTACACCACCCCCAATAAAGTTGGTTTGACGCACATCGTATGGAGCAATTACAACTTGCAATTCTTCAATAGCTTCAATAGAGATTGGATTACCACCACCAGGAAGCGCATCACTCAAACCGAAGTTATTGTTAAAATTAGCTCCATCAACAGTAAAGTTGGCCGTACGACCATCTGTGCCGGCAAAGCTCATACCATCACCTCCATAAGGCGAAAGGCGGGTAATGTCCATAATGCTACGGTTTACTGTAGGCAAATTATCTATCTGGCTGTTTGTAATATTTGTCACTGCTCCGGTTTTCTCATTAGAGAATTTTGTGCGGGTTGCCGTAACAAGAACTTCATCTATTGATAATGATTCTTCAGAGAGTACAACATTCATTACATAGTTTTCACCTAAACTCAGCGTGATGTTGTTTTGTGTGTAATCACCATATCCAATGAACGTAACTTTTACAGTATAAGGTCCGCCTACACGCATACCATTTAGGTTGAACCGGCCCTCCGTGTTGGTTACAGTACCATAAGTAGTTCCTGATGGGGTGTGTGTCGCAATCACCGTTGCACCGATAACAGCCCCCTCGGCATCGGTAACCCGTCCGCTCATACTGGAGGTGGTTACCTGTGCTTGTATTATAGTAGCTGATGAAATAATGAGCGCTACTAATAAAACCCTGATTCTTTTAATCATAAATTTTAAATTTTAATTTAGAAGTTGTATAAAATGAATAGTATGTAAGTTTTTTAAGTTGCATTTTTCACATTCTATGCAATTTGCCCGGCAAAGAAAACCTTTTTATTTTTTTTAATGATTAAGTATTAATTAATTTTATGACAGCTTATTTTTTTATGGCCTGTTTTTTTATATTATTAAAATAAGTTTCTGAAGAACAATATTTTATAATTTCGATTTTTTGCCTGTCCCGTTCGGAAAACAGAAAAGGAAAGTTTGCATTAACTTATTTTTCTACCAAAATAAGCAATGAATAGTTATTAAACATTTTTGGCGACTTTTCAACAATTTTTCACCAGGATATAAACAGGTTATTCCTTTGGGGCAAAAGCATTTCGATTTTTTATGAAACGCGGCGGTTTATTACCTGTTTAAATATTGTTTATCGTAATATTTCTGGTAGTCGCCTGAGGTCACATTTTTCATCCACTCTTCGTTGTCGAGGTACCAGTCGATGGTTTTGCTGATGCCTTCTTCAAACTGTACCGAAGGTTCCCAGCCCAGTTCGTTTTTAATTTTGGTGGCATCGATGGCATAACGCAAATCGTGCCCGGCACGGTCTTTTACGTAAGTGATGAGTTTTTCCGATTCGCCTTCTTCTCGCCCCAGTTTTTTATCCATCACACGGCACATGGTGCGGATGAGGTCGATGTTTTTCCATTCGTTAAAACCGCCAATATTATAGGTGTCTCCTGTTTTTCCTTTGTGGTAAATTACATCAATGGCCCGGGCATGATCAACTACCCACAGCCAGTCGCGCACGTTTTCGCCTTTACCGTAAACCGGCAGCGGTTTTTTGTTCCGGATGTTATTAATGAAAAGCGGGATCAATTTCTCGGGAAACTGGTACGAACCGTAATTGTTGGAGCAGTTGGAAATAATCACAGGCAATCCGAAAGTATCGTGGTAGGCTCGCACAAAATGGTCGGAGCTGGCTTTTGATGCCGAGTACGGACTATGCGGATCGTAGCGGGTTTCTTCGGTGAAAATACCCTCTTCTCCCAGGGAACCGTAAACCTCGTCGGTGGAAATGTGGTAGAATTTTTTATCCGAAAAATCATCTTTCCAAATGTGTTTTGCTGCATTCAGCAAATTTACCGTCCCAATAACATTGGTGTAAACAAATTCAGTTGGGTTGGAAATAGAGCGATCGACATGCGATTCGGCTGCCAGGTGAATGACCCCGTCGAACTGCCTTTCTTCGAACAGTTGCAGGATAAAATCACCGTCCACAATATCGCCTTTTACAAACTCGTAGTTGGGCTTGTTTTCAACGTCTTTCAGATTGGCCAGGTTCCCGGCGTAGGTTAATTTGTCGAGGTTAACAATTTTATAATCAGGATATTTGTTTACAAATAAACGAACAACATGCGAACCGATAAAACCGGCACCGCCGGTGATTAGGATTGTTTTCATATTTTCATATTTTGAAACCAAAATTACATTTTTCCCTGTGAAATGAAAAATTGTTTTTCGATATATATTTCGCTGAGTTAATGATAACCAGTTTTTAAGCTTGCTGTGAAAACAACTTCAAAAAACTTCCCGGAATGGAAGTCTCGAAGCGGACCATTTCGCCTGTTAGCGGATGTTTGAAAGCCAAAATCCATGCGTGCAGTCCAAGCCTTCCGATAGGATTGGAAGTGGAACCGTATTTTTTATCGCCAATAATCGGGTGGTTCAGATCCTGCAAATGCACGCGAATTTGATTTTTTCGCCCGGTTTCCAGGGTCACTTTCAGCAACGAATACAAATCATTGCTTTTCAGGGTTGAGTAATGCGTAATGGCTTCTTTTCCTTTTTCAGGAATTTGAGATGAATGTACTTTAAATACTTTGCTTTCAAAAAGATATGAGCGGTAAGTCCCTTCCGGTTTTTCCATTTGCCCATCGATTACCGCCAGGTAACTCCGTTCGGAAATGGTTTGTTTCCACGATTCCTGGAGCAGTCCCTGCATTTTGCTGTTTTTTGCAAACAACATTAAGCCTGAGGTTTCCCGGTCGAGCCGGTGCACAATAAAAATTTTGTTTTTTTCATCCTGCTCTTTCACATAATCGCTGAGAATGCTGTAAACTGTGTCTCTTTTTTCATTGTCGGTAGCAATGGTCAGCAGGCCGGCTTTTTTATTCACCACAATTAAATCTTTGTCTTCGTAAACAATTGTCATCCCGAACACCTGTCTGGCAGCGGGCTTTGGTGTATTTTTTCCCAGGGTAACAATTTGTCCGGGCTTCAGTAAATGATTAAACTGGGTAATCGCTCTATCATCTACAAAAACCTGCCTGTTTTTCAATAGAGATTTAACCTTGTTGCGGCTTTTGTCAGGGTAGTTGGCCAAAAGAAATTTCATCAGTTCTTCCTGCTTTTTTACTTCTATGCCGGGTGCCTGGGGCTTTTTTGAACCGGAGCGTGGGTTGCTGGATTTTTGTTTCATAAATGAAAATGCAATTTAATTGGCAGGAAGATGTTTAAATTCCGGCCACAACAAAGATAGTTCTATTTTATTGTGATTCAGAAACCGTTAATTATAACGGGCAACTGTTTGATAATCACTGCAACTTACACTTAAATCTTCCGCACTTTTTTCTCCCATTCCCAGGCCGAAAGCAGTGTTTCTTCCAGGTCTTTCTCAGCTTTCCAGCCCAGCTCTTCGTTGGCAAACGTGGTGTCGGCCCATATTTTTTCGATATCGCCTGCACGGCGGCCCACAATTTTGTAGTTCAGTTTTACGCCGGTAGCTTTTTCAAATCCATTTACCATCTCCAAAACGGAAACGCCCTGGCCGGTTCCCAGATTGAAGACTTCATAATTCTGTTTGTTTTTTTCATGAAGCAACCGTTCAATCGCCACCACATGCGCTTTGGCCAAATCCACCACATTAATGTAATCGCGGATAGCTGAGCCGTCGGGTGTATCGTAATCGTCTCCAAAAACCTTCAGCTCCTCACGAATCCCGGCCGCAGTTTGGGTAATAAACGGCACCAGGTTTTGCGGCACGCCAAGCGGCAGTTCGCCAATGAGTGCCGACGGATGCGCGCCAATGGGATTAAAATACCGCAAAGCAATTCCTTTAAGCTGTGGGTGGGCTTTTATGGTATCATTCAGAATATCTTCATTCACCCGCTTGGTGTTCCCGTAGGGCGATTCGGCATCTTTTCGCGGTGTGTCTTCGGTTACGGGCAGTTTGTCGGGCTGGCCGTACACCGTGCATGAGGATGAAAATACAATATGCTGAATATTAAATTTAAGCTGGCAATCCAGAAGGTTCATCAGCGAAACCAGATTGTTGCGGTAGTAATGCAGCGGTTTTTCAACCGATTCGCCCACTGCTTTTGATGCCGCAAAATGAATGATGGCTTCAATGTCAGTGTTTCGTTTAAAAAAATCTTCGGCTTTTTCCCGGTCCGATAAATCGAATTTTTCAAACGCTGGTTTTTTCCCGCTGATTTTCTGGATGTTGTCAAGCACCTCAATGCCTGAATTCGATAAATCATCTACAACTACAACTTCATATCCTGCTTCCTGTAATTCAACAACGGTGTGCGACCCAATGTAACCTGTTCCGCCTGTAACTAATATTTTATTGTTCATTTCTCAGTTTTTAGTGTAAAATTAAAAATTTAAGTAAAGCACGGGGGTAATTTCTTTTATCTTCTGAAAATTTTAATGATTCGAAAACCTTACTTCCACGGATGTTTTTATAATTTTACCAGTAAAAATCCGAAAAAGTGAAGTTAGGAAAATACATACAAAATCTCCTTCAGGAAAATGAAACGGTTATTGTACCAGGATTTGGTGCATTTGTTTCTGTTTATGAACCTGCCGAAATCGATGAGCAATCTGATGAGATAAAGCCGCCTACGAAGGCGATTACTTTTAATCCCAAAATTCGGAATAATGATGGTTTGCTGGCAGATGCAATAGCGAAAAAAGAGGGCATTTCGCATTTTGAAGCGCTTAAAAAAGTTGAAGATGAACGTGATGAAATTATCTATCAGCTCGACAAAGGAGAAAAAGTAACTCTTGAAAATGCGGGGGTACTGTTTTTGGATGAGCGCAATGAAATTCAGTTTGCTCCTTCAGAAGGGAAAAAATTGTTTTCCGAAACTTTCGGGCTGGAAGAAACTTCACTGAAAGATGAACCTGAACCGGTACCCGAAGAAATTCCAGAGGAAAAAGAGATAACTGAAACTACAAGCGTAGAGGAACCTTTTGAAGAACAAATTCCCGAAGCCGAAGCCGAAAGTACTGAACAGGAACCTGAAGAAAAGCCTGAGCCCAAAACTGCTCCCGGTTCATTATCTGATGAACCCGAAACAACCGAAAAAAAGAAAAAAGGCTGGTTGTGGTTCTTATTGATTTTGATTCCGATAGTTGCTGCCGGAATTTTTATTCTGCTTAAAAATGATGGTGTGAAAGAACAACCTCCGGTGGCCGAAGTTGCTGAAAACGAACCCCCGGCAGAAGAAATTCCTGCTGAAGAAGAAGCATCTGAACCACTTCCGGTTGCCGGGGTGGATTCAGTTCAAACGGATTCAATTCAAACAGATTCGGTTGAGGCTGCTCAGGCAGATAGTTTACAAATTCAGGAAATAACGATTGACTCTGCTCATTACGTAAAACCCGATACGTCAATGTTCTATCTGGTGGGCGGAAGTTTTAAAGAGGCAAAAAATGCCAATAAATATTTCAGGAAGCTGGAAAATGAAGGTCACGAACCTTTCCATCTCGGAAAACAGGGCAGTTTTTATATAGTAGGAATCGACATCTTTGATAATGAAATTGAAGCTTACGGCGCTCAGTATAATTTTTTAGACAAATATCCCGATTCGGGGGTCTGGGTTTTTATTCCGGAATAATTTAAAATCACTACCATGGCAAAACTAACTAAACCAACCTTTATTTTAATTTTCAGTTTACTATTTGCCAGTGCATGCACCCGGCAGGAAAGCCGCATTGAAACCGGCGGCCCCGAGGTAGTTACTTTTAAAGTACTCCCGTTTGAATTGTCTGAAGTAAAACTTCTGGATGGTCCGTTTAAAAAGGCTACCGAACTGAATGTGCAATCGTTGCTGAATTACGAACCCGACCGGTTTCTGGCAAAATTCAGAAGCGAAGCCGGGCTGGAACCCAAGGCAGAACATTACCACGGCTGGGAAGACAACACTATTGCCGGCCACAGTCTGGGCCATTACCTTAGTGCCTGCGCCATGATGTTCCAAACTACCGGCGACGAACGATTTCTGGAGCGCGTAAACTATATTGTTGATGAGCTGTATGAATGCCAGCAGGCCGACGGCGACGGGTATATCGGAGCTTTCCCCGATGGAAAACGAATCCTGGAAGAAGAAGTGGCCAAGGGCGAAATCCGTGCTCAGGGATTTGATTTGAATGGCATTTGGGTTCCCTATTACACGCAGCACAAAGTAATGGCGGGTCTTTTCGAAGCTTACGATCTTTGTGGAAACGAAAAAGCGCTGGAAATCAACATCCGGTTTGCCGACTGGCTGAACACCATTATCGATGATCTTTCAGAAGAAGAAATTCAGGAAATGCTGCACTGCGAGCACGGCGGAATCAACGAATCGCTGGCTGAACTGTATGCCCAAACCGGCAACGAAAAATACCTCGAAATGTCGCGGGTTTTTCATCACAAAGCCATTTTGGAACCGCTTTCAGAAGGAAAAGACATTTTACCGGGAAAACACGGGAACACGCAAATACCCAAACTAATTGGCCTGGCCCGCCGTTACGAACTGACCGGCAATGAAAAAGATAGGCGCACTGCTGAATTCTTCTGGAAAACAGTGGTGGACCACCATTCTTATGTCACCGGCGGACATGGGAATCACGAATATTTCGGTCCGCCCGACACATTGCGCGACCGGCTCAGCGACGAAACCACCGAAACCTGCAATGTGTATAACATGCTCAAACTTTCGCGTCATCTTTTCCAGTGGGAAGCTTCGCCCGAAGTGGCCGATTTTTACGAGCGGGCACTGTTCAATCACATTCATTCCTCTCAGCACCCTCACGACGGTCGCGTGATTTACAACCTCTCGCTTGAAATGGGCGGACACAAAGAGTACCAGGATCCGCTGTGGTTTACCTGCTGTGTGGGCACCGGAATGGAAAACCATTCGAAATATGGCCGGAATATTTTTTATCACAATGAAAACGAGTTTTATGTAACCCAGTTTATTGCGGCAGAAGTAAGCTGGGAAGAAAAAAATGTAAAGATTACACAGCTGACTCAATTTCCTGAAGAGCAGGGCACAACGTTGAAATTTGAGTGCGAAGAACCGGTGAAGTTCACTGTAAAAATCAGGTATCCATCGTGGGCTGAAAACGGAATGACGGTTAAACTGAACGGCAAAACCCAAAAGGTAAAAAGCCAGCAGGGTAGTTTTGTGGAACTCGCCAAAAAATGGAAAACCGGAGATGAAGTTGAAGTAGAATTTCCATTTTCGTTGCGGCTGGAAACTATGCCCGACGATTCAACCCGCGTGGCTGTTTTTCATGGTCCGTTTGTGCTGGCAGGCGATTTGGGACCGGAAGATGATCCGGATGCTTACGACCCAATGTATGTGCCGGTAATAATGACCGAAAACCGCAATCCTTCGGAGTGGTTGAAGCCGGTTGCGAATAAGGCCAACACATTCATGACACAAAATGTGGGTCAGCCCCGCGATATTGTTTTCAAACCTTTTTACAAAACACATGAGCGCCGCTATTCGGTCTATTTCGATATGTTCGATGAAGCTTCATGGAAAGAATACCAGGCAGATTATCAGGATAAAATGGCCCGAAAAAAGGAACTGGAAGAAAAAACCATCGACTTTTTTCAACCCGGAGAAATGCAGCCCGAGCGCGACCATCATTTTCAGGGTAAGAAAACCTGGGTGGGCGAAAATAAAAACCGTAAATTCAGGGAAGTGGATCGCGGAGGTTGGTTTTCGTGTAAAATGAATGTGGACCAAAATGAACCGGCCAGTCTGGTTGTGGAATATTGGGGCGGTTACACCGGCGGCAAAACGTTCGATATTTTGGTGGAAGACCAAAAAATTGCCACCGAAAACATCTCAAACAAAAACCCCGGTGAATTTATCGATGTGGTTTACGAAATACCGGAACAACTCATTTCCGGGAAAGAAAGCATTACAGTGAAGTTTGTCCCTCATGAAGGGCACCGCGCCGGGCCGGTGTTTGGCGTCCGGACAATCAGGTAAAGGAAATAGTAATAACTAAATGAAAATAAAATGAATCCTTCACGAAGAAATTTTCTCAAAAAATCGGCTATTGCAGCATCGGCAATAAGCTCATTGTCTGTGGTTCCTGAAAATGTTTGGTCATCAGAGTTTGCTCCTTCCGACAAAGTGAATGTGGCGCTTATTGGCTGCCGCAACATGGGGTTCGGAATTTTACGGCACCACCTCGACACCGGAATGGTAAACTGCCTGGCGCTTTGCGATGTGGATAAAAATATCCTGAACGAACGGGCACAAACGGTAAAAAACGATTACGGGCAGGAATCCCAATTGTACAGTGATTACCGAAAACTGCTGGAAAGAATTGACATTGATGCCGTAATTATTGGCACTCCCGACCACTGGCACTGCCTGATTATGGTGGAAGCTGCCCAGGCAGGCAAGGATGTTTACGTGGAAAAACCCATGGCCAATACCATTGGCGAATGCAATATTATGGTGAAGGCTGCCAAACGCTACAACCGCGTGGTTCAGGTGGGCCAGCAGCAGCGCGACAACAAGGTGTTTAAAGATGTGATGGGGTTGATTAAATCGGGCGAAATTGGTACGCTTCGTAAGGTGAATATCTGGGCCAACTTCAATTATGGCCTGGGTTCCACACCAAAACCCGACAGCCCCGTGCCCGAAGGAGTAGATTATGACTTTTGGCTGGGGCCGGCTCCCAAACGACCGTTTAACGAAAATCGTTTTCACGGCAGTTGGCGCCATTTCTGGGACTACGGCGGAGGCCTGATGTCTGACTGGGGTGTGCATTTGCTCGACATGGGTATTTGGGCAAAAGACCTGACTGAAGGGCCTGAAACAGTAATTACTTATGCTGAAAATCTTTCACGGAAAACCATGCACCGAGATTCGTTCGATACTATGAATGTGATTTTTCCGAAAAAAGACTACGTGATCAATTGGGACATGACTGCCGGCATTCAGCAGGGCCCGTTCGATTCGTCTTACGGCGTGCAGTTTATTGGCGAAAAGGCAACCATCGTGGCCGACCGCTACAAATATCATCTCTCGCCCGAATGGGATGGCGCGAAAGACGCTCCGAAAGCCGAAGAAGTTTCATATACCAAAGGGCATGAATCGCACCGGCAACATGTGGATAATTTCCTGGAATGTATTAAAACCCGCGAAAAAACTTCGTGCCCGCCGGAAGTGGGAAGGGCCGCCGCTTTACATGCTCACATTCCAAACATTGCCGCCCGCGTGGGGCAACCCGTTTTGGAATGGGACGATGAACAGAGCAGGTTTACCAACTGCGAAAAGGCCAACGAGCTGATTACCCCGGAGTACCGCAAACCATGGAAATTACCGGAGGTTTAGAGATTTTAGAAATTGTGTGTTGAATCGTAAAATTTGAAAAAATGAATACCAGAAGAAATTTTATAAAAACAAGCATTGCCGGAGCCGGAGCAATGGCTTTAAATCCGCTCAACATGCTGGCTTCAGAGGGAAGTGCAAAACTCAAAAAGTTTGGTTTTATCTCCGGAATTGCCGGCGAAGCCATGAAAGCCGACTGGAAAGGCACGCTGAAAAAAGCAGTGGAGTTCGGTTTTTCAGAACTGGAAGGGGGAACCAATTTTGCCTCATCACCTCAGGAATTTGTCAGTTTTTGCAAAGAAATCGGAATACAACCCATTGCCGGGAGTGTCAGTTTTCGTTCGTCCAACGAGGAGCTTAAAAAAAGTTTCGACAAGATAAAGGCTCATGGGCAGGAATATGTGCTGGATTACTGGCCGTGGTACGGCGATGTTCCATTCAGTTTTGAAGATTGCAAAAAATCAGCGGAGCGGCTGAATGAAGTGGGTGCTCTGGCAAAAAATCATGGATTGAAATTTTTGTGGCACAATCACGACAATGAATTCCGTGAAATGGAAGAAGGCTTGCCTTTTGATTACCTGATGGAAAATACCGACCCGAAGCTGGTGAATTGCGAAATGGACATTTACTGGGTGAAAAAAGGCGGTGGAGATCCACTTGGTGTGCTGAAAAAATACACCGGCAGAGTTCCAATCCTTCATGTAAAAGACATGGCACCCGACGAAGATTTCATCTGTCCGGGCAGGGGAATCATCGATTTTGGTCCCATTTTCAAAGAAGCAAAAAAACAAGGAATCGAACATTACATTGTGGAACGCGACAACGAACCCGACGGGTTGGGCTGTTTGCAATCGAGTGCAGAGTTTTTGAAAAATTTAAGGTTTTAGTTCAAATTAGAAACCCACGTTCTCTGAACGTGGTCAGAGTCGTTTTACGGGTTTGCCTATAAAAGACTCATTGCTAACTTTCGAAAGTTG
>NZ_FQZE01000017.1 GCF_900141875.1 Tangfeifania diversioriginum | reverse complement strand
CTTAACAACATCAGGAAACTAAGAGGGAAAACATCAAGGTTAATAGCTAAACTTCGTGCACATAAAATAGTCACTAAACTTCCCAAAACTTTTAGATATAGGGTTACAAAAACCGGTGAAGAAATTATAGCACGAATATTAATGTTTAAAAAAATGGATCTAAAATTTTGTTAAGAAAACAAAGTTTTTGAGGATGATAACATAAAAAATATTTTTGAATTGGTAAAATGCTATTTGTAAATGATTTGTAAAACAGACCAAAGAAAAATATTTTTCACAAGTGCGTTTATTTTAATGCATCTGCTTCGTTGCGAAACCCTTGAAATAAATAACTATGTCTGCGGGTTCCGACGCCTCGCATCTACATCAAACTAAACGCATGAATTAAACAGGTTAGATTATATTATGAAAAGTTGGATTGAAATAAATATGTTTTACAGCACAAAAAAATTCACTTTATCCGTTGGGTAGAATTGTTAAGTACAACGTCAGAAGGTTAATATAAACGGCAACTGCATTGCCATGATGAAATTTGATTGGTTCTAAATAAGCTTTAAAAGCATCAATCGCTCATCAATACTTCAGGAAATTATTATTTTTGGGATTTTTGATGAAATTATACAGCCTGTAATTTACAAAACCATTAAAGAATGCTGAAGAAACTGGGGAAATACTTAAGAAAGAAGTTGCTGCTTGTGCTTTTTGCAGGATTTGTAATTGGATTGCTATTTACCATTTACACCAATAAGGCACTGGAATATACCTCAACTAACGAATCGTGCGAGATGTGCCATGTGCACCCACATGTTTTCGACTCATGGAAATTATCTACACACTACGATAATCCATCGGGGTTTCAGGCACGATGCGTTGACTGCCACCTTCCACCCAAAGGAGAAGGGTACCTGAAAGAAAAAATGATAGCCGCCGCAAGAGATGTTTACGGCGTGGTATTTAAAGACAGCGCCGATTACAACTGGGAACAAAAATCGACACTGGAATATGCACAACACCATGTTTTTAAAGAATCGTGCACGCATTGCCATCAAAATTTATTCCCGCTCACGTTAACAAAAGAAGGACAGGATGCCCACCTTTACTATTCTCAAAAAGAAGACGAACTACGCTGCATCAACTGCCACCTGCATGTTGGCCACTACGATCCCAATGCACTGCATGCCAAAAATGTAGAATTTGGAAGCACGGGCGGCGAAAACCTTGAAGTATTCACCGAGCCGGCCCAGGTCATCCAACATGAAAATTTTACCGAAACAGTACCAAATACAACCATCGCTTTCAACATGAAGGCCATTCCGGGTGGTTCATTTAAAATTGGCAGCCCCCAGGAAGAACAAATGCGGGAACCTGACGAAGGGCCACAGAAAGAAGTAGAAGTTAGTCCGTTTTTTATGGCCGAGGTGGAAGTGACATGGGATGAGTTCCTCGCATTTTACGAAGCCACTGCTGCTGAAGGCCGCTCAACCGATACCGAAGGCTCACGCACCGAAGATGATGAAGTAGATGCCATTTCAGGACCTACTCCGCCCTATGGCCAACCCGACCAAAACTGGGGATTGGGCAAACGGCCTGCCATAACTATGACTTACCATGCAGCCGAAACTTACTGCAAATGGTTATCTGCAGTTACCGGAAAAACATACCGACTGCCCACAGAAGCCGAATGGGAATACGCGGCGAGGGGAGGTACAGAAACCCCCTTCTTCTTTGAAGGAGAACCCAAAAACTTCTCTCAAAAAGGTTTCTTCGGAAAGATATTTGGAAAAGAAAGTGACATTATTAATAATTATGTAGTTTACGCTGGGAACAGTGCAGGAAAAACCGAAAAGCCCGATTTGGTTGAACCCAATCCGTACGGACTCAAAAACATGCTGGGGAATGCAGCCGAATATTGTTCTGACTGGTATGCTGAAAACGCTTACGAAAAAATTACTGATGGAGCGGTAAATCCAAAAGGCCCTGCATCAGGCGAAGAACGGGTAATCCGGGGCGGATCGTTTAGAAGCCCTGCAGGAGAAGTAAGAAGCGCTGCACGCGATTATACAAAAACCGAAGAATGGCTGAAAACCGACCCGCAAATGCCAAAAAGTATCTGGTGGTTATCCGACTGTAATTATATAAGTTTTAGAGTTGTTTGCGAATTTGATGAGAAAACCGGAAAAAAATAACTATTTTTAGAATCCTAAATTCAACTAAAAACATATCTGTTATGAGTGAAAATAATTTTTCGAGACGTAAATTTTTAGCCGGAGCAGCCGCAGTAGGTGCTGCCGGAGCTATGGGAGTTGGAACCTTATCTTCTTGTACATCAGGTGGCGGGTCGTCATCAGGTGGTGGTAACTACGATTGGCAACCACACGAAATTGTTCATCCTCCGCTGAGGCAAACCGCCCCGGACGGAAAGGAACTGAAAGCTGGTGTAATTGGCTGCGGTGGCCGCGGATCAGGTGCTGCCATGAACTTCCTCGATGCCGGACCAAATCTTACTATTGTTGCCTTAGGCGATGTTTTTCAGGATCGTATTGACGACCTTCAAAACAAACTGAAAGAACAAAAAGGTGTTGAAGTGCCTGATGAAAAATGTTTTGTAGGTTTCGATGCTTATGAAAAAGTAATCGATGCCGGTGTTGATGTTATTATTCTTGCCACTCCACCAAAATTCCGCCCTGAGCAATTCGAAGCTGCCGTGAAAGCAAGAAAACACGTTTTCATGGAAAAACCTGTTGCTGTTGACCCGGTTGGTATTCGCCAGGTAATTTCTGCATCAAAAATGGCCGACTCACAAGGGCTGAAAGTAGTTACCGGAACACAACGCCGTCACCAGCACAAATACATTAACCTGCTGAAAGAGCTTGAAAATAACGCGATTGGAAACATCGTATCGGCTGATGTTTACTGGAATGGCGGACAACTTTGGTACCGTAACAGCAATCCCGACTGGAGCGAAATGGAATGGATGATTCGCGATTGGGTAAACTGGTGTTGGTTGTCGGGCGACCACATTGTTGAACAGCACGTTCACAACATCGATGTGGCACACTGGTACATGGGGAAATACCCGGTAAAAGCATTGGGCTTCGGTTCAAGGCAACGCAGGGTAACCGGCGACCAGTACGATAACTTTGCCGTTGATTTTGTACTCGACGACGGAAGAAAAATACTTAGCACCTGCCGCCAGATAAACGGTTGTTCAAATGGTGTTTACGAACTTTTCCACGGAACAAAAGCAATGGCCACATCATCACAGGGAGGTACCGCCCGCATCTTTGATGACCAGGGCAATGACATTGCCACTTTCGAAGATCATGAAACCAGTCCTTATGTGCAGGAACACATCAACCTTGTTACCGCCATCCGCGAGGACATAGCGATGAATTATGCCGAACAGACTGCCCTTTCAACTATGGCAGCAATCATGGGAAGGGTTTCAGCATATACCGGAAAAGAAGTAACCTTTGAAGAAATGATGAACTCCGACCTGAAACTCGGACCGGACACCTACATCATGGGCGACATTGGCTACATCGAAAAAGCAAAAATACCTGTACCAGGAGAAGGCTGATAAATGCTACAAAACGATTTAATTTCGGCAGAACTAAAGTTCAGAACTGAAATTTAAATCGAGAAAATAATCAATCAAATTGGTAAAAAACTATTCGTCACCCGACGGATAGTTTTTTTATTTTATTAATTCTTCAAATCTCCAAAAATTGCCACAACCATTTTCCATTTATAACCATAAAAACTTACTTTTGTACCCTTTACAATCAAAACACTTTAAAAAATATCACAAAAAGTAGTTGAACCATGGTAAGACTGAAAATCAAGGACATTCTTCAAAACGGAAAAACCGGTGAAAAAACACTGGTAAAAGCATGGGTGAGAACAAAACGCGGCAGTAAAAACGTAAATTTTATTGCATTAAATGATGGTTCAACTATTCATAACCTGCAGATTGTGGCCGACACTGAAAAATTTGACGAACACCTGCTGCGTGAAATAAACACGGGAGCCGCCCTGGCAGTTGAAGGATTACTTACCGAATCGCAGGGAAGTGGCCAGAATGTGGAGCTGGCAGCCGAAAAAATTGAACTTTTGGGAAAAGCAGATCCCGAAAAATACCCGATTCAGCCGAAGAAACATACGCTCGAATTTTTGCGCGAAAATGCACACCTCCGCTTCCGCACCAACACATTTGGAGCAGTTTTCCGGATGCGCCATGCCATGGCATTTGCTATACATAACTATTTTAATCAAAAAGGTTTTTATTACCTGCACACGCCAATAATTACTGCCAGCGATGCTGAGGGAGCCGGCCAAATGTTCAGGGTTTCAACTTTCGACCCGTTAAACCCGCCACTTACCGAAGAGGGAAAGCCCGATTACAGCAAAGACTTTTTCGGCAGGCCAACCAACCTCACAGTTTCAGGACAGCTCGAAGGCGAACTTGGGGCACTTGCACTGGGTGAAATTTACACTTTTGGCCCCACTTTCAGGGCAGAAAATTCAAACACCACACGCCATCTGGCCGAATTCTGGATGATTGAACCTGAAATGGCTTTCTACGATCTGAAAGATAATATGGACCTGGCAGAAGAATTTTTAAAATACCTCATCCGTTACGCGCTGGATAATTGCCGCGACGATTTGCAGTTCTTAGGCAACAGGCTGAGCCAGGAAGAGAAAAACAAACCCAAAGAGCAACGCTCGATGGATTTGGTTGAGAAACTGGAATTTGTGCTGAACAGCGAATTTGTGCGCATTACATACACCGAGGCTATTGATATTCTGAAAAATTCAAAACCTTATAAAAAGAAAAAATTTCAGTTCCCGGTTGACTGGGGCGTTGATTTACAAAGCGAACACGAACGCTACCTGGTGGAAAAACATTTTAAATGCCCGGTTATTTTAACCGACTACCCCAAAGCCATTAAGGCGTTTTACATGAAACAAAACGACGACGATAAAACAGTTCGGGCAATGGATGTGTTGTTCCCGCAAATTGGCGAAATTATTGGTGGCTCGCAGCGGGAGGAAAGCCTCGAAAAACTGGAAAAACGCATGGACGAAATGAATATTCCGGCAGAGGAAATGTGGTGGTACCTCGACACCCGCAGGTACGGAAGTGTAGTTCACAGCGGTTTCGGACTGGGCTTCGAGCGTTTTGTACAGTTTGTTACCGGAATGGGAAATATTCGCGATGTAATTGCTTTCCCGCGGACTCCCAAAAGTGCAGAATTCTGAACCGGCATGCTTGAAGTCCTTCGAAAAAATAGTAATTTTACGGAGATAACTAAAAAGGGATATGGAGCAAAAACTTTCGTTACAACAAAAGTTGCTGCAAAAGCTTTCACCACAGCAAATTCAGGTGATAAAGCTTTTGGAAATCCCTACTATTCAGCTCGAGCAACGAATTAAAAAAGAGCTGGAAGAAAACCCGGTGCTGGAATATGAGTCGGACTCACCGGACGACAACGAGGACAACGAAAGTTCAGAATCGGAAACAGACCGGGATAACGATGAGTTTTCGTACGACGACTACATTAATGAGGAGGACGATGATATCCCTTCCTATAAAACCTCGGCTAACAACTACTCAAAAGACGACAAGTACGTTGAAATTCCTTTTTCGGTGGGTGCCACTTTCCACGAAAACCTGCGCGAGCAGCTGAGCATGATAAGCCTTCCGGAAGGAGACCAGAAACTGGCCGAATACATTATTGGAAATATTGACGACGATGGCTACCTGCGGCGCGACCTGCTTTCAATCAGCGACGACCTGGCTTTCAACCTGAACCTGGAAGTTCCGGAAGAAAAACTGCTTGAAATACTCCGCATCGTTCAACAACTCGACCCACCGGGGATTGGTGCCCGCGACCTCCGCGAATGCCTTTTACTGCAACTGGACCGCAAAAAAAATGGTTCGCATGTTTTGGCCAGGACTATTGTAAAAGATTTTTTCGATGAATTTACCCGCAAGCACTACGAAAAGATCAAGAAAAAGCTGGACTTGTCGGAAGAAGATCTGAAAGAAGGAATTGGGCAGGTACTGAAGCTGAACCCAAAACCGGGCAGCTCGTACAGCAATCCGCTCAATAAATCGAATCAGCATATAATTCCTGATTTTTTGCTCGATAATGTTGATGGCGAACTTCAGCTTTCGCTAAATCAGCAAAATGTTCCTGATTTAAAAATCAACGACACCTACCTTGAAATGATGCGCTCGCTGGCCGAACGAAACAAAAATAAATCGAAAAACCAGAAAGAGGCCATGCTTTTTGTGAAGCAAAAGCTTGACTCTGCCAAGTGGTTTATCGATGCCATCAGGCAGCGCAACCACACGCTCTTGCACACCATGTCGGAAATTATCGATTTTCAAAAAGAATTTTTCAAGGAAGGCGACGAGTCCAAACTGCGCCCCATGATTCTGAAAGATATTGCAGAAAGGACCGGGCTCGATATTTCAACCATTTCAAGGGTGTCGAACAGTAAATATATTCAGACCCACTTTGGTATTTACCCGTTAAAATATTTCTTCTCCGAAGGATTACAAAAGAATGACGGTGAAGAAGTTTCCACCCGTGAAATAAAAATGATCCTGAAAGAATGTATTGAAAACGAAGACAAACACAAACCCCTGACCGATGAAAAACTCACCCAGATACTGAAAGACAAATCGTATAATATTGCCCGGAGAACCGTTGCCAAATACCGCGAGCAGCTGGATATTCCGGTTGCCCGCCTGCGCAAAAAACTTTAAATATTGAAAAAAGCAGCTCAGATACTATCCATTCTTTTCCACCCGGTTCTACTACCCACCTTGGGATTTGTATTGCTATTCAACTCCGGGTTTTATTTTTCATTTTTATCATGGGAAGCCCAACGCTACGTTTTACTGGTAGTGTTTTTCACCACAGCGGTTTTACCCCTGATTGGAGTGGCTCTTTTGGCACTCCGGTCTAATTTTGATCTGTCGCTTAAGAAAAACAACGACCGCATAATGGCCCTTTTTTTTACGGGAATTTTTTATTACCTGGGATTCTTATTGCTCGGCAGAATAAAAGCCTTCCCCATTTTTAAGGTCATCCTATTAGCATCAGTCCTGGTAATTATTGCCATTTTGCTCCTGTCGCTGAAATGGAAAATCAGTGCCCACATGGCCGCCCTGGGAAGCCTTACCGGGGTTGTTTTCGCTATCGCGTTTCGCACAGGTATAAATCCGTTTATCCCAATTTTAGTATTGATTTTGGCATCGGGGTTGACCGGAACTTCACGGTTAATGCTCGAAAAAAATAACCTGCCACAAATTGCGACAGGTTATATTCTGGGATTTTTAATCGTTTACCTGACAATTTTTTTCGTTTAATTTACTCTACAAATTTGTACCCGATGCCTTTCAGGGTCTTAATGTGCGCACTTCCAATTTTTTCGCGCAGTTTGCGTATGTGAACATCAATAGTACGATCGCCAACTACCACATTTTCGCCCCAAACCGATGAATAAATCTCTTCGCGGGTAAACACTTTCCCGGGTTTTGAAACCAGCAACGAAAGTAGCTCAAACTCTTTACGCGGAAGAACCATTTCTTCGTTGTCAATGCGAATAAGGTAACGCTCTTTATCGATGAGCAGGTTACCAATGGTCATTGTATTGGAATCTTTGTTGTAGGTAACCGGGCCGCTTTCGCCGGTGCGTTTCAACAAAGCTTTTACTCGGCTTATCAACACTTTGGGCCGCACAGGCTTGGAAATATAGTCATCGGCACCAGCCTCAAACCCGGCAATTTGCGAATAATCTTCGCCGCGGGCGGTTAAAAAGGCAATAATGGTATTGTTGAGCGTAGGAATTTTGCGAATTTCTTCGCAGGCTGCAATCCCGTCCATTTCGGGCATCATTACGTCCAGAATAATCAAATGGGGTTGTTTTTTCTCGGCCATTTTAATGGCATCGTGCCCGTTTTGCGCAGTGTAAACGGTGTAACCTTCTTTTTCGAGGTTGTAGCTGATGAATTCGAGAATATCGATTTCGTCATCAACCAGCAGAATTTTAAAATTATTTTCAGTCATGAGATAAAAGTATTACGAACTGTATAAGTAGTTGATTCTTTTTTGCAGTGAGATTAATAAATCTTTAAGCTTACAATAAACAAATTTATTGTTATTATTTGGCTTTTTCAAGTGTAAAGTTAAAAGTTGTTCCCTGATCCACAACACTACGCAAATTAATTGATTGATTATGTGCTTCAATTATGTGTTTTACGATTGAAAGACCGAGCCCGGTTCCGCCCTGTTCCCTCGATCGTGATTTATCTACACGGTAAAAACGCTCAAAAACGCGCGGCAGGTTTTTCTTTTCTATGCCAATACCGTTATCGGTAATTTCAACCATAATGTTCTCATCGAGGTCATGAAACGAGACATGAACAAAACCTCCTTTTTTACCGTATTTAATAGCATTCACCACCAGGTTTGTCAACACTTCCAGTATCCGGTTACGGTCGGCTTTTACATAAATTGGCTTGGACGGTTTATTGATAATTTCGAGTGAAATATGCCATTCATCGGCTTGCCACTGCTCCATTTCCAGCACTTCTTTCACTGTTTTTACAATATCGAAACTAACCATCTTCAATGTTAATTCACCCGATTCCAACTTGGTTATCGACTCCAAATCTTCGACTATCGAAATCATCCGGTCGATACTTTTTTCGGTGCGTTTCAGGTAGAGCATGTTAATTTTATCGTCTTCAATGCCACCTTCCAACAGCGTGAGAATATACCCCTGAATATTAAAAATAGGCGTTTTAAGTTCGTGCGACACGTTCCCCACAAACTCTTTACGGTAGCGTTCCAGCTCTTTCAGCCGTTCAATTTCTTTCATTTGTGTCCGGGCCCACTCTTCCACCTCAGATTTTACATTTGCAAGAAGGTTGGCCGAGTCTGCGGGTTTCTCTTCCATTTTCTTCCCGCTAAGCGGCATATCCTTTATGGCTTTGTAAACCGGGCGGATTTTATCTAAAATATACCGGTTCACAACAAAAAGAATAGAGTAAAAAGAAACCAGAAAAAAGGCAACGGTAAACAGCGCAATTATCCAGATTGCCGGCCCAAGCCACCACGTTAAAAGCAGAAAAACAGCCAACAACAATGTCAACAAAACTGATATATAGGTTGTTAACCTTTTCGAAGAATACGTTTTCATAAATCCCCTTTTTATAAGATGATACTGTTTATTGCAAAAACAGTTTTAATAATCAGATTGATTTCCAACTTGTTTGCGGCTTCAAAAATATAAAAAATTAGGCTCATATCGTTTAACAGTAAATTCATTGTAACTTAATGATTTTTTAATATTTTAGTGGAGTTTAAAGGTTTAATTCGCACCAAAAATTATTGCCCGTAAAACTTAGATAATGGAAAATTTTTACCTTATCATTGTAGTAATCCTCTTCGCACTTGCAATTTCTGATTTAGTTGTTGGAGTAAGTAACGATGCCGTCAATTTTCTGAATTCGGCATTTGGTTCGAAAGCAGCCCCCAAATGGCTCATTTTTTTAATGGCTGGCATTGGGGTACTTATTGGGTCAACCTTTTCCAGCGGCATGATGGAAGTTGCCCGGAAAGGAATTTTTCACCCCGACATGTTTGTTTTTTCCGAGATCATGGTCATTTTCCTTGCGGTAATGATTACGGATGTTATCCTGCTCGATTTGTTTAACACATTTGGGTTGCCCACCTCCACCACGGTTTCCATTGTTTTTGAATTACTGGGTTCGGCTGTGGCTGTTTCTATCGTTAAAATTAAAATGATGGGCGGTACCATTCTCGAGCTTTCAGAATATATCAACTCCGAAAAAGCACTTGCCATTATTACCGGAATTCTACTTTCGGTTTTTATTGCCTTCACCGTAGGCGCTATAATACAGTATATTACGCGGTTTATTTTCACTTTCAATTACCGGAAAAGAATGAAATATTTCGGTTCAATTTTCGGGGGTTTGGCCATTTCGGCCATTGTTTATTTCATTCTCATCAAAGGAATTAACGGTTCTGCATTTGCCGAAATGACAGTGCCAAGCGGCGAACGATTTGGTGACTGGGTTGCCACCCACACCGGACTGATACTTCTTTATAATTTTATCTTTTGGGTTATAATTTTACAAATACTGAGTTGGTTATTCAAAATTAAAATACTAAGACTAATTGTTTTGGTAGGAACTTTTGCACTTGCAATGGCTTTTGCAGGTAACGATTTGGTAAATTTCATAGGTGTGCCGCTGGCTGGGTTTAACTCGTTTAAAGCCTGGGTAGCCGGAGGCGCAGGTTCACCTGATGAATTCACCATGGAAATGCTTGCAGGAAAAGTAGATACCCCCACTTTCATGCTGGGAATAGCCGGCTTAATCATGATTGTCACATTAATTTTATCGAAAAAAGCACAATCGGTTGTCACTACTTCGGTTGATTTATCGCGTCAAAGCGAAGGTACCGAGCGGTTTAACTCTTCGCTTGCAGCCAGGGTAATTGTACGTGGAACCACCAAATTTAACCGGGGCATAAGAAGCATTATGCCTTCCTCGATGATTGATTCAATTCAGGCCCGTTTTACTCCGCCCCCTGCCGGCGATGCCACTAATCCTGACGCACCCGCTTTCGATAAAATTAGGGCGGCAGTTAACCTGGTAGTTGCTAGTGTTTTAATTGCAATTGGAACTTCTTTAAAACTCCCGCTTTCAACCACTTATGTAACTTTCATGGTGGCAATGGGAACATCCCTTTCCGACCGTGCATGGGACCGCGAAAGTGCAGTGTATCGTGTATCGGGCGTATTTTCAGTAATTGGTGGCTGGTTTTTAACAGCTATACTTGCTTTTACTGTTTCAGCTGTAATTGCTTCCTTAATCTCCGTTGGCGGAAAATTTATGATTTTCGTATTCGTTGCTATTGCCATTTTTATGGTTATCCGCACGCATTTGCTATTTAAGAAAAGAAGCCAGGAAAGCCTGGAAGATGAAGAAGAGGCAATTACCGAAAAAGATGCCACCGACAAAGTAATGGAAAAATGCATCAAACAGGTGAGCAAGTCAATTGTGCAGGCGAGTACAGTTTACGACGACAGTATTAAACATTTCCTGAAAGAAAACCGATCGAAACTAAAGGATGCCCTGGAAGTTAAAGATAGCCTGAATAAAAAAGCAAAGAAAAAGAAAAACAAGGTGTTGAACACCCTTTCAAAAATTGAGGAAAACGTAGATTCAGGGCACTTTTACGTTCAGGTGGTTGACTACCAGCGCGAACTGGCCCACTCGCTCAATTTCCTTACCGAACCACTTTTTGAGCATCTCGACAATCAGCATAAACCATTCATAAAAGCCCAAACCGAAGAGATGCAGGCACTGAAAGAAAAAGTGGATCATTTCTTCAACTTTGCACTGAATATTATAAAAGAGAACGAGTTTAACGAAATTGAAAAACTCATTGAGCTGCGCGACAAAATATTACAGGATCTGGAAAAAATGGAAATTGCCCAAATCAAGCGAATTAAAGCCAAAGAGGTGAATACCCGCAACTCGATGCTCTATTTCAACACCATAACAGAAACTAAAAATATGTTGCTGCACGCCATTAACCTGCTCAAATCGCACCGCGATTTTATTACGGTTACCATGAAAGAGCGGGATTGAAAATATTCAGAAACTGAAATTTTCAAAAGGGCATCCATCAGAATTAATCGAGTGTCGTGTTAATCATGTTTTGTCATTTCGGTTATCCACCCAATTTTGTTGGGCACAATGAGGTGATGACAATGAAATTCCAATATGCAAATCGCAAAAAAAAGCAATTTGGAAATACTCTAAATTCCAGGATTCTCAGATTTATCTTGCTTTAAAATTCATTTTGGATTCCTCAAAAACCCGAACGGAACAACATCAAACAAATCTTCCACATTCAAAGCTTTTTCAGCTTCAAGTGTTTGTTTTGTTAACCGGTTTTCCAGCGCGAGAACGTTCGTTCCCGGAAGTTCAACCAGTGTATCCTCCCAGTCAGGATTGGCTGGCATGCTTGCCGTATTCAGTGGCAATATGACTATTAAATGCTGATGGCCAAACTTCCGGGAAAAAGCAATGATGTGCTTTTTGTATTTCCCTGAAACTTTAAACGGAGTGTAGCTTCCTTGCTGAAAAAGATCCGGATATTGATTGCGTTCATTCAGCGTCAGCCAGTTCATCCACTGTTTCAGTTGGCCATCCAACGGTTGATGCCACAAACTTTCAGCCAGATTGGCGGCATCGGTTTGGTAATTTTTGATGATCCAATCCAGGTCAGCCGATAACTGTTCAAAATCAACTTCCCGACGGTTATCAGGATCCACAAAACTTAAGTTCCACTTTTCTGTCCCCTGAAAAGTATCAGGAACTCCGGGGAGGGTATTTTTTAGAATAAGTTGCGTAATGGAATTGGTAATTCCGTGCGGAATGATTTCTTCCATGAACCGTTTCAAACTCGCGGGAAATTTTGCATCGGGTGAAAGGATTTTTCGTACAAATGCAATGGTTTCATTTTCATAAAACTCATCCGGGTCGCTCCACGATGAGTTGACCTTTGCTTCGCGCATCGCCTTCACCAGGTATTCCTCCAGTCGCTTTTTAAATGATTCATCGATTTTTGCATCCATCGGAAAATGGGCACACAACACCTGGTAAATCAGATATTCGTCGTTGGGAGTCGGGATCTCTTTGTTGCCGTCAAATTGTTTGAAGTCACGGTTCAGTTTGTGCCATTCTTTGGTGGCGGCCACCCATGCTTCCGGCACATCGCTGAGCACATTCAGCCGCGCCCGCGCATCTTCGCCGCGTTTGGTGTCGTGGCTTGAAATGACATTCATGGTCAGCGGCATTTTCTCGAACCGCTCTTTCATATAGTTGTGAAACGTTTCCGTGCGAATACCAAAATACGACGGCGAGTCGCCCACTTCGTTGTGACAAATAAACGGGTTGTACGAATAAAACGCCGTGTCCTCAATTCCCTTGGCCATCAGCGGACCGGTAAACTGCATGCAGTGCCTGAAAAGACGATCGGTTTGCGGCACTTCATTTTCCATGCCGGGCAGCTTCAACAGAAACAAATCTTCCAGCAGCAGGAGGGGTTTTTCAAGCGCCGGATTTTTTTCAGCTGCCTGCCCAATAATTTCGCGCACCATCGATTTTTCGTGATCCATAAATTTTGAAGGCGAACGGTAAATCTTGTAAATCGGGCAAAAAACGAGGAATTCACCGATGGCTTTTTTAAGTATTTTTTCATCAGTTTCTGTTTTCATAACAGCACTGAGTGATATGCATTCGCGGGTGAGGTTGTCCAGTTCCCCCTTCAGCCGGTGGTATAAAATGAAGCTGTTTTTCTTGTAAAACACATCCTCAAAATCGTCGGTTTTATCGATCCACTCGTTGTAATATTCATAGAAAAACGGGCCTTTTTCGGGATTGGTCAGCAAGTTATTTACCATCCCCAGAAAATCGTAGCCTGTGGTTCCCTCCACCGGCCAGTCGGCAGGAATCTCCTCATCTTTCTCCAGAATTTTCTCCACTACAATGTAGGTTTTGTCACCCAGCAGTTTTCGCAAACGTTCGAGGTATTCGCCCGGATTGTACAAGCCATCGATGTGATCGATGCGCACGCCGTCAACCAACCCATTTTTCACCCAGTTGGCAATCAGTTTATGGGTGGCTTCAAAAACGTGTTCATGCTGAATGTTTACACAAATGAGCCCGTTGATGGTGAAAAACCGGCGGAAATTAATTTTGGTTTCGGTGTCTTTCCAATACGACGGATAATAATATAATGCATCGATAATTGTTTTCAGCCTTTCCGAATCACTGTTTGCGGTGTGCAGGCAATCATCAACATATTCTTTTGTTTTAATTGATTCCGAATAATCCGCCACCAGTTTTTGCCGCAACTCATCAAAATTGCGAATATTCCGTTCCGCATTCAGAAATGCAGCCACTGTTAACGGAATGTGTACCCGGTTTTCGGCATCCAGTAATTTTGGATACGCCGGAACCGACAGCGGATAACAGTTATCAAAATAATTCAGCCTGAACCCGTTTTCATCCAAACCGATTGACAGTTCTCCGTCTTCAATCAACTGCTCGAGCGGTTTTCCGAAAAATGGCAGCATCAGTTTCCCGTTCAGGTTTTCGTCCGGGTGGGTTTCCTGAATGTCGAAAAAATTGTAAAAAGCAGAATCGCGGCCTTTTTCCAACACATCGTAAATCCACGGATTTTCGGGCGAAAAGGCCATGTGGTTTGGCACGATGTCCTGCACCCAGCCAATTCCGTTTTCATGTAACTTTCCAACCAGGTTTTCAAAATCCTGTTCCGTTCCAATTTCAGGATTAATTCGCAACGGGTTGGTTACATCGTAACCGTGCGTACTGCCTTTCACCGCCTCAAAAACCGGCGAAGCATAAATGGTTTTTACGCCCGATTTCTGCAGGTACGGAATCAATTGTTCGGCATCCTTCAGTGTAAATTCTTTATTAAACTGAAAACGGTAAGTTGATATTGGATTATACATAAGAAGCCCCCTTTTGTTCCCCCATAGGGGAAAAATAAGAATTGGATTTTAAAAATTGTGAAACATGCAATCAAGTCATTTTTCTGTCATTATAATCCCGCGAAGCGGGATAAGGTCCCCCAATTGGGGGATTTAGGGGGCCGCAAACATTACCACTCCCAGTGGTGGCAGCAATACATTAATCGACTGCTCCTCACCGTGGAAAGGAACCGGGTTGGCTGCCACGCCGCCAAAATTTCCCTGGCCGCTTCCGCCATACTGTGTGGCATCGCTGTTCAGAATTTCCAGCCACTTGGTATCTTCCGGCACACCAATCCGGTAGTTGTGCCGCGGAACCGGAGTCAGGTTCACCACCACAATTACCGGATGCTCTTTTTTCTTGTCGTAACGCACAAAGCTCAAAATGGAATTTTTCGAATCGTTGGCATCGATCCATTTGAATCCTTCTCCTGAAAAATCATTTTCATATAATGCCGGAAACCGCCGGTAAACGCTGTTCAGGTCTTTCATGAAAAACTGCAATCCTTTGTGATTGTCGAAATCGAGCAGGTGCCAGTCGAGGCTGCGTTCGTGGTTCCACTCGTTCCACTGGCCGAGCTCCATTCCCATGAAATGCAGCTTTTTGCCGGGATGCGCAAACATGTAGCCAAACAACGCACGCAGGTTGGCAAACTTCTGCCAGTCGTCGCCGGGCATTTTGTTGATGAGACTGCCTTTTCCGTGTACCACCTCATCGTGCGAAAGCGACAACATAAAATTCTCGTTAAAGGCATACATAATACTGAATGTCATCTGGTTGTGATGATAACTCCGGTGAACCGGCTCATGTGCAAAATAACTCAGTGAATCATGCATCCAACCCATGTTCCATTTCATGCCAAACCCCAGTCCGCCGGTATAAACCGGTCGGGTCACCATTGGCCAGGCGGTTGACTCCTCGGCAATGGTTTGAATGTCGGGGAATCGGGTGTACAACGATTCATTCAAATCGCGCAGAAACTGAATGGCTTCCAGGTTTTCGCGCCCGCCGTGTTCGTTGGGAATCCATTCGCCGTCTTCCCGCGAATAATCGAGGTAAAGCATCGACGCTACGGCATCCACCCTGATTCCGTCGATATGAAAACGCTCCATCCAGCTGTGGGCACTGCTAATCAGAAAATTCCGAATTTCGTTGCGTCCGTAATTAAAAATGTAGCTGCTCCAGTCGGGGTGGTAACCTTTACGCGGATCCTGGTGTTCGTACAGGTAGGTGCCGTCAAAAAAGTGCAGCCCGTGCTGGTCGCCCGGGAAATGGGAAGGCACCCAGTCCATAATCACGCCAATATCGTTTTGATGCATGTAGTCAACAAAATACATAAAATCATCCGGCGTTCCGAACCGGCTGGTAGGCCCGAAAAAGCCGGTGACCTGATACCCCCACGAACCCGAAAACGGATATTCTGTAACCGGCATCAGTTCCACATGAGTGTACCCCATTTCCCTGACATAGGCAGTCAGTTCTTCGGCAAGTTCGGGATAACTCAACGGACGGTTGCCTTCTTCGGGCTTCCGTCGCCACGATTCCAGGTGGACTTCATAAACGGAAAACGGACTGTCGAGGGCATTGGTCTTTTTCCGCTTTTTCATCCACTTTTTATCGTTCCAGTTGTAATTGTAATCCCACACCACCGAGGCTGTTTTGGGCGGCTGCTCGCTGTAAAACGCCACGGGGTCGGCCTTTTCAACGGCGTAATTATTGTGCTGCGACCGGATAAAATACTTGTAAGCTTCCCCTTTCCCCACAGCGGGAATAAATCCCTGCCAGATGCCGGATTCATCTTTGCGGCGCTTCAAATGGTGGGCACCTTTCACCCATCCGTTAAAATTGCCGATAACTGAAACCGAATCGGCATTTGGTGCCCACACGGCAAAAAAGGTGCCTTTCACGCCTTTCAATTCCATCACGTGAGCCCCCAGTTTTTCCTGCAGCGAAAAATGCTTTCCTTCTCTGAAAAGGTAAATGTCGTATTCAGTTATAAATTCCACCACATCCTGCACCGCATTGCCGGTTTCAGGAATTTGGGCTTCCTCTTTTTGAACTTCTTTATTTAAACCTGATTTATTTTCTTTTTTACTCATATTCATATTTTTAATCGGTTTCAGAATAATTATTCCACCAAATCATCGAGGATTTTTTTCAGTCCATTCAACGGAATGTGCAGCCAGTCGGGCCGGTTATTGAATTCATAATCGGCTTCGTAAATGGCTTTTTCGATGGTATATACCGAAAGCAGATCGTTTATTTCCCGCTCTTCTTTGGGAATAAATGATGCATCGCCGGCTGTTTCGAGGTAGCTGTCGATGAATGTTTTACGTACAATTTCGTACCACGCTTCAAGCCAGGGATTCAGCAGATCGGCACTTTCCGGAATCTTCGACTGGTTCTCGAGCTGCCCCATGTAAATGGCGTAGTGGAACGAGCGCAGCATTCCGGCCACATCTTTAAACGGGCAGTGTTTCAGTTTCCGGGCTGTGAGCGAGCGGGTTGGCTCGCCTTCAAAATCAATAATCACAAAATCCTTCCCGGTAAACAGCACCTGCCCGAGGTGGTAATCTCCATGAACACGCGTTTTTGAAGTGTGAATTTTTTTCTTCTCGAGCGTATGCTTAATCGTTGACAGCAGCAGACTTTCATTGTCGATGATGTCGTCAATCAGTGCTATTTGCTCTTCGTTCAGTTTCCGTTTCGATGATTTCATGTCGTTTAACGTCCGCTTAATCAGCGTGCGGAACGACTGGTAAAGCGATTTCTGATAAAGCAGTGAGAACGGTTCGGGCTTGAACTCTTTTTTGCTCTCAACCGAAGCGAGCGCGAGGTGCATTTCTGCAGTGCGCTTGCCGAGCAGTTCAATCATCTCTATGAAAAACGGCCCGAGCAGGTCGCGCATCTTTTCTTCGCCCACATGTTCCACCAAATCGGTGGTGGAGTCAATCGGTTTGTCGCTCATCAGGTATTCCTTGTCCTCGATTATCCGGTCGAAATACCGGTCGATGGACGATTGGATAAATTCCCAGGCATTCCCCTCATTATGAACAAAATCAACCAGAATACCGAGTGCCGAACTTTCAGCATTGGGTTCGCGGTATTCCAGTGCGCCTGCAAAAGTCGGGAAGTTGCGGAAACGGGTATTTTCAGTCAGTGTTTTTATGATTTCCAGCTCTGGGTTGTTGCCCTCCTCCGGACTGCGGTACATCTTGAAAAAGAACCTGTTGTCGTAAAGAATCGAGGTGTTCGACTGTTCGGCCAGCAGCACACGCGAGTTGAGCGGCAGTTCGCTTTTCTTCACCTTCGATCTCATTTTTTTGCCGGGTACTCCCACAATACTACCCTTCCGGGTTTTCAGCATTCCCTTTTGGGTAATCAGTTGCAGGAAAATATCGCGCACTTCCTGGTTATACGAACCGTCGTACATCACGCCTTCGTGACCATCCACTTCCACATAGGCAATCATCGCCTCGGGGTGCTTGAATTTCACATCGGCAATAATTTCGCCTGTTTTTATTGAAATCGGTATGACGTACTGTTCGGGTTTGCCTTCAATATACTTTGTTTCAATAATTACGATGTACGAGTTCAGGTTTCCGGTAGAAAACGGAATGGTATTTTTGATGTCGATGGCTTTAATTTTTTTTGCCTTGCCTCGAAACCAGCGGTTTTTACGCACGTAACTGCGCATCAGCTTTTCGAGCGAATTTCTGGTGGTTCCCTGCATTTTGTTCCATTCTTTGGAAGAAAGTACCAGCTGATGATCGGGCGACAAGGTTTCAATCACTTCGTCTTCTTCCTGTTTGCGCAATTCAAACCAGAAATAGTTTTTAAACTGCATAGGAAATATGTAGGGATCTTCCCCGATAATCGCAAATTTATTCTGGCTGAAAACCTCGGTGGGAACATAGCCTTCGTATTCCGACAAATCGAGTTCGGCCTGCTGCGAGTAACGGGAAAGATTAATAATGACCAGTATTTTTTCGTCGTTGTAAGTACGGGTGAATGCCAGTATTTTGCTGTTGCTGGTATCGATAAACTGAATGTCGCCACGGCTGAATGCCCGGTACTGTTTCCGTTTGGCAATCACGCGCCGCATCCACCACAACAGGGAGGTCGGGTTCTTTTCGTGGTTCTCCACATTCACGGTTTCGTAGTGGTAATCGTGGTTAAAAATTATTGGCAGAAACAGCCGCTGCGGTTCGGCCGACGAGAAACCGGCATTGCGGTCGGCTGACCACTGCATGGGTGTGCGCACGCCGTCGCGGTCGCCAAGGTAATAATTATCGCCCATTCCAATTTCATCACCGTAATAAACAATGGGCGTCCCAGGCATCGAAAATAGCAGGATGTTCATCAGCTCGATGTTTTTCCGGTCGTTGTCGAGCAGCGGTGCCAACCGCCGGCGGATACCGAGGTTGATTCGCTGTTTCGGATTTTGTGCAAACGACTTATACATGTAGTCGCGCTCCTCGTCCGAAACCATTTCCAGCGTCAGCTCGTCGTGGTTTCGCAGAAAAATAGCCCACTGGCAGTTAGCGGGAATGTCGGGAGTCTGTTCCAGAATGTCGATGAGCGGGAAACGGTCTTCCATGCGCATGGACATGTAGAGGCGTGGCATCAGCGGAAAGTGAAATGACATGTGGCACTCGTCGCCTTTTCCAAAATATTCCGATGCATCGTCGGGCCACTGATTAGCTTCGGCCAGCAGCATTTTATCCTCGTAATTCTCGTCGATATATTTCCGCAGTTTTTTCAGAAATGCGTGTGTTTCGGGCAGGTTTTCGCAGTTGGTCCCTTCGCGTTCGTACAAATAGGGCACCGCATCCAACCGGAGCCCGTCGATTCCGATTTTAAACCAGAAATCGAGTACTTTAAAAACCGCTTTATGCACACTCGGGTTATCGTAATTCAAATCGGGCTGGTGCGAGTAAAACCGGTGCCAGTAGTAGGCTTTGGCCACCGGGTCCCACGACCAGTTTGAAATTTCGAAATCCTGAAAAATAATCCGTGCGTCGTTGTACTTATCGGGGGTTTCGTTCCACACATAAAAATCGCGGTAAACGCTGCCGGGTTTTGCATTGCGTGCCCGCTGAAACCATTTGTGGTCGCTCGATGTATGATTCAAAACCAGTTCGGTAATCACACGCAAATCGCGATTGTGTGCTTCGCGGATAAACCGCTTGAAATCGGCCATCGTGCCGTAATCTTCATGAATATGGGTAAAATCGGCAATATCGTAGCCGCCGTCTTTCAGCGGCGATTTGTAAAACGGTAAAATCCAGATGGCTGTCACGCCCAGCGATTTTAGGTAATCCAGTTTTTCAATCAGCCCTTTAAAATCGCCAATCCCATCGCCGTTGCTGTCTTTAAACGAACGCACGTGGGCCTGGTAAATAACCGCATCTTTGTACCAGCTTTTTGTATCTTGTTTATGCATAGTTTTCAGTTTTACATGAAATAATCGAAATCTCTTTCGGTACGTACTTTTTTGCGAACTTTAAAAATATGAACAGGCATCACGCCGGGGTCCAGTTCCACAAAATTGTGCTCCCCACTCCAAAGAAAATGGGCGCCGCTTATCAAGTCGTGAACCTGGTAGGAGTCGTGTTCATGCATTCCAAACTCTTTGAGCGGAAAGTGGAGCCAGCCCGAATGTGTGTGGTGCGGATCGAGGGTCACCACCACCAGAATGATGTTGCTGAGATCGTCCGATGCCTTGCTGTAACAAACCAGCGCGTCGTTATCAATTTTATGAAATTTCAGTGAATGCGTGTTTTGCAGCGCTGTGTTTTCATGGCGAATTTGGTTCATCCGCGCTATAATTTTCCGCAGGCTTTTGGGGTCGTCGAAATTCCAGTTTTTAATCTCGTATTTTTCCGAGTTGAGATACTCCTCTTTGCCTGGGGCTGCAGGTTCGTTTTCCATCAGTTCGAAGGCCGGCCCGTAAATTCCGTAGTTGGAACTCAATGTGGCGGCCAGTGTTAGCCGCTGAATGTAGCCGGCGCGGTTGGCCACCTGCAAAAATTCGGGTAAAATATCGGGCGTGTTGGGCCAGAAATTGGGACGGAAAAATTCGCGGGCTTTGGAATTCACCAGTTCGTTGAGGTAGGTTTCCAATTCGTATTTCGAATTGCGCCAGGTGAAATAGGTGTACGACTGCGTAAATCCCTGCTTAGCCAGGTTGTACATCACTTTGGGGCGGGTGAATGCCTCGGCCAGGAATATCACATCGGGGTGCTCTTTTTTGATTTCGCTGATGGCCCAACCCCAGAAGTTAAACGACTTGGTGTGCGGATTATCCACCCGGAAAATTTTCACGCCTTTGTCAATCCAGAAAAGAAAAACGCTTTTCAGTTCTTCCCAAAGGTTTTTCCAGTCATCGCTTTCAAAGTTAAGCGGGTAAATGTCTTCGTATTTTTTCGGCGGATTCTCGGCATACTGGAGCGAGCCGTCGGGCCGGTGCCTGAACCACTCCGGGTGCTCTTTCACCCAGGGATGATCGGGCGAACACTGGAACGCGATGTCCATGGCAATTTCAATTCCTTTCTCTTCTGCTTTCTTAATCAGTTCACTAAATTCGTCCATTATGCCAAGTTGCGGGTGAATGGATTTGTGGCCGCCTTCTTTCCCGCCAATGGCCCAGGGAGAACCGGGTTCCCCGGGTTGCGCCGTTACGCTGTTGTTTTTCCCTTTCCGCTTGGTTTCGCCAATGGGATGAACAGGCGGCAGGTACAGCACATCGAAACCCAGTTCAGAAACATACGGCAAAAAGTCAATAACATCTTTGAATGTGCCGTGCTTTTCGCCATACGGATTCAAGGAACGTGGAAAAACTTCGTACCAGCTGCTGAAGCTGGCGCGTTTCCGGTCAACCGTTATTTCATAATTTTTTTCAATTTGCGATACGTGTTGTTTCACCGGGTATTTCACCATCGTGCGGTACAATTTCCCGTCGAGTACAGATCCGATTTTCTTTTCCCAAACCGCATCAGAGTTAAACTCTTTTTGCACTTTTTTTAGAAAAGCAGCCTCTTTTTCGGCCATTGTTTCGTGTTCCTCCAGCGCTTCCTGAATGAGGTTGGCGCCAATCTGCAAATCGACATCAATGTCCACCTGCGCATCGATTTTTTTGAGGATGTCGCGGTGCCACGATTTAAAATGATCGACCCAGGCCCGCACCGTATAAAAATAGGAACCGATGGAATCAAGCGTAAATTCAGCCTTCCACTTGTCGTTGATAACAAACTCCATTTCTGCGGCTTTCCACTCTTTATCGACCTTAAATTTATGCAGCACTTCGGCGCTCAGCACATCGTGACTGTCGCAGTAAATATCTGCTGAAACTTTTATTGTGTCACCAATTACCCGCTTCACCGGGAAATCGCCGCAATTGACCTGCGGCTGTATATTTTCTATAAAAACACGTTGTTGTCCATTCATATTATACTCTGTTTGAAAATATTTGCATTGAATTTTCGGGCATCATAATCTCCTGGTTTGCCGCCACTTCTGTATTCTCCGGTTCGGCAATCTCATTTCTGCCAAAACTTTTTGAATCGAGAATTTTGGTCAGGGTTCCCACAATGTGCGCAGGAATTTTGCCGGTTCGCTGTTTGTCTTCAAAATTCATAAAAACCACTACCCTGCTTTCGTCCCGCCATCTTTCGAGAGTAAAGAATTTCCCATCTTCCGAAATCCGCAGGTTATCTTTGTCAGTCTCTTTCAAAACCGGATGTTCTTTTCGGAGCTTGATCAATTCCTTATAAAACCGGAACATGGCAGACTTTTCTGTATCATTTTCGATATTCCATGAAAGTTTTGAATTTTCGAAAGCTTGCAGATCATCAGCATTTGGAACATCGGCCGAATCGTCGTAAAAATCTTTGAACTCCCTTTTTCTGCCTTCACGCACCAGGCGGTTCAGTTCCTCGTCCAAATGGCTCACGAAATAGTAAAACGGATTGCGTTCGCCATACTCTTCGCCCATAAACAGCATGGGCACGTTGGGCGAAACAAACATGGCACCGGCAATTACTTTAGCATTTTCAAAGTCCGTCATCGAAATCAGCCGGTCGCCGTGCAGCCGGTTTCCCACCTGATCGTGATTCTGGTTGAAAATCACAAACTGCTCGCCCGGGTTGTTTTGCGTGGAACTGCCGTACGTTTTCTTCCGGAATTCAGAATACCGGCCGTCATAAACAAACGCCTCTTTTATGGCTTTTGAGAGTTGATGCGATTGCCCAAAATCCATGTAATACCCCTTTTGTTCGCCGGTTGTGAGGGTGTGTACCGCATGGTGAAAATCGTCGGACCATTGCGCCTCCAACCCGTATCCACCTTTTGATATGGGCGAAATGTAGCGCACGTCGTTCAGATGTGATTCTGCAATCAAATAGTGCCTCCTTCCGGTTTGTTCGCTCAACTGATTCAAGTTTTCTGCCAATTCCTGCATAATGTGCTTCGCGCCAAAATCGAAAATGGAGTGTACCGCGTCCAGACGGAGGCCATCTATATGAAAATCACGGCACCACATCAATGCATTCTGGATGAAATAGTTGCGCACACTGTCGGAATACGACCCGTCGAAATTGATGGGTTCGCCCCAGGGTGTGGAATATTTTCCCGAAAAGTAGTGGCCAAAATTCCCCACATAATTTCCTTCGGGTCCAAAATGGTTGTACACCACATCCAAAATTACGGCAATTCCCTGTTGGTGGCTTTCATTCACCAGCCTCATCAATTCTTTGGCGCCGCCATACGAATCCTGAACGGCAAACGGATACACGCCGTCGTAGCCCCAGTTTCGTTTTCCGCTGAACTGTGATACCGGAAGAATCTCAATAGTATTCACCCCAAGTTCTTTCAGATGATCCAATTTTGAGCGAATTCCTGCAAAAGTGCCCTCCGGGGTAAAAGTTCCGGTGTGCAGTTCATACTGAATCATTTCCTTCAGCGGGATGCTTTTCCAGTTTTGGTCAGTCCATTCAAAATCGTTCAAATCGATAACTTCCGAGGCTTCGTGCACTCCGTCGGGTTGTGAGAGTGAGGCCGGATCCGGAAATGCTTCGTTTTCGTCAATCAAATATTTATAGCGTGTTCCGGGGGATATATTATCAAGTTTGAGCGACCAGCAACCCAACTTCTGAGGGGTCATTTTGTACTTTTTTTCAGGATGTTGTGTAACCAAATGCACACTTTTGGCTTTGGGAGCCCAAACCGAAAACTTACAAGTATTCGCAGCAGAAAATACCGGAAAAATTTTTCTGTAATTCATTCATTTACTTTTAGGATTTTACAACTTTCCATCAACTCCTGAATACGTTTATTTACACGGATTGTTCTTTCCCGATCTGTTTTATACTATTCAAAAAACAAATTTCAGGATACCATTTTTCAGGTTCAGGTTCAAGAGCCTGCTTTAATAATTCAACAATAAAAATTATCTATTGTTTCAATGGACAGGATGGTGTAAATTGTTGATTGAAAAATCATTTGTTCACATCCGAATTATAAAAAAAACCAATATATTTAATTAAAAAATGGAAAACGAAGCAGTTCAACCAAAACAATACGAAGGAAAAGTTTTGCCGGGCAAACCTTATCCTCTGGGCGCTAATTACGATGATGACGGTGTAAATTTTGCCCTTTTCAGCGAAAATGCCACAGGCGTTACGTTGTGCCTTTTCCATCATCCGGACGACAACGAAGAATACGCCCAAATTCAATTTGAAGAAGTAACCGACTACGTGTGGCATGCTAATTTGCCGGGAATGAAACCCGGGCAGCTTTACGGCTACCGGGTTTCCGGAAAGTACAAACCGAAAAAGGGTTTCCGGTTCAACCCCAAAAAACTATTGCTCGACCCTTATGCCAAGGCCATCAGCGGCAGAATCACCGTTGAGCAAAGCATGTTTGATTATACGCTGGAAGAAGGCGAAAAAATTAAACTGCACAAAGAAGATACCGACAGCGCTCCGAGTATGAATAAATCGGTGGTAATCGATACGCGTTTCGACTGGGAAGGAGTGAAAAAACCCGACATCCAGATGCACAATTCCATCATTTATGAACTGCATGTGAAGGGATTTACACAGCTTCATCACGATATTCCTGAAAACGAGCGGGGCACTTACAAAGGGCTCGCCAACCCGAAAATTATCGACTACTTTAAAGAGTTGGGCGTGACGGCCATCGAGCTGATGCCCATTCATCATTTTTCGCACAATAAATTTTTGCTCGACAAAGGCCTTTCGAACTACTGGGGATACAACTCCATCGGTTTTTTTGCCCCGCATGCCGAGTACGCGGCTACCGGACAGAACGGCGAACAGGTGAATGAATTTAAAGAACTGGTGAAAGCTTATCACAAGGCCGGAATGGAAGTGATACTTGATGTGGTTTACAATCATACGGCCGAGGGAAATCACCTCGGACCAACACTTTCGTTCCGCGGAATCGACAACCACAATTATTACCGGTTAGAGCAGGAGCATCCGCTGTATTACACCGACTACACCGGAACGGGCAACACGCTGAATCTGCTCAGCAGCCGCACGCTGCAACTGGTAATGGACAGCCTTCGTTACTGGGCTACCGAAATGCAGGTGGACGGGTTCCGTTTCGACCTGGCATCTGCGCTGGCCCGCGGTTTGTTCGATGTGGGCAAGCTGTCCACTTTCCTCGATACCATTCACCAGGATCCCATTATTTCGCAGCTAAAACTGATTGCCGAACCCTGGGATTTGGGCGAAGGCGGCTACCAGGTGGGCAACTTCCCGGTTTTGTGGGCCGAGTGGAACGGCAAATACCGCGACTCGGTGCGTAAGTTCTGGCGGGGCGACGAGAGCCAGGTGAGCGAACTGGCTTACCGGCTGAGCGGCAGCAGCGATTTGTACCAGGACAACGGGAAACTGCCGTCGTCGAGCATTAACTTTGTAACAGCACACGACGGGTTTACCCTGCACGATTTGGTGAGCTACAACGAAAAACATAACGAAGCCAACCTGGAAGACAACAACGACGGCGAAGATCACAACATCAGCTGGAACAGCGGCGCGGAAGGACCAACCGATGATCCGGAAATTATTCAGCGGCGCGACAAACGCAAAAGAAACTTTTTGGGCACGCTGCTGCTGAGCCAGGGAGTGCCTATGATTAGCCACGGCGATGAATACGGCCGCACCCAGCAAGGTAATAATAATGCCTACTGCCAGGACAGCGAACTGGCCTGGATGCACTGGGACTGGTACGAGAACCAGCATAAACTGTTTGAGTTCACCAAAAAAATGATTTCCATCCGCCGGGAACACCCCATTTTGCACCCGCGGCGGTATTTTAAAAACCGCAAGATTCAAGGTGAAGGCGTATTTGATATCCGCTGGATCAACACCGATGGGAATGACATGAGCCAGGAGGAATGGGACACCAGTTTCATCCGGGTGATGGGAATGATGCTCAACGGCGAGCTGATGAAAGAGATGGATGAATTTGGCAACGACCTGAAACAGGAGATTTTGTTGATTCTGGTCAACAGCTACTGGGAAACTATTCCGTTTACGCTGCCCAAAGAAGGACTGGCCGAAGAGTGGGAAGTGCTGGAAGATACCAGTTGGGAGAAAAATCCGGATGCGCCAGTGCATGTAAATGGGGTTTTTGAATTGGAAGCAAGGACGCTGGTGTTGTTGCGGAATGTGAGGTAAATTTTGAGATAGCAGTGTAAAACCTTTTATCATTTACCCCAATCCGCTGATGATTCGCTTTAAATATTCCGACACCGAATTTTACAGCGAATACGAACGGGCCCGGACAATTGTGGACTGATAGCGTGTGGAACAGACGACGATAAATTCAAAGATGCCGGAAAGTTGTTCGAACTACCCGCCAACCCGTTCAAAGGTGTTGCAAAGTAGTTCGGACAACCCGGCGCTTTACTCAAAGAAGTACGCAATCCATGCATTTAACACGGCAACTGATGCATCGGCAGTCGCAAGCGACACATTGACAGCCGGAGTTCATTCAGAGAACTCCGGATGCCGTTCAGAGCACTCCGCGAGTTATTCAGAGCACTCCAAGGGTAATTCAAAGAACTTCCTTTCAGGGAGTTACGGGAGTTTGTTTTAATTTTTAAAAAATGGAAAGAAAGGAACTTATGGCGGTTTTAACCCCGAAAAAATCCGGCGGGCGGGTTTCCAAAACAGAATTTCCTGTTACCTTTAAAAGCTGAAAACCAATTTTTTTGATGCGCAAAAACGTTAAAAACCGGGTGATGAATTGGAAATATAATATTGATAAACCTTACAATAAAAACGGATATGACATTTATATGAAGGTTTATCTTCACAGACAAGCTAGTTGTCCAAGGCTGAGGAAAGACGAAATCTGTATAAAATGAAATTATAAAAAGGACACAATGTCACTACTGCTACTCGACAAACTACCACCAATGAGTAAACTCGAAATCCACTATCATTTTGATAATTTGGATAGTACTCATACAATGGACGCGTTTATTAGGAACAGATGTGAATTCGAGCTTTTACAAATTTCACATGAATTCCAGAAAAAATTAGACTTAGATATAAAAATTGAAACTGAAGCATTTGAAGAAGGCGGATTAACTGAATTTTGGACTTTTCTATCAGATAACGCAGTTCAGATAGCATTAATATTAACTTTATTATCACAAGTTCTTTCGAGAGTTCCATTAAGAAAATCACGTTTAAGCAAAAAGGAACTTGAACTTAGCGTTGCAGAGAAAGAGTTAAGCATTTTACAATTAAAAAAGCAAATTCAAGAAAGTGAAAAGCCCGATATTGACATTCAAGACCTAAATATTTTTATTGACACAAATCCCAAAATATTAAAACATATTTCTAATTTTTATAATCAACTTGACAAATATCTTAAAGTAAAAGAGTTATCCACAACAATACTAGACGATAAAAAATCAAAAGTAAATGAAACAGCTATTGTTAAACGAGAAGATTTTAAAAAATTCATTTTAGAAAGTGATGAACTTGAACCAATAGTTGATGAAGATGCCACGATTGAGATAATTTCTCCAGTCCTAAAAAGGGGAAAATATAAATGGAAAGGTATTTATAATAAAGTTGGTCATCCAATAGAATTCTTTATGAAAGATAAAGATTTCAAGGGAACGGTTATTGCAGAGGGGGTTGCCTTTAAAAACGGAACTTTCATAGATTGTATTTTGGAAATATCTAGAAAAATCAATGAAATAGGAGAAATCTTTGACTCTTCTTATTCTGTATTAACTGTCTTAAAAAAACATGATGAGAATGTTTCGGAGGAAACTCCCCAAGGGAAAAAATATAGAAAAGAAAAGGAAGCAGAGAAAGCACAAATGAAATTATTTGATGAGAATGATAAAAATGAATAAAACCCAACGCACACAAATTGCAAATTTGCGCCAACGAGGGAACAGAGAAAGAAGTTATGGCAAATTTTGAACAGATTAAAGAATGGAAAATTTTCCAAAAATAGATGAAGTCAAAAAAGCATTAAAGAGAATCAAAGAAAGAGAATTTCCAAATCTTGATTACTCTAAATCCGTAGATTCCTACGTCGAGCAGATTAAGAATATTATTACTGAAGAATTAGGATATTATTTCGCTCCAATTCAAGTTTTTAAACATCGTCAATTTAATTTAAATTTATTTCGTGCGAGAGAGTTTGAGTCATTTTCAAATATAAACCTTATAAGAGAACATAGTTATCCCCCTTCTAATTTAGTTGGACTTGGACGTTGTAATTTACCAAAATTCCCCGTTTTTTATTCCTCTAATGATGGAATGACTGCACTAATTGAGGCTGTTAAAGCAAATGGGAATACAAAACAATGTATTTCTAAATGGAGTATTACATCTCCAGAATCTGAATTAGTTTTCCAAAGTTTTTTGCAAATGGCTCTACCAGACGAAAATAATTATAGATTTTTAAGTGATGTTGTAAAAGACAAAATCAGTGAACCATTCTTAAAAGAAAATGGTCGACCACTTGAAAAAGAAAGAGAAGAAGGAGTCCTTGAATATTTAAAATTTGTGGATGAAATTTTTATAAATGACAAAAATTACAAACTATCAGCTGCATTTGCTCACTCATCACTTTATGCCCCACACAATTTCAGAACGGACATTCTTATGTACCCAAGCGTTCAAACAATGCACAAAGGAGTGAATCTTGCTTTAAGTCCAAATTTTGTTGAGAATTATCTAAAGCTTGATAGACTTTATGTCGTTTCATTAGACAATTTTAATTCTAATAATGGAAATGTAAAAGTTCAATTTCATGAATATGCAGAAGTGGACAAAAATGTTGTTATATGGAAAAAGATAAAACCAAACGATGAAGAATATATTGAGCTAATTAGAGAAGATTTCGGAGTACCATTAAAAAGTAAATTTGAAAAAATTATATAAAAACACACCGCTCGCGCCGATTTGCAACCGATGTGCAATTTGGTAAAATTGAAACCTCGTTCTTATAAATTAGGACACAAATTGCGCCGCAGGCATCACTTCGTGGCAAATTTGTGCCAGCGAGGAGAAAATCCTATACGCTTCGTAACTATGATTATAAGAGGAACAAATAAAATATTAAAAACATCGGGAATAAAACCCGTTAAAAACACGGATGAAATAACTTCGGAATTGCCGGGAGAATGGTATGCAGGATTGCTTTCGACTGGCAAGCAGGGAAAACTGGCTATTCATTTTTTACATCACCCCACCATGTTAACTGTACTGGTAAACGGAAAATCCTTAAACAAAGCATTACCGGTATTTCAGGAACGGTCTGAAAACCTTATAAAACGGCTGGGCTATGGAAAATTGCTTTTTCAGTATCAATTGCAAACCGAACCGCAAATATTTGCCACAAACAGCCGCAGCATGTTGTCTCACATGAACCAGTTACGCTACAACATTGAATATCATTTGGCAATGGCCGAAACAATTGAAGATACAAATTGGGATTACATTGAGGATGTCCATTTTAATTATATCTTTTCACGAAACAAGAAGTACATGACGCCAAAAGAAATTTTAGATGCATTAATGATTGACAAATAAATGGAACTACAACGAAAAATAAACAGGATTACCATAATGTGTACCGCGGGGATGCTTCCGGGCTCCGCTAGCGCGGATTTATAATCCGAATTAACACTATTGCAGTCGCGGTCGCTGGTGTTATTGCGAAATGTGAGGTAATTATTCCGCCAGCAACGTCCATCCTTCTATCCAGTTATCTTCGCCAAAAGCACCTTTAAAATCGACGCGTTGAAACCAGGATTCGGGGTATTCGCTTAAACTGCCGGTAATTTTTTGCTCGGGAACAAAATAGCCCGACTCCGGGTCAATGCCCGGGTTGCCCGTTTCGTTTTGTGCCGCCGAAAAATAAGCCGCCCACTCGTTTTCCATTTCGGATGAATAAACACCTGAAAGTTTAAATGGCGAACTGTTTTCAGCGCTGCCAACATCAAAAAACAGGTTGTTACGGATATCAAGCTTTCCGTTTTTCCACTGGCTGAAACTGTCGTTGGCACCATCAGTAACTTCTAACAGAATTCCGTTGGCATCGTTCATCATGACAGAATTGGCAATTACACCGCCGGCAAACCGCTCAAAAACAGCGAGCGAGCCGTTGCCGGTCAGTCCGTTGCCAATTAATGTGGCATTGTAAATTGTGGGCAAAGAATGTGGAAATCCAATCACAGGATTGGTTCCGCCACCCGCTTCAATGAGATTGTCGCCTACAAAATCATTTTCAATTCCGAGCCAGAACTGCCCATTTCCACTCCAGCCGAGGTCATAATCAAACGCATCGTCTCCACACCCAGCCACTACCATGTGTTTCAGGTTTACCGTGCCCCCGAAAATTTCCACTCCATCGTCTTCATTGGAAATCACTTCCACAAAATCAATTTCTGTTTTGTTTCCTACCCCGCCCAGGGTGAGGCCGTTAATTTCATTTCCCTCCCCAATATTGGTACCGCCGTGACGGATGGAAACATACCGCAGCACCCCCGAGTTGTCGTCTTCGTCGCCACCGCCAAAAATACCGCGCTGCTCAAAATACGGAATGCCTTCAACCCGCGCTTCACCACCGCTCACATTCAGCGGGGCATTTCCAAGGATTATCAGTCCGCCCCACAAGCCGCGTTCATCTTTTGCAACTGAGCCCTGCAGGTCGTCGTTCTCCGAAGTAAAGATGATAGGTTCTTCCTGGGTTCCTTCAGCAATAATTTTTCCGCCGCGGGCCACAATCAGGGCACTGGCGTTTTCGGCCTGTCCGCTGCGAAACCGCACAACTGTGCCGGGTTCGATGGTCAAAACCTGTCCGTCGTTCACAAAAACCAGCCCTTCCAGGATGTACTCATTGTTTTTGGTCCAGGTTACCGTCCCGGTGCCGCTACCATCGTCGCGAAACGATTCAGTTTTTTCTTCCAACAGGAAATCGCTTTTGCGGCACCCCGGAAAAACTGTTATCAATACGAATATAGCAACAACTATTCTCCTCATTTTCAACACTTACATTTTCACTTCCAAATCAAGAAAAATAAATCCGCCGCCCTCCATATTAGCTGCCCACGGGTACCAGTCGTGGTAATTGAGTGCCATTTTAATATTATTTATGGGTTTAAACTGAATGCCGGCCACCAGTGCAGTTCCGTCGTCAGCCAGTCGCCAGGGCAGCGTTTCGCCTTCCAGGATGTTCGACTCAATTTTATCGTACCGGGCAAACAGCTGGTACTTGTCGGTTAGGTTGTACTTTCCGTAAAACGACCAGGCATAAATATCGCGATTAGCTTTCCAACCGTCATTTTGCCGCAAAACAAATTCGCCGGCAATGTTCCATTTCTTCCGGAAATCGTATGACGTAAATATCGTCAGGGTTGTTTCTGAAATTTCGTCGTGCATGATATCGAAAACCACCCGCGAGGTAAAATTGCGCGGCACCCGAAAAGTTGTACCCAGGCTGTATTTGAACACATCATCCATCTGCAGGCTGCTGTAACCTTCGCCATTCATCATGGTAAAATCGGCATCTATTTTTGGGCTGAATTTATAATGAAAGTTTACACCCAAATCGGCGGAAGAACCCAGCCGGTGTTCGTCGACAATGGTTTTCATCAGGTAACGTCGCTCCCAAATCGTTTCCTGCAACTTAAACTGCTTCAAGCCAATCAACCCAAATTCAATTTGCAAATCAGCATTCGTATAGCGCAAATAAGCATTTTTAAAATAGGCATACCTCCTGATTTTTGAAAGTGGTGAAAGATCGTCGGGGCTGCCCACATCCAGGTTAATTTTTGCATAAAATTCGGGGCTGAAAGAATATTCGTAGCCCAGGTAGCCGCGTACCAGTTCAAATGCAGCCTGGTCGGTTGCACTGCCTGTAATGCCCTGGTGAAAATTGGCGAAAATACGGGCGAACGGTTTGCCCGAGGGTTCAAATTCGTCCTCCTGAGAAAAGGCCTGAAAAGTAAAAAACAGGAAAAAGGCAATTAAAAATTTTGTCTTCATTCCGGAATGTGTCATATTAAGTTTGCACAAATATAAATTAATCACTTTTAATATTTTCGTAATTGTTTTGTAATAAAAATAAAGAGTAAAAACTTTTTTAACCCTAACTTTGCAAAAAAAGTCTGAACTTCATTAAAAAATGGCTGATAACAAAAAAATCCTGATAGTTGATGACGAAGAAGATTTGTGCGAAATCCTTCAGTTCAACCTTGAAAGTGAGGGGTATAATATTGAAGTGGCCTATTCGGGCGAAGAAGCCCTGAAAAAAAAGTTGCATGAATTCGACCTGATATTGCTGGATGTTATGATGGGTGGCATGTCGGGCTTTAAGGTGGCCAACATCATCCGCAAGGAAAAAAAGTTGCCTGTGCCCATTATCTTTTTAACTGCCAAAGGTGAAGAAAATGACATACTTACGGGATTCAATGTGGGAGGCGACGATTACATTTCGAAACCTTTTTCAATAAAAGAAGTGATTGCCCGCATAAAAGCCATACTCAAAAGGGGTGCAAAAACCTCGGAGAATAACAAACAATTGGTTTTTAATAATTTGACTGCCGACACAAAACGCAAGGAAATTACAATTGACGGACAGGTGATTCACCTCACGCGTAAAGAATTTGAAATTCTTATCCTGCTCATGGACAACATGGATCAGTACATCGGCCGCGATGAAATTTTGAAACGAATATGGGACGACGATGTGATTGTTACCGAGCGCAATGTGGATGTAAACATTGCCCGACTGCGCAAAAAAATTGGCGATTACGGCGCCAATATCAAAGGAAAATCGGGGTACGGGTACTGTTTTAAAAATAGATAACACCAACTTAAACAGAATTTAAAGTGATTCGGAAAACATTCAGGGGCGAAATATTTTTCTACTTCATTATAGTTTTCATTCTGTTCACCATTTCCATTCTGACATTTCAGTTTCAGCGCGAAAAAAAATACCGCACAGCCCAACTCGAAAACACGCTTGACAATATTACTGAAATTACCCACCGTTTTGTGGAGCAAAATCACCTGCTGGAAACCGGTGAGGTTGACCGCATAGGTGAGCTGAAGCAAATTATTCCGCAGCCCAACATCAGAATTACCCTCATCGACTCCGACGGAGAGGTTATGTACGATAGTTCGGTGGAAGAATATACCCAAATGGAAAACCACCTGCACCGGCCTGAAATTGAAAAGGCGGTTCAAAACCAAACCGGCACCAACATCCGGCTTTCCGATACCACCCAGGAAGAATATTACTACTACGCTAAAAAATACCCAGGTTATTTTGTACGCACTGCCGTTGTTTACAACCTTCAGATTCAAAATTTTTTAAAGGCCGAACGTGCTTTTATCTTTTTCATCGTGTCGGTTTTTGCTATCATCGGTATTATTCTTTTCATTATAACAGGCAAATTGTCCGATGCCATTACCAAACTGAAAGATTTTTCGATTAAGGCAGGAAAAAATGAACTGGTAGAACCCGACACTACTTTTCCGGAAAACGAACTGGGCGTTATAAGCAGCCAGATTATTCAGATTTACCACAAACTAAAAAAAACCAAAGATGAGCTTTCGAACGAAAGGGAAAAACTCTTCAACCACTTGAATGCCCTGAACGAAGGGATTGCCTTTTTTTCGCCCGAAAAAGAAATCACACTCTCGAACAAACATTTTATTCAGTACATCAATATTCTTTCAAAAAAAGAGATTCACTCAGCTTCAGACATTTTCAAAATGAAAGAGCTCAAAAAGCTGAACAAATTCATTGACCAAAATTTAAAAAGCAGTCTCCCTGAGAATTTCGAAGAGTTGCCACAAACAAATTTCGTGGTTTCTCAAAGCGAAAAGTACTACAAGATCCAGAGTATTGTGTTTCCGGATAAAAGTTTCGAAGTAGTAATAACCGACATTACGCGGCTGGAAAAACGCCGGCTGATGAAACAGCAACTCACCTCGAACATTGCCCACGAACTGAAAACGCCGCTGGCCTCAATAAAAGGTTACCTGGAAACCATGATTGAGAACTGGCCGGTGCCCGAAGAAAAACAAAAATATTTTCTGGAGAAAACATTTTTGCAGGCCGAACGGCTTACTGATTTAATAAATGACGTTTCGTTGCTGAACAACATCGAAGATGCCGGGGAACTGTTTCGGTTCAAACCCCTCGATATAAAATCGGTTATTGATGAGGTTTATGAAAACTTTGCCAACCGGATGCACGAAAAAAACATCTCTTTTTCGAGCGATGTACCGCAAAACACAGTAATAGATGGAAATGATTCGCTACTGTTTTCAATCTTCCAAAACTTTGTTGAAAACTCCATCAACTACGGGGGCGATGGAATCAGCATCAATGTAAAAGTTTACCACGAAGACGAAAAATACTATTATTTCTCCTATTCCGATACCGGAACCGGAATTCCTGAAGAGCACCTGCCCCGAATATTCGAACGTTTTTACCGCGTTGACCATGGTCGCAGCCGCGAGAAAGGTGGTACCGGCCTGGGACTGGCCATTGTAAAAAATGCCATCCAACTGCATAAAGGAAACATCTCGGTAAAAAACAACCCCAAAAAAGGAGTGGAGTTTTTGTTCTCGCTCGCGAAGAAATAGAAATTCATTTTTTAGGATAATTTGCAATTCACCGGTAATATGCCAGACAACAAATTTTTTGCTGCTTTCCAGAAATCTCAAAAGCGAGTGCAGCCCGCAAAATTTTATTTCATTTTTATTACAGAAATGTAATTCAACCTTAAATGAATAGTAATCGCACTGTAACATTTTGCCCCTTCCTTTGCTGCCGACTTTAAAGAAAAAATGTCGAAAAAACACTGCAAACAAAAAAAAGAATGAAAACAATCTTTATTAGTAGTCTCCTACTAATTTTTTCTTTTATCGGTTATGCGCAAAAAGGAACAATAAAAGGAAGCGTAACCGATTCAAAAACACAGGAATCACTCATAGGGACCACCGTTTTAATTAAAGGAACAACACAGGGAACCATCACCGATTTCGATGGCAACTATATTTTGCCTGGCATTGAGCCCGGAACTCATACGCTCGTCGTTTCATTTATTTCGTATGAACCACAGGAAATTCAGGTGGAAATTACAGCCGGCGATGAAACAGAAATCAATGTGGCACTCGAACCTGCAACCCTCGATATTGGAGAAGTAAAAGTGGTGGCAAAAGCCAACCGCGAATCGGAAGCCATGCTGCTGCTCGACCAGAAAAATGCCACCGGAATTACCGAAAGCATCGGTTCGAGTCGTTTGTCGAGCCTCGGTGTTTCCGATGCGGCAACGGCTACATCAAAAATAACCGGGGTTACAAAAACCGAAAGCTCCGGCGACATTTACATCCGAGGGTTAGGTGACCGCTATTTAACTACAACCATGAACGGACTGCCGATTCCTTCGGACGATGTAAGTAAAAAGAACATCGACCTAAACCTGTTCTCTACCGACATCATAAAAAATGTGGGAATCGATAAAACTTTCTCGGCACAGAATTATGGCGACCAGGCTTCGGGTACGGTTAACATCAGCTCAAAAAGTTACAGCGAAACGTTGTCTGTTGGCGTTTCAGGAAAGACCAACACCAATGTGTTAAAAGACGGTGTTTGGAATAATTTCAAAACCACTCAAAACATGAACGATGTAAATTTTGGTTTTTACCAGCGCTCGTACACTACCGAAGAAGCCATCACCAACCAAAGCTGGAATACCGATACACGCAGCTTCCCGTTGGGATTCGATTTCTCGCTGACAGGTGGAAAACAGTTTGAACTTTTCAATAATGAATTGTCGGTTTTTGCAACGGTTGAGCACGAAAATTCTTACGACCATTACAAAGGCGTTTACCGGAAGTACCGTTCGAATGTACTGGACAATGAATTTACCGATGCCGAAACGTTCTCCACAAATATCAATACCACCGGGCTGATTAACGTGGCTTACAATTTTAATGATTACAACAGCCTGAATTTCAACAGCCTGGTAATTCTTAAAACGGTTGACCAGCTTTACGAGCAGGGACGAAACGGCGAAGGTTACGTTTTTGACCAGGATCCGCAGGAAACCGGTGCATTTGTTCGCGATCAGAACCTAAAAGAAACCCAGATATTTATTAACCAATTGCTGGGAAGCCATCGGCTTGCCGAAAGAAACCAACTGGAATGGGCTGCAGGATACAATTATGTGAATTCCGACGAACCCAACCGTATTCGCAACGAAGTAAATATTCTAAATGAAAATACCGTTCAGTTTGCACACGTTGGCGATTTTCAGCAACGGAAGTCACTTCAGAGTATTGAAGACGGCGAATTTAACGGCTACCTGAAAGACGAACTCTTTTTTAAAGACGAAGAACAAAAGAAATTGAAACTGAACTACGGTGCCAATTTCCGGATGAAAGAACGGGATTTTCAGTCGATGTTTATTGGTGTACGTGCAAAAGGCGTGCAGGTCAACTCTATTGACAACCTCGACAAAGCGTTGTTGAATGAAGCACTTTATGCCGGCAACGATTTAATTATCAGAGACAGAAAACCCGACAACTACAACGCCAACCTGAATGTTTACGCCGGATTTCTGAACGCTGATTTCACCCTCGGAAAATTTAGCGGGAATGTGGGTGCCCGATACGAACTGGACAATATTGAAGTGGACTGGGATGTGGCCAACTATGTGGGCAGACAGGGATCGGTTTCATACGATTACAATAACATTTTGCCGGGGCTGAACCTGAAATACCTGCTCACCGATAAAAGCTCGCTGCGGCTGGCAGCCAGCGAAACCATCACGCTGCCTGAATTTAAAGAGCTGGCGCCATTCGAATATGTATCGCCAACCGGCCGTGTAACAAAAGGAAACCCGGAACTTAAAAATTCGGAGAATTACAATATCGATTTAAAGTGGGAGTTCTTCCCTACCAACAAGGAACTGTTTTCAGCAACCGCGTTTTACAAGCAAATTAACGACCCAATCAACCTGGCTCAAACCAGGGGTTCATCCGGAAATTTCATTTATGAAAACACCGGCGATAAAGCCGATGTGTATGGCTTTGAACTGGAAACACGTTTCGATATTATCAAAGCAGAAAATACAGGCATGCCCGAATTGAACCTGACAGTGAACGCCACAAAAATGTGGTTCAACCAGGATTTACTGGAAGAATTTCAGTACAACAACAAAACCGAAACCGATTTACAGGGAGCATCCGATTTTATTGCCAACGGAATCCTTAGCTATTCAAATAACAAGGAAAACGAATTTGCAGCTACCATCAGCGGAAACTATTCGTCAGATAAAATCCTGGCACTGGGAGCCCCCGAGGATTTTCAAAACAGCGCCACGCTGTTTAACAACGAAATCATTGAAAAAGGATTTGTAACCCTCGATTTTATTTTGCTCAAAAAAATATCGGAAACCATTTCGCTGAAATTTACCGGTAAAAACCTGCTGAATCCTGAAATCAAACAAACTCAAGATATAAAGCCGTTTACCGGCGAACAATTTACTTCCACGGTGAGCTCATACAAAAAAGGAATGGAGCTGAGCCTGGGTGTGAAAATCAGTTTGAATTAAAATTCTTAAAAAATGAATAACATTTTAAAATCAATTTTGTCATGAAAAAAACAGTTTTCAAAATTTTTAGTCTTGCGCTGATAGCAACTTTGGTATTTACCAGTTGTGGCGATGATGATCCGGTTGTTGATCCAGTACCTGAGGTAATTGAAAACCTCGAAATGGGTGTAATGGCCGGAGAACTTCCCGAAGATTACACATTGGATCCAACCATGCAGTACAACCTGACTGGTTCATTTATTGTGCCCGAAGGAGTTACCTTAACCATTCCGGCCGGAACCAATATTCTGGCCGATAACGGCGGAACCGATGTTTACATTGCCGTGCTGAAAGGCGGCGATATTCACATCCAGGGCACCGAAAGCAGCCCCGTGGTGATGTCTTCAGCAAGTGGAAATCCCGGCGACTGGGGTGGCTTAACCATTTGCGGAAATGCTACAACTACTGCCGGAGTTGATGCTGAAGCTGAAGTAGGCGGTTTCATCTACGGTGGCAATGACGACGGCGACAATTCAGGCTCCATTTCCAACCTGGTAATTATTGGAACCGGTGCGCAAATCAATTCCGAGTCGCAGTACAACGGCGTTTCATTTTACGCAGTGGGTTCCGGAACTACAGTTGAAAACGTGGCTGTAATTAATGGCTCAGATGACGGAGTTGAATTTTTTGGCGGAACTGTGTCAGTTACCAACCTGTTTTTGCAAAACAACGAAGACGATGCCATCGACTGGACCGAAGGCTGGAGCGGCACTGTTACCAATGCTTATGTGGAGCATACCATCGAAGGTTTTTCAACAGTGGTGGAAGCCGATAAAGACAATGCAAATCCTAAACTTATCAACCTTACAGCGGTATCAACAGTTGGTGGAACCGCGCTTCAGTTCAAAAAAGAATCGGGTGCTACAATCACCGGACTTTCGTTGAGCGGTTATGCCACCAGTATCGACATGAAAGACGGCGGCCCTCTGGCAAATGTTATAATCGAAGGGGAAACGGCTGATCCTTCAAAAAGTTACAATGCTCCGGCAACCGTTGATCCCGGTAACTGGAGTTGGGTAGATGCCGAACTGGCAGAAGTAGTAGTATTAAACGGTGAAGTTACCAGCGATGTGGAGTTAGATGCCACAAAATCGTACCGCCTCACTGGTTCTTACATTGTAAAAGATGGCGCTTCACTGACCATTCCTGCGGGAACAAAAATTCATGCAGATGCCGGTGGAACAGAAGTGTACATCGCTGTTCTGAAAGGGGGAGGAATCTTTATCAACGGAACCGCTGACAATCCGGTTGTGATTGCATCCGATTTAGGCTCACCCGGCGATTGGGGTGGTTTAACCATTTGCGGAAAAGCAACCACCACAGCAGGTGTTGATGCTGAAGCCGAAGTTGGCGGATTTATTTATGGCGGCAATGCTGATGATGATAATTCAGGTGCAATTGAATACCTTGTCATTAAAGGAACAGGTGCTCAAATCAATTCTGAATCGCAATACAACGGAGTTTCATTGTATGCAGTAGGTTCACAAACAACATTGAATAACATTGCAGTAATCAACGGCTCAGACGATGGAATTGAATTTTTCGGAGGTACAGCAACTGTTGAAAATATTTACCTCGAAAACAACGAAGACGATGCGGTTGACTGGACCGAAGGCTGGAGCGGTGGAATAACCAACACCTACATTTCGCACACCATCGAAGGTTTCTCAACTGCTTTTGAAGGCGATAAAGTAAACAACAACCCCCAATTTACAAATGTTACAGCTATTTCAACCGTGGGAGGAACTGCCCTGCAATTCAAAAAAGAATCGGGCGCAACCATCACCAACCTGTACCTGGAAGGCTACGATAAAAATATCGACATGAAAGATGGCGGAGCACTTTCCAATGTTCAGATTGACGGAGCAAATGCGGACCCGGAAGCTAATTACACAGCAGGTACAAAAGTTGACATTTCGGCCTGGAACTGGATTGAAGCAAGCTTATAATTTATAATGAAACAAAAAACAATTGCAGTGTTTGAAAACCAGGCCGTTTCAGCCTGGCAAACTAAAGTCCCGGTTCATCCCGGGGCTTTTTTCCATTTTCATTCCTGCAATTGTTTTTAAAACGAAATAACACTGCAATTCAAACACTGTAACTTTACAAAATAATGAAACGAACAATTATCTTCTTGCTTTTTCTTCTGGGAGTTTCCGGGATTTCGATCGGTCAGGAATTAATTGAAAAAGAAGGCACTTATTTTCTGAACGGGGAACCTTACACCGGTAAATGGACGACGCACTACGAAAATGGCGTGGTGAAAATGACCGCCCGTTTCAAAAACGGGTTCAAACACGGTAAAACAAAAATCTGGTTTGAAAACGGCACCCTCAACGAAATCCGTTCATACAAAAACAATAAAATGCACGGCAAGTGGGTCGTTTACAACCGCAATAACATTAAAGTTTCCATCGCCCGTTACAAAAACGGGAAAAAACACGGCAAATGGAAAATATGGAACGACGACGGAAAACTTTTGTACGTGCTTCAATACAACATTGGAGAGAAAAGCGGAACCTGGAAAAACTACAACGAGAAAGGTGAGCTAATAAACAAGCGTGAATACTAGCACCATGTCAATCGTGAAACGTCATGCTGTCCGCCAACTGGCGGATTCAGCATCTCAGCTTGAAAAAAGCAGATTCCGAAACACGTTGCCAATGACAGATTTGCATATCGTTCTGATTATGTGAGAAATAACAAATAGCAAAAAGCAAACACCAAATAAGCATCAAAAAACAAAAACAAATCTCCAAACAATATGAATTTTGAAATTTAAAAAAATTGAGAAATTGGAGTTTATTTGTGATTTGTGGATTGAATTTTGGAATTTTTCTGTCATCGTCTCATTATGCTCATTCTAAAAATGAATGAAAACTCGGAATGGCGATGCGACTTTTGAGGCATGACACGAAACTAGTCTCAAATGTAATAAAACTGTAATAATTCTGTAACTCCCATTTAACAGCACCGCCTTACATTTACATTGAATTAAAATTCATAAAAGATGAAAAAATTACTATTCGCTACACTAATCGTATTTCTCGCATTTGTGGGAAATGCCGAAGAAAAAAAAGGGGAAGCAACAGCTGACACCAACAGTGAAGTTACCACCGTATTAACCGGAACCGTTGCCGACTCAGGTTCGGGTGAATTACTGACCGGAGTTGAAATTCAGCTCGAAGGTACTGATATGAAAACCTACACCGATTTCGACGGCAAATTCACCTTCAAAGTAAAGCCGGGTGAATACAAAATTGTCACCAATTATATTTCGTACAATAAAACCGCAGAAACGCTTCAAGTAGAAAACAATGAGAACTGCGTAAATATAAAGCTGGAAAACTCAAAATAGAAGTTGTTTACTCATCCTTTCGCAAAAAATTCCCTTAGCCGTTTCTGTCCCGCAGGAGCGGTTTTTTTATGTATGAAAAGTTCAGCAAAGAATTCACCACGGGGAAACCAAAGTTCTGAAAAATTAACTTTTAGGCTCCTTCTTCTGCAAAAATGAATTCGTATCCTTCTCTTTATCATTAAAGGATTTAACAATGGAATGAGCCGCCAGCGGTGCCGTGAGATATACGAAAACAATTATGAAAAAACCTTTCAGGTAAACAATTGGCATATTAAAAAACAGGCTCACACCCAGCACAATTAAAAAAATGCCAAACGACGGTGCTTTGGTACTTGCATGAAGCCGGCTGTACAAATCTTTAAACCGTACTATACCAATTGCCGCCACCAAAATAAAAAATGCCCCGGCAAGCATCAATGTTGAAATAATTATTTTATCCATACCTGTGTTTTAAATAGGTTGAAACGGCCACCGTGCCAATAAAAGAAATCAGTGAAATGATAACAGGTATATCGAAATAAATTGACTTGTTTATCATTACACTGTAAACCAGCACAAAACCCATAACCACCGCTGCAATTAAATCCATTGCCGCAATCCGATCGTTAATCGACGGCCCCTTTAGCAAACGGGCAAATGCAAGCACCAGTGCCGCCAAAAGCATCGAGAATGCAATTATCAAGACTGTATTTGAAACTGAATCTTCCATAATTTAACCGGTTACTCGTTTAATTTTATCCTGAATCCTGTTAAAATCCTTTAGCATTATATCATCGGTTGAATAATAGAGCACGTGCACCAAAACCGTTTTTTTGTCCGGGCTTATATCCATGCTCATCGTTCCCGGTGTCATCGAAAGCAGGTTACTGAAAAGCAGCAAACCCAGGTCTGATTTCAAAGTTACCGGAATTTCCATGAAAGCCGGTTTGGTATGCATTTTTGGCGTTAAAATATCCCATGCAATGTAAAAATTGGCTTCTACCAGCTTAACCAGATAGAACACAATAAATTCCAGGGTGAAATATATTTTTTTCAATAGCTTCATGGGTTCACTCTTTTCAAAACGGTTTCAATATAAAGTTCCGGATTGGTAAGCTGGGCGCCGGCTTCCATCGTAAAATCGAACACATAAAAAGCAAAAATTCCCATTAAAATGCTTACTGCACCTAAAAGCACCGACGGAAAATATTCGGCAAATTGCAGCTTTTTAAATGGCGTTTTGGCGTACTCATTTTCAGGTTGCTTTTTCAAAAAAGCTTCGTTCCATATTTTTATCATCGAGTAGAGTGTCAGCATTCCGGTTAGCACAGCCACTGCTGTAATCCCGTAATTTCCGTTTTCAATACCTGCCTTTATGAGAATAAATTTGGCAAAGAAACCCGAAATGGGTGGTGCCCCGGCCAGTGCAAATGCAGGAATAACAAACAGTACGGCCATCAGCGGACTCTGATTAAAAAGGCCCCCAACATCTTTCAGTTCATAAGTTCCCCGGGCTTTGTTAATCATTCCTGAAACTAAAAAAGTATTGGTTTTGGCCACCATGTTGTGGATGGTAAAAAACACTGCCCCGGCAATGGCCAGCGGGGTAAAAATGCCCAGCCCCATTATCATATAACCAATCTGACTGATGATGTGGTAAGATAAAATCCGGCGCGTTTCGTAGTGGGCAGCTGCTGCCATGCCACCTGCCACCATTGTAAGACCGGCAATAACAAGCAAAAGCTGGTGCCAGAACTGCGGGTCGTGTACAAAAAAAAGCGTAAAAAAACGAATAAAAGTATAAACCCCCACTTTTGTGAGCAACCCTGCAAACAACGACGAAATGGTAATATTTGGCGTGTGATATGAAGCAGGCAGCCAAAAGTAAAGCGGGAAAACAGCCGCTTTAATTCCAAATGCCACAAAAAACAGTACAGCCGAGGTATTCATCAGAATCGCCTGATCGTCGTTTTTCAATATTTCGGCCAGGTGCGCCATGTTGAGCGTACCGGTTTTCCCGTAAAGCAGACCCACCCCGGCAAGGAAAAACATCGATCCCACCAGGTTCAGCGCCATGTATTTTATGCCGCCTTCGAGTTGGTTTTTTGTGCGCCCCAAAGTAATGAGCACGAAAGACGACATTAGCATCACCTCAAACCAAACAAACAAATTAAACACATCGCCGGTAACAAACGCCCCATTCAGCCCCATAGTCAAACCAAAAAAGAAAATAAAAAACCGGTTCAGTTTAATGGTTTCGGGCAAAAACCGAAGGGCATAAACGGCAATGGAGAAAATTATAATTGCCGAAACTACAAGCATGAGGGCGCTCAGGTAATCAACCACCAGTGTAATTCCAAAAGGTGCTTCCCAGCCGCCCATTTGCAGGGCAATTACACCGTGTTCGCGCACCAGCACCAAAAGGTACACCGACAATAAAATCAGCAATCCGGCCCCCAGCGGGCCAACCCAGCGGGCCAGCTTATCTGAACGGATAATCAGCAAAGTGATTATCAGCACAAAAGGAATTAATATGGGCAATGCAACAAATGCTATCATTAGTCATCGGTTTTTTTAAGCTGATCCAAATCGTCAGTACCCGTTAATTCAAAAAACTTATATTTTAATGCCAGCGTAAACACCACAATACCCAGCCCGATAACAATAGCGGTGAGCACCAGTGCCTGCGGCAGCGGGTCGGCCATTACGCCATTGCCTACGCCATCAGGTTTTACAAAAGCCGGGCTTCCGGGAACCAGACCCGCCGAGAGAAAAACCAGAAGGTTGGTCGCGTTACTCAAAAGAATAAGCCCGATAATAAATTTCAGGATACTCCGCCGGAGCATCAGGTAAACTCCCGCCGTGTATAAAACTCCTACTACTATTGCCAGAATAATTTCCATTAATGTTGTTTTTGTGTTAATGAAAAAACAAAAAGTAAGGTCACTCCAATAACTGCAAAGAAAACCCCGATATCAAACAAAAAGGGTGTGCCCAGTTTAATCCCTTCGCCAACGGGTGTTGGTATTTTCACCCAAAGGCCGGTCATAATTGTTTTGCCCGCGAAAAGCGATGGCAGAAAGCTCAGGAAAATAGCAAAAAGTCCACCTCCGATATAATACCCGGGACGATCCTGCAATTCTTCTTTCACCTGAAAAGCATTGTATGCAAATCCGCGATACACAATGGCCAGTCCGGCCATTAGCCCGCCAATAAATCCGCCACCTGGATTATTGTGCCCCCTGAGCAGCGCCAGCACTGCAAAAACAATGAGCAACCATTTCAGGTATTTTGCCGCTATTTGTAATATAACCGAGTTCATAATTTCGATTTTTTGGTTTTCAGCAATAAATAAACCCCCAAAGCGGCAATAGTGAGTACCGTAACTTCGCCAAGTGTATCGAGCGCACGAAAATCAACCAGTATCACATTTACCACATTTTCACCAAAAGCCCTGTCGTAACTGTTCGCAATAAAAAAATCAGAGATGGATGGATTCAGATTCACATTCACCGCTTTTAATGCAAGTACTGTCATTACACTGCCAAAACCAAGTGCGATTAAAAAATCGCGAAATCGCGTGCGCTTCGAAGACAACACGGCAAACCGGGGCAATCTCTGTAAAATAGCCATAAACATGACCATCGTAAGCGTTTCAACCAATATTTGAGTAATGGCCAAATCGATAGCGCTGTAATAAAGAAAAATAAGAGAAATGCCGTAACCTGCCACTCCCATAGCGATTATGGTCACAATGCGGGAACGCGACACTGTGCTGGCTGCAGCGGCCAAAATAATAACCACAGCAAGTCCCGATATATAAAATGGTTTCATGCTAAATGCAATGCCAAAATCCCACGAGCGGGTTACAAAAACCTGGAACCAAAGCAGTAAGGTGGTAAAAACAAAAATGGTTAATATGTAATAGCGGTGATACCCATGCTGCACCGCTTTGGTTTTCATTTTCGAAATGACCACAAACTTATCCATTACCCATGCAAAAACATCTTCGAGCTGAACGGAAAAAACTACATCGTTCACCCTGCGCCAAATCTCCAGCACTTTTTTCTTTTTGAGCATGGCCCAAAAAAGCCCCACACCCAGCACAATAGTGAGCAGACTTAAATAAAAAACCTGGTTGAATCCGTGCCATATTTTCAGTTTTACTTCAACGGCCTCTGTAGAAACGACAAAAAGAGCTGGTTTTATAATAGCCGTTCCCAGCTTGTCGGGCGATAACCCCAACACAAGGCTTAACAGTGCCAGCACTGCCGGACCAATTAAAAAAGCAAAACCTCTTTCGTTGGGTAGTTTTTCATATTTTGGTGATTTTCCCAGAAAAACTTTCCGGGCAAAAAACAACGAAACTGCCACCATAAATACGTTGGATATAACGCCCAGCACCAATACCAGCGAAGCAATTCCGGGCGACTGCACCTTGGCTTCGTAAATCAGTTCCTTCCCTAAAAAACCAAGCAATGGCGGGAGACCGGCCATAGAAAGCAAGGCCAGCAAAGCAATAACAAAAGTGAAAGGCATGTATTTTATCAATCCGCCCAGTTTTGAAAGTTCACGCGTGCCGGTTTTTTTCTCGATGAGGCCGGCCACCATGAAAAGTGTGGCTTTGTAAAATGCATGAATAAACAAAAACAGCATGGCTGCTTTAATCGACTCTTTGGTGTCGATTCCGAGCAGTAACACCAAAACGCCCAGTGCATTAATGGTAGTATATGCCAAAATTCCTTTCAAATCGGTTTGGGTAATGGCAAAATAGGAACCGGTGAGCATGGTAAGCACGCCAACCATAGAAATAATATAAACCCACTCGGGAGTACCGCCCAAAACCGGGCTCAGCCTTGCAAGCAGAAAAACACCGGCTTTTACCATAGTGGCCGAATGCAAATACGAACTCACAGGTGCCGGAGCCTGCATAGCACCGGGCAACCAAAAATGAAACGGAAACTGGGCCGATTTGGTTAACACCCCAACCAAAATAAGTAACAATCCGGGCAGGTATAAATTACTCTCACGCAGTGCGTCAGCACCGGCAATCCAGTCGTTAAGCGCATAGCTATCGATTACACTGCCCAGCAACACAATTCCCGCCAGCATACTCAGCCCGCCAAAACCGGTAATATAAAGCGACTGGAAAGCGGCTTTTCGTGCCGATTCTTTTTCGTGGTAAAAACTGATTAAAAAGTAAGACAGGAAACTTGTCAGTTCCCAGAAAATAAAAAGCTGAATTAAATTGGCCGACAACACCAGCCCCAACATGGCAGCGCTGAACAGCATCAGGTAAAAGAAAAACTTATCGGTGCCCGAATAGCTTTTCATATAGGCCTTGGCATACAAAAACACCAGGGTTCCAATACCCGTTACCAGCAAGGCAAACACCATGCTCAGGCCATCGAGAACAAATTCAAGGTTGAGCCCGAGCCGGGGCAGCCAGCTTATAAAAATTTGTTCCGACGGCATGCTGGTAATCTCAGGAATGCGTGTTGCAAAATAGATAAATGCACCCAGCTGAACCAGGGTAAGCAAAAGTGCTTTCTGCTTTTTCAGCCAGCCGGGCAAAATAAATATCCCGAAAGAGACAACCAGGTAAACAATAAGAATATATTGCATTTCTTACAAAATTCTTTAAAAATTACTCATTTCTCACCTCTCATTAACACCCCCATGGGATCAACCAAAGATTTAAAAAACGGGGCAAAATCCAAATTGTTCTTCACCGAGGTAATACTCAACACCGAAATATTTGACAAGTTCAGAATATGATGAGCAAACGCCCCGATGTAATTATCGTAAGTATAACCTTCCTGGTGAGTCATGAGTAAAATCATTCCGGCATCTACTTTCTCGGCATATTCCAAAACCCTTTTAAACGGGGGAGTTTTTGAACGGTCGAACAATTTCATTTCGCATTCAACTCCATTCATTTCCAGGGTCTCCCTGGCGTCGTTCATTTTTTTGTAAATGCGGCTTTCTTTTTTGGCAATACCACCAACGAGTGCGGACACCAAATGGATTTTTGCACCATATTCCTTTCCATAAAACAAAGCTGCCGACAGCTTTTCGCGGGTCTCCTTGGTTAAGTCAAGCGGAACCACAATTTTATCCTTCATCCTGGTGGTGTCTCCTTTAAGGGTAAGAACAGGTACTCTCGATTTCAGCGTAACATGGTAAACCGTGGTTCCCAGTTCATCTTCCGGATCGCCACACTGATGGTTTTCTCCCAGTATAATCATCCGGGTGTCTTCGTTACGGCATGTTTCCAGTATTTTTTCGTATGGTTTCCCACGTGCTATGCGTGTGGAGGTTTTAATTTCGGGGAATTTGCTGTTCATCGATTTTGCCAACTCAATCAGTTTTTCTTTGGCCTCATCGGTAACTTTTACAAGATGATCGCCCGACGAAAAAAACTGGGCTAATATTCCGGGGGTATCAATTACATAAAGCAAAAGCAAACCGGCACCCATTTTTTGAGCCATTTTACAACCATAAGAAGCAGCATCGGCCGAAGGCTGTTTAAAATCAACAGGTACTAATATCGTTTTATTCATTAAATCTTTTTTCACTCATTTAATTATTGAAATTGAACAACATTATTCAATTTTAGTTTATACAATCAACATCGTGAGAAGAATAATTGACAGAACTGAAACAAATGTACCAAACTCCGGTTTTATTAATGAATATTTTTTTCAAACCGTCTATCCTAATTAATGAAAGGATAAATTTCTCAACCATGATTATTTTATGAAACATTTGTTGGATAAAGTTAAAATATTGATTGGAAAACCCTACGAAGATTTTGAATTTCTGCTGCAATGCCTGTCGGAAGTTTTAGTTGAAAACAACGAACCCGGTCTGGCCCGTCAAATTCCATGGATCTCCTCCCAGCCACCACGTTTTGATAAAGAAAACACTGAAAAATTATTGCACCTATATTCATTGAGTTTCCAGCTGCTGAACCTGGCAGAAGTGAACGGGGCGGTACAAAACCGCAGGACCAAACAGCAACAAAACGGCCTTTCGGGGGTAAGCGGGCTTTGGGGAAATGTGCTTGCCGATTTAAAAAGTAAAAACATTGACGAAAATACCATCGCCCGGGAATTGAAAAAGGTTGTTGCAGAACCGGTTTTAACTGCCCATCCCACTGAGGCCAAACGCCCCGTGGTTTTAGCCCTTTACCGCCAACTGTACCTGTTGATTGTTAAGCGCGAAAACTCCATGTACACCAGCTACGAACACGAAGAGATAAAACACGACATCAAACAAATATTGCATAAACTCTGGTTTATCGGGGAAATTTTTATTGAAAAACCCGCGGTGGAGTCGGAACTGGAAAACGTATTGCACTATTTCTATAAAGTTTTCCCCGAAATGCTTCACTATTTCGACTTTAAACTACGGCAGGCCTGGGAGGAAACCGGGTTTAACCGCGATCTGGTTGCCGATACCGGTAATTACCCCGTCATTGCTTTTGGAAACTGGGTGGGTGGCGACCGCGACGGACATCCGCTGGTTACAGCTGAAGTTACGGCAAACACGCTGAAAACGTTCAGGGTACATGCATTTTTGCTGCTCAACAAACTATTGGACGAACTTGCTGACAAACTCAGCATTTACTGCAACAGCAGCTGCCTCACAACTTCCTTCCAAAAACGCATGGAGATGCTGCAAAATGAACTGCAGTTTCAAAAACAGCCCGCTAAAAACGAGCCATTCAAAACATTCATTCAGCTTGTAAAACAAAAACTTCCTATTGTTGAAAATTCGAGTGGGGGAATTGAGCTTCACGAAACCACTACCTCCTATAAAAGCTCAGTTAAACTGGCCGAAGATTTGCTTTTACTCAAAGACACCCTGATAAATTACGGCGCTGAAACCATTGCTGTTAACGACGTACAGAAAGTTTTGCGCCACCTGAAAATTTTTGGGTTTCATTTGGCACATTTAGACATCAGGCAGAACAGTAAATTTTATGAAGATGCCCTGCGGGATATTATGAAGGTAAGCCAACCCCAAAAATACAAAGCAACTGCACAAAACCCCGAAGCATGGAAAACATTCATCCTGGAAGAACTTGGGAATAACCGTCCGTTTATCAGCAAAATAGATTTTCTGAAATCGGAAAAATCAAAACAAGTTGTCCGGACTTTCCAGGTAATCGAAAACCACATCAGCCACTATTCGGAAAGAGCCCTGGGCTCGCTGATTGTAAGCATGACCCGCGATGTTACCGATCTGTTTACCGTTTTTCTGTTTGTGCGGGAAGCCGGTTTATCGCATTACACATCGGGTGGTTTGGCGTGCCCGTTGCCGGTGGTGCCACTGTTTGAAACCATTGATGATTTAATTAAAAGCCCCGAAATACTGGATGCATTTTTAAGTCACCAGGCAACCAAAAACAGCCTGAATTACATTAAAGAGCAGAAAGGCTGGAAAAAACCGGTACAGGATGTAATGATTGGTTACAGCGACAGCAACAAAGACGGCGGGATTCTGGCCAGCACGTGGCATTTGTACAACGCCCAGATTAAACTCACCGAAATAGCGAAAAAACACGGTGTGAAACTTCGCTTTTTTCACGGGAAAGGAGGTACCATCAGCCGTGGAGCCGGGCCAACCCACTGGTTTATAAAATCGCTTCCGGCATCAACTTTAAACGGATTAATAAGGGTCACCGAACAAGGCGAAACCATAGAACGTAAATACGCCAACAAAGTAAATGCGGCCTATAATCTTGAATTGCTGGTTGCCGGGCTGGCTCACCAAACGGTGCTAAGCAATCAGATTGAACCGGAAAATGACCAGGTTAGAAATAAGGTATTCAGCTATATGGCAAATGAGAGCTACAAAGTTTTCAGGCAGCTTACCGACCACCCTTCGTTTATTGAATTTTACGACCAGGCCACTCCTATCGATGCCATTGAATCGAGCAAAATTGGCTCGCGCCCGGCACGCCGCACAGGAAAAAGGACACTGGCCGATTTGCGTGCCATCCCGTGGGTTTTCAGCTGGACACAGTCGCGCATGCACATTTCGAGCTGGTACGGTGTGGGATCCACACTTCAAAAAATGAAAATGGAAGAACCTGAAAAATACAGCGACCTGAGAAAACTGGTTAAAACCGATAATTTTGTGCGTTATGTTTTAACCAACATTGATACCAGCCTTGCTGCCACCGACGAAAAAATTATAAAACTCTACAGCGACCTGGTTGTAAGCGAAAAAGTAAAAAATGAAATTCTTACCATGTTGTTAAGCGAACTCGCGTTAACCCGCGAAATGATGCTCGCCCTGCTGGGCAGTTCCATACGTGAAAGGCGCAAAAACCACTATTATTCAACCAACTTAAGGGCCGATGCCCTGATGCCGCTGCATAAAGAACAAATTCGACTTTTGAAACAGTGGCGAAAAGCGCAACATTCTGACAAGGAAAACGCAGACGGGTTACTGCACAGCTTGCTGCGCAGTGTGAATGCCATTGCCAATGCCATGGGAACCACCGGGTAAAATTTTCAGTTCCTGCTGTTCTCGCGGTATCTGCCGGGCGTTACTCCCACCTTATCTTTAAAAATGCGGATAAATGAACTTAGCGATCCAAAGCCTGCCGCCTCCGATACATGATTTAATGAAAAAAGATGAGATGGATTTTGCGTCAGCAAAGTTTTCGCTTCCTCAACCCGGTAGCTGTTTACAAAATCGCTGAATGTGGAATTAAACTGATTGTTTATCAATTTTGAAATGTACGTCCTGTTGGTTTTCAGCCGATTGCAAACATGAGTGATTTTCAGGTTCGGATCGCGATAAATTTTTTCATTTTCAAATAACTGAACCACCTCTTTTTTTAGCTGTTCTGAGTTTGAGAAACTTAATCCGTGAGCAGGAACTTTCTGCTCGTCTTCAGCCAGCTCGGCCACTGAATAATTCTGTATATACCCCTGAAAACCAATAAAAAAAAGCAACAAACTAAAAATTAAAGATGGCACCAGCAGCCACCCCGTAAATTCGATAAAAACGGAACGCCCGATAACATTAAAAATGAAACTCATTAACGAGGTGGCTACAAAAGAATAAAGCAAATATTTTACCCATACAATAGTTTTATCCTCAAGATTGGAATAAAAATTGGCCACCTTTTTGTTGTACTGAATGACCAGTTTGCGACCGAAAACCAGGCTGTAAATAACTGTGGCTGCAAAAACAATCCGCCCGATAATAAAAATAATCCCCTGGGTTTGGGCAAGCGAAGAAAGTTCTGAAACCGGTTTTCTGTTCAGTAAAAAATGTTGGAGGTACTCCATCGTTTCTGCCTCACTCATTAACACATAAACGAATAATGTGGCTACCGAAACTACAAAAGCAGGCAAAAGTAACAGCAGGTTCCGGTAATTTATGGCGGGCTCAACTGTTAACAGCCTGATGTACCAGTAATACATTGGATAAACAGCAAGCGATGCAAACGTGTACACCGGATCCATTATCAAATACGCATCAAATTCCTGTTTGAAAAATAAGGTGTGCGACAGGTACAGTAAAAAGGCCACAACCATGAAAAGCCCCAGAAAATGTTTAGCCCGGTTTTTCTTAACAGGCGAAAGCAAAAAAACTACCGCCCAAAAGGCTGTAGCATACATTGGAGTGTACACAACCAGATCGTACCACATTATTTAGCCAGTTAGTATTTAGACAAAATATAATTAAGCCTGCAATTTACCTTTTAAGCATCAAATTTACAATATGGGAATAATTATTGAATCCTCCGTAAATATATTTACCACATGGATGATTCAGATAATCAAAATTTCTACTTTCCGCTGTTGAAGCACTGGTTCAGGTACGCCGGAGCAGCCTTGTTATTAATTGCCGGCCTGGCAGGGTACCTCTATTTTGCGGGAGGCAAACCCGATTTTTTTACCACGAAGGTCTTTGCTTTTCTGACATCATACATGGAAACACGCACTTTTGTTGTGGCACAAACCAATTTGCTCGATGAAACAGCAGCCGTTTTTCTAACTCTGGGTTTAATTTTTATTGGCTTTTCATCCGAGAGAAACGAGAAACCCGAACTAAATACGCTTAGGATAAAAGCACTTATTTATGCTGTATTTATTTCTTCCGGAATTTGGATTGCCTGTTTTCTTTTCATTTACGGCTGGCCGGTATTTCTCTTTGCCACATCGGTATTCCCATTATTTCTGCTTGCCTTTATCGTTGGATTCAGAATATTGATTTTCAAATTCCATAAAACAAAAAATAACCATTCATTTAAAACTGACTAATCATGAAAAATTACATTTTACCTTTTGCTGCAACTTTAATTTTAGCCGTGCTGGCATTTCCATCGTGCAGTTTAATTGATGGAGACGACAAACCCTTAGGCGGTGAACCATCACCCATGGGAGAAGTGAACACCAGTTACGGGATAACCGCTTTACCAAATGGCGTTACCGATGCCGACGCAGTGGTTACTGCCCGCAATGGCGAAGTATCAACAATTACCTATTCTGCAACCATCACCAACCCGGCAGTTTTGGAAATGATTTCGGCCATGCCAGATGTTACCGTGAGTGGCAACCGCGCAAGTGTAAGCCGCGACTACAGAATTACCACCAAGGGATTTCAAAGTGTTTACGAAGAAGGCAATCTAACTATTATGGACTACGATGCCAAAGAGGGCGACACCTACTCGTTGAAACACAACGGTAAAAAATTGGAAAGAAAAGTTTCGAAGGTTTCGAAAGAAGATGTTTACGAGTGGGGCTTTTTTCTTATTAAAACTATTCACGTACAGGAAACCGGCAGAGGGATTCCCGGCGTTTCCAAAATTGAATTCATTGGCATCCACAAATGGGGAATGGTTGGGTTAAAAGTTTACTTTGAAGACGGCACCGACCAAACTTTTGGTATTATCAGTTCGGCAAATAATTAACCTAAAACCGAATTACCATGGCTAAAACAAAAAAATCAGGCAGGAGGCAAACCCTACTTACCTGCCTACTTCTGACGTTCTGGGGTTTTATTCCATCCTCTGCACAAAACTGGGTTCCGGTAGGTGCCGAAGGTTTTTCAGAAGGTGAAACATTCAGCCAGTCCATCGCTTTTATAGGAGAGACTCCTTATGTTGCTTATATGGACCGTACACATGACGACAAAGCAACCGTAATGAAATTTAACGAAGAGGAGTGGGAAGTGGTAGGCAGTGCGGGATTTACCCCAGGAAAGGCCAACAGCCTGTGTTTTGCAATCTCAGGAAACACACCTTATGTGGCATTTTGCGATGTAGCAAATGGGCGCAAAGCATCGGTGATGAAATTCGACGGAACCGACTGGGTTTTCGTTGGAGGGCCCGGTATTACCGAAAATATAGCTGATGAGGTGAGCCTGGCAATTGAAAACGGCACCCTTTGGCTGGCCTTTCAGGATGCGGTGCAAAACAGCAAAATTACAGTCATAAAAAACGGAGGTGAAGGTTGGGCAACAGTTGGTACTCCCGGTTTCTCCACCGGTTTCATGACAAATGTAATCGACATTGCGGTGGAAAACGGAACTCCCTACGTGTCGTACAGAGATTACGGTGCAAACTACCGCGCCAGCGTGATGAAATACAACAGCGCAAGCTCGGCCTGGGAAGTACTTGGACAGCAGGGTTTTTCTGCGAGCACCCACGACGCCTACCAATGCCTGGCTGTGTATAACAACACTCCGTATTTGGCTACCAGGGGCACCGACGCAAAAGCCACACTTTACAAATTCGATGGATCCGGCTGGGTGCCGCTCGGAACAGACGGACTTTCAAAAGGAACTGCCTTTTATCCCACGGTGAAGTTCGCCCCAAACGGAGTTCCGCACATAGCTTTCAGCGACGACGGAGAAGGAGAAAAAGCCACATTGATGAAATACACCGAAACTGGCTGGGAACAGGTGGGTGAGGTTGCATCAAAATCAGGAGCAGATTATACCAGCCTTGCTTTTTCGGCAAGTGGTGTGCCTCATCTTGCTTTTCGCGATCATTGGAAGCTAAGACGGACAACCGTGGTGAAGTATGCAAATACCACCTCAGTTAAAGCAGCCAACACAAATGAAATGACGTTCCGGGTTTATCCCAATCCGAATACCGGAACATTTACAATTGAATTACCCCAAAAAGCAATCCATGGTTCCCGGGTTGAAATAACTGATTTGAATGGCAAAACTATTTTCAGCAAAAAAATGAATACGAGCACAATACAAACTATAGATCTGCCACCAAACGTGAAAGGATTTTACCTGGTAAAACTTAGCGGAAATGGTACCGTTTCAAATCAATCAATAATAATTAACTGACAGATAATTGCCAATCATTCAAATCAACGACATTCTCCAAAACCACATTAAAAAAGAGGCTGAAACAATGATAGAACCAGCCTCTTCCTTTTTTTATTTTAGCACAACTTTCGAATCACACTTCAAATGCATCCACTTCGCGGTATGCTTTTATCAGTTTCTTTTCTCCTTCAATCCCCGGCTCGGAGTTGCCGTGCTCCATGCCTACCACGCCGCTAAATCCTTTGTTGTAGATGTGTTTAAATATATTTTTGTAATTGATTTCGCCGGTCGTGGGTTCATTTCTTCCCGGATTATCGCCTAACTGAAAATAGGCAATTTCATCCCATGTCAGATCGATATTGTGAATCAGGTGTCCTTCGGTTTTTTGAAGGTGGTAAATATCGTACAGAATTTTACAGGCCGGGCTGTTTACGGCTTTGCAAATCATGTAAGTTTGGTCAGAAGTTTGCAAAAACAGATCGGGCGAATCGGAAAGCGGTTCGAGCACCATGGTAAGGCCGTGCGGCTCGAGAATTTCAGCCCCTCTACGCAGCGCTTCAATTACGTTGGCAGTTTGTACACCAATGGGCAGCCATCTTTCAAAAGCCCCCGGAACCACGGTCATCCATTTGGCATTCACGCGTTTTGCAACCTCAACCGACTGGCGGCATCCTTCCAGAAAAATATCGACATGTTCTTTTTTGCCCGCAGCCAGGGTATTGGCCATGTTTCCGCCCTTGGGTACCACAAAAACACCCATTGTCATTCCCAGTTTTTCGAGTGTTTCGCCAATTTTTTCCTGGGTTGCCACATCTCGTCCTGTCATACCGTTATCTTCGAAAGCTGTAAATCCCTGGTCGGCCATAAATTTTAGCTGGTCAATCAGGTCGTCGCCGGCACTGTGCCTGAACATTCCGAAATGCGGGGCATAATTTAATTTGAACGCATTGTCGTTGGAAATAACTGATTCAGATGCAGAAGCTCCCATTACACTACCCAGGCCTGACAATGCGATACTGCTTGCCGCCGTGTTCTTTAAAAAATTTCGTCTTTTCATGATTATATCGGTTTATGAATGAATATTCTGTACTCGTAAAAATAAAGAATTATCGACGAATTACTTCCCATTAATTTCAACTTCTTCAAAATATTACACGGCGGGGAGACCGGGTTTATGGATTATTGGAATTACCCCGTCTCTTTTATAACCCAAACAGGCTGACTCAAAATTTTGAATCAGCCTGTTTGGATTGCTCTCTTAACTTCGTTTTATACCTCAAAGGAATCTACCTCCCGGTAAGCCTGAATTAAGGCCATTTCGCCTTCTTTGCCGCCTTTGCTTTTTCCATGTTCGCAGCAGAGTGTTCCCTGGTAACCTTTATCGTAAATATGTTTGAATATATTTTTGTAGTTGATTTCACCGGTGGTGGGTTCGTTCCTTCCCGGATTGTCGCCAATGTGGAATGCTCCGATATAATCCCAGCACAAATCCATATTCCTTATCAGGTTTCCTTCGGTGATTTGCTGGTGGTATAAGTCATCCACAATTTTACAGCTCGGATGATTCACGGCTACGCAAATCATTTTTGACTGCGGCATTGATGTTAAAAACAACCCAGGGTGATCCACCTGGCGGTTGAGAGGTTCCATCACAAGTTCCAGCCCGGTTTTGCCGGCAATGTCGCAACAAAGGCGCATATTTTCAATCACATTTATGGTTTGGTAATCCAAGTCCATTCTTTCGTCGTACAACCCGGGAGTGATCAAACCGGTTTTTGCGCCGGTTCTCTTCTGAACTTCAAGTGCTTCGGTTGTCTTTTGCTTAAGCATCTCCTTAACTTCCGTATCGTTGGTAACCATATATTTTTTACCGTGGTCGGCATACACAATAAAAGGTCCCAAATCCATTCCCAGCCGGGCCAGTTCGTTTCCTATTTTTTCCTGAACCGCGGCTTCTCTCCAGGCAAGTCCGTTGTCGAAAACAGCTGTAAATCCCTGGTCGGCAATAAATTTGATGTTGTCAATAGGATCAGATCCGGCACTTTCACGAAACGTTCCCAAACCGGGAGCATATTTCAGTTTAAATTTAGCCGAGTTTGATGAAACAGTTTCGGAACCATAAGCTCCGGTTGCAGTTGCAAGTCCTGTTAACGCCATTCCGCTAACAGCAGTGTTTTTAATAAAATTTCTTCTCTTCATTATTTTGTCGGTTTATGTTGATTTGAAAAAAAAGCGCTTAAAAGTAATCATTTGTGGCCCAAAAAAACATTTAATTTCCTGAATACATGACTGATTTTTAGGAAACACTACCTAAAAGTAAAAACTGCTTTTTTCTATTTAATTGCTCTTACCTGCTGACTTTCAGGAAACGAAACAGTATCGGGCAATAGTAAATAATACCGGAAAATTTTTAACTGTTTCAAAATCTGAAAAGTCTGCATTCTGAAAATTGCTTCATTTCAAAAGAGTTGTTAATTTTAGGGTCTGATTTTGCCAAATCAACTAAAACAAAATAGATATGAATAGAAAACTTCGTATGGGAATGGTCGGTGGTGGAACCGACGCGTTTATTGGAGCCGTTCACCGGCTGGCAGCATTTATGGATAACCAGATTGAACTGGTTTGCGGCTGTTTCAGTGTGAATCCCGAAATTTCAAAAGAATCAGGCAAGCTGTATTACCTTCCTGAAAACCGGGTATATGAAACCTACCAGGAAATGTTTGAAAAAGAGGCACAGCTACCCGAGGGCGAACGGATGGATTTTGTAACGATTGTAACACCCAACTTCGTTCACTTCGGCCCGGCCATGATGGCACTCGAAAACGGGTTTCATGTTGTTATTGACAAACCGATTACCTTTACACTCGATGAAGCATTGAAGCTGAACGAGAAACTGGAAGAAACCGGTTTGACACTCGCTTTAACCCACACTTATTCCGGCTATCCGGCAGTGAAACATGCCCGCAAAATGGTTGCCGACGGAAATTTCGGTAAAATCCGAAAAATTTATGCGGAATACCCGCAGGGCTGGCTATCGGGGGCAGCTGAAAACGAAGGAAATGCCCAGGCCTCGTGGCGTACCGATCCGAAAAAATCGGGAAAAGCAGGTTGTATGGGCGATATTGGAACGCATGCCCACCAGTTGGCTGAATACATTTCGGGACTGCGCGTTACTGAACTTTGCGCCGACCTGAATACCTATGTTCCCAACCGCCGGCTCGATGATGATGGGGCAGCATTGCTCCGTTTTGAGCAAGATGCCACCGGAATTCTACTGGCAACCCAAGTTGCTGCCGGCGAAGAAAATGCCATCAAAATCAGAGTTTACGGTGAAAAAGGCGGCCTGGAATGGTTCCAGCATGAACCCAATTCGCTTATTGTAAAATGGACCGACCAGCCAACTCAAATCTTACGCGTGGGTGCCACGATGGACAGCGAAGTAGCTGCTCATAATTCGCGCACGCCCGGTGGACATCCGGAAGGCTATCTCGAGGCATTTGCAAATATTTACCGCAATTTTGCTCTGACAATAATGGCCAAAAAAGAAGGCAAACAACCAACTGCCGAAATGCTCGACTTCCCGGGAATTCAGGATGGAATACGCGGAATGCAGTTCATCGACACAGTGGTAAAGGCCGGATACGACGATGAAGTAAAATGGGTGAAATTCGGAGAGTAAAAGAAGCCCCCTCTAACTCCCCCAAAGGGGGAGAATAAACGGGTTTATAAATAAATCCGTAAAAAATTTGTATGAACTACAGCCGCTCCTACCCCCCTCTCCGTTGGAGAGGGTTTGGGGAGAGGCTCTTAAAAATATAAATCATGGCAAGACCAGTAACACTATTCACCGGACAATGGGCCGACTTACCCATTGAAACCATGTGCCAAAAAGCAAAAGAGTTTGGCTACGATGGCCTCGAGCTTTGCACCTGGGGCGACCACATGGAAATTGACAAAGCCGACCAGGCCTATTGCGACGAACGCAAAGCACTGCTGAAAAAATACGATTTGGATTTATATACCATTTCCACACACCTTGTGGGGCAATGTGTTTCGGATGCTATCATCGACGAGCGCCACAAAGGAATTCTTCCCGATTATATTTGGGGTGATGGCGACCCGGAAGGCGTGCGTCAGCGGGCAGCAGAAGAAGTGATAAAAACAGCCAAAGTGGCCAAAATGCTGGGCCTCAACACCGTGGCCGGATTTACCGGGAGCCCGATATGGCACATGCTGTACTCGTTTCCGCCAATACCTGCCGGCCGCATTGAGAAAGGCTACGAAGAATTCGCCAAACGCTGGATTCCTATTCTGGATGAATTCCAGAAAATAGGCGTGAAATTTGCATTGGAAGCGCACCCGTCCGAAATTGCATTCGATATTCACTCTGCTCACCTGACTTTGCAGGCGCTGGATAACCACCCGGCCTTCGGATTTAACTACGACCCGAGCCACTTTGGTTATCAGCATGTTGACTATGTGCGTTTTATTTATGAATTTTCCGACCGGATTTTCCATGTTCACATGAAAGATTCCTACTGGAGCGATGTACCAAAAGGCATCGGCGTTTTTGGCGGACATGCTGAATTTGGTGATAACCGCCGCTACTGGAATTTCCGTAGTTTAGGCCACGGAAGTGTGAATTTTGAAAATATCATCCGCGCATTGAACGACATTGGCTACAACGGACCGCTTTCAGTAGAATGGGAAGACAGCGGTATGAACCGCGATGCCGGAGCAACTGAAGCCGCCGAATTTGTGAAAAAAGTTGACTTTACACCTTCGGACGTGGCTTTTGATGATGCAATGCAAAAAAATAAATAAGAAGAAGAAGAAAGACCGAAGCCGGAAGTCAGAAAGATAACCAACAGACCTCCGGCTACCAACATTTAACCTAATAATTAAAAAATGACAGACAGAAGAAGTTTTATTAAAAAATCGGCACTGGCAACTGCCGGGGTGGGGGTAGCGGCATCAATGCCGTTAGCTTCATGCGTTGGAGCAAACGAAAAACTGGTTTGTGGCTTAATTGGTGCCAAAGGAATGGGATTTTCTGACTTGCAGGCTTTCCTGGGCCAGCCCAATACCGAATGCGCCGCCATTGCCGACGTGGATGAAAATGTTCTGAATCAGCGCATTGCAGACACTGAAAAAATCCAGGGTAAGAAACCCAAAGGTTTTAAAGATTTCAGAAAGTTGCTGGAAGAACCCGGAATTGATGTGATCATAATCGGAACGCCTGACCACTGGCACACCATCCCGTTTGTTAATGCGGCCCAGGAAGGGAAATACATTTACTGCGAAAAACCACTTGCCAACTCCATTGAAGAATTAAATATTATGGAACGGGCAGCCAGCCGCTACGGAAATGTAGTTCAGGTGGGCCAATGGCAGCGCAGCGATAAACACTGGCAGGATGCCGTGGAATTTGTCCACTCTGGCAAACTCGGAAAAATACGGACAGTACGCACTTGGTCGTACCAGGGCTGGATGAAGTCGATTCCTGTAAAACCCGATGGCCCCGTGCCCGATGGAGTGGATTATGATTTCTGGCTCGGGCCGGCCCAAAAACGTCCGTTCAATCCCAACCGGTTTCATTTTAATTTCAGGTGGTTTTGGGATTATGCCGGCGGAATGATGACTGACTGGGGCGTTCACATCATCGATTACGGATTATTTGGCATGAAAGCCAAAGCGCCGAAATCAGTTATGGCAATGGGCGGCAAATTTGCTTACCCCGAAGATGCTGCCGAAACACCCGATACGCTTCAGGCACTTTATGAATTCGACGGTTATACCATGTTGTGGGATCACGGAATTGGTATTGACGGTGGCTATTACGGCCGTTCGCATGGTGTAGGCTTTGTGGGCAACAACGGAACGCTCGTTGTTGACCGTGGTGGTTGGGAAGTAATTCCTGAAGGTGGGAATAACCCTGCAATGGAGCGGGTGGAATTGATTAAAGGTGATGGCCAGGGGCTGAATAATCACATGAAAAATTTCATCGAATGCATAAAAGACACAAGCAAAACACCAAATGCGAACGTAGCCATTGCAGCCAACACCGCAAGGGTTTGTCACCTCGGAAATATTGCATTAAAAACCGGCCGGCGATTATACTGGGATGCCGACAACAGTAAATTTATTGATGATAACAACGCCAACGAATACCTGACTCCTGACTACCGCGCTCCATGGGAGCTGCCAAAAGTTTAAATAGAATTATTATCATATTAAAAATCTGGTAACGAAAGTTACTGGATTTTTTTATTTTCGTATTTCTCGAAATTTTCAATATAATCTAAAATTTGATATAAAGATTTTCCAAATTCATTTTGTACTTGAAAATCCCAAAACCGGAGGACTTTCCAACCTTCTTTGATTAATAAGTTGTTATTTTGTTTGTCCCGCTGAATATTACGCTCAATCTTTGGGATCCAAAAATCCCTGTTTGATTTTATTTTTTCCTTCCCAATTAATAATCTGAGATAAAAAATAATATGAATGCCTGCATATATACCTAAAAAGTAAATCTCCCGCTGATTACGCAGATTTTCGCAGAAATTTTATAAAAAATCAGCGTTTATTTGCGGAATCTGCGGGAATACAATATAATACTTGATACATACGGATAACCATTAAAAATAAAACAGATTTTCTATAAATTATTTAATGAAATGCCAATTTTTATAATGAAATAATTAATTTAGAGTATTCGCAATTCTTACTAATATATAAAATGGTTAAAAAATTACCAACCAGAAATGAATTAATGGACCCCACAATAGAAGCTATAAGACAATTAGGAGGTTCTGCAAATACTGATGAAATCTACGAAAAAATAGTAGAAAATTTGAATTTGAGTGATTCACTTCTAGAAATAATCAATGGAAAAACTGGTCAATCCGATCTCAAATATAATTTAGCTTGGGTGCGAACAATGCTTAAAAACCAGGGTGTTATTTCAAATGTTGGAAAAGGTATTTGGGTATTAAAAAGTATCAATTCCAACTACAATAAAAAATCAAATATTTCTAAAATTAAAGAAACAGAAGAAGAGGTTGAAGATTCAGAAAAATGGAAAAGAAATGCACTAAAGATTATTACTGAAAAAATGTCACCAAGCGCATTTGAAAGGTTAATCCAAAGGGTTTTAAGAGAAACAGGATTTATTCAAGTTGAAATAAAAGGAAAATCAGGCGATGGAGGAATTGATGGTATTGGAATAGCAAAAATAAACGGAATATTAAGCTTCCATATTATTTTTCAATGCAAGCGCATCAAAGGAAAAGTTCCGTGTAGTGAAATAAGAGATTTTCGTGGTGCTATGGTTGGTAGAACCGACAAGGGTTTGTTTATTACAACTGGTACGTTTACTCGTGATGCAATAAGAGAGGCAAATAGAGATGGAGCACCTTCTATTGATTTAATTGATGGAGAAAAACTTGTTGAAAAACTGAAAGAATTAAAATTAGGCATCAAGACGGAATTGAAAGAACAGATCGATATTGACGAGAAATGGTTTAAAAATTTCTGAATAATTGTAATATGAGAGATAAATTATTCATTTAGATTAGATAACATTTTTATAATTTATATGATGGACAGTCAAAATTTGCGTAACATTTCAAATGTTCTAAAAGCTTCAATAATTTCATCAATTAAAAATAAAATGGAAAAAAAAAGAATAAAAGTTGATGGAAGAAAACTTTTTGTCATACAAACTACTTCAGAAAAATTGGTTAAAAGTAGTTATATTAAAGCTTTAACTTCAGAATCAATAATTTTAAGAAATAATGTTCATATTGAGTATGAACATATTAATAATATCTACAAATTGTTGGAAATACTAGAATTCATTGAACAATATGAAAAAAATGAAATTAATAGTTCATTTATCATCGAATGGAGTACTTTTGATCTTGAGGTATATGCTTCAGAAATTGAAGAAAAAATGAATAATTCCAAACTTCTATATGATAGAAATAGATTTCCCTTTGCATTAAAAATGATGGAAAAACGTTATGATTGCAATAATGGAATAACATGGATTGATATTGAAAATCATCTAAATGAGTTTTGCAGAATTAATTGAACTTTATTCTAAGAACTATTTTATTGAATTAGGCATTTAAGCAATAATTTGTTTATACGTCACAGATGGCGATTTGACCATGCTCCCCAACAGATTGTCAAAAATCCCTTCTTTCATAAAGCTGCGTTTAAACCGGTAGCAGTATTCATCAATGTATGCCTGCAAATGTTCTAACTGATGGTGCATTCCCCATAAGCCAGCTTCGTCCTAAATTTTAAGTCTGCAACTGCTCCATTGCCCTTATTTAATTTTTCTTTTAATACTGTCACCATGTCCCAGCGAAAATTCTCAATTTTTTTTCAACCGAGTCAAAAACATTATATTTAACAACCTGTATTAATAAATTTCATTTAGGTATTTTTTTAATACATTGGCTTAAAATCAATTATGGTTAAGTTGCAAGTTTGAAATTTGAAATATGTTGTTCTACTCAGCATTCCAGGAAAGCTACATTTGGCTGCCATTTATTGGCTTAATTGTTGGCGTTTTGGCCACCATGATTGGCAGTGGCGGAGGGTTATTCTTTCCGCTTATTCTCATTCTCCTTTTCCAGGTACCGGCCCATATTGCCGTTGCTACTTCGCTGGCAGCCAGCCTGCCTTTGGGAATTGCGGGATCAATCGGGCACTACCGGAAAAAAAATATTCATTTCCAGCTTGCTCTCCTTTTCGGAATTGCGGGGATTATTGGAGCTGTTTCGGGTACGCTTATCACCCGGCTTCTCAACCCTGAACAATTAAAAATAGCTTTTGGGATATACTCCATATTGCTTGCGATAATTATTTTTCTGAACAGCCGGAGAAAGAAAAAAGCTGATACTTCACCAGAAATATCAAAAAAGCTAAACCGAATAAAAATTTCAAAAGGTTCGGTTTTTGGATTTGCCGGGGGAATTATCAGCGGAACCTTTGGAACAAGTGGCGCAGCGCCTGTTCTGGCTGGGTTAATCGCATTGCATACGCCAATAAAACTTGTCATTGGAACTTCCCTTTTTGTAGTACTTGTAAACACTTTTTCAGCTTTTGCCGGACATTTTCTGGTTGGCGAGATTGATTTAACTTTGGTGCTTTTCCTAACAATGGGAACAATTGCAGGTGCCTTAACCGGGCCGCATTTATTAAGCAAAATTAATCTGGAGAAATATGAAACCGGAATTAAAAAAATATTTATTATAATTATTCTAATTTCGGGTATAGTGCTAATTTTTAAATAACTGCATGATTTTAACTATTTACATCATTATACTTTCATTCTTTGCACTGGGTGGCATTGCATTTTATATTATAAACCAAAAAAAAGATAAAAAAACTGCACGGGCCAGCTGGTTAAAATTTGGTGTGTACTTTATAATAATTAACGTCCTGTTTCTGTGCATTGCTTTTGCCCCCCAAGTGTTCAGGTATATTGTTCTGGTTATCATCTTAGTTGGTGCGGGAGAATTATTGTACCTTTTTAAACAGTCAAATTTCAGAAATATCACTTTTTTCGGTATCTCACTCATCATTTTTCTAATTTTCAGTGCAGGGTTCTATTTTTTCAGTCAGTTAGACTACAAGCTTATACTTTTCACTTTTCTGATTCTTTCCATATTCGATGCATTCAGCCAAATAAGCGGCCAGCTATTTGGGAAAAATAAGGTATTGCCACGGATAAGTCCCGGGAAAACCGTGGAAGGTGTTTTGGGAGGTGCAGTTATTGCAATAATTACTTCGTTTTTATTTCACAACCTCACCGGAAAGCAAACTTTAAATTCACTACTTCTTGTAATCGCCATAATCTTCTTTGCATTAACCGGCGACGCGCTGGCTTCGCTGTATAAAAGGAAGTATGGTGTGAAAGATTTCTCGCAATTACTTCCCGGGCACGGGGGATTCCTCGACAGGTTCGACAGCCTGATTGCCGGAGGTGCTGTTGTGGGAGTAATTGAAAATATTAGCACCAAAATTTAAAATTATGAGCGTACAAATTGGTCTGACAATCATATTTTTAATCGGGTTTGCGTTGTTGCTTACCTTCACCGAAATGATTTACCGGAGGCTACAGCTAACCGGGGAAATTACCCGTAAATTTGCTCATTTTACGGCTACCTTGTCCACCATAACTTTTCCCTATCTTTTTGATGATCACTGGTACGTATTGGCACTGGCCATCATATTTTTTATTCTGCTGTTTATCAGCCGCCACCGCACCTATCTGAAATCCATCCACGACATAAAACGAATATCCGTTGGAAGCTACTTGTTGCCAGTGTCCATTTATCTTACATTCCTGGTTTCAGTAAAACTTGAAGATAAATTCCTGTTCATCCTTCCCATCATGATACTTGCCATTTGCGATCCCATTGCCGGCATCCTGGGCATCAACCTGGAACAGTACAATAATAAAATCAAGATATTTAATTATCAGCTGCAAAAAACATGGCTCGGTTCGCTTTCGTTTTTTGTGTCATGCCTGACAATCAGCACCATTGCGCTGTATTTTAACCAAATGAAACTCAACCTCGAAATTTTTGGCATTGCACTGGTTATTTCTTTGGTAAGTACTATTGCCGAATTAATTAGCTGGAAAGGAATTGATAATTTACTCATCCCAATGAGCGTGTTATTGGTCATACTGCTGATGCTATAGTACAGCAAAATTATTATTTTTGAAACGCAAATTAACACTGACTTTTCATGAAGAAACTTTACTTCAAAGGAGAAAACATACTGAATATTCCTAATATTATCAGCTCTTACAGGGTAATTACATTTCCGGTAATTTTAGTACTGGCGCTTTTAGGAAATGTACAATGGTTTGTTATACTTTTATGTATTAACCTGGTAAGCGACATTATCGACGGGTTTATTGCCCGCAGATTTAATATTGTTACCCGGTTTGGTGCCGCAATCGATAACCTGGGCGATATTGGCACCTATATTCTGGCGCTTTACGGCTTGTTTGCTTTTAAGTGGGAACCGGTTAAACCCCACGCCTGGCTGTTATTCCTTTTCCTGGCTGTTTTTGTACTTAGCTATATTGTTGCTCTCATCAGGTTTAAAAAGATACCCGGCCTCCACCTTTACGGAGCAGTAATAACCGGATACCTGCAGGGAGCCTTCTTTTTCGTGCTTTTTGTTTGGGGCTTTAACCTCTGGTTTTATTTCATTGCAATTGGCTGGGGTGCTTTGGCCTATATTGAAAAAATAATTGTGCTGTTAAAAACAGATGACATCAGGCCCGGATTAAAAGGCATCTACTGGATTTTACAGGATGAAAAAAACCATAAATAATTACTACTATTTGTTAGCACATCTAAATTTTGATAACTTTCAGAAAGAAATAAAATTCATAACCAACAAAATTTTTGTACTATGACATATTTACCTGCTGAAAACCGCTACGATTCGATGCTTTATAACCGCTGTGGAAAGTGGGGTTTAAAACTGCCGGCTGTTTCACTGGGCCTCTGGCATAATTTCGGGGGAATCGACAATTTTGAAAACGGCCGCGCCATGCTTCACCGGGCCTTCGACCTGGGAATTACCCACTTCGACCTGGCCAATAATTATGGTCCGCCTCCGGGGTCTGCTGAAGAAAATTTTGGAAAAATACTGAAACAGGATTTCAGTGCCTACCGCGACGAACTGGTAATATCCTCGAAAGCCGGCTACCTGATGTGGCCCGGACCTTACGGTGAATGGGGCAGCCGCAAATATGTGCTGGCAAGCCTCGATCAAAGCCTGAAACGCATGGGACTCGATTACGTGGATATCTTCTACTCGCATCGTCCGGATCCGGACACGCCGCTGGAAGAAACCATGATGGCACTCGACCATGCCGTTCGTTCGGGCAAAGCATTGTATGTGGGCATTTCAAACTACCCGGCTGACATGGCCAAAGAAGCCGCCCAAATTTTGAAGGATCTTGGAACTCCCTGCCTGATGCACCAGCCACGCTATTCAATGTTTGAACGCTGGGTGGAAGACGGACTTCTGGATGTGCTGGAAGAAGAAGGAATTGGCTGCATCCCGTTTTCGCCGCTGGCGCAGGGGTTGCTCACCGATAAATATTTAAAAGGAATACCGGATGGTTCACGTGCCACCCGCGAAGTTTTCCTGAAAAAAGAAGATGTGGAATCGGCACACGACAAAATTGTTCAACTGAATGAAATTGCCCAAAACCGCGGGCAGTCGCTGGCGCAAATGGCACTGGCCTGGATATTGAAAGACAACCGGATTACCTCGGTTTTGATTGGAGCCAGTTCAGTAAAACAAATTGAAGACAACGTGGCCATGCTGCAAAAACGTTCGTTTTCAGATGAAGAACTGGGACAAATTGAAAAAGTATTAAAGAAATAATACTACCTTGTTTACTGGATAAATTAACATCCGAAATGGCATAAAAACAGATTGGAGGCAAAGAGAAAGCCCCGCCGGTTGGCGGGGCTTTTCAGCTTAAACATATATTTCTAAATCATTCTGTTCACCTTAATTAAAGGCTTAAAAGCATTTCTGCCCCCCAAAAGAGACCGAAGATAATTGCCATGCCAGCAATTGCTCCTGCTGCCAGTGACAGGATTAAATTTACCGGCAGCTTTTGTTTTTCATTCTCAGCACTTGTTGTAATAACAATCTGATTCTGATTTGTTTTTGTTTCCATTGTTTTCCGTTTTTGTTTAAAAAAGACAAATTTGTCTTTTGCAAAAGTATCTATTTTTCTCAAACATGTTTCAAAACATAAATAAAAACAGCTCTCTGTTAAATTACTGTTAATGTACCGGTTACGATTACAGTAACGAATCCTTCCCCAAAAAAGTTTACGGAAAAAATTTGAGATATCAACAATATACTTCCTTAAAGCCTGCCTGGCTTTAGGTAGCGGGAGTTTAAAACGGTTAATAAATTTTAGATTGCAGACTCAAACTGCTTCAAAAACCGGATATCATTTTCGAAAAAGTAACGGATGTCTTTAATCCCATATCGGAGCATTGCAATCCGTTCAATTCCCATTCCGAATGCAAAACCGGTATATTTGCGGCTATCGATGTTACAGGCTTCCAATACATTTGGATCGACCATTCCGCAGCCCAGAATTTCGAGCCAGCCGGTATATTTACACACGTTGCAACCTTCGCCTCCGCAAATGGAACAACTCACGTCCATTTCGGCGCTGGGCTCTGTAAACGGGAAATACGAGGGGCGCAGCCTGATTTGGGTTTCTTCGCCAAACAATTCCTTCGCAAAATACAACAGCGTTTGTTTCAAATCAGCAAACGATACATTTTCGTCAACGTACAAACCTTCAACCTGATGAAATATACAATGTGAACGTGCCGAAATGGCCTCGTTGCGAAATACTCGGCCCGGGAAAATTGCACGAATAGGTGGTTCTTTTTGTTCCATCACCCTGATTTGCACGCTCGAAGTATGGGTGCGAAGCAGAATATCCGGATCTTTTTCGATAAAAAAAGTGTCCTGCATATCGCGGGCAGGGTGCTCGGGCGGAAAGTTCAACGCCGAAAACACATGCCAGTCGTCTTCAATTTCAGGACCTTCGGCAACGGCAAAACCTAACCGGCCAAAAATGTTTATTATTTCGTTTTTCACCAGTGCCAGCGGGTGGCGTGTTCCCAGCTTTACAGGTTCCCCCGGGCGGGTTAAATCCAAACCGTCGGTACCCGAATCGCTTTTACTGAAAGAATCGCGCAGGTTATTGATTTTGTCGAGCGTAAAATTTTTCAGGTCATTAATGGCTTTCCCAACTTCTTTTTTTTGCTCGTTGGGCACATTTTTAAAATCGGAAAAAAGCTGATTGATTTTCCCTTTTTTGCTGATGTACTTAATTCTCAATTCATCTACCTCTTCAAGAGTGGAAGCTTTTGCTTCATCGATTTCCTGTTGTAAAGCCTTGATCTTTTCTAACATTTCGGGCCAGTTTTTTTTATTGAAACGACAAAGATAATCATTCCTGCTAAAATCAAAGTTCAGCAAAATAAAAGCTCCAAATATAAATTTAGCATGAAGGAAAGCAGCATTTACGAAATAAATGTTTTGCTTAAAAAAAAAGGCGGTACCTTTAAAGAAGATACCGCCGGGAATTAAAAGCCAACCTTTCAGGATGGCTGAATTTATGTAGTTCTAACTGAGCACTAAACAAATGTCCCACGCCACATTAATTCCTACAAATTTTATGCCAGCCCATCCAATACATCAATGCGCCAAGTGCTTCACCTCACTGTTTTTTCCCGCATAATTTTCAACGGTTTAAATAATTTCTAAAACCTGAAACCAGGACAGAATTCAATTCCAGTTCCAATAGGCATTTATAATTGAATAAATAGTGAGATGAATTAAATTTGCAGAAAAACAGCGTTTTAATTACTTTTCGAGAAAAATCATCAGGCGCAAGTGTGCGCTGTGTTAAAGATTAGACTCGTTTAGGACGATTAAAATGCAAAACATATATTCCAAATATTTCTCTGAGGAATCGCTCTGGAAAAAAATCCAAAAGTTTTCAAAAACTGCGGGAGCAACTGTTGTGTACGCTGTTCTACTTCTTTTTTACGTTATGAAATCAAAGGAAGTAACGGTTAAAACAAAAGTATCAATTGCTGCCGCACTCGGTTATTTTATCCTCCCCACTGATGCCATCTTCGACTTAACACCATTAGTTGGTTATACCGATGATTTGGGGGTGTTGATCTTTGCCCTCTCGCAGGTTTCATCAAGCATCACCCCTGAAATTAGAAACAAAGCAAGAACAAAACTTGGGGAGTGGTTCGGCGAAATAGATGAAGATGAACTTCAGGATTTAGAAAATAAAATATTCTAAACAAAAGATTTAATCACCACTATTTCACCCCCTTAATAAATGTTAATTTTTAGCAGTTGCTAGTTTATGGCACTTTTTTTGGATTGATTCAAAACAACAATACTTAACACTGTTACAATTTTGACTGTTAAGTTTGTTCTGTTTAACATGACTTTGATCCGTAATTTATGCGGAAAGTTTTTCTGTTTTTTAACGAAGGATAAACAACCCCTTCGAACTTGTTTGGTAAATAGCCGGTTAAAAGCCGGCTATTTTTCAATTGTAAATTTTGCCAATCCCTTATCTTACAAAATGTGCCTCTTATGGCTGAAGTAAAATTTTCAACATGGGTTAAATCATTTACCTTTGCCGTTTAAATTCCTACGAAATGATTGATTTTACACTTTTACAATGGGTGCTCCTGTTTTTTTGCGCAATGTTTATTGGCATGTCGAAAGTTGGAGTTCCCGGAGTATCAATGATTGTTGTTCCTGTTCTGGCAATTATTTTCGGTGGCAAGGCATCTACAGGTGTTTTGCTGCCAATACTTATGATGGCCGATTGGTTTGGAGTAGGTTATTATCACCGTCATGCAAAATGGAACTATTTATGGAAACTGCTCCCCTGGGCATTTGTAGGTGTAGGAATTGCCTTGTGGGTAGGTGAAGTGGTCAACGACGAATGGTTTAAAAACATCATTGCCCTACTCGTTTTTATTTGCATTGGCTTAATGCTTTGGAAAGACCGTAAAAAAAGCGCAAACTTTTTCCCCGACACCTGGTGGTTTGCTGCATCGATGGGAGTTTTGGGAGGTTTTGCCACTATGATTGGAAATGTTGCCGGCCCTATATTTGCTATCTATTTATTGGCCATGCATCTTCCAAAAAACAATTTTATTGGCACCCAGGCCTGGTTCTTTCTAATCATTAATGCCAGTAAATTCCCGCTGCATATTTTAATATGGAAAACCATTAACTGGCAAACACTAAAACTGGATTTGATGCTTTTACCCGGAATTGCGCTGGGAGCTTTCCTGGGAATTTGGCTCGTAAAAAAAATACCCGATAAAACATATCGTGCGTTCGTAATTATTGTTACTGTGTTATCTGCTTTTCTTTTGCTGATTTAATGTGTAAACATAAAATGTGTTTTTGTACATTTGCAAAAAATAAAGTCAAAACACAAACCAGTTAAAAAACTGCTAACAACAAAAAAACATGGAGCCACTCACTCTTTTTTTCAAGGATATTAAAATTGAAAATATACTTGATATTGGAACCGGCAGTGGAGATTTCATTCACACTTTGAAAGAAACATTTACAGATGCCAAAATTACGGCCGTTGACCCTGATAAGGATTCGTTAGCAACGGCACGAACCAGGTTTCCTGACATCGGTTTTAGTGAAATGGTTGCAGAAAATCTTCAATTCAACGATAATTCGTTCGATTTGGTAAGTATTTCAATGGCCCTGCACCACCTGAACAAAATCAGAAAAGGGCTGACCGAGATGAAAAGAGTGGTAAAACCGGGAGGTTGGATAATTATAAATGAATTGATAAGCGACAATTTAAATCCGGCGCAGGAAGTGCATAAGATGTACCATCATTTTAAGAGCCGCATCGACCGCATGACAGGCATTTGCCACCGCGAAACATTTACTAAAGCCGCGATTCTGCAAATGCTGAAAACAGCTGCAATTCCCGTACAGTTCTTTTTTGAATACAACCAAAAAATTAATCTTACTGAAAGCGATGAAGAACTTGAGCAAAGGGTAAAAAAAATGGAAGAGGCGCTTGAAAGAATAAAAGGCCGAAAAGAATACGATCTGATGAAACCCGAAATTGACACTTTCAAAGAAAAAGCAAGGGTTCATGGATTTCAGCCTGCAACAAAACTGGTAATTGCCGGAAGGATAAAATAAAATCAATCACTGCTTAACGCTTCGGCACCACTCACAATTTCAAGTATTTCGTTTGTAATTGATTCCTGCCGTTCTTTGTTATATTGAAGTGTAAGATCCTTAATTAATTCAGTTGCATTATCAGTTGCCTGGTGCATGGCCGTCATTCTTGCCCCGTGTTCGGCGGCGTGCGAATCGAGCAGTGCCTTGTAAAACTGAATTTTTAATGAACGGGGAATAAGTTCACGAACAATAAATTCTTTTGAAGGCTCAAAAATATAATCGGTAAATTCAGAAGTTTCATTTTTGTCATCCATTTCAACCGGCAAAAACTGTTCAGCTGTATTGATTTGAACGGCTGCATTTTGAAACTGATTATATACCAAGTCGATACGATCGTAATTTTTATCAGTAAAAGATTTCATAATGGCCGTTGCCAGCTCGGTCACATGCTCAAAATCGAGGTGGTCAAACAACTCACTTTTACTTTCAATCACGTTCATATCCCGCAATTTAACCTGTCGCTCGCCTTGCTTGCCAATGCACAAAAACTCCACATTCCCCAACCTGCTTTGCATGCTGTAATTTGCTTTTACATGCTCAACGGCTTTTTTGGCAATATTTAAATTAAATCCTCCACAAAGACCACGATTTGACGAGATAAGAATTATCAGCACTTTTTCAGGGTCCCGAGGTTGGGTATAAACTGAATCGGCCTCATTTTCCAGGCTGCCACTAAGCGAAACAAGAATCTCATGCAATTTGCCGGCATAAGGCCTGATCCTTAAAATAGCATCCTGAGCTTTTTTCAGCTTGGCCGCCGAAACCATCTTCATTGCACTGGTTACCTGCCGGGTGGTTTTTACCGATGCAATGCGCGTGCGTATTTCTTTTAAACCAGCCATACTTTATTAATCCTCTTCTTCAGTTTTCTTTTTGTATTTTTCGGCCACCTCCATTGCTACATCTTTCAATACTTTTTCAATTTTATCAGTTAAATTACCCTGCCTGATTGAGTCCAACACATCGCGATGTTCCATTTCCATCAGCTCAAGAAAAGCGTTTTCAAATTCTTTTATCTTTTCAACAGGAACAAACCTCAACAACTCCTTCACCCCGCAATAAATGATAGCAACCTGATGTTCAACCCGCATGGGTGAGTATTGCTTTTGTTTCAGAATTTCCACGTTTTTGCGGCCTTTGTCGAGAACCCGCATTGTTGCCGCATCGAGGTCGGAACCAAATTTTGAGAAAGCTTCGAGTTCGCGGTACTGGGCCTGATCGAGCTTAAGCGTACCCGACATTTTTTTCATGGACCTAATCTGGGCATTTCCACCTACCCGGGAAACTGAGATACCCACATTAATTGCCGGTCGCACTCCCGAGTTGAACAAATTGGAGTCGAGAAAAATTTGCCCGTCGGTAATTGAAATTACATTGGTTGGGATGTATGCCGAAACATCGCCTGCCTGTGTTTCAATAATTGGCAGCGCGGTTATTGAACCACCTCCTTTTACTCTGCCTTTGAGGCCTTCAGGAAGGTCGTTCATCTGTTTTGCAATTTCATCCGATTCAATAATTTTTGCTGCCCGCTCGAGCAGACGCGAATGCAGGTAAAATACATCGCCGGGATAAGCTTCCCTTCCCGGTGGGCGCCGCAACAACAATGAAACTTCGCGATAAGAAACAGCTTGTTTCGAAAGGTCGTCAAGGATAATTAATGCATCGCGGCCCGTATCACGGTAATATTCCCCGATGGCCATTCCTGCATAGGGGGCATAAAATTGCAAAGCGGCAGGGTCTGAAGCCGTTGACGAAACAATTACGGTATAATCCATTGCGCCATGTTTTTGCAATGTTGAAGCAATATTTGCCACGGTAGAACCTTTTTGGCCAACTGCCACATAAATGCAATAAACCGGCTCGCCTTTTTCAAAATTTTCGCGCTGGCTGATGATGGTATCGATTGCCACAGCTGTTTTACCGGTTTGGCGGTCGCCAATTATGAGCTCACGCTGGCCACGGCCAATTGGAATCATAGCATCAATTGCTTTCAAACCGGTTTGCAATGGCTGTTTTACCGGTTGCCTGAAAATTACCCCCGGGGCCTTACGTTCGAGCGGCAGTTCTGTTAATTCGCCCGTAACAGGTCCTTTCCCGTCAACAGGCTCACCAATTGTATTTATAACCCTGCCAATGAGTTTTTCCCCAACGTTTATTGAAGCAATGCGATTGAGTCTTTTAACTGTGTCGCCTTCTTTAACGTCTTCCGATGCGCCCAAAAGAACTGCACCAACGTTATCTTCTTCCAGGTTTAATACAATCCCTTTTATCCCGCTTTCGAATTCAATCATTTCATTCGATTCCACATCGGAAAGGCCGTAGATACGGGCAATACCATCGCCCACCTGCAAAACGGTACCAACTTCCTCCAGTTCTGCTTCTGACCTGAAATTTTCAAGCTGTTGTTTCAGGATTTCAGATATTTCAGCCGGTTTAATATTTATCATTCTACTATTTGTTTGCTATGAAAGTCCTTTAAATCATTTATTTATCATTTCCTGCTTAATTTTTTTAAGCTGCGTATTAATGCTTGCGTCGTATTGTTTGTCGTCTATGCGCAAAATCAGTCCGCCTATAATGTGCGGATTTTCGCGGGCTGTGAGCTCCACTTCTGTTTTCAGTTCATCCTCAAATATTTTTTTTGCCTTTTGCAGCAGTTTCTCATCAACAGGTTTTGCTGTGGTCAAAACAGCCGTTTTAATATTTTTTTCTTTACGAATGAGCGCGAGCGTGTTTCTGCACATCGAAGGGATATAGACTTCACGCTTTTTATTGGTAACCAGCACCAGAAAATTCATTGTTATTTCATGAATTTTCTTCCTGAATATTTGCCGGATTATGCTGATTTTTTTCGAAGTGGTTACAACCGGGCTTTTCAACAGCAGATTAAATTCAACCGAATGATTACAAACATCGGCAATCAAATCCATATCATTTTTCAGGTCAGCGAGAAAATCTTTCTCGTTGGCCAGCGAAAAAATGGCTTTGGCGTACCTAACTGATATTGCACTTTCATCCATAGTGTGTTGTACTAATTCAATTCTATTTCATCAACTATCCGTTTCACCATTTCCTGTTGATTTTTATCATCAGCCATTTCTTTTCTGATTACTTTTTCGGCAATCATTAACGAGAGTTGGGCCATCTGCTTTTTCATCTCGTTAACAGCTTTTGCCCTTTCGTTTTGAATTTGCTGACGGGCGTGCTCAATACTCCGCTGTGTTTCGGCCGATGCTTTTTCTTTGGCCTCGGCAATAACACTTTCTTTCAGGTTCATTGCTTCGCGTAAAATCGATTCTTTTTCTTTACGGGCCTCTGCCAGCAACTCTTCATTTCCGGCTTTCAGTTTATCCATTTCCTGGCGCGCTTCCTGGGCCGCATTTAATGCAGTTTCAATTGATTCTTCCCGCTCATACAATGCATTCAGAATAGGTTTCCAGGCAAATTTTTTCAGCACAAATGCCACGATTGAAATGATGATAACCATCCAAAATATCGTACCTAAATTCGGAGTAACTAATTCCATAGTCAGAATTTTTTATGATGAAAGAATTTTTTTCTAAAAAACGAAACAGCGCTACGGCAATCCCGCAGATCACTGTTTCGGCTTACTTGTTAAACAAACAATACCAACGCACAAACGATTACGGCAAAGAAGGATACGCCTTCAATCAGAGCTGCCGAAACAATCATGTTCGAACGGATATCTCCGCTGGCTTCGGGTTGCCGGGCTATGGCTTCCATAGCACTTGCCCCGATGCGGCTGATGCCATAAGCAGCACCGATTGCTGTAAATGCGGCACCGAATGCTGCCCCGAATTCAGCAAAATTTGCCCTGGCTGCAGCTTCGGTTGCTTGTAACAATACACTTAAAATAGCTGATAACATAGCAGTTAAATTTAAAAATGAATATTAATGACTATCTGCTGTTGCCATTCCAAAATAGATGGCCGACAACAGGGTGAAAACATAAGCTTGAATGAACGAAACCAATACATCGAGCAAAATCATAAAAACCCCAAAAATTATGGAAACAGGACTAACCCCATAACCAGCAGCAGGTCCCATTAAACTACCAAAAATAAAAATCAAACTCAGAAAGACTGTAACAATCATGTGCCCGGCCAGCATGTTGGCAAACAAACGTACCATTAGCACGAATGGTTTGGTTATCATTCCCGTTATTTCCAGCAATGGCATTAACGGAATGGGTATTTTTAGCCACATGGGAACATCCGGGTTAAAAATTTCTTTCCAGTAATGTTTGTTCCCCCTGATATTGGTTACAAAAAAAGTAAAAAGTGCCAAAACCATTGTTACGGCAATGTTCCCTGTTACGTTTGCCCCGAATGGAAAAATGGGAATTAATCCCAGCAGGTTATTCAAAAGAATAAAAAAGAACAACGTAAGCAACGGCGGCATAAATTTCCGGTATTTTTTTTCGCCGATTGAAGGTTTTGCAACTTCATCGCGAATAAAAACGATAACCGGTTCGAGCAAATTTTGTACTCCAGATGGGGCCCTGCCCCTGTTTTTCTTTGCATTGCTGGCTGCCGAAAATAATAGCCAAAACAAAACGATTACAGAAACAATAGCTCCGGTAACTGTTTTGGTGATAGAAATATCTAATGGCCGGCCAATTTCGTACCCCTGGCTGTCAACTTCTACTATTTTTCCTTTAAAGTCTTCACTTTGGGAGATGCGGAACCCACGGTAATCATCATGGCCGTGATGAAATTTGGTGGACATGAAAACATGCAGTTTTTTTCCCTCGTGAAGTTCCGGGTGATTGCTATACAAAATAATTGGGAGGGGCACGCTTATGTGCGTGTCGCCAAAAGAGGCAATGTGCCATTCGTAGGCATCCAAAACATGCTCAATAACAAATTCACCGGCATCAAATCCTTCTTCTGAATGGGCTTCTGCAGTGTTTGAATTTTCGTGTGTTTGTTGCTCTTGTGCTGTTGCCGGACTGAACCAGAAAACGGCACTTATAAGTGTTATTAACAAACTTTGGATTAGTGTTGGCATAGCCTAATCTTGTTTTTCAAGCAACTGCAAAATTAAAAGTTTTTTCCATGCATTTGCCGAAATTGATATATAATTCTATAAATATTTATATATGTCTTCTCCAAACAGCTGACAATATTGTAATTTCTTAATTTACAAATAAGTTTTGATTCTACCTGTCTTTTTTTGTGATTCGGGCTAAATCAGCCACTTCAATAAAGGTAAAAACCAAATAAACCACTACAATTGAGACAATAAATGCAGGGATATTTTCGGAATGAGTAATAAGAAACACAATGGCAACACCGGAATAGAGCACCAGCCGTAAAAGCGAAACAATCATACTACTGCGGGTAAAGCGTCCTAAATCTTTTTTTAACAGGGAAAGCTGCCAGGCATATATTAAAATAGTAACCACGGCAAAAAATGCCAGCATCCACGGCAAAACAGGGAGATAATGACCGGGAGCAAACTTTGTGAAAATTGCCCAGCCCGCTGCGGCCAAAACAACTACAGCAATTAAAATTTTAACAATGAAACGCTTTAACTCCCTGCTCATTTTTTTAAAATATTACGGGTTGAATAAAAAACTGCCCCAACAACCGATAAAATCATCAGCCCAAGTGTAAAACCTTTAAATTCGTTATCCATCCACTGGTCAATTTTATAGCCGAGAAAAGTTCCCAAAGCTATCATAGCCATCATTTCAAAAGCCAGGCTGGAATAACGGATAAATGCATCGAATTTATTTTTGTTCTTTTGTTTGCGCTTTTTCATTCTTTCCTTTGGAATCGCCCATGGTGCAGTTTCCGGTAAAAATTGAACCGGGCTCAACCGATAATTTGCCGGCAATAATATCACCCTCGATTTTGGCAGAAGCTTTCATTGTAACCAGCTCGTAAACAGTAAGTTTACCCTTCAAAAAACCGGAAACTTCGATGTTATTACAATTTACTTCACCATTTACTTTGCCTTTAGGTCCTATTACCAATCGCCCTTTTGCTTTAATATTCCCAACAAGTTCTCCATCAATTCTAATATCGCCATTTGAAGATATGTCGCCATTTATTAACGTGCCTTCGCTTATTATATTAATTGACTGGTTTTGAAGTTCACCATACGATTTCCCCGATTGTTTTGCCATTTTAAATTTCATTTGTTTAAAACATAGATATCCTTTTTCAACTCCTGTATTGGGAAGGGCGGCTGAAATTACAAATTTTTTACGATCACGGCAAAGGCATTGCGGAAATTATGTATCAGCAATGCCTGATAAAATTTACCAACACAACTATTCTGATTCTGTTTAAAAAAATAAAGGCGTGAATATAGAAGAAAAAATGAGGGGCCGCAATGGAAGGGTTAAAGCATTAATAAAAACTTAAGTTTTTGCAGAACAATCAATTAAAGCGCTCGAAAAGTCTGCAAAAGGGCAAAAAAAAAACCAGGTTAAAACCTGGCTTTAAACTGCAATTTCTTTTTCAATTACCTGCTTGCCCCTGTAATATCCACACTCAGGACAAACGGTGTGGTATTTTACTGTTGCCCCACAATTTGAGCAAGTGGCAAGTGTAGGAAGCGACGCTTTGTAATGTGTGCGTCTTTTATTCCTTCTCGTTTTTGATGTTTTGCTCTTTGGATGTGCCATTTTATTTCAATTTTTAATTATTATTTTTCAGTTTTCTCAAAGCCTCCCAACGAGGATCGATATCATTTTCTTTTTTCTCTTCTTCGCTCTCTTCTGCGTGGGTAAAATTATCCAATCTTTCAATCATGTCAGTATCGCATCCGCTTTCCCCGTTCTTTTTGTCGGGGTGAACATGCTTTAAAGGAATGCTCAACACAATATATTCGTAAATTAACTGGGCAAGGTTAATGCGATGTTCTTCTGGTAAAACCCAGAAAATTTCATCATCGTCGATATTATTGCTGGTATCACCAAATTTCACGTAAACCTCAAATGAGTTTTTAATTTTCTGGTGATAATTTTCGAGGCAACGGTCGCAGGTAAGTTCCACCCATCCTTTAATTTTGAAATACAATTTCAGGAAGGTGTTTCGCTTTTCCAAATCTACCTTAACGGCCAGATTGCCAACACTCACCATGCCCTGATCAAAATGCTCAAAGAACTTATCTTCAATTTCATATTCGAACTCATGCAGGCCTTCTTTAAGGCCTTTAAACTCCACGTCGTATTTTGTTTTCCAGCCCATGTTCGAAAAAAGTGTTGCAAAAGTATAAAATTTTTATAAACGCATGAAGGATTCTGCAATTTTTAAAAATTTAACCTGTTGGTTTTTACGCAAAAGTTACAGTCAATAATTTTTCGTCTGAAAATAATTGTTTCTTAAGCCGTTAAAAACAGCCTATACAAGTTGATTGGTTTCCACATCAGGGAAAATTATGGAGGGTTTAAAAGATTTGGCCTCTTCAAAATCCATTGATGCATAAGAGATAATAATCACCACATCGCCAACAGCAGCTTTCCGGGCTGCCGGGCCGTTGAGGCAGATTGTTCCCAAGCCGCGTTCTCCTTTAATAATGTAGGTTTCAAGCCTTTCTCCATTATTAATGTTAACCACCTGCACCTTTTCGTTTTCAATTAAATTGGCGGCATCCATCAAATCTTCGTCAATAGTGATGCTCCCCACATATTGCAGGTTTGCCTCGGTAACGGTTACTTTATGTATTTTCGATTTACAAACTTCTATTTGCATAATTCGTTAATTCAATATTATCTATCAAACGTATTTGACCACAAAATACAGCAATACAGCCCACTTTTTTAGTATTACCGCTCCAGTTTTCAACAGGTTTAAGATTTTCTTCATCAACTACCTCAAAATATTCAACATCGAGAAACGGGTTTTTGTTGATTGTTTCGGTCACCCATTTTTTTAGCTCATATACGGATTTTTCATGGGTTTGTTTTTTTGCCGCCGAAAGTGTTTTGTAAATCAAAGCAGCATTTTGCCTTTCTTCGCTGTTGAGCAGTTCGTTTCTCGAACTCATAGCCAGGCCGCTTTCCTCGCGCACAATCGGACAGGGAACAATTTCAATATCCATGTCCAACATGCTCACCAGTTTATTAATTATGGCCACCTGCTGAAAATCTTTTTGCCCGAAGTAGGCCCTGTCAGGGTTAACCAATTCAAATAATTTACTCACCACTTGCGCCACTCCGTTAAAATGGCCCGGCCTGTGCGCTCCTTCCATTACCTGTTCCATTTCCCCGAAATCAAATTTCCGGGTATCGGGCTTCGGATAAATCTCGTCGGGCTCAGGTGCAAAAACAAGGTCACATCCCGTAGGTTCGAGCATCTTTAAATCGGCCTCAAGGTTTCGCGGATATCGTTTTAAATCGTTGGCATCGTTAAACTGGGTAGGATTTACAAAAATACTTACCACTACCCCATTGTTTTCTTTCATGGCCGCTTCAACCAACGACAGATGGCCGGAATGCAAAGCTCCCATTGTGGGAACAAAACCGATTGCTCCATTTTTCCTGAGTATCGCTAATTTCTCTTGCAGCTCATTATTTGTTTTAACCAACTTCATCCGATGAAATTTTACCCTGCAAAGTAAATAAATTTAGTTGTTAGTTAATCAGCCCCGGAATTAGTTTATCGTCAGCAGGAAGCAGAAAAAATATATTGTCGTTACAACACGATGATAACGACCGAATTGATTATTACCGATATTTTTATTACCTTTGCGCATTGTATAAACCGCGCTTACAGGTCAATGGAAAAGAAAAAGATCCTTTATATTTCGCAGGAAATCACCCCCTACTTACCCGAAACAGAAATGTCGGAAATTGCCCGCTATTTGCCACAGGGCATTCAGGAAAAAGGCAGAGAAATAAGAACTTTTATGCCCCGATATGGTTCGGTAAACGAGAGACGTAATCAATTGCACGAAGTAATCCGCTTGTCGGGGATGAACATGGTTATCGACGATACCGACCATCCGCTGATTATTAAAGTAGCCTCGATACAGGCTGCCCGGATGCAGGTTTATTTTATCGATAACGAAGATTATTTCCACCGCAAACATGTTATCACCAATTCAAAAGGCGAAGAATTTGAAGATAACGACGAACGTGCGCTGTTTTTTGCCCGTGGCGTGCTGGAAACCGTAATTAAATTACGCTGGGCTCCCGATTTAATTCACTGCCACGGTTGGATGACAGCACTGGTCCCGCTTTTCATAAAAAAATATTACTACAACGATCCGCTTTTTGAGCAATCGAAAGTAGTTTACTCGTTATACAACGACGACTTTAAAAAACCACTGAACAAAGATTTTAATAAAAAAGTACTGCTCGAAGGAATTAAGCCGGATGATGTGAGTAAATTAAAAACGCCAACTTACGAGAACCTCAGTAAAATGGCTGTCGACTACTCCGATGCGGTAATTAAAGGCACGGAAAACATTAACAGCGAGGTGGAAAAATATGTAAAATCTTCTGAAAAATTATTTTTAGACTACCAGCCAAAAGAAACTTACATTGATGCTTACAACGATTTCTACGAAAAAGTTTGGTAAGCCCATTCTGTTAAAAGATCAAATTTAATCCTAAAAAATTCAAATTTAAATTCAATTGCACAGTACCCTCAACGTTTTTTTATACGTTTGTGTAATTTTCAGAGTTCAAAAACCGTTACAAAAGAAAATACTACGTGATACGCAGAATAATGAATAGATACCACTTGATTACCGGGACAATAGCATTGCTCATTTTGTTTGTTTCGTGCGAAGAAAATAACGATTTGGGCATGGATCTTCTCCCGTCCGAAGATTTGATAGAGGTAAGAAGTCTTGTTGAGAAAAGCAGCATCTCATCATACACCTACCGCGAAGATTCAATACAAACCGATGAAAGCTCCAAAAGCCTTATCGGAACCTTTAACGACCCCGAATTTGGGGAAACAAAAATTGATTTTGCGGCGCAGTTCAGGCTGCAGGCTTATCCCGAATACGGAACCAACCCGGTGGTGGATTCAGTAAAACTTTTTCTCTATTACCGCGGAATTTACGGCGACACGGTTACCCCGCAAACTTTTAATGTGTATGAACTGGAAACGGCCCTCGATGTTGACGCTGACTATTACCAGGGAACAGACCTGAAAAGCCTGGCTTCCGACCAACTGATTGGCCAGCTGGAATATACGCCCCAAATCAGGCTCGACTCTGCGTCGGCCGATACATTTTTTCAGCTCATTTCCATTCCGCTCGATAACTCGCTGGGCAATAAACTGGTAAATGCCGATTCACTTCAAATGGTAAACAACGATGTTTTTCTTGAATATTTCAAAGGGCTTTACATTGAAACTGAGAAAGATACTGATGAAGGGGGTGCCATTTTACAGCTCGACGCGGCATCAACCTCTGAGTTCCAGGGATCAGCAATGGTGGTTTATTATAACAACGACGAAAATATGGAAGCCGATGAGCCTGACACCCTGCTGAACCCCTATGTAATTACCCAGTTCAGCGCCCGGGTAAATTCTATTCAACATGATTATTCGGAAACAGCTTTTTTCGACAACCTGAATGCTGACACCGGGGATGATTCGCTGATTTACGTGCAGTCAACCGGCGGGCTAAAATCCAAAATTTATATCGAAAATCTTACTCATTTGATAGATTCAATAAAAGTTAATGAACAAGGAGATTCTGTAAAGATAGCTATTAACAAAGCCGAACTTGTTTTCCAGATTGACACACTTGCTTCCGAAGTGGAAAAATACCCTCCCCCTCGCCAGCTACTGTTTACCGTGCTGGATGAAGAAGGGCGGGAGTTTTTGCCGGCCGATTACATGTTTAGCCCGGTATTTTACGGAGGTGCGATGAACCCCAATGATTATACATACAAATTCAACATTACTCAACATATCCAGCAAATAATTGATGACAAAGATGTTAAAAACCTCGGTTTCTTTTTAACCACCGCGCAAAAAAACAACGAAGCCAACAGGGTAGTAATAAAGGGCAGCGGAAGCCAAACCGGCATTAAACTGATAATTACTTACTCCAAGTTTAATCAGTAGCTAACAGAATTTAAAAATTTCATGTATCCCCTGTTTTTGCGATTGCTGAAAAAATGGGAACATTGGATCTTATAACATACTTGCTTATTGGTATTGGTTTGAGTTTCGACTCATTTGCCGTATCGGTTTCGTGTGGCCTGATGAAACAGGAAATACGATTTAAACAAGCCATTCCCATTGCATTTTCACTGGCGCTGTTTCAGGCCATATTTCCAGTAATTGGTTGGTTTGCCGGGAGCACAATCCAAAATCTTATCAGCTCAGTTGACCACTGGATAGCATTTATTTTACTTGCCATTATAGGGATTAAAATGATTGTGGAGGGGGTAAAACCAAACGGCACCCTGCAAAATTTCAATCCTTTCAGTATCCGTTTGGTTCTTAGTCTCTCTGTTGCCACCAGCATCGACGCACTTGTAGTAGGCCTCAGTTTTGGTTTCATGGAAATACCAATATTATATCCTGTAATAATTATTGGAGCTGTAACATTCATTGCCTCAATGCTGGGCATGTTGTTTGGAAAAAAAATCCCTGCAAAATGCAGCCACCAATCGCTTATTTTAGGAGGAATAATCCTGACCGGAATGGGTTTAAAAATACTGATTGAACATCTGTGGTTCTAACCTGTTTAATTCATGCGTTTAGTTTGATGTAGGTGCGAGGCGTCGGAACCCGCAGACATAGTTATCTATTTCAAGGGTTTCGCAACGAAGCAGATGCATTAAAATAAACGCACTTGTGAAAAATATTTTTCTTTCATCTGTTTTACAAATCATTTTCAAACAGCACTTTACCAATTCAAAAATATTTTTCATGAATTAAACAGGCTAAATCAAAAAAAAGAATGACATACCGGTAGTACATCATCCTTTTCAATCGGGTCAATCCAAATTTGTTCTAATTCTTTTTGATAATTGCCACCCAACCGCCGCCGGGTGCCATTTCAATATTTATCTCTGAATTGTTGGTCACATTTATTTCCTGCTGTGCAAAATCAGCAGCATGTTTGGCTGCATTGATGCCGTCTTTCCAAACTTCCATATTATAATTCCCCTCGGGAAGGAAACTCAGGTCGAAATCCATTTCTCGTGGCGACCAATTGGTCATGCCGCCCACAAACCAGGTATCGCCCGAGCGGCGCGCCATTAAAATATATTCTCCCACTTTGGCATCGAGCACTTTGGTATCGTCCCAAACGGAGGGAACTGCTTCCAGAAACTCCATGCACTCCGGCTCGCGGTAGTAGTTCGATGGATTGTCGGACAACATTTGCAGCGGACTTTCAAACACCACGTACATTCCCAACTGATGGCAGCGGGTTCCGGGGCTCATGGGCTCAGTAAAAATATCGCGGAAATTTTCCTTGTTTTTGTTAATCATGGCTCCCGGCGTGTAATCCATAGGGCCAGCAACCATTCTGATAAACGGAAGTAAAAGATTGTGATCCGGATCAGGCTGGTCCGACCATTTACAGTTCTCCATTCCCATCACTCCTTCGTATGAAATTACATTCGGGTACATGCGGTCGAGCCCAACGGGTTTGTAGGCTCCGTGGTAATCCACAAGCATTTCGCGTTCGGCACATTCCCTTGCAATTTTTTCATAGAAATTCACCATCCACTGGTCGTCGCGTTGCATAAAGTCGATTTTAATTCCTTTCACGCCCCATGCTTCAAACTGGTCGAGTGCCTCGGTGAGCTTATCGTCGAGTGCTTTCCAAACCACCCAAAGAATAACGCCAACACCTTTGTCTTTCCCGTAATCAACCAGTTCCTGCACATCAATTTCATCTTTCACATGCATGATGTCGTCGAGGTGGTACCAGCCTTCGTCGAGGATTATGTAATCCAGGCCGTATTCAGCCGCAAAATCGATGTAATATTCATACGTTGCATTGTTTACACCCGACTCAAAATCAACGCCGTAAACGTTCAATGCGTTCCACCAGTCCCAGGCTACTTTCCCGGGTTTTATCCACTCTGTATCTTCCAAAACATTTTCGGGAGCCAGCTTGTAAATCAAATCCGATTCCACAAGTTGTTTGTCCTCATCGGATATTATCATAGCCCGCCACGGGAAGCTTTTCGGCCCGGTCAGTTCGGCAATGTAATCGGCATATTTTACCGGCGCCACATCGCGATCAGTGCGCTGTTCTTCCTCCAAAACCACTCCGGCAAATTTGCCTTCGAGCCGGAAAGGATTTTCTTCAGAACCTCTTAAAAACATACCAGCGTAGTCCGTAATCAAATCCGATTCGGAGATGTACACTTTTACGTTGTTTCCGGCATCTACCAGCAAGCCGGTTGACGCAAACCGGTCGGGTGAAATATCCGAGAGTTTTACATCAAGGTAGGAACGCTCCTGGTGGGTAAACATGCTTTCCTCTTCCGGGAACCACACTTTGTGGTTGGCAGGAAAAGTAAAAGTAGCCAGTTCATTCATCACTTTCAGCGGTCCTTCTTCCGTAACTTCCCAGCGGTAAGCCACACCTTCGTCGTACGCCCTGAAATGCAGGTTGTAACCCTTAAATCTCAGGGTCAATTCATTGTACACATCCGGAATTTTGGCATACTTCCGCTGAACGGTTGGAATTATCACCTCATCAACCGAGGTTGTTTGTGCACGCCTGACTTTTGCGTCTTCTCCCAACACTTCATCTTCGAGTGTCATTGAAATGGGCGAGGGGGAAATAATCTCTTTGTCTCCCAAAAAAACAGAATAGTGAATGCCTTCCTCCACAGCAACTTTAACCATTATTCGGTCAGAGGGCGAATTTATGGAATAATCCTTTGCTAATAACTGGTTCATAAAAAGAATAGATAAGAACAAAAGTGCATATTTTTTCATGATAATTTATTTTTGATTTACAGGCCACAAGTTAAGAAGAAATATGGAAAAAGGATAGCATCGACCGTAGCAAAGTCAGCGCTTTTCACAATATATCATCCAACCTTTTGGAATTTTGGCGGTTGTCGAAAAATGTCAGCAGATAAATAATTTGTAATTTAAAAATACAATTTTTTCAAAAATCCCAGGTCAGTCAGTAGCCTGCCTTTTACTTAAGAGCCGGGGCTATTTTATTGTTTTTTCAACATTCAATATTTTTTTTAGCTGATAAGCCACAGCCTCACTCTTCGTGAGACTATGACTTTGTCAAAACCTTCTATCCCAGTTTTGTTTCGGAACGGTTGCCGGCTTTATCTACGGCAGCAATGAGTATCTCGCTGCCTGTCTTTTCGGTTTCAAAAACAAAGGGCCTGCTTTTTAAAGTTTGCGGCTGATGGGGCACCTCACCTGCTTTTTGGCCGTCAATAATCACCTCGTAATGCGAAACGGGTTCGTCGCCGGCCAGGGCAGTTTGCCAAATAATTTTATGCTTGCTTCCTTCCTCTTGTATCGCGGGATTCCGGGGAGCGCTCAAACCTTCATTTTCCAGTGCCTGGAAATAGTTGGTTTTCCCTTCTTTTACTTTGGCTGCATGGGTTTCAATTTTTCGGCGCTCTTCGGCCGATAATCCGTCGGATTCAATCTGCGCGGCATAAAAATTCTGCACCAGCTGGCACTTCATGGGATCGTCGTCAATCTGGCCGATACCAATAATCAACGTGTGAATTCCCGGCGTGGTAAGTGCATACTCTACCAGCGGGCGGCTGGGCAGTTCGGGCGCTCCTACTTTCCGGTACACATCGGCAGGCACGTTCGACCATTTCGGTTCTTTATGATACATGGCCGCATCGGCAAAAACTTTCATGCCGATTATTCCCATGCCTTTGGCTTCGGCAACCGGGATAACATTGTGCTGCATGTTCATTTTCAGCTTGTCGTTGGCATTGATGGCCACAAGCATTCCGTCGAGGAGTCCGTATTCATCGCGCTGGATCATCTCCATCATGGCAGGCGGATGGGCGTGCCCCGAGAAACCGATATGACGGATCAGTTTTTCATTTTTCGGGTTCATCCCGGTATGATTGGTACCGTCGCGTAAATCGCGCAAAGCCACGAGCGCACCAAAATTTCCTTCCGGATTGAGAGGCGTATCCAGGCCTTCATACAACACATCCACTTCATCCATGTTATGCAGGGTATGAATCAGCACCATATCGAGGTAAGCCCCCTCGGGATACCAGCCTTTGTTATCGCCAAACAGTTGGGTGAGCGAGCGTTTTACATCGTCAACGGCGCATTGCACTTCTTCCCCGTTCGACCAGTTACTCACATTTTCCCGCTCCGGCCAGCCGGGTTTTCCCCAGCGCATAGCCGTTTTGCTGGTCAGCCAGATGGATTTGCGCAGTTCTTCGTTGTAACCGTCTTCACCGGGAATCAGGTTCAGCTTTTTAAAGGCTTTGTTGTAATTCAGCTGACTGTCAGCGTACAGGTTGGACGTGTCGAAATAATTGACACCCAAATCGAAGGCTTTTAGAATGATGGGAACAGGATCGACATCTTCGGGAGTCCACTGCAGCGATGCCTGGCCACCCAAACCAAGTGTTGTTACATTGAAGCCCAGTTTACCAAACGGGCGCTTCATGGGCGCGGGAACATTCTCCACGTTACATCCTCCAAATGTCATTGTTGATACCGCGGCTGTAGTTGCGGCCGAAACTTTTATAAAATTCCTTCTCGAAATCGGGTATTTTTCTTTTTTCTCCATAGCATTGTTTTTTTTATAAAGATACAAAAAATGATCGAATTACCTTCAATCCGTAACTTTAAGTATCAGGTTGTCAACAAGTAAACTTGCAAACTTTTAGTTCACAAAACCCGCAAGGGCATAAACCAGGGCAGCCTGCCAGTTGATGGCCACTTCGTTGTGGCTGTACGATTCTTCTTCATCCACCCAGTCGGTTGCCGAATGGCCGCCACCTACGATGTACCCCGGCCAGGGTGCTTCCACATCGTCGGCTCCGGATCGGCGATCGTGCGGATTCATGGGCGGGTTCAATCCCAGACCGGTCACATACGAACGGTTGTAATAATTATGCCCAAAAATATGGTTCACAGCATCCAGCGCAGTTTCAATATATTTTTTATCGGGCTGAAGTTTATTGGCCACCTGCAGGTTAACAGTTTGCCGTGCTACAGTGCCGTTGCAGCCCCAGTAGTAGCGGCCTGCCAGCGGACGGTTATACACATCTTCCTGTGCCTTTTTTACCAGATCACCAGCATTTTCAAGAATATCTTTACGAATGGTTTGCGCTACCTGTGGGTTTTTTCCTGATCTTTCTGAAAGGGCGTAAGTGAACATCCCCAGATTGGAAACATCGCTCCAGTCCCAGTTTTCGTCGATTTCAAACTCCATGTCAGCAGCCCGTTTTTCGAAGTCGGCCAGGCATTCCGGATCGCCGGTGGTTTCCCATAGTTCGGCAGCGGCCCACAGGCGGTCGTCCACATTCCGCGACTGGTAGCCCCCCGTTTGAAAATCGCCCTGCTCAAAGCGCTTATATTCGGGATTTTCCTGCAGAAACCGGTAACTCACCCAGGCGGCATCGAGGCATTTTTGGGCATATTCTGCATCGTAAGATTTGAAATGGCGGGCAGCCATGGCCATCAAAGCCACGAAATCGGCAGTGGCCGCCGAGCTCCATTCAGTGAAATACCGTTTTTCGTGGTCGTCCTGTGGCATAATAAACCCAGAAAAGTTGGTGCGGGTAAGTTTGTGCGACACTCTGCCCGAGCCGTCGGGGTACTGCATTTTCAAAATCCAGTCGGTTTCCCATTTCAGCTCTTTCAAAAATTCAGGATACCCCGGCGCAGTTTCCGGAAGTTCATACTCAACCTTTTCCAGGTTTACCTGAAAATGATCCCAGGCATAAAACAGCACACCCAGCGTTACTCCTGCGTTCACCACGTATTTTCCGTGGTCGCCGGCATCGTGCCAGCCGCCGGTGCCGTTGCGCTGCGAGCCGGGTTTACCTATGTAATCTTCATAAGCATCTTTCAAATGGCAAGCCTCTGTTTCATACACATTTCCTTCGTATTCACCGTGGACTCCCATTCCGCAACGCCACAAATAAAAAGCCCGCATGCTAGTTTTTGCCGCAAAACGAAAAGCATCGTCTGCAATTTCAAATTCAGTGGATTTGCCCAAGCCTGGCACTTCCAGATAATATTTTCCGGGTGTTTTAACTTCTGAAAAATCGGCGATCCACACATTCTGGTCCACATCTTTCTGAAATTTGGGACCGGTGGATTTGCCCGTAAAAACCTCTTTGGCGGTTTCGGCATTCACCACTTTAAACGATTCACATTCATGCGGAATAGCTGCTGATTTTTTCAACTCAGGTAAAAATCCGATTGAATTTAGATGCACCGGATACGTTTGGGCAGCAACTGAAAATGAAAGGGTTAACAAAACAAAAAGGGAGGGAATCACTCTTCTCATCGCTATTGATTTAGGTTATTAATTTTCACAGGGTTGAAGTTATGCAATTTTTTTAATTGTGGAAAATACAAAAAGAAAAACCATAGTATCGAACGCTCATATCCTTCACATAAAAAATGCGGCTGGAAAATTTCAGCCGCATTTTTTATGTTATTTCTCCTCCCGGGAAAATATAGGAATTACCTTCTATTTCAGGTTTTTAATCCGATCCATTGCTTCAATTGTGCTTTCGCGGTCGGCAAAAGCGGAGAAACGGAAGTAACCTTCGCCGGCCGGGCCGAATCCGGAACCGGGGGTTCCCACAACATTGGCTTCTTTAAGCACTTTATCGAAAAAGTCCCACGAAGTCACTCCCTCTTTTGTTTTTACCCAAATGTAGGGCGCATTTACACCGCCAAAAACTTCATACCCAATTTCAGTAAGGCTTTCTTTCATAATGCGGGCGTTCTCAAGGTAATACCCGATTACTTCAGCAATTTCTTTTTTACCTTCTTCGGAAAACACGGCGGCTGCGGCTTTTTGCACCGGGTACGAAACGCCGTTGAACTTGGTCGATTGCCTGCGGTTCCACAGCGGTTTAACTTTGTGTGGGTTGCCGTCCGAGTCGTAACCCACCAGCTCTTCCGGGATTACGGTAAAAGCACAGCGCGTTCCTGTAAATCCTGCAGTCTTAGAGAAGCTGCGGAATTCAATAGCCACCTCTTTTGCGCCTTCAATTTCATAAATAGAATGCGGAATGTTCTCTTCCGTAATAAACGCCTCGTAAGCTGCATCGAAAAGAATAATGCTTTTGTTTTCGCGGGCATAGTCCACCCACTTTTTCAGCTCTTCTTTTGTGGCTACAGTCCCCATCGGGTTATTGGGATAGCACAGGAAAATCAAATCCGGTGTTTCTTCCGGCAGTTCCGGCACAAAGTCGTTTTCAATGGTACACGGCATGTACACAATTCCTTCGTAGTGGCCGTTGGGCTGGCCTTGACCTGTTTTGCCCGACATTACAGTGGTGTCAGCATAAACCGGGTAAACCGGGTCGCAAATGGCGATTTTATTGTCGTGCCCGAAAATCTCCTGGATGTTCCCGGTATCGCATTTCGAACCGTCGGAAATAAAAATATCGTCGGCCGAAATCTCGACTCCCCTGCTTTGGTAAGCATTTTTGGCGATGGCTTCGCGCAAAAAGGCATATCCCTGCTCGGGACCGTACCCTTTAAACGTTTCGGCTTTGGCCATCTCGTCCACACCTTCGTGAAATGCCTTTACCACACTCGGAACCAGCGGCTGCGTAACATCACCGATGCCCATTTTAATTACTTTCTTATCCGGGTTCGCTTCCATGAATTCACTCACCCTTCTCCCTATTTCCGGGAAGAGATAGCCCGCCTGAAGTTTCAGGTAATTTTCATTAATTTTTGCCATAAATTATTCTTTTATTCAATTATTTGCTCTTTTGTGTACATACGTGCAAAGTTAAAAATAAAATTATCAGCAATGAATTCACTCTCTGGTACGGGAACAATATCGGCAATGTTTAATACTTTTGTAAAATTAAAACAACTGTTATGAAGAATTTCTTTGTGAAATCGCACGGTTTAGGAAACGATTATATTATTTTAAACCAAAGTGAAATTGATTTTGACCTGACCGAAAAAGCGATTCAACGAATATGCGATGTGCATTACGGCATTGGTTCCGACGGGATTTTGCTGAAAGTGCCCAGCCTGAAAGCCAATTTCGGAGTACGTATTCTGAATCCCGACGGATCGGAAGCGGAGAAAAGCGGCAACGGACTGCGAATTTTTGCCAAATACCTCCACGATTACAAAATTGCCAAACCGCCGGTTTTTACAATCGAAACTGCCGGCGGACTGGTGCAGGCCGAAGTTACAGAAGAAATTAACGGGAAAGCACAATCGGTAAAAGTGGATATGGGAAATGCCATTTTTAATTCGCCTGAAATCCCGGTGAACTGTCAAAACCCGGAGTGCATCGACGAAACGTTGCACCTCGAATACAAAGATTACAAAGTTAGCTGCGTATCGGTAGGCAACCCGCACTGCGTGATTCTTACAGATAAACTCGACGAAAAAGAGGTAAAAACCTTCGGTCCGCAAATTGAAACCAACCCGATGTTTCCCAATCGCATCAATGTACAATTTGCAAAAGTACTTTCGCCCACCGAGGTGGAAGTTATGATATGGGAACGTGGCGCCGGCTGGACCCTGGCCTCCGGAAGTTCGTCCTGCGCAGTGGCATCGGTTTTGGTAAAAAAAGGATTGGCGCAGCCCAATCTGACGGTAAAAATGCCCGGCGGAAACCTGAAAATTGAAATTGACAGATCATGGTATATCCGAATGACAGGTGCCGTGAGGGAAATTGCCAACGGAACACTAAGCAATGAATTGCTGGAAGATATCCAATAATAGCAGAAGAATTATTAATTCTCCACTAAATTTCCTGTCTTTATTTAGATTAATTCCAAAATATTTAACACAAACACTATTTTTGTGTAGCAAAATTTTAAAGTTATGGCCGAAAAAAATTTACCTTTTTCAAAAGAACAACTGGAAAATATTATTGAAAATCACCCAACTCCTTTTCATATTTATGATGAAAAGGCAATCCGTGAAAATGCACGAAAATTCAAAAAAGCTTTCGACTGGAATGAAGGGTTTAAAGAATATTTTGCTGTTAAAGCAACTCCAAATCCTTACCTGGTAAAAATTTTGAGGGAAGAGGGTTTTGGTGCCGACTGCAGCTCGGAGGCTGAACTGGAACTGGTGAAACGTGTAGGTATGAGCGGCAACGAAATTATGCTGACTTCCAACGACACACCAGTGAGCGAATTCAGCAAGGCAAAAGAGATGGATGCCATAATCAACCTCGACGATATTTCGCACATTGAGTACCTGGAGAAAAATATAGGACTGCCCGAAACCATTTGCATGCGCTACAACCCGGGCGATTTAAAAGAAGGCAACCTGCTTATTGGCCACCCCGAAGAAGCCAAGTACGGTTTTACACACGAACAGATTATTGAAGGTTACCGAATACTGAAAAGCAAGGGAGTCAAAAATTTTGGCGTGCACACCATGGTGGCTTCCAATGAACTCGACCCCGACTATTTTATTGAAACAGCCGAACTGCTGTTTAACCTGATTGCCGAAGTGAATGAAAAAGCCGGCGTGGTGATTAGTTTTGCCAACCTGGGCGGAGGAATCGGCATTCCATACAAACCGGAACAGAAAGCCGTGGATATGGAATATGTAAGCGAAGGAATCAAAAAACTGTACGAAGAAAAAATCACTGCCAACGGTCTGCAGCCACTGAAACTGTATTTTGAATCGGGCAGAGCAATAACAGGGCCTTACGGCTACCTGGTAACAAAAGTGCTGCACCTGAAAGAAACGTACAAAAGGTTCGCCGGGCTCGACGCCAGCATGGTAGATTTAATGCGCCCGGGAATGTACGGTGCTTATCATCATGTTACTGTTGCCGGAAAAGAAAAAGAACCACATACCGAAAAATACGACGTAACCGGCTCGCTGTGTGAAAACAACGACAAGTTTGCCATCGACCGGATGCTGCCCGAGATTGAAGTTGACGATATTGTGGTCATTCACGATACCGGCGCCCACGGCCATGCCATGGGATTCAACTACAACGGCAAACTGCGCTCGGCCGAATTGCTGCTGCGCGAAAATGGGGAGGTGACTCAAATCCGCCGCCCACAAACGCTCGAAGATTATTTCGAAACCCTCGATTTTGACGGACTGAAAGATTTTAAAGCTTAAAAACTAAAGTCAGAATATTTCGCAGGCCGGGCAATTTTACCCGGCCTTTTTTGTAATTTTGTTTTTATGGCAGACAAAATTGAAATATTAAATCAGCTGAAAAAAAACCTTAAAGCAACTTTGGGCAGTAAAATTCAAAAAGTAATCCTTTTCGGTTCATATCTCCGAAATGAAGAAACTGCTTATTCTGATTTGGATGTATTAATTGTTACAAATAATATCCCCACCTGGAAAGAAAAAAATACCATCCGTGATATCTGTTTTGATATTTCTGTGGATTATGAAATAATGGTAGATTCAAAAATTATTTCTCAGAAAGAAATTGATAATAAATTTTGGGGGAAACACCCGATGATCACCGAGGCATTAAATAAAGGGGTGTATGCATTTTAGGATCGGGTTCGATGCAAAACGGGCATTTCTAAACTCCTCCGGGCTGGGTAACTACAGCCGCAACACATTAAATGCATTAAATAACTATTTTCCTGAAAATAACTACCTGCTTTTCACCCCAAAAGTGAAACCGGAACTTTTTGAAAACCACGAGCAGTTTCAGGTAGTTTCTCCACCCGGACTGTACAAAGGTTTTTTGAAATCAATTTGGCGCAGCTTTTTCCTTGCAAGGAAGCTGAAAAAATTCAACCTGAACCTTTTTCACGGACTGAGCAACGAGCTGCCTTCCGGCATTCAAAAAACAGGCATCCCTTCAGTAATTACCGTTCATGATTTAATTTTTATGCGCTATCCCGAATTTTACAAGCCGCTGGATCGCAAAATTTATTTCCGGAAGATGAAATATGCCTGCCAGTCTGCCGATAAAATCATAGCCATCAGCCGGCAAACCAAAAGCGATTTGGAATCTTTTTTTAAGGTTGCCCCGGAAAAAATTGAAATTATTCACCAGCCCGTTGCAGCCACTTTTTTCGAAAAACAGAATGCATCAAAAGTTTTCACCAATCACATTATTCCCGAAAATTATATTCTCTCGGTTGGAACAATTGAACCACGCAAAAATCAACTTGCACTGCTCAAAGCTGTTCAAAATTCAAAAATTGGAACCCCAATTGTTTTTGTAGGCAATCAAACAACCTATATTTCTGAGCTGAAAAAATTTATTGACAGAAACAACATGCAACGCCAGGTCTTTTTTCTTTCCGGATTGGCAGAAAATGAGTTGGCGGCACTTTACCGGAAAGCGCTGTTATCGGTTTATATTTCTGTTTTCGAGGGATTCGGACTTCCTGTCATCGAGTCGATGGCAAGCGGCTGTCCGGTGCTCACCTCATCAGTTTCCTGTTTGCCAGAAACAGCCGGCGATGCAGCCGTTTTATGCAATCCGGGAAATGTGGAAGATATTGGTAAAAAATTAAAATCATTCCTTGATGATGAAGCACTCCGAAAACAAATGATTCAGAAAGGTGTTGATCGGGCGAAGGATTTTCATCCTGAAATTTATGCTAAAAAATTAATTTCTTTGTACACCAGTTTATTGAAGTAAAAAACATGCAAAACGACATTAAAAAAGCGCTTGAAGTATTAAAAAGCGGTGGAGTAATCCTCTACCCCACCGACACCATTTGGGGGCTGGGCTGCGATGCCACCAACCCCGAAGCGGTACAAAAGATCTATAAAATTAAAAAGCGGGAAGATTCAAAAAGTATGCTGGTGTTGATGGAAAACCCTGCACTGCTTGAACGATATGTTGATGAAGTGCCCGAAGTGGCGTGGGATTTGGTGGAAATCAGCACCACACCGCTGACAGTGATTTACCCCGGCGCCAAAAACCTGGCAGCCAATTTAATTGCCAGCGACGGAAGTGTTGGCATCCGGTTTACAAAAGAAGATTTTACTACTAGACTGTTGCAGCGGTTTCGCCGCCCGATTGTCTCCACATCAGCGAATATCAGCGGGGAAAAAGCCCCGGCATTTTTCGATGAGATTTCAGAAGACATAAAAGAGCAGGCAGATTACATTGTGGAATACCGGCAGGATGATGTAATCCCGGCGCAACCATCGAGTATCATCAAACTGGGTCCCGGTGGGCAAATTGATATTATCCGGAAATAAAAAAAAGGTACTTAAAACTCAATTGAACAAAATCGATTGAACCTTAATTTCCAGGCACTTTTTTCGGTTCAGTTTAAATGTTTTTATCGACTCCGTACCCGTCCCGAACCGGACACCGAAGAATCGACCTGTGGATTTCCGCTGTAATAAACACTTCCCGAACCTGCGACTCGTGCTTTGAGTGTTTCAATTGCGTGAATACTGCAATTACCCGAGCCCGAAATATGTACCTCCACATTTTCAGCTTCAAAATCTTCAGCCTTCACATTTCCCGAACCGGAAATGCTGGCATTAAATTCTTCAGCCATTCCACCGTTTTCAATTACTAAACTGCCGGAACCCGAGACGGAAGCTTTTACACGTTCGGTACGCAAATCATTAAGTTTTATGTTACCGCTTCCACTCACTGCCATTGCCATTCTGCGCGAAGTAATGCGCTTGTCGGCAATAATATGGCCAGACCCGGAAACGGCCAATCCTTCAATGTCCGGAACCCGCACAAAAATTTCGATGCTTCCGGGATTAAACGACTGCCAAAAAAAGTTTCGGTTTTTAAAACGTATAACCAGTTCTCCGTTTTTGACTTCGGTTACAATGTCTTCGAGTGTTGACGATTTGGCCACAATTTCCACCCGCTGAGGATCGCCTTGTTCCAGATAAAGTTTTCCGGAAACATTCAGTGAAATACTGGAAAATTCAGATACATCCCGGACTTCTTTTTCTGCCAATGCGGGCAGCACAAGGATAGAACAAAAAAGAATCAGAAAAAATGAGGCAAATTTAGGTTTCATATTTTTACGTTTTTGTGATTATTACAAAGTTGACTTTGTAAGGACGCACGAAACCTCCGAATGTTTCAGATTTGAGGAAATAAAATTTTGAATCTCCAGAACGGGTTGGAATAAAGGAAACTAAACTAATCCTCCGATCAAACCTTCAGGTAAATCGAGGATTAAAATTTTGTTTTCAGGATCGAGGGAAACCATGAAATCTTCGTTAAACGGAACAAGGATTTCTTCATGTCCGCTGCCAACTGTCAGCACTGTGTTTCCCGAGAAATCTTCCACGTGGGAAATGGCACCGATTTCTCCGGTGTTTTTATCAAAAAGAGTAAACCCCTGCAACTCCGCCAAGCCGGAATCTTCTGGCTCATCAACTAATTCAGAAGTAAAAAGATACACATCAGTGCCCACAAGCCGCTGTGCGTATTTTTCAGAACCGACCCAATCAAAATTAACAAAAGCAGCTTTACCCGTTTTAACTTGCAGCCCGTTTTCGGCCACATAAAAAGGAACCAGTAAACCATCGATTTCCAGGAAAAAGCGGGTAGCCTCTTCCACCGAAAATTCAAACTGTTCTTCGAATTCGAGCACCAGCTCACCATGAACACCCCGTGTTTTCCGGATGAACCCGATTTTCGTGCAATCAGCTTTGGGTATTGTTTCCATAACGGCAAATATAGTTAACTACAAACAAAAAAACCACCGGCCTCATGACCGATGGTTTTATCCGTGGTAGAAATTTTTTCGTTAAGAATCGGCGCCCTTGTCTTTCGGAGCTTCTTCTTTCTTTTCTTCCTTTTCAGCTTCTTCAGATTTTGCTTCAGCAGCCGGAGCTTCAGGTTTTTCTTCCTCTTTCTCCTTTGCTTCTTCTTTTTCTTCAGCAGCTGGTTTTTCAGCACTTTCTTCTTTTGCCGGAGCAGCTTCTTCAGCCTTTTCTTCTTTTACAGGCTCAGCAGCTTTTTCTTCCTTTTCAGGTTCTTCGGTCGCTTTCGCTTTTTCTGCAGTTTCTGTTGCTTCTTCCGTTGCAGCAGCCTCAGTAGATTCTTCAGTGCTTTCTTCGGTAGTTGCAGCTTCTTCCTCGTCTTCCACTTCGCCTGCTAATTCGGCATTTTTGGCAGCAATTGCAGCAGCTCTTTCCTCGTTGAGTTTTGCTTCAGCCTCAAGTCGTTTTTTAAGCTCTGCATTGGTTTCGCCTTCAATACGTTCTTTTTGAGCCTGGATTTTGGCTTCTTTTTCAGTTAGCCATTTTTCCAGTCTGCGTTCAGCTTCCTCTTCGTCGAAAGCTCCTTTTTTCACTCCACCCATCAGGTGTTTTTTGTAGAGGACACCTTTGTAAGATAAAATTGCTCTTACAGTGTCAGTCGGTTGGGCACCTTTTACAAGCCAGTCGTAAGCCTTGTCAAAATCGAGATCTATTGTAGCAGGATTAGAGTTCGGATTATACATACCAATCCGTTCAATGTACCTGCCATCTCGTGGCGCCCTGCTATCTGCTACCACAATGTGGTAGAAAGCATAACGTTTGCGGCCATGCCGCGTTAATCTCATTTTTACTGGCATAATTCTAAAATTATTTTTTTGAAAATGTGGCGCAAAGATAGTATAAAATTCTGTTTGAGAAATGGATGCGATACTTTTTTCACCCATTTTTAAAATTGTAGCGATTGACACAAATGGTTCAATGCACGTAAATTAAAACACTACTTACTGCAAATGCCAACTGGCACTGAAAACTGTTCACTGCAACGGATCACTCCTTTAGGCTGGCAGCCGGGCTTTCCGCTTTACCTGTTTTCCACGCTCCCGTTTTTGCCGGGCCGTGCGTGGGCTCATTTCAATCGCCTCCGCCGGCCTGCAAAACTCTGGTCGCGGTGTGCAACAGGGTGCCGCTCCAATCCCTGCCAGATCGCTTCGGTCAGCAGATGTTCATCAAGTCATACCCTCACTTCGAGTGAGGGTATGAATAACTTCCCTTAAAAATGAAAAGCAAACCGCGTAAAAACCAAAACAGCAAAAATAATGACCAGTGCAAGGATTACAAACAGGTAATCATTTTTGATATTCTTCGAAATCAAAATCAGCACAGGAACCATAATCCCAAAAAACAGCGCATCCCTGATTCCGGCCGATGTTATTTCCAGCGTTCCGGATTGAATCCATTCAAAAACAATGGGGATAAAAAATGCCAGGATGATTGAAAAGATGATCAACTCAATCCACTTTACGATTTTTCTCGTGTTCATATTTTGTTGTGCTGTCCGTCTGGCGGATCAAACCGCCTGACGGGTTTTATCTGTTCGTGCAAAGATAGAAGAGAAATGTTTTTTTTATCCGTCTAGCGGTTGGATCCGCTTGACGGGTAATGCATGTTGATTACTGTTTGCGTTATACCAAAAAATAACATTGACAAATTGTTGCCGGTTTGTATAGACGCAAAATTTTGCGTCTCTGCACACTGCGCCTGATAACTGCCTACTTCACTCGCCCCGGGTTCTTTTTCACAAAATCGCCCCAGCTTTTGTACTCCTTGTTTTTTTGCGGTTTGCCTTGCTGAATAAAATGGCAGATGGCCACGGCTACGGCATCGGTTGCATCCAGCCCCTGGTCCAGGTCGGTTAAATGATACACCTTTTGCAGGAAATATTTCACCTGCTCTTTGGAGGCGCGCCCCATTCCGGTAATCGACTGTTTTACCAGCAGCGGCGCGTACTCATGAATGGGCACCGAGTGATGCAGTGCCGCCGCCATAATCACACCTTGCCCGCGCCCCAGTTTCAGCATACTCTGCACATTTTTCCCGTAAAACGGCGCTTCGATGGCCATCACATCCGGGCGGTACTCTTCCACGAGGTGCAACGCCCGTTCGTGCAAATGTTTCAACCGCTGGTAGTGGTCGGAAAATTTACCCGGTACCAGCGTTCCCATGTGCAGAATGACCGGCTGGTTGTTCCGGATTTCCACCAACCCGTACCCGGTAACCGTAGTCCCGGGGTCGATACCCAGTATTTTTAGTGGTTTTGTATCCATCAGGTTTTGCGGTCTTTTTTATCTAATTGCTGTACAAATATTCCTGAAACGATAAAGATCAATCCAATAAAAGTAGTGACGAATATGGTTTCTTTCAAAATAAAGTGAATAAAAATGAGCGAAACAAATGGCGCCAGAAACACGAGGTTGCCTATTTTGGCGTTGTTGGTGCTCAGGTGCATGGCTTTTAACCACAACACGTAGGTGATTCCCACTTCGAAAATCCCCACATAAATGGCGGCGTAAAAACTCTCGCCTGTCTCCACCCTGAAATCAGAAAACAGTGCCACAGCAATGGTGAGGTAAATTAATCCGAAAAAAAAGTTCAGGAAGAGTTTCACAATCTGGTCGCGTTTATCGCGCACGCTGAAAATCCAGTAAACCGACCAAAGGATGGAGCTGCTCAATGCCAGAAAAACACCATAAATATTGGTATTCTCAAACCCACGGATTCCGCCCTGCGATGAAATAAAAATCACCCCGATAAAACTGATAAAAAGTGCCACAATGCTCAATTTTCCGATTTTCTGCCCCAAAAACGGCACCGAAAGCAATGCCAGCACAATGGGCCAAACCATGTTGAGTGGTTGCGCCAGTTGGGCCGGCAAAAGTGAGTAGGCTTTAAACAGCACGAGGTAGTAAAAAAGCGGATTGAAAGCCCCCAGAAAAATAGAATTAAGCCAGTGTTTACGCGACTGCCGGAACAGCAATCGGGTCTTATTCTGCATAAGTAAAATAGCCAGCAATACAGCTACAGTAGTAGCCGAGGCATAAAAAATAAGCTGGATAAAATCCAGTTCGCGCAGGGCAATTTTAAAGGCGGTTGCTACGGTGGACCAGAAAAACACGGCCAACGCAGCATACACAAAAGCTTTGTTAGTCGAATTCATCCGGTTCAGTTTCCTCAGACATAAAAAACTCTTCTTCCGGGGTGGTTGTTTCATCGGGAAATACTTCGCGCAATTCGCGGTATTTCTCCCGCGATTCATCCACAAATACACTTCCCGGGTGGCTGGTAAGCATTTCTTTGTACAATATTTTTGCTTCCTCTTTTCTGTCTAACTGATAATTGTAAAGTTCGGCCTGTAAAAACAGTGCATCATCGGCCAGCAGTTCGTAGGCAAAATCGGTACGGATTTGCTCGAGGTATTCCGCTGCTTTTTCGTAATTGTTCCGTGATACTTCAATTTTCGATTTACGAAATAAAATATCATCTACCAGCGAGTGGTAAGTGTAGGTTTCGGCAATGGAATCGAGTGTTGCCAGGGCCAGCGAATCTTTGTTACGGAAGAAAAGCAGGTCGGCGCGGGAAAACATTTGCAGTGGAACAGCCGTGGTATCGAGGTTAAGGTTGTTACCAATGAGCATGGAAAGATCCATGGCATCGTTGGCGGTGAGTTTCGAAGTGCTCGCTTTCAGTACATCCAACTGTGCCTTGGCCCAGCTGAAGTTGCCCATATAGTAGCCCAGTTTGGCTTTTTTCAGTTTCACCTCGTCGCCCAGAGTATTCTTTTTATTGGCATCAATCACCTGCGAGTAGAGCAGCATGGCCTCCCACGGGTCGCCGGCATAAACGTAAATATCCGCCATCTCTGTTTTCAAAACTCCGGATTCTTCGGATTTTAACCGCGGAATTTCCAATCCCCGCTCTAAAACGGAAACAGCCTTTTCGGTTTCATCAAGGTAAAAGGCGAGCAGATGGGCATATTCCTGCATAACATTTAACGTGGCTGGTGAATATCCCAGCAGTTCCAGTCCTTCCTGAAATTCCCCGGCCAGTTTATCTGCTTCTGAAATATCATCCGGATTTTCCAGGGTAAAATGCATATATGATGCGTGAATTTTCTGGACAAACGACTGATTATAAAATGGGTTTGCTTCACCTTTTTCGAGAAGATAATCAAATGCGTTCCCGGCACTTTCATATTCTTTATTGTTCAGGGCCATGAGTCCCAGACGATAAATCTGAGCATCCTCTTCTCCGGTTCTCCGGTCGAGGGAAACCGATTGCCGCAGTGCCGCCGAGAACTGCCGTTCCTGGAGGAGAAACCAAATCATCAGCCGGTTGTAGCCGGTAACTTCAGGTTCATTTTGAATACGCTTTAAAACCTGTGTCCTGAATTTATCGCGCAGCGAGTCATCAACATCGAGGCGCATTGCAGAGGCCAGGCTGCTTTGCACTCGGTTAATCTGGGTTTCATCCTGCCGCACCAGGTTAAGGTACTCCTCCATCATATTTTCATAATCGCGTAAATACAGGTAAGATCTCGCCAGTTCATAATTAAACTCCTCGCCGGGAACAGTTTCGCGGCCTTGCAGGTAAACATTTTTCGCCCATTCATATTCACGCCACTGCAAAAAAGCATTGGCTGTAATCAGGTAATTTCCTTTGTTCCCAGGTATCATTTCAATAGCTTCGTTGTACTTTTCATCGCCTTCTTCAATATTCCCGCGCGCTCTTAAAACATAGCCCTGGTGAATTAAAAACTCGGGCGATGGCCGGTTAAATTTTTCAATTTCTTTTTTCACTTGCTCTTCGGCTTCATCAAATCGTTCGAGCTCGATGAGGGAAGTTAAATACATCCTGAAATAGTAGCTGTTTCGCGACAAATTGTACACCTCGAGCAACAGGGGAGCCGCCTTTTCATACTCATTTGAATTAAAATAGGAAAGCGCCAGTCTCGAATTGGTTTGTATTTCCTGTTGTTTGGTATTCTGTCCTGAAACAACATGTAAGCAAAACAGCATCAGTATGGTAAACAGAAATCGTTTCATATTCATTTTTGCAATACTACAAAAATAACATTGAAAACCGAACAATGGTTTTAGCAGTTGGTTTTAACATTTGAATTTTAAAAATTACTTTTGCATAAAAATATATGTTATGGCACATGAGCTGAGAGAAAGGCATAGACTGCCACGTTGGATGAAGATGAAAATGCCAAAAGGCGAAAGCTACTCCAAAGTCAAAAATCTGGTAAACGAGCACGGTTTACATACCATTTGTACCAGCGGGAATTGTCCGAATATTGGAGAATGCTGGAACAGGGGCACTGCCACTTTTATGATTCTGGGCGACATTTGCACCCGGCGCTGTAAATTTTGCGCGGTGAAGAGCGGCAAACCGCTTCCTCCCGATGAAAAAGAGCCTGAAAAACTGGCCGAATCAGTACGGATTATGGGTGTGAAACACTGCGTGATTACTTCGGTTGACCGCGATGATTTGGACGACCAGGGAGCCGGAACCTGGGCACGCACCATCCGGGAAGTGAAGCGGGTAAACCCCGAAACGCAAATCGAAGTGTTGATTCCCGATTTCAGGGGAAAAGAGGAATTGATTCAACAGGTTATCGATGCCGGCCCGGAAGTGGTTTCGCACAACCTCGAGACAGTGGAACGACTGACACCTTTTGTACGTTTTGCTTCGAAATACCGCCGCAGCCTCGATACTATAAGATACATCGCACAAAACCACAAAGTGGCCAAATCGGGCATCATGCTCGGACTGGGCGAAACGAAAGAGGAAGTGCTGCAAACCATGGATGACCTGCGCGAGGCCGGCTGCAAAGTGATGACAATCGGTCAGTACCTGGCGCCTACCGCCACGCACATGCCGGTAAAAGAATACATTAAACCGGAACAGTTTGCGGAATACCGCGAAATCGGCCTCGAAAAAGGATTTTCGTTTGTGGAAAGTTCGCCGCTTGTGCGGAGTTCTTACCGCGCAGAGCAGCATGTGAATGCATAGGGGAAAGCCCCATCCCAACCTTCCCCGAAAGGGAAGGAGAAAGATGAAGATGGTTTTTAAGGGTGAAATTTTTGATTTATAGAAATATTTAAGATACTGACCAAAACCTTATTTTTATTTTAAACTTTAGTAGCCAATTTTGCATGAATAATAGATGTAACCTTATTACCTTATTATTTTTTTGACTTAGGAAAAATGGCTTTATTTCAAATTTGTAGCAATAATGGCACAATTTAATTACAACGATATCGGTCTGAAAGACTACAAAGTAGTTTGGGACCAGCAGGAACAAATCCTTGCAGAAATAATTGCAGAAAAACGGGCAAGCAAACAACCGACTTCAAAAAACCAGTTTATTTTGGTGGAGCATCCGCATGTTTATACGCTTGGGAAAAGCGGCGACGAAAAAAACCTGCTGGCACACGGCGATTTACTGAAAAAAATTGAAGCCACTTTTTACAAAATCAACCGTGGCGGCGACATTACCTACCATGGGCCGGGCCAGTTGGTGGGCTATCCCATCATCGATTTGGAATATTACAAAATCGGGGTGCGCGAATACATCGAAAAAATGGAAGATGCCATAATTGCCACTATCGCTGAATACGGTTTGGAAGGTGGACGAAAAGAAGGTGCCACCGGCGTTTGGCTCGATTTTGATCACCCTTCCCGCGCCCGGAAAATCTGCGCCATTGGTGTGCGCGTGAGCCGCTATGTGACCATGCACGGCTTTGCGCTCAATGTAAATACCGACATGCGCTATTTCAGCTACATCAACCCCTGCGGCCTCACTTTTGGTGTAACTTCCATTCAGCAGGAACTCGGAAAAGAAATTCCGATGGATGAGATGAAAGAGATTGTAAAAGAAAAGTTTAACCAGATTTTTTAACAGGTTAAATCTCAAGTGAGATAAAATAAATTTTAAAATTATGATTAGAATAAAATATTGGATTATTATCTTTTCAATTTTGGGGCTGGGGTTTTTGTCTGTTTCTACATCTGCGCAACACACTGAAGATAAAGGGCATCCTCTAAAGGTATTAAGTTACAACCTTCGGTTTGGAGAACTTGCTTCACTGGAAGAACTGGCAGAATTTATTAAAAGTGAAAACCCCGACGTGGTTGCTCTTCAGGAAGTTGATGTACGAACAAACCGGGAACGGGCTCCACACCAAAATGGGAAAGATTTTATTACTGAACTGGGGTTCCGTACCGGAATGTTAACAGCTTATGCCCGAACAATTGATTACTCGGGAGGATATTACGGAATAGGAATTCTGTCAAAATATCCGTTTGAAAAAACCCGGAAAATTTTGCTTCCTGTTCCCGAAGGTTCGAATGAACAACGTGCACTTTTATTAGCTGATGTCGAATTACCTACCGGCCAACAATTCACTTTCATTTCTACTCATCTCGACCACTCTTCATCCAAGGTGCGCACTATTCAGGCAAAAGCAATTAACAAGGCCCTCAAAAAAATTAAACAACCGCTAATAATTGCCGGCGACTTTAACGGACAACCTGATTCTCCCGAAATTAGCAAGGGCATGAGAAACTGGCTCCAGGCCTGCAGCCCTGATTTTACCATTCCTTCACAAAATCCAAAATCCAAGATTGACTACATTTTTTACCGACCAGCCAAAAACTGGAAAGTGAAAAATTCATATACACCACAGGTTACCTTGTCAGATCATTTGCCTGTAGTTGCAGAAATGGAAATTCATTAATCAACATAAAAGAAACACCCCCTAACCTGCTCAAATTCAACAGGAAGCTTAAATTTTAGTATTTTGGCTACTACCCCAATTGAATTTCCTCACATCGCTTTGAAATAAATTAACGATTAGTCAATTGGCTTATTGTAAATTTTACTACAAGCGCGCAAATTGCTAAAAAATAACAAATTGTGATTTTAACTTAAAGATAAATTTAAAAAGATATTGTGATTAATGTTAAAATATGTTTAAGTTTATTATTTTTATGCCTTCTTTGCAATAACACAAACAAAAGAAAGAAACATGGATTTAGAAAGAATTTCAGTTCAAACACTTAACAATAATACCCCATAGAAAAGCTTAGTTAAATAACATAAAAAACAGGAAGGAGGTAGCTATGAAAAAATAGCCAAAATTCATTTTTGGTTAAAAACATTAAAAAATTGTTCGAAAAGAGTAAAATTCAGATTAAAACATGTTTTCAAAATTTCACACAAACTTGTTTGAGTAAATAAAATCCAATTTAAATTTTAAAAATTAAATCAATGAATAAGTTGAAAATTATAACGTTACTAGCATTTTTGTTTTTCGCTTTTCAGGGATGGGCGCAACAAAAAACGGTACATGGTACCGTTACTGATACAAGAGGAGAACCCATTCCGTACGTAAATGTGGTTATCAAAGGTGCAACAATAGGGACCGCAACCAACGAACTGGGAGAATACGAATTATCAGTTAATGAAGATGTTACACTTATTTTCAGTAGCCTTGGATATAAAGACAATGAAATAAACACAGCTGGTAAAACACAGATTGATGTAGTACTTATAGAAGACAACATTGATGTGGGTGAAGTTGTGGTCATGGGTTACAACTCGGTTGAGCGACAGCACCTTGCTTCATCCGTTGAAACGGTTGAAATGGATAAAGTAGAAAACCGTCCTATATTTAAGCTCGAGGAAGCATTTAGTGGTACCGTAGCCGGTGCAACGCTTATGCAGGGGAGCAACTTGCCGGGTAGTGTGCCGGGTACAATCTCTATCAGAGGGCTTAGCACCTTACAAGACGCTGAACCACTGGTAATTGTGGACGGAATGGAACAATCGTTAACCGATATCGATCCAAATCAGATTAAGAGTATCAGCGTATTGAAAGATGCGGCTTCTGCTTCGATGTATGGCTCCCGGGGGGCCAACGGTGTAATTATTATTGAAACAGAACGCGGTAGCACCGGTGAATTCAAAGTTAACCTGCACAGTTGGGCGGCTTTTCAAAAACCAATTGATTTGCCCGATTTTGTAGGCTCCTCCAATTACATGCGCCTGAATAACGAAGCCAGGCAAATGCAGGGACAAGAGCCTCTTTTTACACAAGAAGAAATTTCAATGGCTGATAACGGCAATTATACCAACACCGATTGGCTGGATGCCGTTATGCAGAAAACAGCTTACTCGCATAATACTTCGGCAAACATTTCCGGTGGTGGGGGTGTCGGCACATTCAACTTAATGTTAGGATACGTGGAAGAAAGTGGACTAAATACTATTGAAGGGACACAGAAATTTAGTGCACGATTTAACACAAACATTAATATTGCTGATCGTTTTGTGCTCCTTGCCGATTTTTATGCCCACAGGCTCCAGGTTGACAGGCTTTATGCCAACGACGACGGGCATGGCCTTTATCAAATTGCCTGGCGAATGAACCCAACACAAGACATTTTCTATGACAAAGAAAATTTAGACATTGAAGACCATTATATTCTTCATAATAACATGAACCCAATGGCTTCAATTAAATATGGAGGAACAAAAAACAACCTGCACGACAGAAGTACAATCAACCTGAGACCAAGATATTACATTAATGACAATCTGCATATTTCAGGTAATGTGTCGTATATGATTAATAAATCAGCGGATAAATATAAAAGGGAAACCTTTAAATTTTTTGATGGCGATGGCAAACCTGTCGATGTTTGGTCAAATGCAGTAGGTGCTTCTCAGGGAGTAAGTGTGAGTCAAATTACAGCACGAGGCCTTCTGAACTACGAAAAAAACTTACGCCAGGAACAGGATAAAATTTATTTAGTAGTTGGTTCTGAAATAATGAATTATACCTACACCGATTACCGGGAAATTGCGAAATCTTCATTTTTCGGAAAATTAAACTACTCTTTTGATAACCGCTATCTTTTAGAAACCACAGTGAGAACCGACGGCAGCAGTAAATTTGCGCCAGGCAAACGCTGGGGATTCTTCCCCTCGGCATCTTTGGGATGGAACCTTCATAACGAAAGTTTTATGGAATCACTAAAAAGCCAGGGAGTTATTGATAATTTTAAAATACGTGCTTCGTATGGTTTAATTGGAAATGAAAACGTTTCACCTTATTTGTGGCAGGAAATTGTGAATACCTGGGGCTGGACAATGCGTGTGCCCAATCCAGATTTTACATGGGAAAAACAACGCCAGGCCAACCTGGGAGTTGATATTACCACCCTCAAAAACAGGCTGAACATCACATTTGATGCCTACAATAAGTATTCTTATGATTTAATTTACTCTGATTTCCCGGTCCCGCCACTCACTGGGTCATATTATCTAACTTCTTCAGTTAATATTGGTGAAGTTGAAAATAAAGGATGGGAAGTTTCTGCAAACTGGTCAGACAAAATAGGTGAATTCTCCTATAGTATTGGCGCGATGGTTTTTGACAATCAAAACAAGGTTTTGAAAGCCGGTTATGCAGAATCTGATACCTTAATTTTCAAAAATAATAACGATAAAATCTGGTTTAAGGGAATTCCGGTAGATAATTATTACGGATATGAAAGTGATGGTTATTTCAGCAACGAAGCTGATGTAGAAGCAACCGAAGCCAAATTGCCCAATACCCTTCCGGGTGACATCAAATATGTTGATCAAAACAACGATGGAATTATAAATGACCAGGATAAAGTAATTCTTGGCGATCCATTCCCGCATTATAATTATTCAGTAAGTATCGATCTGCAATATAAGCGCTGGGACTTTTCAATCCTTGGTCAGGGTGTTGGTAAACGTACCGGTCGTTTGAACGGAATGGAAGGTTATCCTGTATTAATGGATGGTTCAAGTAATTCACTGGGGGCTCCCCGGGAATATTACATGGAAAACCGCTGGACTCCTGATAATCAGAACAGCCGCTTCCCCCGCGTATGGACAGGTTCAAGCACAAATGCCCGCCTTAGCGATGTATGGTTAAGTGACGCTTCATTTTTCAGGATGAAAACCATCCAGTTAGGTTATTCTATACCAAAAATAGGGGATAATATCAGAAACGTACGCTTTTATGTCAATGCCCAGGATGCCATCACCTTTACCAACTGGGAAGGGCTGGAACCTGAAAGAAATGGTGGAAATGGCAATTATCCAAGGATGGCGACATATAGTATCGGTGTAAAAGCAACAATATTTTAAAAATTTAAATAGATTTTTCAAGATGAAAAAAATAATATTAATTCTGCTTATAACAACTACGTTAGTTGGATGCGAAGATTTTCTGGATAAAAGAGATCCCACAGCCACTTCATTTGTTGAATTTTTCAATGATGAAGAAGACCTGCGAAGAGTGATTTACAGTAGCTACCTGGATGTTTTTACTTTAACATCAAACCGAAGGACCATGATCTACATGCATGACGGTAAATCGGACAATGCCTACAGCCGACTTGAGGGAGACCACCACCAACGATTGGCAAATGGCAACTTCAATAGCAATACAGATGCTTTCCTCTATTATTACGAGTTACAGATGAAACACCTGGGGCGTTTGAACACTTTTATTGCTAATGCCGATGTGCCTTATGTTGAGAATGAGTCTGTACGACAAAAATACAAGAGTATTCTTGAAGCATTACGCATTTGGCATTACTTCAAATTGACTTTCCGCTGGGGTGATGTGCCATTTCACCTGGAACCTGCCGATTTAGCTGATGCCACTCAGCCAGCTACACCAAAAGAGGAAATTTTAGATGAACTCTTCCCTCTTGCCGAAGAAATAGCCAGCAGATTACCTGCCGAAGAATATACTACTGACAAATACATGTTTAATAAATATTCACTCAAAGCGCTGACCATGCGTTATGCACTGTATAACGAACGGTACGAACTTGCAGCACGGCTGGCTAAAGAAATTATGGATAGTGGGAATTATTCGTTGCATCCTGTTTATGGCGATCTATTCCAATATGAGGCATGTTCAAACAATAACGAATTTATTATGCACCTGAACAGGGAAAGTAACGGAAACAGGGCAACCTATGGTTTCAGGGATCTCGGACCGCACTATCGCACAGGTCCCGGTCAGTCTTATCTCGTTCCGCTAAAATCGCTGGTTGATTCCTATTGGACCCTACAGGGTAATCCAATCAACGATTGCCCATTACATTCAAAAGAAGAATACGAATTAAATCCATCGCTTAATCGTGACCCACGCTACAGTTCAAGTATAATGGGGCACGGCGATATTTTCTATGGTGATACCATTGATATTTACAATGAAAATAATCCCATGTTCTACGAAAACCAACGTGCAAGTAGCTCAGGATATTGGTTCAAAAAGTATGTTTCGGAAGCCGATGCATTTAAGAGCAGTGGAAATATGGAATTTGCTTTTTTACGTTATGCCGAGGTATTGCTAACGTATGCAGAAGCAAAAATCATGATGAACGATGTAGATGAGCTGGCCAAAAGCTGCATAAACCAGATTAGAGAACGGGCAGGTTTGGATATGAGCGAGGCGGATGTTACGCTGCCAAAGTATGACTCATACAGCCAGCAAGACTGGATTGAATTAATAAGGAATGAACGTCGAGTTGAATTTGCCGCCGAAGGATTGCGGTATAACGATATCATCAGATGGCACACTGCCGAAGAGGTATTAAATCAACCCGCATTGGGCCATACCCGAAAAGAAAACGGACAGCTGGTATCGTTGAAAATCGAAGACAGGTCATTCAACTCTCACAACTATTTATGGCCTTTCCATGAAAATAGTTTACGGGTTAATCCGGGGTTAAGGCAAAATCCGGGTTACTAATAAATTTATAGCACAAAAGAGGGTTAATGAAAAAATTGACCCTCTTTTTCAATTTTTTATTTTTTAGCTAAATTGCACCGAATGAAACCAATAACTAAAATAAACCGAAGAAGATTTTTAAAAACCACAGGCATCGGCCTGGCTGGGTTACCGTTGGCAACAAATGCCATCACAAAAATTACTCCCGCCGACAAAATCAGAGTGGCACATATTGGCACCGGAAATATGGGCAGTTCGCACATCCGCTGGTTTTCTGCGTTTCCCGATGTGGAAACAATTGCACTTTGCGATGTGGACAAACTCCGGCTAAACGATGCAAAAAAGCTGCTCCAGTCGCGCAATCCGTCAGCAAACCCTGATTTGTATTCTGATTTCAGGTATATCATCGACAGAAAAGATATTGACGTGGTTACCTGTGCCACACCCGACCATTGGCATGCGATGGTGGCCATTATGGCGTTTGAATCGGGTAAAGACGTGTATGGCGAAAAACCTTTGTCGTACTCCCCCAGAGAAGGACAGGTGATGCTGGAAGCCTTGAAACACCACAACCGTATTTTTCAGTTGGGGACGCAAATTCATGCCGGCGAAAATTACCACCGTGTAGCCGAAATCATACAATCGGGCGCATTGGGAAAAATAAACACGGTCAGGTTGTGGAAAACAGGAGGAACAAAAGGACTGGGTTTTCCTCCCAACGAAATGCCTCCCGAACATCTCGACTGGGATATGTGGCTCGGCCCGGCTCCCTATTCTGAATACACCCCGGTTAAATGCCATGGCACCTTTCGCAGCTTTTTCGATTATTCAGGCGGTGTTTTTGCCGATTTCTGGTGCCACATTGCCGATATCATGTACATGTCAGTCAGTCCGGAAAACCTGACTTCCATTGATGCACGCGGTGAAGTTCCCGACGACGGTATTGCCGACACCCCAAAATGGATTGACGTGGATTTCAAATTCAAAGACCTGGACGTTTTCTGGACCACCAAACCACCCCAGGTGCCCAATGCTGAAAATATGCACATTGGGGCTCATTTCGAGGGAGAAAAAGGCACACTGACCTGCGATTATGAAAATCGCATCATTAAAATCGGGAACGAAACTTTTTCTGATTTGCCAGAGGTTCCTAAAACTTTACCCCGATCGCCGGGGCACCAGCGTAATTTTCTCGATGCTGTAAAATCGCGTAATCAACCCGAAAGCAACCTGGAGTATGCCCGAAAAATGACGCTTCCCATGCACCTGGCACTTATTTCATTCAGGCTGAAACGTAAACTCAGCTGGGACAGTACCCGGGAAGAATTCAAAAACGACTCTGCGGCCAACTTTTTACTGGCAAGAAAATACCGTTCTCCCTGGAAACTTCCGGATTATTAACATCAAAAATCAATTCTGATGAAAAGAATCTTAGCTCTTGCAATAATTTTAGCATTTTCAATTGGGGGATTTTCACAGGAACACAAGCAATTTATTTCCCTTTTCAATGGGAAAGACCTTACGGGCTGGACAATGCCCGGTGAAGTGCCCGGTTTTGAAGTAATTGATGGTATTATGGTTGCCGAACCATCCAACGGCAGCGATATTTTTACAAAAGAAGAGTTTGCCAATTATATTTTTCGGTTCGAATACCTGCTCTCAGAGGTAGGAAACAGCGGTGTTTTAATCCGTTGCAATCACGAAAATCCCTGGGAGACTGGCGTGGAGGTGCAGCTTTTGGCACCCTGGACACCATACCGCGATGATTTACATTGCACGGGGTCACTTTACGGACATGTAGCTGTTACCAACCGTCCCGACGAAACCACCGGAATCTGGCACCAAATGGAAATCAGGTGCGACAGGAACCTAATTACTGTTTCGGTTGACGGGCAAGTAACTACCAAGGCCAATATCGATACGGTGGGAAGCATGAAAAATAAACATATTACCGGTGCAATCGGGTTTCAGTCGAACCACAGTAAAAAAGGAGAATCTGCCCGTTTCAGGAATATTTCTATCCGAAATCTCGATTTGGAGCCGGAGTATGTGAAGGCAGGTTTTTTTGAAGAAGATGCCCGGTATAGAAAACCAGCCCATGCAGCTGCCCTTAAAATTGGAGCTCCCATGATTGAGCCGCTTGCTCAATTGCTTTCCGCTAAAAGTCCGGTGGCACAAAGCGGGGCCAAACAAGTGCTTTTTGACCTTGTTGCCGAATCAACCGCTCCCGATAGCTCAGGAGCAAAAAAAGATGCAGTTGCCAAAAGTCTGGAGAAAAGCCTAAGAAATTGTTCAGAAGCTAGTGCTTCTCAATTCCTTGAGTGGTTGCTAAAAATGACAAAAAGCGAAAATTAGTAAAAAAATTGCTGAACCAAAATGCGTTTATTGGATGAAATTTGGTGTTATCTGACATATCCCAAATTTTCCAAATAATTTAGCCCTTTCAAATTTGTCACATTTATTTTTTGTAAAACTGAATAAGTTCAAGCATAGTCATAAAAACTGGTAATCATTGAATATTAATCTATTTGAAGTGCCATCAGGTTTTTGTCACAAAAGTTTTTTATTTTTTTCAAAAGCAAATATTATCTTTGGAATTATTTCCTAAATGAGGGAGAATTCAATTTAAAATACTTATAAAATCAATACAATGAGTTTCGATAAAAAATCATCCAGAAGAAGATTTCTGAAAAGCGCATTGGTAGCCGGAGC
>NZ_FQZE01000049.1 GCF_900141875.1 Tangfeifania diversioriginum | reverse complement strand
AACTTTCGAAAGTTAGCAATGAGTCTTTTATAGGCAAACCCGTAAAACGACTCTGACCACGTTCAGAGAACGTGGGTTTCTAATTTGAACTAAAATAATCCATGAAGTACCGGATGATTATAACCCCGATTTGTCAACAGCAATCGACTTTTTCCCCGGTGGGGCACGCCAAAAAATTGAAAAAGCGGTTAACGAGGCCATTAAAAAAGGAAAAAGTTATAATCTTGAATTGCCTTTTATTACAGCAAAAGGGAATAACCTGTGGGTAATAGCCCAGGGAAATCCACAAATGAAAAACGGGAAATGTATTCGCTTACATGGTACATTTCAGGATATTACCAAACGCAAGCAAGCCGAGCTGGAATTAAAAAAGAAAACAGCCATTCTGAAAAGAACCGAGCAAATTGCCCATGTGGGCAGCTGGGACTGGGATATTGAATCGGACACGGTCACCTGGTCGGATGAATTGTATCGGGTATTTAAACGAAATCCAAAACTGGGCGCGGTTTCTTATGCCGAACATCCCCAGATTTACACCCCGGAGAGCATGAAAAAACTGGACGAAGCCGTTCAGAAATGCGTTAAAAAGGGGAAATCATACGAAATTGATCTCAAGATTTTTCGCGGAGACGGCAAGACTGCATTTTGCAGTGCATCGGGTTTTGCTAAAAAAGATGAAAACGGAAAGGTAGTCCAGTTGTATGGTTCATTTCAGGATATAACCAAACGAAAGGAGGCTGAGGAAAAACTTAAAGCCATCAATCAACAGTTAATAGCCAGCGAACAACAGCTTATGGCAAGCAATCAGCAACTGGCCGCAATGAACCAGCAGTTAATTTCGGGCGAACAGCAACTCAGGGCAGCCAATCAGCAGTTAGCCGCCAATGAGCAACAGTTGAGAGCCGCCAACCAGCAATTGACAGCTAATGAAGAAGAGCTGAAGAAGAGCAATGAAACTTTAAAAATCTATTTGGATGTAGCTGCCGAAATTGTATTATCGCTTGACGAGAATGGAATAATTACGCTGCTAAATGAAAGCGGCCATCGCATATTGGGCTATCAACCAGGTGAGCTTATCGGAAAAAATTGGTTTGCCATATGCCTGCCCAAAGAGGAACAAAAAAATGTGGAGAAATTCTTCCTGAAATTAAAGAATAAAAACGAGACAGGTTCATTTAATTTTGAAAACCAAATTTTTACAAAAACAGGGGAAAGAAAAGATATTTTGTGGCACAACAGCATTTTCAGGGATGAAAATGGAAACTTTAAAGGAACACTCAGCACAGGAGAAGATATTACATTACGAAAAAGGGCTGAAATTGAAATTAAAAAGGCAAGAGATGAAGCCCGGAGAAGTGAAAGACGATTCAGAAAAGCTCAGGAAGTAGGCCATATCGGAAGCTGGGAATTTAACCTGATAACCAATAAGTTTTGGGGATCGGATGAAGCCAAACGGATTTATAATCTGGATTTGAGTAACCCAGGGTTTTCTGCTGAGGAGGTAATGAAAATTGTAGTTGAAAAAGACCGGGACCGTGTGAATCAGGCTATGATTGACCTCGTGGGTGCTAACAAACCTTATGACATTGTTTTTGAAATAATTCCCAAAAACACCTCCGACAGAAAAATTATTCATTCAATCGCTGAGTTGCAAAAGGATGAAACAGGGAAACCAAAAAAAGTTATCGGGGTTTTGCATGATGTAACGGTTCAGAAAACAATTGAAAAACAGTTAATTGAGGCTAAAGAAGAAGCTGAACAGGCGGATAGGTTGAAATCTGCGTTTCTGGCCAATATGAGCCATGAAATACGCACGCCCATGAACGGAATTATGGGGTTTACCGAATTGTTGCAAAATCCCGAATTGTCGGGTGAACAGCAGCAGAAATTCATCGAAATTATTCATAAAAGCGGAGACCGTATGTTGGAAACCGTGAATGCAATTATTGATATTTCGCGTATTGAAACCGGGCAAACCGAAATAAAACTTTCTACAATAAATGTTAACAATGAGATTGAAGCATTGTATAACTTCTTTTTGCCCGAAGCACGAAATAAAGGGCTGCAGTTGAATATTGAAAATTTTATACCCGAAAGTGATTGTCATTGGGATACTGATGTATCTAAATTTAATTCCATTTTCACCAACCTGGTAAAAAATGCCCTTAAATATTCAGACGAAGGATTTGTAAATATCGGTTGCGAAATCAGAAATAAACAGCTTTATTGTTTTGTAAAAGATACCGGAATCGGAATTCCGAAAGAGCGACAAGCTGCAATTTTTAACCGCTTCGAACAGGCTGATATAGAAGATACCCGTGTTTTTGAAGGTTGCGGACTGGGTCTGGCCATTGCCAAAGCTTACACGGAAATGCTCGGTGGGGAAATTGGAGTTGAATCTGAAGAAGGTAAAGGGTCTGCTTTTTGGTTCAGTTTGCCAAAGCAGGCTGAACAATTGAAGCAGAATGCAGGTGAAGATGAAGCAGGATTTTCGGAGAATAACATATCACAGAAACTGAAAGTTATTATTGCTGAAGATGATGGAATAAGTGCTAAATTTTTATCAATACTTCTAAAAAATACAGCAAGAGAAATACTGGTGGCTACTTCGGGAAAGGAGACTGTTGAACTCAGCCAAAAGCATCCTGATACTGATTTGATCTTAATGGATATAAAAATGCCCGAAGGAAATGGATATGATTCATTAAAAGAAATCAGGCAATTTAACAAAGAGGTAAAAATAATTGCACAAACAGCCAACGCGCTTGCCGGAGATCGGGAAAAAGCACTGGAAGCCGGTTTCGACGAATATGTTTCAAAGCCAGTGAGAAAAAAGGATTTGATTTCCAAAATTGAAAAATTACTTCAATAAAACAGAATGGTTGACTCATTTTCTGTTGGTTAGTAAGATAGGTTCCTTTTAATTGTCTTAACCGGGATTTACTCTGATTACCCAGATTACCAGGATTATTTCTTTCTTTTTAATCCCGGTAATCCCTCAATCTGCTGTAATCGTGGTTCAGACTTTCTTCATCCGGGTAATCCCTAAAACCTGTTAATCCAGGTTCCGACATCTTCCTCCCGGTTCCGACTTTTTTTGTAACTTGTTTCAGTAACTAATTTCAAAAATTAAATTATGTACCAGTACAAAGCAAATGCAGAACGCGTGATAGATGGTGATACCATTGACGTGACGATAGATTTGGGATTTAAAATTACCACCCATCAGCGTATTCGCCTGGCAGGCATTGACACTCCCGAAGTTTACTCTGTGAAAAAAGACTCCGATGAACACCGGCGCGGAATTGCAGCCATGCAGTTTGTCGAGCAACGCCTGGCTGCCAACAATAACCAGATGATTATTGAAACCGAAAAAGTAACCGGCAAATTCGGCCGTTATATTGGCACCATTAAACTTGCCGACAGTGCTACAACACTAAACCAGGAGTTGGTGGACAACGGTTTTGCCAAACAGGTAAAGTATTGAAAAGCCTTTCGGGTTAAACAATAAATTGGTAACGATTTTTGTTTGCAGAGCCTGATTTTTTCAAATTGATTATTTACCTTTCCGCACAGATGACAAACAATTTTTTCAAATAATAAAATGGACACATCTAATCCTAAAAAATTTGGGACTGCCCCGGTTTTTTTTACAGCGATTTCGACCATCCTGGGAGCAATATTATTTTTGCGTTTTGGTTATGCTGTTGGTACACTGGGGTTTTGGGGAGTAGTCCTGTTGATTTTGCTCGGCCATGTGGTTACCATTCCCACGGCACTGGCTATTTCTGAAATTGCCACCAATAAACGTGTTGAAGGTGGGGGAGAGTATTTTATTATTTCACGTTCGTTTGGGCTCAATATCGGTGCGACCATTGGCATTGCGCTTTTTTTGTCGCAGGCAATAAGTGTGGCGTTTTATGTGATTGCTTTTACTGAAGCCTTCGAATTTCTTTTCAATTATATTTCTGAAAGTTTTGGTTTTACGCTGCCAAGGCAGGCCATTAGTTTACCGGTTATGGCCGGCCTGGCTGTGTTGATTATTAAAAAAGGGGCCAACCTGGGTGTGAAAGCGCTTTACGTTGTGGTGGGTATTCTGTTTTTTTCGCTGGTAATGTTTTTTCTGGGCAACACCGGCCATGCCGATGCCTCTACATTTAACCTGGCAAAAGCGGAACTGCGCAACCCGCAGGATTTTTTCGTGGTGTTTGCCATTATATTTCCGGCGTTTACCGGGATGACAGCCGGTGTGGGGCTCTCGGGTGACCTGAAAAAACCGTCGAAAGCCATCCCGCTGGGAACTACACTGGCCACATTTTCGGGAATGATTGTTTACTTTTTTGTGGTGTTCAAGCTCGCGAAATCGGCTCCTGTTCAGGACCTTTTGGAGCACCAGCTGATAATGGCCCGCGTTGCTGTTGCCGGGGTAATTGTAATTCCGCTGGGGCTGGCTGCTTCTACAATATCATCGGCCCTGGGCTCGGTAATGGTGGCTCCCCGAACTTTACAGGCACTGGCACTCGACAAAGCGTTCCCTTCATCGCGTTTGAACGGCTGGCTGGGGAAAGCAACTGCAAAAGATAACGAACCGGTAAACGCCTCGCTGGTTACATCTATTATTGCTTTTGTATTTGTGGCTGTGGGCGATGTAAACGCAGTGGCTTCCATCATATCCATGTTTTTTATGGTAACCTATGGCTCGTTGTGTCTTATTTCATTTCTGAATCATTTTGGGGCCTCACCTTCCTATCGTCCTTCGTTCAGGTCGCGCTGGTACATTTCGTTTGCCGGTTTTGTGGCTGCTGTGTGGATAATGTTTAAAATAAGCACAGTGTATGCACTGTTGGCATTTGTGTTTATTTCGCTCATCTATTTGTATGTGGATCATTACCACAAGAGCCGGAAAGGATTTTCCTCCATTTTTGCCAATGCGCTTTTTCAACTTAACCGCAACCTGCAGGTATTGCTGCAAAAAAAACAAAGCAAAAAAGAGCATAAGGAGTGGCGCCCCAGTGCCATTTGCATTTCAAAAAGCACGTTTAAACGCGACAAAGCATTCCGGCTGCTTAACTGGATTTCTTACAAATACGGTTTTGGAACCTACCTCCACCATATTGTGGGTTACTATTCCAAATCTACAGTACAGCAGGCACACGAGGAACACAAGAAACTGATTGAACATGTAAACAGTATCGAAAATCATGTGTACATCGACACGCTGATTTCACCGTCAAATACTTCGGCCATTGCGCAAGCAATCCAGATTCCCGGAATTGCAGGCATGGAGAATAACATGATAATTTTTGAATACGATAAAGAGAACCCAAAAGATTTACCTGAGATTATCGATAATTTTTCGCTGGTGAACTCGGGTGATTTCGATATTGCCATTTTGGGCAGCAGCCCGCGCGAAATTCAATACAAGAACGGCATTCACGTGTGGATCAATTCGTTCGATTCCGAAAATGCCAACCTGATGATTTTACTGAGCTTTATTATTTTGGGGCATCCTGACTGGAAAAAAGGGCAGATTAAGATTTTTAATATTTGCCGGCAAGAGGATATTGAAAAAACACATGCAGCCATGAAAGAACTGGTTACTTCGGGCCGGCTGCCCATAACAGCCAAAAACATTAAATTAATTGTGCAGGACCCGAATGTGTCAACAAGAGCCATCATCAATAAAAACTCGGTAAACGCCGGGCTTACGCTCATCGGATTACGCGAGGAATTACTGAAAAAAGAAAAAGAAAAGTTTTTTGAAGGGTATGGTGATGTGGGCACTGTATTGTTTGTGCATTCGAAACAACAAAAAGAGATTGAATAATGGCACGTTTTTTAAAAAGCAGGAAAAAATCACACGGAACGCCACCCGGTTCGCTCATTTTTATTGGTAACAAAAAAATGGAGAAGCCTGAAATTTATTTCATGCTCTACAATAAAGATTCAGTTGCCGAGCAAAAGGCTGAAAGCCTGGATGAAATTCCGGAGGTTGTTCCAAATGGCTCGGTTTTGTGGTTAAATATCTACGGGTTGCAGGATACAGAGTTGGTATCCCGGGTAGCCGAGCGTTTCAACATTCAGCAACTGGAGCAGGAAGATATTTTGAATACCGACCAGCGCCCAAAAATAACCGGCGACGATAATAATCTCACTGTTTTTCTGAAAGTGCTTGAATACCGGCCCGAAATTGAAAAAGTTACAGGCGACCATATTTCAATAGTTGTCGGGAAAAATTTTGTCATTACTTTTCAGGAAAATATTGCCCATAGCTTTGAGCCTGTGCGCGAAAGAATCAGAAACGGGAAAGGGCGCATCAGAAAAATGGGAGCCGATTACCTGGCCTACGCACTAATGGATACTTTGGTTGATATGTACATTCATACCATTGAAAGTGTGGGAACCGTAATTGAAGACATGGAAGAGGAAATTTTAACGCAGACCCAAAAATCGACCCTTGAAAAAATTTACCGGCTTAAAACAAATGTGGGGTTTATACGGAAAAATATCTGGCCCGTTAAAGAAATAATGTTCTACCTGAACAAAACCGATACGGCACTGGTTGATAAAAGGACACTGGCTTTTTATAAAGATTTGAACGACCTGACGTTGCAGGCGCTCGAAGCCGTTGACATCTATTTTAACATGACCAATGACTATTTGAATATTTATCACGCCAATGTTGGAAGCCGTACCAACGAAGTAATGAAGGTTCTCACGATTTTTGCTTCCATCTTTATTCCGCTTACATTTATTGCCGGAATTTACGGCACTAATTTTCAATACCTTCCTGAGCTGGAATACAAATACAGCTATTTTATTATGTTGGGAGGGATGTTGATTCTGGCCGCTGTTATGTTGTATTATTTCAGGAAGAAAGACTGGTTGTAACTAAAAACAAGAAATATGCAGGTAATTTTAGGTGCAGGAGGGGCAATTGGAAATGACCTCGCCAAAGAATTGAAAAATTACACTAAAAAAGTGAGGTTGTTTAGCCGCAACCCGCAAAAAGTGAATGACGATGACGAACTTTTTAAGGGAGACCTGACCAACAAACAAAATGTGGAAGATGCAGTTAAAGGGGCAAGTGTTGCTTACCTTACTGCTGGCTTACCTTACCAGGCGCTGGTGTGGGAAAGGCAGTGGCCGGTTATCATGAAAAATGTGCTATCGGCCTGCAAAAAGCATAAAACCAAACTGGTGTTTTTCGATAACATGTATATGTACAACAAAGAAAAACTGTCGCCCATGACGGAAGAAACGGAGGTGAACCCGCCCAGCCGGAAGGGAAAGGTACGCGCACAAATTGCCCAAATGTTGCTGAATGAAGCGCAGTCGGGGAAAGTTGAGGCATTAATCGCCCGTGCAGCCGATTTTTACGGCCCCGGAATTAAAAACAGCGTTTTTAACGAGGCCATCCTGAATAACCTGAAAGCCGGGAAAAGTGCCAACTGGTTTTGTTCCGTAAAACATAAACACAATTTTACCTGGACTCCCGATGCGGCAAAGGCTACCGCATTGCTTGGAAACACTGAAAATGCTTACGGCCAGGTGTGGCATTTGCCTACCGTGCAGGCAATTCCCATGCACGAATGGATTGAAATTACCGCAAACACGCTCGGGGTAAAACCAAAATCAATAGTCGCTCCGCAGTTGTTAGTGAAAATAATGGGCGTTTTTAATCCGCTGATGCGCGAAATGAAAGAGATGCTTTACCAGTACGACCGCGATTATGATTTTGACAGCTCAAAATTTGAAACGGTATTTAATATGAAACCTACGCCGGTTGATGAAGCGATGAAACGTTTGGTGTAACTAATCAGTTCAAATTTATATTGAATGTTGAAATTACAAAAAAACAGCCCCGGCATTTAAGTAAAAGGTAGGCTACTGACCTGGGATTTTTGAAAAAGGGTTACTTTGGCGTTTCCAAAAAAGCCATCAATTCATAAACAGAACCAAATGTTTTTTGATTGCCTTTGGAGATTAGTTCCCACGAATTTTCTTTGGCCACCACACGGTAGTCGTGTTCGGCCTGCATCACAATCTGGTAGCCTTTGCGGTTGAGGGCGCGGAGTGTCCAGGTGAGCGGCAACCCTCCGCCTTCCACTTTCACCTTGGCTTTAAATTCTTTTTTGAAGAAAAATTCACCTTCGTCAGCATCGAACCCCACATGGTCGTTTTTAAACAATTGGTTTAGCCATCCCTGCAGCACTGCATCCTCGGGGGCGCCCTGGTAATTTCCACAATCGGTGGCAATCCAGAGTTTGTCCACTTCGCGCAGGGCAATGTTTAAATCGTGGGTGGAAAGAATAATGGTTTTTTTCTTTTTGTTGGCCAGCACCTGCAACAGGTGAAAAATTTCGTACTTGTTGCTCACGTCGAGGTAGGCGGTGGGTTCATCCAGAATGATAACCGGTGTGTCCTGCGCCAATGCCCGCGCAATCATTGCCCGTTGGCGTTCGCCGTCGCTGATTTGCATTACCGGGCGGTTTTCGAATCCCTGCAGACCTACATTTTTTATCGCTTCGTCCACCACCGATTTGTCTAGTTCCGAGAGCATTCCAATCCAGTTGGTGTAAGGGAAACGGCCGTAAGCCACCAGGTCGAACACCGAAAGGTTGGGCACCCGCACATTTTCGGTAGAAACAAAGCTCATGATACGCGCCACCTCTTTGGAATTGATGTTTTTTAAGTTCCGGCCGCTGATTTGAATATTTCCCGAAAACCAGGGCTGAAAACCGGCAAGTGTGCGCAGCAATGTACTTTTTCCAATTCCGTTACTGCCGATTAACGCCACCATTTCGCCCGGTGTAGCCGAAAAATTTATCGCTTTCAATATTTCAAGCGGATTGCCTCCCGGTTGCTCATAACCAACCGAAAGCTGCTGCAATTCAATATTGAAATTATTTTTTTTCATGACACCGAAACAAATTTTTTGTTCTTAACAATCATCCAGATGATGACCGGAATTCCGATAAGGGCGGTTACTGAATTAATGGGCAATGTGGTTTGCATTCCGGGGAGTTGCGAAACAATATCGCTGAAAAGCATAACAATGCTGCCGGTTAAAATTACGGCCGGAACCAAAATCAGGTGGTTGGCCGTTTTAAAAATTACCCGGCAGATGTGCGGCACGGCAATCCCAATAAACCCGATAGGCCCGCAAAAAGCGGTAATGGTGCCTGCCAGTAAACTTGTACTCAGGAAAATAATTATCCGGCTGGTTTTGATAGAAACCCCTAGCGACCGGGCGTAATTTTCACCCAGCAGGAAAGCATTCAAATCTTTTATTTTCAGAAATGCCAAAAGAATACCGGTTAGAATTGCCGGAGCCAAAACAGATAACTGCGCTTTGGTAACATTCCCTAAGCTTCCCATGGTCCACACAATAAATGCTTTCAGCATCGATTCGTTACTGAAATACTGCAGAATGCTCACAATGGCGGAAACGGCACTGGTGAAAAGAATACCGAGAATGAGAATGGTCATAATGTCGTTTACTTTCATGGAAACGAAAAGCACCAGAAGCATAACCAAAAACGAGCCCGCCCAGGCCACCAAAGCCAGTGGCCAGGCTCCTGTTGTGGTGAAAATTCCCGCCGCCAGAACCGAGGAAAAACCCAGCACGAACAGTGCCACACCCAGGCTGGCCCCGGCACTGATGCCCAAAACATAAGGCCCGGCCAACGGGTTACGAAAAACGGTTTGCATTTGCAGTCCGCTCAATGACAGGGCAGCACCGGTCATGATTGCTGTTAATGCTTTTGGGAATCGAAAACTGAGTATAATTGTCCGGTAAGTTTCGTTGGTTTCGGAGGTGGAGAAAAGGGAATAAAAAACTTCTTTTACAGGAATAATAATGGAACCAAGTAAAATATCGGCCACAAAAAGCAGCACGAACAAAATACCCAGCAATGAGAAAATCAATGCCACTGGTAGTTTCTTATGTGGAACAGATTCCTTCATTTTATTTCAGAATAGTAAATCATTTCTTCCTGTATTAAGTTTGGGTGAAAAATATGGATTAAATCGCGTAAAACAAGCTGCGGGTTTACCGTTCCGCTTTCCCAAAAATCATTTCCGCCGTGTGGGCTGAGTCTTTTTATATTGTTATAAATTCGTCCTTCATTAAAAACTCTGAAGTTTTTAAAACGATCGTCGGCAGTTCTGATTTCTTTTTTGGAAGAAAGGTTGCCCATGTTAATCCACACGTCCGCCTGGCTGCCCCAAACAAGTGCATTTTCAAACGAAATGGCAAAGCTTTCATTGCTTTGGTTGTCTTTGCCCAGGTAATCGCCACCGGCATCAGCAATCAGGTTGGCCATGTATGAATTGCCTCCCGGAACCCACCAGGTGTCGTTGTATGGTGACCCCACCAAAACTTTGGGCTGGTTGGTTTCGCCGGCGGCCAGTTGTTTTAGTTCCAGGTATTCTTCTTCAACCTGCGAAAAAAATGTACTGGCTTTCTTTTCTTTTTCAAACAACGCACCGATAAATTTTATCCATTCAGCCTTGCCGAGCGGATTTTCTTCGAGGTATTCAGCAATTAAAATTACAGGGATACCCATTTCTTCCAGTTTTTGTGTGAAACTGGTTACTTCGCTGCCCACGCCGTAAACCATTACCAAATCGGGTTGCTGACTAACAATTTGTTCGTAATTCAGGTTTTGCCCGTAGCCCACATCGGGTACTTCGCCTGCTTCAATTCGTTTGCGCAGTTTTGGGTTTGAAACATACTGACTGCCCGAAATTCCAACTATGGAATTGATTTCGTCCAGTTCATTTAAAAAAGCAATGTGTGTGGTCGAAAGGCAAACCACGCGTTTTACAGGTGTTTTAATCACTTTTTGGTTTGAAAGCGAGTCGGGGAGGAGCGAACCTTTCGGATGCAAATAATAATCTACCGAAATATTTTCTGCTTTTTCCCAGGGATTGAAAACCGAAAGTTTGGTGATATTTTCATTTCTAATAAGCCGGAATCCCTGGGCGTAGTTGTTGGATTTAATTCGGTCGGTATTTTGATTTTGCCGGCCTGAACATCCGGTCAATGTAGAGAATAAGATAAAAATGAAAACTAAACGTTGCATAATTCAATTTTTACCACGGAACCCAGGTTACTTTTTTCGATACGATTCCTTCGGCTGTTTTTAAGCGCACAAAGTAAACACCCGGTTGGTTACCCGACAAATCAATTTCAATTTTTTTGTTGGAAACAGTGTTAAATTCTGCATTAATTTCCTGACCGATGAGGTTGTAAATTTTAATGTTTTCCCGTTGAATATCCTGACCTGCCTCAAATGTGAATTTTGAATGTGCCGGATTGGGGTAAATCAGCACTTCCATTGGTTTTGTAACCAGGGGAGTGTCATTCACCATCGGATCAACATTGCAGGCAACCAGTTCAAACACGTTGGCCATTGAGTAGCCTTCAGTGTTAGCCTCCTGGAACACATTCCACCAGTTATCTTTTTTGAAATAAAAATTATTTTCCATGTCGGGTTCTCTCAGCGATTGGTAAACAACAAACGTATCCAGTGGCTGAAGGTTGCTCAGCTCAAATCCGATAAAAAATGTATCAGCCGGTTCCACCGTTTCATCAAACCCGATATAATTCATGGCATCGGGTACCAGCGATTTAATATTTACCGGCTGCGAATAAATCAGCGTTTTGGGTAAATTGCTGCCGTTGTAAACTTTCAGTGTTATTTCACGATCAGAAAACGGGTCCTGGTTGGAGAGGTAAAGTTTTCCCACTCCAAGCGAAATTCCTGAAAGCTGCTCATTTCCATAAATTGAAAAACGCTCGGTGAATTCTGTTATCCCGGCGCTGTTGGTTCCGCCCCAGTACCCCAAAAATTCGTTTCCATCTCGCAAGGGGATATTTTCGTGGCTGTCGTCTGCTGTGAGGTTGGTAAATGCGAGGCAATAATCTTCATCTGTGTAAAAACGTTTTCCCTCCACGCTTTTATTGCCACTGTTGAAAGGATCGAGCCAGTATTTAAGTTGTTGGGTTGAATCGGGTCTAAATTCCCATGCGATATCTAAACGTGAAAAATAATCGCGGACAGGATTATCACATGTTGCGGCTCCGCCAGTGAGTGTACCAATCAGTTTTTGCCCGGGATTGAAAAGAGGCCCGCCCGAGGAGCCTGCTTCGGTAACGCCGGCATCCCAACGGTTAATTTTTAAAAAACCATCGGGTGTGTAATCCGATCTGAAATCAGAAATGACCGGGGGGTCGCTGTCGTAAGCAATTTTTTTGATGTCGCCCTGCGGATGATGAATGCTTGTCGAGGAGTCGGGCACTGGTGCAAATACATCCCATCCGGCATAAAACGGCCGGTAATCGGGTGGCGGTTCCAGTGTGAGTTCAACCAGGGCAAAATCGAGACTGTCGGAAATGGCCAGCAATTTCGCACCCGAAACAGAATTGCCCGGATCGCCGTCGAGTGGGGCGCAATAAGGGCTTTCGTAGTTAAATGTAAAAACCGATGTTTCGGCAAATTCAGCTTTTTCAATACAATGAGCTGCCGTAATTACGTATGGTTTTTGGTTTTCGGCCGTGTTGTTGATTAAAGTGCCTGTGCAAATTTCACTGAATTTTCGGGTGCCTTCCTGTTTGGCAGTAATAATGCGGCAAACAGCATCTTTCGTTTCATGCCAGGTGTCCTCGGTTTCACAATTTATATCAATATTGCAATCGCCGGCAGGTTTCCCCATTGGTCGGCGGTCGCTGTATTTTAATATTCCAACAAAATCGTGGTTCACCTGGGTAATGGTGAAATCGTTAACCCCGTCGTATCCCGCCGGAATTTCGTATTGAACAATTAGTTCGTCGCCGGCAACAGGCGCAACAGCAAATTTACCTGATGGCTTGTTGTTGGCCGAAGTAAAGGCTCCTGTGTAGAAACTTTCTTTTTCATTAAACAAAAAAAGACGTGACCCCGGGGGCAGATGAAATTTATCGAAAATGAGGCTTAACGAAAAAGCATTTTCCGAGCGGATTTTTAGCTGCCAGATATCATTTCCCCGAACATTAGTGGTCCATTTTCCGTCGGTAGCAGGAGAAATAGAAACATCGAAACCATGGGCGAACCTGAAAGGTTTCAGCAGTGTTTCTTTTTCATCGATTGTATTAAATTGTTGTAGTTCATTGCGACTGAAGGGCGGCATAACTTTTTCAGGGATTCCGGTGCTTTTTAGTGCCGGCAGTTCAATTGGGCGCCCACCCTGCGATACCTGGGCGTGGGCAAAAAAAACCGTGAAAAACACGAGTAAAGCCGTGAAAAAAAGTTTACGCATGTAATAAATTTTTTTGCCAAAGTTAATATTTAAACCATGAGAACTGTAAATCTGTTTCTTAAAAACCTCCGCAAAGGTTTCAGTGTTTTTATGCATTTAACAGGTTTATTCTTGTTCCGTATTGAAAAAATAACGTATTTTATTAGGAAATTGTATAAACTTTAAAATTTCAAACTATGAAAAATTCTGGTTTTTTTCTGATTATTTTTTCTGCAGCCGCTTTTTTTATTAGCGCTTCATTTATTTCCAATAGCTCACCAGATGAGCCTGAAATGCCGAAAGAGGTTAAAAAAGCAATTGAAAAATCGTGTTTTGGATGCCACAACACCGATTCCCAAAACGAAGATGCAAAAGAGGAACTCGATTTTAAAACACTTGGAGAACTTTCAAAAGTACGTAAAATTACTAAGTACCGGGATATTGCCGAAATGATTGAAGAAGGAGAAATGCCACCCAAAAAGTTTCTGGAAAACTATCCTGACAAAAAGCTGACAGAGAAAGAAACCAAGCTATTAACCGAATGGGCCAAAAATGAAGCAGCTGCCTTAATCGGAAATTAATAAACTCAAACTACTCCCGGTAACCTTTGCCGGGAGTAATTATTTTACCTGTTTTATGAAAAAAGTATTACGCATTTTTATAATTGCCGTGCTGGTTTTGTTTGTTGTAGCCCAGTTTTTTCAACCCGAAAAAAACCGGATCGAAATGGATGATGATCACCTTTTTAAACAGGCCGATGTCCCTGAAAATATGCAAACACTGCTAACCAACGCCTGCCTCGATTGCCATTCCAATCAAACCAATTATCTTTGGTATCATTATGTTTCGCCGGTTTCGTGGGTAATCAATAATCATATTGTGGAAGGGAAAGAACATTTAAACCTCTCGGAATGGGGACAAATGGATGTTTTTGATAAGATTGGCACCTTGGATGAAATGATTGAAGAGGTTGAAAAAGGTGAAATGCCGCTGAAGGAGTATGTTCTTTTGCACCCGAAAGCAAAACTTGATGAAGCTGAAGTGGAGGTTTTACGAAACTGGACTGAAAAATTGAGTGAGGAACTTATAGCAAACGCTGAATAAAGAATGAAGGTATTGGTAATGTATGTTGATGAGTTTGGTTATACACCGGCTCAGAAAAATCTGGAAGAAGCGGAAGACATAACGGAAGGAGCAGTTTTTAAGGATTCAATTGCAGCATTTATCCAGGTGGAGGCCGAAGATGAAGAGTACGATGTAAAAAGCCGCGAGAAGAAACTGGTGAACCACCTGAAATGGACAGCCCGGAAAAACGATTGCAAAAAAATAATCCTGCACTCATTTGCCCATTTGTCGGACTCCAAAGCTTCGGTAGAGTTTACAAAGGAACTTTTTGATCGGGCTGAAAAACGGCTTCAAAATGGCGGGTACGAAACGGCACAGACACCATTTGGCTATTTCCTCGATTTGAATATCAAAGCACCCGGTCATTCGCTGGCACGTATCTGGGCAACGCTTTAACTTAAATTCATTCTTTCTAAAAATATTCGAATATTTGTAGTACAAAAATCCGGGATATGACGGGAAGAAAACTACTTACTCTGCTGGCAATTATTTCACTATTTGCCTCTTCATGTGTTCAGAAAGAAAAAAACCAGGTAACCGAAAATGAGTACTCGGGGTCTGAAAGTTGCATTCAATGCCACGAGCGTTTTTATGAACTGTGGGCTCCGTCGTGGCACGGGAAAGCCATGCAGCCGGTAAATGCCGGGTTTATAAAGGAATATCAGCTTCCTGAATGCAATTCCATTGAAATAGAAGATAAAATCTACCAAATGATTTATGAAGATTCGTCCATGGTGATGCTCGAAATGGAGGGCGACGATTTGCTGAATGAATATCCTGTGGAATATTCGCTCGGGGGGAAAAATGTATTTACATTTCTGACACCGCTTGAAAAAGGGAAACTGCAAACCATTCCGCTGGCCTACGATGTAAACCGGCAACAATGGTTTAACTATCCCGAATCGGCTGTGCGGCATTTTGGCGATACCGGTGAAGAAGACCAGGCGCTGCCCTGGCGCGACCGGATGTACGCTTTTAACACGGCCTGCTACAATTGTCATGTCAGCCAGGTTTCTTCCAACTACAATTTGGAAACCGATACATATCATACCACCTGGAAAGAAGCAGGAATTAATTGCGAAACGTGCCACGGCCCCAGCGCCGAACATGTGCGGGTTTTTCAGGAGGCTGAAGAGAAAGAAGAAGAACCTGAAGATTGGAAAATTCTTGTAACCAGCAACTTTACATCCGAAGAACACAACTCGTCGTGCGCAGTGTGCCACGCTAAAGGAAGTGCGATTACCAAAAATTATGTGCCGCCCGAGCCGTATTTCGACCATTTCACCCTGGCCACACTCGAAGATCCGGATTTTTATCCCGACGGACGTGATTTGGGTGAAAACTATACTATGACTGGCTGGAAGATGAATCCCTGCATTCAGGAAAGCGATTTGCATTGCGTTACCTGCCATACGTCCAGCGGGCGAAACCGGTTTGCTGATAATCCGAATGCAGCCTGTACTTCGTGCCACGATGAGAAACAAGGAGACGGTTTGGTTGCCCACACCATGCATCAACCCGATAGTGAAGGTTCGCAATGTGTGAACTGCCACGTGCCCAGCCGCGAGTTTGTGGGGCGTTTTATCCGCAGCGATCACTCGTTCCGGCCGCCCATGCCGGAGGCAACCATAAAATTTGGCTCACCCAATGCGTGCAATCAGTGCCACCATGACAAGTCACCCGAATGGGCCAACGAAATTGTGAAAGCACGTCCAAACGGTGATTACCAGGAAGAAACGCTTTACTGGGCGCAATTGATTAAGGAAGCGCGGGAAGAAAACTGGGACCGAATGGACGAAATGCTGGAAATTATCCGCAAGAATAAATACAATGAGGTTGTTGTGACTTCATTTATCCGTTTGCTTGTCAACTCTTCCGATGAGAAAAAATGGGAGTCCATTATTGAAGCATTAAACGAAAATGAATCTCCATTGGTGCGCGCAGCTGCATCCTCTGCTTTAACCGGTAATTTTTCGGAAGAAGCCGTGAATGCACTAATCACTGCTGCCTCCGATGAAATCAGACTGGTGCGTGTTTCGGCAGCGGCTTCACTTGCCGGAACCGACGAAAACCAATTTTCACCTGAAGAAAAAAAGGTTGTTGCCAACGCAACGGGTGAGTATCTCAATTCGATGGTAGCCCGGCCCGACGACTGGAGTTCACACTACAACCTCGGCATTTATCACCAGAACCAGGGGAATGCGCAAAAAGCGATCGAATCTTACGAAACCGCAGCCCGGATTTACCCGGAAGCATTGATGCCGCTCATCAACAGCAGTGTGCTTTATTCGTACATGGGCAATGCAGCAAAAGCTGAAGAGAATCTGAAACAGGCCGTGAAAATTGATCCGGATAATGAAGCTGCCAATCTGAACCTCGGTCTTTTACTTGCTGAACAAGGGAAAATGCAGGAAGCGGAGAAAGCTTTAAAAACGGCACTGGAAGTCAATCCAAAACAAGCGGTAGCCGCTTACAATCTTAGTGTTATTGTTTCGCAGCGAAGTGTGGAAGAGGCCATTGAGTTTGCATCAGTGGCAGCAAAAGCCCGGCCCGATGAGCCAAAATATGCTTACACGCTGGCTTATTACCAGTTGCAGAACGACCAAAAAGTAGCGGCTGAAAAGACGCTTGGAAATTTGCTGGAAAGACATCCAATCTATTTAAATGCCGTCAGTTTTCTGGCCGATATTTATATGAAAGACGGCAGGACAAATCAAGCCATTCAATTGTATAAAAAAACACTGAAACAAGAAGGGCTTCCACAGGCTGAAAAACAGGCACTGCAGCAGGCATTAAATGCATTGCAAAATTCGCGGTGATTGTAAATTTATCATCTGAACATTTTTGAAAATTTTTCGTTCCTTCAAAAAAAACAAATGTTATGCTAATAGTTATTTCACCCGCAAAATCGCTGGATTTTGAGACAAAACCCAAAACAAAAGAATACACCTTGCCCGAATTATTGGGAGAATCAGAAGAACTGGTTGAGGTTTTAAAACAAATGAGCCCCGATCATCTTTCGGAGCTGATGGGCATTTCAAAAGATTTGGGTGAACTCAACTTTCAGCGTTTTCAAACCTGGCAGCTGCCGTTTACACCCGAAAATGCCAAGCAGGCAGTTCTTGCTTTTTCCGGCGAGGTGTTTCGCGGTCTTGATGCCAGCTCGCTTCCCGTTAAAACGTTAAAACTTGCCCAGAAAAAATTAAGGATTTTATCGGGCTTGTACGGTGTTTTGAAACCCCTCGATTTAATTCAGCCCTACCGCCTGGAGATGGGAACGAAAATGAAATACGGCAAATCAAAAAGTTTATATGAATTCTGGAATCCGCAGCTTTCTGAGAAAGTAAGAGAAGCAGTGGAAGAGTCGGGAAGCGATGTGCTGATTAACCTTGCTTCCAACGAATACTTTAAAAGCATCGATACCAAAATACTTCGAAAAGAGATTGTCACGCCTGAATTCCGGGACATGAAAAACGGACACTACAAAATAATAGCTGTTTACGCCAAAAAGCGCGTGGCCTGATGACGCGTTTTATCCTCGAGAATGATATCAAGAAAGTAACCGACCTGCAGGCATTCGATATGGATGGGTACAATTACAATCCGCGCATGTCGAAAGGTAACCGGCCGGTTTTTACGCGGGGATAATTGTTTTATCCGTCAAGCGGTTTCAAACCGCTCGACGGATAGGAAAGAGATGGATTACTATGAATAATATACTCACATATAAAGGATTTATTGGTTCTGTTAATTTCAATGCTGACGATCATATTTTCTTCGGTAAAATTGAAGGGATTAATGATCTGGTAACATTTGAAGGAATCTCTGTTTCCGAGCTGGAAAATGCCTTTCACGAAATGGTAAACCTTCATGTTGAGGATTGTAAACGAGAAGGGAAACCGGTAGAAAAATCGTATAAAGGAAGTTTCAATGTGCGTATTAGTCAGGATTTGCACAAAAAAGCAGCGCAGGCTGCTGCAGTAAAAAGAATTACCTTAGAAACTGTTTAAATTTTTAAAATTATATGATTAATATATTGACTATCAGTTGGTTGATTACGTTATTTATCGTATCTTTAAGAGTACCAACTAC
>NZ_FQZE01000073.1 GCF_900141875.1 Tangfeifania diversioriginum | reverse complement strand
AATGAATCAATTACTTATAGCGGGAGTCTGCTTTATTTCAACGAACCTGACGGAATTAAAAAAATATACAAGGAAAGAAGTTCGGAAATGAAAAAGATAAATCCTGTGGATGAACATGTGTACTCAATCAGAGATGAAAAAGACAGGGAAATTAACAGATATTTTTATGAAAACGGAATATTACAATACGCAAAAATGCATCATCCATTGGGAACGATGGAATTAAAAAGAGTGATAGAAAGCAGCAAAAATGATTAATTTTTCAGAAATACAGAACATTTACTTCATTTTACCGCTGGTGGGATTTATTATCGGTTTGTTTGGCACCATGGTTGGAGGAGGTGGCGGATTTTTCTTTTTACCTGTTCTCACTCTCCTTTTAGCGGTGCCGGCCCAAACGGCGGTTATAACATCGCTGGTGGCAACTTTGCCCATTTGTATGGTTGGCTCATGGGGACATTACCGCAAAAATCATATACATTTTCGGGTAGCAGCGCTTTTTATGTTAACAGGAATCATCGGGGCGTTTATCGGTGCAGGAATAGCCAACAGCATTAGTGATTTCGCATTAAAAGCGGCTTTCGGAAGTTATTCAATCCTGATTGCGCTTCACATGGTTTTTAATGCCGGGAAAAATAATAGTGAAGGTTTCAGCAAAAAAATTAGAATATCGCAGAAAAATTTAAAAACACTTACGGGTTCGTTTTTTGGAATGGCAGCCGGTTTAATTACCGGAACATTCGGTACAAGCGGTAGTGCGCCTGTCCTGGCAGGACTGTTTTCAACAAAAATACCACTTAAAATGGTTATTGGCACATCGCTTCTTGTGGTACTGGTGAATACAATTTTTGCAGCAGGTGCTCATTTTATTGTGGGAAAAATAGATTTAACACTGGTTGCTTTTCTTACCGCAGGCTCAACAATCGGAGCGCTAATTGGCCCGCATTTACTCGCAAAAATTCAAGTTGACAAATCAGAGAACAAAGCAAAATATGCGTATGCCCTTATTATGGCAGTTATCGGGGTTTTAATGATTTTAGGGAGGAATTAGTTTTATGGAACAATTGATTTACAGTATTATATTGGGCTATTTTGTTTTGGGGGGAATCGGTTTCTGCCTGATTAACAGAAAAAAAGAACGCGACGTGGCCCGCAAAAGCTATACAAAGTTTGGCGTTTATTTTATCATCATAAACATCTTATTTTTTAGTATTACTATTCAATCAGTTATCTTTTCGTACCTGGCAATTTTAATTGTTGCGGTTGGAAGTTTTGAGCTGAGCCGGCTTTTCGTTGCTGCAAAATTTCAGCACAAGTTATTTTTTGTATTGTCTCTGCTGGTTTATTTTATTCTTTCAGCCGGATTTATTGTTTTTAGCCGGGCCGACCGCAATCTGATTCTGCTGACATTTCTGGTTCTTTCCATTTTCGACAGCTTTAGCCAAATCACAGGCCAGCTTTTTGGGAAAACTAAAATAATGCCGGCTGTTAGCCCGAATAAAACATGGGGCGGTGTTGTTGGGGGAACTATTATCGCCTTGATAAGCGCATTCTTACTAAAAAATCTTTTTCAGGGAACAAATTCAGAATTATTTCTGCTTGCTTTTGGAACCGTGTTTTTTGCATTTGTTGGAGATATTCTTGCATCGCTGTACAAAAGAAAATTTCAGGTTAAGGATTACAGTAACTGGATACCCGGGCACGGTGGTTTTCTCGACAGGTTTGACAGTTTAATTGCCGGTGGCTCTTGGGCTGCACTGGCTATTTCAATTTTAGGAAGTTAAAAAAGGAAATCTGTTATGGGGAATATTGTAGTATTATCATTTGTATATTTAATCGGAATTGGCTTGCTGCTGATTTTTAACGAGTTGGTTTACCGAAGATTGAGCCCAACAGGGGAAATAACACGTAAATTTGCACATTTCTCCTCGGTGTTGGCAACCGTGCCTTTTCCATATATTTTTCCATCGCACTGGTACATTTTGGTACTTGCCCTTTTGTTTGCCACCGTATTGTATATTACCCGAAATGGAAAACAGCTAAAATCAATTCACGGCGTAACACGAAAATCGGTAGGGAGTTATTTGCTCCCCCTGTCAATTTACATCACCTTTCTGATTTCAGATTTCAGCGGCAACAAGTTTTTATACATTCTCCCAATGCTGATCCTGGCCATCAGCGACCCCATGGCAGCCATTCTTGGAATCAACCTGAAAGCTTACAACGGAAAAATAAAATGGATGGGGCGAAAACTAAATAAAACATGGCTGGGCTCCGGAGCTTTTCTGGTATCCAGTTTTGTAATCAGTTTAATCGCGCTGTACTTCCATCGCGGGGTTTTTGATTTAAAAGCATTTTGGCTGGCGATGTTGGTATCCATCGTCACTACGTTAAGCGAATTAATTAGCTGGCGTGGTTTCGATAATTTAAGTATTCCGCTGAGTGCCGTGGCGGTTTTAGTTCAAATTAGAAACCCACGTTCTCTGAACGTGGTCAGAGTCGTTTTACGGGTTTGCCTATAAAAGACTCATTGCTAACTTTCGAAAG
>NZ_FQZE01000021.1 GCF_900141875.1 Tangfeifania diversioriginum | reverse complement strand
TCATAGTTTTAATTTTAAATTTGAAATTGCCGTGCCCGGTTGACTAATTACATATTAGGTGGTCTACCTTACGATTTCTAAATAATCAATTATCGGATCACCGTCAACCAGAGCCAGACTGAACGAGGTTATAATATAACAGTGTTAAAAACGGCCTCAACTGCACGGCATCTCAAACTTAATGTATTTATATAAGAGGAAAAAGCCACTTTTGGAGAGACTGAACTATTCATAAATTTTAAAAATATGAATAAAGTTCAGGTTAATCCCGACTTAGATGAAGTTGAACTTTTAAAAAAAAGTTTTACTGAATCTTAGTCGTCCCGATAGTCATCGGGAGAGATAGGGATTATTTGTGAATAATCCGGGTTAAATTGTACCGCAGGCAAAAATGAAACCTTTTCATTTATTTTTCGAAATTATAGTTACGTTAGCTTATTCCCGAAATTCGGAAAATGAAGTTTTGGGTGTGTTTAACAAAGCAGAAATAAAAGTAAGTATAATTACATTCCGGAATTCGTAAAAATGCGACAACCCTGCCTCGAATAAATCGTATTGCAAATGTCAGACTCCGGCTAACTTTGTCTGACACAAAATTTTTAAATTAATATTAAGGTTGCGTTGAAAACAAAATTTCAATTTGAATCTGTAAATTATAAATGTTTAATTTGTAAATAATTAAAAACAGGAATTTAGACCTGTAATGTTCTAAAAAATAAATAAAGTACAATAAATTTAAAACTTACTTTACTATGTCAAAAATTAAAATAGGTATTAATGGTTTTGGACGCATCGGACGTTTGGTTTTCCGTGCGGCTGTTGCAAAAGAAAATGTTGAAGTAGTTGGCATTAACGATTTGATTGATGTGGACTACATCGCGTACATGTTGAAATATGATTCTACCCACGGACGTTTCAACGGCGAAATATCAGTAGATAACGGTATGCTCGTTGTAAACGGTAAAAAAATCAGGGTAACATCAGAACCCAACCCCGCTGATTTGAAATGGGGCGAAGTAGGTGCTGAGTATGTAGTTGAAGCTACAGGATTGTTCCTTACCAAGGAAAAAGCACAGGGCCACATCCAGGCTGGTGCCAAAAAAGTAGTAATGTCAGCACCTTCGAAAGACGATACTCCGATGTTTGTAATGGGTGTTAACCATAAAAACTACACCAACGACATGGAATTCGTTTCAAACGCATCCTGTACTACCAACTGCCTGGCCCCGGTAGCCAAAGTACTGCACGACAATTTCGGTATTGTTGAAGGTTTAATGACAACATGCCACGCCACAACAGCTACCCAGAAAACTGTTGACGGCCCGTCGAAAAAAGACTGGCGCGGCGGTCGTGGTGCAGGCCAAAACATCATTCCTTCATCAACTGGTGCTGCCAAAGCAGTAGGTAAAGTAATTCCTGAATTGAATGGAAAACTTACCGGAATGGCGTTGCGCGTTCCTACTCCAAATGTTTCAGTAGTTGACCTGACTGTACGCCTGGATAAAGGTGCTCCGTACGAAGATATTTGCGCGGCCATGAAAAAAGCCTCTGAAGGCGAGCTGAAAGGTGTACTGGGTTACACCGAAGAAGCAGTTGTTTCAAATGACTTCCTCGGCGAATCACGCACTTCAGTGTTTGATGCAGGTGCCGGCATCGGACTTAACGACAATTTCGTAAAAGTTGTATCGTGGTACGATAACGAATGGGGCTATTCAACAAAAGTGGTTGAGCTGGTTGAATACATGGATTCAGTAAAATAATTGCACCATATATATAATGGTATAAAAGGGCATCGAAAGGTGCCCTTTTTTTGTTTATTTAACTGTTCACCGGGCTGAAACCACGGTGTAAAAGAACTGATTACTAATTGAGGCAATTGTTCAACTGACTTTATGAAAAAATACTTATGAGAAAAACCGTGAAAAAATAAAAACCCTTTTTGTTACAACGGCGCTTCAGCCAGGTGTTTAATAACCTGTCACTTTTGTTGGTTAAAGCGTTTAATCCCCTTAATGGCTAAAGCCCTTTTATTTTCAGCTGACCCTGTTCACCGGGCTGAAGCCACGGTGTAAAAGAACTGATTATTAATTGAGGCAATTATTCAACTGACTTTATGAAAAAATACTTATGAGAAAAACCATGAAAGAATAACACTCCTTTTTCTTACACCGGTGCTTTAGCCCGGTGTTTTAACACAACCTGCCGCTTTTATTGGCTTTAGCGTTTAATCTCTGTCCTTAAAAACAACAAAATCATATTTCTCAATAAACTCTCTGTATTCATCTTCCCAGGTTTTCTTTTTATGATGTTCTTCCTGCGTTAAAATATAATTCTTCACTTTGCCGACCTGAGATTCACTCACACTTACTGCAAAATATTCCTTTTTGCCAATTCAATTTTAAACGGCTATAATTATTATTATTAAACCAAAAAGAAGATTCACCCTTTAATAATTGCATCACTTTCTCTATGGTTTGATTATTTCTGAGCCGGAATAGACAATGCACATGATTATGATGCCCTCCAACTATTTCCATCAAAATTTGTTTAGACAAAGCGTTTTGATGAATATGATCAAATAAATCCTGTCTTATTCCTGAGGTAAGAATTGATTTTCGATTTTTGACCGTCCAAACCGCATGAATCCAAATTTTCACGTGTGACATATTGGTATATTTTTGATGGATAAAATTTATTCATACCTCAACGATTCGATCGGATCCAACCGGGCTGCTTTTTGTGCCGGATAGTACCCGGAAACCACTCCCACAACAAAACACAGAACCACGCCAGTAATAACCCAAACCCAGGGAATTATAAAAGTTGAGCCAATCATCACCGAAACCATGTTCCCTATAAAAATTCCGATAATAATACCCAATACTCCGCCAATCTGGCCGATTATTACAGCTTCAATCAGGAACTGTTGCTTCACTGTATTGGCCTTGGCACCAATTGCTTTCCGTACTCCAATTTCGCGGGTACGCTCGGTAACCGATACCAGCATGATATTCATCAACCCCACCGCGGCCCCAAAAAGCGTAATAAATCCAATAATAGTTGCCACCAGGGTGATGTTTTTGATATTGTTTAAAAGAATATTTACGAGGTTGTCGCTTTTCTCAATATTGAAATCGGTTTCATCCAACGGATCGAGTCCGCGCACATTGCGAAAAACGGCTTCTGCCTGACCAATGGCCACATCCATAATTTCAGGCTGGCTGACTTTGACCTGAACATCGAAATTCATATTTGGCCTCGAAAAATAATTCCGGGTATTGCTGTAGGGAATGAAACAAATTAAATCGTTGCTGCTGCCAAAACCACTGCCTTTACTTTCGAGCGTACCAATTACTTTATATTTTCCACTGCCGATACTTATTACTTTTTGCAGCGGATTTTCGTTAACACCAAAAAGCTGCTTCACCAACTCACTTCCCAAAATCACAACACTCCTTCCCGACTCTATTTCAAAATCGGTAAAGCTCCTTCCCAAATCAATTTCATAACCGGCCGTGAACAGATAGTTGTCGTCAATTCCCCTCACGCCAATATTCGGGTTTGTTTTTTCTGAACCGTATTTTACTGTGGCATTACCGGTAGCATACACCGAAATAGCCGTGGATGCCGGAAAATCAAAACGTTCTTTAAATGCCTTTGCCTGATAAAACGAAATATAACCATGATTTTTTGTACGGTACCTGTTGTTTCCAACCTGCACACGCATTCCGCGGCTGGTAATAGTAAAGGTGTTGGCTCCCATAAAAGTGAATTCCCTGGTTATGGAAGTCTTAATCGAATCAATTGCTGTTAAAATACCGATAAGCGCAGTAATGCCCACGGCAATGATTAAAACCGTAAGCACCGTCCTGAGCAAATTACTCCTCACCGACTGCAGTGCAATCCTCATATTTTCAGCAAAAAGAGTAACCTGGCGCATAATTTTTCTTTACAAGTTAGATAATTTGCAACAATTTAATAGTTATTAGTGAAGAAAAGATGCCGAAAATTACATTTCGTGTTTTTGCCTGTTTTGAGGTTAATTTGACGAACAGGTGACGTTTTTGTTCGAGAATTTACCCTACCAAGCATTTTTTAACATTTTTTAAATGAGCTGAAAAATCGATGCTCCGGGAATGAAAAACAACGAAAAATAAAGCTGAAGTTGGTTAAAAATCAGTTTTTTGGAGAACATCCTGTCAAAAAATACCGGGGCTTAAAACCATACAATATAAATTTTATTGAAAGGATGCCCCAAATAAATACTTGCATTTAACAAGAAATCATTTATAAATTTGAACCAAGATTTTACTGAAGGCTATGATTTATCATTTTAAAATCACCTCGCAGGATTCAAAAAACTTCCACTTCGAAGTGGAACTGGACGGGAAACATTCGTTTTCCGACTTTCATTCCGTCATCCAAAAAAGCCTGGGATACGAGACCTATCAACTGGCTTCATTCTTCATCTTAAATGGATCACGGAAAAAAATTAAAGAGATATCGATGCTTGATTTGGGAATCAATAACGGGGTGTATTATATAATGCAGAAAACAAAATTGGCTGATTTGCTTAAAACAGAAGGACAAAAACTCATATACACTTTTGATTTTTTTAACGACAGATCATTGTTTGTAGAACTAACTGGAATTATTATGGAAAAAAATCTCAAAGAACCGTTTGTCACTCTGAAGCAGGGTGACGCCCCCGTACAGGTCCTCGGTGAAGAACCAGAACCAAAGGAGGCTACCAGACTTCAGGAAGAAGAGGTTTTTATGGATTTTGGTGTTGTTGAAGATTACGACGAACTTTTCGGTGAAATGGAAGATTTCTAAATCTTGCATTACCTGTACGGAAAGGCACTAATTTTATTACAGACTGTTCAATTTATTTTGGGCAGTCTTTTTTTTGCCAAAAATAATTTTGCCCTATATTACAGCATGAAACAAAAACATTTAATTGTACTTACCGGCCCCACGGGAATAGGAAAAACCAAAGCAGGAATTGAAATTGCCCGTCATTTTAACACCGAAATTGTTTCAGCCGACTCGCGCCAGATTTTTCGCGAACTCAGAATAGGTACCGCAGCGCCCGCAAAAACCGAACTTGAAGCAGTAAAACACCACTTTATACATTCCCACTCTATTTTCGACAACTACAATGCCAGCCGCTTTGAAACCGAGGCCCTGGCTCTGCTTGAAAAATTATTCCTGACACACAACACCGTGCTAATGGCAGGCGGCTCAATGCTCTATATTGATGCGGTTTGCAAAGGCATTGACCAAATGCCCGACGCCGATCCGGATTTGCGTGCCAATTTAGAAGCTCAACTAAGAGAAAAAGGGTTGGAAAATTTGCGCAGGCAGCTAAAAAAGGCGGATCCGGATTACTACAGCAAAGTGGATTTGAAAAACCCGGCGCGCATTATCCACGCCCTCGAAATTAGTTTGATGACAGGGAGACCCTATTCGTCATTCCGGACTACTTTCAATAAGGAACGTCCGTTTTCAATCCTGAAAATCGGCTTAAATTGCGACCGCCAGGAACTTCACCGCCGAATTAACGCAAGGGTTGATAAAATGGTTGCTGACGGCTTGCTGGATGAAGCCCGTGAACTTTACCAATTCAAACACCTCAATGCATTGAACACGGTAGGCTACCGTGAGTTATTTGCGCATTTCGACGGAGAAGTCTCAAAAGAAAAAGCCATTGAACTGATAAAAAGAAACTCGCGGCGATATGCCCGCAAACAGCTTACCTGGTTTAGAAGAGACGATGAAATTACCTGGTTTGAACCCGGTCAGATTCAAGAAATAATTGAATATATCGAAAATAAAATACAACAACCCAATGAATGAAGGCCAATTTATAATTCGTGTTTACGGGATTATTTTCAACGATAAAAATGAAATTTTACTCACCGACGAATTTCAACTGAACACAAAAATGACCAAATTCCCGGGCGGCGGACTGGAGTTTGGCGAAGGACCAATAGATTGTTTGCGTCGTGAAATGCGTGAAGAATGCAACGGACAGGAAATTAAAAACATCCGCCATTTTTACACCACTGATTTCTTCCAAAAAGCATTGTTTTATGAAAATGCGCAACTCATCAGTATTTATTATCTGGCCAATTTGAAACCACCCGTAAAGTTTAAAATTTCTGAAAAACCATTCGATTTTAAAGACCTGAGTAACGGAAACCAAAGTTTCAGGTGGGTAAAAATAAAAGATTTGAAGAAAGCTGAATTATCTTTTCCAATTGATAAATTTGCGGCAGAGGAACTCGAAAAAAAATTTTCATGAAAATAACCATTCTTGGACCCGCGCATCCGCTGAGAGGAGGAATTGCTGCACTAAACGAACGACTTGCCAAACAACTTGTTGCAGAGGGACACGAGGTCAATATTGTTTCATTTTCGTTGCAGTACCCCAAAATACTTTTCCCGGGCAAAACACAATTTTCTGACGACAAGCGCAGCTTCATCTTCCCCATATCGCCCGATGTAAATGCTGTAAATCCCTTCAACTGGCTCCAGGTGGGGAAAAGAATTAAAAAATCGAGGCCCGATTTGCTGATTGTCAGGTTTTGGCTTCCTTTTATGGGAATGAGCCTGGGCACAATTTGCAAAACCGTTCGGAAAAATGGCCACACAAAAATAATTTCGGTTGTTGACAATATCATTCCTCACGAAAGCAGGCCCGGCGACAAATTCCTCAGCAATTATTTCATAAAAAATGCGGACGGGTTCATTGCCATGTCGAAAAGCGTGTTAAACGACTTGTCTCTTTTCGACCGTACCAAACCCAAAAAATTCACGCCTCATCCGGTTTACGATCATTATGGTGAAATTGAATCGCGCGACACAGCCCTTGAAAAGCTTAATCTGGATGCCGGCTTCAGGTATGTTTTGTTTTTTGGCTTCATAAGAGACTACAAAGGGCTCGATTTACTCCTGGAGGCTTTTGCTGATTCATTCTTCGTAAAAAATAAAATTAAGCTGATTGTTGCTGGCGAATTTTATGCCGACGAAGCAAAATACCTTAAACTGATAAATGAGTTAAAACTAGAGAAACAGGTAATTTTAAAAACCGATTATATCCCCAACCCAGAAGTTCAAAATTATTTTAATGCGGCCGACATTGTGGCTCAGCCCTATAAATCGGCAACACAAAGCGGTGTTACACAAATTGGTTACCACTTCAACAAACCAATGCTTGTTACCGATGTGGGCGGACTTTCAGAAATTATTCCTCACGGTAAAATTGGTTACGTTGTGCCACCGCAAAAAATTAAAATTAAAAATGCGCTGAAAGATTTTTTTAAAAACAACTACACCGAACTTTTTTCACAAAATATTATCGAGGAAAAAAAGCGTTTTGAGTGGAATAAAATGACAGAAACAATTTATGAACTGTTTAAGGAAATAAACCATGATTGATATTAAAAATCGTTTTAATGAACTAAACGAACTTTTGACCAAAACATTAGAAGACTATTCAACAATAAAAACAATAGATTCAATCTCGAAAACCATAACCGAAGCTTACCGCCGGGGAAACAAAACCGTATTTTGCGGAAATGGTGGAAGTGCCGCCGAAGCTCAACACCTGGCAGCTGAATTATCAGGAAAATTCAATATCGACCGCGCGCCAATTCCTGCCGAAGCCTGTCATGTCAATCCTTCGTTTGTTACCGCTGTTTCAAATGACTACAATTTTACAAAAGTGTATGCCCGCTATATCGAGGCATTCTGCCAAAAAGGCGATGTTTTAATCGGGCTTTCCACATCGGGAAACTCACCAAACATTGTTTCAGCTTTCGAAAAAGCAAGCGAGATGGGTATTTTAACCGTTGCCCTCACCGGCGAAACAGGTGGTAAACTAACTTCGCTTGCTGACTACATTATAAAAATTCCGTCAACAAATGTTCCCCGCATTCAGGAAATACACCTTTTAATCGGGCATATCATTTGTGAAACGGTAGAAAATGCGCTTTTTGAAAACAAAAAATAATCCTCTTTTTTAATTGGCATTGTTTTGGTAGAATTTAAAAAAATAAAGACTTTTAGGGCTTGATTACTGAGCGGAAAATTGAATTATTAGGAGAGGAAAAATAAAGTGCAACACTTTACAAAAGCGGAAATACGACAGATTGAAGACCGTTATCAGGATTTTCTGAATGCTATTCGTCATAAATTCGACGAAGAACGCCTGGCACGGATTGAAAAAGCATTTCGTTTTGCCAATGCTGCGCACGATGGCATTAAACGAAAATCGGGCGAACCGTACATTATTCACCCCATTGCCGTGGCCAAAATTGTAGCTGTCGATTTAGGACTGGGCGCCACGTCTATTTCAACTGCTATTTTGCACGATGTAGCCGAAGACACCGAATATTCAATTACCGACATTGAAAATATGTTTGGCGAAAAGGTGGCCCGCATTGTGGATGGCCTCACCAAGCTATCGGGCGATTTTGACTCGCGCCAGGCACTCACGCTCAAAAAAATGCTGATGACCCTTTCTGATGACATCCGGGTTATCCTCATCAAAATTGCCGACCGCCTGCACAACATGCAAACTCTCGATTCGATGCCTCCGCATAAAAAAATAAAAATTGCAGGCGAAACACTTTATCTTTATGTGCCGCTGGCGCATCGGCTCGGGCTATACGCCATTAAAACCGAGCTGGAAGAACTTAGTTTCAAACACAAACACCCCGAGGAATACAACCGCATTTTATACATGCTCCACAACCAGGAAGAAAAACGTAACTACCTGGTAAATGAGTTTATTCGCCCAATAAAAGAAAATCTTGAAGCAGAAAATATTGAAAGCAATGTTACCCACCGGCTGAAATCAACCTATTCCATCTGGCAGAAAATGCAAAAGAAGGGGGTTACTTTCAATGAAATTTACGACATTTTAGCAGTAAGAATTGTAATTAAAGCGAAACCCGGAATGTCGGAGAAACGACAATGTTTCGATGTGCTTTCACTGGTTACCGACATTTACAAACCACGCCCCGACCGCATCCGCGACTGGATTACCATGCCCAAAGCAAACGGGTACGAATCGCTACATGTTACCGTTATGGGGCCGCAGGGAATGTGGGTGGAAGTCCAAATCAGAACTGAACGAATGGACGAAGTTGCGGAATATGGTTTTGCCGCACACTACCGCTACAAAGATATCAGCACTTTTGAAAGCGAGCTCGACACCTGGATTGAAAGAATCCGCGACCACATCAGAAACCCCGATTCCGATGCTTTTGAGTTTCTCGATGATTTCAAACTCAATTTATATTCAGCCGAAATAAATGTTTTTACGCCAAAAGGCGATATGGTTTCGTTGCCACAGGGAGCAACAATTGTAGATTTGGCTTATGAAATACACACCGAACTGGGCAACAAATGCATTGGTGCCAAAATAAATTTCAAACTGGTTCCCAGCAGTCATGTGCTGCAAAATGGCGACCAGGTTGAAATACTTACCTCTGAAAAACAATCGCCAAAACTCGAATGGCTAAAATATGCCACCACGGCCAAAGCCCGGAGCAAGATCAAAAGTGTTTTTAAGCTCGAAAAGAAAAAACACATTGAAAAAGGAAAAGAAATTGTTGATGAAGCCATAAAAAAAACAAAAGCTCCATTAACATCCAACAACCTGAAAAAAATTATTGCGCATTATAATCTCAACAATAAAGAACAACTCTATTCTGAAGTGGGAATGGGTTTTTTGGAACTCAACAACTTAAACGAAATACTTGAAAAAAAATCACCCAACAAACTGGTAAAATACTGGAACATTACTTTTAACCGGAAAAAGAAAGAAGAAAAGGCCGAACCGGGGGAAGGAAAAAAACCGAAAAAGAACGGGAAAAAAATTGATAAGCAAAAACCTTTTGTGCTAAAGGAAGCACAGGACAACATTACCTATTCGCTGGCCAAATGCTGTAATCCAATCCCCGGCGACGAAGTGGTTGGGTACTTGAGTACCGACGACCATGTTGTTATCCATAAAAGAGGTTGCAAAGAGGTTGAAAAGTTTCTGTCAAGCCATGGCGATAACATAATTGCCGCCGAATGGACACGCTTCAAAAAACAATCGTACCTGACCCGACTCCGCCTCGAAGGATTCGACAGAGTGGGCATTGTTAACGAGGTAACCAATGTAATTTCAAAACAACACAGCATAAACATGCGCTCCGTTCAATTCGACACACACGACGGCGTTTTCGAAGGCGATGTTTTTATCTACATCCACAATGCCGACGACTTAAACGAACTCATTTTACAACTGAAGAAAATCAGGGGGATTGACCGCGTTTCACGTGACGAAAACCTCAGCGATTAATTTTTATTTAGTCTAAGAAATCAAAAAAAAATTTCTATTTTTGAACCCTATTTAAAATTGGTTTAAATATGAATAACCATAAAACCAGGGAAACTGTCAGAAATATGTTTACGGAGTACCTGGAAAAAAACGGCCACAGAAAAACTCCGGAAAGATTTGCCATACTCGATGAAATTTACTCAAGAGAAGGGCACTTCGATATTGAGTCGCTGTACATTTCGATGAAGAACAAAAAATACCGTGTGAGCCGTGCAACGTTATACAATACAATTGATTTGCTGCTCGAGTGCAAGCTGGTTGTAAAGCACCAGTTCGGGAAAAATATTGCTCAGTTTGAAAAGGCTTTTGCAACCATGCAGCACGACCACTTAATCGACACTTCCAACGGGAAAGTAGTTGAATTCTACGATCCGCGAATCAGGGAAATCATTGAAGATGCCTGCCTGAGAAATAATTTTAAGCTTTCGCATCATACGCTTTACATTTATGGCCGCTCCATGGAAAATGATTAATGGAAACTACCGGCATTTCAAATTCAAAACCTTCATTCATCTTACCACCTTCTAAACGAGGAGCTTAAAATTTCCCCCATTAACAATTCATGAAATAAAAAATGTTCAGGTGATTTTTTATAAATCCCTTTAAAATTATTTGTAATTTTAGTCGCTTAATTGTGAGCCGTGATTACGAACTTCAGAAAGGACGTTTTCACGGTTTCGTATGTAAATTAAAATCGAATTAACATGAGTGTAGATGTATTGCTGGGCCTTCAGTGGGGCGACGAGGGGAAAGGAAAAATTGTAGATGTACTTACTCCCAAATACGATGTAATTACCCGTTTCCAGGGTGGCCCCAACGCAGGTCATACCCTTGAATTCAATGAAATAAAACATGTATTGCACACCATTCCGTCGGGCATCTTCAGGGAAAACAAAATTAACATCATCGGCAATGGTGTGGTTATCGACCCCATTGTATTCAAAAAAGAAATTGACTCGTTAAGCAAACTGGGATTCGACCTCTCCAAAAACCTTTACATCTCAAAAAAAGCTCATCTGATTTTACCAACCCATCGCATTCTCGATGCAGCATCGGAAAAGAAAAAAGGAAAAACCAAAATAGGGTCCACACTTAAAGGAATTGGCCCAACCTACAAAGATAAAGTTGGTCGGGAGGGATTGAGAGTAGGCGATTTAATTCATAATTTCGATGAACGCTACAACGAAAGAGTTGATAACCACAAAATGCTGCTCACCGAATTTTTCAAGTACGATTACAAACAGGAACTGGCTGACTGCGAGCAGGAGTGGATGAAAGGAATCGAGCTTATTAAATCTTTCCAGATAATCGACAGCGAGCATTTCATAAACGACCTAATCTATAAAAAGAAATCGGTTTTGGCAGAAGGAGCCCAGGGCACCCTGCTCGACATCGATTTTGGCTCGTACCCGTTTGTAACCAGCTCAAACACAATTTGCGCAGGTGCCTGCACCGGGCTGGGCATTGCGCCTCAAAAAATTGGGAAAGTATATGGCATTTTTAAAGCTTACTGCACACGCGTAGGCATGGGGCCGTTCCCAACCGAACTATACGATAAAACAGGCGACAAACTTCGCGATGCCGGTCATGAATATGGCTCAACAACAGGTAGGCCCAGGCGGTGCGGCTGGCTCGATTTGGTTGCGCTAAAATATTCGGTAATGCTGAATGGCGTAACCGAACTGATTATGATGAAAGCCGATGTACTCGACAGTTTTGAAACCATTAAGGTTTGCGTAGGCTACGAAATTAACGGCGAAGTGGTTGAACATTTCCCATTTGAGCTTACTGATGATGTAAAACCGGTTTATGTGGAACTTCCAGGCTGGGAAACCGACCTCACAAAAGTTAAATCGCAGGATGAATTCCCTGAACAACTGAACAATTACATCAGTTTTATTGAAGATGAAATGGGAATTCCGGTTACAATTACTTCTGTAGGACCGAACCGGGAACAGACCATTCACATGCCGGAAAAATAGAACTCCCTGTCCTGAAACTTATTAAAAATTTAACTAAAAGAGCTCACAAAAAATTTGTGCCCCTTTCTTGCTTTTAAAACAATATTTCTTGATTATCTTTAAGGAATTCTGAGAAATATTGACTTTATGCCTGCAATTTTAGAAAACTGGGGACTGTACACCGACTTTTACGAGCTCTTTATGGCTCAGGGCTATTACTTTTGCGGGAAAAAAGACGACACAGCCACATTTTACTATTTCTTCAGAACCAATCCGTACAAAGGAGGTTTTACAGTTTTTGCAGGGTTGCAGGATTTCCTGGAATTTCTCAACAATTTCACCTTCAGCAATTCTGATATTCAATATCTTAAAAAACAGGGATTTAAAAATGAATTTCTGGATTACCTGAAAAATTTTCACTTTTCAGGAAATATCATGAGCATGCAGGAAGGCGAAATTGCATTTGCAAACGAGCCTGTTTTGCAGGTTGAAGGGACGATTATCGAATGCCAGCTCATCGAAAGCCTGTTGCTGAATATTCTGAATTTTGAATCGTTGGTTGCCACAAAAGCCTTTCGCATTAAGCTGGTAGCAGGCGACCGCATGTTTACTGATTTCGGATTGAGGCGCGCACAAGGTTTAGGTGCACTGCATGCCAGCCGCGCTACCATCATCGGCGGAGCTTCCTCTACCTCTAACGTACTGGCAGGCAAATTATTCGACATTCCCGTTTCCGGAACACAAGCCCATTCCTGGATTCAAAGTTTCGACAATGAGCTGGAAGCATTCCGGGTTTATGCCCGGGCACATCCCGAAAACGCTATTCTGCTTGTTGACACCTACGACACGTTAAAAATGGGTGTGCCAAATGCTATTAAAGTTGCAAAGGAAATGGAAAGCCGCAATGAAAAACTGAAAGCCATACGGCTCGACAGCGGCGACTTGGCCTACCTGAGCAAAAGAGCACGTAAAATGCTCGACACAGCAGGACTTGAATATGTGAAAATTATTGCATCAAATCAGCTGAATGAACATGTGATAAAAAGTTTGCTGAAAGACCAGAATGCAGCCATCGATGCTTTTGGTATTGGCACAGAACTGGTGACCGGGAAAAGTGATGCCGCGCTCGACGGTGTTTATAAACTTGCGGAAGTTAACGGACAGCCCAAGATGAAAAAATCGGAAAACATCGAAAAAGTAACACTCCCCTGCAAAAAACAGGTTTACCGGTGTTTTGATGAAGAAGGTTTTTTCTACCGTGACACCATTGCTCTGGCCAATGAAAAAGAAAATGAGCTCGGATTAATTTTTCACCCCGTTTATCCCAATCGCTTTACCTACGTAAAAAATTGCAGCAAGCAACCGCTTTTACAGTTGGTAGTAAAAAATGGCAAAGCTATTACAGCTCAAAAAACTCCGGCCGAAATCCACCAGTTTCTCCTTTCACGTTCAGCCCTCCTTCCCGATGAGCACAAGAGATTTATCAGCCCTCACATTTATAAAGTCGGTATTTCTGAAAAATTGATGAAAGCCCGCAACGAACTGGTCAAAAAACTGGAATAAAAAAAACAAAAGAAAAAATATGACAGAAATTATTCGTCCCACGCTGGTTATCGACAAAGACAAGTGCTTACAAAACATTGAAAAAATGGCCCAAAAAGCCAAAGATTACCAGCTTCGCTTCAGACCGCATTTTAAAACTCATCAGTCGGCCATAATTGGTGATTGGTTCCGCTTATTCGGGGTTGAAGCCATTACTGTTTCGTCAGTAAAAATGGCCGAATATTTCTTTAAACACGGCTGGGACGATATTACCATTGCTTTCCCTGTAAACATCCCGGAGATTACTAATATCAACCGCCTGGCGGCCAATATTAAACTGAATGTACTTGTGGAAAACAAAGAGGGGGCAATGGCTTTGGCAGATAAAATAAACCACCCGCTTGGAGTTTATGTGAAAATTGATACCGGTCATAACCGAACGGGGATTAACTCGTCCAGAACAGGCATAATCGACAACGTAATTCAAATTCTCACCAAAAATAAAAAGCTAAAATTTAAAGGATTTTTATCGCATACCGGGCAAACGTATTACGCACGGTCAACCAATGAAATTTTCAGCAGCCATTTTGATGCCCTGCTGAAAATGCAATCGCTGAAAAGGCGCTTCAGCACCAAATATCCTGACATTGAAGTTAGCCTTGGCGATACGCCTTCGTGCACACTTTGCACCAACTTTAACGGCATTGACGAAATACGTCCGGGCAACTTTATTTTCTATGATTTGATGCAACAAAGCCTCGGCGTTTGCGATTTTGACGATATCGCAGTCCGGTTGGTTTGCCCCGTTGTTTCGAAACATCCTTCACGCAACGAAATTGTAATTTATGGCGGTGCCATTCACCTCTCCAAGGAATTTTTGCTGAATGTGGCTGCAAAACCCTATTACGGAAGAATTGTAATTGATATTGACGGGGAAAAAAAGATGCTCGGAGAAAGGAATTACGTTATGCGACTTTCGCAGGAACATGGCATCTTGAGAGTTTCACAGAAAAATTTTCATTTAATTAATGTGGGAGATTTAATTGAGATTATCCCCATCCATTCGTGCCTGACAGCAAATATGGCCGGCAGCTACCTCACCACCGAAGGCGAAGTAATTCCGATGATAAATACTTAATGCTTTGTGCAGCCTCTCTCCCCCATTCACAATTAAGATTCTCAAAAAAATGGGGTAAAAAATTCAAAATCCGGACATTTTTCATTACCTTAGTGGACAAATATCCGATAACATGAATTCAAAAGCATACAAAAAACAGGAAAAAAGAACCCCCAAAGCTACCGAACCGGCAGTAGCTTTGGCATACCAACGCGAACATTCATTGCCTGCACATGCCATTTTGGGAGTAAATGTCAATGCGTTTTCTGAACCTTTGAACCGGGTAGATACTTTTAGGGAGGGGCTCCATAAAAAATCATTCGAAAAACTGAAGGAGATTACAGGGCTCGACAATAATACCCTTGCCAGAGCGCTGGGCGTTTCTTCAAAAACCATTCAACGAAAACAAATTTTCGATGTCATTCAATCGGAAAAAATGTATGAACTAGCCGAATTGTACGCGCTGGGAATTTCCTATTTTGGAGAGGACGGTTTCAGGCATTGGATGGAAAGACCACTCTTTAGTATTGGCAACCGAAAACCCATCGAATTAATTGATGTATCTGAAGGTATAATGCTGCTAAAAGCTGAAATTATGCGGCTGCAACACGGCGTTGCAATATGATTATTTACCGCATTGCACGAACAGAATTTTGCGACCTCAGCGGAGAGGGTGCAAAATTATATGGCGGCCGGTGGAACTTTGCCGGACATCCTGTTTTGTATGCCAGTTCAACTATTGCTTCGGCATTGCTGGAAAGGCTCACGGTTGACCCCGAACTTTTTGCTTCTGAACGCTATATTTTATATAGCATTATGGAATTTGACTGCCCTGCCCGGTTAATCAAAAAAATTTCCGAAAATGAATTGCCCGCCAACTGGGACGCTATTCCATTCACCAAATCTTCACAGCAGTTTGGAACTGAGCTGATTCAATCGGATATTGTATGTTTTGAAGTTCCGTCGGTGGTTGATAAATCTTCTTTTAATTACATCATTAACCCGCTGGCCAAAAATATCAGTAAAATAACCTGGGAGATTTATCCTTTAGAGTTAGACAAACGAATAATAAAATAAACCCTAATCCTGTTTCACTTCCAGCACTCTTGAAATGGCTTCCAAATAAGATGTAACAGGATACATTTTCTCATCGTACCAAAGGGATGCAAAATAGAGTCCGATTGGGGCTGCCTTAAACCCATTTTCAGTATAAAAACGGTCGAGCCAGTTTAATCCTGAATCGCAAATCTCCAGATTTTCTTTGGACGAAAGCGCCGAAACGGCCAGGGCTGTTTCTTCCATAGTGCCGGGAATTGATTTGTCGCCGCCCCAGCTGCCGTCTTCATTTTGTACTGAAACAAGAAAATCGTTGCCTTTTTTTACCATCATTTCTAATTGAACACGTGCATTTTCAGGAAGCCACTGGTGCGCCAGTGCATCTTTCAAATAAGTAACCACTTTTGCCGTTCCGTAAACAGGATTTTTGTGGTCGGGCGTTAACTGGTTTCCAAACCAAAGGGGCAGCCAACTGCCATCTTCCCGCTGGTGTTTTTTCAAAAATGAAAGTGCTCCGGCTGCAACTTTCTCAAGTTTCCTGATTTCTCGTTTTCTCAAATCGTGATTGTAGGTTTCCTTGACTGCAGAAACTGCCAGCAGGCAATGCCCGGTTAAATCGGAACAGCTTTGGTCAAAGGGTAATTTTCCCCAGCCTCTTGAAAATGTTGGAAAACCGCCGTCGTTATTTTGTAATTTTCCCAGCCATTTAACCGCGTCGAGCACCTCTTTTTTTTCCCTGTTCTTGGGTTGAAGTTTTAACAGTGCCAGAATAGTGCCGGGTGTATCGTCGCCATCGGGCACTGAGCCGGAGTAATTTGTCCAGCCCCAGCCGCCCTGTCCGGTTCCGTTAAACGGATGCACGCCTTCATTTTGTATCAATTTAAAATGATCGGCAATTCCATCCTGCAGATCAGTGGTGATAAAAGCGGTTAAATTCGACCGGTATGCTTTTACTGAGAGCGAAGTCACCCAGGAGGACAAATCCACATCAATGGGCCAGCTGCCGTCATCTCGCTGGGTGTTCTTCAAAAACCGAATACCTTTTTTAACCACCTCAGTATCGCCGTAACCGGAATTCAACAGGCTCAATACTACAAAAGCAGTTAATGGAATCGCTTCCAGGTAACCACCGCTTTCGGGCAGCATGCGGTGCAAAATACGCATGGCTTTTTTAATGGAAAAATGCCGGACAATCCGCCAAAACAAGTTTGATTTTTTCTTTTTGAATATGACAATGCCAACTGCCACCAGTGCCGGAATGGCATAACTTACCACACTGAGGTTGAGCAACCGGTAAAACCGGCGCGGCATTAACGACAGCTCAAAAGGAAGCTGCGGGACGTGCCGAAAAGCACTTTCGTCGGGAACGCCGCACAGTCCGCACATAGCCAGAATAGGTACCGAAAAAGTGTAATCATTTTGGTAGTGTTCTAAAATATATTCAACCACCTGCGACGAGGCCACATCAATTTTTTGGGCGTTCAGGTATTCCTCAATCTGACTTTGGGTTGCTTTTACCGATTGATCCACGGCTGCATACAAATTTAAAGCCGCGTAAACCAACAGGCTGGTACTCACATTTCCCGGGCTTTCGGGGGTGTCGCCAAAACTACCATCAGCGTTGATATTCTTTTGCAGCCATTGGATTCCTGCCTTAATTTCCGGAGCATGCGTTTTTTTATCGTCGAAATGTAAAGCAGCTACTGCTACAGCAACTCCCAGCGCGCTCGACGATAATTTTCCTTCCCAGTAACCTTCCGGTTTGAGTTCAGTGGCCACAAACCGGCCAACTTCTTTTAACCTGTTTTGTAATTGTTTTTGGTCCATTTTTATGAAAGTGTCCCCAAAGTTAGCAAACCGTAAAATGTATATTCCAAATCGCGTGTTAAATCTCCGTCGCCCGACAAAAAAGCACCATCAGCATAATTTTGCTGAACCAGCTGAAAAGCATCCGGGGCCACCAGACGCAAATCGGCACCAGCTTTTTTCAGCGCAAAAAGCGCCACTGCTGTGGAAAGCAAATCCGCACTTTTTGTTTCTTTAAAAACTGTAAACCCTTTACCCTCTTCAAAATACGATAGCAATTCCGCTTTCTCTTTTTCCACATTCATCCCGGCCAAATATTTTGCCACCAGCAATGCGGCCACAAAGCCGGAAGGAACACCTTCCGGAACGCGGTAAAAAGTGAGCAGCGCTTTTAAAATAAAATATAAACTTTTGTTTTTCCCGTACAACGCATCAAATGTGAGTAAAAATAGAAATGCCTGGTAAGCCGGATTTATGGAAGGTTTCCCATCCAACACAAATTTTGAAAATGAAAAAACTGAAGGTTTGTCCAGTTCTTTTTCCTGAAAAATAATCCGAATCAGCAGAATGGCAAACCTGTCGATTTTCTTTCTCTTTTCAGGGTTAATTTCCAGAATAAATCTTTTCAATTTCTCTTTCTGAGGTTTCAAATGCAAAGCTTCCGCCATCCATGCCCCAAATAAAGAGTAGTAAAGGTCGGGCCGCCCGGCACGGTCGGGAAAAGCCCCGGTGCCATGCTGCTGGGTTTTTACAAAGTTTATCAGCTCCAACTTGCTTGTTTCATCGAGCAATGAAAAACCCTTTTCAATTTCGGAAATAAACTGTTTATATAATGGAAAATAAGATGGCTGCATTGTATTGTGCTACGATTTAAAAACCTTCCCCATTAAACCGTATAAACTCAGCCTGAGCTTTTGATTCTGAAGCCTGTCGAGCTCAGAATGACATTTGCCGATGTATTCAGCAAGGTATTTTTCTGCTTTCTCCTCAATGGTAAACTGCTTAAAATAACCGGAGAGAACATTAAAATTCCGAGGATCCAAAACTTCTGAAAACGAAGGCGACTCACCATTCATGTCGCGATTGAGCAGCGCCAGCAGGAAAGGAAAATCGAAAGCGTGTTTTAGATCGTTGTCCTCCCTGAATTCATTCAAATCATCGCGGATTTGGTAGGCAACCCCAAACCATTCTGAAAAACGCGATAAAACTTCTAACTCGCTTTCCCGCGCTTTCCCGGCAATGGCTCCCATTAATAATGCCACTTTAACAGCTTCGCCGGTTTTCTGCTCAAAAATTTTCAGCACTTCCTCCACTGATTTTTTGGCCATGTGGCGTGTCAGCAAAATATCAGCCCCCTGCCCTTCCGCAAGTTTAAGATGTGATGCAGAGACAACTTTTAAACATTCGGCTTTAACGTTTGGGGTGCACGGCATTTCTGAAAGCAGCCGGTATCCTTTGCCAATGAGATAATCGCCAGTATTAATGGCAGCAGGAATTCCCTCAGTTTTATGCAGCGCGGGCTCATTGTAACGAAAGTCCTCGTCGTCTTCAATATCGTCGTGAACCAGCGATGCCTTGTGAAAACATTCGATAATTACCGCGAGTCCTGACTGAATTTCGTCCGAAATTTCACCGGCATACGACTGGTAAGCCAGCAACGCCAGCAACGGGCGCATACGGTGGCCTCCCATTGCCATGCTCCGAAATGCCAGCTTTTCAGTTTCACTGTTGGCAGGGAAATATCTTTTCAAATTATGAACAGAAAAATAGTCGGCAACCTGATTTTTCAGGAGTGAAACAGAAAGCGGCTGATAACGGTTTTCACCCGAATATTGTTCCATTTCGGAAAAAAGCCAGTCGTAATCCACCGACGTGTTTTCGCAGCCATCGTGTAGCAACGGGACTGCCATTGCGGGGACGGCTGCTTTGGTAACCGGACCGAACGAGTTTTGCAGCACCGGCATGCAGCTAACTCCCAGCACGGCATCAATCGAGCCCTCCTCAACCAATCCGATGGCCACAGTTGTTCCTTCTGCTACCAACGTGGTATAACCGAGTTTTTCAGCTTTTTCCAGAATTTCATCAATATGGCAGTTTTTGCACCCGGCACAAATCAGCCCGAGGTCATCAAATTCACCGCGGCACTTGTTACTGTCGCGCAAACATTGCGGCAGCAAAAGCAATCGCCGGTTAAACGGAGTGGCCTCAACGGTTTTCCGCCAGATTTCGTTTCCCAGTAAAACAATTATAAAACTGAGCGATTCAAGATTTTCTCCCAGTTTATCGAGGATTATTTTTGAATGGTGTTCAAGTGTTTCAAAATCAGAGGGGGGTAAAATATTATTTTGACTGACATACAACGCCACCTGTTTCCGCAAATTATCGCGGACACTTTCCAGCGGGGGTACTCTCAGTATTCGATTTGTCTCAATCATATTTTCTATCCGTAAGCGCCAAGTCCAAAGAATGCCCGTTTTTTAGCAAACCGGTAAATCCGGCCTTTTTCAGGAACCGGAGTTCCCGAACCGTGGCTCGGAACTTTGGGCATGGCTTTCAGCCTTTCGGCTTCATTTTCGCGGCCCGATGTATCTTTTGCATTGTGCTTTTCCACAAAGTCAACCAGCCATTGCGGGTCTTCCATCAAAATGCAGCCCGATGTTTTCTTCGGAATTTCCTGTTTCAGTTCATCCAGAAAAACCGAATCACGATAAATTTCGGCCAGTGGTTTATCAGCCACATGGTCGGTGGCAAACTGGATAACCGGGCATGGCTCGATGTATCCCGAGGCGTTGATGTGATGACTCAGCCCAGTGGCTGCCGGGCACAAGCCGTTGCCGTCTTCATCCCAGTACGCATCAATAATTGCAATATCATATTTTGAACGGGCCTCCACCATATAATTTCGCAACGTTTGAATCTCCTCTTTGTTTAAGGCAAGCTCAACAGTTGGATCGCTTCCCACAGGGCGGTAAATGTAGTACCACAGGTAAGCCACTCCTTTGTCGATTAGCGATTGAATAAACTCCGGCGACAGCGCCAAATCGAGGTTCGACTTACAGACGCTCATGGCCACTCCGGTTATGAGCCCGGCATTGGCAGCATTTTCAACCGCCAGGGTTGTCCGGTGGTACACATCGTTTCCGCGGCGCCTGATATCAGCAACATCTTCGTCGCCCTCAAAACTGATTAGCGGCGTTACATTGGCCATTTTCCTCAGCTCTTCGGCCACGCCGGGTGTCAGCAGAGTTCCGTTGGTAAACAGTTGAAAATAGCAATCGGGGTGTTTTTTCAGCACATCGAAAAGCGGTTTGTACATCAGGGGTTCGCCGCCAAGAATTCCAAAAAAATAAGACCCTTTGGCTTTTGTTTCATTAATAATCCGGTTGAGTTCGTCGGCAGACATCCGGCTGTTGCTTTTTTTGCCTGTAACCCAGCACCCCTGGCAATTCAGGTTGCAGTCGTCGGTTACCGAAATAAAATGAAACGCCGGGAAAAATTCCCCTTTTTTCAGCCGCTTCTGGTACCTTCTGAAACTCATCGTGCCTTTCACCCCCATGTTATACACAAACTTGTAAAGGCACTTTTTATCGCTGTTTAAAAGTATTCGCTTAATCATTCTTCTCCTTTTTATCCACTCCCAGCTTAAACTCTTCAATGGCTTTTCTACGCTCATCTTCAGCCTGCTGAACCACTCCCTGCCTGAAAATATTCCGGCGGTTCTGATTGCGTTGATTCAAGGTAGTCAGCAAACTGCCCTTGTCGATGGTCACCTTTTTTTCACCGGGTTCAGCACCTGCCAAAACACTGTTTTCATCGAGCCGCGGGAACATAATGGCCTGCGTGGGACAGGTACGGCCACAGGCGGGGCACTTGTTCTTGCATGCCAGCGGATCCACCACTTTCAGGCTTTTTTTATTGTAGGTGTAAACGCCAAACAAACAAAAGCGGGCACACTTTCCACACAAGTTGCAAAGCGACTCATCGATAACCGGAAACCACGCCGGAACATTCAAGTCTGTTGCCTGGACCTGGTAACGTGCTTCACCTTTCGGAATTTGATAACCGATTTCAATTTTACTGAATATTTCGGCAGACGATAATTCCTTGAAATTGAGCACTTCAAAATCGCCAAATTCGATTTCTCCCTGGCGAAGCATATTTTTTACAGCTCGCGGATAACAGGCAATAATAATCTTTTTGTCGAATTCATTTCCGATAGTATTGAGCACATCCTTTTCGTTGACAGTGAGGGCACATAAATCCTGCAACTCATAAACATCAGCGTCGTACTTCCCCAGACCATCGGCTAACTCATCGAGCTTTTCTGCTGAAACAACGCTGGCTGAACACCGGCAAAAAAGAATTCCTGTTTTTTTCATCATAAAATCCTGTCTCACTATTAAAGAAAGCAAAATTAAACTAAAAGCTGAAACCCAACAGGCTATTTAAATCTTATTAACAATTATCTAAATATCTATATAGTTTTGGTTGAACCGCGCGATACTTTCAGGGGAGGATCCGATGCCTATTTTGCCGATCCGGATGGACATGCCTGGGAAATTGCCTGGGTGCCGTTCTGGGAGTTTGACGGGCAGGGAAGCTTGAAGCTGGAATAGCTGCGAGCCAATAGTTTTTTGGTTAAAAAAAAGGATGATACCTTAAATCAGATAACATCCTTTTTAAAATCGGTGATTCGCCACAGAGTGATCCCATGGGAGAAATCGCCGATCCCGGCTATTTCTTCGGAATATTTTCCAGTGTAGCCACCAGAAAATCCCAGAATTTTTGTACGGTTTCAATGTTCACCTTTTCATCAGGTGAGTGTGGAAATCTGATAGTTGGCCCGAACGAAATCATGTCCCACTCGGGATATTTTCCACCCAGAATTCCGCATTCCAGCCCCGCATGGATAGCTTTAATCTCGGGAATTTTACCAAACCGGCGGTTGTACACATCCTGCATGGTTTTCAGAATCGGCGATTCCATATTGGGTTTCCATCCCGGGTAGGAACCGGAAAAGCTCACTTCGGCACCGGCCAGTTCAAAAACAGCTTTAATTCTTGAGGCCACATCCTCTTTTGCCGTATCTACTGAACTCCGCACCAGGCAGGCTGCTTTTATGGTTTTGTTCTGGTCGTCGGATTTTAACAGCGCCAGGTTCGAGGAGGTTTCCACCAGCCCTATCATTGTGTCGCTCATTCTGATTACCCCGTTGGGCAGTGCCAGAACAGCTTTGGTCATATTCTGCTGTGTTTTTTCATCAATTAACGACACCGGCAGTTCAGTTTCAGCAATTTCAACTTTCAGGTCAGGCTCAGTTTCCGCCAGTTCAGTTTTAATAATCTGGGCAATTTCGTAGGCACGGGCCACAAAATCAGCCGTTCGGGCTTCGTCAACCACCACAACACCAAAAGCTTCGCGCGGGATGGCATTCCGCAGACTGCCGCCGTCAATTCGTGCCAAACGAACGCCAAGCTCTTCATAAGCAGCATTTAGTATTCTGAAAAATACTTTAATGGCATTTCCACGCTGCCGGGGAATATCGATTCCTGAATGACCTCCTTTCATGCCGGTAACATTCAATTTCAGCCCCACAACTCCGTAGGGTGTTTCCTCTTCGGTGTAATTAAAAAGGATATTGGCATCCACGCCACCGGCGCAACCCACATACAATTCCCCCTCGTCTTCCGAATCGGTATTTATAAGAATTTCACCGTTCAAAACACCGGCTTTCAATCCGTTGGCACCGTCCATGCCAGTTTCTTCGGTGGCTGTAAGCAACACTTCCAGTGGCCCGTGTTTCACTTTGTCGGAAGCCAGAACTGCAAGTGCGGAGGATACGCCAATACCGTTGTCGGCACCCAGTGTGGTACCGTTTGCTGTAACCCAGTCGTCCTCAACAAACGCTTCAATGGGGTCGTTATCAAAATCGTGCGTTTTGTCGTTGTTCTTTTGCGGAACCATGTCGAGGTGCCCTTGCAAAATGACGCCTTTGCGATCTTCCATGCCGGGTGTGGCCGGCTTGCGGATTATCACGTTTCCGGAATCGTCTATCGACGTTTCCAAACCAAGGCTTTTCCCAAAATTCACCGCCCACTTCTGAATTTTTTCTTCATGGTTCGATGGTCTGGGAATCTGAAGCATCTGGCCGAAAACCTGCCACACTTCTTTTGGCTGAATATCTTTAATCTGAGTCATAATAATTATTCTTTTATATTCGGTAATTCAAGTCCGTAACCTTTTTTCCTGTCTTCGCGTTTTAAGAGGAATGCAAAAATCAGCGATAAAACGCCAAGCATTGCAAAAATCAGGATGTCAGCCTGATAATTATACCGAATGTTTAATTTATTCTTTTCAATTACCTGATAGGTTTGTTCAGTGATTATTTGTTGAATTTTATTGATGCTGGTTGATTTATCTTCATCGGTTTCAAACGCACCACCAGCCGTGGCTACCTGTTTTAAAATTTCATTTTTTACATCTTCTTTCTCAGCTGCTGAATGTTCAATTTCCTTGTAAAAAGATGTTTTCACCACCGAATCGACAACAGTTGTTGTAGTGGTTTCAACTGCACGCTTCATCTCGTCAGCATCTACTGTAATATTATTTTGGGCAAGAAGTGTGGAATAACTTTGTTCTACCGACGAACGGATTAGCGCCTTGTTTGTGGCTACCGAAGGATTGGTTGCATCAAGCACAATTCCCAGCAAAAGCGGGACCAGCATCAGTCCAATGTTCTGAATCCAGAAAATAACGGCATAGGCAGTTCCCAGTCGTTTTTCAGGAATAATTTTTGGCACAGCAGGCCACATTGCCGAAGGAACCAATGAAAAAGCAATTCCCAGAACCACAACCATTGCCGAGGCCAGAATCCAATTATCGAGGAAAGGTATGGCAAGCACACCGTGAACTAAAATCAGCAATAAAGCACCAATAATCATGATGGTGGCGCCCTTCCCTTTTTTGTCGTAGATTCCACCAAACAGCGGTGTTAAAAAAATGGTGCCAAACGGCAGGAGACTTGGAATGATTCCGGCCACCCCCGGAGCAACACGGTATTTATTTATCATGAAATCGGTAGCGTAATACAGAAAGGGGAATACCGCACTGTAGAAAAGTACGCAAAGAATGGCAATGTACCAGAACCCCCGGTTTTTAATGATGGAAAGAATATCCCGCAGCCGGAAAGGCTCCTCCTCATCTACCTCGATCTCTTTTTCGGATTTCTCCAGTTTCAAATCGAGAAAAATATACATTACAAAAGCAATGACCCCGATAAACATTAGAACAAATGCCCAGAGAATGGGTGAGCTGTAATGGAAATTGATAGCCAGTGGCAGAGCAACAGCCAGTGCCAACGCAGTTCCCATGCGGGCAATCGACATTTGCAGGCCCATGGCAAGCGCCAGTTCCTTTCCTTTAAACCACCTGACGATGGCTTTGGTCAGCGTAATTCCTGAAGCTTCGGTTCCCACTCCAAACAGGGCAAATCCCAGCGACGAATAGAGCACTTGTGTTTTAATTTCACCTATCAGCGGAAGCGCAACCTGTGCAGCATCCGGAAAATCGGTAACAACAGCCCAGTAATTTATCCCGGTTCCAATTAACATCAGAAGAGCTGAACTCAAACCAGTGAGTCTGATGCCCAGTTTATCGAGAATAATCCCGCTGAAAATGAGCATAAAAAAATACACATTAAACCAGGCATAGGAGGAAGTGTAGGTGCCAAAATCGGAGCTGGTCCAGCCCAGGGCACTTTCCAACATGGGCTTAACAGGAGAAAGGGCGTAATTGAAATAGTAAGCACCAAAAGCAGATAATGAAACCAGAACCATTGCTGTCCAACGGGCTTTTGGCGATTCCCTTAACGACCTTTTTATAGTTTCAGTCATAAATATTCAAAAAAAAGATTAATCTATTGGAAATAAAAAAGGGTATTCTTTTTAAATAGTGAGAATACCCTCTTTTCATTTATTCATTTTTGGTTACCGATTTAATGGCACCTGTGCCGGGATGAAATTCGATACTGTAATCGCCAAACAGCAGCTCTTCCGGTACGGGAGCTGTTTCGCCAAACTGGGGCAGTACAATGCGTGCAGAAGCAATGGTTTTCAGTTCAAAAATAATCTCCACGTTGGCCATTCCGGGCATGCGGTAATAGACTCCGCTCTCGCCGGCTGAAGGATTTTCAGATGATGCCAGGCTGGTGTATTTTGCTTTCAAATTTTCTACCGGGTTCACTTTTACCGTAACCGGTTTGCCGGAAAGATCTGAGGCCGGAACCACGCCATTTTCTTCTGAAAAACGAAAAACCACTTCTCCGCTTCCGGTTGAAGAGACAGTGGGGATAAAATCAAAACTAAACTCTTCGGTTTTATAAGTTGTCCTTCCGGTAAATAAACTGAGGTAGTTTCTTTCAATCCGGTCGAGTTCATTAAGGCTAACTTCGTAGGCAACACCGTCAGGATGGAATTCATCCATTAATCCGGCAGCCATGTGAAACCTTGTGAGCCGGCATTCCAGGATACGTGCGGCTGCATCGGCTGCTTTTTTCTCATCACTAACCCGCACAGGACGGTAGTTATTGGTTGAATCTCCTTCAGTGTAAAGCGGGGAATCATTGAAACTGGCAAACGAAAAATCTTCGTCATTTGCATCCCCGCTGATAAAAAGATTTGTTTTCACTTCATTTATCCCAAAAACATCGGTGGGTGAATTTATTCCGGCAAGGCAACCTTCAGGTGTCAGGTTAACTGAAAAAGCACCTTCTCCCATTGCTTTATAAACATGATTGGGATCGGGCTCCGGGAAGGTTTCCATTTGCACATCGTCGAACTGCCACTGCACCGAACCGCGGGTGCGGGCATCGGTAATTCCGAGCAGCTCCCCGGCATAAGCGGCATAAGGCCCGGGCTCGAAAGTTACCCTGGTGGCTTTCACATAAATCCTCACTCCTGTTCGGGGCAATGCATAGGTAATACCTTCCACATACCCTGGTTCGGCCTCTTCGTCTCCTCTTCTGTTCCGCTGGCCAAACGCCGGCGCAACAATCAATATTGTCAAAATGATTAAAACTATTCGCTGCATAATGTTTTTTATTTATGACCTAAAAATAGAACTTTTATTGCGCATTTCAAGGAAAAAGTTCCATCAATGGTTGGCAGAAAGCAATCTGTTCATCAAATGATTACTTATATCATATTATTTTATAGATTTGTATAAATTCCAAAACATTTAAAATGCCCAAAATAGTTTTTGCCTTATTTTGTTTAGCTATTTTGCTCAGCAGCAAATCTTTTGGCCAAATAAAAGTTGGGATAAGCAATAATTATCCACCTTATAATTATATAAATGCAGAGGGCGAACTTGTTGGTTTTAATGTAGATATCCTAAAAGCCATAGAAGATATTTACCACCTGGATTTGGAAATTGTCAGCGACTCGTGGGAAAATATCAACCACGCCATTGAAAACAATGAAATACAAGCTATTGCAGGCGCACATTACCCGGGGCACCCGGATGCCAACTATCTTTACAGCCGGTCGGTAATTCAAACTTCCCACTGCTTTTTGTACAATACAAAAAATCACAAAAAATTTTCGCAGGAAGTGCTGAGAACTACGAGCCGTCCAGTTGTAGCATTGTGGGAAAACGATGTTTTAACCCACTACGTTCGCTCTATAAATCCCAATACCGAGTTTATTTTTGTAACCAGCTACACCCAGTTGCTTGATGCGCTTGAACGAGAAGAAGTCCTTTGTGCCATTTCCCAAAAGATTGCCGGTATTTATCATGCAAAGGAATTGGGAAAGGACTACATTTATTCGAGCGACAACAAAGTGCTGGAACGAAACATGGGGTTCAAAATCTCAAAAAACAGCGAGCAGTTTGCGCGGACCATCGATAACGGACTGGAAATTATTATGGCCAACGGCGAATACCAGCGGATTTACGACAAATGGATAAAAAACTACAACATAACACACCACGGCTGGGATTACTACTCCAGGTATTTTCTTATTGCAGCCATTATCGCCGGTGGAATTATTTCATTACTGTTTATTGTCAACCAAATTCTGCATAAACGGGTACGGGCAAAAACAATGGACCTTCAGCATCAACTTGAGCTGAATTCGCAAATAATGAAAGAGCTGGAAGAACAAAAGATAAAAGCAGAAGAAAGCGACAGGATGAAATCTGCTTTTTTGGCCAACATGAGCCATGAAATCAGAACACCCATGAATGGAATTCTGGGGTTTACCCATTTACTGAAATCCCATGAAAATTCCAAAAATGAACAGGAAGAATTTATTGAACTCATCGAGCAGAGTGGCGAACGAATGCTCACAACCATCAACAACATCATCGACATATCAAAAATTGAAGCAGGAATTGAATCGGTAAAAATTGATGAAGTTGATATTAAAAAAGTGGTTAACGATTTGTATCAGTTTTTTAATCCCGAAATCAGGGCCAGAAACCTGAAATTTAATGTCCGTGAAAACGGAACGTATTCGTCCCGTCCTTTTTTTACCGACGCGTACAAGCTAAATTCCATCTTAATGAACCTGGTAAAAAATGCAGTCAAATTCACTTCCAAAGGTTCCATCACCATCGGGTATTCATGGAACGGCGAAGAGGCTGATTTTTTTGTAGAAGATACAGGGAAAGGCATTCCTCCGGAAAAGATGAAAGCTATTTTCAGCCATTTTGTTCAGGCCGACTTATCGCACAACCGCGGTTTTGAAGGGTCTGGTCTGGGCTTATCCATTTCCAAAGGTTATGTTGAAATGTTGAACGGAAAAATCCATGCTGAATCGGAACCGGGCAAAGGCTCAACTTTTTTTGTTGTCATCCCAAATGGCCAACCCGACCAATAATAGCTACCCGACCTCCAGAAAAGCTTTCCCCAGAAAATCAATAACATCACCAGCAATTAATGCTGTTTCTGATTTTTCGGCAGCTGCCAAATCGCCTGCCAGACCGTGTAAATAAACCGCAGCAACAACAGCATCGGCCGGGGGAATGCGCCGGGCAAGCAGTCCGAGGATAATTCCGGTAAGCGTGTCGCCGCTGCCGGCTGTGGCCATTCCCGGATTTCCGGTGGAGTTGAAATACAGCTTTCCGTCGGGCGTGGCAATACTGCTGAACGCGCCTTTCAGCAAAACAATAACGTTGTAATCCTTCGCCAGCTTCCGTTGTTTTTCTATGCGTTCCCACGAATTCTCCGAATCGCCAACCAGCCTTCTGAACTCACCAGGATGTGGAGCAAGAATGGAATTGACAGGCAATTTTTTTAGCCATCCCAAATCTTCTGAAAGAATATTAAGCGCATCGGCATCCAAAACCATGGGAACTTCTGCTTTTTCAATCAATTCGTGAAGTGCTTTTTGTGAATTGTTTTTCAAACCAATGCCCGGGCCAATGCCAATGGCTGAGAATGGCAACAAATCGGGAAATTCAGTAAACATTAAATCATGCGGATCGATACTCACCATGGCTTCCGGCACTGCAGTCTGGATAATGGAATAGCCGAGCCGTGGCACATGTGCCGTGAGCAAACCAGTACCGGCACGCAGGCAACCTTTTGATGCGAGCACAGTGGCCCCCATTTTTCCATAACTGCCAGCAATCAACAATGCGTGGCCAAAGGTTCCTTTATGCGAAAATTTGGAGCGTGCCGGAAACAGCTTCTCAACATCTTCCTTTTCAACAAAAACCACGTCTGAGGGTGTTTTTTTAATCCCTCCCGGATGCAACCCGATTGGCAAAACCTCCCATTGGCCGGTAAACTTTTCGTGCTCAGCAAACAAAAAACTAATTTTTGGAAACTGAAAAGTGAGTGTAAAATCGGCTTTTAAGATACTTTCAAAATTATTGCCGGTGTTGTTTTCCCCCATTAATCCGCTGGGAACATCAATGGCAACAACTGTATTGGGCAGTTCATTTATTTTGCCCACGATTTCAGCCGGCAATCCTTTCAACGGTCGTGTTAAGCCGGAACCAAACAACCCGTCGAGGAAAACATCCGTCGGTTCGATTTCGGGGAATTCATCGAGTTTGGAAATTTTTGCAAGTTTGACTTTGCCCTGTTTCTCAAGCCGCCGCCAGTTGATGGCCGGCGAACCTTTCAGCTCTTTTCCCAGATCGAGCAAAAATACTTCGCACCAAAAATTGAAATCAGCCATCTGGCGGGCAATGGCCAGCGCATCGCCACCATTGTTGCCCGGCCCCACAAAAAATAACATCCGCTGTTCAGTTGTAAAACGAAAAACCAGCCAGTTGGAAACCTGCATAGCGGCCCGCTCCATCAAATCGATATCGGCAACAGGTTCATTTTCAATGGTAAACTTATCGATTTCGGCAATTTGTTTTGTGGTAAAAAGTTTCATTTTAGCAGATTTTTGATTTTCAAAAGAACGAAACGAGGATGATAATAAACTACAGTTTCTCCATTTCTTCCTTCAGCCACTTAGGGCGATTGGTGGTAATGGCAACCACTCCGGCCTGTTTCAATTCCATGGCAATTTCAGGGTTGTCAACCGTCCACACCAATACTTCCAGATTGTATTTACCAGCTTTTTCTACCAACTCTTTGTCCACAATTTTGTAGTTCAGGTTTATGCCTTCCAGACCGACACCTGCTGCCTGTTCCATCTTTTCTTCCAGTCCTTCTTTTACTGAACTGAGCCAGTAGCATTTATTGCCGGGGAATACATTTTTTGTTTCGAGAATTGTTTCCCAGCCAAAAGCGATAAAAATGATCTGGTCTTGTTTCCCGCTATTTTCAACAACACTTTTAAGATACGGAATAATTTCACTTCCGCTCTTTATTTCAACAACCAGGTTTTTCCCCGCCGGTATTGTTTCAATAACTTCGGAAAGAAAGGGAATTTTTTCGCCCCTGTACTTTTCGTCTTTCCATGCGCCGGCATCGAGTTCGCGCAACACTTCCGAGGGTGTGTCTTTTATTACATAGCTGTTTTCACCGGGACTGGTTCGTTTTGTGTCCTTGTCATGAATGGCCATTACTTTTTTGTCTTTGGTAAGGTAAACATCCACCTCCACAGCATCGGTTCCAAGTTCCCAGGCCAGGTTGGCGGCTGCCACGGTATTTTCAGGTGCCAGATAGGAAGCTCCGCGGTGGGCAATTATTGTTGGCTGGGCCAATACTCCGAATGTAAAAAATGCGAATAATAGTGTTATCTGATACTTCATGGTAAATTTTATTTTATGCCCAAAGATAAAAAGGAAAAAGGTTTTATGTCCAAATGTGCTTTAAAAAATGTAGTTTTGCTGCATCTTTCAATCAACTATGAAACCAGCATTTACAACAGATATTGGACTCATTTTTCTGAAACAGATAGCCAGAATGCCATTTAAAATTATCTATTTTTTATCGGACATTTTGTTTGTGATGGTTTATTATATTGCCGGTTACCGCAAAAATGTTGTGCAGGAAAACCTAAGAAAAACATTTCCCGAAAAGCAACAAAAAGAGATAAATCAAATTGCCAAAAAATATTACCGGCACCTGTGCGATTTAATTGTTGAAACCATTAAAATGGGCGGAATGACTGAAAAGGATTTCCGGGAACGAATGATTTTTAAGAATACAGAGCAACTAAACAATTATTACGAAAAAGGACGGAGTGTGGTTGTGCTCACCATGCATTACAATAACTGGGAGTGGAGCAGCTGCCTTCCGCTCAGTTTGAAACATAAAATACTGGGCGTGTACAAACCGCTGCACAACCCAAAATTCGATGCATACCTGAATCAGTCACGTGAAAAAACGGGAGCTTCACTCATTTCAAATTCGCTTATTTTAAGGACTTTGATTGCAGCACAAAAAAACAGCGAGCCGGTTTTCACCTGGCTGGCAGCCGACCAAACGCCGCCATTCTTTCACAAATTCTGGATGGTTTTCCTGAACCGTGAAACCATGTTTTACCCCGGTCCGGCATCCATTTCAAAACGATTTAACCACCCGGTATTTTTTCAGAAAATAATAAAAAAGGAGCGCGGTAAATACGAGTCGGAATTTGAACTATTGTTTGAAAACCCGAAAGACAAAAGCGAGGCTGAAATAATGAAAGTCTATATCAATAAAATGGAAGGAGTAATATACCGGCAGCCCGAATATTACTTGTGGTCGCACAAACGCTGGAAGTACGAACGCCCCGAAGGAGTCCCGCTGCAAGGTTAAAATATAATTTTTCAGAAATTACACAAATGAACGAACTGGCAAAAAAGGATAAACGCTACCACGAAGGTTTCCTTAAGAAAAACCTCAACCGGATGATTACCGGGTTGCTCTATTTAATTTCGTTGTTGCCGTTTTGGGTGCTTTTTGGAATATCTGATGTGCTGAACTTTTTTGTACAACACGTTTTCAGGTACCGTCGCAGGGTGGTTTTCGATAATCTTCGCCATGCATTCCCCGAAAAACCGGAAAACGAATTGAAAAATATTGCCCGCAAATTTTACCGCCACCTGGCCGATTTAATGGTGGAAACAATTAAACTTCACAGCATGGATGAGCGCCAGATGGATAAGCGGATTTCATTTACCGGGCTTGAACTTGTTGATAAATATTACAAAGAAGGAAAAAGCATAATCATTTTGGCCATGCACCACAACAACTGGGAGTGGTGCAGCTTTGTCCAGAATAAGGCAAAACATTTAGGGTTAATGATATACAACCCTGTACGCGGCAACCAGTCCATGGAAAAATTCATGCTGCATTCGCGCGAAAAATGGGGCGGCAAATGCATTCCGGTTCACCACTCCGGGCGGGCAACCATAGCGTATCACCGCAAAGGCATTCCAACAGCGTTGTGGCTTGGGGCCGACCAAACGCCGCCCCGCAACTCAAAATTCTGGACTGTTTTTCTGAACCGCGAAGCTCCGTTTTTTTCTGGGCCGGAAAAAATTGCAGCCAGAACCAATCAACCGGTGTTTTTCCAGCAGGTTACCAAAATAGCGAGAGGAAAATACAAAGTACATCTCGTGCCGTTGTTCCTGAACCCTAAAGATGTGGAACCAAATGAAATTTTACTGGGATATGTGCGCAAAATGGAAGAAATAATCGCCAAAGAACCCGAGCACTATTTGTGGTCGCACCGCCGATGGAAACATCAGCGACCAGCTGATATTCCGCTGACAACATAAAAAAGAGTGCCCGGTAAAACGAGACACTCCCTGCTATCAATTAAAAATTCTGAAGTTAATTTATTTGCTTTCGGCTAAAAATGCATCTATGCCCCGGGCAGCAACCTTCCCGGCTTCAATGGCATGCACCACCAGACTGGCCCCTTTTTCCGAATCGCCGGCAGCAAATATTTTTTCCACTGACGTTTGTTTATATTCATCCACTTTCACATTTCCCCGCTGGTCGTACTCAACGCCGAGCGTATCCAGCAAACCACTGTGCACCGGTTGGGTGAACCCCATTGACAAGAGCGCCAAATCAACATCGAGCAGTTCGTCAGTGCCGGGAATTTCTTTCATCCTGAAACGCCCTGTTTCATCTTTTTCCCATTCCACCTGCACCACTTCTACCTGTTTCAACTTTCCGTTTTCGCCAATAAACTGTTTGGTTGAAAGGCTCCAGCGGCGTTCGCAACCTTCCGCGTGCGAACTCGAAGTGCGCAAAATATTGGGCCAGTAGGGCCAGGGATCTTTATCGCCACGTTTTTCGCCCGGTTTGGGAAGAATTTCAATTTGTGTTACCAATTTAGCCTGCTGGCGAATGGAAGTACCCACGCAGTCCGAGCCTGTATCGCCGCCGCCAATTACCAGCACATTTTTCCCTTTGGCTGAAATCATATCATCTTCGGGCAACTTTTGCCCGGCAACAATTTTGTTCTGGCGGGTAAGAAAATCCATTGCATAATGCACGCCTTCCAAATCACGACCTTTCACGGGTAAATTACGCGGATTTTCAGCACCAACGGCCAGCAAAACCGCATCAAATTCTTTTAAAAGTTCTTCTTTCGAAATATCATTCCCAACATGAACTCCGGTTTTAAATTCAATGCCTTCATCAACAAATATCGATAAGCGGCGATCGATTACCCTCTTATTCAGTTTGAAATCCGGAATCCCGTAACGAAGCAGGCCGCCAACGGCGTCGTTCTTTTCGAAAACAGTAACAAGGTGACCGGCCTGATTTAAAAGATCGGCGGCAGAAAGTCCGGCCGGACCGGAGCCAATAACAGCCACTTTTTTCCCCGTGCGAATTTGCGGCGGATTAGGTGTGACCAACCCGGCTTCAAAAGCCTGTTCAATGGTAGCACATTCATTTTCGCGAATGGTTACCGGCTCCTCGTGAATTTCAAGCACACACGATTTTTCGCAGGGCGCCGGACAAATCCTCCCTGTAATTTCAGGGAAACTGTTTGTTGATTGCAGAATAGCATAAGCTTCCTCTTTGTTTCCGCGGTAAAGTGCATCCTGCCATTCAGGAATTTTACTACCCACAGGGCAGCCCCAGTGGCAAAAAGGTATGCCACAATCCATGCACCGCGAAGCCTGTAATTTCCTGTCGTTTATATTAAGCGTTTGCTCCACTTCGCCGAAGTCATAAATTCGCTCTTTTGCCGGACGATACCCCGCATTTTGCCGGGGAACAGTCATAAAACCTTTTGGATCTCCCATATCTTATTGTCGAATTTTTCAGTTAATACTAATTTTTACTCATGCCGCGACGGATCGTCTTCCGTTAACTGCAATTTCTGTTGCAGCTCTACCAGCTTTTGTTCTTCCAGCACTTTTTTGTATTCGAATGGAATAACTTTCACAAATTTGGGAAGGTATTCTTCCCAGTTGGTGAGAATTTCGGCGGCAAGTGTACTGTGTGTGTAAAGCAGGTGGTTGTTGATAAGCGTCTGCAATTCGGTTACATCGCTTTTATCTTCCACCGGGGTTAAATCAACAAGACCTTTGTTGCAGTAATAATCGAAATTGCCTGTTCTGTCGAGCACATAAGCAATTCCACCGCTCATTCCGGCAGCAAAGTTACGGCCTGTTGAGCCGAGTACCACCACCCTTCCGCCGGTCATATATTCGCAGCAATGGTCGCCGGTGCCTTCAACAACGGCATGCACACCCGAGTTCCGGACACCAAAACGCTCTCCGGCAACTCCCCTGATGTAGGCCTCGCCGCGCGTGGCACCGTAAAAGGAAGTGTTTCCCACAATAATATTTTCTTCGGGTTTAAATGCTGTTCCGAATGGGGGAACGACAATAATTTTCCCTCCGGAGAGCCCTTTTCCAATATAATCGTTGGAATCGCCCTCGAGCCTGAAAGTAACCCCTTTCACCAAAAAGGCGCCAAAACTCTGGCCTGCCGTACCGTGGAACGTGCAGTTTATGGTATCATCGGGCAAACCTTCTTCGCCATATTTTTTGGAAATTTCGCCCGACAACATCGCTCCGGTTGTCCTGTCAACGTTTATAATCTTGTGTGAAATCCAAACTTTTTCGGCCCCTTTAATGGCTTTTTTGGCTTCCTTAATCAGGTCCAAATCAATGTGCCCTTCAATTTTCTTTGTATTGGGATGAATATTATGAATCGGGAATTGTTTCGCTTCATCGGGCATGTACAGCAAATCTGAGAAATCAACATTTTTTGATTTCCAGTTTACTACCTCAGGATCAACCTCCAGCAAGTCGGTGCGTCCCACAATATCTTCAAATTTCCGGTATCCCATTTCAGCAAGGTATTCCCTGACTTCTTTGGCCAGGAACCTGAAAAAGTTAATGGTATATTCTGCCCTTCCAATAAACCTCTTCCGCAGCGACTCATCCTGGGTTGCAATACCTGCCGGGCAGGTATTCATGTGGCATTTACGCATCATAACGCAGCCCAGTGCAATCAGCGGAGCGGTTGAAAAACCAAACTCTTCGGCTCCCAGGCAGGCAAGCGAAATAACATCTCGTCCTGTTTTCAACTGTCCGTCAACCTGGAGTTTTACCCTTCCGCGTAAGTTGTTAAGAACAAGCGTTTGTTGAGTTTCGGCAATTCCCAGTTCAACGGGCATTCCGGCATGTTTAATAGAACTGGCCGGACTGGCACCTGTTCCACCGGAAGTACCTGCAATGGTAATGACATCGGCAAATGCTTTAGATACACCTGCAGCAATGGTCCCCACCCCATCTTCGGAAACTAATTTTACTGAAACGGCAGCTTTTGGATTGGTAATTTTCAAGTCATAAATCAGCTGCGCCAAATCCTCTATTGAATAAATATCATGGTGAGGAGGCGGAGAAATGAGTGTAATTCCCGGTGTGGAGTTCCTTGTTTTGGCAATTATTTTATCCACTTTGTAGCCCGGCAACTGGCCGCCTTCTCCCGGCTTGGCTCCCTGTGCTATTTTAATTTGCAACTCTTCGGCATTAATGAGGTAATTATTGGTCACACCAAAACGGCCCGATGCCACCTGCTTGATTTTACTGTTGCGGTTGGTGCCGAAACGTTCGGGATTTTCACCTCCTTCGCCGGTATTGCTGCGCCCGCCAATGGTGTTCATCGTAATGGCCAGTGCCTCGTGGGCCTCCTTGCTGATTGAACCGTAAGACATTGCGCCGGTTACAAAACGTTTCATGATTGCCTCTTCCGGCTCAACCTCTTCAATTGGTATCGGGTTCTTTTTAAAGTTGAAATGGCTTCTGATAAACGCCGGTTTCCTGTTTTGCTTGTCAACCAAACTGGTAAATTCCTTGAATTTTGCAAAATCGTTGGTGCGGGTTGACCATTGCAATAACCCAATAGTTTCGGGATTCCAGGCATGATGTTCTCCGTTTTTCCGCCAGGCATATACTCCATTGTTTTCAAAACTGAACGGTTTGGGTGCAGCTTCTTTTTTGTAGGCTTTTTCGTGGAACAGCGTAGCCTCTTTGCAAATTTCCTCAAGACCGATTCCACTGATTTTTGCTGCCGTGCCTGTAAAATATTTGTCAATTAACGCTTTGCTAACGCCTATCGATTCGAAAATCTGGGCCCCGTGATAACTGCGCAGCGTTGAAATCCCCATTTTCGAAAATACCTTCAACAACCCTTTATCGATTGCTTTGATGTAATTTTTCCGAGCCTCTTTGTATTCCAGGTCAATTTTACCTTCTTTCACCATATAATCGATAGCGGCAAAAGCAAGGTACGGATTAATCACACTGGCACCATATCCCAACAGAAGCGCAAAATGAGTAACCTCACGGGCTTCGGCGGTTTCAACAATAATCCCCACCTGCATGCGTTTTTGTTTTTTAATGAGGTGGTGGTGTACCATTGCAACTCCAAGCAGTGACGGGATTGGAGCCTGTTCTTCACTGATTTTCCGGTCGCTGAGAATAATGTAGTTTTTGTTGTTGTCCACAGCCCATTCGGCATCTTTCAACATTTTATCAAGGGCTGCTTCAAATCCTTTCACCCCTTTTTTAACGGGGAATACCATCTGGATTACTTTGTGTGAAAACATTTCATCCTTCAAATCTTTAATTTTCCCAAGGTCGGTATTGGTAACAATCGGGCTTTTAAACTTAATAAGCTTGCAGTGCTCCGGCGTTTCTACCAGAATATTGGAATGCAGCGAACCAATGTAATTTGTCAGCGCCATTACCAATCCTTCTCGGATGGGGTCGATGGCTGGGTTGGTCACCTGTGCAAACATCTGTTTAAAATATTCGAAGAAACGTTTTGGCTTATCAGAAAAAACTGCAGGTGGTACATCATTTCCCATCGAGCTGGTTGGCTCTGCTGCTTTTTCGCTCATTGGCTTAATCAGGTCGTACATTTCTTCTTTCGAATAGCCAAAAGCTTTTGAGTAGGTGGCAAAATTATCGATTGCAGAAGGCACCCGTTTTTTCACTTTGATGTCGTCCATCAACAGGCGATTCTCTTTGAGCCACATATCGTAAGGATTCCGATGGCTAAGCTGGCTTTTCACTTCTTCGTCGGGAATAATAATCCCCAGTTGCGTATCCACAAGCAAAATTTTCCCCGGGCGCAGCCTTCCTTTTGAAACTATATCTTCGGGCGGAAATGCCTGAACCCCAACTTCCGATCCCATTACTATCAAATCATTTTTGGTAATTACGTAGCGCGAAGGCCTCAATCCGTTTCGGTCGAGTGTTCCGCCTATGTAGCGGCCATCGGAAAAGACCATAGAAGCAGGCCCGTCCCACGGCTCCATAATGGTGGAATGGTATTCGTAAAAAGCTTTTAAACTTTCTGGTATCGGGTTTTTCTCGTTAAACGATTCGGGAATCATCATGCAAAGCGAATGCGGCAGGGTCCGGCCAGCCATGTGCAAAAATTCGAGCACATTGTCGAACGAAGCTGAATCGGATTTGCCCGGTTCAATCACAGGTAGAAGTTTTTTTAGATCTTCCCCAAAAACCTCAGATTTCATGAGGGCTTCGCGTGCCTGCATCCAGAGGCGGTTTCCTTTTACAGTGTTGATTTCGCCGTTGTGGGCCACAATCCGGAAGGGTTGCGCCAAATCCCACGTGGGAAATGTGTTGGTACTAAACCGCGAGTGCACCAATGCTATGGCACTTTTAAACTGCTCGTTTTTTAAATCGATATAGTAAGCAGCAAGCTGGTCGGGTGTCAACATTCCCTTGTAAACAATTACCTTTGCCGAAAGGCTTGGTTGATAAAAGTTTTCTTTACATTTCAAATTCGAATTTAAAATCTCCTTTTCAACCAGTTTGCGTACGATATATAATTTTCTTTCCAGCACATCGCTTTCCAGATCAGCCTTTACAAAAACCTGTTTGATGAACGGTTCATTTGATTTGGCAATTTCGCCGGGGGCCGAACTATCTACCGGCACGTCGCGGTAGCCTACCAGTGTTAATCCTTCTGTTTTAATATGTTTCGACAAAACTTCGATACACAATTCAGCTTCTTTGGTGTCTTTGGGTAAAAAGATTAAACCGGTGCCATATTTGCCCGGTTCACCCACATCGAGTTTCAGTTCCCGGGTAATAAAGTCGTGAGGAATTTGCAACAACATTCCTGCCCCATCGCCGGTTGAATTATCCGCGCTGATTGCCCCCCTGTGATCCATATTCCGAAGCACATCGAGACCTTTTCTGATAATATCGTGTGATGGGTTACCTTTTATATGGGCTACAAATCCAATTCCACAGTTATCATGCTCATTAGCCGGGTTATATAATCCCTTTGCTTCAGGTAATCTCATCTGCATAGTCATTAATTTTTTAAGTTACTTGTTTTCTCCGGTGCCAAACAGTGCAATTAAACTTTTGTGTAAAAATGAAAGCAAAACACTGCTTTTACTAACGAAGTGAAATCAAATTTAGATAAAAGTATGATGTTTTGCTACTTGACTCTAAAAAAAATGTGTTTCGTAACATACAATTAACTTTGATTTTTATGCAGAAGGAATGAAAATTTTTGCAATTAAAAGCAAAATTAACTGAGTAGTTTATTTATCGCTTTCTCCATTCGCTCGAAACGGTACGCTTCAATTACCTGTGTTTTCTTTGCGGAAATTTTATCGAGACACAGGTTTCCGATACTGCCCTCGTGGGTATGCACAACTTCTTTAACGGGCTCAAATTCACCCTTCCCTATTTTTTCGGACACCTGTTTGTAGGCCTCTCTAAACGGAATTCCCTCCACAACGAGCCTGTTTACTTCGTCCACGCTAAACAGGTAATTATACTTTTCTTCTGAAAGGATATTCTTGTTCACTACGATTTTCCCCAGTGCCAGGCCGGCAACCGAAAGACAATTATCCAACTCCGAAAAAAGCGGAAGAAACAGTTCCTTCACCTCCTGCAAATCGCGAAAATAGCCGGATGGCAAATTGTTTACCACCGAAGTAATTTGATTGGGAACTCCCTGTATTTTATTGCATTTACCACGAATAAGTTCAAAAACATCGGGATTTTTTTTATGTGGCATTATGCTCGAACCGGTCGTAAATTCGGGTGGCAGGGAGACAAAATTAAAGTTCTGGCTGTTGAACAAACAAACATCGAATGCCAGTTTTGACAGCGTTCCGGCAATATTTGCCAGCGCAAACGAAACAATTTTTTCCATCTTCCCGCGCCCCATTTGTGCATAAACCACATTGTAATTGAGGTTGCTGAAACCGAGCAAATCGGTTGTCATCTGGCGGTTCAGAGGGAACGAAGATCCGTAGCCGGCTGCAGAGCCCAGCGGGTTTTGGTTCACAATTTTAAAAGCCGATAACAGCAGTTCCAAATCGTCGGCCAGGCTTTCAGCATAAGCGCCAAACCACAACCCGAACGACGATGGCATAGCCACCTGAAGATGAGTGTAGCCGGGCATTAAAACGTCTTTATTTTCTTCGCTTTTGGCCAGCAACGTCTCAATAACCTGCTCAACCGACAGAACAATTCCTTTAATGGCATCGCGGGTAAAGAGTTTTAAATCGATCAGCACCTGGTCGTTTCGCGACCGCCCGCTGTGAATTTTTTTGCCCAAATCGCCCAGTTCTTTGGTTAATAGGAATTCTACTTGCGAGTGGACATCTTCCACACCGTTTTCAATTTTAAAATTTCCGTCAGCAGCCTGCCGATACAATTTTTTCAGAGCCTCCAGCAAAACAGGAAGTTCTTCTTTTTCAATCAGTCCAACTGATTCGAGCATGGTTACATGCGCCATGGAACCCAAAATATCGTAAGGCGCCAGGTACAAATCAAGTTCGCGATCTTTTCCAACAGTGAATTTTTCGATAGCCTCGTTTACCGGAATTCCTTTTTCCCAAAGTTTCATGATAAAATTTTCAATTTCAATTTTGACCAAAATTACATCACATTATTTAAAAAGGGGCAAAATGCATGAAAATTAAATGGTGAAAGCTGTTTTAAGCTGAAATCATTCCCGAACCGCTTTCCCTTTTATTTCGGTAGCGGGCGCCATTAAAATGAGAAACATAATACTGGCAAGCGAAAGTTCGTGCAGTTCATCAACTTTAAGCAGGTTTATCCAGAGAATAAAAATATTCTGAAAAATAAAAATTGTGGCATGGTGAAGTTTGGGCACAGGAACATCGAAACGAATTACCAGCTTCCGGATGAAATCAGATTTCAGGGTAAGAACCGGCAGCAACATGAAATAAAAAACCAGCGCCACCAGCATGAGTTGCGAAAAAATCAGCTTGTTCAAATTAACGCCACCCACTTCCAGGTTGTGCAGGTTGGTTTCGCCCTGGTAGTTGTATTGCTGGAAAAACTCCCCGGTTTCGGTATTGAGCAACCGCTGCCCCCATGAGATTTCTTCGCCTGCCCCAAAAACAAACGCAAGAAACATGAGTATATTGAAAATGAGATGGTACCTGTTTTTCATTTTTATTGAGCGAACGGCCCTGAATGCAAAAACAACAGCCACGGCAAATAAAAAAAAGGCAGTGAGGTACTCGGCCAGACCATCCTCCTGCACCAGCTCAAAAAATAAATCGTAGCTCCGGAGCCCAAGCATTTTTCCCGCAATAATGATCCCGAAAACAAGGCTGTAAACAACAATATCGAGTAAGGTAACAAGAGAATTCTCCTTTTTCATGGCCTGAATTATTGAATTAGAATGTATTTTTGCGCCAAAATTAATATTTTTAGAAATCAGGATGCCAATTAATCTATATTAAATGACTTTTAATCGCTCTTTCATAATACTTGCATTTTTTGCAGCAATTCTGATAAGCATAACAGGCCTGCCGGTTGAGTTAATTTCAAACGCGGCCAAATATGCGCAGGTGAGCCGCGAAATACTTACCAACCAGGATTGGATAAACCTGACCATTGCCGAAGCTCCCTACGACCAGAAACCACCGCTTCTTTTCTGGGCTGGAGCCTTTTCATTTCAATTGTTCGGTTTTTCGATTGTTGCCTATAAATTGGCCGTAATTCTCATTTCGTTACTGGGAATTTTTTCCACCTACAAACTGGGAAAACTTTTATATGGAAAGGAAACCGGACTACTGGCCACAGCATTTTGGATCACTTCGGTAGCCTACCTGCACTTTCACAACGATATTCACACCGACACGCTTTTAACCACTTTTGTTGTTTTTTCGGTGTGGCAATTTGCCCTGTTTTTCAGAAACCGAAAGTGGCATCAATTCGTGTGGGGCTCGGTTGGCATAGGCTTGGCCATGCTCACCAAAGGCCCGGTGGGAATGGCCATTCCGGCATTTGCCATTGGAGCCGACCTTTTGTTTCATAAACGTTTTAAAGACATCTTCAACCTGCGATGGCTTGCTGCTATTTTAATTGTCGGGATAATTATTTCACCGGCATTAATCGGATTGGTAAACCAGTTTGGCGCTGAAGGAATCATTTTTTATTTCTGGACAAACAACATGGGGCGCATTACCGGAAGCTACGTGGGAAGCAACACCGACCCTACTTTTTACATTCACACTGCACTGTATGTGCTGGCCCCCTGGACCTTTTTTGCATTTACAGCAATCGTTCTGGAAATAAAAGAACTGATAAAAACCAAAGCCAAAAGCAAAGAGTTCTTTACCATTGGAGCCATTTTACTTTACCTTATTATTTTGAGTATTGCCAAACAAAAGAATCCGCACTACATGCTGGCAGTTGTCCCATTCATTTTTATTCTTTCGGCTAAATGGGCACTAAAAGTTTTGAACAGCGACAAAACCTCAAAATTAAAGCGATTTGTTTTTTCGGCCAACCGGGTTTTGGCAATTATTCTAATCTTCCTGAGCCTGGTGTTTACCACCTATTTTTATCCTGAAACAACTATTTTTTACTGGATTTTCAGTGGCATTCTGCTGATTGTTTTTTTCTTTTTGTTTTTCCGGCCAACCGGTTTAAAAAAACAAATAGTCATGCTCACCATTTCTACTGTGTTCCTTCTGTTTTCGCTGAACACCAGCATACTTCCCTCGATGCTTCAATACCAGTCGTCGATTGATGCCAGCCGGTACTTCAACCAGCATGCACCCGAAAATGCCACATTAAACATTTACGGACCGGGAGCCAGGTACTGGGAGCTGTTTCTCTACTCGAAAAACCCCGGAAGGTACCTGTTGGAAAAAGAAGATTTTCAAAACTATGAACGGAAAGAAACAGGCTGGTATTTCACCAATTCTGAAGGGTTGGAAGAACTGCGGGAGATGGAAAAAAATGTAATTGTCGAAAAAATATTTCAGCACAAAACAGTCACCCGGCAGTCGCTGCCGTTTTTGAACCCCAAAACAAGGGAGCAGCATTTTAAACATCTCATACTTGCAAGAATTGAGTAACAACCTGGCAATGATAAAATCAGAAATAAAATGAAAAACCTGGGCAAAACGCATTATTATATTTTAGGGATTTGGTTTATAATTAACCTTCTGCAAGCAGCTTTCACCGGACTTCATTCCGACGAAACATACTACTGGATGTATTCGCAGGAACTGGCCTGGGGATATTTTGAGCACCCGCCCATGGTGGCCCTTTTTATCTGGCTGGGGCAACTGCTCCCCGGCGAATTGGGCGTGCGCCTGTTTTTTGTATTACTCTCCACCTTAACACTGGCATTAATTTTTAACGAACTAAATGAACGAAAGGACCTTTTTTTCCAGACAATTTTTGTTTTTTCTTTTCCTCTAATCCACACCCACATAGCCGGGTTTATTGCACTTCCGGATGTCCCACTGGTATTTTTCACACTGATTTTCCTGATCCTCTACCGGAAATTTATTCTCCACCCAAATTTTAAGCTGAGTATTTTGCTGGCCATAGTTGTTGCCGCTATGATTTACAGCAAGTACCACGCCTTTTTGGTAATCGGGTTAACGGTACTTTCCAACCTGAAACTCTTTCGGAATAAATATTTCTGGACAATTGTTGTACTTGCACTTATATTGCTCACACCCCACATCTGGTGGCTGGTTGAAAACGAATTTCCCGGATTTAAATACCACCTGCTCGAGCGCACCAATCCCATCCGCATGAAATATGTATTCCCCAACATCTTCAGCCAGCTCCTGATGGCCGGCCCGCTCACCGGAATCATTATTTTTTGGCTGATCGGCAAGGTTAAAATCCAAAACCTTTTTCAGCGGACGCTCCTTTTCAACATCCTGGGTTTTTATATCATATTCTTTTTCTTGAGTTTTAAAACCAGGGTGGAAGCCCACTGGAGCGCAGCCATGATTCCGATGTTAATGATAATTATCTACCCCTATTTTGAAGGCCGCGAAAAGTTAAAATTGTGGTTTAAAAGATTGACCCTGCCCATTATTGTAATTTCCATACTTGCCCGTTTTTACGTGGCCCTGGATGTTATCCCCAGCATTGGAAAATCAAAAAGCGTGTTCTACAACAAAAAAGCTGTTGCACAAGAAATAAAATCAATGGCAAACGGAAAAAAAGTGGGATTTTACAACAACTATGCATCCATCAGCAACTATATTTTTTACACCGGCGATTCGGCAGTTTTGCTTTCAACCCCAACCTACCGTTTTTGCCAGTACGACCTGAGGGAATATGAACAATATGCCAACGGAGAGCCGCTTCTGGCCATAAAACCTGTGCAATTAAACCCGGCCAACCAAAAAGTTTTGGTTAACGGAAAAGTGGAAGGAATTACTGAAATTGAAGAGTTCCAGTCTCTGAAAAAACTTGAAATTGCATTACTGAATGTAAATAAGAATGAAGGAGGCTACGAAATTGATCTTAGCCTCACCAACAATTCGGGCCACCCCGTTTACACCAACCATATTTCGGAACCTGTGCTCGGTATTATTCAAAACAGGGAAGAAATATATGCTGCCCCGCTGACAACCTCATCAAAAAAATCGGTTATCAGGGAAGGGGAAATAGCATCAATAAAATTAACAGTGGCCAAAGAGATACTTCAAAAAAACATTCCCGTAACTTTTTTCACACGTTCGAAAAAAATGATTAGAGGCGAAGTTCTGCCGCTTCGGTACGACGATTTATTCAAATAACAATTGCGTTAACCTTCATTTTTTCTCCCCAGCCCCCAACTTTTTCGCAAAATCCTTCAAGTAAACCCAATCTCACATCTTAATCACGCAGAAACAAAAACCTGCTTATCCAAAACATTTTTCTATTTTATTTATAAAAAATAACCTTTTAGGCACAATACGCCCCATATATTAAATATTTGTTAACAACCGCTCATCAAAAACAAAAACAGGGGCCATAATCATAAAATACATTCATTTTTGAAACCACAACCCATTTTTAAAGGGGTTAATTTAAAAATACGTGCAATTTAAACAACACAAATAATAAAATAATGGGGTTCACTTAAAAATATACATATTATCCACCGTTATATTATTCACTAAAAAAACATTGTTTAACTTAAAAACTATCAACATGAAAAAATTTCTACTTCCCGGGGTAATCTTATTATTTCTGACAGCAATTACCCCAACACTAAAAGCACAGGAATGGAACACGAGTCTCGACATTTACAGCAGCTATGTTTGGCGCGGAACAAAGTTTGGTTCGGGGCCCGCCTTTCAGCCGGGTATTGAATTTAGCACCAGCGGATTTGCAATAGGTGCCTGGGGTTCGTACAACGCATCGACCAACGAAGCAGCTGAAGCAGACCTTTACGTTGGCTACGGGCTCGGGCTGGGCGACAATGCTTCGCTGAGTTTAACAGTGACTGATTACTACTTCCCCGGCGACATGTGGCTGGAGGGCACTTCGCACTACATTGAACCGATGGTAAGCCTGGGCATAGGCAGTTTCTCACTTACCGGCGCTTATATGATGAACGATGGCGAAGGCGACATTTACCTCGAAGCAGCCCTTTCTGCCGGCGCTGTCGATATAACACTGGGAGGCGGCGATGGTGCCTATACTGTTGACGGTGATTTCAATGTGTGCAACATCGGAATCAGCACATCGAAAGAAATTAAAATTACCGATTCTTTTTCGCTGCCGGTTACAGGGGCAGCCATTCTCAACCCTTCCTCCGAACAATTTCACATTGTAGCAGGAATCACACTTTAACCTTAAAAACAGAATAGCATGAAAAAGATTGAAGCAATTATTCGCAAAACAAAATTTGACGAGGTAAACGAAGCTCTTCACGATGCCGGAATTGAATTCTATTCATTTTGGGACGTGAGAGGTGTCGGCCAGGCCCGCGAAGGACGTGTGTACCGCGGAATTGTTTACGACACCAGCACCATTGAGCGCATCAAACTCTCCATTATTGTGCGTGATAAAAATGTGGAAAAAACAGTAAATGCGATTCTCGAGTCTTCCCGAACCGGTGAAATTGGCGATGGCAAAATTTTCATTATCCCCATCGAAGAGTCTTATCGCATACGCACCGGCGAAACGGGCGACGAATCGCTCTACATTAAAGGAAAAGAAGAGTAATAACCACACAAAAAAGAATTTATCATGGAAGAACTATCGATTTCAATTAACAATATATGGGTTTTGGTTGCCACTTTTTTGGTCATGTTTATGCAACCCGGTTTTGCAATGGTGGAGGCCGGCTTCACCCGCTCAAAAAATACCGCCAACATTCTCACCAAAAACCTGGTGGATTTCTCGGTGGGGGCTATTTTGTTCTGGATTATCGGATACACCATTATGTACGGCGAATCAATTGCAGGCTTGATAGGAACACCGTCGCTTTTCATCAACGATAACGGCATTGGCGATTATGCCAACAAAACCGATTTGATGTTTCAAACTGTATTTGCAGCAACAGCGGCCACAATTGTTTCAGGAGCGGTTGCCGAGCGGACAAAATTCAATGCTTACATAATTTTCACAATCGTAATTACTGTTTTAATCTACCCTATTTCGGGACACTGGAAATGGGGCGGCGGCTGGCTCGATCAGCTTGGATTTCTCGATTTCGCAGGTTCCACAATCGTTCACTCAGTGGGCGCTTGGGTCGGACTGGCTGGTGCAATTATGCTTGGCCCCCGTCATGGAAAATATGTAAAAGGAAAAGCAAAGGCTATTCCCGGGCACAACCTTGCATTTGGGGCACTCGGCGTTTTTATCCTTTGGTTTGGCTGGTTTGGCTTTAACCCCGGCTCGCAACTTGGTGCTGCCGGAACTGAAAACACCCTTGCCATTGCCCACATAGCATTAACCACCAATCTGGCAGCAGCCGGAGGAGCGATGGCTGCGCTGTTTACCTCGTGGATGCGCTACAAACGACCGGCTTTGTCTCTCGCACTTAACGGCGCACTTGCAGGTTTGGTGGCGATAACTGCGGGTTGCGATATTGTGAGTCCGGGAGGAGCATTAATTATTGGAATCATTGCCGGAATTATCCTCGTTTTCAGCGTTGAACTGTTCGACCAGGTATTTAAAGTTGATGACCCCGTTGGTGCAATTTCGGTGCATGGCGTAAACGGCGCTTTCGGGACACTTGCCGTTGGGCTTTTTGCCACCGAGGGAGGCCTTTTTTACGGAGGCGGAGCTAGTTTGCTGCTATCGCAATTAATAGGTGTGGCAGCAGTTTTCGCCTGGGCTTTCGGAACGGGATTAATTCTTTTCAAAATAATTAAATCAACAATTGGATTGCGCGTTTCAAGGCGCATAGAAGAAGAAGGACTCGATGTTTATGAACATGGAGAAAATGCCTACAATTAACTTCGCCTTCTTCTGAATTTTAGTCTGTAGCTGTCTGTAAAGGGTCCGTTCGTAGGCGCGGATCCTTTCTTTAAAATTCAAAAAAACAAATCCAGAGAAAGGTTTTTTACGTCTGTTTAGTTTACTTCAGAACCGGCCTGCAAAAAAGCAGCCGGTTTTTTTGTTGAAAAATTATTCAGAATTAATTCAGGGCCGGAACTGAAATACTAACCGGAATGTTAATTTTGCAGTCCTAAAATAGATTGAATATGCAAACCTGGTTCGAATGTAAAGTAAAATACACGAAAGTTACCGAAAGTGGTAAAGAGCAAACTGTTACCGAAAATTTTCTGCTGGATGCCGTTTCGTTTACCGATGCCGAAACACGCATTACAAGGCAAATGCAGGAAATGGTAAGAGGAGAGTTCTCGGTTACGGACATCAAAAAATCGCGCATTGGGGAAGTGTTTCCCTATGACATGGGAGAATGGTGGTTTAAAGCAACCATCAACCTTGTTACTGTTGACGAAGAAGCCGGGAAAGAGAAAAAAATGCGCACTTACTATCTGATAATGGCCGACGACATCAAACAAGCCCTGGAACGGCTCGACGAAAGCCTTTCGTACCTGGTAATTCCTTACGTAGTTTCTGCCCTCGCCGTCAGCACTATTGTAGATGTTTTTCCGTATAATCCGTCAGAATCGGTTGTGCCCGAGGGCTACACTCCGGTTTCCGAGGAATAGCAAATCGTATTTTTTTAAATTTTATTGAACTGTCAAACACCGCTGCTCCGGCCAACTTATCTTTTGGCTAATATTGAAAAGGAGCTAACTGATTTTTTGGTTTCCTATGGCTTTATTTTGTATTTTAGTGGAAGAACAAGAAAAATCCACAATATGAGTAAGAATACAAAAAACAAATTAAAGCCAGGAAAAAAAGACCGGAAAGAATTGATTCAATATATCAATCTTCAACTGGCAGCAATCGACCAACCGTTGTATTGCGACGATGCAGACTCAGGGACACGCCTTGCAAATGCCCGGTTTATTTCCTTAACTGAAAGTTTAATCAGCAGTTTCCGCGAAAAATCGAGACTGCTTTCGGACCACCTTTCGCCGGTCGATACACGCATTCAAAATTACATTAACGACTATTTAAAAGATGTTGAATGCGACAAACCCTATCGGTTGCCCGGTTCAACTTTTGTGCTCAACCAGCCCGGAATGGCGCGCGAAGTAAGTCTCCCGCCCAACGGAAATTCCTTTAAAAACGAACTGGTCAGCTCGTTCCGGATTAAGCAGGGAATTTTAAACAACCCGGCTGCTGACAAACGCACCACCAAAGGAACTTTTCACATTGTGGAAGGAGGACTCCCGGTGGCACCCGACAAGAAAGAAGTACCCAAAATTGCTTTCGCCCACATGCTTCACAGTGCGCTTAATCCACCCGAAGAATTAACAATTCTGCCATTTACAGCCAATCAAAAAGAAAAAGCCAAAACCATGGTATCTTTGTTGCTTCGCCCGGTAGTTTGCCCCGAAGTAAAAGGATGGATGAGCGAGAAAAGCATGGAAATCCGGTTTTTTGCGCCGGGAAGCCTGGTGAGTAATCTCGATTTTGTTGAATCCATTTTCGGCAATGCCGGCGACCACAACCCTGCAGTTAATGATGCAGCACTGGATATTGAACACTGGACCGGACATACCGGATGCATAATACTGGCCCCGCAACTCACAAAACTTAAAAAGAAAGATGTTGGGCTGCCACACTTCGATGATGCTACCGAAAGGCAGCGCAAAGACGGCATGTACTGGAAAGATGAAAATGAACTGTATAACGATGGAGGTGCATTTAAAGTTACCTGCCGCGACGAGCGTGGTGTGGTGGTCACGCTAATTGCAGACAACTACTTCGGCTATTCAAAAAAAGAAATTAAAACCCAAATCGGTTACTCTGCCAATTTGTATGGCCTTGCCGAAGAAGAACACGCGGGTGGCGCCATTGCTTTTTCGCGCGGAAATATGGGCGACAATATTTACGGTGAGCCCTTTTCCGGGAAATTCGGCAACAACTACTCTTTTGAGGAAGTAAAAAAGCTGCTTGATGGGAAAATTGATGTGATGCCCGAAAATTATGCCATCGACAAAAAATATCCCGATATTATTTACATTCACGAGCATGCTGATATCGATATTGAAAAAGGAACAGTTTCGTGGATGCATAACGGGGAAGAGCAAAGCTTAAAGCTTTCTCCCTACAAAACCTACGTTCACCCAACCGGCCATAAATTCCGGCTGGTAAAGCATCCGGAGCAGCAACTGTGGAGAATTATCGACACTGCTCCCGAAGGTATTTTCTGCCATAAGCCAAGTACGGTTTCCGGTGGCGGGAAATCGGAGATTTCAAAGTCGATGCAAAATGCCATTAAATATGGTCCGTTCTACATTCAGGATCTGGATAAAGATTACGAAATGGTTGATAAACTAATCAACTACGATTATTCCAACCGCTGGAAAAATATTCATCCCAATGCCAAATCACGGCCATTTTTAAGTCCGCACCGCACATTGGGCTCAGCCGTAAAATTGCTCACTCCTTCCGATTTGTATAACGAGGAGTATAACAATTTCCTGGAAAGCATCCCTGTTCATATCAGAACACTTGCCCTTTACATTAAGAGGATGTACCGCACACACCAGGACAAAGGTTCGTGGAAAGACTTTTTAAATGTTGAAATTGTAAACGGACGCGACGGAAACGCCCTCCGCTACAAGCACAACAAAATTATGGCAAGTTATGTGCGTATTGGATTTAATCCGGAAGGGAAATGGTATTTGCACAAATTACGTTCTGATTTTATCCCGAGCCAAAAAATCCAGACTGAAGATGACATTACAGCCTCAATTACGGTTCCGGCAAGTCAGCTTAACAATTTAAATCCGGAGTACACCAACAAAAGTGTAAAACTGACAACAAATTGTGAAAGCTACCTTTTCCAGCGGCCCGACGAGGCAATAATCAGAGGGTACGACAAGGAAGCTGAAGCCGATATTGTTGAAAAAAATACATTCCTCACCAACTATGAGCCATTGACCCGCGAAGACGCCAGGAACCTGTATGAAAATTCCATTCGTTTTGATGAATACACCCAACCGGTAAAGGATTTAATCATTAAAGTAATGGACAGCCCAAAAGAGGGCTATTTTGTGGCACCTTCGCACACTCGCGTGGTAAAAGGTGTTCCCACCAACAACCCCCGGTATTTGCAACGCAACAGGTTTAAAAACGAGAACCAGGATTCGTACCTTGCCGAAACCGGTGCCCGGCTGTTTCGCAAAGTAGCGCCCGGCCAACCGGTCCATTTTCCGGTTAACGCAATTTTGCCCGGCCGAAGAAACAATCCGGCCGACAAAGAAAAAGGAATTCGTTCGTTAAGTGTTTATAATCCTATTCACTACCAGGAAATACCTGAGCTGTTCATGGATTTTATTTGCAGCCTTACCGGCAAATCGCCCTCCACAACAGGAGCAGGCTCTGAAGGTGCGCTCACCAAAGGCCCTTTTAATATGCTGGTGCCAACAAGCGATTTAAACAACGCATTGCTTTCCTACATCCTGTCAGAATACCAGGGTTTTACCTCAGCTGCGGGTTATGTGGGCCAGAAAAACCGGTTCGATCATGACATCAGTATCCTCATCCCGGAAATATGGGCACGCCTTGAACCTGAAGACAGAGACGCAAAAAAACTCATTCAGAACAAATGCCTCGACAAACTGGAAGATTTTGAATACAAAGGAGAGAGAATACTTGCCAGCCGATTGGGTTATCGTATTAACCAAAATTTTGCTTTCCGGTGCATGAACCGGCTTTTTGACGAGCCTCTGGCCGTTTTCAACGAAGACATGTTAAAACCGGAACTTCAGGACATGGAAGTTTATGTTGATGGCATTAAAAACATTGCTGAAGCCCAGAAAAAAGTCGCTTTGCAATACTTTGAAGACGGCAGCGTTGAAGCCGCTATTCCTCCGCTAAAAATACTGCTTCATGTTATGGCATACGGGCACTACAACGGGAAAGACCTGAGCGACAAGGAGCTCCGGCAAGAATTCGACAGAGGCTACGTGCTTAAAACCGAATGGTACCAAGAGAGGCTGAAATTGAAACAGCAAAAAGAAGCAGCATTTTTGAAAAATCAACTTCAATATTTGGAAGAGTTCAAACAGAATCCGGCCAACAATTCACTGGTCGATAAAATGCAGATTAATTCACGTATCGAAAAAGCAATGCAAAAGTTAGCTTATGTGAAATCGGGAAAATATATTGCCGACCTTACCGGTACAATTGGCGCCGATCCGCTGTTCACAAATAAGAAATGATAAAAAAAAAACGGTCGGTTGAAAAATCAGCCGGCCGTTTTACAAAGCTAACTATTAGGTAGTTTACAAGTTCACAAGTACTTTATAAAAATTAAATTTGTCCCGCTTTTCGGGGTCGAATTGATAATAGGCAACTGCAATACGGCAGATATCCTGAATTGTCTGGTATATTTCGGCCACCTCTTTTTGTCCGTAAGTTCCTAACTCGTTTTCACTTTCAAGCCGCTGGAAACAATCTTTGTAATCGTTAATCTGGCCGGCGGCCTCCAGTATTTTTTCAAAAAGTGAATCGGGCGCTCCTCTTTTTACAATTTTCTTACGGGTATTTTCATCGAGGTTTTTGGCAAAGGTGGTTAAAAATTTAAACAGACTCAGGTGATCGCCATTTTTGGCATCACTGAAATAATCAGAGTAACCAAGTTTTTTAAACGTATCTTTCTGAAACTGTTTATCGTCTTTGAAATCGACCTTAATTGAAGCACGCAAAATTTTAAGGCTTTGCAGTCCGGCGACCAATACTTCATGCCAGTCGCGGTATTTTTTTTCGTAAATACTATCGAGGTTTTCCTTGTAGTATTTTTCAATAGTATCTTCAATCCATACATTTAAAGAGGTCGCAAATTCAAGATCCCATTCATTGCGAATGCGCGATAATTCATAAATATTTTCTTTAAATGATTTAGCGATTTTCTGGCAGGCCAAAATTGTTGCAGTGCTGGTAAGACAAGAAGTTTCAGTTTCCATTGTATCGGTTTTTTAGTTTACAATATGTACAAATCTACCAACTTATACGCAAAATTCCCTGATGTGGGTCGCAAAATATTGAATGTTTTACAGTTATGTTATGAAACTATGTTACAAAACAATGTTCTGAAAAACGTTTAAAAGAAATCAATCTTCAACAGGCTCTGAAAAAGCAAGATAGACCTAAAAACCATTGTAGTTTGATAAAAATATAACCAATGCACTAAACCTATTGATTTTATCACCACCTCTTTTCGGTCAGGGAATCTATGGAAACGGGAAGTAATTTTTTCTTTCCTATTCTTCCTTTTTCGTTTGCGGTAAAATTATATTCAGCATAATTCCAACCAGCGCTGCCAAACCTATCCCGGCCAGCGAAAATGTTCCGTACTGAATAATGGCACCACCAATTCCAACCGTTAAAACCACAGAGACAATAACCTGGTTGCGTGTTTCAGCCATGTTGGTTTTCGATTCTACCAGCGATTTAATCCCAATAGATGCAATCATTCCGAACAACAGCAACATAATTCCACCCAATACCGCTTCCGGAATGGTTTTCAAAAAACCACTGATTTTTCCCACAAAAGCAAACAATATGGCCGTTACAGCGGCGATACGCAAAACAAACGGATTGGTAATTTTTGTGAGCGTGATAGCGCCGGTTACTTCCGAATAAGTGGTGTTTGGCACGCCTCCGAAAAATCCGGCAAAAGCGGTTGCAATTCCATCGCCGAGCAACGTGCGGTTTAATCCGGGCTTTTCAATAAAGTTTTTATTGCACACTCCGCCAATGGCATACATATCACCCACATGTTCAATGATGGGGGCAATAGCCACCGGAATCATGTATAAAATGGCCTGCCAGTTAAACTGAGGCGCTGTAAACTCCGGCAGAGTCAGCCACGCAGCTTCACTAACAGGAGTGTAATCTATTTTTCCCAACACAGCGGCCAACACGTAACCAACCACGATTGCAATAAATACCGGAATCAGTTTGGCCAGGCCTTTCCCAAAAATAACCACAACAATAGCCGTAAACAAGGCAATAACTGCGAGCAGCCAGTCGGTTTTGGCCATATCCACTGCAGCCGATGCCAGCGACAAACCAATAATCATGATAACCGGTCCAACAACCACTGAAGGGAACAGCCGTTCCACGAACTTAATTCCGCGCATTTTTACCAACACTGAAACCAAACCGTAAACCACCCCCACTGCAATTATCCCCGAAAGCGTTCCGGCCCAGCCATACAATTTTGTGGCCTCGATTAATGGCGCAATAAACGCGAAACTGCTGCCCAAAAATACCGGTATCCGACCGCGGGTAATTAAATGAAATATCAACGTGCCAATGCCGGCTGTAAAAAGTGCTACCGAAGGGTCGATACCCACCAGCAAAGGCACAAGAACTGTGGCCCCGAAAGCCACAAATAAAAACTGAATACCTAAAACTGAATTTTTTAGCGTGAGCTGTTCACGGAAGGATTGTTTATCCATTTCTGATAGTTTTTTTAAAAAAATTTGTGCAAGAATACACTTTTCTTCTATTTTTTTCAAAAAAAAGATATCAGGACAAATTCACAATACCGGGCATTAGTGCTGTTAAGCAGAAAGTTACTGCCGGAAACATTGAAAAATTTCACGTAAAAAAAATCCGCTTCAAAAAATTGAATCGGATTTTTTTCAGAAATGTATTCTTGTTCTACTTTAAAAATCAGCGGGAAGATCATTCAACAATTCAGAGGGAAGATTATTAATGGGCTTAATTTTAACCGATTTAACAAAAAGTTCGGCACCTTCGGACTGCAACTGTATTTTACCACTCGTAAGCGGCTTTACAGTTCCGTCATCTTCTACAGTTCCTGTATTGGTATTCCCCATAACTATTTCTCCATTCACCACGTGTACGGCAGTGTTGCCTACAGTATATAAATCAACAGTATTCCACTCGCCCAGCGGCTTTTCGGCATCCACTCTTTTCTGAATACCCTGTCCGTTATGCTCGGTGCTGAATTTTTTTACTTCACCGTTTTCTGAATAACGAAATCCATTTTCCACTTCTTCCACTGAAGTTTCGCAGTAAGTATTATTCATCAAATAAGTATCGCCCAGCCGGTCGTGCATCAGCTGGCATTCTATGTTGGTCATCCAGGTCCCGAAGGCAGCACCAAAATCACCAAAGCTGTGGTAAAGCAATCCGCTGTTTCGGGTAGCATGCACTTCGTCGCCCCATTTAAAAACGAGCTGCAGGTGGTAATTGGCAAAAGTGTCGCGGGTAGCGAGCGAGCCGTTAATTTCGCCCGAAATCCGGATGAGTTTTTCGCCGTTTTCCTCCACTACCGAAAACACCTTTTCAACGGTGGCTGCCTGCGCCAGGCTGTCCTGCCCATCTATTGCCGATCCAAGATATTTATCCCAGTTATCAAGATTTTCGCCGTTAAAAAGGGGTTGCCAGGGCTCTTCGGTTTGGCACGATGAGAACCAAACCAGGGAAGCAGTCAGAAAGTAGAATAAATATTTTTTCATAAAATAGTTGGTTAATGGTTTTAAAAATGAATATAAAAAAACTGCCCTGCTTAATTAGGACAGTTTAAAAAATTGATTTATTTTCAATTAAACAGCTTCTTTTTCAGCTAATTGCTTAGCCCGCTCAAGAATTTTCGTATCGTCGAGAAGAACAATGCCTCCGTTTGGACCGGGTTCCATGTGTATTCCAACAGCCTTACCACTGGTATAGTTTGCTCCTCCAAAATAATTCCTGACGGTTTCCTCGGTAAGGTCAAATTCCTGAGCCATTTTTTTGATAGAACCGTCAGGTAAGCTGTCTTTAATTTTACGCAGCTCGTTAAAAGTGATTTTACGCTCCATAATGCTAAAATTTTATTTTGTTGTTTACTCCTATTATTAAAAAAACGTCTGAACCTGTAAAATTAAAATTAATAATTAAATAATACATAGTTCAGCGTTAAGTTATTTAGCGTTTTTCAACCTGGTTATTTTTACGTTTTCGAACAGCAAAAAGTTTGCATTTGCAAAATCCTGAAATTGAGCAAAAAGAGACTATCTAACTATGGTTCAAGAAGAAAACAGCTGAATGTTAATTAACCTTTTTTAAGAATTGGGGTTCAATTATTATCGAGGCAATCGTAAATTGCCTGGTGCATTGCAGGACGAATGTTCAGGTTGAATAGCTCCGCGTTGTTCCGGGTTGGATGCACCCTGTTCGACATAAACAGAAAGAGCAGTTCGTTATCGGGATCGGCCCAGGCAAATGTGCCGGTGTAACCACTGTGCCCAAAACTGTTTTTACTGGCATCAACTGCCGGATAGGCATTTTTCAGCTTTTTTTTATGGTTGTCAATGTATGGTTTATCAAAACCCAATCCACGCCGGTTATCATTTTCAGGATACTGAACTCGGGTAAACTCATTAACGGTTTCTTCAGAAATAAAACGTTTGCCACCGTAATACCCTTTTTGTAAATACATTTGAAAAATTTTAGCCAAATCGGTGGTGGTGCCAAACAGACCTGCATTCCCCGAAATGCCCCCCATCATGGCTGCGCCTTCGTCGTGTACGAAACCGCGCAATTTCTCATTCCTGAAAAAATCGTCATTCTCGGTAGGAACAATGCGATTTAAAGGAAAATGCAGATAAGGATTGTAAGTAACCGAATAGGCTCCCAAAGGATCAAAAAAGTTTGTTTTCAAATATGTTTCGTAATGTTCGCCTGTAAGGTTTGAAATCATGTCCGGGAATAGGTAAAAACTCAAGCCGGAATAGACATATCTTTTCCGCGGCAACAGTTTTGAGGTTCGGATAGTATCAAACATCGTTTTCCTGAAATTCCGGTTCATATACAAGTGATCTGAAACCCGCACATCAAATTCTTCAGTAGGGTGCGATTTAAAAACTTCACCGCTAAGGGTTCCATCATCATCCAGGGCCATTTGCCAGTAGGCAATCCAGGATGCCAACCGAGCCTGGTGTGCTAAAATTTCGCGAAAGGAAATCCCGTCTTTATTTGTCCCTTGAAAATCGGGCCAGTAATGGCTAAAAGCTTCATCCAAATTAATTTTCCCTTCATCTCGCAGTTTCATAATCGGTGGCAGCGGCCCGGTAACTTTGGTTATCGAAGCCCAGTCATAAATATTCGAAGGCTCCACTTTCTGTTCTTTTTTGTAAGTATGGAAACCGTAACATTCATGAAAAATCACATTCCCCTCTTTGGCAATTAAAACCTGGCAGCCGGGGAAAGCTTTGGAATCAATCCCCAGCCGGGCAATGGAGTCAATTTTACGGCGAAGAAGAGCTGAATTAATTCCCACTTCTTCTGGTATAGAAAAAGCCAGGGATTTGTTTTTTGGCATTGAAATCCCGTCCTTCAGCTTAAACCGGTTATCAACGGTTACAGGCAATCGCCCGGTAGCATTAAAGGCACCAAAAACAAGTTGTGCGGCCAGTTGCTGTGTTAACAGATTATTCTGGTAAGCTAAAATTAAGCCGCCCGACTGATGAATATTTTCAAAATGTTTTAAAGCGTAGGCATTGCCGAAAAAAACGGTAATTGTTTTATTTTCCCTGACAAGTTCGGCCACCGCATTTCGCTGAATCCGGGTGGTACCATAAGCACCTGACGGAAAAATATTTACCCCCTGAATTCCGACAATAACCAAATCGTAATTATCCAGCTCGCTGCGGAGGCTGACCAGTTCCCTCTCCGGATCACTCTTGCTGAGTGTAAAATGATCTGCCTTCACGTATTTGTCCACCATCTTTTGAAAAGATGATTTTGCCGAGGCTCCAATCATTACCGTGGCAATTTTTTGGTTTCCCAAATCCTGTACAGGCAATCTGTCATTATTTACCAGTACAGTTAGCGCGCCCTTTATTAACTTGCGGTTGGTAACCTCGTAATAAGGTGAATTTAGCCTTGAAGTGAGCCCTTTAGTATTTACAGGTTCGGAAATATGCAGCCCCGCCCAGCGTTTTAAAGCCAAAACCCGGCGACACTTCAGGTTTATTTCATCCAACGTAATTTCCCCTTTCGCCACCGCCAGCTTCACTGAACTAATAGCTTTTTCAATGTCGGGTACAAATTCTACCATGTCATTGCCCGCCTTCAAAGCTTCCAGTTCGGCATTTCCTTTTCCGGTTTGAACACCTTTCATATTTATGGCATCGGTAACCACGAGGCCCGAATAGCCAATTTCATCGCGTAAATATCCGTCAACTATTTTTTCTGAAAGCGACGAAGGTGTTCCTGAATTGTCGAGGGCAGGTACATCCAGATGCGCAGTCATTATTCCTGAAATTCCTCTTTCGGTAAGGTACCTGAAAGGAAAACTTTCAATTTCGTCGATACGTGTTTTCGGATGATCAACAACGGGCAATTCCTTGTGCGAATCGGTGTGTGTATCGCCATGCCCCGGAAAATGTTTGGCTACCGGAACAACACCGGCTTCCTGCATTCCACTGGCCACATACCACGCTTTTTGCGAAACATCAATTTTATCTTCGCCAAACGACCGGAAATTAATTACCGGGTTTTGAGGATTGGTGCTGACATCGGCCACAGGCGCAAAATTCATGTGAATACCCATTTCTCTCATCTGATAGCCAAAGTCGCGCCCCATTTGTTTAATGAATGTTGAATCCTGAACAGCTCCCAGTGCCTGGGCGTAGGGATATTTCACCGTACTATCAATGCGCATAGAAAGCCCCCACTCACCGTCAACTGCCACCAACAATGGAACAGTTGCTTTTTCCTGAAAATGATTTATCCAGCGTGCTGTTTTTACCAGATCGCCCTGCATAACCAGAATTCCCCCGGGCTGATTTTGGCTTATCAGCTGTTCCATTTGCCCCCTGGCTAATTCATCTTGCCGAGGATATACAGTAACCATCATTAGCTGGGCAATTTTTTCATCCAGCGTCATGGCTTCCAGTTTTTCATTTACCCAATGGTCGTTAACCAGCTGCAAAAACGGAGGGTCAGCAGCTTTAAGCGAGTGGATACCTGTAAAAAATACGATGAAAAGGAGGAGTATTCTGATTCTCATTCTATTTTCGTCTGAATTAGTAAAACTATATTAAAAAATGCATGTTCATTAAGAATAAAATACTGTTAATCAATTTATTAAAATCAACCAGCAAATTTAAATTTTATCTAATGAAGTAAGCATCAAAAATATCCTAAATTAAAAAAATAACCAATTCATTCCCCTGCTTTTTAAAAATCTCATTTTACTTCCTACTTTTGTCCTCATGAAACGGGTAGTAATTGGACTTTCAGGTGGCGTTGATTCAAGTGTTGCTGCATTTTTACTAAAACAGCAAGGCTACGATTTAACAGCACTGTTTATGGTAAACTGGCACGAACGGGTAGGCGCTGTTACAAGTGCCTGCACCTGGGAAGAAGATGCCCTGATTGCTAAAATGGTGGCCAAAAAACTGGACATCCCGTTTCACATTGTGGATTTAAGCAAAGATTACAAAAAACGGGTGGTTGATTATATGTTTGCTGAATACCAGGCAGGCCGCACTCCCAACCCCGATGTACTTTGCAACCGCGAAATTAAATTCGACACATTTCTGAAAGAAGCCCTAAAATTTGATGCCGATTATGTGGCCACCGGACATTATTGCCAAAAAGGAGAAACAGAAATTAACGGGGAAAAAATTTATAAACTGATTGCAGGAAAAGACACCAACAAAGATCAGAGTTATTTTCTCTGCCAGCTCAACCAGGAACAGCTGTCGAAATCGTTGTTCCCAATCGGGCACCTTACCAAACCAGAAGTAAGGGAAATTGCCCGGGAGCAAAACCTCCCCACCGCCGGCCGCAAAGATTCACAGGGCATTTGCTTTGTTGGGAAAGTGGATTTACCAACTTTTTTGCAACAGCAGCTAAAACCCAAAACCGGCAATGTGATTGAAATTCCGGCAAAATTCATGGAGAAAAAAAAGCAGGTAGAAATTTCGGAAGAAAACTACCGCAAAATTTGTTTTCCTTTTCCGTACAAACCCTGGAATGGCAAAGTAATTGGCGAGCACCAGGGAGCTCATTTTTATACCATCGGGCAGCGAAAAGGATTGAATATTGGAGGCCATCAGGAACCACTTTTTGTACTTGGGACCGATGTGCAGCGAAACATTGTTTACGTAGGCGAAGGGAAAGAACACCCCGGTCTGTTCCGGCCGGGACTTTTTATTGAAGCGGACGATATCCACTGGATTCGCCCGGGATTTCACATGAAGCCAGGCGATAAAAAAGATTTCGATATTCGCATTCGTTACCGGCAGCCGCTCGAAAAAGGTACTATACACATGAAAGAGGAAGGTGCTTACATTCTTTTTGAAAAAGAACAGCGAGGCATTACTTCAGGGCAATTTGCAGCCTGGTACCTGAACGATGAATTAATTGGTTCGGGAGTAATAAAATAAAGGTATTCGGAATGAATGAAAGCTGTTTGGTAAGAAAACTTCCATCTTCCGTCTTCCATCTTACCACTTTGTATTAAATTCGCAAAAAATTATTTGCATCATGATAAAATCGATGACCGGATTTGGCAGGGCCGAATTCGAAGTAAACAATAAAAAGATTACGCTGGAAATCAAATCACTGAACAGCAAACAGATTGACATAAACACACGTATTCCTTCGCTCTACCGCGAAAAGGAGATTGAAATCCGGAAAGAATTGTCGGAAAAACTGGTACGTGGAAAAATCGACCTGACCATTTACCTCGAAAATCATGGCGAGGAATCGAACTCAAAAATTAACGAGCCCATTCTGAAAAGCTATTTCGGGCATCTCAAAAAAATTAACGACGACCTTAAATTATTAACCGACAACTCCACATTGCACGCAGCCCTCAGGCTTCCCGATGTGGTTAAAACCGAATACGAAACACTCGATGAAGAAGAGTGGCAGGTAATTCTCGAAAATATTCGCGAAGCAATACAACAAATAATTGAATTCCGCCTTCAGGAAGGCAAAGCGTTGGAAAACGATATCTCGGAAAACGTAAATTCCATTAGCGAATTGCTGCAAAAAATTGGTCCGTTTGAAACGCAGCGCATCGAAACAGTTAAAAGCAGGTTAAACGACAGCCTCGGCAAATCGAACATGACCGAAAATGTAGATAAAAACCGGTTTGAACAGGAACTGATTTATTACCTCGACAAGATGGACATGAACGAAGAAAAAGTGCGGCTGGAGAACCATTGCAGCTATTTTCTGGAAACCCTGAATCAGGATTCACAATCAGCGAACGGTAAAAAGCTGGCTTTTATCTCGCAGGAAATGGGCCGCGAAATCAACACCATTGGCTCCAAAGCATACGAAAGCAACATCCAGCGGGTGGTGGTGGAAATGAAAGATCATTTGGAGCGGATTAAGGAGCAATTACTGAATGTGCTTTGAACCATTATGTGCATGGCAGGCATTTCAAAATTTTATTTAATCATTGTATCTTTGATTAGAGAAAACGGATGATTATGAAGGCAAAGGAACTTCAAAATAAAATTGCACATACAATTCACACAAAAGATCCTAACGCAGAAGCTTATTTGTTTGGTTCGCGGGCAAGGGGCGACCACAAAACTGATTCAGACTGGGATATTTTAATTTTAGTGGATGACCCGGAATTCACAAATGAAATAGATGAAAAATTCAGACAGGAACTTTATGAGCTTGAAATCGATAACAACCAGGTCATTTCGCTGATAATCTATCCGAAAAAATTCTGGGAAAATAAGCTGAAGTATTCTCCGCTTTATGATAATGTAAAAAAAGAAGGTATTCGTTTATAATGGATAACAAAAAAGCTCATATAATATACCGGTTAGAGCGCTCAAAGGAGGCGCTGGAAGAAGCCACTATTTTGTATAATAACAAAAAATGGAATGCTACAATTAACCGCATATATTATTCTTGCTTTTATGCAGTGGTTGCTTTATTACTACAGCACAACATAAAAACTACTACACACGACGGAGTTAGGAATCAATTTGGATTTCATTTTATAAAAACAAAAAAAATTGAAAAAGAATACGGCAGGTTTTTCTCGCTCCTATTCGATTACCGTTTGAAGGGAGATTACGGAGACATGTTTGATTTCACCGAAGAACAGGTTTCGCCGCTAATCAAAAAAGTTCCTGAGTTTTTAGCAGAAATTAAGAAACACATTCAAATTTAATGAAAGGCAAACTCATCATATTTTCAGCGCCCTCGGGTGCCGGCAAAACAACAATTGTAAAACACCTGCTCCAGCAAGATTTCGACCTGAATTTTTCTGTATCGGCAACCAGCCGCAAACCGCGGACCGGCGAAACGCACGGAAAAGACTACCTGTTTCTTTCTGAAAAAGAATTCCGGAAAAAAATTGAGAACGATGAATTCCTGGAATGGGAAGAAGTGTACAAAGGAATATTTTACGGCACACTGAAAAGTGAAGTGGAACGCATCCGGAATTCGGGCAAAAATGTGATTTTTGATGTGGATGTGGTGGGCGGATTGAATATCAAAGATTATTACAAAGATGAAGCACTGGCGGTTTTTGTACAGCCTCCGTCGGTTGAAGAACTGAGAAACCGGCTTAGGAACCGCTCCACTGAAAGCGAAGAAAAAATAAACATGCGCATTGCCAAGGCCGAAAAAGAACTAAAATTCGCTGATAAATTCGATGTCGTTATTGTGAATAAAGAATTGCCAAAAGCTTTAAAGGAGGCAGAGAAAGTGGTTTCCGGATTTCTTACCTAATGACCACTGGCTGATGACCTGACTCTAAAGATTTTAAATTGAATTATGCCTGAAAAATATTCAACATCCAAATCCTATCCCACAAAAGTTACAGGCTTGTATTTCGGGTCATTCAACCCGGTGCATATTGGCCACCTCGCCATTGCCAACTACATGGTGGAATTTACGGGGTTGGATGAATTCTGGTTTGTGGTTACCCCCCAAAATCCGCACAAAACAAAAAAAAATCTTTTAAACGATTACGACCGGATAGACCTGGTAAAAATGGCTGTGGAAGATGACGACAGGCTGCAGGTTTCCGATATTGAATTTTTTCTGCCAAAACCAAGCTATACAGTGGATACACTGGCTTACCTGAAAGACAGAAATCCAAACCGGGACTTCAAAATTCTGATGGGCTCCGATAACCTCGAAAACTTTCATAAATGGAAAAACTACGACACCATTGTGGAAAATTTCGGTGTGGTTATTTACCCCAGGCCGGGTTTCGACAAATCGAAAGCAATGCAGCATAAAAACATTGTGATTGCCGATAACGCCCCGCAGATGGAAATTTCTTCATCATTCATCCGTAAAGCCATCAAAAAAGGAAAAGATGTGCGCCATTTCTTACCGCCAAAAGTTTGGGAGTATATGGATAAAATGGGATTTTACCGTTAAAGATTATTAATTCTTTTTAGTTGCAATTTTTGTAAGCGAAAGAATTAATTTATAAATTTGGTAAATAAGAAAAGAACTAGGTAAGTTGTTATTAGACTTTTCAAAAATTATTTTTGGGACAGCATTTTTAGGTGCAATTCTAACAGACTCAATAAACAAAGTTTTGCTTGGCATAGTTAGTTTTATTGTAATAGTAATTTTCTCATTTTTAGGTTTATACCTTATAAAAAAGAGTTAAATATGGAAACAGTTTTAATCTTATCAGGAGGAATGGTTCTTTTTGCTGTGATTGCTACAATTTATGTAGTTAAAAAAGAGAAACATTCAACACATTCTCAATCTTAATGCGTCTTAGTCATATCCTCATCCACGCAAATAGCAAAATTTGCTCTCGCTGTATTCTTTTCAGTTAGTTCCGAAACATCTTCCTGCGAAACAGTGGTGATAGTTACAATATTCAAATTGGGGTTGTGCTGTTTCAGGTACCAGTAAATGCCTTCAAAATTATCGGAGTGGTAAGCGCCGTGGTAATGGATCAGTAATTTCCCGGGCAACCAGTTCTCCAAAATAAAATGCGCCATAGTGGCATCTTTAATGGCCTGGGCTTTAGGAAAATTCTCACTCACATGGCTGCCCATTCCTTCCATGTTCATCATGCTTTTGTAAGCGGGCAATTCGGGGTCGTAAAGAACCGGAAGCGGGGGAAGGAAAGCTTTGGCTTCGTCAGAAAGTTTTTCCAGACCTTCAAATCCTTCGGAGTTTACCAGCGAAGCGTAACGCCGCGGAATATTGGTCGCAACAAACCGAAGTTGATTTTCGCGTGCAAACTCCACCAGCGGTTTGTAGTCGGTTTTGTAATTGTTCCACAACCGCGCTTCGGCCTCAAAACGGGTTTGCGAAATGAGCCCGCTAAAATATTCATCGAGAACAAGCTGATTGTCACTTTCAAACATTTCGGCCCCCAAAACAAGGTTTGAATCTTTCAGTTCGTGTAAATCTTTTGTGAGTTCCAGCTGAAGCCAGTGAGCGATAGCATTATTATGCAATTCGCCAAATAAAACGATATCGGCATCTTCCAGCTGCCGTACCATTTTTTCATACTTTACCGTTTTCCCCTTTTCATTAAAAAGCAGGTAGGCCGGTTTTTTGGTTTTAAACGAGGTGGTTAAAACAAATAAAATGACGAGCAGAATATAAAAGTTCTTCATAATTGTTGTTAATTGCTGCGATGTAAAACAAAAACGAAATAAATCAGTTTAAACGAAAAGTGAATTTAGCTAAAATTACCAAAAAACAACAGATGGTAGAATCAGGAATATTTTACAGCACGGTTATCGACCCGGTGCTTGCCGGAATGCGAAAACGTATTGCCCGCCAGATAAACCCCGGCGAAAAGGTTTTGGACGTGGCCTGCGGAACAGGAGCCCAGGTTTTTGAAATGGCAAAAACAGCCCGGGAAGTTGTGGGGGCCGACCTCTCGGAATCGATGTACAAAAAGGCCTTAAAAACACTGAAGAAAAAAAAGCCCGGAAATGTGAGCTTCTGCTTGTGCGATGCCACGGAAAAACTAAAATTCAACAACAAAGAATTTGATGTAGCCACCATGTCGCTTGCCCTGCACCAGTTCCCACCCGAAATGCATGAAACAATTTTAAGCGAAATGAAACGTGTAGCCCGTAAAATAATCATAATTGATTATGCCTTTCCGTTGCCCAAAAATATTACAGGTACCGGCAGCAAAGTGGCCGAATTTTTTGCCGGGCGGGAGCACCACCGGAATTTTAAAAGATACATGCGTTTGGGCGGTCTGCCTGCTTTACTGGCAGCAAATAACCTGCGCATCAAAAACCAGGTCTTCTTTGCACAAGGAGCATTTCACCTGGTGGAATGTACAGCGTGAACCGGAGAGTTATTTCCTGGCGGACACGGACCTGCGATGCGAGTCTGCTTTCGTGCTTTATTTCAGACAATTCGGTAACATTTTCAGAAATCCAATACATTCATCATAATTCAATTCATAAAAATTGACACCAAGATTGATTGTCTCATAATATTTTGCCTGGTTTTTCCTATAATACTCTTCAGATGGCATTTTCCAAAAATCCCGTCCTAATTTCTCTGCAACAAACCATTTCTCAATTAATCTGGCAGCCCTGCCATTGCCATCTCTGAATGGATGAATATGAGCTAATCTTAAATGAATCAATGATGCAAAATAAAATACTTCAGTCTCATTAAGGTCAGTTGAAATTAATTCATTTATGTCTTGAAAAAACATTTTCATTTCTTTCTCAACAAATTCAGACTCAATTGCCATATAAGCCAATCCTGATTTTCCGAAAACACCAACTTGTTCAATTCGGTATTTTCCACGTTTGCTCCTAATCAGTAAAGTGTCCGAAAAAATCTTATGACAATTCAAAAAGTTTTTCTCATTGAGCCTGTTATTCTGTGCAAATCCGTATGCTTCAATTAAATCCTCAATTTCTTCAATTTCTTTTCCTGCTTTGAATTTATCCTTATTCATTTCATAATTCATGTAAGAATTCAAATCGATGCTATTCCCTTCAATATTAGACGAGTAAACAGCTGATGACTTTGTCAAATATTCAAATCCTCCACTATTTTCCGAAAAATCAAAATTTTTAATCAAGCTGGAAATTTCATTGCCAATTTCCTCTTTATATATGTCTAAATATTTTCTTTCGGTTATTCTCATAAAGATCAATTATTTAAGCACAAATATACCTATTTTAAGTGTCAAATCATTGTATTAGTGAGCATTATTGACATGAAGCTCAACGGGCAAGTGCAAGTTTTCGGGGCGGATTTCGGAGCTCGTTCCTGTCCGCGAGGACGGAACGATGATACGAGAGCCGCAGTTACAAACCGCACCAACCCCGCCCTGCAATATGTACTTTGTTATGGTTATGTTGTTTTCTTTTTTTATTGCCTGAATCTCGAAATTTGAAACTTAAAAACCATCATTTATTTTTATACTTATCGCTTTTCAATATTTTATGAATCGAAACTCAATATTCTGAAAATATGGATTGTCAATTGATTTGAATATTAATCCATCATTGTCTTGAGAATCTAAAACAACATTCGAAAAACCAAAAATATGTGACCCCGCAAATGAACTATAACCAGGATATACGGCATCAAAAAATAATTCCAAATTCTCTTCATTCTGAGAAATTATTGATATTGTTCCATCTTCGATTGAAGGATTGTCTGAGTCAATATATATTTTATACGAAAGATTATTATTAATTACTAATCTGTCATATTGAATTGGATGCGTTACTCTTACTTCCGAGCTATCATAGCTAATTGTCAAAGGCTCCCAAGTGCCAATAATGGATTGATATTGGGGAAGTAGATTTTCATTTTCACTATCATCTTTATTACATGAGATAGTCAATGAAATGATGAATAATAAAAAGATTAGTTTAGTTTTCATGATTTTTGTTTTTATTGGAATGATTAATTTTCCGCCCTAAAGGTTGCGTTGTATTTAAATTTTGTAAATAATTACCGTATTCATTTTTTTTACAATTAACCATAACGGTTTTGCGGTATGAAACGTTTGGGAGAGCGGGCTGCGTTCGTATCCACCGTTGCAGAAAGTTGATGCGTGGCAGGATGCTCGAATAACCACTTCACCCCAAATGTTTTATGACCGCATGTTGGCGGTAGTTATTCTATTTTTCTCAACATTTTATTTTCTCTATCACAAATCCACAAGTCATTATTGGCATAAGCCAAATCACTTGCATCATAAGCAATATCTATCGTTTTGTCATCAATGGTTTTATATTCTGAGTCAAAGCACACAATCCTATTATTATTACTATAACTTATATCTACTGCAAAAATCGTATCGTTATGTGTTGTCAATCCAGTCAAATAATGGTATTGTAACATTGTTTTTTCTTCATTTCCAAAGTCAACGCTGTATAGACAGGAGCTCCACCCTTGATTTGTAGAACCAAAAATCTTTGAATCATTGATTGTTATCCCTAAGAATTCAGGTCGTTGTGGATTTACTGATGCTTGAATTAAAATAGAGTCAATTCGCTCTCCAGTTTTTGAATATTTATAAATACTTGAAAATGGATAATGAGAAATTGTTGTGTCATTTAATACTGTTGTATCATTTATGCACCAGATATAATTGTCATAAAAGTCAAAACCCGTGATTTTACAGTCATGAAGGTCAATGGTTTTTAAAATCGTACCGTTATTTGATATTTTATTTAAACTATTATTTGAATCATCACTGTATCACAAATATTCTCCATCAAATGCTAATCCTCTTGGCGAATCTGTTGGTAATGTAATTTCACTTTTAATTGAATAATCATTTTCTAAAATATCATCATCTTTTTCACATGATTGAAAGCTAATCAATATGATTATGCCTAAAATAATTGTCTGTTTCATTTTTGCTCATTTTTTATTGTTAGATGCATTTAAGTTCAGTTTCGTTGCTTTTAATTACCGCCAACGTAATATATATTCACTAAAAGTGCACAATACACCCAAATAACGAATGTATTGTTCACCTTTTGGTTGTTTTATTAACTTGATTACTTTGTTGATTTCGGGTTTCATAAACGGCCCGGGTTTTTGTTTAATTTATGTTTATAAAGTTAGTGCCCCTTCCTGAAGATTCCAAATATTACCCATTGGATTTTGAAATGTCGCTCATTTCAAAGGTTTGGCCGCTTTCGGAGGTTGGGTTTATTTGTGAATAATCCGGGTTTGGGCCCAATCCAATTGCTGAATGGTATTATACGGCTAAAATCTCCATATTTGCAGTATGAAAACCGCACGAATCATCTTCCTTTTTCCGCTCGCTTTTTTGCGGCTGGTTTTAATTTTACTCATTTCGGGTTACGTGGTGGTTGTTGGCTGGTTTTGGCTCCAACTGAAAGGATTCAGCATGCCGTTGCAAAACTGGGCCATGCGCACCTGGGGGAAAAGCATCCTGTTTGTTTGCGGAATAAAAGTTGACAAGAATGAGCTTCCGGATAATTCGCATTTTATTCTCATGCCCAACCACCGCAGTTACATCGATATTTTTATTGTGGCGGCATTTACTCCGGCAGCTTTTGTAGCAAAAGCTGAATTAAAAAACTGGCCATTTCTGAAAACCGGCGCAAAAATCACCAATACTATTTTCGTTTCCCGGGCTGAACTGCAAAGCCTGGTGGCCACCATGAATAAAATCAAAAAATCGGTGAACAACCACATACCAGTGGCGCTTTTCCCTGAAGGCACTACCTCGAAAGGTCCGCTCACAAAATCGTTTAAAAACGGCAGTTTCAAAATTGCTGCCGACACCAAAATCCCAGTAATCCCCATGGCCATTCATTTTGAAGATGAAAATGATGCGTGGATAGACGATGATACGTTCGTCGGCCATTTTTTCCGGCAAATGAGCAAACCGGTTACAAAGGCAACAGTGCGTTATGGCAAACCGCTCAGCAACAGCGACTACAAAGTCCTTCAGAAAGAAACACGAAACCAGATTGATTCCATGCTGAATGCCATCCTTTCAGGAACCGGGTAGCTTTCCTTTTTTCATTTTAAACCAGTAAAACAACGGAATTCCGGAGAGTGCTGTAAGAATGGCAATGGTTGATTCCCAAGGGCGCTCGAAATAGGCCAGCACCAAAATGGCCAGGTTTATTAAAATAAAAAAGATATGAACCACAGGATATCCCGGAAGTTTCAGTTTGCTTTCGCCCTTCATTCGCAGTTTGAAAACACCAAGCACTGCAATGATGGGAAAAATACCCAAAGAAAATCCCATGTAGGCAATTATCTGCTCGAAAGTGCCTGATAAAACCAGCACAATGGCAATAGCGCTTTGCAAAAGCAACGCGTTTTGCGGCACCTTAAACTTTGGATGCACAACGGATACCCATTTAAAAAAATACCCGTCGCGGGCCATGGAGAAATAAACCCGTGGCCCTAAAATTATAAATGCACTGAGCGATGAAAACAAGGCAAAAGAGATGAGCAATGAAATTATAGTGCCGGCAAAATCGCCGAATGCCAGTCCTACGGCAACACCTCCAATCTCTGGTTCTCCGGCCATTTTTGCTGGAGGAATGGCATACACAAAAAACAAATTCAGCAACAAATAAAGCAACGTAACAAGCACTGTGGAAATAATCAGCGAACGGGGAATTACCTTTGATGGATTTTTAATTTCGGAACCGATATAGGTTGCCGAATTCCAGCCACTGTATGCAAACATAATGAACATGAGCGATAACCCTACCGATTTAAGTTCAGTAAAATTAAAACTGAACCCCTGCCCCGATTTCGGAAAAGCTTTCAGGTGCCCAAAGTCGCCCTGCCCAAAAGCAAAACCGGCAATAATTAAACCTACCACAAGGGTTACTTTTAAAATTGTCAGCCCGTTTTGAATTCGCGCCCCCAAAACCACACCTCGTGCGTGAAGCAACGAAAAAATAACAATTACCAAAACCGCAAGCAGGCGGCTAAACATATCGGGGCTCATAATTTGGTCGAACAAAAACCACGACTGAAAAGAAGGAAATGCCCAGATGAAATAATTACTGAAACCGATGGCCGACGCTGCAATGGGAGCCGAAAACCCCACAATCAGGGAAAGCCAGCCGCTTAAAAAACCCAGCATCGGGTGAAACAGTTTTGAAATAAAAGTGTATTCTCCGCCAGCTTCGGGAAAAGCAGCCCCCAGCTCTCCAAATGCCATTGCCCCGCATAGCGCAACTACTCCTCCTACAAGCCAAAGCACCAGCATCAGTACCGGGTTTCCCAAAAAGTCCATTAAATAACCCGTGGTAGTAAAAATTCCTGCGCCAATAATGTTGGCAACAACAATATTGGTAACCGGGAAAATTCCCAGTTTCCGCTCCAGGTTATCGTTTGAAAAGTTCAAAACTTATCTTACTTATCTGATTTTTTGCAACTGATGGAAATCCCCGACCGGCTGTTGGGAGCAAAAGTGGTTTCGTAATTATCGAGCGCCTCCACATATTCCAGGAACTCACGAATGCCGGAAACCCGCATGGCTGTGTTGTGTGCCGTAAAACAACCACCAATTTTCAGTTTTGGATCCAGGTCGATGAAATAATTTTTATACCAGTATTTATCGGCATCGTTAAACACAAAGTCGAATTTACCCTGCAGCCGCGGCACAATTTGATGGGCATCGCCCAACCGTGCATCAATATAATCTTCCAGTCCGGCTTTTTTAAAATTGGCTTTTGCCTTCAGGTAGCGTTCTTTATCAATTTCAATGGTAATAAGTTTGCCGCCTGTTCTACTCAGGGCCCAGGCAATCCAAACAGCCGAATGGCCCGTGGACGTACCAATCTCTACTGCCCTTTTAAAATCGTTTTCCAAAACAAGATCATAAAGAATCCGGCCGTCGGTGATTGACACATTCATGTCGCGCCAGTTATTGGCATTCTCTTCTAAAAATGCCTTAACCCGTTTGTCGGTGTTGTTTTCAATCTCAGGATACTGTCCCTGCGCTTTGCAGCCCCAGAAAATCATCAAAAAAACAATGGCAACACATTTTATTCTTTCCATATTTCTTTTTAAATGATAGTGCATAAAGATAAAAAAAATGAAGAAAACCTCTTATTTTTATATCCGAATACGAAACTTATTTAGTAATGCAGCAAGCCATAATACATAACCTGAAACGACTTTTAATTCTTTCAGTCGCGCTTTTCGCTTTTTTGGCCACAACCGGCCAGATAACCGAAACCCGGGCTTTTACCAAAGGAATATACGGCCATCCCGGGCCTTTATGGGAAGAAGGCTACAAATTATCTGAACTGGGTATTAACGCGGTATTTGTCCACAGCGGTTCCATAACACACGAGATGATGGTACGCGCAAAAGCTGAGGGCATGAAAGTTTACGCTGAATTTGCCACCCTAAACGGCAAAAACTATGTTGAAAAACATCCCGAAGCATGGGCGATAAATGAAAAAGGAGAAAAAGTGGAAGCAGCCTCGTGGTTTATAGGCGTTTGCCCCACCGAGCCCGGTTTCAGGGAATACCGTTTTAACCAGCTGCGCGTTTTGCTATCCGATTTCGACCTCGATGGCATTTGGATGGATTATGTGCACTGGCATGCCCAGTTTGAAGAACCTGACCCCATTCTGCCGGAAACCTGCTTTTGCGACCATTGCCTGGCCTCTTTCTCAAAAAACAACGGCATTGAAATCCCCAAAGGCAACACCCCGGAAAAAGCTGCCTGGATTCTTAAAAACCGTGATCAGGAATGGCGCGACTGGCGTTGCCAGGTAATTCTGGACTGGACACTGGAAATCAGAAGCATAATAAACGAACTTAAACCCGATGCGCTTCTGGGTTTGTACCACTGCCCCTGGACCGACGAAGAATTTGACGGTGCCCGACGCCGCATCCTTGGGCTCGACTACGATTTGCTGCGTGAACACTTCGATGTTTTTTCGCCAATGGTTTACCATGCCCGCATGGGAAGGCAACCCGAATGGGTGGAAGAAAACATCAACTGGTTTTGTAAACGGATGAACATCGAAAAAGAAACTTCGCCAAAAGTTTGGCCCATAGTTCAGGCGTACAACAATCCGTACACCATTTCGGCCGAAGAATTTGAAACCGTTTTAACCGGTGGAATGACAGGCTGTTCAGAGGGCGTCATGATGTTCACCACGCGGGCAATGGCCGAAAGCGAAAAGAAAGTTGAAAAAATGAAAGATATCTACAAAAACTAATTTTCAATGAAAACAATCGGACTGATTGGCGGCATGAGCTGGGAGTCGACAAAAGTTTATTACGAATACATTAACCACAAAGTGAATGACCTGATGGGAGGTTTCCATTCGGCTGAAATTATTCTCCATTCAGTGGATTTTGCCGAAATTGAAAAACTGCAACACGAAGGCAACTGGGAAAAACTATGTTCGCTCATGGCAGCGTCTGCCCGGCGGCTCCAGGATGCAGGAGCTGACGTGGTTGCGCTGTGTACCAACACAATGCACCTGTGCAGTTCATCTATTGCTGAAACTATCTCGGTGCCGTTTTTACATATTGCCGAAGCCACGGGCAACGAAATTTCAAAAAACAAAATCGGGAAAGTGGCATTGCTGGGCACAAAATTCACCATGGAAAAAGATTTTTTCAAAACCGTTTTGAAAAAAAATTTCGGCATCGAAGTTATTGTCCCGTATAAAACCGAACGGGAACGTATTCATCAGATTATTTACAACGAACTGGTGCACGGGGAAATACGGGATGAATCGAGAGAAAAACTGAAAACCATTATTGCAAACATGCAAACTCACGGTGCCGAAGGGGTAATTTTGGGATGCACCGAAATTCCTTTGCTAATCTCGGACAAAGATGTTAAAATTGAGGTTTTCGATACCACAAAAATTCATGCTGAAACTTTGGCTGAATGGGCTGTAAATTAAAAAATCATGAGACTGACCATCATCATTCTATCCCTATTACACGCTTTTATTCACCTGTTTGGTTTTATTAAAGGATTTGGCATTGCAGAAACCAGGGAACTTTCGCTGCCAATTTCCAGGAATTGGGGAATGCTTTGGCTGGCCGCTTTTTTACTCCTGGTTGCCGCTGCCATTTTTTTATTGCTGAAATTCCGATACTGGTGGATTTTAATGTTTGGGGGAATATTGCTTTCGCAACTGCTGATAATCTGTTTTTGGAGCGATGCCCGCTGGGGAACCATTCCAAATGTGATTTTGCTGATTGCCTCGCTTATGGTTTTCTCCGGACAGGTTTTCACCCGCAAAATTGAAAGTGAACGGTCAGCCATGCTTCAGAATAGCCTGCCGCATAATTTTGAAAAAATCAGTCCCGAAAAATGGAGCAACCTGCCTGTTCCCGTAAAAAACTGGCTGGAAAACTCCGGTGTTACAGGCAAAGAGAACATCTGCACAGTTTTGCTGAAACAAAAAGCCAAAATGAAACTAAAACCTGAGCAAAACGAGTGGTTTGAAGCTGAAGCAGATCAGTATTTTACAACAGAACCAGCGGCTTTCAACTGGACAGTTAACCTGAAAATGAACCCTCTGATAAAAATCAGAGGCCGCGATAAATTTGAAGGCGGAAAAGGTGAAATGCGCATTAAAATGAATTCGCTATTCAACATTGTAAATGAAACAGGTGAAAAGATTGACGAAGGCAGTCTTCAGCGTTTTCTGGGTGAAATTGTCTGGTTTCCCTCTGCCGCACTTCATCCAAACATCAGTTGGGAAGAAATTGATTCACTTACTGCCCGAGCTACTTTAAAAATTAACGAAACCAAAGGTTCAGGCACTTTTCATTTCAACAAAAACGGCGATCTTGAAAAATTCACCGCCCTCCGCTACAAAGGAAATGAACCTGACGCACAACGTCATGAATGGATAATTGCTGTAAAAGAAACATCGGAAATGAACGGCATTAGGATTCCCACAAAAATGGAATCGACCTGGATGCTGGAAAGCGGCCCGTGGACCTGGCTCATCCTCGAAATAACCGACATTCTGTACAATACCGCCCCTTCCGGAAAACCGCTGGATAATTAATATATGTTCGTTACTTTGCCAGTGTCAATTAGTTCAATAAAAAGGATTGTTTTCAGAAAACAATCAAAATGAAAAGTTCAAAACAAAAGGTTTTGAATAAAAAATTCATTCAATACTTCCATATTAAACTCAGTTTTTCTATTTTGCGCTCCGATTACACAAAATTTGATCTTTTCCTTCTTCTTCAGGAGACAAAAAACAGTATTTGGATGAAGAAACCTATATCGTTTATTCTTTTTATTTCAGTTTTACTGGCTTTAGTGGCTTTTAGCCAAAATCAGCTCACTTCGTCAACTAGCGCACAAAACTTGGACGAAAAAATTGACACCTTCGGCTATAAAGTTCAGCCTCCTCCGGCACCACTTGAAATCCAGGAAGTTGTTGATGATTATTCACATTGGCTTAGCGAAGAAATTACTGCCTCGCAAACAGTTGGCGCGGCTGTAGCAATTATATATGATGATCAGGTTGCTTTTACAAAATGTTTTGGTGTAAAAAAAGCCGGCGAAAATGATTCCATTGACGAACACACGGTATTTCGCCTGGCATCGGTCTCAAAAACAATCACCGGCGTACTGGCCGGAATTCTGGATAATGAACAGGTTCTCAGCCTCGACGACAGGGTTGTTGATTATATCCCGGGGTTCAGGTTGAAAAATCCGGTGAGCACAAAAAATCTCAAAGTGCGAAACCTGCTGAGCCACACTTCAGGAATTGTGCCCCATGCTTACGACAATATGGTTGAAAGTAAAGTCCCGATGGATGTGATCATGCAACGGTTAGCTGAAGTTGACGTTTCTGCCCAACCCGGACAACTATATGGTTATCAAAACGTAATGTTCAGTTTAATTGATACCGTTTTACGCGCGAAAACATCGAAAACCTACGGCGAACTGCTTTATGAAAAAGTACTTGCCCCTTACGGGATGACTGATGCCTCAACTGATTTTCTTTCGTTTAAAAATAATCCTAACAAGGCCTATCCACATGTAAAAGGGAGAAGTGGCTACTGGGCGCAAAAACTAAACGACAGGTATTACAGCACCGCACCGGCAGCGGGAGTGAATGCAAGTATTTCGGATATGTCGAACTTTTTAATGGCTTTACTGAAAGAGGACGATCCCGTTTTAACCGAAGACATCCACCGCGCCGTATTTACCCCGCAGGTTGTTTCGCACCTTTCGCGCAGATATTTCAGAAACTGGAACCGGGTGGAATCGAAACACTATGGCATTGGCTGGCGGATTGTTGGTTACAAAGGCCGGAAAGTAGCTTATCACGGAGGATACGTAAACGGTTACAAAGCAGAAATTGCTTTGTGTGAAAATGAAAAAACAGGCATTGTATTTCTCACCAATTCACCCAACACCCTGGCAACCAAAACGGTACCCCAATATCTCGATTTACTTTTCGAATTTCAGGATACACGGCGCATTCTTACCGATGCCGAAGAGCTTGAAACCACGAATAAAAGTTAAATTCAATAGACAAAACTACTGCCTCCCAGGAATTCACGCAACAGCGATGTGGGTGGAATTTCGTTGTCATCAATGGGTTTAAAATACGACAGAAACTTCAGCAACCGCATGGCTTCCATGTATTCAGGCTGGTTTTCGAGTACTTGTTTCAGCAGTGGTTCAGCATATTTTTTCAATACTGCCAGTTCGTAGAGCGTGGCGGAATTAAACATGACATCGGCATTTTCCTGGTAAGGAAAAATATTTTTCTCCTCTCCGCGCCGCACCGACGGCCAGCGTTTAATCGTTTCGGAAGCGCCGTAGCCGCGGTATTTGCTGTCGCGAATAATTCGCCGGGTCAGCCGGTTATCGGAAGTGGAGATGTGGGTGTGTTCATCGAACGAAATCTGGGTGAGAGCAGAAATGAATATTTTAAAGGTATTTTTTTCCTGCACGTCGGTCAGCAATCGCGGGTTCATGCCGTGAATTCCTTCCACAATAAGAATATCGCCATGTTTCAACCGCAATTTGTCGCCATTCAGGTAACGACGGCCCCGGTGAAAATCAAATTTGGGCAGCTGAACTTCCTTTCCCCGGAAAAGTTCCAGCAGCTGCTCATTAAAAAAACCGATATCGATGGCATCGAGCGCTTCAAAATCGTAGTTGCCGTGCTCGTCGCGGGGCGTGTGTTCGCGGTCAACAAAATAGTTGTCGAGCGAAATCTGGTAGGGATGCAAACCGTTCACAGCCAGTTGCACCCCAAGCCGTTTACTGAAGGTTGTTTTCCCCGAAGCCGACGGCCCGGCAACCAAAACTACCTTAATATCGCTGTTGCGCGAATGGATGATATTGGCTATTTCAGCAATTTTCTTTTCATGAAGCGCCTCGGCAATTTTAATGATGTCGCCACCTTGCTTTTTCAGCGTAAATTCATTCAGGTTACTGATAGTGGAAACGTTCAGAAGTTGCGCCCAGTCTTTGTGTTCCTCGTAAATTTCAAACAATTTTTTTTGCTTCGGCGCCTCCATCAGCTTATCAAAATTATCGGAATCAGGAATTCGAAGCAGCAAACCGTCAAAATACTTTTCAAGGTTAAAATTTGAAATATAGTTGGTGGAAGGCAGCAAATGCCCGTAAAAATAGTTTCCCAAATTTTCAAGGAAATAGAGGCTGGTAAACAAATGCCCTTGCTGTTCAAATAGCTGTGCTTTATCTTCCAGGCCTTCCTGCATGAGGTGTTCCACAGCGTCTTCGGTAAGCAATCCGCGTTTAATAAAAGGAATTTCTTTGGCAATTATTTCCTTCATCTCCGCTTTCACCAACTCAATGTCTTTGTCGGTAATTTCTCTTCCAAATCCTGTCAACTCACAAAAATAGCCATTGGAAATGCCTTTTTGGATGCGCAGCGAAACGTGCGGATAAACCTCTTTTACAGCAGCATACAGCACAAAAATCAGGCTGCGGATGTACATCCGGATACCGTCGGGATGCGACACATCGAAAAACTCAACCTGTTTGGGTTTTACCAGACAAAATGAAAGTTCCCTGACCTGATGGTTTACTATGGCCCCGCAAACCGTGTTTTTCATTTTAATATCCAGGTCGCGGCTTATTTCGAGAAGTGAAGTACCCAGCGGGTATGAATGTTTTGAACGTGTGTTGTGGCAGTAAATTTCAATGTTCTTCATTTCTGAGTATTTTTCATAAAAGTAATAATTGTGGTTGAATCAGGAAAAAAATAATTTGAATCACTTACCGCTAAGGCGCGGAGACGCAAAGTAGATTTAAACCTTAACATAGTAACTACTTTGCGATTTTAGCGTTCTTAAATTTCGCGAATTTTGCGTGGAAAAATTAAATCAGTGAACCCAAAGGGAACTTCGTAACCCTTAGGGATTCAACACTCATCTGGCATTCAGCTCTTCTTTCAGGTATTTTGCCGTGTATGATTTTTTCACTTTGATGATCTCCTCCGGTGTTCCGGTGCATAAAATTTTACCCCCGTTTTTCCCTCCTTCGGGGCCTAAATCAATAATATGGTCGGCCACCTTAATCACATCCATATTGTGCTCAATAACAATCACGGTATTCCCTTTGTCAACCAGTTTATTCAGCACATCAAGCAGCACGCGGATGTCTTCGAAATGCAATCCGGTAGTGGGTTCATCCAGAATGTAAAGTGTTTTACCGGTGTCGCGTTTGGCCAGTTCTGAAGCCAGTTTCACACGCTGCGACTCGCCTCCTGAAAGCGTGGTGGACGACTGCCCAAGCGTGATGTAGCCCAGCCCAACCTCCTGGAGGGTTTTTAATTTTACCGAAATCGACGGAATGCTCTCAAAAAACTCCACACCCTGGTTGATGGTCATTTCCAGCACATCGCTGATTGATTTTCCCTTGTAACGGACCTCCAGTGTTTCGCGGTTGTAGCGTTTGCCGTTGCATTTATCGCAGTGTACATACACATCAGGCAGAAAATTCATCTCGATGAGTTTCACTCCCCCGCCTTGGCATTCTTCGCAGCGGCCGCCTTTCACATTGAAGGAAAAACGGCCAGGCTTGTACCCCCTGATTTTGGCCTCGGGCAGTTGGGCAAACAGGCTGCGGATATCGGAAAAAACGCCGGTGTAGGTCACCGGATTCGAACGCGGGGTGCGACCTATTGGCGACTGATCCACACGGATTACTTTGTCAACCAATTCCAATCCTTTTACCGATTTATATGGCAACGGGTCCTGCACCGATTTATAAAAATACTGACTGAGCAGGGGCTGCAGTGTGTCATTTATCAACGTTGATTTTCCGCTTCCTGAAACTCCGGTTACACAAATGAGTTTTCCGAGCGGAATTTCAGCCGTCACATTTTTCAGGTTGTTTCCTTTGCAGCCGGTTATTTTCAGTACTTCGCCACTCCCTTTCCTGCGGTTATCAGGAACGGCAATCATTTTCTTGTTATTCAGGTAATCTGCAGTGAGGGTCTTTGTTTTCAGCACTTCGGCAGGAGCGCCGGCAGCAACCACTTCCCCGCCATGCCGGCCGGCAAGTGGTCCCATATCAATGAGCCAGTCGGCATGGAGCATCGTTTCCTTGTCGTGTTCCACCACAATGATTGAATTCCCGTTATCGCGCAATTGTTCCAGCGATTGCAAAAGTTTCATATTGTCGCGGTGGTGCAAACCGATGCTGGGCTCGTCAAGAATATAAAGCACATTCACCAGTTGTGTGCCAATTTGTGTGGCCAGCCTGATACGCTGTGATTCGCCGCCCGACAAACTCTGGGCCGGACGGTCGAGTGCCAGGTAGTTCAATCCTACTCCAAGCATAAAGCCCAGCCTGTCGCGAATTTCTTTTATGACTTCAGTTCCGATTTTGCGCTGCTTTTCTGTCAGTCTTTCTTCAAGGCCGTTGAACCAGTTTCCCAGTTCACTTAAATCCAAATTAGCCAGTTCCGAAATATTTTTCCCGTCGATTTTAAAATGCAGCGACTCTTTTTTCAGCCGCTGCCCGTTACATTCCGGGCAAACCGTTGTTTTCACAAACTGATTGGCCCATTTTTGTGCTCTTTTCGATGGATTGTCATCGCGCGAACTGTCGATGTATTTCACCACTCCGTCGTAACTCATCATATAGTTGAGGCTGCTTCCGAGCGGAGTGTTTTTGAGCTGAATACGCTCGTTGGTTCCAAACAAGACGGCATTCAAACCTTCTTCTGAAATATTTTTAACCGGGGTTTTCAGGGTGAACCCGTACTTTTCACCCAGTGCTTCAATCTGCCAAAAAATCAGGGAATTGCGGTACGCTCCCAAAGGAGCTATGCCGCCTTTGTCGATGCTTTTATTTTTATCGGGCACAATTTTATCGAGATCAATTTCAGTTACGCGACCCAATCCGTTACACCTTGGGCATGCCCCCTGCGGCGAGTTGAACGAAAAATTGTGCGGGGCGGGTTCGGCATACGAAATTCCGGTGGAAGGGCACATCAGCAACCGGCTGTAATATTTGGCTTCGTTGGTATCGTTATCGAGAATCATTAGGATGCCGCCACCGTGTTTCATGGCAGTTTGCACGCTTTCCTTCAGCCGCTTTTCACTTCCTTCATCAGCTACCAGCTTATCCACCACAATTTCAATAAAGTGGTTTTTGTAACGATCTACTTTGTGATTGTGCTTAATTTCAGTTACTTCTCCATCAACCCGCGCATACAAAAATCCCTTTCGCCTGATTTGTTCAAACAATTCGCGGTAATGCCCTTTTCGTCCTTTAACCACAGGCGCCAGAATATGAATCCGTTTCCCGGCAAAATCGCTTTTAATCAACTGCAGGATTTTCTCTTCGGTGTATTTCACCATTTTTTCGCCGGTATTGTAGCTAAATGCTTCGCCGGCACGGGCATACAACAACCGCAGGAAGTCGTAAATTTCGGTTACTGTGCCAACTGTGGAGCGCGGGTTGCGGGTTGTTACTTTTTGCTCGATTGAAATTACAGGACTGAGCCCGGTAATTTTATCCACATCGGGCCGCTCGAGGTTGCCCAGAAAAGAGCGCGCATAGGCCGAAAAAGTTTCAATATAGCGTCGCTGCCCTTCGGCATAAATGGTATCGAATGCCAGCGATGATTTTCCGCTGCCGCTCAAACCGGTAATTACGGTAAGTTTGTTGCGTGGAATTTCCACATCGATATTGCGGAGGTTGTGTACGCGTGCACCGTGCACTTCAATTTTTTCTTCGGGTTTCACCAACTCCTCAAGCACCTGTTCTTCAGTGTATTTTATATCTTGCATCCTGTTCTATTCAACTAATTCAGTTGCGGAATTTTTATTGTGTATGTTTTTCCTAAACTATTGGTCAGGTACGCCTGGCGCAACCATGGGTTAAAATCTTTCAGCAGTTTGTAATTAATATCGTGGGCATGCGAGAAATCTGCAAAATCGAGTACCGGCCCTGTAACTTCAATTTCCTTAGTTGGAATAATCGGGTATTTCTCTTCTTCAGGAACAATAAGATTGTAAGCGGCTGGGTTTTCCAAAATTAATTTCAGTGCTGCTATCCGGAAAACGTACCTGCCGGTTTCGGTCACCAGGAGCAGGTTGTAATAATCATCTGCCTTTTGGCGTTCCAACTGGCGATCGATTCCACGCATTCCGGCATTATAAGAAGCAGCCACCAGTGTCCAGCTTCCGTATTTTTCGTAAGCATCGAGCAGATAATCGCAGGCCGCGTAAGTCGCTTTTTCAACATGATAACGTTCATCCACTTCGTTGCTAACCTCCAGTCCATAATCGCGGGCAGTGCCCTGCATGAACTGCCAGAATCCAATGGCGCGCGCCGGCGAAATGGCACTGGGATTCAAACCGCTCTCGGCCACAGCAAGGTATTTAAAATCGTCAGGTATCCCCTTTTCTTCCAGTATGGGTTCGATAACCGAAAAATAGCGGGGCGCCAGTTTTATCAGACGCAGGGTTTGCGAATGAAAATAGGAATTCACCAGCAATTCGCGATCGAGCGATTCGCGCACATCGAAACGATGAAGTGGCATGGGCTCACCAGCGAAGGAAACCGAATCGGGAATGTCAACCGATTTGAATTTGGCCGTTTCCGCTACGTTTACAACAGCCGGTTCAGTTGAGTTTGCCGAACCCATTACTAAAAAAACAATCACACCCACATTTACTGCCAAAACCAGTGTTAATATTATTCTCCACCCCTTATTCTGCATTATTTTTTTATTTTTTAAAAATGCAAAATTACATTTTTAAACGTTGTATTACAACGAAATCGAAGTGCAAATGTTTTGATTGAAAATCATTTCGCCGGAATATGATTTATTCAAAAAAACCGGCTTCGTCTAACAATTGAAAAGCCCGGATCATTTCTTTTTCGTTAAACCGCCAGAGGGTATTTCTGCGGAAAAGCCGGCGAACTTCCCTTTTTTGGTCAGGGAATAATTTAATAAATGAGCGTCGTTTGTCCTGAACTCTTTGAAATCTTTTTTCTTCAGGGAAATACATATAATACGTGACTTTCGGCTTAAATTTGGTATCCTTCAGTTTTCCGTAACGGTCCCGGTAAATGCTGGTTTTTTCTTCCAATACAGAATGAAAAGCCAGGAGCCAGCGTGTCCCCTCATATTTCACCTCAAAATAACGGTCTCCGGCACCCACAAATGCATCGAAGAAAAGTTTCACGAATTGTTGCTTGTTCTGTTCGTTTTCGATTGTGAAGCTGTTCACCTTTTCTTTGTCAACAACAAAAAGCTGCTTCAAATTCGGATTGTATGCCACCAGTTCATCCTGAAAAGAGAGATACCTGAGGTGCTGGTTTTCAAAACGATCTCCGTCTTCAAACAAAATAGTCCCATTTTCCCATTTGTCCTGAAGAAAATGAGTCCTGTCTGCCAATGGGGAAATATAATACAAAGAGCCGGTAAGTTTTCCTTCCAGCCGGTTTGAATTTTCGTTCAGGGCATCCCAGTTAAAGGTTGATTTTTGCGCACGGGCCGGGTTGGCCAGCATCAATAACAGTACCCCCAAAAACAGATATGCAGTTTTCAAATTCATTTTATCTCAATTATTTCAGATGAGTTGAAAATTTTTCCCTCTTTAGTTACACCGGTTACTGAAATTTCAACTTTCCCCTTTAAATCGGACAGTAAAAATTCAATCTGTTTTTTTTCGCCGGTTGGTACCCGCTGCCAAAAATATACGGTACGCAGGTCAGGTACATTTTTATCGTTTTCAGGAGGAGAAAAGTATCCCGGCTCGTGAGAAGGCTGTAAAAAAGGAACGGTAAATCTGAAAATGTTTGACTGCTGAGCCAGCCAGCGATTCGACTTGTCTTTTAAATAAATGGCAAGCACCCCGGTAAATTTCAGGTCGCCAAAAAGCCGTTCTTCCATGGCGTAATCAATTTTATCAATTTCGGCTGAGCCGAATGAAGAGAGCAGCCGGTTTCTGAAAAAAGGAATTCCGTTTATCAGCCTGAATGGTTCGTTTTCAAAATATACATTTTCATCAAGGTTCAACATCCTGATTGTTATGTTTCCATCGCGATTCCGGTATTGCACACCATGAAGCAATTCCCTCGATATTTCCCGGAAGTCGGGCAATTCAAAAAAGTCATCCAAATTCACAGACTGGTCGGGATGCCCGTAAAAAGGCACGTTAAAGCGAGGCGGCATCGAAAAATCAGTTGGAGATATGGTGTAGTTTTCTCCAAACAACCGTTTGATAAACACGGCATCGCCTGACTGGTTGATAAATTCAGTTTGGTCATGCCCGAGAGGTTCTTTTTGCAATGTTATGGGTGTGCGGTTTTCCATATGGTTGGTGGCAAGTTCAATTTCAAGTTCGGCACCATCCTCTGTGACCGCCTGCAGCACCACGTCTCCAACTCCTTCGGCATTTTTCAGAAAAAAATGAAATGTTCCTTCTTGTCCTGTTACATAATAGTCGAAATACCCTGGGTCGTCAATGAGGGAGAGAAATACAACCGCTTTCCCCGGGGGCAAACCGTCGGCTGATTTTTTCACTTTTCCGCTAAGAATAAAACCGTCCTTTTCCGCAAAACCGGGCACTGTCAAATCCGACGGAGTGGAAACTGAAGTAAATCTGCCTCCAAAACTGCGAGCCATCTCATCTGCACGTGATGCTCTCACAACAACAAATTCAGTTTCACTTGTTTCAATGGCATCCAGGCCCAGTTCAACAGTAACTCTTTCTCTGGGTTTGAACTCCTGTTTGTTTGGTATTATTTTAACGCGGCTATCAAGATTGGTTTTGGAAATATTCTGTTTTTGTCCGGGGACTTCCATTTCCGTCAGGTCATCCTGAAAACGGTTGTAAACAAATAACGATTTTTTCTCAACAGGCAAGTCCGGTACAGAAAGGTTTTCATAAACGAAAGCCGATAAAAAATAGACACCGGTACTTAACGAGTCGGGAACATGTAAATATCCTTCGGCCCAACCGGCGCTGCTTTTTTTGATAACCGATGCGATTACCTGATTTGCGGCATGGGTCAGATGTACATGTACCACATTGCTTTTTGCACTGTCGCTGTTTATAGCGGCTACTTTAAACCAAATTGTATCGCCCGAAATACAGTAGTCGCGGTCAGTAAACAGGTAGTGCCGGGTAATTTCATTTTCTGATTGTGAAAATCCGTAAAACGAAATCACTGAAAAGAGCAGTACCAATTTAATATTTTGCCAGTTTACCTTCATTCTTTCCTATTTAATTCTGCCAAAACACGGGCGGGTACAACGACTTCACACCCCGCTCAGGAATATCATATAAATCATTAATCCTGCGCAGGGTATGATTTCCGCTGTGGGGATTGAGGTAAATATACACCCTATGCTCGCGGCGGCGGGAAATCTCAAAATTACCCAGTACTATTTTTTTGGAATTGGACGTGCATTTTAAATTGCTTCGTGCCTGCACATAAAGCGGGTCAAATATTTTCCCGTCGGCACCAAGCTGGCTGTTCAGGTCCTTATAAAAATTCCAGGCCGATTGAGAAATGGCGTGCTGATAAATTATATAAATCCACCCACGCTGTGCAGAAATTGAGTCGAGAATTCCTGAATTGCTGTATTGAAAAAATTCCAATGGGTGATTTGTGATTTTAAAATCCGTTGCATATTCGGGGGGCGCAGCAATGTTAAAATTACCATCCGGATAAAACGATTCCCACCCGTATTTCATACGGGTAGCGGGCAAACCATTAATCACAGTATCGAAGGGAAAGGTATATTGAAAAACCTTTCTTGCATCGAAGCGGTAATACGTTTTTTTGTTTCCATTGCTTATGTCGGCGTAAACCTGATGTCCCAATGTTTTTTTGAATTCTTCCACATTGGTTTCACCTCCGGGCTGGCTCCATCTTTCCAACTCTTCACTATAAAAATTATCAATGTCCGGAGTTTCGGGAACGGATTCATAGTCTGACGAAAAAGTTTCACCTTCGGCGATGATGTGCAGTTTGTATTGTTCGGTTGAATCAATTGTTCCGGTCAACTCATAAACTCCGGGCTGCACTTGCTGCGTCAGGTACCCTTCACCTCTGCTGTCGAGCAACTGCACCAAGGCATTGGTGAAGGGTTCAAAAGAATCGGCCTCGTTAAAACCGGCTGATTTTTGCAGAATAATTTGATAGGGAGGCTCTCCGTAAACCAGGCGTGCATCCACAGCCAGAGCACTCTCCACCTCGTCAAGTTCGGCTTCATAAACCGACTCACAGCCTGCAAAAAGCACCAACAGTATTGTCAGATATTTTAATGACTTCAGCATCAGAATTTAAAATTATAGGTTAATGACGGTACCGGAATTCCGATAACCGAAAGTTTGTAGAGCGAATATTTCCGGGAATCGTTTCCAGCTCCCGGTCCCGATTTCCGGTAGTACACCGAGTACGGATTTTCCCTGCCGTACGCATTGTAAACCGAAAGTGTCCAGCTTCCTTTCCACATGCGTTTACGGCGCAGGTTTTCATCGAAAGTGATGGAAATGTCGAGCCGGTGATAGGGAGGCATGCGGTATTTATTTCGGTCGGAATAATAAACCATCGTTTCGCCGGCATATTTGTATTTTATTTCAGGAAGCGTAACCGGCCTCCCGGAAACAAACACAAAGTTGGCAGAAAAACGCCACCGCCGGCTGATGTTGTAAGTGCCAACGAGCGAAAAATCGTGCGGCTTGTCGTACAACGAAGAATAATATTTCCCATCCCAGAAGTTATCTTCTGCGTTTTCAGCATTTGTTTTTTGCATGGTTCGCGAAAGCACATAACTGACAGACCCCGTGAGCCGGCCTGTGTTTTTCCGGGCGCTCAGTTCAATTCCTGCTGAATATCCGCTGGCCGAAATCAAATCATCTTCTATGTTTTCATTCATAATTAACTGCGCACCATTTTTATATTCAACCAAATTTTGTAAGTATTTGAAATAAACTTCCGACGAAAAATCGATGCCTCTCAGCCACGAATCTTTTTCCATGCCAAACGCAACCTGGTCGCTGATAAGCGGCTTCAACCCCGGGCTGGCAGGTTTCCAGGTTTCGGCCGGAGAAACAACCGCATTGTTGCTCAACTGAAACATATACTGGCGTACCCGCTGATAATTCCACTTAACGGTGGTATTTGCATTTACATCGTACCGGGCAGAGAGCCTCGGTTCAAAACCTGTGTAATGTTTTTCCCGGATTTCTTTTTCAGGAATATCAGGAGAAGGATCCAAAGTGGTAAATCCATCCGATTCATTGTTTTCCGGATTTTCTGCTGAGCCTCTGTTTTTGAAGAAACTAAAACGCAATCCGGCTGAAACAGAAAACTGTGGTGAGATCTCAAATTCGTCGCCAACAAAGACAGCAGCTTCCAGGGCATTTTCTGCCGGCAACTCACGCGAAACGATGCGTGTTGTATCTTCCACCGGGGAAATTTTTCCGGGATTGATTCGGTAATCAACCACTTTTATTCCTCCAATTGCCTTATGCATAATGTTCGGATGCCAGCGCACGGTGTATCCTGCAGAAGAATACATCAGCCGGTTGTCGAGGAAATAGGATTCCAGTGGGTTTTGTCGTGCAAAATCAGTCAGCCTGTAGCTGTATTGACTGTGGGCTAGTTCAAAATCGCCATAAAGTTTTCCGGTCAACTGATTACTCACTTCCAGATTGGCCAGAATATTTCCGTATTGGGTAACCGATTCAGTACTGGTGTTAAATTCATCGTTACTTACATACCCCATCAGGCTCATTCGGTTGTATTTATCGAATTTGTAAGTTATTTTCCCGGACACATCGTAAAATTGGGTCACGCTTCGGGCAAAATCAAGTTCAGGAATTTCTTTCATAATCCAGTTGGTGTAAGAACTTCTGCCGCCTGCCACAAAAGTCAGTTTTTTATTTTTACTCAGCGGCCCGTCCATGGTTACCCGCGAATTGATAAGGCCAATTCCGCCATAAAACCTGATTTGTTCAGTGTTTCCGTCTTTAAACCCAACTTCCATAACTGATGCTACTCTTTCCCCAAAATTCGCAGGCATTCCTCCCTTAAACAGGCGCACATTTTCAACTACATCGGGATTTATAAGCGAAAGGAATCCGAAAAGATGCGAAGAGTTGAACACCGGACTGCCGTTTATCAGAATCAGGTTTTGGTCAGTATTTCCGCCCCGCACGTTAAATCCTGATGATAATTCACCTACGGTCTGTACACCGGGCAACATGGTCATTCCCTTTAAAATATCCACTTCGCCCATTAAAGCAGGCAACTTTTTTATTTCCACCGACGACATTTGCACCATGCTCATTTGCGACCGCGGCAAATCGGCTTCCTTGCCAACAACAGTAACTTCTTCAATGGCGTGTGATTCTTCAAACAATTGGAATTCTTCGTATCCGTCTTCAATTAAGCGAATCTTCCAGTTTGAACTTTGCAGGCCCACAAACGAAAACTGAAGCCGGTGATCTCCGGTTGGCAGTTCCATTTCAAACTCACCGCTCTCATCAGTTGTGGCTCCTTTTTGGGTTTCGGTGTGGTAAACAATGGCACCCACCAGTGTTTCACCCGTTTTCCCGTCCACCACACGCCCGCGTAAAGTGGCTCGTTTGTAACGGCCCAGGTTGAGCGGATTGCCAATAATCAAAAACTGAGACGACTCATCCAACCGGGAAAAATTCCCAGACACTTCAGGATAAATCACCACACCTTTATCCTGGAAAAATCGAAAAGTAAGTTCATTGTCGAGAAAAATGTTGTTCAGGGCCTGAATAAGCGGTGTGCTTCTGAACTCTTTACTGATGGTATGCGGGGCCAACCATTCCTGTTTGTAAAAAAAACGCAAATTGTACTTGGTTCCCAGCGAATCTAAAAAAACCGACATGGGTTGATCACGAAAAGTGCCATCAATCAGAATTTCGCCCTGATTTTGGGCATTGGCAGTTCTGGTAGTCCCCAAAATAAAAACAATGGTAAATATTGAGCAGACAAACACCCTGATTGAAAATAATTTTGCCTTTTGGATTAGTCGATAATACATGAAATTTCTTTCTTCTAAGCGATATTGGTTGTTTGATGCATAATTACTAATAAAATCTGACTAACAAAGTAAAATATTCGAAAAAAGTATTCCATACCAAAAGCGCAATTTAAATGCTTCAAAACTCATAATACAAACCGGTATAAACGCCCACACGATAGGGCCTGAAATCCACTTCAGGGTTGCGGTTGATGGAATTCAGGTAGTAACTGAACCGCGGCTCCACAGCCAGCGAAAGATTTTTCCCTACTGCGTAGTTCAGCCCAACACCCACAGTACCAGAAACATTCACAGTAGAAATATCGCGGGTTTTGCCGATGTTCTGCACACCGTATTCATTATCGATGTAGGCATTGTTGCCAACCACAAGGCCAGCGTTTACACCGCCCACCAGTTCCACATCCATTTTACTTTCAAAAAGCAGATAGCGGAGGTAAAGGGGAATTTCCACAAAGTCGAAAACCTGGGAAAGTTCGCCACTCGTAAGCAGCGAATTGGAGTAGGAACCAAAAGATTCCAGATTGGCAGCTATTTCCGCTCCTTTGGGAACCCCCTCAAAATCAATCACTCCGGCGGTACTATTCATGGCCATCCGGTTATCGGCAAGGGTAACGGCGGTGTTAAAATAATTTTTGTTGACCGGAGCCGATGCATAATCCATTTGAGCCCTGTTGCCAAAAAGCTGTGGCGAACTGCCGGTTTGCTGCCCGTTTTGCGCATAGTAAACACCGCTTTCAATACTAACTCTTTTCCCGGTTTTATACTGAACTGAAACTCCACCACTGAGGTTGGTATTTCCGTTATCGGCTTCCCGGGTCATGTTACTGGAGTAAGCCGAACCATGTTTGGCTGAGTAAGACGAATACCCGGGTGAAACGTTCAGCCCAAATTTCCAGCCGGTTTTATTTTTTGGTGCAGCTGAAAATTGTTGCTCATTTCTGTTCATTACCGGCTGGTCCCAGGTGAAAATTTGATTGGCAGATACCAATTCACTTTTTACCGACAAACCAGTTGGTTGTTCTCCCTCCAGTATTTTTATTTCACTGATTTCAATGGGTTGAATAAATTCCAAATCTGCCGCGGCAAGCATTCTGTTTCCCTCATCCACTTCTGAGCCCGATGTAACTTCTTCTGACTGTTGAGTTTCTGGGTTCCTTTTTCCTGCTTCGGCCAAAAACTGTTCAGATGCAACCGGTTCCAAATCCATTTGTTGGTTATCTTTTTCAGGAACTATTCCGCCTTGTTCCCCAATATTCGATTTTTCTTCAGGACTTACCTTTTCCGTTTCGGCCATTTGCGGAACCTGTTTTTCAGCTGATTCATTGAAATACCAACCGGCCAAGAATGCAAGAACCAGCAGTGCAGCAACAGAAACCCAGCTGTAGAGGGCTATCCGCTTTTTACGGCGCTGTGCAGCCAGCTGCCCCTGTATGCCATCCCAGAGATAGGCAGGTGGCTCCGCTTTAAAACCTTCCAGTTTATCGCGGAATGCATTATCCATATTTTTATCCTCTTTCATTATGCAGTGTAATTTGCATTTGTTTTACGCTTTCCGTAAAGTTTTTCCACCTTACGTTTTAAAATATCCCTAGCCCGCGCAAGGTTCGATTTCGAAGTTCCCTCCGTAATCTTCATTGCTTCACCAATTTCCTGATGGCTCAATCCTTCCATTACAAAAAGGTTGAACACCATGCGGTACCGCGGTGGTAGTTCCTGGATTAAATTTATCAGTTCGTCAGCCGAAATTTTTTCCAGAATATTGCCGGTAAACGATTGCGTTTCGTATTTCCCAACATCTTCAACCGGGTACAAAATATGCTGTTTCCGGTATTTGCTGAGCGAAACATTCACCATAATCCGGCGGACCCAACCTTCAAAAGAACCTTCGTGCCTAAATTTTTTCAGATTTGTAAACACGTTAACAAACCCATCCTGTAAATTGTCTTCGGCTTCGGTGCGGTCTTTTGCATACCGCATGCACACCCCGAACATTTTCGGTGCAAACATCCGGTAAAGCTTTTCCTGCGCACGCACATCACCCGAGGCACTTTGTTTTATAATGTCTTTCAGTTCTTCCAAACCCAGCTTTAAATGTTCCTTCAAAAGTAAGGATAAATTCTGCCTTCTATTTTAAAATTCATCCTTAAACCACGCCAATGTTCTGTAACATTAATTTTTTCGATTACGATGAAAACACTTGTTAGATGAAACAGGTTAAACAATGGTTGCGTGAAAAAATAAAAAAATTTACGCAACCTTATTCCTTTCCAAACCATCTATGGTTTTGTGTGCCTTTTCAATAATTTAAAAACAAGTAAAAATGAAACGGAGAACAATCATTATCCTAATTGCGACACTTCTCTTTACAGCCTGCAATATTGCAGACGACGAGGGCATTTATACCGAAATTGAGCTCACAGAAAAATCGGCTCAACTGGTGGAAGCCGACAATGAATTTGGTTTTGAACTTTTTCAGAAAGTTTATAGTGCTGAAAAAAAATACGAAAATATTATGGTATCGCCGCTCAGTGTTTCACTTGCGCTGGCAATGACTTACAACGGGGCAAATGCCGAAACAAAAATTGCCATGGAAGAAACCCTGAAACTTTACGGACTGACACCCGATGAAATCAACACCTCGTACCAAACATTGATTGAGGCGCTGAAATCGCTCGACAAAAAGGTGGTACTCGAAATTGCCAATGCCATTTTTTATCGCGACGATTTTTCGGTGGAGCCCGACTTTGTGAGTGTCAATCAGAATTATTACGATGCCGAAGTTTCCGCGCTCGATTTTGAATCGCCTGATGCATTGAAAACCATTAACGGTTGGGTGGCCGAAAAGACAAAAGATAAAATTGAAAGCATTTTGGATAGAATCACCCCCGATAATGTAATGTTCCTTTTGAATGCCATCTATTTTAAAGGAATCTGGGCCTCGGAATTTGAAAAGAAAAACACAGTGGAAAGAGATTTCCATCTGGAAAACGGTGCCGCCATTCAAACCGATTTTATGCAACAGGAAAATCCTGTTTTGTACAATGAAAATGATTTGTTTCAGGCAATTCAACTTCCTTACGGACAGGGAAACTTTTCCATGTCGGTTTTCCTTCCGCAAGTAAATAAATCGTTGCAGGATGTTATGGAAAATCTTGATAAAGAAAACTGGAAATCGTGGATGGAAAATTTTTCAGAACGCAATGTAAAAATTCAACTTCCCAAATTTAAGTACGAATATGAAATCAAGCTAAACGATATTTTATCTGAAATGGGCATGAGAATTGCTTTTACAGGCGGAGCAGATTTTACAGGAATCAATAAAAATGCGGATTTGTACATTGACTATGTGAAACATAAATCGTTTATAGAAGTAAACGAGGAAGGGACCGAGGCCGCTGCCGTAACGGTTGTGGCAGTTAACGAATTATCGGCCGGAGGCGGTGGTAGTATTCCGTTTAACGCAAACCGACCGTTTCTTTTCGCCATTACGGAAAAAAGCACCGGTGCCATATTGTTTGTTGGAACGGTGAAAAATCCACAGAAGAATTAGAGGTTTAAATAGAAGCTTCAAGACGATTAGACACAAGTACCAAGACAAGAAGACAAAAAAATAAAAACATTAAAATACAGAAAGTTATGAAAACAATTATTTTACTGTTGCTGGCATTTATGCTGACATCGATTAGTTCGTGCCAGAAAAACGACGTTCAGCCCCCGGAAAACAACATCATCGATCTGGATGAAAAATCGGCAAAACTGATTGAAGCCGACAATGAATTTGGGTTGGAAATGTTTCAGAAAGTGCGTGAAGACAACGACGACGAAAACATCATGATTTCGCCGCTGAGCATTTCGGTGGCACTGGCCATGGCGTATAAAGGTGCCGATGGTGACACAAAAACTGAAATGGAAAAAGCAATGAAACTGAACGGATTGACAACCGATGAAATCAACACTTCGTATAAAATGCTCATTAGTGCGTTGCAGTCGCTGGATGAAGATGTGTTTTTTGAAATTGCCAACGCCATTTTTTATGCTGACATTATGGAGGTAAAACCCGGTTTTCTCGATGTAAACAAAACGGTTTACGAAGCAGAAATTGAACGACTCGATTTCAGTTCGCCCGGAGCTGTAAATACAATAAACGATTGGGTGACTGAAAAAACCAACGACAAAATCACAAAAATTATTGAGCTGCTTGATCCGCTTGACCGGATGGTGCTTCTAAACGCCATTTATTTCAACGGCATCTGGACAAACGAATTCGACGAGGAAGGCACCCACGAACTGGATTTCAACAAACCAGACGGCACAACTATAAAAGTTCCGATGATGAACAAACTGGAAAACCTGGACTACACCGCCAACAGTTTGTTTAAAGCCATTAAAATGCCTTACGGAAACGGGCAGTACAACATGGTAATTTTTCTGCCCGAAACCGGGAAAAATTCGCAGAATGTAATCGACGAATTGTCGGCTGCCAGTTGGAAAAAGTGGATGGATGAGTTTGAAAAAACCGACCGCGTGGATATTACCATGCCGCGATTTAAGTTTGAATTCGAGGCCGGGTTAAACGATCTGCTGAAAAAAATGGGCATGCAAAAAGCATTTATCCCGGAAGTGGCCGATTTTTCAAAAATTTCAGATGTCGAATTATACATCAGCGCGGTGAAACACAAATCATTTATCGATGTAAATGAAACCGGCACTGAAGCTGCGGCTGTTACTTCCATTACATTTACAACAACAAGCATTGGTAACGAACCGCAAAAAGTACCATTTTTTGTAAACAAACCGTTTGTGTTTGCGATTACTGAAAATAATACGGATGCGATTCTTTTTATCGGAGAAGTACAAAATCCGGAATACGATGAATAATAAAAACCGAAAGACTAAACCGGCAATTAACACGTTATAACTAAGAAAATTAGAAAACAATAAGCCATGAAACGATTCATAGTGTTTTTGTCGTTAATTGCAGCCGTGGTTATTGGTTGCCAGCAGAATAACGAGGTTACAACATTTCAGGAAACCGGGGTGGTTATTGACTACGCCGGTGCCGGAAACTGCAGTTTTGTAATTGAACTCGACAACGGCAACCGCATCCAGCCGCTGCATTCACCCGATGATTTTGATTTTGCCCACGGCCAACGCGTTCTGGTAGAATATTCAGAACTCGAAAATGTTATACCTGCCTGCGACCGCGGAACCCCATCCGACGTTACTTACATTGAAGAACTGAGTTGTGCACCCTGGATAGATCTCTATTTTGAAAATTACGACAGCCTGGCCCGCGACCCGATATTTCTGCACGAAGCTTTTATTGACGGCGACTGTCTCCAGCTAAAAATTTCGTACAGTGGTGGTTGCAAAAATCACACCGTTGATTTGGCCTACATGCACCAGTGGAACCCGGGCGGCAACGACATTCCCACATTTGAAATCAGGCACGATGCCAACGGAGATGTTTGCGAAGCACTGGTTACCAGGGAGTTCAGATTCGATTTAACTCCACTGATAATTGAAGGTGAAAAAAAATTTGTGCTGAAAGCCAGGTTATACAATGGCGAAGTGTACAATGAAATATTTGAGATAAAATAAAAACAGCATTTCAGTTAATTTTGCTGTACTAGTTAGTTCTGTAAGAGCTGTCTGTCGGATGACAGGCAGCTTTTTGTATTTCAGAAACCGGCTCAGCAAATTTATTATTAACAACTTAACCATCAGAAACGTGAATTTTATTCTAAACAAAACCTAACCTACCTTATACACAATCATGCAACGTTGTTTAATTGTGCGAGTTGATTCTCAAGAAATTTAATACGCTTTTCTTTAAATGCTGCTTGGTT
>NZ_FQZE01000022.1 GCF_900141875.1 Tangfeifania diversioriginum | reverse complement strand
AACCAAGCAGCATTTAAAGAAAAGCGTATTAAATTTCTTGAGAATCAACTCGCACAATTAAACAACGTTGCATGATTGTGTATAAGGTAGGTTAGTGTAGTAATCTTCATAAATCAAAACTATTTCAGAATACCTGCCAAAGTCATGGGTGAATCATTAAGGTTCGATGCTATTTTATCTTTATAATACTTTCATTAGTGTCCGGTTAAAATTTCATATGATGGACTGAATCTCCCGTAGAATAGAGCTTTCAATCCGCTTCACTCATTTTAAAATAAATCCGCCATTCGGTTGAATAGTTACAGAAAGCTCACCATCTTCAGGTATTGTAACAGTTTCCATAAAGGGAGTTCCGTCATTTTTATCGTTATACATTGTCACTTTTTGGTTTGAAAACATGGGAAGTTGAATGGTCAGTTTTTTGGCCTCTTTTTCAGCATTAACTCCTGCAACGTACCATTTTTGACCGCTGCGCCGGGCAATGATGCTGTATTTTCCGGGAGTGCCGTCAATGTAGCGGGTTTCGTCCCACAATGTGGGAATGTTGCGCATGAAATCAATTGAAAAGTCGGGGGCATCGGTTAGATTGTTAGGTGTTAAAGCAAAAAACTGAACAGGGTTTTGAAAAAGCACAGCAGTTGCCAACTGGAAAACGTCTGAGGTTAAGCGTTTTTGGCCTCCTGCATTGCCTTTATTGAAAAATTTATTCAGAACAACCCCGCCGAATTCCATGCTTCCCACCGCATTTCGGATAAAGGGATGCAGCGTAGCAAAGAAGGCTTCATTTTCGCGGACGCCTTGTGAGAATACGAGCATTTCGGAGGCCAGAACTGCTTCACATCCAACAAAATTGGGATACATCCGTTCCCAACCGCGCGGAAGGGTTGCGCCGTGGAAATCGACCATCAGACCATAGTCGTTGGCATCGGACAAAATATTTTCGTACAGGCGCATGGTTTCCTGCTTGTCGCCTCCCAAAAAATCAACCTTTATTCCTTTTACGCCAACCTCCTGCATTCACTTCATTTCCTTTTTGCGGGCAACTGAAGTATTCATTTTATTGACAGGGGTTTGAAAGGCATCGTTGGATGAGCCGTTTGAGTTGTACCATAAAAATACACCAACGTCTTTTGAGCGGGCGTAACTAATCAACTCTTCCATTTTATCGTAGCCGAGATTGGAGTCCCACCACGCATCAACCAGAATAAACTCGTAATCGAGGGCAGCAGCCAAATCAATGTATTTCACCTGGTCCTCAAAATTCATGCTTTGATCTTGCCAGATAATCCAACTCCAGGTACCACGTCCAAACTGATAATCGATGGATGGTTTGTAAAGCGGCTCCACCACGTCCCACGGGACAGTTGTTTCAACAATGGGTTTCAGGGTTTCGCCAACCGTTATGGTTCGCCAAGGCGTAACTCCGGGAAGCCCGATTTGGGCCCCTGAACTTCCGAACCCGTTGTTTTGTGCAGGGTTTGGATAATCGATCGTGTAAATCCCGTCGGTATATTTGCTTAAATGCGATGCACAGTAAAGGCTTCGCACGCCGGTTTCGGAAACGAGCACCCACCCATCGTCTCCAATCTGAAACAATCCGGGAAAGACATAACCTTCGGGCGACCGGTTATTTTCCATCGGGAAATCAGCTTCGTAGCCGCTTTCATAGCTGGGCGATGTGCGCGCAAAGGCTTCCATTGGCCGCATCATGTGCGAAAGGTAGCTCCTTGTAAACGACGGGAACCTGAACCCGGTGGCTTCTTTTTCAACCACGCAAGCCCGGGTGTCGCCCCACATGGGAAGTTCGTAGCGGAAAGCAATGTCGTTGTTGCTTACCTGAAACAAAATGTCGATTTGTTTTTCATCGGCATTCAAAAATGTACATTTCAATGTATTTGCATGGTATGTGATGTAGGACTGCTTAATCTTATTCTGAACGTAATTTTTTTCCACATCACCGGTAGCTGATTCAACAAAACTCATGTGGGAAGTGAAGTCGCCTTCGTTGGTAATTAATCCCAGCGGGGAGTTTTCCAACATGGATTTTCCATTATACGAAACCGTGTAAACAGGTTTATCGTTTTCCATAAGCACACTTAGCTGAAGATGCCCGTTTGGGCTGGCAATTTCTGCTGCCTGCTGTGAGAAAACAGCACTTGAAATCGTCATAAAAAAAAGCGTAAAAAAAGCAGTTAAATAATTTTTCATGAGTCTGTTAATTTGGTTGTAATAGAATTTTTTCTGTTAAAACTTTTCCGTTTGCCAATATCTTCTTTTCAATAAAAATCCCTGTTTTGTTTTCTATATCCTGCACTTTTTGACCGGTTAAAGTGAAATAGTGGACAGACAACACTTTTACTCCCGGAGCTTTTAACCCGTCGATGGATGTGTTTTCATCAACTATATTAACCGAGTTGGTGAGAAATACCGTATCGATAACGAATGGATTGCTGCCATTGGACCAAAAGCCGGCAATGTAAATGTGTTCGGCATTCAGCGGGTTTCCATCATCTTTTGTTGCATTTTTCAGATCTACAACCACTTCGCTATTGTTTCCAAAAGAAAATATTGCTGGAGAGCCCCAGTAACTTGGGCCATCAAATATTCTGAAATCCACATTTGCATTGTTTGCACTGCCCAACCGGGCCACGAGGTATTTGTATTCAGATAAATCGATTCCATTGTACTGCCAGCCGCCAAATCCCCACGGCCCGGTGTGCAGGGTGCGGGTGGTTTCATCAAACGTGCCATCTTCCCAAATCTTCGGATTGAATAACTCTTCGGTTAGCGGGAAGGTGGTTGCGTTTACCTGAAAAGTTACCTGTTTTTGGTTTCCTTTTTTATCGGTGTAGGTGGCCTCCACCTCAGCCTGGCCGTCTTTTATGGCAAAAACCCGGCCCCTCACAAAATTGATCACATCCGTATTGTCAACAGAAATTTCAGCCACCGAAGCAACGTTCTCGATATGCCCGTCGGCAAAAACGGCATTCATTTCAACGCTTTTAGAACTGTTGGTAATCACTGAAATTGTATTGCCCCCCTCAATGTATAATTCTGAGATTGTGAGATAATCATCAGAAACGCCTTCAAAATCATACTCCCCGGCATATTCCTGGTACCAGTGGTACACCGGCCACGGACAAGCTTCAGGGTCGGTGAGGAAATCGACAACATCGGCAGGGGCATCGGGGTTTCCGAATTCGGCCAGCAGGTGAGGTTCGGTAAAAATCAACCAGCTCACATTGCCGCATTCGTCGGTAATCTTTTTGAAGTTGGCTCCAAATCCTTCGCCGCCCGCTTCGCCGGTAATAGCTTTCCCCCACGACATGTTGTGCCTTTCGGGGGCCCAGTCCATTTCAGTGACCATAACCGGCGCAAAATCGGCAACGGGCTGAACCTGCTGTTCCCAGCCTCTTTGAAATGCTTCGTAACCGCTTCCGCTGTTAAACCAACCCGGGTAAACATGCACGGCGTAGCCAATATCTTCGCCTTCAATCGGATTCACAGCATAACCAGAATATTGCGATTGGTACCCAAGTCCCGGAATCCATAAAATATTGTCGGCAGAATTTCTGATGGTATCGACGATTTCCTGAAAATAGGTTTTCAGGTTGTCGAAATGTTCCTGAGTGCCGCTTCCGTAAGTGCCATCGGTACTCAGAATATTGATAGGTTCATTGGCCAGTTCAAACATGATGTGGGGATTGCTGTTCAGTGCCGGATGCTTTGATACTATGCCCCAAACTTTGATCAGGTATTCATGATAAACCCCGCCAATTTCAATCGTTTCGGGGCAGACCCCCGGAGGCCGCATCACAACATAAAGCCCCTTTGAAACGGCATACTCTGCCATGGGGACAAACACCTCGTCGAGGTATTTTCTGAAACGTGTTTCGTTAAAACACTCTTCCCCTTCGTAACGTCCTTCACACCCGGGCGTGCTGCTCCAGTAGGGATCCATGTGCATGCGCACGAAGTTCATCATCCAGCCGGCTGAAAAGAGGCTGTCGATAATACCCTGGTTATATTCTAAGCAGCCTTCTACATCGTAATTGTTCCATTTTGTGCCCCTTTCGTTGAACCACGGCGAAAAAGTTTGGGCATAGCCATGCAGATTTACAATATGTCCGTGGCTGTCTTTCAGATACCGGCCTTCCACATGTAGTTCGGGCATGGGCATTCCTTCCCAGGCTTTTACACCAACGGTTTGCAGCAAAATCAAAAAGAGAAAACTGCCATTCAGTATAAATTTCATTCGTTTCATTGGTGAATGGTTATTTCTTGAATTTCCACCAGTCAAAATTGAAAAGCTGTCCATCGTTTCCTTTAAATACGAAACAGATATCGTGAATACCCTCCACTTTTGTCAACTTACATGATGTTTTTTTCCAGCCATCGGTATTTTTTACTTTGCAATTGCCAAGCAACTGGCCATTCACATCGTTGAGACGCACCTCTATTTGGCCACCTTTTGAAGACGTTGCCACACCGGCTTCGAATTTTTTCGCGCCTGCACCAAAATCAACGCTTTTCACTTTTATGAAATCCCCGTTATTAATTTGGGTTACATAAACGCCGGTTTTGCTATTGCCTTCCGTTTTCACCCCTTCGGACCAGGCGATGGTTTCGGCTTCCACTTTTTTATACGGATTCAGGTTTGCAACACTTTCTTTCACTCCCTCTTTTGTGGGGGCGATAAGCGGAATCGTTCCATCGGGATTGTAGTTAAACTGCTCCACACTCACCGAACGTTTGAAGCCTTCGCCACCCGACAATTCCTGTGTATGGTAAAAAAAGTACGAATTGCCTTTGTAATCGATAATTCCCGGATGGTTGGTGAAAGCCAGATGGTCGGCCCTTTTCATGATAAAACCCTGATATGTCCATGGGCCGGTAGCCGATGGTGCTGTTGAATAAGCGATGTATTCGGGAATTCCGGCCGCAGCATACACCATGTAGTAGAGACTGTTGCGCTTGTAAATCCAGGGGCCTTCGGTATAATTTGAAATATGTTGTCCGTCCCTGCCTTCATTTTCGCCAAATGCCTCCTTCGTCATTTCCGCGGCCACAATTCCGTTATTGCCAATGCTTTTGTCGTACGAAATCATGTCCTCGTTCAACTTAACGTAGAAGAGCGCAGGATTTCCCCAATACAGGTATGCCTGTCCGTCGTCGATGAATACTGTCGGGTCGATGTCGTGCCAGATATTTTCACTGTCAACAATTAGCCGGTGTCCCAGCGGATCGCGAAACGGGCCGGTTGGCGAATCAGCAACCAGTACCCCGATTCCATCGCCGTGAATGGGGCAGTACAGATAAAATTTTCCGTTTCGCCCGATGCATTGCGGTGCCCATGCTCCGTTTGTTTTATCGCTCCAGGCAAAATCACTGAGCGAAGCCACTGCACCATGGTCGGTCCAGTTTACCATATCGGTGGTTGAGTAGCACCGCCAGTTGTACATGGTGAAAAAATTATCGACGGTTTCATCTTCATCGTGTGTGGTATAAAGATAAACCGTTCCGTCGTGCACCATGGGTGCCGGGTCAGCTGTGAAGTAAGTCTGGATAATGGGGTTTTGTGCCAATCCAAATAATGGAGCTAATGAAAAAAGCACCAATAAACTGGCAATTCTGTTTGTCATTTGAAGTTTCATATTTGTTTCGATTTTCAATGTTTTAATATTATTTGTTCACCTCCCTAAACCTAAGGCAATTTTTTCTTGTCAATTGTCCAAATAGTTGATTCTGAAAGTTGACATGGATTTCCGGTAAACAATTTACCTGCTTCGTCATCGCCTTTCAACTGCCATTTATACCAGGCGGTGGCCACTTTCGCAAATTCCCCGCCGTGGAGCTGACCATAAGTTCCGCCATGCCCGACATCCATATTGGCTACAAATACCGGTACATGGTTGATTCGATTAAAGTCGTCCATTCCATTTTCGTAAGCAATATCTGATTCACCTCCAAGTAAATAGAGTGTTGGCGTATGAATTTTTGCCAGATGGTCTTTGGTTAAGTTGGGCATGCCCGGCATTCCGCTTGGTGGATTTTTCAAAATACCACTGTTGCAAACCACGGTGGTGGTAATGCGTGGGTCGGGTGCCACTTCAAGTGTTTGCAGTCCTCCGCACGACATGCCGCTAACAGCTATATTCTCAATATCAATTTTTTTGTAGAATGCACTTGTTTTATCGCTGTTTTGGGCAATGGCCCAGTCAACTGCGTCCAGCAACTGCGACGAGGTTGATCTCCCGTTGCCACGTTCTCCTTCCTTTGGCATGGGGCCGATGGCAATCACCAGAAACCCGTGCGATGCCACTTCCGACAAAAAGTTGACATGCTCCCAGGGGGAGTTGGCACACGCTCCATTTCCCCAGGCGATAATTGGTAACTTGTTTTTCTTACCGAAAGCACTCAGGTCTTTTGGCCGGAATATGGTATGTGTTGACAAAGAGCTATCAGTGTACATAATTGCACTGTAATCACCTGTTCCGCCATCTTCAACAATTCTGTGGGTTGCTATTCCCGAAGCAGGTTTCTGTGCGGATAAAGAATTTTGAATAGTTAATCCGGCAAATCCCAGAACGGCAAGGCAAATCAATAATTTCTTCATAATAATTGAATTCGTATTAATACCAATAATTTATTTCAACTATTTAAACAAGAGCTGAGCAAGTTGATGCAAGCTGCGGCGCCAGGTATGAAACTCATGGGCTGTTCCTTCCGAAATGTATGATTCAGCATTAAAACCGGCCTGTTGCAAATTGGTCACGGCATTCTTCACGCCATCGGGATGTTCTTTACTGCCACAGCTTATGAAAACAAGCTTCAAATTTTTATGATCTTCGATTTCTTCAGGTTTATAAATACCTCCGCTAAACAGGCCATAATATGAAAATACATCGGGCCTGTTCAGGGTAATCATCTTTGTTTCCATACCGCCCATCGAAAGGCCGGCCATGGCGCGATTTTCCTGATTGGCCAAAGTGCGGAAATTGGCATCGACGAATGGAATTAGTTCATCGGTTAAAACAGTTTCGAAAGGTTTGATATCGAAATTGCGTAATCCGCCAAATTCAATATCGTTGGTCATTCCGTAGGTCATCACAATGATGAATGGTTTGGCTTTACCCTCAGCAATCAGGTTGTCCATAATGAGGTTGGCACGCCCCTGCCTGGGCCACGAAGTTTCATTTTCGCAGTAACCGTGTTGCAGGTACAACACCGGATACTGTTCCGGCGATTCTTGATCGTAACCCGGAGGTGTGTACACAAAAGCCCTGCGCTGGGAATTTGTACTTTCCGATGGAAACAGAATTTCATGAACCTGACCATGCGAAACCTCTTTTAATGCGAAAATATCCTGATCGGGAGCAGGTACCTCGACACCGCTTCCGTAACGACAAGCCCCGTAAAAGAACATGCTGCCGGGATCGGGCACTGAAGCCCCGTCGATATTTAATTGATAATAATGAAAACCCGGGTCCTGCGGGGCCGATTCGCCTGTCCAAAGTCCGTTTTCGTCTTTGGTTAAATCGTATTTCACCCCGCCAATATCGAGCTGAACATAGTTGGCATCGGGTGCTAAAATTTGAGTGCGCACGCGGCCCTCAGAATTTACCTGGGGAAACTCACTGCCCGGTTGGTTTACAGACGAAGGTTTGAAGTCTTCAACTACCTGTGCAAAAGATTGTGAAGCACACAACACTGTTGCAATTGGAATTGCAAATAAAAAAAATCGGAAAAATAGTTTCATAAGTTTCAATTTAAATGGAACAAAAAAATCAAGTTTTTCAAATTGGAAAAATTATTTTCTGTCCAAATTACAAGAACTTTTTGATCAACACAAACGGCTGATTTTTTTCTTTTTACCGCAAAGCTTTGCGGATTGAAAAAAGTGTTGTAAAACATTTTTATGAGGGTGATGTGACTTGTAACTGCATCATGATTTTTAGCGAATAGACCCCGACATTTCAGGGCGCTGATCCCGTTTTTAAACGAGTAAATATTACATTTGTATTCAATAGTGTCCGGTAAAATAAAAGATTAATGGCTGAAGCCCTTGAATAATGCGGATTTATTGCCCCCGGCTTAAGCCGGGGGTTTTGAAGAAAGAAAAACTGGCTTTAGCCGTTAAATGCAAATAATTTATTTTCAATAAGATGTTCGTTTTATTCTGTTTCTATTTCTAAAACACAATTTTTACCGGACACCACTGATTTGTATTTATAAAATTTTCAGAATGGGCAAGCGACACATTTCGTTAAAAGATTTGGCTGAAGAACTGGGCGTTTCCATTTCCACGGTTTCGCGGGCGCTGAAAAATCATCCCGACATTAGCGCCGAGCTGACTCAGAAAATTCAGCAACTGGCGCATGAACGGAACTATGTGCCCAATCCGCTGGCGATGGGATTGCTCCGGCAGCAAACCAAAATGATTGGGGTGATTGTGCCCGATATTGTCACCCATTTTTATGCTTCCATCATTTCGGGGATTGAAGAAATTGCCAACCAACATGGCTATTTCTGCATCATCTCCTCCTCCGGCGAATCGTTTCAGAAAGAGGTGGAGTCGGTCAGAAATCTTTTGAAAGCCAGGGTTGAAGGTTTGATTGTTTGTTTGAGCCAGGGAACAAAGGAATTCAGCCATTTCAACCGGTTAATTGAAACTGAAATACCGCTGGTGTTTTTCGATCGTGTTCCATCGGGTTTGAATGTACCGACTGTTACTGTTGACGGAGTTTCAGCAGTAAAAAGTATCGTCCATCATTTTTATGAAAATGGCTGCAGGCGAATCGCTTACATTTCAGGCCCTGAACATTTGAGCATCACGCAAAACCGGAACCGCGGTTTCAGGGAAGGGGTGGCAGAATGTGGGTTGCCTTTTGAAGAGGATTTGCTTGTATCCTGTAATATGAGCCCGGGCAATGCAAACGCGGCTGCAAAAAAGTTGCTCGCACAGCCAAAGTTGCCCGATGCCATTTTCGGAATAAACGATACCGTTGCATTTGCGGCAATGAAAGAAATCAAACGCCAGGGGTTAAAAATCCCGGAGGACATTGCACTGGTAGGTTTTACCGATGAATTTCATTCTACGGTAGTTGACCCGCCACTCACATCGGTAACGCACCCCACTTTTGAAATTGGGAAAGTGGCAGCCGGCCTGTTTTTTAAACTGATTGAGAAGGGTGGGAGCTTCAGCGAAAATATTGTCCTTCAAACTGAACTGGTTGTCAGGGAATCATCAAAGAAAAAGAGATAAAAAAAGTCATGCCCTTATTTAGGAAAGCATGACTTTTTCAGCAAAAATCAGTAATTTTTATTCTTTCCACGGAACCACATCCGAGCGATAGAAATTGATGTCCTGTGCTTCGAAACGACTTCCGAAATCTGCCAGCCGGATTTTGTATTCATCCCAGTTTCTCAGCTCCGGGGCAGTCCATCCAATCTCTGCATAACCAGGCAGTTGGGGAAAAACCATGTATTCAATCTCCTCCATGTTGGTGATAGTTTCTGTCCACAACGGTGCTTCCACTCCCAGTATGTTTTCTTTGGTAACGCCTTCCACGTAGGTTGCCGGGTTCCAGTCGTAACCGGTGTCCACTTCAATATAGGCAGCCCAGTGCAGTCCAATGTGAGTAGTGGAATCGTACTGCATATCCATGTAGGCTTTTTTTGCCGGCGACATCAGTACTTTCGCACCTTTTTCCACGCCCATGGTAGTATTTTCCACATTGGCCCAAAACTGAACTGCAGCATTGTCAACCAGTTCGGCGTTGGCAATTTCATCCCAGCCAATTACCTTTTTGCCGTGCGAAAGCACAATTTCCTGTACCCGGTTTACAAAATAGATGTAATCGTCTTTGTCTGTTGAATGCGATTCGTCACCACCAATGTGAAACCATTCTCCCGGTGTTAACGCAGCAATTTCCCTCACCACATCGTCCACAAATTCATACGTAATTTCCTTGTCGGTGCACAGGCTGCTAAAACCAACCTCGATGCCTGTATAAAGCTCGGGGGCCTTGCCATCACAATTGAGTTCCGGATACGAAGCCAGTGCAGCATTGGTGTGTCCCGGCATGTCAATTTCGGGGACAATTGTAACATGGTGTTCCTGTGCGTACCTGACTATTTCAGAATATTGTTCCTGTGTATAAAAACCACCTTCGCCACCGCCTACCTGGGTGCTGCTACCAATTTCAGTCAGTTTGGGCCACGATTTAATTTCAATGCGCCAGCCCTGGTCGTCGGAGAGGTGCAGGTGCAGCCGGTTCATTTTGTAAGTTGACAAAAAGTCGATAAACCGTTTTACATCTTCCACCCCAAAAAAGTGGCGCGACACGTCGAGCATAGCACTGCGGTAGCCGTAATCCGGAAAATCACGGATTTCTCCTGTGGCAATTTCATAAGAATCTTCACTGGCAATTCCTGCCGGCAAGGTTTGCAGTAAGGTTTGAATGCCGTAGAAACAACCTGCCGCACTGTGGGCTTTCACCGATACGAGTTTTTTCCCAACTTTCAGGCTGTAGCCTTCTGTTCCCAGTTCATCGTCCTCGTCGGTAACATAAAGATAAATTCCGCTGCGTGGCACTTCACTGGTGGCTGAAACTGCAGGCGCTGTCCCTAGGATTCGTTTCAATTCAGCGGCAAGATATTCAGCCTCCTGTTGCAATTCTTTAACTTCTTCATGATAATACACTTTTGTAGCTGTTGTCAGTTCAAACGACTCTCCGGTGGCTTCAACGGAAACAGGCTTTGGGATAAAACTGTTTTGGGTGAGATCGGTGGGTTCTTTTTTGGTGCAGGAATTGAGCAGGAAAACGCCGGTTACAATGGCAAACACAAGCAAAAATTTGGTTTTCATAATTATACTTTTTGTTTTTGATTATTTCAAACTTTAAAATTACTCATTTGGTTTGAAGATTGAACGGGTGGAGCATACTTTTTTAATTTTTTAAGAAGGTGGTGATTGTGAAAATAAATTTGTTTTTTATTACTTCTGCTATGGTACAATGTAGAATTGTGCATCAATGTCGTTTAGTTAACGCTGTCAAGTCTGTTGACGTTGACAGGTTCAAAACTACAGACTTGTCAGCATGCGAAGTTCCTGACAACGTAGAATAAATTTTACTAACTAAGCGACATTTAATTGTGTATTGCAAATAATTTCTTGATAACCATTCGGTTGGCTTAAAAATTAAACCGGTTCAATTCTTTTCCGTCGGTGTCTTTTCGTACTACGGTCATTTTTTCTGAAGTTGCATCAACTTCGAGTGACGTGGTATGTGCGTTAATAATAATAGGAAAATCAAACTCTTCTGGTTGCGGTTCAATGTATTGGTAGCGATGGGTGTGGCCGCAAATCATGGCAGTGATGTTTTGATTTTTCAACACAGGCAGAATTTTTCGGCGGATATCCAGCGGGCCGTGCCAGTCGGAGCCAACCGGCGGAATATGAATGACAACCATTTTGTAGGGTGCCGATTTAAATTCTTCTTTTTGAATTTCCTTTTTCAGCCACTCTTGCTGTTCGGTGCGGTACGCATCAAACTGCGCCAGGCCTGAATATTCGATGTCGGAATCGGGTTTGTCCTCGCCGCAATCGAGCACAATAAAATGCACCGGCCCCTGGCGGAAGGAATAGTATAGTTTTCCGGTTGGCGTGGGAAAATAATCGGGGAAATAAACACTGAACGGGCCACGCGTTTCATGGTTTCCGCGGGCAAAATATACCGGAACTTTCGAAGCGAATAGCTCCACGGATTTATCCATAAAACCTTCAAAAAATTGTTGCTCGTCATTCATGGACGAAACCATGTCGCCGTTAAAAAACACCAGGTCGGTTTTACCATATTCCACATTGCTGCTCAATGCCGCCAAATCATCCACCCTGCCGTGAATATCGTTTAAAACCAAAAAGGAAACAGAATCTTTTTGCTTGTTCAGTGTCCGGAACCGCAATGGCTTTTGGCTGTACACATTGGTTGAAGCAATATTTCCGTACAAAACCCGGTGTCCCTGGTGCGTTAAAACGGCCTTTGAAAATACCCGGTAACGATATTCCGTGCTTTCTTCCAAATTGGGAATAGTAATTTTGTGCAACTGCCCAACCACCCTGTTGCCGTTTTTGGTTTCGAAATATTTGGGATGCTCCTCTCCATAAAAACTGTTTGTACCTGCAGGAGCAACCTCTACCCACGACACTGCATCCACATCGGTTGTCCATACTATGGTTACTTCATTTTCGGCCACAGCCTGAACGTACGGCCCATGGGATATTTGAATTTCCTGTGCAAAAAGGTTGAGCGACAAAACAAAAAGCAGCAAAAAAAGACAGGATTTATGTGTCATATTATTTTTCATTTAAAGTATTTCAAAAGATTACAGGTTCTATTTTATATCATCCGGGAAAAGGACGTTGTCAACCACCTGCCCGTCGCGCAACCGCATCCAGGTTTTAAACTGCCGTTTGCCTTTTTCCAGCACTACAATGCGTGAACCGTGCTGCAAATCACCGTAAGTGGTTTTTCCTCCCGACCAGCGACCATAAGCCAACGCAATATCGTAATGGTTAACGATGTAATCATTCACATGGTCGTGCCCCACAAACGTTCCCATCACATCGCCCTCAAAAAGCATTGCGGTGAACATCCCTGTATTTATGTCAGGCGAACATTCGTCTTCGTTTCGTTGACCTTTTTTCTTCGCCTCGCTATCATAAGCAGTTTGGTATTCGGGTAGCGGAATATGAAAATAAGCCAGTGCCGGTAACTTTTCCCCGTTTTTCAGGGCATTTTTCCGACTTTGTTTCCGGTACCAGTTCACCTGATCAAACGAAAACCAACCGTAACCTTCCACACTGTCGAGGGTGCTGTAGGCGTTGGAATCGAGAAAATAAAGCAGTGCATTTTCTTCTTTATTTTCGGCATTCACCTTCACCAGGTAATCACCAAAATCAGATGCAGCATCCGGTTTTTTGCCCACATAACCCGGAAAACTTTTCAGCAGTTCACGAATTTGCTGCCGCGACAAATCGTGCTCATCGTCGTGGTTGCCCAGCGTAACGGCAAAAGGAACACCTGCTTTCAAAACTGGTTCCAAAACCGTTTTCCATCCGTCGGCTGCCGGACGGCCGGTAACAATATCTCCCGTAAAAGCCACCAAATCGGGTTGTTCTGTTTCCAGAATGTACTTTATTAATCCCAGCGAAGGTTCAGACTCCGGTGCACCCGGTTTGAAATGAATATCGGTAAACTGGGCAATTTTAAAATTTCCTCTTTCATTAAATTCTAAGGTGGTTTTATTTTTTGATTGAGCACTTTGAATTAAAATATTTAAAACAAAGAATAAAATAAGATATTTTGTCTTCATTATTTAAGTTTTATCTTTTACTATTTTTTGATTGTAATTTTTAAAAATAGAATTTACAATAGAAGGCTTTGAAGAAGTATAAAGAATTATATAAAAAACCTCAAAAATTAGCGACTTCCTTCGGCAACGAAGAATCTCACCAAAGCTTGAGGTTTTTCAAAGCCATTTAAAATATTATTTAAGTAACCACATTATACCATTATTATCATCAATCCCATCGTATTGTCTATCGATAGCTTCTTTTGCATTATCAGTATTATAATCTAATTCCACTTGTGGATACATCCATCTCACAGGGAATTTATCAGAAGGATTATTCATATTTGTTGCTGGATCGAATGGTAAAACAGGGTAGCCTGTTCTACGATGATCATAAAACGCACTCCTGGGAATTTGTAAAAATGTACTGATATATTTTTGTGTCAAAATTTGACTTAATTTATCATCAAAAGATGAACGTAATTTGACTGGCTCTGATGAAAGATAATTTTCAACATACGCAGGTGTAATTTTCATGGCATGATGATATAATTCATCATCGGGAGTATTAGTTGCTACAAAATTTAAAGCCGACTCTATTCCTAAATTATAAAATGTTTCTGGATCTCCGGAAATCCATCCTCTCAATGCAGCTTCAGCTATATTAAAATTGAGTTGTGTATAGCTAATCAATGCTATTGGTTCACCTGAAGAAAGAAAGTAACGCTCATTAATCATTGAATAATCATTTGTGCCAACTATTTCACCAGCATCAGAGAAAGATAATGCAGGATCTATTCCCACATAGGCATCAAAACTTGTAGCTTCAATTCCTTCATCGATTCTAACGGGTGACGGTGAAGCATAATAAAATAGTCTGTAATCTTTTAAAGTCTTCAGTGAATCAATAAGTTTACTACTTATAATTGGATATATTGAAAAAGGATTGGGCTTTGAGAAAGGATATCTCTCACCTGTTGCATCTGAATATTTTAGTGCAAAATTATCGCTATTATCATTTAACTGAGGTTCATTTTGGAAAATTTGTTTAAAACGATTAGCAATATTAAGTTCTGTGTCATTTTCTTTGTTAGAAAGCTGTATAAGAACATTTAAACGAAATGAATTTACCGCTCTTTGCCATTTTTTTACATCACCATTGTAAATAGGATCACCCTTAAAATTTTCTCCTTGGGCAAACAGTTTATTAGCTTCTTTTAATTCATTTAAAACTCCTTCAATAACTGACTTCTGTGTATCGTATTCTGGCTTAATAATCCCTGAATTTTCAGCCAACACTGCATCATTATATGGTATATCTCCAACCTCCAAAGTCAAATTGAAAAAAATCCAAGCTCTTATAAAATGACTTAGTGCAGTGTAGGAGTTAATCAGTTCCGGATCACCCATTTCTTCAGCATAGGTAACCATTTTTTTGGCATTGGTAATCATTAAATAATCAGAAAAGTTTGTCCTGCCCAAGCCATTTAATTGCTCATTTGCATCAATAAATTCTCCCCAAACAATATATTTATCAAGCATAAAAGGCCGCATAAATCCCTTCGTAGTTGCTAATTCATCCCGAGTTATATCTAATATAAGTGTAGTTGCTAACATATCTGGAGTTACACTTATTGCTAAATCTGGATTTGTATTCATTTCATCAAAATCTTCACAACTTGCAAAAATGAATACGAAGAGCATTATTAGAATAGTTTTATAATTAATTATTTTTTTCATTTTCAAACGATTAAAAAGTTATTATTCATTTTCATATACGAGTATCCAGCTTCTTTAAAACGAAGCATTCAAATTCACTCCTAAATATCTTACAGATGGCGATGTTAAATCAGAATCTGTGCCTTTATCCGGATCTGCAAATTTGATTTCCTTTGTCCATAGGAAAACATTTTGACCTGTTAAAGAAAGATAGAGATTTGATGCTCCAATTTTGCCAGCAATACTTTGAGGAAAGTTATAGCCAATAGAAAAATCTCTTAGTTTCAAAAAAGTACCTGAAACAATACCCATATTTCCGATTCCATAATTTCTTGCATACGATTGGTAAGAAACTTTAATATCATTAGGTTCATAAACCCGAGTATCACTAATAATTTCACCATAATTATTAAATTCTACTGAGCCGGAAACAACTTTTACCCCTTCACCAATGTAATTTGTTTCCCCATTTACTACTTCATCATATCTCCATTGGTTGTCGGTATCTGGATGAGAGCCTGTATCCCACATTTTGTGCTCAGTATAATTATACATCACCCCTCCAATGCGGCCATCAAAATTAACGCTTACATCAAACCTTTTCCAGTTAATTCTGTTAGTTATACCCCATATAAAATCAGGGTCGGAATACCCCCATCGTTTATCATAATCGCTCCTCCATGGCAACCCGCTTGAACGATGTATAACATTACCTTCATCGTCCTTCAGCCAGTATCTTGAAACATATGCATCAACTCGTTTCCCTTTTCCAGTCCACAAATTATCAGCAGAATAATTTGGATCAAGTTTATTATAATAAATATGAGATTTAGACCAGTTGAAACCAACATTATAACTAAAATTCTCACTATCAACCAAAGAGTAATCTACAGATATTTCCCAGCCTTTCCTAACATGTTCTTCTTCAGTATTAATTAATGTACTCGAAAAACCGGAAGCCTCGGAAATAGGAGCATATCTTTGTTGGTTATAGTAGAGTTTATTGTAATGGGTGAAATCAAATTTTAATCGTTTTTTGAAATAAATTGATGTCCCTAATTCGTATGTGCGAGTAGCATTTGGCAAAACAAATTCATTTATTAAATCATTTGGATAATCAGCATAAAGTAATCCTTGCCAATTTATCTGTCCTGTATTATAAGCTTGATTATTATCATATATTCCTAATGGGCTTTTGGCAACAGTCCATGCGCCTCTTACCTTCCATAAATCAAGCCATGAAGGCTGTTCAAAAAGTTCAGTTAAAACAATACTTGAGCTAACTGAAGGATAAAAGAATGAACGTGTATCTTCTTTGTGAGTTGAACTCCAGTCGTTTCGGCCAGTTACATCAAAGTATATAATATCTTTGTAATCAAACGACAACTTTGAATAAATACTATTTACCTGCCGTCTATATACTGACGAACTTACTGTTGCTGGGTCACGTGAATTTTTTAAAGAATAATACCCAGGAATAACAAGTCCATTATTGGTAGCTCCGACAAGATTTTTATCTGTATATCTATATAATGTTGAACCAGCGAGAAAATCAATATCAAAGTCATTAAATAATTCTTTTTTATACATTAATAAAAAATCACTGTTAATACTCCAACCGGAAGATACTTGATTTCTGTAGAGTCCTTTTTGATGAAATCCACCTCTACCACTGTTAATATTTATTGGATTTCTTCGAATATATTCATTACTATACATATCATACCCATTCCGGAATGTTGCCTTAAGATGATTTGTTAAATTATATGTTAATGTCAGATTGGCATTCATTTTATTTAACCACTCACCATTAAGTCGCTCGTATGCCATCATGTAGGGATTATCATACCAAGCATCATACAACCAATTTTGTTTTTCGTCTTTTATTATCCAATAATCCTTATAATCCCGAATATCGTAATCGGGGCCTGTCCATAACAGAATTTGATAAATATAACCTTGTGAGCCATATCCCTGGCCGAAAGTTTGTGGAGCCATCTGACGATTGTAACCCATATATCCCTCAACAGTGAATTTATCTGTAGCAGACATTACTCCGCTAACAGTAAAGTTGGTTCGATTCAAATTAAGATTAGGATATTGCCCTTTATTATAGACATGATTAAGAGAAACCCGGAAGCTCCCATTTTCTCCAGCTTGTGATAGGCTAATATTTGTATTTGAAACAACTGCTTGTTCCAAAAAATTTTGAAAATTGTTTTTGCCACTAGAAATTAAAGGCATATCCTCCCATTGCTTAGTAACAGGATTCCACTGTCTTCCTGTATCGCCAACATCTAATTTTGGCCCCCAAACATAATCTGTGGCTAAGGCTCCATTAATTCCATGTCCATATGAGGATTGAACTTCAGGTAGAGCAAGAAAACCTGCTGCAAACATGTTATTTGAATTAATGTCAACTTGTATGCCGTCTGTATTTCTTCCATTTTTTGTAGTAATTATTATCGCGCCGCTACTTCCTCTATAACCATATAAAGCTGAAGCAGTTCCTCCTTTTAGCACATTTATTGATTCAATATCATCAGCTGCAATATCATTAAAATTCATATTTGAATATGCAACACCATCAACTACCAATAAAGGATTTTCACCACGAAGAGAAATGTCTGGCTCCTCATTAAATTCTGTACTATTTTTTATCCAAAGTCCGGCAATTTTACCTGTCAAAGATGTTGCAGCATATGCACCTTTTGTTCGTTGTAACTTTTCTCCTTCAATTTTTTGAACAGCATATCCCAAAGCCTTTTCTTCTCTTTCAATACCCAATGCTGTTACAACAACTTCATCTAACCCAACAACATCTGCTGAAAGTGAAATGTTAATTTCAGATTGATTTCTTACTACCACCTCTTTTGTTTGCATTCCCACAAACGAAAACACCAGCGTAGCATCTTCAGGAACATTATTTAATGAATAGTTCCCATCCGCATTGGTAACTGTACCCTGGGTAGTGCCTTTTACAACCACAGTAACACCCGGCAGTGGCTGGCCAGCTTCATCGGTTACTGTTCCGGAGATGGCTGGTTGCTGCTGCGCTGAATTATCCGAAATTCCCGGGGCGATTTTTGGAATTTTAATCAGGATGTTTCGATCCACGATTTCGTATTCCACATTTTCTTCTTCAAACAGTTCATCCAGTATTACTTCAATATTTTTATTCGAGTAATCGATGGAAACTTCCCGTTGATCATTGAAATAGTCGCGGTTGTAAAAAAAGTAGAATTCCGACTGCTGCTCGATGGCATCGAATACCTCGGTAATCCGGGCATTCTCCATTTTCAGCGTAAGTTTTGTTGCCTGCGAATACACGCTGGCAGTGGAGGAGAAAACAGCCAGTAAAATGAGCAAACTACTTAGTCGCATAATTAACCAAAGTTTTTTGATGCAGGGATTCTTTTCCCTCCATCGTTCTAAAAAATTTTTCATAAATTTGAATGTTTTAATTAATAAATGGATTTAGCTTCTAATCAGGCTAGAGAAGTTTGTTTGAAAGAGGGAAGTCACCACAATTTCCCTCTTTTCTTTTCTCTGTAATCCGTTCAGCGGATCGAACCGCTTGACGGATAAAACCTAACTAAACTTGAAATTTTATGTTTTTCGATTTTTCATAGGCGTTTTTTTTATTTATTGATAAGTTATTTGTTTTAGTTGTCATTCCGACTGAGGAACGAGGGAGGAATCTGCCAATTAGAATGAGATTTCTCCTCCTGCGTCGTCTCCCGAAGGGATAGTTTCACTGGAAATGACAGTTTTATAATATTAGTTTTTCTTCCGTAGCCATACCTCCTTATTTTCAATGTAGTAATCAATTCCCGAGGTGCGTTTGATTTTTTCGAGCGCTTCAATCAGGTTGTTGTTATAGCTAAACATTCCGCGGAACCTGAATTCTCCCAAATCTGCTGGATGCAGGTGAAATTCAATGTCGTAAATCCGTTCCAGTTCGGTAATCAGGTCGTTGAGAGTGGCATCTTTAAACAACAATTCGCCGTTTCGCCACGAGGTAAACATCTCGGCATCGACAGTGCGAACATTCATTTCGTCAGTCTGCCGGTTATAAATTACCCGTTGCCCGGGTTTCATGGCAATGTTTTTTCCGGCAGCCGATTTAAACTGCAAATCAACACTTCCTTCAGCCAGTACGGTTTCAAAATTATTATCGCCGGGATAGGCGGTTACGTTAAAAGCTGTTCCGGTTACATTTATTCTGGCCACCGGCGTATTAACATGGAATGTTTTTTTCTTATCTGATGTCACCTCAAAATAGGCTTCCCCTTCCAGGTTAACTTCCCGAAATTTTTTATTGAACCGGTTGACATCGTAAGTGATGGTAGAACCGGTATTTATCCAAACCTGCGTTCCGTCGGGCAAAACACATTTTGAAACATGTCCTTTGGGCGAAGTAACCTGCGCCAACTGGACGGGAGCTTCCTGGAAGTTTACAGGAGCATCCGAGAAATACCAGCCAATGGTTAGTGCAATGGGAAAAGTTAGAATAGCTGCCAGTTTGTAGATAAACGTTTTTCGCTTAATGCTTTGAAGCTGATCGGAAAGATAATGGTTGTAAGATTTGGAGAGCCCGGATTTATCCGAGTTGATATCATTTTCTGATAAATGGCTAATTGTTTTGTCCCAAACCTTACTGCTTTTTTGCACCAGTTGCTTATTGGCTTCCGATTGATTTTTCCATTCTTCCAGCTCCTGAATTTCTTTGGAAGTGGCATTGCCCGAAATTGTTTTGGCAATGAGATTATCGATATAGTTGTTATTTTCGTTCAATTCTTTGTTTTTAACTTAGTGCTCCAATTTGTGTTTTAGTGTCTTAGTGGCATTATTTTTTGCCACAAAATCACAAAGACACAAAGATTCACTAAAATTTTAATTTCCAACTAAATTTTACTCTATGACGAAAAAGAAGACCGGCACCCTGTAATGAAATTCAATTTTTTTTCGAATAAATAAAAACAAGGAGGTTAATCATTTGGTAATCAGAAAGACTGTCGCGTAATTTTTTTAATGCAATTCCCATTTGCATCTCTACGGTTTTAATTGAAATACCGAGTTTTTCAGCAATTTCGGAATATTTCAGTCCTTCGAAACGGCAGAGCAAAAATATTTCACGGCATTTTTCCGGGAGCTGGTTGATGGAAGCATTGATGCGATCGTTGAGTTCGGCCTCTTCAATTAAATCACGAAAAGGAATTTGATTGAGATTTTCGACGGATTCCGATATTTCTGTGGTGGCTTTAGTTTTGCGAAACACATCGATGCAGCGGTTTTTTACCGTGGTGTATAGATACGATTTTACGGAAGAGGTAACAGTAATTTTTTCGCGTTTGGTCCATAAATCAATAAACACCTGTTGCACCAGCGAACGCGACAGGTCCATATCGCACAGGTACTTATTTGCAAAAAGGCACAAGGCAGAATAGTATTGATCGAAAAGCTCGCTGAATGCTTTTTCGTCACCATTTTGGAGGCGTTTGAAAATATGTTGATTCAGATTTTCTGTCATTTAGTTTCCACAATTCAGGTACTACAAATTAAAGTGATTGATTTGATAAAAACAACGACAGCATCCATATAATTCCTGATTTGATTTATCTTCGCACAAAAAAACACCACATGAGCGACCCGATTGGACAGGCCATTTCAGATTTTTACAAAAACGGAACAGCACCGGATATTCTTATAAATACCAACTACACCGAAGGCGAAATCCTGCCACCGGCTTACTTTTTCAGAACCTGGGGTGAAATGCCGAAAATTGAGAAGACAGCAATTAAAAACTGCCAGGGTAAGATTCTGGATGTAGGAGCGGCAGCGGGCAGTCATGCGCTGGAATTGCAAAAACAGGGATTTGACGTGACTGCCCTTGAAAAGTCAGAGCTGGCTGCCGCTGTTATGAAAAAAAGAGGAGTGGAAAAAGTTGTTTGCGCAGACGTTTTTCATTTTAAGGAAACCGGTTTCGATACCATTCTTCTTTTGATGAACGGAACCGGCATCGGGCAAACTATTGACGGACTGAAAAAAATGCTGCTGCATCTGAAAAGTTTGCTAAATGAAGGAGGGCAAATGCTTATCGATTCGTCCGATATTCATTACCTTTTTGAAGAAGAAGATGGTTCGCTTTGGATTGATTTGGCCAACGACAACTACTACGGGGAGATGGATTACGAGCTGGTGTACAAAAATCATTCAACACAATTTAAATGGCTGTTTACTGATCTTGAAACGCTTGCCAAAACTGCCGGAGAAGCGGGCTTAAATTGTCAACTCATTGAAAAAGGGGAACAAAATGATTTTCTGGTCAGGCTGACATTAGGATAAACATACTCTGGTATTTTCACTAATTTTTAACCATCTAAAATTGAATATTATGATGTTACTTGGTTTTATGGGTTCGCAGGAAATCGTGATTATTTTGCTTGTTTCTCTTGTTTTCTTTGTTATTCCAATTATTGCACTGGTCGATATTTTGCAGAGCGAATTTGAAGGAAACAACAAACTAATTTGGGTACTGGTAATTTTACTCACATGGTTCTTGGGGGCAATCCTCTACTATTTTATTGGCCGGAAACAGAAAATTGAATGATAATTAAAAGTCATTCAGGTTTTTTGCAGTAAAAAAAGGGTGATTTACCGACATGGTTACCCCGTTTGTAGATTTTATTTCATTGGTTGCAGCTAATGACCTAAATTGGTTCTTGATTTAATCAGTTAAACAGTAGAACAAAAAACTAAAGCCACTATTATGAAAGCGATTATTCTAGCTGCGTCTATTTTTTATGTTCTATGTCTGACACTCAGTAATTACATAGGCATTTCGATAAAACCAAATCAGGTGGATTCTATTACTACGCCAAAAATTATTAAACATAAACCATCCGATTTTCCTCGGCCCGCCGTAAAACCGAACCCAAAAAGTGAAAAGGAGACTTTAAATACGCCGAAACCTCTTGATAAAGAAGAATAAAAAATTCGAATCGTTAATTAAGTTTTCGGGTTTGGTCCAAAAAAAATTATTGTTTCCTTCAAATTACATTCGAACAATATTACTTTCAACCGGTTTATTAATTAAATTGGCTGAAAATATTTTATCATGACAAATAAGTTGAAAATGCATCGCCGCAATTTTGTAAAAGCATTGTCTTTGGGAACGGCACACGTTTTATTTTCAAACCCTTTGTATGCTTCATCTGGCAGTAGTTTTGCAACCGATCCACTCCAAAAAGTTAAGCTTGGCAAATCAGGCATTGAAACCACCATGCTGGGGTTCGGAACAGGTGTGCATGCCGGCAACCGAACCTCTTTTTTAACACGACAAGGAAAAGAGAAGAGCCTGGCATTGCTTAGGCATGCATGGGATAAAGGCATCCGCTTTTTCGATTGTGCCGACACATACGGAACCCATGGTTTTGTAAATGAAGCACTGGCAGATATGAACCGCGATGAAATGACACTTTCATCCAAAATCTGGGTGAGGGGAGGAGGCATTCCCGAACCGGAGCGGCCGGATGCGGACATTGTGGTCGATCGTTTCCGGAAAGAGCTGGATACCGATTATCTTGACCTGGTGCAAATTCACTGTATGGTGGAAGAAAACTGGACTGAAACTCAAAAACGGCAGATGGATATCCTGGAAAATTTGAAAGCCAAGGGTATTATCAGGGCCCACGGTGTTTCGGTACATTCGCTTGAAGCCATGAAAGATGCGCTTGCCAGCGATTGGGTTGATGTAATTCATGTGCGGATTAATCCTTACGGAATAGCAATGGATAAGCCCGATCCGGAAGAAGTTGTTGAAGTCATTCACCAGTTGCACCAGTCAGGCAAAGGTGTTATTGGAATGAAACTTATCGGGAACGGCGAACTGCGCGACCAGAGCGAGAAAATTGACAATGCACTGCGTTTTGTTTTGGGCCTGAGAAGTGTGGATATGATGATTATCGGTTTTGAAGAAAACGAACAAATTGATAACTACCTGTCCCGTACCGAAACTGCACTGAATGATTTGAATAAAACCTGAAAAGTAAAAATACAATATCATTTGAATAGCCTTATAATTTCGAGTGTCAGGCTTTTTATATTCTTTCCCAAAGTGAGTCCACAAAGTAATTCCGGCTGTCGGTAAAGTTTCTTATTTGTTCGAAACCATGGTCAGTAGCAAGTTGTCCGATGGTCTCCAAATCGAATTTCCGTGAAAGTTCCATAAAAACAGGTTCCCATTTTTCAAAGTGAAAAACCTGTTCCAGTGCATCAATCTGCGCATTGTGTTCCGTTTTTGCTATCAAATAATTTTTCAGCTCGCCGCTTTCGGGATTGTAGGTGCAGTGATGTACAAAATCTTGAGGGTCAAATGCAGCGTCCAGCTCCCTGTTCAGCCGGTGCAGGTGGTTGAAAATAAACCGTCGTGAGTGTCCGTGCGGATCGTTGTATGCTTTCAGGATAACAGTTGGCGATTTTTTCAGATCGAAACCTATTAAAACCTTATCGCCCGAATTTGTATATGCTGAAAGGCGGCCTAAAAACTCGGCCGTTTCTTCATTTGAAAAATTCCCAATGTTCGAGCCCAAAAAGAAAATAACTTTTGGAATACTGTCATCCGAGGTGAGTTTTTGCAACTCATTGAAATAATCGCCCGTTTTAGGTTTTACTATCAAACCGGGTAGTTCGGCTTTCAGGTTCGCTGCCAGACTATCGTTCGTTTTTTGGCTAATGTCAATCGGCAGGTATTGAAAATCAACCCCTTTGTTGAAAATATGGTGCAATAATATTTTTGTTTTTGAACCATCGCCGGAGCCCAATTCAACAAGGTTGAAGGTATCACCATTATTACTGAATACTTTTAGCAACTCATTTTTTTGTTTTGAAAAAATCTCGTGTTCGCAGTTGGTGAGGTAGTATTCGGGCATGTGCATAATATCCTGGAAAATGGCACTGCCCATATCATCGTAAAAATATTTCGACAATAAATATTTAGGATTTGCTGACAGTCCTTTTAACGTGTCGGTTGCCAATTGTGAAAGCAGTAATTTTTGTTCCATAACTTGTTTTTGCTCGTAATTTATTTTCTTGCAAAGGCGCGACGGCGCAATGATTATTTCTCCCGCTGATTTCGCTGATTTTCGCAGAGGTTTGTTTGAAACACTTTCTCTTCTCTGCGTGTATCTGCCGCTATCGGCGGGAACATTCTTTCTATTTTTCTAAGCCTGGCGTGAGATTTTCCTCAGGAACGCCTGTTTCGTAAGGGTTTTCAGGGTCGTTACTCCACTCAAACCAGCCACCGTCGTAAACCGAAACGCGTGGCCACCCCATCAGCCAGGCGTTGAACCAGGCTTCGCTGCCCCGCCAGCCGGTACCACAGTAAAAAGCAAGGTGTTTATCGGGTGTAATTTCGTTTTTTTTCCAGATATCAGCTATCTCGTGAAACTCACGAGTGGTGTGGTCCACGTTGCGGTAATTTTCCATATGGTAGGCATCGCTGCCGCAATCGGCAAACACAGCACCCGGAATGCGGCCTTTCGCTTCGATATAATTGTAGCCGCTTACTTCTCCAATGTATTCCGGATAACTTCGCACGCAAACCAGTTCAGCATTTGGCGAAGCAATCATTTTTTTGGCTTCGGGCGTATCTACTATAAGCTTGGGGTTTTGCGGAATTTCAGCTCCAAAATCAGGAACAGAATTTTTGGGTTCATCGGCAGTTGAAATTTCAAGGCCTGCATCTTGCCACGACTGAAAACCGCCGTTCAAAACCCGCACATCTTTTACGCCGGCATACATCATGATTAATGCGCAGCGGATGGCACCAATATTGCCTGCGGCACTTCCGGGAAACGGGGCATCGTTATTGGGATTCATGAATTTTCCGTACATAATTACGGTGGTGTCCGAAGTTATACCGTGGGATTCAAATACTTTTTTGAGTTCTTCCGGAGTTCGCCGATTCCATGTTTTTTCATCTTCAAGTGCATTGGTGTCGATGTCGATAGCGCCGGGAATATGCCCGCTTAAATAAGCATCACGGTTGCGGTAATGCGCATGGGCAATAACAAATTTGTTGTAGTGATACGGATTTTTGCCTGTAAGCAGATCGTTCACCCAATTGGCAGAAACCAGGTTTTTGTATCGTTCGAGTTTTTGTAAAGGCAAATCAGAATAGGGAGCCCATTCATTCAGAAATCCATTATACACCGATACTTTTTTGTAATCTGAATTTTTAAACCGTTCGGCTACTTTTTGAGCCTCTTCGGGCGAATAACCGTAAACGACAATATCATTTTCCGGCAGAATGTTTTTGTGACGAACGATTTCAATCCAGTCGATGTAGTTGAGCCACTTGGCAGACAGGCTTTTGGCCCCGGCGATGTGGCCGCCCCGTTTTTCGTTTTTTAGCTGCCAGCCGTTGTAGGCTTCCACCGGCCTGACATCGATAATTTTTGCATTTTTTGATTGAAGTAAAGCGATTAATTCAGAAGTAGAGATTGTTTTAATCACGGTTTCATTTTTTTGATTCCATAATTATAACAATTCAATTAGGTTATTGATTAAATAGATGAGAAAAGGAATTTGAAAAAATGAGAATTAAATTTTTTGTATAATTGTTCATCTTTCAAAGTGGCACCGTTTCAACCGAAAAGGCTGGCATGTTCCGACCGGTATAGTCGCAAGCCCCGCAGTGGATACCTGCGGCAAAAAAGTAAGCCCCGTGAGGGATGCCTATGGCACTTTCAACCGCTCCCAACTTTTTTGTTGGCTTCCGTATTACAGCTACTTCAACCTGAAAGTTGGTTTACACAACTCCGGCGCTCCTGCCTTACTTAGCTCATAGTTGCATATATATTCTTTTGGAGTTAATCCAGTCGAATCCTTAAATACCCGGTAAAAAGTGGAGCGCGATTTAAACCCGGATTCTGTAACAACCGACTCAATTACATGATTGTTGGGCATTTTAGAAAGAAGTATTTTGCTTTTTTGAATTCTAAAATGATTGATTAAAACATAAAAGTTATCATAACCTTCATCTTTAATTATTTTTGATAATTTATGTTTTGATATATTCAGCTTCCCTGCTAATTCCTGAAGCGAAATATCTGGATCTAAATAATATTCATTTTCTTTGAATTCATCAATTATTTTACTGGAGATTATACCAGGCCTGCAGTTGTTGAATTCTTCAGGATTTGAATTATTATTTCGTAACGAAGCAGATGCGTTGAAATATACGCACACGTAAATAAAATATAAAACATAGTATTTTACTTGAATAGCTACATTGTGTCGTCATACTGATAGTTAGCTCGCTTTTCTGTTTTTTTATGAATCAGGCAGGTTAGAAAATAGTATTTCTGGATACCGGAATGTGTTTCATGTTCTCCTGCCACACAAATCGTCTCAAAATCACTATTTGTTGGGATTGATTCGATCGACCATAAACCTTATCATTGCATTTCCAATAAAAGGACAGAAAAACCTTTTATTTAATTGAATGTTAGAATTAGCCCATGAAAATGAATAAATATACAATTGCACAATTGAAGCGCGGCGAAAAGGGAATCATCGGAAATTTTTCCACAGATGTTGTTCCGGTAAAATTGCAGGAGATGGGATGCCTTCCGGGCAGTGAAGTACAGCTTATCCAGTTTTCTCCATTTAACGATTTGCTGTACCTGAATATCAGCGGAAGTTTTTTTGCCATCCGAAAAGAAATAGCTTCATTAATTGAAATTGCGAATGCAGGATAAAACCATGCCGGAACAAATCAACGTAGCGCTAATAGGAAACCCGAATACAGGCAAAACTTCTGTGTTTAATCAGCTCACCGGACTGAACCACAAGGTGGGGAACTACCCGGGCATTACGGTTGAAAAAAAGGAAGGAACATGCAAGCTGCCAAATGGGCTGAAAGCACGGATTACCGATTTACCGGGAACATACAGTCTCAACGTAACTTCTGCCGATGAGCAGGTTGTAGTAGAACACCTGCTCGAAAAAACCAGCGAAAACTTTCCGGACGTGGTGGTTATTGTGGCCGATGTTGAGAATTTAAAACGAAACTTGTTTCTTTTTACGCAGATAAAAGACCTTAAAATTCCGGTTGTTTTGGCGGTTAATATGTCCGATGTAATGGTGCGCAAAGGCATTACGCTGGACATTGAACTATTTGAGAAGCAGTTGGGAACCAAAATTGCACTGGTTAGCGCCCGGAAGGGAACAGGTATCGATCACCTTAAAAAATGTATTGCTGATTACCGTGAATTACCGGTAAATTCTACTATCGGGTTAAAAGAAATTGATTCCGAATATTTTACGGAATTGCAGAAAGCGTTCCCCAGGGAAGAGTTGTACCGGCTTTGGCTGAAACACACCCAGAATTTTGATTACACCAACCATAAAAATGTAGCCGTTCAAAATGCATCTGCAAAAAACGGATTTCCTGTCCGGAGCGAAAATGAACTCAAACGGATGCAGCAGAAGGAAACTATTCAGCGCTACATGTTTATCAACAAACTGCTGGACAAAGGTTACAAAAAAGATATCTCTGCCGCAAAAGATTTTCGCAGCAGGCTCGACCGCGTTTTGCTTCATCGCGTTTGGGGCTACGTCATTTTTTTCCTGATAATGCTGCTTGTTTTTCAATCCATTTACAACTGGAGCAGCTACCCGATGGATTTTATCGACGGGTTGTTTGCTTCGCTGGGGGAGTGGGCGCGAAACACCCTGCCGCCCGGTGCCCTTAACGGATTGTTATCAGAAGGAATTATTCCTGGCATTGGGGGAATTATGATTTTTATTCCGCAAATCGCCTTTCTTTTTCTATTTATTTCCATTCTTGAAGAAAGCGGTTACATGAGCCGCGTGGTGTTTATCATGGACCGTTTTATGCGTCGTTTCGGGCTGAATGGAAAAAGTGTAGTGCCGCTAATTTCGGGCACAGCCTGTGCTATTCCTGCGGTTATGTCGGCACGTAACATCGAAAACTGGAAAGAGCGACTGATTACCATTCTTGTAACACCATTTACCACCTGCTCTGCCCGTCTGCCGGTTTATCTCATTATCATTGCGCTGGTAATTCCCGAAAAAACTATCCTGGGGTTAAACCTGCAGGGACTGACACTGATGTTTTTATACGCGCTTGGTTTTGTCATGGCCATTTTTTCGGCCTGGGTGTTAAATAAAATCCTGAAAATTAAGTCCCGTTCATTTTTCATTGCTGAAATGCCCGGTTATAAATTGCCTTTACTCAGGAATATAGCCTACACTGTAGTTGATAAAACCAAAGATTTTGTTGTCAATGCCGGGAAAATTATTCTTGCCATTTCCATTGTGCTTTGGTTTCTGGCTTCGCATGGACCTTCGGTGGAGTTTAAAAATGCGGAGGAAATTGTGCATGCTCAAACTGAAAATGAACAATTGACCAGCGAGGAGTTAAATACAGCCGTTGCTTCTTATAAGCTGCGCAATTCGTATATAGGAATATTGGGGCATACAATTGAGCCTGTAATCCGTCCGCTGGGTTACGACTGGAAAATTGGAATTGCCCTGCTTACCTCGTTTGCCGCCCGCGAGGTGTTTGTGGGGGCGCTGGCTACCATTTACAGCGTGGGAAACGATGATGAAGAGACCATAAAAAACCGTCTTGCTGGAGAAATAAATGAATCGACCGGCGAAAAAGCTTTTAATTTTCCAACAGGAATTTCGTTGCTGCTGTTTTACGCTTTTGCCATGCAGTGTATGAGTACGCTGGCCGTTGTAAAACGGGAAACCATGAGCTGGAAATGGCCGTTGATTCAACTTTTTACAATGACAGGTTTTGCTTATATTGTATCGCTCGTGGCTTACCAGCTGTTAAAATAAAAATGAAAAATAGTTGAAATAAAATGATGTGGGAATTACAAAACATACTGGTTTACCTGATTGTGCTTGCAGCAGTAGTTTATCTGGTGAAAAAAATTTTCATGAAAAAGAAAAAACAAAACGCTGCCGGTTGTGATTCCGGTTGCGGTTGCCATTGAACTGCGGAACAAATTGATTAACACCTTCCCCGTGCGCACGGGCTGTTGGTAACAAAGAACCCGAAAAAACCGCCGAGGGCCATGTTTTTCAGCGCTTGTTCCACTGAAAAAGTATTCATGCTTTGTCCTTCGGTAAAATAATAGAAGGCTAATGCGATCAATGATCCTACAAGAATTGCAATCAGCGTTCTGCGTGTTTGTTTCGATTTAAAAAAGTTTTTAATCCCTTTGTTTTCGGGCTGAAGGTCCAGTTTTTTGACTTCAATTTTTGTTTTTATATCCATGCATGCAAATATATAGATATTTTTATTAAATCCAGCCTCGCAATTTGTAATATGCCAATGCCAGTATTTCGCGTGCAAAAGTAATCTCATATTTCAGGTGGTTCCAAAGCTGGTAGCGCACCGACATGCTCTGGCCCACATCGGGTACAAAAGTTTTATTGCCTCCCAGTTCGTCATCGCTGAATGAAAAATCGGCTTCGGCAGCATCTTCAAATGCAGGCAGGGCATTTATTTTTTCAAACCCGGCTTTTTGAAAAGATAAAACTGATCGTCGTGCATGTTCGGGTGAAGTTATGAGAAGAACAGGTTCATTGATATTCAGCTTTTTCTTGCAGTTCAGTGCCTGCGATCGGGTGTTGGTTCCTTCATTTTCAAATTGAATCTGTTTGGGATTCACGCCTCGCAGCACCAGCTCTTCTTTCATTTTTTGTGGTGTGCTCAGGCTGTCCGTTAGCTCCCCCGGCATGACAATCAGTACGTTGGCCTCGGGGAAACTTTCGGCAGCCCTTCCCGCATACCAGCTGCGCATCAGGTTGCTTTCGCTGGGCATACCGCCACCGCCCATCAAAATAATGGTTTCGGGCGGATGAGCCAGTTCCGATTTGCTGGTGCCAAGCCAATGTATGCCCCAGTAAGGGAGCGATGTAAAAGCCAGTGCCACACAAACCAGAAAGAAAATTCCGGCGAGAATAAAAAAAAATCGGGCGATGCTTAAAAAATGAATACTTTTGGATTTGGTTTTAGCCATATTATATTTATCATGAAAAGATAAAAATACGTTTAATCTTTAAATTTTCATAAATTGAACAACGAAGAAAAAAACGAAATAATTCAACTGTTTGAGCAGCACTTTCAGGAAAAGGTCGATTCATTCAGTATGTTGCCCGCATCAGGCTCCGACAGGGAATACTGCCGGTTGCAAAATGAGAACCGCTCAGTTATCGGCGCATTTAATGACGATGTGAAGGAGAATACGGCGTTTCTTTCGTTTACCAATCATTTCCGGAAAAAAGAATTGCCGGTGCCTGAAATTTATACCGTGAGTTCGGATTTGAAAAAGTATTTGCTCGAAGATTTGGGCGACACCACGCTTTTTGATTACCTCTCCAAAGCCCGCGAGTCGGAAGGTTTTTCTGAAAATATTATTTCTGAATACCGGAAAGTATTGCAGGTTTTACCTAAAATTCAGATTATTGCCGGCAAAGACCTGAACTACTCGGTTTGTTACCCGCGCGAAGCTTTCGACAAGCAATCGATGATGTGGGACCTGAATTATTTCAAGTATTATTTTCTGAAACTGGCAAAGGTACCGTTCGACGAGCAGGGACTCGAAGACGATTTTCAGGCATTCAGTAATTACCTGCTTTCAGCACCATCTGGTTTTTTTATGTATCGCGATTTTCAGTCGCGTAACATAATGCTGAAAGATAACGATGTGTATTTTATCGACTACCAGGGCGGACGCCGCGGTGCGTTGCAATACGATTTGGCTTCGTTGCTGTACGACGGCAAAGCAGATATTCCGCAGGATGCCCGCAACCAGCTTTTTCAGTTTTATCTTTCTGAACTGAAAAATTACATGAATGTAAATGAAGATGAATTTACTTCGTATTTCAATGGTTTTGTGCTGATTCGCATTATGCAGGCAATGGGAGCCTACGGATTTCGGGGGTTTTACGAGAAAAAAGAGCATTTCCTGAAAAGTATTCCGTTCGCCATCCGAAACCTTGAAAACCTGTTGCCGAAGCTAAAACTCCCGGTGCGGATGCCCGAGTTGCTGAATGTATTAAAGCTGCTCACCCAATCGGAAACACTGAAAGAATACGGACGTAGCAGTAACAGCGAGTTAACAGTTCGTGTGATGAGCTTTTCCTATAAAAAAGGAATTCCTGATGACCCTTCAGGAAACGGCGGCGGGTTTGTGTTTGACTGCCGCGCGCTGAACAATCCGGGCCGCTACCCCGAGTACAAGAACCTGACCGGAAAAGATTTGAAAGTGCAGGAATTCCTGGAGCAAAAATCGGAAATGGAATGGTTTTTAAAACCGGTTAAAGCGCTTGTTGACCAGTCGGTGAAAAATTACCTGGAACGTGGATTTTTACATCTCTCCGTAAGCTTTGGGTGTACCGGCGGGCAACACCGCTCGGTATATGCTGCTGAGAAAGTTGCCGGCCACCTGCGAAACAATTACCCTGTAAATGTTGTTCTCATTCACCGCGAACAACAAATTTAACATGAGTAAAACAGCTTGTAAGAAGAAAAATTTTAAAGACAAGGAGAATCCCAAGTTTCAATGCAAAAAATGCGGTGCGCTGGTAAAAAAGAAGGATAAAGTGTGTAAATCCAAAAAAATATGAACCACCTGCATTTTTTTATAATAAGGTGTGCCTGAAATTCAAATCCAAAATCTATTTTTGCTGAAATTTTCACAAAATAAAATCTGAGACATGGGGAGAGCATTTGAATACCGCAGAGCGGCCAAAGAAAAACGTTGGGACAAAATGTCGCGGGTGTTTCCAAAACTGGCGAAAAAAATAACTATTGCTGCCAAATCCGGCGGGCCCGACCCTGACTTGAACGCTACTTTGCGAACTGCTATTCTGAATGCCAAGGCGCAGAACATGCCCAAATCGAATATCGACGCAGCCATTAAACGTGCCAGTGGCAAAGATGCCGCCAATTTCAACGAGGTGAATTACGAAGGAAAAGGCCCGCACGGGGTACTGGTTTTTGTGGAATGCGCTACTGACAACTCTACCCGCACGGTTGCCAATGTAAAAAGCTATTTTAACAAGGCAGCTGGCAGTTTGGTGCCAACCGGCTCGCTGGAGTTTATGTTTTCACATAAATCGGTTTTCGAATTTGAAAAACAGGACGATACGGATTTGGAAGAGCTCGAACTGGAACTGATCGATGCAGGCCTGGAAGAAATTGAAGAAAATGAAGGCGTGGTTTATGCTTCGGCAGATTTCACCAGTTTTGGCGAAATGGCTGCCGCGCTCGAAAAACTGAACATCGAAGTTAAAAAAGCCAACCTGAAACGTTTTCCCAACGACCCGGTGGAATTCGGGGAAGAGCAGATGGAAGAGATTGAAAAACTGCTCGACAAGCTGGAGGAAGACGACGACGTGCAGGCGGTTTATACCAATATTGCTTAAGGGATCGGCGAATTCCGATTCACCGAAAAGAGATGACACGATTTTGTTAATACTTCAAGTGGTTCAATCCCAAAAAAGAGGCACGTTTTCCCAATACATTTACCGAGGCTTATCATGTAAAAACCACACAACCAATTACTCCTTCCAACCTGGAGGAATTTTTACTGGGGTAATATTGGGATCGGCGATTTGTCGAGCAGTAGGAATCGTTCTTTTTGAAGAGAACGGTTATGTTTTTTTTACGAACTCATAACCCAGTTCACCGAAATAATTCCGGTGGTTATCTAAAAAATGTAGTTTGTGTTTGACAGATATCTATCTTTATCTTTCAAATTATGAAAACTATGCTGGCTGTAACTGATTTTATCGACCACACCGTAAAGGTTTGGGAAAATAGTCCGGAAACGCTTCCTGAATTTGAAAAGACTTACACCTCTGAGGAACAAAAACTGCGCGAAGAAAATTTCCAGCAGTTTCAACAAAAACTTGAGGTGCTTAAATCAAGGAAAAATGTGCGAACCCTTCAGAAAGAAGATCCGGGGCAGTCATTTTTTCCGTATTTCAAGGCGTTTTTAAAGAATGTGTTCGATTTTGAAGAAGACCAGCTTGAAATCATTCTTTCGGATAAATTTAAAAATGTATCAAAGGATTTTTTCTACCGGGCGCGTGAATTCGGTCCCGAACTTTCACCTGAAAATATTTACCAGGGAATGCGCAACGTATGGATTATGAATGGTTTGCAATTGATGATGGGCGTTCCGGTTGAAATTACCCCGTCTGTTTTTGGGTACAGCATGATTTATCCGTACAGCGACAATTACCTGGACGACCTTTCGGTTTCTGATGAGGAGAAAAAAGCATTCAGCAAACGGTTTAATAAACGGTTGCATGGTGAATTGGTAATTCCTGCCAACTCCACCGAGGAACAACTTTTTAAACTGGTTGAGTTGTTTGAGATACAGTACGCCCGACATCAATTTCCGGGGGTTTATGAAAGTTTGTACGCTATTCAGAACGGTCAAACCCGAAGCCTCGCTCTCATAAACTGCAACGGAATGCCCGACGGAAAAATCAGGGAAATTTGTTTTGAAAAAGGTGGTGCATCGGTTTTGGCCGATGGGTATCTGGTGGCCGGCCGGCTGACACGTGAACAGGAGCAGGCATTGTTTGGCTACGGCGTTTATTTGCAGCTGCTCGATGATATCCAGGATGTGAAGGAAGATACCGAAGGACACACCAAAACAATGTTTTCCTGCAGGGATAAAGATAGTTCGCTCAGCGTTTTTGTGAATAAAACCATCAATTTTGGGCGCACCATAATGCAAGAAATGAGGTGCTTCGATGGGGTGGATATTGATGTGATGCTGAAACTGATGAACAGGAGTATTGAATTGATGATTATCGAGTCGGCGGGAATGAACCCGGAATATTATTCTGATGGATACCTTGCTGTGCTGGATAGTCATTCACCGCTAAGGTTCAGTTATTTGCGACAAAAAAGAACCCAATCAAAATCGCAGCGATTTACTCTTTTTCGGAAATACTTTGAACAAGCTCCGAGGGAGAAAAAACAGTTTTCTCCCGGAGCTTTTTATATTTCGTAGATATGTGTCAATAGTTTTCAGAAAAACAGTAGAGTGAATTAAACCCACGCAAAATAAGGTCGTTGCCAACAATTACAGGCGACGCGTGAAAATTATCATTCACTTCGTTTATGGCAAGTACTTCGAAAGTTTCGCCACCTTTTATTACCATCACTACATTTTTGGCCGCTATGTACAAGCGATTGTCAACGCCTGTGGGCGAGGAGTATAAAGTACTGATTTCGCTCAGGTTTTCTGTGGCATAATAAGGGGCTCCGGTTTTGGCATCGATGCAGCTTAAAAAACCATTGTTTACACGCAGGAAATAGAGTTTGTCATTCAGCAGGACCGGTTGCGGTGTGTAAGGCGTGTTTTTGTTGTAAGTCCATAAAATGGCATCACCAGTTGTAATATCGCCTTTTGCTTTCGAAATATCAATGGCTTGCATGGCGCTTCCCCTGAATCCGCTCATTATATACAAAATGCCATCGCTGTAAATTGGATTGGGAATAACGTTGCGGGTTAAGCCGGAAGATGTCCAGATTACATTGCCGGTTTCAAAATCGTAGGCGGTTACATTATCGGTAGCGGCAGTTATAACCTGCGGCTTATCGTTTACTTCCACTACTGTTGGGGAAGACCATGAGGTATTTACATCGCGTTCTGCCTGCCAAACGATATTACCGGTTGTTTTGTCGAGTGCATATAAATAAGAATCTCCTTCGTGATCCCACAATACAAAAATTTTATCGCCGTACAGATAAGGTGAACTTCCTTCTCCAAAGCTCATGTGCTTTTCCATTTGGCCAAAGTCTTTTTTCCAAAGGATATTGCCTTCAAAATCGAGGCAATACAAGCCACGCGAGCCGAAGTAAGCATAAATATGTTCGCCGTCGGTGCAGGGGGAATTGGATGCCCAGCTACCCAGATCGTGCGTGTTTTCCTGTGGCCATTCGCGTGTTACCATTGTTTTCCAAAGAATTTCTCCCGAGTTGCGGTCAACCATCAATACTAAAAACTCGTGGATTTTATCAGTTTGGCTTGGTGCCATGCGGCTGCCTCCTCCGGCTCCTTCAGGGGCCTGTGGTGCTTTCTCGTTGGTTGAAACCGCGGTTTGCACAATAATTTTGTCTCCCCAAACAATTGGTGTGGCATGTCCCTTTCCGGGAATTGCAGTTTTCCATTTCAGGTTTTTAGTTTCACTGAATTCAACAGGTGGGTTACCTTTTATTGCTGCACCGGTTGCCAGCGGCCCCCGCCACTGCGGCCAGTTGTTCTCTGGTTTTTCCGTTTCAGCTTGAGCCGTTACTTCAATGGTAAAAAGAAGAAGGATACATAATGCGGAATAGATTTTTAGCTTCATAATGAATTTTGGTTTTAAAAGTTTTGACTCCTGAAATCAATTGGGGTTTAATGGTAATAAAGCTAAATTAACCTATTAGAATGTTGACATGTAATATTATCTTTTAAAACGATACCAATGAAAAGATAAAAATGAGACAGGAACCTTCGTTTTGTTATATATTTTTGCTTTTTAGCTGAACAGGAAGGTATAGGATCGTGTTGAAACAGTAACTAAATTAACGATGCAAGAAAAAGTAATCCATCTGGAATCGATTTCGAAGAATTACCGCGTAGGAACACAGGTAGTTCACGCTCTTAAAAATGTTTCGCTCGATATTTTCAGGGGCGAATATGTGGCTATTATGGGTGCCTCCGGTTCAGGTAAATCAACATTGATGAATATTATTGGCTGCCTTGATACATCCACCAGTGGTTCTTATATTCTCAATAACCGCGACGTAAGCCGTTTGTCTGACAATCAACTGGCCGAAATCCGAAATAAAGAAATTGGATTTGTCTTTCAGGTGTTTAATTTGCTTCCCCGCAGTACGGCATTGGAAAACGTGATGTTGCCGATGGTTTATTCGGGGGTTCGTAAAAATGAAAGAAAAAAACGTGCGGTCAGTACGTTAACCGATGTTGGCCTCACCGATCGTATGTTGCATCAGCCCAATGAGCTTTCGGGCGGGCAGCGTCAGCGGGTGGCCATTGCACGTGCGCTTGTTAATCATCCTTCGTTGCTGCTGGCCGATGAACCTACCGGTAACCTCGATTCCAAAATTTCAGAAGAAATTATGAAATTGTTTGCCGAAATTCACCGAAAGGGAAACACGTTGCTCATGGTTACACACGAAGAAGATATTGCAAGGCACGCACACCGCGTGGTAAAATTAAAAGACGGAGAAATTGAATCGGATGTGGTAAATCCGGATCCGGTTTATTAAAAATTTATTTTTGAATGAGAAAAGAGTGGAAAATATATACTAAAACAGGAGATGATGGAACTACAGGACTCGTAGGCGGCACCAGAGTAAAAAAATATGATGTCCGGCTTGAAGCATACGGAACTGTGGATGAACTGAATGCTTCAATTGGCGTAATTCGTTCATTTGAGTTTCCTGCAGGATACAAGAAGTATTTAGTTGAAATTCAGAATAAGTTGTTTAATATTGGTTCCCGGCTGGCTTCCGATGAAAAAGGTGAAGCCGTTACTTCAAAGCTTTCAATATCGGAAGAGGACATAGCAGAACTCGAAAAAGCCATAGATGAGCTGGATGAAGAGCTTCCTGAACTTACGCAGTTTATTCTGCCAGGCGGTGCACCGGCTGCTGCATATTGTCATGTGGCACGCACTGTTTGCCGTCGTGCGGAACGGCGTATCCTTGAATTCTCCGAACAAACTTTTGTTCAGCCCGAAATTATGAAATACATCAACCGGTTATCCGATTTTCTTTTTGTTTTGGCCCGTAAACATACTGCTGTTAGCGGTGTAGAGGAAATACCGTGGCGGCAGCCACAAAAATAATCGTGTCTGCTGTAGTTCGTAATCTTTTTTTATTATATTCGCGGCATTGTAAAAAACGATTTGAACCGCTTAAATTCATTAAGATGTATTGGACACTTGAGTTAGCTTCAAAACTGGAGGATGCTCCCTGGCCGGCGAGCAAAGACGAATTGATCGACTACGCCATTCGTTCGGGGGCACCACTTGAAGTTATTGAAAATTTGCAGGAAATTGAAGACGAAGGCGAAGTTTACGAAAGTATTGAGGACATCTGGCCGGATTATCCCAGTAAAGACGATTTCTTCTTTAACGAAGATGAATATTAAAATTTATCGGATAGAAACGGAAAAGCAGGTTTTTTCAAGCCTGCTTTTTTGTTTGTTGGTACTATAAATAATTTTTCAGCTTTTTTAGGGGTATTAAATCAAATTGATTGTACTTTCCATTTTTAAATTCAGCAATAAATTCCCGGTTTAACAGAAAAAGTTCACTGTTGTATTTATCCTGCGAGTAGGTATTCTCGGTTGTGAAATTTTCAAAATTGAACTGTGTGAAATTCAATTCACACGCCGACAGTTGCCACTCGCCTTCATCGTTGGTGAAAAGAAGCGGCAGCCCGTGGGTGCGGCAAATCACCGGCCGCGATTGATAAATGGTACAAACATGTTTTTGCAAAAACACGCACGAATCATTATTTTCACGTTGTGGAGGCAATTCTGCTTTATCAAAATTGTTGGCTCTTAATTCTTCCACGATAGAGAAAAATTCAACAGGTAAAATCCCGTAGTCCATGCAGCATGAGTCACAGCCAGATTTGCACTCCATGTGATGGTGGTGTTTCTTTGTCAGTTTTGCTGTAGCGGAATCAATTTCTTTCCTTTGGTTGTAGTATTTTTTATAAAATATTTTTGAGCGATCATCCATTTTTATTGTCCGTTTTCAGCCTACAAATTACGATAAAAAATTGCAGAATGTGGGAAGAAATCGTTAATTTTACCATACCAGAACAGAACAGTAGAACATTAACATAAATTAAAGACCGATGAAAAAAATATTGATTAACCTGAGTTTGATTTTGGTCAGCGTAACTTCCTATGCACAATTCACAAATTTTGAGTATTTAAATCCGAATCTGCCAGTTGATGAGCGGGTGGAAATTCTCGTGTCGCAAATGACCGTGGAAGAAAAAATTGACCAGATGGTTTACACGGCACCTGACATCCCGCGTTTGGGCGTGCCGGAGTACAACTGGTGGAACGAAAGTTTGCATGGGGTGGCGCGTGCCGGTTACGCCACTGTTTTCCCGCAGTCGATAACTGTTGCTGCCTCGTGGGACAAAGATTTGATTCACCGCGTGGCAACAACCATTTCGGATGAAGCCCGGGCGAAGCACCACGAGTTTGTTCGCCGCGGGAAACGGGGAATTTACCAGGGACTCACTTTTTGGTCGCCCAACATCAATATTTTTCGCGACCCGCGGTGGGGAAGGGGACACGAAACCTACGGCGAGGATCCTTACCTGACCGGAAAACTGGGAACCCAATTTGTAAAAGGGTTACAGGGCGACCATCCTGAATACCTGAAAACCGTTGCAACAGCCAAACATTATGCGGTTCACTCAGGCCCCGAACCATTGCGTCATGAATTCAACGCGTTGGTGAGTGAACGCGACTTGCGGGAAACCTATCTTCCGGCCTTCCGCGATTTGGTGGTTGAAGGCGGTGTGTATTCTGTAATGGGAGCATACAACCAGTTCCGGGGGCATCCGGCCTGCGCCAATCCAATACTGGAAAACATTCTGCGCAACGAATGGGGATTCGATGGCTACGTGGTTTCCGACTGCTGGGCGATTTCCGATTTTTTTAGGTTTCAGGATTATTCGGCCGATGCTGCCGAAGCTTCAGCCGTTGCCGTTAAAAACGGTACCGATTTAAACTGCGGAAATTCTTATCCTTTTTTGAGAGAAGCAGTAGAGCGTGGTATTATTTCGGAAGAAGAACTCGACAGGGCGGTAAAACGGCTGTTCACCGCCCGGTTTAAACTGGGTATGTTCGATGATAACGAAGATGTGCCGTATGCACAAATTCCGTTTACTGAAAATACATCGGATGAAAATGCGAAACTGGCGCTGGAAGCTGCTCAGAAAAGTATTGTTTTATTGAAAAATGCCCGCCTGCCAGGGCAGGAGAACAACACGTTACCGCTTTCGAAAAATATAAACAGGCTGGCCGTAATTGGACCAAATGCCGACAACTGGGAAGCTTTGCTTGGTAATTACAATGGAATTCCAAAAAATCCGGTGACAATTCTCGAGGGACTGAAAAGAAAACTCAACGATACTGAAGTCCTTTTTGCCGAAGGTGCCCACCTGGCCGCAGGAGTTTCAAATCTGCACCCCATTGCCGGTGAATTTTTGGTTACCGAAAAGGGTGAGCCCGGCGTAACAGGCGAATATTTCGACAATGCCGAGTTGGAAGGTAATCCGGTGTTTACCCGTGTTGATGAAAACATAGATTTTTACTGGGAGTCGCATGCTCCGGTACCCACACTGCCTGATGACGATTTCAGCATTCGCTGGACCGGTTACCTGGTGCCGCCTGTTTCCGGAACCTACAGTTTAGGTTGCTGGGGAATGCCCACGCTCGATGTTTGGCTTGAAGGTGAAAAAATCCTCAGCCATAATACTGAACACCACGCTTTTCATCATGAAACGGCAGTGGAGCTGGAGGCCGGTAAAAAGTACAAGTTTGTGTACGAATACAAAAACTGGCATGGCGATGGCGATGCCCGTTTGTTGTGGGCAATACCAAATCCGGATATGCAGAAGGAAGCTGTTGAAGTAGCTGAAAGAGCTGATGCTGTTGTTTTGGTACTGGGCCTTTCTCAACGGCTGGAAGGTGAGGAAATGGATATTGATGTAGATGGTTTTGCCGGCGGCGACCGCACCCACCTGAAATTGCCCAAAACGCAGCGCGAACTGATGCAAGCAGTTGAAGCAACCGGAAAACCTGTTGTTTTGGTGTTGCTCAATGGAAGCGCACTGGCCATCAACTGGGCCGATGAAAACCTGGATGCGATTGTTTCTGCCGGCTATCCCGGGCAGGAAGGCGGACATGCCGTGGCCAATGTCCTTATGGGCGATTACAACCCGGCAGGACGTTTGCCGGTTACCTATTACAAATCGGTTGATCAGCTGCCGCCATTTGAAGAATATGATATGGAAGGCCGCACCTACCGCTATTTTGAGGGTGAACCGCTTTACCCGTTTGGTTACGGATTGAGTTATACCACCTTCGAATACGATGCACTGGAACTGCCTTCGGAAACTGCTGCCGGTGAATCAGTAAAAGTAAAAGTAAAGGTTACCAATTCGGGCAACATGGCAGGCGACGAAGTGGTTCAGGTGTACCTGACCGATGAAAAAGCATCCACACCCCGTCCGATTGTTCAGCTCGAAGGTTTTAACCGGATTCACCTGCAACCGGGGCAAACAAAAACTGTGGAGTTTGAATTGACACCGCGTCAGTTTTCATTGATTGGTGAGGATGAAATAAGGGTGATTGAACCGGGCGATTTCACCGTTTATGTAGGCGGCGGGCAACCTGGTAAGAAAGGTGCTGTTACAGTGTCAGAAAAAATCAGGTTAACAGGCGAAACTGTAGAAATCAAATAGCAATAGTTGTTTTTAAGATATTCCGCCGCAGGTTCTTATAAATAAAAAGAGCCTGCGGCTTTATTTTTATTCTTTTCTGAAAACAAAAGAATAAACAAACAAAACTCCAAAAGCGCCAAATACTGAAAGTGTGAAACCAGTAATGGTAAACATCGGGATTACCCAATATAAAATTCCATGAATTAACGGCAGCAGACAAAAAATGGCTGCAATTTTTGAAAGACTTTTACCTTTAATTAACACAAAAAACAACAAGAAAAAGGCGAGTGCAAGGCCTCCCCATTTCAACCAGGTTATTAATTGAAGTTGATTGAGCGTAGGCAGCAACCCGGCAGTTATTCCACTTTTTGAATAGTTGTCTGTAATTTCAAGCAGCAGAATATTTTCAAAAAAATCGGCAGCCAATATCATGATGATTAAAGGAAAGCCGGCAAGTAGGAACCGGCTTCCGAATATTTTGTATGTTTTCCTGAAAAACAGGACCAGAAAGAGGGAATACGCCACCATGAAACTAAAATCGAAGTAATTCCCTGTATCAATCTTTCCAATTTTTATGGGTGACAGCGAACCTAAAAGCAGGTTTAAATCCTGCAGTGTTTTTGCAAACTCGAAAGCGACAATAAAATTTGGAAACCCATCAGGCTTAAACCCTGGAAAATAATTTCCCATTAAAATGGTAAGCACACCTACCGGAATTACCAGCAACCCGATTTTTGCATAAGGATGTGTTTTGAAATAGTTTTTCATTGCCGGTTTAATTTTTCCCAAATTAACGAAAAAACAAAACAGTTTTTTCTATCGTCCCAAACGGTAAGATAATTTCACAAGAAAAATATTGTGTGCTTTCTGTCCGAACAGTTGGTTTACATCATTCTGAAACCGAAAATTGCCGGAATTTTCAAAATTATCGCGGTTTTGCGACCATACCAGAAAAAGTGTTGAACCCGGGCGGTATTCCCAGCGAACAACCAGGTTCGACAAAAATTCCTTTACATTGAAATTGGGTTGGTCAAACTCATAATCTGCCTGATTATTTCTAGCTTCAGCAATAAAATATAGTTCGTCATTTGCGTTGTAACTGATTTGATTTTCTGAATAATATTGATACCGGTTGTTTACATCATCGGCTTTGGTGTTGGTGGCGTATTTAAAATCGGAATACTTACCGGTGGCAATAAATGGTTGTCCCCAGTATTGAATGGTCAGGTCGGGTGTAATATTGTAATTGAGCCTTACCGACATGTTCAGTGTATTTCGTTCGATGCGCCCCAGGATGTATCGTTTTTCATTCTCAAAATCTTTTTGGGTGACGTACTGCAACTCATCCATCGATTTATTGAAACCCGGCGAAACATCAATTCTTAAGGATTTGAATGGACGGTAACCAATTCCCAGGTTGTAATTCTGATTATTTTCAAAATCTTTTTCATTGCTGAAATAGTGACCGGTTGAAAAACTGAAAGTGAGTTTTTTTTGCTGATTGGTAGAAAATCCCAGGTAGATATTTTTGTAGCCGGGTAATTTCATGGATGGTCCGCCGCGGAGCATTGAATTGGAGAGCTGGGTTCCCCCCACGTTGAAATTTCCGTAAGCATTCCAGTAATTTTTAAAGTTCATCCACCAGTTAATATTACCTCCCGGTGCGGTAACATTGCCTCCAAAATCGAATTGTACCCACTGGTTCAGGTTGAGGCTGATTTCGCGGAATATTGAAAACGGTTCATAAATGCGGTAGCCGGCCCAGAATATCTGAAAAATATTATCCACCTGCTGTGCGTAGCCGATGTCATTAATTTCCAGTTCGGGCGATTTCCAGGCTACCCCACCCATAAATTTCAGGTTACCTCCCAATTTTCCCAAGGTGAGTTTTCCTCCCTGCCCGGTGAGCGAAGTGCGGGTGGTATCGTAATTTACATAATCAGCATCCGGTCGCTGAAAACTCCGGATGTACGATTCCTGGGTGTTTCTAATTGCTTTCTGGCTGCCCTTTACATGGCTGAAATACCATCCGGCATCCAGCATCCAGTTTTTATTGTTCCATTTATGGATGAAATCAATTCCGCCGGAATATGCGCTGGTGTGCAGAAAATCCAGTTGTGTGTTGTCAATTTTTCGGTTTACTGCTGTAAGCATCCCACCCAAATAAGTATTTCCATCGTTAAAATCTTTTTGAATGCGCGACACAAAGTAATTGGTTAACGGCTCCACGGTTTGTTCGCGGCTGTTCCCAACTCCCCTGATTTGAGCATCTTCTTCGGCAGTCACACTCTCCAATATACCCACCGACCAGCCATCGGGCGTTTTCCCCGTAACTTTGGCAGCTCCCAGAATACGTGTGAACTCGGGCATTCTGGCATATTCATCATTTTCCAGGTCGGGTGAATAATGAGGCTGGCTCCCAATCCGTCGGGAGTAAAACAATCCGTCGGAAGCCAGGTCGCCATCGCCGAACATCAATTTGTATTTCAAAATATTTTTTCCTTCGATGAAAAATGGCCGTTTTTCTTCAAAAAATGTTTCGTGGGTGGAGAGGTTTACTTCCGATGGGTCGGCTTCCACCTGGCCAAAGTCAGGATTGATGGTGAGGTCGAGAGTGAGGAAGTTGGTGAGGCCGAGCTTTGCATCGAGCCCGGCGTTTAAATTGTTGCTTTTTCCGTTTTTTCTGAAAGGATTATCCAAATCCTTCTCAAAACGTTCGGTACGCGCCACCACGTAAGGCATCACATCGAGTGTTTTTTTAGGCTGGATATGTTTTAATCCGTTCATAGTTCCAAACTGAGAAACCAGTCCCGACGCATCTCGTTTCATGTGCTGCCAGGTGGAAAGCTCTTCTTCCCGGAAAATGGTGCGAAAAACCTGCAATCCCCAAGTTTGCTCCTCGCCCTCACGGAAACGCAGCTGCGTCAGTGGAATTCGCATTTCGGTGTTCCAGCCATTTTCGGTGGTTGTGGTTTTTACCCACCAGATTGGATCCCACGAAAAATCTTCGTTTTCGCCGTCGTTGCTAATTACCCAGTCAACTTTTACACCCACGGCCGAAACGGCAAACATAAAAGCAGTTCGCCGGTCGTAGTAGGTATCAAAACCAATCCCAACCTGGTCGCCGTCAATGTCGTCACGCCGGGTCATACGCATCGAAATGCTGCCCGGATTTTTATCTATGGCTTTTATGGCTACATAAATATTATGTTCGTCGTAAAGAATTGCAAATTCAGTTTGCTGATACGGAGGGTTGCCTTCATTCGGTTCAAACTGCACAAACTTGTTTTCCCATTTCACCGACTGCCAGGCAGGTTCATCCAGCTTTCCATCTACATTAATATTGTAACCGTTTACCAGATTGGCGATGTAGCGTTTCTTTGAAATTTCCTGTGCCACAATTGACGGAGTAAAAATTAAACACAGGAAGAACATTGTCATCGTTTTCATAAAAATTGGCTTTTTATTAAGACTGATGAATGGGGTTTAGGTTACACGGAAATAGGATTTTTTACAGGATGTCTCCCTCCAGAATGGCATAATGAAAATTATCGACCCATTCCCCTCTGATTGGCAGAATTTTTCTCCGCGTTCCTTCGCGTGTCAGTCCGGCTTTTTCGAGTACGCGGATAGATACCAAATTTTGGGTGGCCACTCCGGCTTCAATCCTGTGCAGTTTGCATTCTTCAAAACCAAATTTTATGAGGGCTTTTGCCATTTCTGTTGCAAATCCATTTCCCCAAAACTTTGGGAAAAGTTTGTAATAGAACTCGCCCATTTTAAACCGGTCGTTTGATAAAGTCATTCCTGCGATGCCAATAAAGTCATTTGTTTCTTTCAGAATAGCTTTCCAGCAAAAACGGGAGCGGGGCGTTTCATTTTGGTTGTCGATGTAACCCTGGATATTATTTCGCGTTTCATCGAGGTTTTCGGGAATTCCTAATGTGTTGAATTCATCCACTTCGGGAACTAAATGAAGTTGGTGTATCTTTTCAAGGTCATTCCACGAAATTTCGTGCAAGGTTAGCCGGTCAGTTTGAATTTTCATTTTTGCAGATAAAGTTACTGCTTAATTTCCGACATGTCAATACGGATGGCACCAAGGTAGAAAAATGTGGCAGCAATTGCCATCAACACGTGACTTGTACTGGCGTAATTAAACCATTGATGGGGCGATATTTCATTCATGAAAATGAGGGCAGCCACTGCGGCAAAACCAATTCCGGTGAGAATGTATTTCCCGGCAATATTTCGGGTCTTGTAAAACAGGAAACTTTCGAGCGAAAGCACCACAAACATCAGTCCGTAGCCCGAATGAAATTCCACAAAAAAGAAATTGAGTGTGGTAACGGTGAGCGTCAGGAAAATCAGGAATTCAATAATATTCACCACTTTAAAACTGTTGACAATCGATTTGTTTAAATAAATCCGGGTGTGTTCAATTGCCGCCCGTTCCACAAACATTATGGAAATCATGCTCATTATCCAGCCCGGCAGTTTCCAGTAAAAAAGTTCCCCTCTGAAATTTTCAAAAAGATATAAAAACGCATGACCGACTACTCCGCCCAGAAAAGTGGCAATTCCCATGGTAAAAAAATAGATTTTGAAATAGAGAAAGGTCTTCTCCGTTTTACCAGATTGGTGAATTTTATAAGCATACAGAAAACATAGAAATGATACCAGTAAATCGGTTACTGTTACCACCGGTTCGTCAATTCGGATTCCCCACAAATAAACGGTATTTAATTCCTGCATTGGCCTGATTTTTTGTAACTGCTTTCAATGGAATACGTTTTGTTAAACAGATTGTTCATGAATGTTAATAATAATGAAGATTTTTTGTAGTATCAAATATTTTGCGAACCGTCTCGTTAGAAAAATGAAACAAGTTTTGGCACACACGAAAATCGCAAAAAATTATAGCTTTGTCGCGCAAATGAAGAAAAATATGAAATTCAAAAATAATATTCTGCTTGCATTGGTTTTAATTGTAGCTGCTTGTGGAGGTCCGAAAAATTTAACGCAGTATAAACAAAATGCCGAACAAGCCATTTCTGAAGGAAATTACGCCCAGGCAGTTGAGAATTGGAAAACCTATTTTAACGGGCAAAATGAAGCTGAAAATGAAATTACAGGTGCTGAATATGCCGAGGCAGCGAAGACAGCTTTCAAGGCTGATATGACCAATCAGTCAGTGGATTGGTTCGATGAGGCAAGGTGGGCAGGTTATGCTGATGAAGAGATGTACACCACGCTTGCAGAAATTTTTAAGGGCATGGACAACCTGTCGAAAGAATTGACCGCGCTGGAATATTACTACGGTAATTTCAGCAAAGATAATCCGGAAGTAAACAGTCGGCTTTTTTCTATTTACGATGAAATTGATCAGGATGAAAAAGCCCTGGCTGTTTGGGAAAAACTGCCCCTGGAAAAGCAGCGTGAAAGGGAAAATATTGAAAAATTTTTCGATATAAATAAAAAGCTTGAAAACGAGGAAATTGTTGATTCGGTGAGCAGTGAGTTGCTGGAGATTAATCCTGACCACACCGGTGCGCTCGAATGGGAAGCCATGAAATATTACTGGAGAGCTGAAAATCGCTACCAGCGCGAAATGGAAAAATATAACAACAACAAAACCCGCAGCCAATACCGCATTTTACTTGATGAACTCGATAAAGTAACTGCCGATTTTAAAGTGGCACTTTCTTATTTTGAAAAACTGTGGGAGCAAAATCCCGGAGAAAAATATGCACCCTACATGGCCAATATTTACGCCCGGTTTAACGACGAACAGAAAGCCAGTTATTACAGGAAATTTGTTGAATGAAATTTAAAGTAATAGTCTCACTCAAAGTGAGGCTATTACTAAAATTTGTCTCTAATCCGCCTCCCGCTGGAAAAACACAAACCCATTTTTCCGTCCAATTTCTTTCACATCCTCATATTTTTTCAGGTTGTGTGCCCGGTGAATTTTGGTGACAAAACAGACGTCTTTGTCGATGTCGCCGGTGAGCAGCCAGTCGGTGTCGTAAAAGTTGGGGTTTTCAGGAGGCTGCGTTTCGCCATAAAAATAGGTGGCGTACGATTTGAAATAGAGGTTTTTCAGATAAATATCTTGCCCGGCTTTCGATTTGAAGAATTCAATCAGTGCGTTTTGCGAATATTTTTCGATTCGGGGAACAAAAACGAGAATGACCGACAAGGTGAAGAGGAGCGTAGTTCCCCATAAAAATACAGCTCGCTTTAGCGGGTTATTCTTTTTAATCAGCGAGAAAATTAAAATCATTGCGATTAGAAAAAGCACGCCCGGCAAGAATTCAAATCCGGTCCAGTTGGCTTCAGCTTTCAGGTTTTCCACTGCAAAAGCATCTTTAATCAGGTCTTTTTCTATGATAATATTTTTGTATTTTTCCACAAACTGTAATGCGATAACCGGCAGCGCAATTAACGATGCAATAAAAATGGTGAGTGCCGACATCCATTTGCTCCACCTGAATTTTTTTTCCCATGCCCCGTAAATAAAAGCCGCAGCCAGAAAACTTATTGGGAAATAGGCCAGTGATGAATAGTGCACAATTTTGGTTTTTACTATGGAAAAAAGGATGAGGACTACCCAAAACAGGATAATCATCCATTTTTTCAGCAACCGGTAAAATACGTCCTTGCTGTTTTCTTTCTGAAAGGCTTTCATGGCAAGAATGGATGATGGAAACACGCCGAAAAGCAGCACCACAAAATGGTAGCCAAAAAATCCTCCATGGCCGGCATCCTGTGTTTGAAACAACCGTACCTGGTAAACAATGAACTCTTTTACGGTATTGAAATGACCGTTTAAAATTTGCAAAATAAACCACGAACCGCCGACCAGAGCAAGCACTAAAAAGTAAATCAATACATCTTTCATCCTTACTTTCAGTTTGAACTTCTCCCAGGCTAAAAATACGGCGCCAGTTAATGCAATCAGTAAAAAACCAACCGGCCCTTTCGTGAGAATGGCAAGACCGGCAAATGCTGCAGAAAATACCACGTTCCGGATTTTATTCTTATCCTCTGAATTGGTGAAAAGCATCAGAAAATAAACGCCGAGAAAAATAAACAGGTTGAACCACGGATCGATAATTCCTGATTTGAAATAGAAAAAGGGAAGGACCGAGCCTGCATAAGCCAGCACCCAAAGCAAGCCAAACAGGTTGTTTTTTGTTTTGCGGCCAATGCTGAAAAGCACCAGCAACGTAACTATTCCGCAAAGGGCATTTGGAAAACGGGCGGCAAATTCGTTGATGCCAAATAGTTTCATGGAAAGCACCTGCATCCAGATGAAAAGTGGCGGTTTTTCCCAGAACGGTTGAAAATTGATTTGAACTGTCAGGTAATCGCCGGTTACAATCATTTCGCGGGCAGCTTCGGCAAAATTGATTTCGTCCCAGTCGAAAAGATGCACGCCACCTAAAAAAGGCACAAAAAGCAAACCCGTAGTCAATACAATCAGGAACTGAATGGTGAGGGGATGGGTTTTATTTAATTTTTCAATCATGCCTGCGAAATTTTTTTGGGAGAGCTGAGCTATCAAGCCAGGCTTTTTGCCAGTGACTTACCCACCAAAAAACAAGGAGCATTACAGTTACAGCCAGAATAGATCCGGCAGTTATGTCAATTAAAAAGTGTTGCGAAATGTAAACGCGAGAGTAGGCTACCGTTACTGCAACCATAAACAGGAAAAATTTGAGGGTGTTGTTTTTTACAATCAACGCCAAAAAGAAAAACACGCTAAAAGCAGTTGCGGTATGGCCTGACGGAAAACTTTGTTCGCTGTGCAGTTTTACTCCTTCAACCAAATGGAGCTGTGCTTTTTCTACTATTTCAAAATAGCTTGACGGGCGGTAAACGTCTTTTAAAAGCACCCATTTAAAAAGATTTACAATGGCTGAAGCAATTGAACTGCCAATGAGAAAAGCAAATGCAAACCGAAACCGGACAAACAGCAATAGGATAAAAGCAATGGCAACAACTGCTCCGTTGCCCAACGAGGTGGCATGCCTGAAAAAACTATCGAAAAATGGAGAATTTGCCTGGTTCAACAGGAGGTGGAGATCGGCCTTGCTGTAGCTGATTAACAGTATGAAACAAGCTGTTAAGAATACCAAAAAAGGAACCAGGAAAAACTTGTTTTCAGCAAGTATTTTCTTCATACTAATATTTGCTTTTTGTCTTCAAAAGTCTGCAAAAAAACCGGAACCTCCAATTTTAATTATTCACCAAGTTTGTAAATCCGTTCCATGAGCTGCCATTTTTCATCGGCACTTGCATCGGACGATGTTTTTTGAAACTGCGAAACATATTTTTCCCACTCGGCCTGCCGGGGTTTTTGTGCCAGTTCTTTCATGGCTTTCTCGTGGTCAAAATCCGGGACGGTGTCCATAATCATAAAAAGTTGGTTGCTGAGGAGGTAGATTTCCATATCCACGATTCCCACTTCGCGCATTCCCTGTGAAATTTCGGGCCAGGCAGCGCCGGGTGCATGTACTTTTTTGTATTCTTCAATCAATCGGGGATCATCTTCCAGTTTCAATGTTTTGCAATAGCGTTTGTAGTTTTTCATTGTATTTCTGTTTAGTATTTGATTTTGATTTTTAATGTACCTTCAATTTTTTCTTCGGAAGGAAAAATAATGTATCCGCCGCCACTTCCCGAGGTAATAGCGCCGGAATAATTCGGAAAATATTTTTCTTCCATTTCATCCATCACCCAGTCGGGAACGGTGTGCGGCAACAATTCGTGCCAGCAGAGAAATGTCTCTTTCATGGCCTCACCGAGTTGGTTGACATTTTTTTTCAGAATAGCATCGTAACAGGCTTTCCCTGATTCTCCCAATCGTTTGATTAAGGCTGGGGTGAGTTTTTTTTGCTGAATGGGATTGTATCCTTTTGGCCGGGGTGCGAGCGGTGCAAAATTTAGTACTTCCGACAGCCATTCGCAGGTTTCGCGGTCGGTAGTGTTTTCGATGTGAGCGGGCCAGAAACTGCCGTTATAGTCGAGGCGCGAAATACCCGGAACGAGTAATCCAATCTGATCCTGCGAACCTGAAATGTATTCCGAACCCGGAGGATTTTCGGCACCAAAAAGCAGTTGCGCATTGCGCAGCGGGTCGCCATCGGGAAGTTGGTCGCCCCATAATTCGATGCCCACTTTTCGCGAACTGGTGGCCATGCCCGAGCGGTCGTTAAAATCGATGATGGGACAAACCTGTGCCACCACCACCGAACCCGGATGTTTTTCAGAAACCCAGGGTTGATCCATCCAGCCACCGGCCAGGCAAACCCGGTAGGGGAATTGCAACTCTTTTTTGGAACCGGAACTTGAACGTTCGGGCAGTCCTTCTTCCGGAATGCGTTCCAAAACAACGAGCTTGACACCGTTCTCTTCGCACACCCTTTTTTTATCGGGAGTGTAGCCATCAGAATTCACCACAAAAATATCAGGACGCAATTTTTTCATATCTGGTTCAAAATCGAGCATTCCGGAGCCGGAGGCGATGTATGATTTTTCAACATACTTTATGGCATCTACCATGTACCTGCGCTCCTCCTGCGAAAAATAAGGTGCTTTTCCTTTCAATAGTTTGATGTTTTGGTCCTGTCCCACAAACACATGCAGTTCGCCGTATTTCGCGGCGGTTTTAAAAAATGCGATGTGCCCTGCGTGCAGCAGGTCGTAGCACCCGCTGACCATTACTTTTTTTTGAATCATATATTTTTATTGTTCGAATGACTCCATAAGAAATTCCAAATTTCAAAAGATAAATCTCAAATAAATTCCCCCGCAGGGATGCCTATGGCACAATAAAGAATATTAAAATTCAAAACATTTGGAAATATTCCGGGAAATATCAATTTCAAATTTCATTTCCCGGTTTGGTTTTTTTGTTTGAAATTTGATTATTGTTATTTGGACTCTTCTCCCTTTATCATCTGCTCTTTTATCCAGTCGTACGTTTTTTCCATTCCGTCTTTCAGCGGGTAGGAGGGAGCCCAGCCGAGGTATTGTTTTATTAGTGTATTGTCGCTGTTTCTGCCGCGCACACCTTTTGGGGCATCCAAATCGTAGGTGCGTTTCAGTTTGAAGCCGGCAATGTCTTCCACAATGTCCACCAACTGGTTGATGGAAACCATTTCGTCGCTGCCCAGGTTGATCGGCTCCTCGATGTCGCTGTACATAATTTTCAGGATGCCTTCCACACATTCGTCGATGTACATAAACGAACGGGTCTGTTCGCCGTCGCCCCAGATATTGATTTCATTTTTACCGAATAACTCGCTTTCAATCACTTTGCGACACATGGCGGCAGGCGCTTTTTCGCGGCCACCATCATACGTTCCAAACGGTCCGTAAACATTGTGAAAACGTGCTGCCCGTGTGGTAATTCCATAATCTTCTCTGAAATGCCTGCACATTCTTTCCGAGAACAGTTTTTCCCAGCCGTAACCATCTTCTGCCATTGCCGGGTAGGCATCTTCTTCTTTCAATCCGGGATTATCCGTGTCGGTTTGCTTTGTGGCATTGTACACACAAGCCGACGAGGCATAAAAGAAACGGGTAATTCCCAAATCGCGGGAAGCCATCAGCAGGTGAGTATTAATAAGTACACTCAGCATACAATCGGCTTTGTGGGTTTCAATAAATCCCATGCCGCCCATGTCGGCAGCCAGATTGAACACTTCGTTAAATCCATTTAAAGCCGTGTAACAGTTTTCTTTCAGGTTGAGATCGAGCACGAGATTATCCACATCGTCGTGTACCTGGTACCAGTCGGTTAATGGTTTTTTGTCCACTGCACGCACATGATGTCCCATGTCAGCCAGTTTCCGCGACAAGTGACCACCGATAAAACCACCTGCTCCTGCTACTACAATTCTTTTTTTCATCTTTTTAAATTTTTACTTTCCATACAAAGATGCTACATCTTTTGATGCTCTGCAAGCTGCTGTATGTGTGAATTTTGACGCAAAGGTTTCCGCAAAGCTTTGCGAAATAGAAAACATGTTGTGAAACACAAAATATTTACCTGGTTAAAATAAATCCACCATTCGGTTGATAAATATCAAAGAAATCCCCGTCCGGATCCAGGCTGTGTGAAAATACAAACTTTTACACCGTGGCTTTAGCCCGGTGGATGAGAAATTCATAATCGACTTACGGCTTTAGCCGTTAAAACCCTGAAAATTAATGGCTAAAGCCGACCTTCATTCTTCATGAAATCACCGGGTTAAAACCCGGTGCAAAAATCAACCCCATTTGATCCTATTTTCACACAGCCTAGGATCAGACGGGGATAATAAATATTGTTATATCTTTTCTTGTTTTGAAGATTTTCTTTTTTCCAGATTTTACTGATTCGTTAATTCGCCTTCAAGATAGATAGCTTTTGGAAAAATGATGTTGTTTTTGAGTTTTTTCAATGTCTTTATATTGCATTTTTAATCAATTAGTTGTAAATTGTATCAAGCTATCATGGCGCATGGGATATGTACATGGACTATTTCAATATCATTATTTATATTGAGATAAGCTTGAGCTTTAGAACTAATATAAAAGTAGTTAGAAAAGTACCTTATATAAGGTAATAAAATTTATTCGTGTTAGTATTTTTAAACTTTAATTTTTTAGTTATGTCATTGAGAGATGCTTTGCAAAGTCTAAACAGTGCAGTTCAAGACCTCACCTCACTTCACGTTCAAACATTTACTGGTGAACTAAAAACTGAAATAACAGGCGGGAAAAACTTTACAGAAATTCGTAATTTAATCAAGAAAGCAAAAACGGATGGAGAGATTGAATTGGTTGCAGAAACATTGGCACAATTTGATGGCGATTCGTACAATTTTGTTAAAAAAGATTTAAATGAAGCTCCAGAAGTTGCACTGGAAGTACATAGAGATGCAGTACAGTCAGGAATTGAAACAAGGCTCGGTCTCCTTGAACTTTTTAAAGATTTAATATAATCAATGTCTAATGGCTGATTCATTACCAAAATATACGTTTGGTAATCTGTCTGGCTCGCATCTTAATCAGCTAGGCCAGTTTGAACGAATTTTGAACGAAGCCAGCAATAAAGGAATTATCGCAAGAACTCCCTCAAATAAGGATGAAACATACGATATAAAAAGCCAGAAAGTCAGATTACAAACAATTGCAACAAGATTGTGGTTATTGGGCTATTTACCACGTAAAATTAATAAACACAAAATTGATAGGAAGCTGGATGATATAAAAGAAGCTGTTTTAAGGTTTCAGGAAGATTCAAACCTAGAGCAAGATTATTGGGTAGGCGACAAAACATGGTATGCTTTGGATGAATTAGTCAGTTTTGAGTCCGACCTTTCCAAAGAAAAATGGTTTGACAATGCTAAAATCAAACCGGAAGTAGAGAATGCATTTCATAGAGCCATTCAATTGAGGCTTTGGAGTTTGGGGCTCTACCGAAACAAACCAAACTACAAATTCAAATTATTGAATAAACAATCTTTAAGAAACTTTAAAAGCATCTTACAGATATTTCTAATTAGAAATGCCACGTTTAATGCTGACTTTAATTTTGAAACAATAAAAATACTATTTGATCAAGATTATCTTACTCACTGCATTTCTTCAAGAGCATCCGAAGGAAAAAATTCTTTTATGCTATTCCTTTCAGATCGAAATCAAGAAATCAAAAAAAGCCTGGCACAAAAATTTATTGTGAATTGTGCTAAAATAGAGTTATGGCTGTTGGGTTATGACGTAAGAATTGACGGGAAAAATGATTTTGAAATTTCAAGAGGAAGCGATTTATATTCTGCCTTATGTCATTATCATGAACATTTTGGTAATATGAGCAGACAAAAAGCGGAATCTTTTGCAGAAAGAATTACACCAAAATTATTTACGGGAATTGAAGAAGCGAACTCGATTAAGGATACTGACAAGATTGAAGATGCAAGCGAAGAAATTAGTAAAGAATTCCAGTCAACAATTGATATTGACAATGCCTGGTCGTACATAAAAGAAAAAGGTACTAGATTATGGGATGGGTTGAAAAGAATATGGAGGTGGTTTAAGAAAATTGGAAGGAAAGTAATTTCATTTATCAAAGAAAATGTTTTCAGAGCGTTTTTCAGATATGTTTCGAAAGCATATAAGATAATTTCGGCGGGGATATTAAAAGTCATAAAGTCCATAGGAATATACCTGAAAGGTGGATTACAGCTTACTAATATTCATATGATTTATTCCGGAGATATGGATGCTACAGTATTTATTTCTAACAATATTAGTGAAGTGGACGCAATTTCTGGTATAAACAATCTAATGAATCATTCCAAAGCTTTTCGGGTAGCTTGCAAAATTGTGTCTTTTATTTTTAACATCTTCAAAAACATTTCAATAGCATTTATTGGGTGGGCAAAACTTTTATACTCCCTTGTCAAGGGTTATAGTGATTTGAAAATTTTATATCATGACTTTAAAGCCTTGGCAGCGGATGTGAAATGACGATTAGTAATTTTAAACTAATGCTTTATAAATAAAAGATGAAGGATAGTCAGAAAAAAAGAATATTCAATACCCTGCTGAATTACAAATTCAAGTATTTTGTTTTGAATTATATATCAGCAAGGTTTTTTAAAATAGACAGGAACTTGAATGTTTTTTTAGCATTTGCAGCATCAGGTAGTGTAGCCACTTGGATAATTTGGGAAAAACTACCCATTTTGTGGGCAGGAATAATTGTTGCTTCCCAGATTGTCAATGTAGTTAAGCCTTTCTTTCCGTATTCAAAATATGCAAAACAAATCAATGAAAAGCAGAATCAACTGAAAGGAGTACTTCTCAACTTTGAGATCTTGTGGAACAAAATTCAAAATAATAAAGTGGATGATGATAAAGCGATGACTGACTTTTTCCAACTTAAAAAAGATATAGAAAAAATATTGACCTTCCCTTATGATACTGTGTTTTCTGTTAACAAGAACATTAAGCACAAAGCAAACTTAAAAATGAAATATTATTTGAAAAGAAACTATGACATTGAAGTAGAAGTAAATTAGAAATCATGAGTAAAGTTAGAGAATTTGGAAATGAATCAGAAAAAAAAATAAATTCTGATGAACTGGATAGGGAATTTGAGAAAATGGAAAAAGAACTTATTGATATCCCAGAGGATTTTGAACTCGACTTGCCAAAGACTTATTTAGACCTACCCGATTTTGAATTGGATGTAGATTTACCGGGTAAGAAAAAGCACCTAAAACGTTGATTTTAAGTGCTTTTGATTTTTTTTTGATTCCTTTTGAATTCAAAAACGTGCCCAGTAAAGGACTCGAACCTTCACGTCCAAGAGGACACTAGTCCCTGAAACTAGCGCGTCTACCAATTCCGCCAACTGGGCTTTTGTAAAGAACGTTCTCCATTCCGGAAATCGAGGTGCAAATATATAAAAAATTACGTCTGCCCGTGAAAATTTAGTTCAATCATTTTGGGGAAAATTTTAATTCTGAACAGGATGTAGCAGACGTAGTTCATTTTAAGCTTATTGCCGGAAATTACAGCATTCTCATTTGTTCCCCGATTGTCATTTTTTCGCAATACCGGCACCTTAGGGTAACGGGCGAAGTAGAGAGGACTTTAAAGCAAGTGGTAACTTTTTCGTTGTTTGTTATGCATTTCGGGTTAAAACATTTTACAATGCCTTTAATAATTTCAGGTGCCTTTACAATTTTTTTCTCCACCACTTCGTAGTCTCTTATAATGTTGAGTTTGGCATCGGGTGCTATCAGGGCAATTTTATTGATTTCGTCGTTTTCAAAAAACTTGTCGGAAACTTTAATGATGGCCTTGCTACCCAGTTTCTGGCTTTCGAGGTTGGTGCCAAAGGTAATCTGGTTTTCAATTTTATCGAGGCCGAGGATGGTTATTACCTTGAATAAATTTTGGGCCGGGATGTGGTCGATTACCGTGCCTTCTTTAATTGCACTTACTTTAAGTTTCAGCTTCTTTTTTGTTGTATCGTTACTCATGGCTTGCTTATTTAAGGTTCATAATGTGTGTGATAATGGCTTCGCGGGTGTACATTCCGTTTAAAGCCTGTGTGAAATAGTAGGCTTTTTCGTTTTTGTCCACATCTGTATGAATTTCGTTGACCCGTGGCAGCGGATGAAGAATCTTCATGTTGGGCTTGGTATTTTCGAGCATCGAATTGCGGAGGATGTAAATATTTTTCACCTGCTCATATTCCATGGGATCTGAAAAGCGCTCTTTTTGCACGCGGGTCATATAAATAATGTCGGCTTCGCTGATGATGTCGGTAAATTCGCGATGTTCAAAATACCGGATATCATTTTCCCTGAGGAACATTTTATACTCTTCGGGCATTTGCAACTCTGCCGGGGCAATAAAGTTGAAAATCGGGGTGTCGAACTGCGACATGGCCATAAGCAACGAATGCACGGTGCGGCCGTATTTCAGGTCGCCAACCATAAAAATGTTGAGGTTATCGAACGTTCCCTGTGTTTTTAAAATGGAATACATGTCGAGCAGGGTTTGCGTGGGGTGCTGATTGGCCCCGTCGCCTGCATTGATGATCGGTACGGGTGAAACCTCGGCGGCATAACGTGCCGCTCCTTCCAGCGGATGGCGCATTACAATCAAATCGGCATAGTTGCTTACCATTTTTATGGTATCGTGCAGCGTTTCACCTTTGGTGGAACTTGAATTTTGTGGATCGGCAAAACCGACAATTTTACCGCCGAGGCGGTTAATTGCGGTTTCAAAACTTAACCGGGTACGGGTTGATGGCTCAAAAAAAAGGGATGCAACCACTTTCCCTTTTAACAGATCCTGGTTCGGGTTCTTTTCGAACTCAGCAGCCAGGTCCATAATTTTCAGGTATTCTTCCTTCGAATAGTCTGTAATTGAAATTAAATCTCGCTTCATATTCTTATAAATTGATGGTCATAAATTTCTGTTTCAAAAAAAAGCCAATATTTCAAAAAAATAAAATATTGGCTTTTCGTTTGTTGAAAAAGTAAAATCACCTTTTCTTTAAAACCTGTTTTAATCCGGTTATGTAAAAAAACGATAAAATGCCGGGGATGATAAATGCTTGCCGGGTAAAATTGCACCCTGCAGATTTGTTGATGACTGATAATTTGGCATTTCATCATAAAACTCAAAATTAAAATGAAATAAGCAGATTACCTGCGAACTGAATGAACTTTTTTCAGCTTTTTATTAACAGCTCAGCCAATTTGTTCAATCTCTGCTCCATAATAATTTTGAAATTTTTTTTCGATTCTTCCGGCTTCCGATTTTCGCACGGTGAAAAACAGATCGCATTCAATTTCGAACTGTGTGTCAACAATATTCAGATTTTCCTGCTTTATTATCTGCATCACATCGTTCATGTGCGGATAGGTAAAATGAAGTTTGAATTTTACTTTGATGGTTTTGGTAACAATCCGGGCGCTGCTGAGGGCATCGGCAGCAGCAGTTTTGTAAGCATTTATAAGTCCGCTTGTGCCGAGCAGCGTTCCGCCAAAGTAGCGTACTACCACAATAAAAACGTTGGTGACATCAAAACTTTGCAACTGCCCCAGGATAGGCCGTCCGGCTGTTGAGGAAGGTTCCCCGTCGTCGTTGGCCCGCCAGGTGATTTCTTCTGTTCCCAGTCGCCAGGCATAACAGTGGTGACGCGCGTTATGGTGTTCCTTTTTTATTTCTGTAAGAATTTCCTTTATCTCGTCTTCGTTGCTCACCGGGCAGGCATAGGCAATAAATTTACTCCCTTTGTCTTTGAAGTAACCTTCGCTTTTGGCCGCTATGGTTTTATAGGTATCTTCCATTACAGTAAAATATACAAACTTAAAATAGCCAGCACAATTCCGGCAATATTTAACCGGTTCAGTTTTTCTTTAAAAATAAAAAAACCGAGCAATGCCGAAAGCGCTACAACCATCATGTTGTTGAGTGCAAAAACCAGCGAGCTTTCCAGGTTACTTCGGTTGAGCGCCTGCAGTATAAAATAAAGCGAACCAAAATTAGCCATCCCGAGCAAAGCACCTAAAAGCAGAGTTGGAGTGTGCAGGGTTGGTTTCCGGTTTATACTTTTGGAAAAAGTGATTAGTACGCCGAAAATGAAAGCTGTAAAAAATACAAATGAAGAATAGGCTGCCGATAGCTGGTCGTTTATTTGCAGGGCCTGAACGTATTTTATAAATGAATCGATAAAACCACTGCCCAGAAAAATGGCAATGGGTAAAACAAAATAAAAGCGATTGGTTTTTTTGATGTCTTTTTTGTAGAGTGTCAGCAGAACGGCGGCAAATGCTCCGGCAATTCCAAAATATTTTAACGTGGTAATTTGCTCGTTGAACCAGAACAGCGAAAAGAAAACCGGAAATACCAGCGACAGTTTATTGGCCAGCGTGGTGACGGTTATTCCTGCTTTTTGCGACGAAGTGCCTATCAGGAAAAACATGAGAATGTACATTATCCCCAGTATTACTCCATAAGGCAGCCAGTGGTTATTTTCAAAAAAAGGCTGAATATTGAAACGAAGCAGAAACCCAAAGCCCAGAACTGTTGCCACGAGGTAATTCATGGTTATCAGGGCATTCAGTTTGCAGTTGTAATTTTTTGCCCATCTGAAAATGACATAAATTGCAGCTGAAGATATGATGCTTGCTAACAGATAAATCATGTAGGATGGATTAAAAAAGGCAGGAATTTTGGTTCCTGCCCGGTTGGTTACATCGTTAATTTCTTTTCGATATCTTCAACGTATTGCCGGAAATTTTTGTCGGTATCTTTTAGGTTATTTACCGTTTTGCAGGCGTGCAGCACGGTGGCGTGGTCTTTATTTCCTATTTGCGCACCAATACTTGCCAGCGAATATTTGGTAAGACTTTTTGAAAAGAACATGGTGATTTGCCTGGCCTGTACAATTTCACGTTTACGTGTTTTGGTCTGCAGCGACTCCACCGGCATATTAAAGTAATCGCACACTACTTTCGAAATGTATTCAATTGACAGTTCCCTGTGTGAATTCTTTACCAGTTTGTTGATCAGTTTGGCAGTAAGGTCGATCGTAATCTCGCGTTTGTTCAGCATCGACTGGGCCAGTAGCGAAACAAGTGCTCCTTCCAGTTCGCGCACATTATTATTTACGTGCGAGGCAATGTATTCAAGCACTTCGTCGGATAACGAAATGCCGTCGTTGTAAACTTTCCGGCGCAGGATTTCCATCCGGGTTTCAAAATCGGGTGTTTGCAGGTCGGCTGTGAGCCCCCATTTAAACCGCGACAAAAGCCGTTGTTCCATGCCTTTCAGCTCAATGGGCGGTTTATCCGAGGTTAAAATGAGTTGTTTTCCGGTTTGGTGCAGGTGGTTGAAAATATGGAAAAAGGTTTCCTGCGTTTTTTCTTTGCCGGCAAATTCGTGCACGTCGTCCAGGATCAGTACGTCAATCATCTGGTAGAAATGCAGGAAATCGTTCCGGTTGTTGTTGCGCGTTGCTTCGGTAAATTGGGTTTGAAATTTATTGGCATTTACATAAAGCACCACTTTGTCCGGCATATTTTCTTTTACTTCAATGCCAATGGCTTGCCCCAGGTGTGTCTTGCCTAGCCCTGAGTTTCCGTAAATCATTAACGGGTTGAAAGCGGTTCCGCCGGGATTACGGGCAACAGCATAGCCTGCGCTTCGTGCCAGCCGGTTGCAGTCGCCTTCAATAAAATTATCAAATGTATTATCGGCTTTGAGCTGCGGGTCAATCTGCAGTTTCTGTATGCCGGGAATTATAAACGGATTTTTTATGGATTTTTTTTCATCTGCTTTCAGCGGAATATTTAACGGCTGGTTTTGAATTTTTGAGTTGTTGTTGGTTGGATAGCTTACAGTATAGGGTGAGCCATTTGTTTGTGTGTCGCCACCCATTACTACATTATACTCCAGCTTGGCACCGGTGCCTAAAACCATGCGCAGTGTTTTTCGAAGAATGTCAATAAACTGTTCTTCGAGATACTCATAAAAAAATGCACTGGGCACTTGAATCGTTAGTACTTTGTTGTCGAGTTTGACGGGTACTATTGGTTCAAACCAAGTTTTAAAACTGCTGCCTGGCACATTATCTCTGATAATGTTGAGGCATTTTTCCCAGGCCGAAATATGTTCCTTACTCATTTAATCTGGTTGGATTTTTGAGGTTCTACAAAAAATTCCCTTTTAATTCCCGAAAGCAAAATTTGCTAAAAAAAAGTTTAAAAAAAAATGGATTTGGGCTTGACTTTTTCGGAAATGTTTTATCGGTTTCTATTTGAGGGGATTAAAAGTTGAATATTTTTTAAAATTAATAATCTGTTGATATCCAATTGATTGTGTTTAACATTTTGATAGTTAGCAGGCTATCTGGTTGGTAGTGATCGGGTTTTAACTTGTATTTACAAGTATATTAACGCTCCGTTGTTTATTTCTTTAATGATTTTAGTGCTTTTTCTAATTTTATCAACCGTCCGTTTTTGAATGCGACAATGGTTGCATCCGGAAATTTGTCTGTAGCCTTAACATGCAATTCTGCTATTTCGGCATACGAATGTGATTCACCAGCAAGATAAGAATAAGCTCCACTGGCTTCGTACTCTTCAATTGGGCCAAGTCCTTTAAAATGGTCAGCATCGAGCGGAATTTTATTTTCACTTGAAACAAGGTGTACTTTAAATACAATGTTTTCTTCTGCTGCATCTCCGCTGGCATTGATGTACACATTTTTACCCAGGTCGATGGCTGAAAACTGAAGGTAACGTTCCGGGTTTATCCTGATGTCTCTTATTAATGAACTCAAATCGGCAGAAAGCGTAGTAATGGAAGCATAGAGTTCGTCGTCGTTAAGGAGGAGGCCGGCTGAATTGTCGGTGCTTTCGAGTTTGGCAAGTACCGAATTGATTTTGTTTGAGGCTTCCAGTATATTTGTCAGCACAGGGGTAATTGGCATTTGGGCCAGTGTGTCGCTGAATTGGGCTATGTTTTGCAGGGTTTTTTCCAGCTCGGCAGTATTTCGGTTGAAAGCAGTGGTGATGCTGTCCATGTTCGTGATGATGTTTCCCACACTTTCTTTTTCAGTAGAAACAAAAACTTGCAAGTCGGAAGTAGTTTGTTCCAGGTTTTCGATGGTGCGGTTAATATTCTCAAAACTTTCAGAAAGGTTTTGGCGGGCATCTTCGTTGAAAATTACGGTTAAAATGGTTATGGCAGAGTCGATTGTGCTCAGTAATTCTTCGGCTTTATTTTTTATGGGCAGCACCTGCATGCTCACCTGTTCTTTTAAATCGCTTTCAATATCTCCTGGTATGGTGTCGTTGGGCTGGTAAAACTCATTTTCATCGGTCATGTTCAGTTTAATCGACCGGGTTCCCATCAAATCGCTGCTCACTATCTGAGCCACAGAGTTAACAGGTATTTTTATGTCCGAATCAATGGTGAAAGTTACCCGCAAATAGCTTCGGTTACCCTGTGTGAAGGCAATATTTTTCACCTGCCCGATTTTATACCCGCTGAGAATTACATCATTTGATTTCGAAAGCCCGTCAACACGTTCGTATATGACATGGTAGTCGTTTGATTTCTGAAAAATATCATTGCCTTTCAGATAGCTCAATCCCCATATTAAAATTGTGATGGATATCACTATCAAAATTCCCAGTTTCGTGTATTTTGAAATATTCATACTGTTTAATTTTTTCAAAAATATAGGGTAAAATTAGGCAATTCAATCAGGAATTACATTTTTCTGAAGGTGTTTTTCTCAGATATTAATTCATTGTTCTTTTGAGAAGGCGAAGAAGTGAATTGTTTTCAGACTTAAAATGGTATTTAAAATCCCCCGATTTTCATGAAAAAATATGTTAAAACACCTGTAATTTTTTCATTATTAATAATTTCAAATTTGAAAACCAAACAGTAAATTTTCCCCCTTGCTGTCCGGCTAATTGATTTACCGGCAAAAATAGAAATATTAAATTTATTTTGCATTTATTAGCGTTCAAGTAAAGGGCTTATTTTTATTTTTGCACGTCGTGCCATTAGGTGAAGCATTAAATTCAGAAAACATTTTGTATAAGATACTTTTTACATACCTGTTCGTATTTATTTCTCTGCTGGGTTTTTGTCAGAAAACGGAAAGTTTATCTCCTGTATTGGAAATTCCGCAATCTGACACCGTTTACAATCAGGCCGTTCAGGTTGACACATTGCAGGAAATGGGAGGGACAGTAATTGATACTACTGCAGCTGATTCTATTGTTGCTCCGGTAATAGAAGCTCCCATCGATTACAATGCCGAAGATTCAATTATCGTTTCTTTCGACGGGCAGAAGGTTTTTCTCTACAACAATTCCAAAGTTACTTATCAGCAAATCGAATTGTCGGCTTATTTCATCGAGCTCGATTTGGAAACCAAGGAAGTGTATGCTGAAGGTATCCAGGATTCCACCGGGGCCCTGGTGCAGAAACCAATTTTTAAAGATGGTAACGAGGAGTTTGAATCCAAAACACTGCGGTATAACTTTGAAACCGAAAAGGGGATTATTACCGAGGTGGTTACTGAGCAGGGCGATGGGTTTGTGCATAGCCAGCGAACCAAAAAGATTTCGAAAGATGCTTTTATTTTGAGAAAGGGCAAATACACTACCTGCGATGCCGACCATCCTCACTTTTACCTGCATCTAACCAAAGCGAAAGTAATATCAAATAACAAAATAATTACAGGCCCGGCCTATATGGTTTTGGAAGATTTCCCAATCTATTTTCCTATTCTTCCGTTTGGTTACTTTCCTAATGCACCAACTTATTCATCCGGAATACTGGTGCCGGCATACGGTGAAGAACAAAACCGCGGGTTCTTTTTGCGTGACGGGGGGTATTACTGGGCAGCCAGCGAATATTTCGATTTGGCGTTGCAGGGCGATATTTACTCCAAAGGTTCATGGGCTTCAAAATTAAATACCAATTACCGGAAACGCTACAAGTTTAGCGGGGGTATGAACCTGCAATACAGTGTAAATGTATTTGGCGAAAAAGGGCGGGAAGATTACCGGAGGACACCACAGTTTTCAGTGCGCTGGAACCACAGCCAGGATGCCAAAGCCAATCCGAACCAGACGTTTTCGGCCAGCGTGAATTTATCGTCAAGCGGTTATGAAAAATTAAATTCCTATTCGTCACGGGAATATCTGAGTACCCAAAAATCGTCGAGTGTTTCATTTACCAAGAAATTTGAAAATACACCATTTAATATGTCGGTTAACCTGCGGCATTCACAAAATTCACGGGACTCCACCATGTCGTTGTCGTTGCCCGAAATGACATTCAGCATGGGAAAAATTTACCCTTTCAGAAAAAAGAACCGCAGCGGGGCCATTAAATGGTACGAAAAGCTGGGGGTTAATTACAGCGGAAACCTCCGAAACTCGGTAACGGCCAAGCAATCGGAAATACTGAACCAATCGTTTACACGCGACTGGAAAAACGGGATACGGCACAATATTCCCATCGCATTGCCCAGTTTTAATTTATTTAACCACGTGAATTTCAGTCCGGGGTTCAGCTACAACGAAAAATGGTACTTTAAAAAATACGATTACACGTACAATGAAGGAGCTGATTATGATAATCCTTCAGGGGTCCCCAGTGCGGTGAAAGTTGACACTATTACCGGTCTGAACCGGGTTTACGACTATTCGTACAGTGTGAGCGCATCAACAAATATTTACGGGATGTTTTTGCCTCGCAACGCCAATTCGAAAGTGAAAGGTATCAGGCATAAAATGTCGCCTTCCATGAGCTTTAGTTACCGCCCCGATTTTGGTGCCGAGCGTTTTGGCTATTGGCAGAAAGTTATGGTGGACTCCACCATGCAGTATTTCGATGTTAATGCCGGCGGTATTTACGGCGGCTCGCCCGGTCGGGGAGCATCGGGCTCAGTTTCATTTTCATTGAATAACAATCTCGAAATGAAGGTGCTCGACACAAATGATACCACCAAAACCGAGGGCGAACAACAAACACGAAAGGTGAAAATTATTGACAACCTGAGTTTCGGGACTTCCTATAATTTAATTGCCGACTCGCTGAATCTTTCTCCAATTAGTATTCGTGCACGAACAACTGTTGCGGGAGTGAGCATCAACATGGGAGGTGTGCTGGACCCCTACATGGTAAACGATGATTACCAAAAAATTCATAAATATGTTTGGAACGAAAAGAGTGGACTGGCCAAACTGGGAAGGTTAACGCGTGCCAATCTCTCTTTTGGTATGAATTTCCGTTCGAAGAAAGGGGAGGAAGAAGCCGAACGGAATAAGGGGCTTGTGGAAGAGGAAAATATTTTACCCGGCGAGTATGAAGATTACGTGGATTTTAATATCCCGTGGGATTTTGGTTTCGATTACAGTTTTAACTATACCGGCCCCACCAGGGCAGCACCCGATGGCAGGTTCTCGCAAACAATCGGTGTGAGAGGAAATGTAAACCTGACCGAAAAATGGCGGATTAGCGCAAATACCAATTACGATATTATGGCCGGTGAATTTGCCCACACCACTTTCAATGTGAACCGCGATTTACACTGCTGGCAAATGTCATTCAGTTTTGTTCCATTTGGTTTCCGCAAAAGCTACAGCTTCACTATCAACGCCAAGTCTTCCATCCTGAAAGACCTGAAAATCCAGAAACGACAAAGTCATTACGATAATTTCTAAAACCTGTAATTATGAAAAAAATAATTGCTACACCCAATGCCCCGCAGGCGATTGGGCCTTACAGTCAGGCCGTGGAAGTAAACGGCACGTTGTACATTTCGGGCCAGGTGCCGCTCGACCCCGAAACCATGAAAGTGGTAGAAGGTGGAATTAAGGAGCAAACCCGCCAGGTGATGAAAAACATTGGCGCTATCCTGAAAGTGGCCGGCTACAGTTTTTCGGATGTAGTAAAATCTACCTGCCTGCTTAGCGACATGGCCAATTTTAAAGCCATGAACGAGGTATATGGAGCGTTTTACGAGAAAGATCCGCCGGCACGTGCAGCATTTGCTGTAAAAGAATTGCCGCTTGGGGTTTTAATTGAAGTTGAAACTGTGGCTGTGAAGTAATAAAAAAGGGTTCCCTTTCGAGAACCCTTTTAAAATATATCAAAGGTTTTTTTATTCACCTACTACATCAAACTCCAGCTCAACGATGACGTCTTTGAAGAGTTTGATTTTGGCAGTGTATGTTCCTGCTTCTTTAATGCTGTCAGAAGGCAGGGTAATTTGTTTGCGGTCGATTTCAAATCCTTTTTTGTTGATAGCTTCTGCTACCTGGATGGTATTTACCGAACCGAAAATTTTACCCGAAGAGCTCACTTTGGCGCCAATGCTAACTTTCTTGTTTGCCAGCTTGTCGGCAATTTTCTGGGCTTCTTCTCTTAATCTTGCTTCTTTATGTGCGCGTTGTCTTTTGTTTTCTTCCATCACCTTCCTGGCTGTGGCAGTGGCAGCAATTGCCATTTTTTGCGGAATAAGGAAATTGCGCGCGTATCCTTCTTTTACTGAAACAATGTCATCTTTGTTTCCCAGCCGCTCAACGTCTTGTGTTAATATAATATCCATTTCAAGTCTCCTTTTTTATTTCATCATATCGGTTACATAAGGCAGCAAAGCAATCTGGCGGGCCCGTTTAATGGCCTGGCCCACTTTGCGCTGGTATTTCAGTGAAGTGCCGGTAATACGGCGGGGAAGAATTTTCCCCTGCTCGTTCAGGAATTTTTTCAAAAACTCCGGGTCTTTGTAATCGACATATTTGATTCCGTTCTTCTTGAAACGGCAATATTTTTTCTTTTTAATTTCTACTGACGGCGGGGTCAGGTACCTGATTTCACTTGTATTTTGTGCCATTTTTTATCCCTCCTTATTTTCTGTTTTTTCTTTCTGAAGCCTTCTTCTTTTCTCACTGTATTCAACTGCGTACTTGTCGAGTTTTACAGTCATAAAACGAATGATTCGTTCCTCGCGGCGCAGCTCAATCTCAAACTTTTTGATGAGCGAAGGTTCGGCTTTAAATTCAAACAAATTATAAAAGCCAGTAGATTTCTTTTGAATGGGATAAGCCAGTTTTTTCATCCCCCAGTTCTCTTCATTGACCATTTCCCCTCCGTTGGAGGTGATAATGTCTTTGAATTTTTTTACCGTTTCCTTTACCTGTGGCTCAGATAAAACGGGAGTACAAATGAAAACGGTTTCGTACTGATTCAACATAAACATTAATTTTAATTATTACTTAATAAATTTTGAACGCGCAAAAATAGAAATAAATTGTTATTCAGCAAAGTAATTACAACGGAATGTTTCCGTGTTTTTTAGGCGGGTTCGATTTGCGCTTGTTGCGGGTCATTTCCAGTGCACCAATAATTTTTTTGCGTGTTTCTTTTGGCGGAATAATTTCATCGATGTAGCCCAGCGCGGCAGCTTTGTATGGATTGGCAAATTTCTCACGGTATTCATCCACTGCCTTGGATTTTTCTTCGGCGTTGTATTTACGGTAAAGAATATTGATGGCACCTTCGGGGCCCATTACAGCTATTTCTGCTGTGGGGTAGGCAAAATTAACATCGGCGCCAATGTGCTTGCTCGACATCACATCGTAGGCCCCGCCGTAAGCTTTTCGGGTGATGACGGTAATTTTGGGCACCGTGGCCTCCGAAAAAGCATACAGTAGTTTGGCTCCGTGTTTTATAATTCCTCCAAACTCCTGGCTGGTACCGGGTAAAAATCCGGGAACATCCACAAACGTTACCAGCGGAATGTTGAATGCATCGCAAAAGCGCACAAAACGGGCTGCTTTTGCCGATGAATTAATATCGAGCACACCGGCCAAATGATTGGGCTGATTGGCGACAATTCCTACCGGCTGGCCGCCAAACCGGGCAAAACCAACAATAATATTTTGAGCATACTGCGGCTGTACTTCCAGGAAATGCTTGTTGTCGATTACATTCTGAATAATTTCATGCATATCGTATGGTCGGTTCGGGTCGGCCGGAACAATTTCCTGCAGGTGTTCTTCCTCCCTGTCGCTGGGGTCGATTGTCGATTTTACGGGCGGATCTTCCAGATTGTTCGATGGCAGAAAAGTGACCAGTTCGCGGATCATCATCAATGTTTGTTCTTCGTCGGCACCTGTGAAATGGGCAACTCCGCTTTTGGTGCTGTGCGTGTTTGCTCCTCCTAACTCTTCTTTCGAAACATCTTCGTGGGTAACAGTTTTGATAACTTCGGGGCCGGTAACAAACATGTGGCTTTTTTCATCCACCATAAAAATGAAATCGGTTAACGCCGGTGAATAAACCGCACCTCCCGCACAAGGCCCCAGGATAGCCGATATTTGCGGGATGACTCCTGAAGAAGTTACATTGTTGTGAAAAATGTCGGCGTACCCGGCGAGGCTTTCCACGCCTTCCTGAATGCGGGCACCGCCTGAGTCGTTGAGACCAATAAGAGGTGCTCCCATTTTCAGGGCGAGGTTTTGAATTTTTACAATTTTATCGGCATTGGCCCGGCTTAGCGAACCGCCAAAAACGGTAAAATCCTGTGCAAATACATACACCAGCCTTCCGCTGATTTTTCCATAGCCTGTAACTACACCGTCGCCCAGGAATTTCTTCTCCTGCATGCCAAAATCGTAATTGCGGTGGGTAACCAACTTGTCAATTTCATTGAAAGTTCCGGGGTCAAGCAGTTGCAGAACCCTTTCGCGGGCTGTTTTTTTTCCTGTCGCGTGTTGTTTCTCAATGCGTTCTTCTCCTCCTCCCAGCTCGGCTTTCGTGTTAAACTCTTCGAGCTGGTTGTATTTATCCTGTAGATTCATAAATAAATTGGTTTATTCGAGTTCAATAAGCACCTGGTTTCCTTCAATAGTATCACCTTCGCTTACATTAATTTTCTTTACCATCCCACTGATTGGGGCTTTGTATTCACTCTCCATTTTCATGGCGGCAATAATAATGGCGGTTTTTCCTTCATCTATTATATCGCCTTCGTTTACCAAAACTTTTACCACTTTCCCGGGCATAGGCGACGATATGGTTTTTTCACTTTTACCCACTCCGTTTGAACCGCGGTTGATAAGATAACGTGCTTCGGCATCAATAATATCAACTTCGTAGGTGTTGTAAAGTGTGTGTGCGGTGTATTTTTTTGGTTGGTTGTGGGGGACCAATTCAATATTATAGGAATGTCCGCCTTCGAGAATGGAAAATGTTCCGTCTGCTGTGTGGAGCAGGTCAACATTGTAGCGTTTGCCGTCAACCTCCACTTCCAGCAGGTTCCCGTTTTGTTGAATGAGGTTAACCCATGTTGTACGATCGTTTATTTTTATTTCAAGTGCCATAGTTAAAAATGGTTAATGTACGGTATTTTCTTCCAGCGGCTTTCTGCCGGCGGGGCAAATTCTTTCTGGTTGTCCTGAATCCGGCTGATTTTATCCATGTAATCAACAAATGCGGCAATAACTACCATGTCATCGCTTTCTTCAATATCAGATTTTTTATACAATTGATTCTTATTATTTTCAATGAAATGCGTGTCGTATTTTCCTTCAATAAAGCTTGCATTGTTCATAATGCGTTCAAGAAATTTTATTGAAGTTTTAACCCCTGTGATTTTGTATTCATACAAAGCCCTTCGCATTCGGGCGATGGCTTCTTTTCTTGTTTTTCCCCAAACAATCAGTTTTGAAATCATGGGGTCGTAAAAAATTGGAATTTCATAGCCTTCGTAAACATATCCGTCGGTGCGAACGCCCAAGCCCAAAGGTTCTGATATTTTGTAAATTTTCCCCGGACTTGGCATGAAATTATTATCGGGGTCTTCGGCGTAAATCCGGCATTCAATGGCGTGTCCCTTTTGGCTTAAATCGTTTTGCGAGAACTCCAGTTTACGGCCTTCAGCAATTTTGATTTGTTCTTTCACCAGGTCGATTCCGGTTACCCGTTCGGTAATCGGATGTTCCACCTGCAGCCGTGTATTCATTTCGAGGAAATAATAATTCAGGCTTTCATCTACCAGGAACTCAATGGTGCCGGCACCAGTGTAATCAACTGCTTTTGCTGCTTCCACGGCGGCATTACCCATTTTTTGCCTCAATTTTTCGGTCATTAACGGGGATGGAGTTTCTTCAATCATTTTTTGGTGACGCCGCTGAACGGAACATTCGCGTTCGAACAGGTGCACTGCGTTCCCGTGCTGGTCGGCCAGAATTTGAAATTCGATGTGGTGTGGTGAGCTGATATATTTTTCAATATAAACCGAATCGTCACCAAACGCTGATTTCGCTTCGGAGCGGGCAGCTCTAACGGCAGCAACAATTTCTTCCTTTTTGTGCACGAGCCGCATTCCTTTTCCCCCGCCACCTGCCGATGCTTTTATCATAACCGGCAGCCCTATATTTTTAATGGCATCGAGCGCTTCTTTTTCGTTGTTCACACTGTTGGGCGTGCCGGGAACCACCGGGATTCCGGCTTTCATCATGGCTTCGCGGGCTTCAATTTTATCTCCCATTTGCGAAATAACTTCCGGCGACGGTCCAATAAAAATAATTCCTTCTTCATTGCATCGCCGGGCAAAATCAGCATTTTCCGATAAAAAACCATAGCCGGGGTGGATGGCATCCGCGCCGCACGCTTTTGCAACTTCAATTATTTTTTCCACATTCAGATAGCTTTCGGGAGAAGGAGCTTTGCCAATGTAATAAGCTTCGTGAGCATACCTTACATGCTGTGAAGTTCGGTCTGCCTCAGAAAAAACGGCAACTGATTCGATATTCAGCTCCCGGCATGTACGCATAATTCGAATAGCTATTTCTCCACGATTAGCAACCAGGATTTTTTTTATTTGGCTCATTGCGTTTATTTTTATTGCAATAAATATTGTTTTCTAAAAACACACCTAAATAACTCATTTGGTTAAAAATTGTTTAGGCTCTTTTATTAACTGTTGAAATTACGCCATGAATCTGACAACGCAAATGGGAATGTGTTAATAAATGCAAATTGGACGTTTAATGGCTTCTCAGATTTGTTGTTATTTGAAAATCAAAAACTCTGGTTCTAATAGTGCAAATTTTAATGTTTTCTGACATCTGCAAGGAAGATTATATGTTAAGATTTTTTTTGTTTAGGAAATCATTTTATTTTTACTGGGAATAAAACTAACCTAAATGAAAAACAAACACTTGTTGATTATATTCTTACTATTTTTGGGAATTACCACGAGGGCACAAAATTACGATTACACATTGTCTGATGATTCGCTGGTGAACTACCATGCAAGTATTAAAAGGGTGTATTATGCTACCCGCACCGAACTGGTCCCCAAAATTGACGGCAAACTGGATGATGAATGCTGGCAAAAATTGGGAAGCTGGGATGGAGGGTTTATTCAACAGCAACCCAACCAGGCTCAAACTCCTTCGCAGGAAACGGAGATTAAAATTTTGTACGACGACACCTATTTGTACATGGCCATTGCTTGTTATGATAATGAACCGGAGAAAATACGTTCAATTCTTGGCCGGCGAGATGAAAATATGGGGGATATGGCCGGGATTGCCCTGGATAGTTATTCCGACAGGCAAACCGCTTTCGAGTTTAATGTAACTGCTGCCGGGCAAAAAGTGGATTTGATGCACCTTGGCGAGTATGGATGGGATTTTAACTGGGATGCCGTTTGGGATGGAAAGTCGCATGTGGGCGATTCGGCCTGGTATGCCGAGATGCGTGTGCCATTTAGTCAGCTCAGGTACGCCAATAAAGAAGAACATGTGTGGGGAATGCACGTCTGGCGTTGGATTGACCGATTGAAAGAGGAAGATCAGTGGAAACTTATTCCGGTTGATGCCCCCGCAATGGTTTATATTTTTGGCGAATTGCGTGGGATTGAAAATATTCCGTATAAACGCAATTTTGAAGTGATGCCCTATGCCAAGGCAAAATATGTTTCGGATGCCCCGGACAATTTTAAAGGAGGTTTTGGCGTGGATGGCAAAATTGGAGTCACTTCTGATTTTACGCTCGACTATACAATTAACCCTGATTTTGGCCAGGTAGAAGCCGACCCGTCGGTGCTCAACCTCACTTCCTACGAAGTTTTTTACGACGAAAAACGGCCTTTTTTCCTTGAAGGGAACAGCATCCTGGAATATGGTGCCGGCAGCAGCGATTTACTTTTTTATTCGCGCCGGATTGGGGCTTCACCCGGCTATACACCTTCTGTAGCGGAAATGGAAACACTGGAAATGCCCGATCAAACTTCCATTATAAATGCACTTAAATTAACCGGAAAAAACCGCTCAGGACTTTCGGTGGGGGTTGTTAACAGCATGACGGCACATGAAAATGCAACCATACATTTTAACGGTCAGGAAAGGGAAGAAGCTGTGGAGCCTTTTACCAACTATTTTATTGGCCGGGTGAAGCAGGATTTCAACGAGGGGAGCACTGTGTTGGGCGGAATGGTTACATCCACATTGCGCAATATTAAAGATGAGCATCTGGAATTTTTGCCCGACAATTCAACAGTTGGCGGAGTGGATTTTCAACATAACTGGAAAAATCGAAAATATTTTGTTGATTTCAAAGGATTTTTCTCGCAGGTAAACGGCTCGGAAGAAGCCATTTCAAACCTGCAAACCAACTCAAGGCATTACTTTCAACGCACCGATGCTGAGCATCTTGAATACGATCCGACGTTAACATCACTAAGTGGTTGGGGCGGTGAAATGAGCGGCGGAAAACGAAGTGGTAAATTCAGAATAATGGGAGCGCTCGACTGGCGTTCGCCGGGAGTGGAGCTCAACGATGTGGGGTATCTGAGGCAGGCCGATTATATCGATCAGGAAATTAACATTGTTTACTGGGTGAACAAACCCAAAGGCATTTTAAACAATTACTATTTTGATTTTGAACAGGAACATAACTGGAGTTATGGAGGCGAAAATCTGGGAGATGAAATAACCGGCCATGCCCGCTTTCAGTTTAAAAACCTTTGGCGGCTCGACCTGGTTGCGGAGCGTTCGTTTTACGAAATCGATACCCGCAAATTGTGGGGCGGCCCTTCGCTGAGGATTGATGGAGAAACCAGCGGAGAAGTCTTTTTGCAAACCAATTCGAGCAAGGACCTCTTCTTTGGCGGGGGAACTGAACTGACCCGGAATGATGATAATATTTCAAAAGCCACTGAAAATACTTTTTACGTGCAATGGCAAATCGGCAGCCGTTTTACCCTTTCTTCAATGAATAATTTTAATGTTGAAACAGATAATAACCAGTTTGTAACAAGCATGGAAAGAAATACTTTTTCCAGAAAATATATTGTTGGAAAAATCGATCGGAAAACCATTTCTTCCACTATCCGGGCCGAATTTTTTGTTACCCCCGAACTCTCTTTTCAGTATTACGGAAATCCTTACGCCTCGGTAGGTAAATTTTCTGACTACCGGGAAGTTGCTTCTTCTAAGTCAAAAAATATAAACCAGCGGTTTGCACCTCTGTTTGTTGAAGAACAGGAAAGTGGCGGACAATGGCTGGTGGATGAACAACAAAACTATATTATGGATTTGGCACAGAATTCCCCGGATTTTAACTTTCAGGAATTTCGTTCCAACTTTGTGGCCCGGTGGGAATATAAAACGGGGTCAACACTCTATTTTGTGTGGACTAATTCGCGCTCGCGTTACGAAAGCAAATACGAACCTTCAGTATTCGAAAGTTTTAAAGGAATCTCGGATGTGAAAGCTCAAAATGCTTTTATGCTTAAAGTAAGTTTCTGGTTCTCTATTTAATCTAAAAATGTAATTTTGGCGCCATGAATCTGGCGCACTACATACCATTTTACAAACGTAACCTGAGGCTGGCCCTTCCGGTTGTGCTGTCGCAAATTGGGCAGGTTGTTGTTATGCTGGCCGACAATATGATGGTTGGCCATGTTGGAACCGTTGAACTTGCTGCTTCATCGTTTGCCAATAATGTATTTGTAATTGGTATGTTTTTCGGGATGGGGGTTACCTATGGGCTTACCCCACTGGTTGGAAAGGCTTTTGGCAATAACCGGTTAGATCGGGTGGTGGTGTGGCTTAAAAATGGCTTTTTTACGCATGCGGTTGCCACTTTTGTTTTGGCACTCATAATGTTTGGAGTGTATTTTCTTTTGCCATTTATGGGGCAGACCGATGCCGTGATCGAAATGTCGAAACCCTATTATTTGCTCCTGTGTTTATCCTACTTTCCGCTAATGCTTTTCTTTTCGGTAAAACAGTTTTTCGAAGGAATTGGTAACACAAAAATGGCAATGCAGATAACCCTGACAGCCAACGTTATCAATATTATTTTGAACTATTTGTTGATTTTCGGGAAATTTGGTTTTCCTGAATTAGGTTTGGTTGGAGCTGGTATCGGCACGTTGGTTTCACGTATTTTTATGCCGTTGCTGTTTGTGGGCTACATTCTTAAATTTTCGCGTTTCAGAAGATTTTTCGTGCTTGCGCGAAAACAAACGTACGAAAAACGAAAAATATTTTCCGTGTTAAAAATTGGGATTCCTATTGGATTTCAGTTGATTGTGGAAGTGCTGACTTTTAGTCTTGGGGCTGTTATGATGGGGTGGCTGGGCGAAACACAACTGGCTGCCCACCAGGTGGCAATGGGGATGGCATCGTTTACATACATGATTTCTCTGGGAGTGTCGCAGGCAAATACTATCCGGGTGAGTCATCAAATGGGTGAGAATAATTTAAGTTCGATGCGCATGGCTGCTATGGCCTCTACGCACCTGGTGCTGTTTTTTATGTCGGTAATGGGACTCATTTTTATACTTACAAAAAATTACCTGCCGTTTCTTTTTACAACCGATCCGCAGGTTGTAGCCGTGGCTTCGCAACTGCTTATTGTTGCTGCCATCTTTCAAATTTTTGACGGGTTGCAGGTGATAATGCTCAGTACTTTGCGAGGAATGGCAGATGTAAAAGTACCTATGTTTATTGCTTTTGCTGCTTATCTTTTAGTTGGGGTGCCCACCAGTTATGTTCTGACCTTTTTGCTTAATGCCGGGCCACAGGGAATTTGGTTCGGATTTCTCGTGGGGCTCGGTTCGGCAGGGATCTCCTTCTACTTCAGGTTTAAACATAATCTTCGGAAAATAGCATAAAAAAACGGGTTACCATTGGTGGCGATAACCCGATTGTTCATAGTTTAGTTTAGTTAGACCTGTTTAAATATTGGTTTAACAGAGAAAAGGTAGTGTTTCAAATAACATTTAGTTTACATTCAATTAATGAATTGCTAATATAATACAAAAATAGCTCGAATGTAAAATTTTTTGAAAAAATTATTAAAAATTGTTAATTTACAGTGATTTCTAAATTGTAATTTATTGTTATGTAGTGGGTTCTAAAGATAAAAGATGTTATAAAAAATATTGCAATTTTTTCGGTATTGGAGAAGTAGATTCATAAATCTTCTGTGAATAATTATACATTGCATGTGATGGAAAATCATTAAACCTGATAGTACAGGATTCAGGAAAAAATATAATTTGCACTTTTACATTGAAAAATATTCTTATGAAACAAGTAGCACTTACCGGCATTCGCCAAATGCAATTGACTCGCGCAAACGAACCAACGTTGAAATCGGGAGATGATGTAAAAATCAGGCTGTCGTCAATAGGGGTTTGTGGCTCAGATATTCATTATTATTCAGAAGGGAAAATTGGAACCCAGGTAGTTAAATATCCGTTTGTTGTGGGGCACGAGTGTTCGGGCGTGGTGGAAGCAACGGGAGAAAACGTTAAAAACATAAAACCCGGCGATTTGGTTGTTATCGATCCGGCGGTGCATTGCGGAACATGTGACCAGTGCCTGGCCGGTCGTCCGCACACCTGCAGGAACAACAAATTTTTGGGATGCCCCGGGCAAATTGAAGGCTGTTTGGGGGAATACATTGTAATGCCTTCGTTCACCTGTTTCCCCGTTACCGGGAAAATGAACCCGGTGCAGGCCGCTTTAATCGAACCGTTTTCCATAGGTGTTTATGCGGTGAAACTGGCTCAAGTTGCAGATGAAAATAGTTCTGCGGTAATATTTGGTGCCGGCCCCATCGGACTGAGTATTTTGCTGAAACTGCTGGCCGATGGTATTTCCAATGTTGGGATGATTGAGCCACTCGAATACCGGCTGAAAAAATCGAAGGAAATTGGGGCCCGGTATTTCATCAATCCCGAAAAACAGGATGTGGAAAAGGAAGTGCAAAACCAGGAAGAATTGCTTGTTGATGTGGCATTTGAGGCCAGCGGAGAACAGGATGCTGTTGACAATGCGCTGAAAATTCTGAAACCGGGCGGAAAGCTGGTGCTGGTTGGTATTCCACCATCTGCACAATATACTTTCAATATGGATTTAATGCGCCGCAAAGAATTGACAGTTGTCAATGTCCGGCGACAGAACCATTGTGTGGAAGAGGCCATTGATTTGGTGGTGAGTGGAAAAGCCGATGTGGAAAAAATGGTCACCCATCATTTTTCGCTGGATGAAACACCCACCGCTTTCGATATTGTTGAAGGCTATAAAGATGGCGTGGTAAAAGCTATGATTGATTTATAGCAGTCTTTACCTGGGACGTGCCACCATAATTCCGTTGGCCGATTTACTTCCCAGCAGGTAATCTTCCAGCGTTCCTTCAGAAACAACCACCTTTTCGGCCAGCGACGAAGCGTGCATCAGGTGAATGCGACCTGCTTTGCGTACCAAAATTCCAACATGCGAAATATCGAGCCCGTCGATGTTGGTGGTAATTCCCACAATGTCGCCATCCATCAGTTGGTCTTCCACTTCCGAAATTTGGGTTTCGGGTATGTGAAAAAGGTTTCTCGAGTTGATATTTTTTTCCTGTTCTGCGATAATTTCAACCAGTTGGCTACTGTCTTTCAGCATCGGATAACTCTCAGGATGCGTGCTCATGAAATTGATTTCTTTGCTGTAAGGAGTTGCTGCAATTTCTTTTGAAATAGCATTGACCAGCCGTTTTTGCTGGTTATCGAAAATCCAGTCGCTGAAATAGTGCAACCGTGATGGGTAACCATCAATTTCTCCATTACGGTAACGAATTTTTTTAAGTTCTTTTGTGAATTGCTCAAAAGAGTGTTTTCCGCTTTGGACGGTTTTTGAAATGGCGAGGCAGTTCTCGGCAAAAGTGGTGCAGTCCATTTCACGCAAATTGACAACCAACTGTTCAGGAGATGTTTCAAGCGTGTTGGCTACGTAAGGTGTTCCCAGAAAAAAAGTGCCGGTTTTTACCATGAGCAGCGAAGTAGGGGATTCCCTGTCTTCGGCAAACATCTCCAGCGCTTGTTCCAGAATTTCTTTATCCTGTTGCTGGTAAATAACTGGCAATTCCTTTTCATTACTATTCTGTGCTGAATTGCATGCAGCAAATATCAAAAACAGCGGGATGAAAAATATTTTGAATTTCATAGAAACAACTATTTGCAAATTATTAATGCTGATGAAATGCCTCGGAAACAAACCGGAGCACTTGGGGTAGCGATTCGCGCCAGTAGGTCCAGGTGTGGCCGCCATCACGAATGCGGAATTCGTGGGGAATTTCTTTTTTACGCATTTCGATGTGCACCAGCGAATTGCCCTCAAAAAGAAAGTCGTCGTCGCCGCAATCGATGTACCAGCGAACGGCTCTTTTTTGCTCGTCGGGAATATTTTTCAGCAGTTCCAAAACGTTGTATTTTTCAAACCATTCATTCTTTTGCTCTTCGCTGGCACCGGGCATTCCTCGCCGGCCCATATAATTTTCCACATCGTCGCGGGTCCGTGGGCCGGTTGAAGCGCTCAGCGGACAGGCTGACGAAAACAGATCGGGACGGTGCAGGGCATAATAAAAAGTGCCGCCGCCACCCATTGAAAGCCCGGAAACTGCACGGTAACGTTTTTCACTTTTAATGCGGTATTTTTCTTCCACAAACGGCATCAGTTCTTCAAAAAAGAAATCTTCGTAGCGCCAGTTGCCGTTCACATCGTTGGTATAACCACGCTGTCCGGTGTTGGCATCGGGCATAATAATTACCATTGGAGTGGCTTTGCCTTCTTTTATGGCTTTGTCGGCAATATGGCGTACTTCGCCAAACTGCACCCAGCCGGTCTGGTCGTCGCCGGCGCCATGTAACAAATACAGCACGGGGTAACTGCGTTCCGAAATGCCGTAGCCCGGCGGGAGATAAACAGCATATTTACGTTCCATGTCAAGTATTTCACTTTCCATTGAAAGATTGTCAAACACTTTCCCGGTTTGGGCAAAAACGAAATTTGAGAGGAGAAGCGAAATAAGTAGAAATGAAATATTTTTCATGACAAGTTGAATTTAGATTTGAAAATGGGTAGTAAAAATGCATTTATTTCCGGAGTTTTGAAAATTCTTTTAATAAAAACAGTTATGTTTTGATGAAAACTGAAAGTGCTTGGAATTGTAGCAATAAAAAAGGCTGTCCGCAATAGACAGCCTTTTTATGAATGAGTGAAGTCATTTTATAAATCTTTTTTAGCGAGGTAAAAGTCAACCATTTCGTAGCTGCTTTTTTCGCGTTCTTCCATTGCCTCAACAGTTTTTGGCGGAGGAACAATTACTTTATCGCCTGGTTTCCAGTCGAGTGGTAGTGCAACGCCGTGTTTATCGGATGTTTGCAGTGCTTTCAATACCCTGATAATTTCATCCATGTTACGGCCCACGTTAAGCGGGTAGTACATCATAAGGCGGATTTTACCTTCGGGATCAATAAAGAATACGGCACGTACCGCAGCTGTTTCACTTTCGTTCGGTTGTAACATTCCGTACAGTTTAGATACATTCATTGAAATATCTTCAACAATCGGGAAATCGAACAAAACGCCGGTATTCTTTTTCACATTGTTCACCCATGCTACGTGCGAGTGAATACTGTCAATGCTTAATCCCATTAGTTTGGTATTCAGTTCTTTGAATTCGTTGTGGCGCACGGCAAATCCGCTCATTTCGGTGGTGCAAACCGGAGTAAAGTCGGCAGGGTGCGAAAATAAAATCACCCAGCTTCCTTTATTGTATTCTGAAAACTGAATAGGACCATAAGTTGTGTTGGCTTTAAAGTCGGGAGCCATGTCGCCAATGCGTGGCATTTGTGTAACTTTTTCTTCTTCCATTTTTTATGAAATTTTTAGTGTTATTAATTTGAATTTTCGTGAAGATAAACATTCTTGGTGAGAATAAGTTCAATAAAATGTTAAAGATATTTAAGCTGTATGCCGGTTTTGTGATGTTTCTTTATCCTTCAGGCTGGGGGTAAAATACTGTAATTCAGTTTCTGAAAATGCAGAAATAATTTTTTTAATGTGAATGATTTTTTTGCCTGATTCTTTTGGGCCATAAGCTCAGAAAGTAAATTAGTATAAGTGACAAACCGGCAACTGCTACACTTAACAGCATGGATTCTTTTTTCTCCATCAGAAACAGGGCGTGGGTGTTTATTTCCTGCCAGTAGGTTACTGTAAGCAAAACAATTAAATTGTTGAAAGAGTGGGCAATTATGGCCAGAATTAAACTTTGTGTACGTATGACAAGCCAGCCAAGTAGCAGGCCTAAAACGAAGGTAGCCGGCATTTGCCAGGGATTCAGATGAAACAGCGAAAACAAAAGGGCCGACATTACTACCGACACGAAATTGTTGTAATTGCGCCGAAACCCCTGGAAAATAAGGCCCCGGAAAATAGACTCTTCCACAATGGGCGCCACAATGGCAACTTTCATAAAAGCACCCCACCAGCCAAAATCGCTTTCAAAAATATTAGTGAAAAGTTCCCAAAACCAGGCCGGAGCAGGAATAACCTTTTCAATGGCAATGTTCACTTGTTCAATTAAATTCTGGATGCCCCAAAAAAAAGGAACCAGCGGAATTAAAATTAACGGATTGAAAAATTTTAGCGGGAATACTTTTTTAAACGGTACTTCCGATTTACGAAAACCATAGATGAGGATAAAAAGTGTGGAACCAACTCCCAGAACTACTTTTTTTACGGGGTGGTATAAATAATCGGTCCCCTTGTAGTAATCGATTAAAGCAAGTGGGAAATCAACAATTGTTTGAATAAAAAGGTACAAAATTAACAGGTGGATGGCCTGCAAAATTGTGGGGTAATATTTTAACCTTGGTTGCTGCATTTACAATAAATAATAAAGATAATCTTTTTTGTTATTCAACAATAAAACACACCAACAAAGAAAAGTTCTGATAATTATTTGAAAATATAAATTGTCAGGCTGATTTTTTTGATAGCACCAGACTTGCTGTTTGAAACGAAAAATAGCGCTGCGATACGTAGCTGAATGCAACCACAATAACAGTTGTGAAAACTTTTGAAAGGGTAGCGTACAGACCAACGTACTCTACGAAAAATTTCAGAAAAACATAGTTTAGGAGAATTGCCCCGGCAACTGTGACTCCGTAACGAATTAGTTGAATGCGTCCTCGTAGTTCAGATGCGGTAAATGTAATATACTTGGCCAGCAAAAATCCGGAAGCAAAAGTAATGGGGAACACAATCAGAAATGCTGCAATGTGCGGGCTGATAGCAACAAAACCCAAATCAACAATTTGTTTGTTCAGCACAAACCGGTAAAAAACAAAATAGAGAAAAATGTCCATGGCTGTATTTGCCCCGCCGGTTGCGCCATACCTGAAAACTTCCTGCGGAATGAAACGCAGAAAAGGAAAATAGAAGAAATCTATAATTTGAATGATTTTATTCCGACATTTTCGCAAAAAGTTCAGCATTCCTTTTTTACTTTTGAATGGCAAAGAAATAAATTTTCGTTAATTCTCCGGTGGTTTCCGCAACTGTTTCTTTTGGCCTTGTTTCTTTTTGTTCTCGAGTCGTTTGAGCTTTGAGGCTTTGGTTGGCCTGGTTTTAATGCGTTTTTTTGGTGGAGTCAGTGCTTTCTCTATCAGCTCGAAAAATTTCTGCATCACTTTCTCCCGGTTCCGCCACTGCGTCCGTTCGGCAGAGGAGGTCAGCACCAGTTCGCCGGAAGTTGTTATCCGGTTTTTCAGTTTCGAAAGAAGCCGCTGTTTTTGAGTTTCGGTAAGTGTTTCAGAATCGTTTACCGGAAACCGCAACTCCACTTTGGTACTTACTTTATTTACATTTTGTCCGCCCGGTCCGCCTCCGCGACTGGCCGAAAAGCTAACTTCCGAAATCAGGTTTTCCCGTATTGAATGTGATAAATGCATGATTTATTAACTCGTTTTACTTACGGTTTCCAGTTTCTTGCGGTCGGTTATTTCAATGCCCCGTCCTTTCAGGATTATCATTTTTTCTTTTTCAAATTCCTTCAGGAACTTGATGGCGCTTTCAGTGGAAATGGAAGCAAAATCGGCAATTTCCTGCCGGGTTAGGTACTGAAAAACATCCTCTTTCAGGAATTCTTCATGCGACAGGTAAAGCAGCCCCGATGCCAGTTTTCCACGCATTTGCTTGTACGAAATATTTTTAATTATCTCGAGTAAATGCCGTTCGTTCCGGTAGTTTTTTGAGGTAACCTCCAGGGCAAATTCGGGGTTCTGCAGCAGAATGGTTTTGAGGCTCTCTTTTTCAATCATGCAAATCACCGAATCTTTCTGTGCCTGCGCTGAATAAGTGTGAATATTCTCGCCGAATATGGATGAAAAAGCAAGGAAATCGCCTGTTTTGGCCAAACTGAGGTTTATCTGTTTTTCAAAACCTGTTTGCAAATACACTTTTATCAGTCCGCGCACCACGTATAAAACATAAGGTGCAAAAGCGCCCTGTTTAAAAATGGTTTCGCCTTTGAGGTAAGTTATTTGAGTCTTGCTTTTAGTTAGCTCTTCCAAAGCGTCGGGCAGCTGTTTTATCAACCCCTCAAAGTCCTTTTTTTGTTGACGGTTTTTCGATTTTTCGTTGCTCATTTCAATATTTCTGAAGTCGGTACAAAAGTATCAAAAACAAATAATATTGTCTGGTGACAGGAAAAAAACTGAAATAATACAGTTTTGCTGCTTTCGCATCATAGCCCCGTTCTCTTTCCTGATTGTAAGGCTGTTTCTACTTTTGTAGCAGAAATTTTAAACAAATGAAACGAGTTGCCATACCAGTATCAAATGAAAGTTTAAGCGAATATTTTGGCGAGTGCCAGCACTACGAAATATTTGAAGTTGACGGAAAAGCGGTGGAAAAGAAAGAAACCGTTTATCCTTCGGCTATTGGGCAATCAGATTTACCTGCATGGCTCAAAGAAATGGGAATTACCGATGTGATTGCCTACAGAGTTAATAAACAGATTATTAACCTTTTTGCAGCCGAAAAAGTGAACCTGTTTGTTGGCATCCCTTTAAACTCGCCCCGCAATTTGTTGGAAGACTGGCTGGAAGGAAAGCTCGAATCGGATGAAAAAATTATTGGCGAAATAACAAATTAAAAGTTATAGAAAATCAATTATTCACAATTTTAAAAGAGACTTGTTATGAAAATGTTACAAACAAATTTGCACGAGATCGAAACAGCCACAGAGCTGGAAAAAATGATTCAGGAAAATGAAAATGTAATGGTATGCTGTGGTCGTATGGGCCCGATGTGTATGCCTGTTTACGATGTAATGGAAGAACTGGAAGATGAAAGGGACGATGTGAAATTTGCCGTGATGGCATTCGATAACCCCGAAGCTGCCATTATTCGCAATGCACCGGAAACCAATGGTTTTATGGGACTTCCGTTCACCATGTATTACAAAAATGGTAAAGTGGCACATGCAACAAGCAGCATTCAGAACATGCAGCAGGTTGCTTCCATTTTAGACGAACAGTTTGCAGAAAAAGTGTAACACAAAACCTTAAGGGTTGCCCGGATAATTTCCGGGTTGCCCTTTTTAAATTTTTATGCCATGAACGATACCTACGATGTAATGATAATTGGTGCTGGAGCAGCCGGATTAACCGCCGGAATTTATTCTTCCCGCGCCAAACTTACAACACTGATTTTGAATGAAGGTGCTGTTGGCGGCCAAATGGTGCTTACCGAGGAAATTGCCAACTATCCGGGTGTTCCGGCCACAAAAGGTTACATGCTGGCCAATACTATGAAACAGCAGGCCAAAAGTTTTGGCTGTAAAATAAAATCGAATATTAAAATTGCCCGTTACGATCTGGAAGGTGATATTAAAAAAGTAGAGCTGGAGGATGGCCGCAGTTTTAAGGCACGTTCGGTGATTCTTACACCAGGCGGAAGGCCGCGTTCGCTGAATATTCCGGGAGAAGATAAGTTTAAAGGAACGGGAATTTCATACTGTGCTACCTGCGATGGTGATTTTTTCACCGGAAAAGAAGTTGTGGTTGTTGGGGGCGGCAATTCGGCACTCGAAGAAGCGGTTGCACTTACTCAATTTGCCACAAAAGTGACCATCGTTCATCAGTTCGACCATTTTCAGGCTTTTAAACATGCAGTGGAGGAGGCACAGAAAAATCCGAAAATCAATTTCATAATGGAATCGGAATTGCGTAGTTTTTATGGAAATGGCAAACTGGAAAGCGTGGATATCGAACACCTTCCAACCGGTAAAATGAGCAGCCTTAAAACCGACGGCACATTCATTTTTGTAGGATATCAGCCCAATACCGAAACTTTGAACGGACTGGTAAAACTCAACGAAAGAAATGAGATTGTGGTGGATACCGACATGAAAACAAACATTGACGGTGTATTTGCCGCCGGCGACAGTATTGTGAAAAAATACCGGCAGGTGACCACGGCTGTTGCCGACGGAACCATTGCCGCATTAAGCGCAGCGCGGTATTTATCGGAAAAGCATGTGAAAGCAGGAGAACTCCTGGAACAGGAAGCCTGAAAAAATTTTCGTAGAAGGAAGAAGTATTATATTTTATGAGAAAATCCGGATTATTATTTTTGATTGTAAGTTTTATTAGTGTTCAGCAAGTAGTTGGTCAGTTCTCGGTTGACGGTGAATTCCGGAGCCGAAGCATACTGAGTCAGGGATATAAAGTTCCGGTAAAATCAACGTCTGATGCGGTTTTTTCGTTCGATCAACGCTCACGCTTGAATTTGAATTATAAAAATGACAAGTATTCCACCCGGCTGGTTTTGCAGGATGCCCGGGTTTGGGGCTCCGATGACAGGTACAATCCAACCGGGGTAATGGGTAATTCCGGTACTTTTGGAATTTACGAGGCCTGGGTGGAGTTAAAATTGAAAGAAAAATCGAGCCTGCGAATTGGCCGCCAGGAGTGGAATTACAACAATATGCGGATTCTCTCGTATCGGAACTGGTGGACCAGCGGATTAAGTTACGACGGACTGCTTTACAAATTGCACGACGATGAAAATGGCTGGTTTATCGATTTGGGGCTTTCCTACAATAACGATGGCTCATTAATCGGAGATGTTGATAACACAACCTGGACAGGCGAAAAACTGAAGACAATCAATTTCGTCAATTTCAAAAAAAAACATCACAATATATTTTCAACCTCACTGTTTTTTAGCCTTGCCGGGCGCGATTATCCTGACATCGACAAATTTTTCCCCACCGGAACGCATGGCCTGATTCTGGATTATAACAATGAGGGCACCGGATTTTTCGGCTCCCTTTCGGGCTACTACCAACACGGCACCGACAGTAAAAAGGGCCCGAACGGTGACTACCGGAATATTTCGGCCTGGCTGGTTTCGGGCGAATTGGGGGTGCGTGCTCCTGAAAAAAACTGGGAGCTGGCAGCCGGGGCCGAAGTTATTTCAGGACACGATTTCAGCAATACAGAAAATGATTATGCCAATACCCGGCACAGTTTCGATTTGCTGTACAGCGCGCGATTTGCGTATTACGGAGGGAATGTCAACCATTTTATCATGCAGGACAGCTACAAAACCGGCACAAAAGGCGGGGGATATTTTGATCCGTACCTGCGGTTCAGTTTTAAACCCGGCAAAAAAAATGCACTGGATGTAACCTGGTGGTCGCCGGTTTTAACAACAAATGTACCTGCGCATACTTTTATTGATGAAGCAACCGGATTGCCTGCCGGTACTGAAACCGACAACAACGGAAACACGGTTTACTGGAAAGGCGGCCTGGGAAATTACATCGATTTGGGTTTCACCCAACGCATAAATCCGGATATCGTGCTGAAAACAGGTTTTTCGTTTGGCACGATATCGGACATTAAAAATCAGATGGTGTTTGGATACAAAAATACCTCGGACCAGGAGTTGTTCGAGCCCGGAGCCAATTACCTGGGATGGGTGATGCTCATTGTGAAACCAAATTTTTTCACAAGTGAATAAATATTAATTTTGAATTTTGAAAGGAAATAAGATATGGCAAAAGAACAAGTAAAAGTAAGCTGGCTGGAGAAGATGGCTTTTTCGGCCGAAGTAAACGGACATAAAATTACACTCGACGCTGCCGAAAAAGTGGGTGGCGAAGACCGCGGGCCACGCCCAAAACCGCTGATGATGACAGCGCTGGCCGGTTGCACCGGAATGGACGTGGTTTCTATTCTCAAAAAAATGCGTGTGGAAGTGGAAGATTTTAACGTAACTGTTGAGGGCGATTTAACAGAGGAACATCCGAAACAATTTTCGAAAATGCACGTGATTTATGAGTTTAAGGGCAAAGATTTGCCAATGGAAAAACTTAAAAAAGCAGTCAGCCTTTCCGAAGAGCGCTACTGCGGAGTGAGTGCCACCTACCGCCAGGCAATGGAACTCACTTCAGAAATAAAAGTTACAGAATAAAAACAAACAGATATGTCAACAACTCTAATTATAATACTTGCCGTTTTGGTTGCTTTAATCGGGTTGATAACCTTTAATTTTTACCGGATGAAAAATGCCAAACCGGTGGAAGACAGCAAAAAAATCATTCAACTTGGCAAGAAAAATTTTAAGCCGGCCATCCGCAGGGGAATTACGCTGGTCGATTTTTGGGCGCCCTGGTGCAATCCCTGTAAAATGGTAGCGCCAATCCTGAACGATATTGCCGAATCGGAAGACGATATCACCATTGGGAAAGTGAATGTCGATCAGCAGCAATACCTGGCTAAAAAATTCAAAGTTCGCAATATTCCCACGCTTCTTGTTTTTCAGGATGGAGTGGAAGTGAAACGGATTGTTGGGGTAAAACCCAAAAAACATATCATGAAACAGGTGGAACAATTGCGTGCGTGACTTTTAAGTATAGATATTCGAAGGCACATAAAAAACCCTGTGGTTAACAAAAATCACAGGGTTTTTTATGTTTTTTGTCGTGTTGATTTTGAAAATCAACGTTTTGTTTTTAATTCTTCGCGGCAGATGTTTGATTCACATCCAGCTTCAGCGGATTGATTTCCTCTCCCCAGTAAACAGTAGTATGCGGGAATGGGATTTCAATATTTCGTGCATCGAAAGCTGCTTTCAGGCGGCGGCGATATTCGCGGCCAATTGTCCATTGCTGGCTGGGTTTTGTTTTTATCCGTGCTTTTATCACCAGAGCGCTGTCGCCAAACTGGTCGAGGCCAAAAATTTCAATGGGTTCAAAAAATGCTTTTTTGAAATTGGCATCGTTTTGAAGGTCTTCGCCCACTTCGCGCATTACCTCCATTACAGTATCCACATTTTCTTTATACGCCACGCCCACATCGAACACCATTGCCGACCATTCGCGGGTCATATTGGAGAGTGTGTTGATTTTTCCGTTCTGAAATACATGCACTGTTCCTGAAAAATCGCGCAAAGTAATGGTTCGCATTTCAATTTTTTCCACGAGTCCGCCGGTTCCGTTAATAGCTGCTACGTCGCCGGTGCGCACCTGGTTTTCGAGCAAAATAAAAAATCCGGAAATAAAATCGCGCACCAGTTCCTGTGCTCCAAAACCAACAGCCACGCCAATAATTCCCACACTAGCCAGGATGGGGCCAATATCCACACCAAATTTTTTCAATGCAATCATTATAAAGATGGTCCACAACACAATTTTTACAATGCCTTTGAGGATGTCAACCAGGGTGTTAATTCTTTTTTCAACTTCTCCGGCATCTTTATCTTTTGCTTTACCTGCCCGGGCAATCAGTCTCATTTTAACCTTTTTCAGCGTAAATGAAAAAGTTTTGAAAATTATCAGCATTACAACAATAATAATCAGCAATCCGGGTAATTCTGTGACTATCCATTCGCGGGCACCCGCAATCAACGTTTCCCAAAATTCATTAGAAAAAAATTTTTCCATGTTTTAATTTTTAAGATTTGAGGTAATAAAATAAGGGTTTGGGTTAAATAAACAAAAGTTTTTATTTAATGCAGCTATAAATTAACATTTCGTTAAGCAGTGGGTGGTTTTGTCAATTTTGAATCCGGATGCTGAAGTTTTTTTGGTAACGAATTTTTCAATTGCGGGGTTAAACAAAAATTTCCCCCTGTAGATAGGTTATGGCCTGGCCACCAATTTCAACTCGTTCTCCCAGGAGTTTGCAGTGCAGCACACCTCCGCGAGCCGAAATCTGTTTGGCCATCAATTCGGTTTTGCCAAGTTTTTTTGCCCAGAAAGGAATGAGCATGGTATGAGCCGAACCGGTAACCGGATCCTCGTTTATTCCTTCGATGGGAGCAAAAAAGCGTGATACAAAATCATATTTTTCAGAAGTAGCGGCAGCTGTAGCAGTTATGCCTCGGGTGTCGAGCGTTTTCATGAACTGAAAGTCGGGTTGCAGGTTTTTAATATCGGCTTCGTTGTTAAATTCAAACAACAAATCTTCGCGGCCTTTGAAACATTTCACAGGGCGTTTGCCAAAAGCCTGCTTAATATTTTGTGGCAGTTCAATTTCTTTTAGCTCCGAAACCGGGAAATTGAGCACAATAAACTGGCCTTCTTTTTTAACGGTCAATTCACCCGTTTTTGATTCAAATTTTATTTCTTTTTTATTGAATCCCAAGTGATTGAAGAGCACATGTGCACTGGCCAGTGTGGCATGTCCGCATAAATTTACTTCTGTTAATGGTGTGAACCAGCGAATATGATAACCATTGTGTGTGGGAACAAAAAAGGCCGTTTCCGACAAGTTATTTTCCATTGCAATTTTCTGCATCACTTCATCGGGCAGCCATTTTTCCAGCGGAACTACTGCTGCCGGATTGCCTTTAAAAACGTTGTCGGTAAACGCGTCAATCTGAAAAATTGTGTACTGCATGTTTTTTAGCAAGAATTTTTAATCTTTTTCTTTTTCAATTAAGTTAACGAGAACTTCGTTCAATTTTTTAACTCTTACGAGTAGCGGTAAAACATCTTGTTCTTTAAATTCCACATAAACAGAATATTCACTTTCTTGTCTCCAGTCAATTAAGAGCGAGTAAAGTTTTCCTAATTCAGTATCAATAATTTTATTTTTTACATAAAGCTGAAGAAATTTTGTTTTTAAGCCTTCATGCGATTTTGTTTTGATTCCTTGCTTAAACAGTAAAGCATTTACCAGATGAAATGATGAATAATACAATCTGTTAATGCAGGAATTCCATCTATTATTTTGAGCTAATAATTCAGCATCTTGAAATAACTCTTTGGCCTTTTCAAGTCTGTAATTGATATAATCGTTTTGAAATTCGTTCATGAAAGTACTATCCCTTCGTTTTCAATATTTTCAAAAAGAGGTGTTTTAGAATATTTTTTGTACCACTCTTCTTTGGAGTATATTAAAGTGGATATTGGCTCACCCAGTTCAAGTTCTAAGTTGAATAATTCATTTCTGTACTTCATTTCAACAGATCGATCAGTTTTGGGGGAATCAATAAGTATTAAAATATCCCAGTCTGATTCGGAGTTTGCTTTTCCTCTGGCATGCGAACCAAATAAAATTACGCTTGCGTTTGAATCTTTTTTTTTGATTCGATTATTAATTTCGCGGGCGATATTTAATTCTCTGTCAGTCATAGAACAAATATAACACCTATTCTCTGCCAAAACAATGAAAACAATCTCTCAAAATTTAACTGTCAGTTTTAAATTGAATTTCCGGTCGGTGAGGTAGTTGGGCACTGCAAACTGGTCGCCGTAAATACTCGATACCCAAAAGTAGGAAATGGTATTTTTAATATTTAACAGGTTAAATACTTCGAGGCTGAGCGACATATCGTTGACATGCCTGAGGAAGTTGTGTTTAACCGGCCGGGCGGCACTTATGAGGACTTTTGAAAAACCGAGGTCGATGCGGCGATAGGGCGGCATTCTGAAAACATCTTCGTACCGTTCGGAATTAGGCGGGCCGGTGGGCAGCCGGGCACCGTAAAATCCGGAAAGATGCATTTTCCACGAGGGGTTTCCCGGGAGGTAATCCTGAAAAAACAGGCTGAAATTTACCCACTGGTCGGTGGGGCGCGGAATGTATCCGTGTCCGTCATTAAAGATATTTTCTTTGGTTTCAAGGAGCGAAAGGCTGGCCCACGATTGCACGCCACTCACAAATTCGCCGTTAATTTTCATATCGATTCCGGTGGCGTAGCCTTTTGCTTCCTGGTCGGCAAGGTAGCGAATCTGAACATTGTCAATCTGGTAGGGAACCAGCCGGCTCAGCCACTTGTAGTATGCTTCGGTGGTAAACCGGAAAGGACGGTCCCAGGCTGTAAACAGCAAATCGGAACCTGCCACTATCTGAAATGAACGTTGTGCCTTTGAGTTGTAATTGATGCTCCCGTCACGGGTTTTCAGTTCTTTGAAAAACGGCGACTGGTGGTACATCCCCGCCGAAAGACTGAATGACATTTTGTGTTTCCAGGCGGGGTAAAAACTTACTGATGCGCGCGGACTGATAAGTAACTCATCATTAAAATCCCAGTAATTAAACCGCACACCGCCATTGAGGTATAAATCGCCCGAGCTCACCGGCAGGCTCCAGGTGTCCTGTACAAAACCGGTCAGGCGGTTGGAGCTGATTTTGTTTGCGCTGTTCAGGGTGTAGTAGAGCAAAACTTCCGAGTCGGAGTAGGGAAGGGAATAACCGGTTGAATCGCGGTAAATCCACTCATTTATTTTGCTTTCAAACTTTTCGTGCTGAAATTTCAGTCCCCAGTTTACCAGGTGATTTTCGGAATTGAAAGCCCCTCTGTGTGAAAAGCTGAACACATGGGCATTGAGAGTATTGCGGGCATGGTTTAAAAATGAGCCAACCCCCAGGTTGAGGATGCTGTCGCCAAATTCTTCTGAAGACATGTTTCGTTCCAACTGGTTGAGGTAATACTGCCCGAGAATATCGTAGGTTTCTTTTTCTGAAGTTTTAAAAGCCGATGCACTAAATTTCAGGTTCAGGTTCAGGTTGGGATGGTAGTTGGCCGAAAGTGCCCCGAGATAAGTTTTAAAATCGTCAATCTCCTGTCCTTCGAAAAATATGGTGGTGTTGAGTGGGTTTTGCCACGTGCCGAATGTTGTTTTGCGGGTTTGTGGTATAAACTGATATTGATTTTGTGCGGCATTTCCCAGAAACGAGATGTTGAATTTTTCAGAAAACTGATAGGTGATGTAGGTTTGAAAATCGACAAACTGCGGGTTGTAATTTCCTTTTTCGTCGAGCCCGCCCAGCATATAACGATTGGTTTTGTAGCGAATTCCCGAAATGTGCGAAAGCTTTCCTTTCAGTGCAACATCTTCGAAATGGGCAGTTGCGCCGAGTAAACTCATTGATGCCGAACCTCTGAACTGGCTGGGTTTTCGGTATTTTATATCGAGTACCGACGACATTTTATCGCCGTATTTGGCACTGAACCCACCCGATGAAAATTCAATGGTAGAAACCATATCGCTGTTGATAAAACTGAGGCCTTCCTGCTGGCCGGCACGAATGAGAAACGGACGGTAGATTTCAATGTCGTTTACATACACCATATTTTCATCGAAATTACCACCACGAACCGTGTATTGCGAACTCAGCTCGTTATTGGAAGAAACGCCGGGCAGTGTTTTAATCAGCGCTTCCACACCACCGGTAGCCGCATCGGGCATTACGCCTGTGAATTTAGGATCGAGTCGGGTTACATTGCCACTCCGGCGGCGCTGCTCGGTAACCACCACTTCGGCCAGCTGAAGATTGGTTGAATTCAGGGTGATTTCCCGGTACACATTTTCTTCGGCACTGGCATTTATGGTATCGGACACTGATTCATAGCCCAGTGATGAAAATATAATGACAATTTCTTTGTCTGCCGGAATGCGTAACAGGAATTTTCCTTCGCGGTTTGAGCTGGTGCCCAGCGGGTAGTCTTTCAGACCAATGTTTACCATGTCGAGCGGGTTTCCGTGCTGATCGGTAACCAATCCGCGGAATGTGGCGTTACTGCTTTGTCCGGTTGAATGAATAGCCGACAAAACAAATAAAATCAATAAAATTGTATGTTGAATTTTAAACATCGGGCACAAAACTAATAATCCAATTCTTATTAAAACTTTTTATTGATAAATTAATTGTTTTGGAGGAACGGATTTTTTAATCTTCCACATCGGGCAACCGGGAGCTTGTCCATGCTCCGGCAATTCCAAAAAATGAAAGCACCAGGATAATTCCTTCCACAGATATTAATGAAACAAGCGCGCTGATTCCTCCGGTTATCAAAAGAATTACTCCTATAACTGTGTTGCTCACAGCTACGTAGTCGGTGCGTTTGTTTCCGCCGGCCAAATCAACAATATAGGTTTTCCGGCCCAGGCGGACGCCGCTGTGGGCTATTCCCAGAATAAAAAATGTAAACGGATAAAACCAGCTGCTTTCCCTTAAAAACGGTACCCAGCTGATAACTGCAAAAACCAAAATTCCGAGAGCTGACGTAATAATGGCGGCTTTCACCATAACACCTTTACTCGATGTGTCGGCCATTTTCCCCCAAAACGGAGCACTGACGGATGAAGCAATTCCGTTGGCAATTATAAAAAGGCCTAAAATATAAATGTCGGTGCCCAGTTGGTTTTGAGCCAGGACGACATAAAAAGGAGCGGTAAGTGCAGAACTCAAAAGCAGTGAGCGTGATATGACAAAGTTTCGGAAAGGTTTATCTTTTTTCAGAATATTGAGACGGTCGAAAGCTTCTTTTAGCGCATTGCCGCCGCCGGCTGTTTCTCCGCTGTATTCTTTAATTCCTGAATAAACCGCAGCAGCCAAAACCCAAAGGCTGGCGGCAAAAAACAGGACGATCCCGTAAAATTCAATCCCTGTATCGCTGTTTGTTTTAAAAATCATAAACAAACCGGCTACAATTACCAGCACACCCGAAAAGGATGATGCATATCCCTTTAACCGCCCGCGGCGGGTTTTGGGTATTGTCTTTCCCAGCACATCTTTAGAGGCCACCGAGCAAAGCCCCCTCGCAAGGCTGAAAGTGATAAGCAACAGAATGATTAACCATCCTGCTTTTTCGCCTTCGAAATGGAGGGCCACAATACCAATTCCGGCAATTGATACAAACTGCAGCAGCGAACCAACCACCCACACCCATTTGCGCACGGGCATGCGGCGGATGTAACTTGCAATTACTATTTGTGGCAGCATGGATCCCGATTCGCGAATAGGAACAATAAAGCTGATTAAAAAAATAGGAGCATTTACATAATTCATCAGCCAGGCAAGAACAGTTTTGGGATTGCTTAGCACGTCGCCAAGCTGGGTGAGGGTGTTGCTTATAATGATGAGGAAATAATTCAGCGGTGTGTACCGGCAGACATCGTCAGGAATATCTTTGCAAACGCGCGCATCTTCTTCATTGTTTATGCGATCGTAAATTTTTCCGAGCCGGTTGTAAATTCTTGCTTTGTCCATGAATATTGAATTACGTCACTCAATAATTCTTACTGTACTTTGTGTGTTTCGTGTTTTTCCGCAGGCAACGAAACAGTGAACACTGAGCCCTGACCGGGCTTGCTGCTTACTGAAAGTTTACCATCGTTTTTTTCAATAAAATCTTTGCAGATGATTAACCCAAGTCCTGTGCCTTTTTCGCCTTCGGTGCCCAGATTGGTATGATTTTCATCGGGTTCAAACAAATGAGAAAGTTGCTCTTTTGAAATTCCGATACCTGTATCACTGATTTCAATCAAAACCCTTCCATTTTCATTTTTTGTAGAAATGGTTATGGTGCCGCCCCTGTTGGTAAATTTTATGGCATTGGAAATGAGGTTGCGAATAACCGTTGTAATCATTTCTTCGTCGGCAAAAATAATCGTTTCGGGGTGTACGCTGTTTTTTAACCTGATTTGCTTTTTAATGGCATTTTGCTCCAGCACACTAAAACATTTTGCAATTATGTAGCTGAGGGCAATGTTTTGCGGAGTTACTGATATTTTTTGCCGCTGTGCCCGCGACCATGTGAGCAAATTTTCAAGCAGGTCGGAAACAGTGAGTGAAAGCCGGTAAATTAATTTGTTGTAATGACGAATATCCTCCGGCGAATGTTTGTCGTAACCTTCCTCTATAAGTTCCGAAAAGCCTAAAATATTGTTCAGCGGGCCTTTCAGGTCGTGCCCTATAATTGAGAAAAGCTTATCCTTGGTTGCATTCAATTCTTTCAACCTGGCTTCGTTTTCCCTCAACGCATTTTCGGCTCTTTTTTGCTCGGTAATATCAGTAGATGTGGAAATTATCCCATCAATTTTGCCGGTGCTTTTCAGGTGTGGATAAAAATTAAGCTTTAATATTTTGAATTCTCCGCCGGGCAATTCGCCTTCGTACTGCATGAATACAGGCTCTCCAGCAAGGCAATTATTCAGTTGTGGTTTTATTTTTGACTCAAAATCATCCTTTCCAAAAATATCTGCCCCGGTTTTTCCGATTATTTCGCTGGTTTCTTTATTATAAAAAGTATTGAAGGCACTGTTTACAAAAACATAGCGGTAATTTCTGTTAATAAAAGATGCGGGTTCGGATATCGTGTTCAGAATTTCTTTTTGGTAATGAAAGTATCGGTTTTTGCGTTTTTTATTCGGAGCTTTCATTTCAGGAATTTAGTTTTTTCCATAGAATAAATTTTATACCGTACCGTGATAAAAAAAACCGAAACCTATTTCGGTTTTTACTTGATTTTTTCAAGGATAGCCAGAACATTTTTTGGCATTGTTAAAAAAGTATAGCTAATTGATTGTTTCTTTTCATCATTAATAATTTTACTGAATGAATCAGCATGTATTTTGCTTTTGTATAGCAT
>NZ_FQZE01000018.1 GCF_900141875.1 Tangfeifania diversioriginum | reverse complement strand
CAACTTTCGAAAGTTAGCAATGAGTCTTTTATAGGCAAACCCGTAAAACGACTCTGACCACGTTCAGAGAACGTGGGTTTCTAATTTGAACTAAACCCACGATCGTACCGGGTACTGCGCCAAATTTTATCTCCACCCATGTACTCCGATTTAAAAACAGACCCGGTGAGCAAATAATAAGAGCCTTTTTTGAGGTAGCGTTCCAATGTAACATCAATTCCGTAATTCTTTCCTTTTCCTTCGTTGACCAAAATTTTATCGAGGTAATAATCATTGAGGTTTAGCACCGAAAAAGAAGTATTGGGCTCCACCGGAACGTCAAACAAATATTGGTAGTACGGCTCAACTTTCAGGTGAAGGACATCGGAAATATGCCAGTCGTAAGCCAAGTTAAAATGATGCGCTTTTGTCAAGTTCAAATTTTTATTGCCAGGCAAGTTTGTTGTGGAGTTAACTACATAGTAAAAATCCAATCGCTCGCGTCGGCTGTTTAAACCATAAGCTCCCGATAAAGAATGGTCTGGTCTGAAATTCCACTTCATACTCAACCGCGGCTCAAAATTGAAATTTTTGTTCAGATTAAAATACTGTGCGTTGAGCCCCGCACTAAGCGAAAATTTCGGTGACAACTCAAAAACCGATTGGGACCAGGCCGAAACCTGCAAATTGTTCCCGGAACCTTTGGCCACATTCTCCATTGGCCTATTTAGGCCGTAATTGGGCGTAACATTGTATTTCAAATCATAAATCATTCCTGTTGCCGTAATCCCAGTTCGGTTAATGTGGCGTGAGCTAAATTTCTTATTGATGTATGAATTCAGCACAATGTTCCAGTTTTTGTTGGTGATATCGACTACCTGCACATGTGAATCCAGCGAATCAACTTGTCCTACATCCTGAAGTATTCCGCTGTAGGTACCTGCCAACACTGTTTTGATATAGGTATCATTGTTCAGGTTATATTTATGCGTAATCCCGCCACTGGCTTTTTCCAGTGTTGTTTTTACATCCTGCCGGTCAGCATAAGATTCCCAGTCTTCTTTATCGAGCGGGCCAACCTTGTTATTGTCAGTCAGCCCGAGTCCCCAAATTGAAAATGTGCCAGCTTTTTTCGTTGGCAAGTTTAATTTGAATGAAAGGTCCTGGTATTTCAGGTTAACATCGGCAACCAGCCCAGTCAGCGAATACCGGTAATTAAAAATATACGAGCTGGTGTGCTTTTTGCTCAAGGGCCCTTCCGAAGCGAAATCAATTCCAATCAAGCTTACCTGAAACGTATTTTGATGCGTTTGGTTGTTTCCGTTGCGCATTTGCATATCAAATGCCCCTGAAAGCGCATTGCTGTATTCTGCCGGAAATGCCCCGTTAAAAAAATCGGAATTTCCCATCACCTGGCTGCTCAAAGCCGAGTACACCCCGCCTCCCAAAGAAATCATGTCGGCAAAATGTGTCGGGTTGGGAATTTCAACACCTTCCAAACGCCACTGGGTATATTGCGGCGCATTACCACGAATGGAAAGCGCATTGCTCGAAATTCCACCCGTCCCGGATACCCCGGCGAAAGAAGTTACCAAACGTGCCGGGTCGTTAAACGCACCGGCAAAACGATTGGCTTCTTCCACGCTCAACATGCGTCCTTCCGCCAAAGCCATAGGGTTTACGGCACGCTCCTTATTTACTTGCGGACGGACAGTTATTTCCCCTACCGATTGAGAGGTTTCTTTTAACGGGACTTCAACCGATGCTTCTCTTGCCGAGGTCAGCAATATTTCCCGGTAAATGTAGGGTTGATACCCAACAAAGGATACTTTAATATTGGCGTACCCCAGCGGAATTCCTCGAATGGAAAAATGCCCCAGGCTGTCTGAAATGGTTCCTATCGAGGGGTTTTCCAATAACGAAATATTGGCAAATTCCACAGGCTGTCCTGTTTCTGCATCGTAAACCGTTCCGCGGATGGTTTGGGTAAGTCCAGTTTCCTTTGCTTCCTGTTCTCTCTTTTTCGGAACCAGGATAATGTGGTAGCCATTAATTTTGTATTTGAGCCCGGTTTCTTTTAAAATTTCTTCCAAGGCTTTTCCCAGACTCACATCTTTTAATGAAAGGTTGATTTTTTGCTTCTCGTTTATTTCCGATTTTTTGTAAGCTATGCTATAATTGGTTTGTCGTTCAATTTCGTTAAAGGCATCTTTTAGTGAAATATTCTTTTTTTGAATTGTTATACGTTTTTCCTGTGCCATTGACTGCTTTGAGAAAGCAAACAGGAAAATTGAAAGGATAAGAAATACTATCGTTAAATTTTTTAAGCTCATTCTATTACATTTGTATTGTTGATACTAAGTTACTTTTCGCAGAGTTGGTTTTGTATCTTCGTTTTGAACCTGTAGAAAGTGTCCGCTTTTTACCGGTTCTGTTTTTTCATAGGCATGTTTTTTTGAAGTTTATACTATTTCTTTTTCAATATAATTTGTCCGCTTTTCGAGGAATAGGAAAAATCCCCGGACATATCTGCCAAAACTTGAAGGATTTGCTCTGGGGTTTCTTTCCGATCAAATTTTATGGTATAACGTTCAGTTGATAAGTCAATTGATTTATCTGTATCAATAGAAATATTAAAGCGCCGTTCGAGTGTTTGCAAGATTTCACCCAGCGTAGCTTCCGAGAATATTAAGTTCCCGTTTTTCCAATCCGGGATGTCTTCGACATTGATTTTTACTACTTTTAAGGCTGACGTTTCGCTGTTGTAAACCAATTGTTCATTCGGCTCCATTTGTTGTTTTTGATTTTTTGCAGTTTGAACTTCAATTTTTCCTTCTTGTAAAGTTGCTACCGTCTGGTGCTCATCAGGGTAGGCTTTTAGATTGAATTTTGTCCCCAAAACTTTTACAGCCAGGCTTTTTGTTTCTACTACAAAAGGCTTTGATTGATTCTTTGTTACCGAGAAAAATGCTTCCCCGGTTAAATGAACCGAACGCACTTTCTGACTGAATTCTGAAGGGTATTTCAAAGAACTCCCGGCATTGAGCCAGACTTCTGTTTGGTCGGGCAATGTTACTTGCTTCGTTTCTCCGTATGCTGCCGAGATTTCAATCATTGCTGTCTTGGCATCGTGTTGCAAATAAAACCAAACGCCACCTATTCCGACAAGCAGAATAAAAATGGCTGCCACTCTTGAGAAAACTTTTAACCGGACGGTTTTCGTCTTTGGTAACTGAATGCCGATTTTTGTATTCACCCGTTTTAAAGCCTCAAATGTAGTCGTATCTTTTCTCGTGTTTATTGAATCCCAATATTCTTTTGAGGCTTGTTCCATCTCTTCCGTTACCGGATTTTTTGCCAGCCACTGCTGCACCTTTTCTTCGGTTTCCAAAGCATAGCGGTCGCGCAAGTACAGCCGTAACATTTCTGCCACATCTGTGTTTTTGTCCGATTTCATATTGCTGATTATTAAAATTTCAATAAAACTTTTCCGCCCGATTCCGGTTTCCAGGTCTTATCACTTTGGTCGTATTGATACTCAATACCCACTTTTATTTTTGTTTTCTCGTTGGAATCATATTGCAGTCCTGCCCCGAAATTAGTTGTTGGGAAAAAGGTTCGCATATCAAACGTGGGGTCTGAACTGTTTCCGGGCGTAACATATTGCCCCCATGTTTGAAATTGTAGCTTGTTTGTAATAGCGTAACTCAACAGGAAGTTACTGCCTAAAACAATTTGTTTGCTCGAAAAAAGATAACCGTATTGTGCACTAATAAAAGCGCCATAATCTAACGCCAATTTGTCGGATAAATTGAAGCTTCCCAATGTCCCTCCAAAATTTTGATAATCGCCCAGTCCGGGGTACAACGGCAAAAACATAAAGGACGAGTCTCCATTCAGGGCATTTAAATATTTCAATTCCCGATTAAAATTAAAGCTTGCTATTTTCTGGTCAATTGGAGTTCCTTGAAAACTTTCATCCATACTCCCCAATTCCGGCATTGCCAGTTTCGGAGTAGGTTGAACCGATTGTAGTTGTAAATCTCCTTTTTCCTTCATTGAACGGGGAACCGAGGTTGTATCTTTTTGCTGCTCCTGCCCTTTTACCTGAAATACAAAAAAAAATTGTATTGCCAGAAAAATTATCCATAAATGCTTATGCTTCATATTTATCATTTTTATAAGGAGTACAATTAAGTTGGCAGAAACTCAATAAAAAATCTAAATTTTACTAAAAAAACTTTATTCTGGTTGAGGGAAGTAAATTGGACTTTGCACTCTGAGGAGGAAAATCTACCTTCGTCGTTTTATGACAATAATCGACCAGTCCATATTATCCGCGTTGAAAAAAGGGAATCATCCGGCTTTTGAAAAAGTTTTTATTTTCTACTACACAAAGGTAAGAACTTTTATTTTGGGTTATGTTAAAACAATGGCCGACGCGGAAGAATTGGCCGAAGACGTTTTTGTTGGCTTATGGCAAAATCATAAAAGTATCGACCCCGGAAAATCATTCGATTCGTATTTATACACCATCGCAAAAAACAAAGCTCTTAATTTTCTGAAACGGAAATACGCAACCAAAACCATTATTGAGGTGCAGGCTCCTTCAACATTTTCCCATAGCCCGGAGGAGGAATACATTGCTTTGGAAAAGGCGCTTTTAATTGAAATGATTGTTGAAAAAATGCCCGTCCAACGAAAAAAAGTCTATCTGCTTCGGCAACAAGGCCTGACCAACGAAGAAATAGCCAGGGAACTGGAAACCACCAAACGGAATGTGGAAAGCCAGGTTAGTTTGGCTTTAAAAGAAGTTCGCACTGCTTTCAGGGATTACCTGATTGTTTTTGTTTAGGGTTCCACAACCAGCTAAAGAAATACGCTTAAATCGGAACACTGCCTTTATTCATGCCCCTCAGTAAATACTCAAACTAAAAATCACTATTTATAATTTAAGCCTTTTCGTTTGTTTTTTTGCACTTATAAACTTCATTACAGCCTCATAATCTCCAATCAAAAAGTTCGACATTTTTCCGTTTGGAAATCACAAAATCTGCTGATTATCAGCAGATTTTTTTATTTAGCATTCCCTGAATCAGAACTTTTGGTTAATTTCTTTCTACCGTATAGTGAATGAAAAAAGGATGCAAACAGTTCTGTTTACATCCTTTATAAATTAATCTTTGACTCCTTTACTCTTAAAAATTATTCTGCATTAAGTATAAGCTTTCTAATAACCTGATTTCCACTAATATTTAATTTTACTAAATACATTCCCGAAACGTTACCCGACATATCGAAGGTAATCCGTTCGGCAGCGTTAAATTGTCTGTGCAATACCTGTTTCCCGGTTATGTCAAGCACTGTTAATTCAATGTCGCGGGCAGTAGAAGATTCGATATCAACATTCACCATCCCCTGGGTGGGGTTCGGATAAAGGTTCACTTCAAATTTTCCTGCTCCTATATTGTCAATTGAAGTTGGATATCCCTCAACACAAACCTGGAATGTATCGGTAGCAGTCAGTTCACCATCAAAGGCTTCCACTACCACAGCATAACAACCTGTATCAGCAATCATAGGTGTTGCATATAATGTATCTCCGGCAAATTCAACCCATGCAGGAAGTACTTCTTCACCTTCAAACATTGCAGTAATTGTTAAAGGATTCCCGTCCGGGTCATCAAAGTATTCACCAGGAACTGCACTTAAAGGAATTTTTAAACCATAAGAAGCAGCCACACTTTGATCTGCAACCGGATTCACTAAAACCGGGGCGTGGTTAACTTCTTCTACAACTACTGTAAAAGTTTCAGAAACACTGGCGCCTTTACTATCTGTAACAGTAACCGTAATCTCACTTTGACCGCTTTTCCCGGGGGCAATATTCAGAATTAAAGAACCGGTATCCGTGTTGGGATAATTCACATCGACAGATGTAATCAAATCCGGGTTTGTATTTTCTGTGGTTAGAGTTACCGTCTGTTTTTCACAATCATTACCATACGAAATCCCGTGCAAATCAACAGTTAAAACCTCAGTATCTTCTGTTACCAAAACATCAGGAATCGGATTTATTGAGGGTAAATCGTTTGTTGAAGTGATTATTACATTGAAGGAGAGCGTTGTACTGTTTCCGGCATCATCCGTTGCAAGCCAGGCTTCAGTAGTTGTACCGACCGGGAACAATCCGTCAGGGCCAATGCCTTCGGTTTGTACCAATGTTAAATTACAATTGTCTGTTGCAGTTATTTCAGGATACTTTATTTCTGTTTCACAAATTCCCGTTTCAACTTCCACCTCAATATCTGAAATCGTTTCAACAGTTGGAGAAATCGTATCGTGAACAGTCACAACGGATGTGCAAGAAGATTGATTTTTACTTGGATCATCCAGAAAGAGTGTCACTATATTTTCACCAATATCATTGCAATCAAATTTTGACTGGCTTATTGCGGCAAACATGATTCCGCAGGCATCATAACTCCCACCTCCCAGCAAGTTATAAGTTCGGGCCCATTCCGGAATATTTGTATTGTTATGGCTATCATTGATGTGTCCCGGAAAAATGCGGGCGGTTCCGTTTTCATCGAGATAAACATCGATGTCTTTACAAACAGCCACGGGAGCAATCGTATCAAGAACGGTTACCGTTGTGTTTCGGGTTGCGCTGTTTCCATATTCATCGGTGGCAGTTAGAGCAACAGAAACATCGGTGTTGGTATGTACACATTCAAATGCACGCGGAAAAACCTCTATTTCAACTGATTCAACTGGAGTACAGGCATCGGAAATAAAAGTTGCCATTTTATCAATATCGCGGGAGTTAAGAACATACTCCCCATTTTCACGCAGGTAAATTGTTAGAGGCTGAACTTCAACAACCGGGGCAACATTGTCTTCCACGGTTACCATTGCTTCTGCTGTACTGATGTTATCGTTGTTGTCAGTTACGGTCAGTATTACCGTGTTTGATCCCACATGCGAGCAGTCAAAGTCAGTTTGTGAAAGTTCCAGCGACGCAATTCCGCAGGCATCGTTGGAGCCGTTGTCCACTTCGGCGGCAGTTATTGAACCGTTCCCGGTTTCATCCAACTGAACGGTAATGTTTTTTGTAGCCACCGTCGGTTTGATATTGTCTTCTACTGTTACAATCGCATTTCCTGTTGATGAATTACCATTCATATCCTTTACTGTTAAGGTAACTTTCTTTCCATCTGTTTTTGTCGCAATCAGTCCGGAAACAGGAGTATTTAAGCCAGTAAAACCCACTAACTCAGTTTCACCTGTAGCTTTATCGATCGTAAAAATTCCGCCATTACTTCCCATTCCACTTTCTCCGGCGTATAGGTTTCCATCAACCATAACAAGTGCCCCAAGAGGAAAAGGAATGTCGGCTACAGGCGTAAATTCACCTGTGCCCAGATTAATCGTTCCAAATGTTGAGACTGAACTTCCAGTAGATTTAAGTTCAGGATTACCTCCGCTAACGCCAAACATAATCTCATTTTCAGCATCATAAGCCATGCCTCTCATCGATCTGGCATTTACGAATGAACCAACAGGAGAAATAACGCCAGTTTCAGGATTCAGTATTGCCAGGCTACCGGTAGTAACCTGTGCTACATACCATGTACCGTCAACCACCGCTCCACCCTGAAAATCTCCAGCTCCACCGGACGTATTAACAGGTTCATTTATGAAGTTTCCAGTTTCAGTATCAAACAGGGAACCATATCCACATCCATTGCGTGTTTGAGCCCAGGCTTTTTGTGTTTCCGGATCATACAACATTTCACCCATGCCACAATCATCAATCATGAACTCACTGGAGATAACAGCGGCATTTCCGGTAGTAATATCGAGACTGAAATAATTGCCGGCGTTATCACATCCAAATACCATCTCTCCTTCATCTGAAATATCTGAACAGGAGAATTGGGTCTGCGACAATGCCAAAGACTCAATTCCGCAGTTATCATTTGATCCATTGTCAATATTCTCCGGCCTTATGGATGCATTACCACTTGCATCGAGGTGCACGGTAATATTTTTTGTAAAAACTAACGGAGCCACATTATCTTCCACAGTTACCGTTGCTTCTGCTGTGCTGACGTTATCGTTATTGTCGGTTACGATCAGTGTTACCGTGTTTGCTCCCACATGCGAGCAGTTAAAATCGGTTTGTGAAATCGCCAGGGTTGCAAGGCCGCAATTGTCGGACGAACCATTATTTACCGAAGCAGCGGAAGTTGAAGCATTGCCGTCTGCATCCAGGTAAATGGTCACATTCTGAGCGACCGCTGTCGGGTCAATATCGTCAACCACGGTTACCGTTGAAGTTGTTGTGCCGGTATTGCCGTTGACATCGGTTACCGTGAGTGTGACTGAGTTGCTTCCCACATGACTGCAATCAAAATCAGTTTGTGAAAGCGCCAGATTTGCAAGGCCGCAATTGTCGGACGAACCATTATTTACCGAAGCAGCGGAAGTTGAAGCATTGCCGTCTGCATCCAGGTAAATGGTCACATTCTGAGCGACCGCTGTCGGGTCAATATCGTCAACCACGGTTACCGTTGAAGTTGTTGTGCCGGTATTGCCGTTGACATCGGTTACCGTGAGTGTGACTGAGTTGCTTCCCACATGGCTGCAATCAAAATCAGTTTGTGAAAGCGCCAGGTTTGCAATGCCGCAATTATCGCTTGAACCATTGTTAACCTGAGCCGCTGTGATGCTTGCGTTTCCGGTTGCATCGAGCTGAACGGTGATATCCTGTGTAACAGCTACCGGTTTTACCTGATCAATAACTGTTATAACTACTTTTTTCTCCGAACTGTTACCTGATTCATCTGTAGTTGTTACGTTAATTTCATTTTCGCCAACTTCAGAACAATTAAAATTACTCTTACTTAAAGTGATTTCGGTTTCCCCGCAATTATCAAAAGCCGTTTCAAAAAAATAGAATTCATAAGGTCTGGCACCAAAAAGCTCTATGGTATTTGGCGTGGATGAATAATAGTTATAATCAACATAAAAATATGCCCAATAACTATCAGTTCTGTCTAAAAACATTTGATGTACTTCTGAATTGTTTACTTTGAAATAGGATCCATCCAATTCTTCCGGGGAAATAGGTAAACTACTAATTGATAAGGCCATTTCATTTCGAGGATACATGTAGGCACTAAATGTAACCGATTCTCCCGGATACATATCCACCGGAGATATACCAGCTACACCATTTTCATCCAAATAAACAGTTAAGTCCCGCCCTTGTGCTTCAGGCGGGATGTTATCCACCACAGTAACTGTAGCAGTTGCCTCATCCGAATTGCCTTTTGCATCTGCAACTGTCAGGGTAACGGTGTTTTCGCCTAAATCCTCACAGGTAAAATTGGTTTCAGACAATGTCATTGAAACGATTGCAATGTTGTCGGTCGAACTGTTGTCAACCTGTTCGGCAGCAACTGAAGCCTGCCCTTCGGCATCCAGGTAAATGGTCACATTCTGAGCGACCGCTGTCGGGTCAATATCGTCAACCACGGTTACGGTTGAAGTTGTTGTGCCGGTATTGCCGTTGACATCGGTTACCGTGAGTGTGACTGAGTTGCTTCCCACATGGCTGCAATCAAAATCAGTTTGTGAAAGCGCCAGGTTTGCAAGGCCGCAATTGTCGGACGAACCATTATTTACCGAAGCAGCGGAAGTTGAAGCATTGCCGTCTGCATCCAGGTAAATGGTCACATTCTGAGCGACCGCTGTCGGGTCAATATCGTCAACCACGGTTACCGTTGAAGTCGCTGTGCCGGTATTGCCGTTGACATCGGTTACCGTGAGTGTGACTGAGTTGCTTCCCACATGGCTGCAATCAAAATCAGTTTGTGAAAGCGCCAGGGTTGCAATGCCGCAATTGTCGGACGAACCATTGTCGATGTCATCGACATCAATTGTTGCTGCTCCGCTGGCGTTGAGTTGCACCGTAATATTTTGTGTTACAACGTTTGGTACCACATTGTCTTCTACAGTGACAGTAAAAGAGCCTTCAGCTGTATTTCCGGTATCATCAGTAACAATAAAGGTATTTGTTGTAGTTCCTACCGGAAAAACAGCACCGCTTGCCAATCCTTCACTCTGTGTAATTGTAGTCTGCCCGCAATTGTCAACACCCTTAATCCCAGTTGTTAAATAAGTAGTAAATTTCAAATTCCAGTCCGGATAACCATAACTACTGGAGTAATATGTCCCATCCGGGTAATTTTTTGGTCTGTTGCAAAGAAAGCCGGTTCCTGTTCCCTGAATACGAAATGTATAAACGTTGTCTTCTGTCAGTAATGGCGCATCATCTGCGGGAAGGACAACTTCAATAGGACCACTGCCGATGGTTCCGAAATCATAATTACGGGTAAATATTTTTTCACCGGAAATACCATCTCCTTCATAAACTTCAAGCGAAAATATCAATGTGGTTTTGCCGTTATGGTAAAGCCGAAGTTTTGTAAATTTACCGGTTTGCCCGGCTTTAAAGGATTGCCATTGATCGCTCCCGGCTGTTCCCAGGTTGTGTTCTGTTTGTGAAACATCCACAACTTCTTTGTTGTAATCGACAACCGTCCCGCATTTATCCGCATCACTGTAAGCTATAATGTTATCAGGGACAGTAATCGCCGGCGGGGTTTCGTCGATAGTTATTTTAATCGCATTCGATTCCACCGCCCCAGTCCAATCAGCGACACATTCGACGCGAGCCAGGCGTTTAAACCAGGTATTCACTGTAAGCTCTGCCGGAGAATAATTTTCTGAATTGCTGCCTGGAATATCGGAAAATCCGGTTGTCGCGCTTGTTGTTGATTGTTGCCATTTGTATTCGAGCGTACCGTCATATCCGGATGGGGATGTTAAATTAGTTAACTCATCCGGGATTCCCCCAAAACAAATGGTTTGATCGGAAGCTATTTCCCCACCATCTGAAAGACTCGGGAGAGCCAGGCCGGGAGCCGGATCCTGTTGATTTTGTTGCAAATAAGGATAGGAAACCAGGCATGTTGCAGGATCAGTAATCCCCCAAACACCCGAACCATCAGCAAAATCCCAACCGGCATCGGTAAAAGTACCCAGTGTTTTCATTTCATGAGTTGTTTTGCCAATTGCACCGCTTCCCCCGGCGCTGTTTTCCATTCCTGATGTTTCCATATCCCAAAAAGAATTATTTACATTGCTATAGTCGGGAAATTGATCATGCCCTATCAGACCGCCAACCCAAGAAGATCCGGTTACCAACGATGCACTAAAGCAGTTATCTATATAGGTTTCGCCAAACGTGGTGTATCCATGAAGCTGCCCAACCAACCCACCGGTATTGTATCCGGTTCCGCTTGCTGTACCAACACTGTAGGAATTTTGTATAGTTGAAGACTGGCATAAACCAACCAGCCCACCAACATGTCTTTCTCCACCAACATTACTGGTACTGTAACTGTTTTGAATTATTGAAAGGAAAGCATTACCAACCAATCCCCCGGTACTGTACGTGCCCCCTTTGACTGTCCCTTTACTATAACAGTTTAGTATGTATGAATTGGCAACTTTTGTAATGCCTGATGAACTGCAGTGACCAACCAAACCTCCCACATAGCTGGCTGTTTCACCGTTTACATCACACGTACTGTAACAATTACTTATAGTAGATTCAAAATTTTCCCCAACAAGCCCGCCGATATAATTATTTTGCCCACGCACGCTTCCTGTACTGTGGCAATTATCAATTGTTGATTTATATGTTCTTCCAGCCAAAGCTCCTACATAGACTTCACTTCCCGAAATATCCACATTCGTTAATCCCAAATTTTTAACGGAAGCATTATCAAGATAACCGAAAAGTCCCTGAAATCTGGTGCCACTTGTATATAACTGATCTATATTATATTCCTGGCCATCATACGAACCGGTAAATTTATCATCATAATTTCCAATGGGCGACAAACCTTTGCCACCAAACAAGGCTGTAGTGGAAGAAGCATCGATGTTCGCAGTTTGTATATAGTTTTTATCCCATTCGTTGTTGGTACCGGACAACCACAATAAATCTTCCAAAGTGGCTATTTCAAAGGGACTACCAACAGAGCCATCTCCTGTCCCGGGAGCCGGATAATTTGTCGTCCAGCTTACTCCCCCCATAAATGTTCCGGCATACGATGTTCCGGCATCATTGGTGAGCGAAGTTCCACTGCCGTCACTCATTTTATACCAAGCAACCAGTTCACTCCCGGTGCCAACCAGATCTGAACTCATGTTATCCTGAATTTGTTGTTGCGTACGAACGGCATTCCAAATGCGAATCTCATCCATTTTGCCAATAAAACAATCTGTAATCCTGGCATCATCGAAGTCCTGACCAATCGAGAAGCGGCCATCTGCATCAGGTTTTACAGAAACATTATATTGAAAATCAAATTGTCCATTCAGGTAAACATTTGCAATTTCGCTGCCAAAGTCAATCGATACGGAAATATGAGACCACTCATGAAGCGGAATTGTGCTGCTGCCACTCACAGAATTATCGACTCCGTTGTTGTAGCTAAGATGCAATTTTCCGTCTTTAACTCCAAACAGTATTCGGTTACCATAATCATTTTGATGAAAAGTAAGAATAAATCTCTGTCCGGATACACTTTCCGGATATATCCAGACTTCCATTGTTAACTCATTCGAACTACTAACAGCATGGCTTACACTGTCTGCTTTTACATACGAATTGTTGCCGTCAAATTCGAGGGCATAATTAAAATTTTGCGCATTTCCGCTAAAACTAAAGGCAAATACAAGCAGGAAAAATGAAAGTAAAATTTGTTTCATAATTATTCAGTTATTTGATTTTTGGCATAAAAATTTTATTCCGGCAATTACTTATTACCAGTGGGAACAAATTTTCTAAATCATGGATAGATATAGATTCAGTTCCGGCAAGGATTTTTTTGCAAATCACCAGCTCAATCGCGTCCTAAAAATTAGTTGTTCGTCCGGTGACAAAAATGAATTTATTTTTTTGATTATTTCAGAAAAAAATGGGCAAATTCCGAAAAGTTTCAATTTTCTTCTATTGAATAGACCACTTTCTCGCTGGCAATTCTTTTAAAGGTATAAGGTGTCATCCCGGTCATTTCCTTGAACTTTCGCTGGAAGGTTGACTGGTTACTGAAACCTGCCCTGAGAGCTACATCGCTGATACTTAGCGTTTGGATATGGTCGGATGACAGCAATTTTTTAGCTTCGTTAATCCGGTAGAATGCGATAAATTCATTAAAATGGATTTTACTCCCAATTGAAATGGCCTGTGATACGTATTTCTCATTAGTGCCCACTTCAGATGCGATGTCGGCAACTTTCAGTCCGGAATCGAGGTAGCGCTTATTTTGAATAATGTATTTTTTAATCTGTTCAAAAAGTTCCTCAAAAAACATATGGCTGGCCTTTTTCATTTCGTTTCCTTCATAAAATTGGTTCTGCTGAGCTACTTGTTGTTCTTGTTCGATAATTTTTGTCAATTCCATGTTACGCTTGTACAAAGCACGGTGTTCTCTGTGAATTTTCCGATTAAAAAAATAAATAACCACGATTGCCCCCAATGCCAGCAACAGAAGAACCACCGCTAAAATAATAATCATTTTTTGCTGTGCCGACTGTCTTTGCAGCGCCAGCATTTGCATATTTTTTTGTTCCACCTCGTGCAGGGTGCGCATTTCAGCAATTTTTTCACTTGATTTTTCATTGAAATTTTGCTGCAACAGCTCATTATGTTTGTCTAATACCTGCCTGTGTTTATCCCTGTTTCCGGTTGCAGCATACAAATTGGCCAGCATATAGTAAGCATTAATTTGCTGTTTTTGGGCATTGCTGCTTTCAAGCTGGGTTATAGCTTCATGAAAATATTCTTCAGCTTTCTCGTACTCTTTTTCAGCATAAAATAAATATTTTCCCCGGAGAACGTTGAAATTCCCACTTGTGTAGGGGTTCGAAAGTTTATCTGCAATACGGACTGCTTCTTCCAGCCCTTGTTTTGCCGCTTCAAATGCTTTCTTTTCCAGTAATAAATTGATTTTGTCGTGCGATGCCGAAGCAAGTTCCATCTGGTTCCCGGATTTCCGGTAAAAATCAATGGACTTGTCGTATGTTTCAACTGCTTTTTCTGAATTTCCGGAACGATCGTAAAGAATGGCCAGGTTGTGATAACACAGCCCAACGTGGTTGTCATCTTCCAACCTTTTAAAATAATCCAGCGCTTTGTCGAGGTAGGTTTCAGCTTGGTTGTAATGGGTCAGCCAAATGTATAAAAGCCCAATATTGATGTAAGACTGATGGATACTTAACGAATCTTCAAGCTTTTCGGCCAGTTGCAGCGATTTTAAATAAGCTTCCACTGCTTTTTCATATTCATTTTCATATTCCAGGTTCACCCCCAGGTTGTTCCAAAGGGCAGATGCAAATTCTTCGTCAGTGGCTGCCAATTCGGTTTCAAGTCCTTTATTGTAATACCCGGATGACAACAGGTGGTTCCCTTTATAATAATTGATGACTCCCAGCAGGTAGTAAGCGCGTCCGGTCAGTGAATCATTCTGGTTAACGAGGCTTCTCTCAAGCACTATTTCACTTAAACTGTCGGCTGCCTCCAAATTTTGGGGTATCATTTGTTTGGCATTGTTGATTAAACTTGTCAATGAATCGACCTCAACAGGCGAACGGGCACTTAATGTGGCTGAGATATGGATAAAACAAAGCGACAAGAGCGACTTTAATAAGCAACGATGAATGAAATTCATTTTAAAAAAAAGCATCCTGATGGTAAAACTTAGCCTGCAAAAATAAACTTTTTGACCAATCAGGATAACCTTCAGGTAAATATGGAATGAATAAAAATAAAAATAAATTTCACCCTACCCGATTATGCTAACTCATCAATTTTTTTGGCAAGTGAATAATCCTTGTCAGTAATTTTTCCTTCCGAATGGGTGAAGAGCATTACTTTTACTTTTTTGTATGAATGAAGTAAAATATCCGGGTGGTGGTCCGCTTCTTCAGCGAGTGGTAGAATTTTATTTACAAAACCTACAGCTTCTTCAAAATTTTTTAATTCAAACTCCTTTTCCAAATACTTATTTTCTGTTTTCCAGTTATTCATAATTTTCTATTTTAATTTGTTCTGTAAATACAACAGGTAAACGAGGGACGGTGTTCAAAAATATCGTCGCAGTTTTTGGCCAGGAATGTCGAAACTTATTTTAAAGTCTCATGTTGTTGTTTTAAATTTCAGTTAACAAAAAGAAAAAGTTATTAAAGAATTTTTTCTTTAATTTGATTTATCTTATATTTGAAGTGAAATAAGAAATAAACAAAAGCGCATTATAAAATGAATGAATCAAGAAAATATAAAACAAAAAAACAGGTTTCGGAGCCCACACTGAAGCGATTACCGGGCTATTTATATTTTCTTGAGCAACAAAAAGAGGAAGGTGTACTCAATATTTCAGCACCAACAATCGGTAAAAAATTAAGCTGCGACCCCACCCAGGTGGTCAAAGATTTATCGGTTACCGGAATTAAAGGCAAACCGAGAGTGGGCTACAATACTTACGAACTTATACACGCCCTGGAAGAATTTTTGGGATTCAACCGCATTAACGAGGCTTTTCTGGTTGGAGCTGGTAATCTGGGCTCAGCGCTTATGGCTTATCAGGAGCACCAGGAACTGGGCCTGAAAATAATTGCAGCTTTCGATACCGATGAAGTCAAAATTGGAAAATCAGTTGGAGGAATCCATATTCTTGACTACAATAAATTATTCACTCTCTCGGGCCGCTTAAATGTAAAAATCGGGATTCTTACCACTCCCAACAATGTAGCACAGGATGTTGCGGAAGATATGGTAAACTGTGGCGTTAGGGCAATCTGGAATTTCACTTCTGCCAATCTCGATTTACCCGAAGATGTAATTGTGCAAACAACTTCAATGAGTTCTTATGCAGCTGTTCTGCTGCGACGCTTGAATGATTCAGATAAATAACCATTAAAAAAAGAAAACCATGAAGAAAGTAAAAAAATTACTGAACTGCTTAGAAATTTCAATAAAGAATTTTTTCTTTAATTCCACTGAAAATGATAAAAATCAGGAGTGCAAAAATGAACTCAAACTTGATTTTAATTCTCCAGGGGACAGCAAGGAAAATGAGGTGGAAGAATACTTGAATAATTACAAATCGACTACGCGCTGGCAAACAGTTTAGCAAGGAAATTAGTACTCAAAAATTAAATTCAGATTTTATTTTATCTTTGTGTATAAGGGGTAAGGAGTTATTTGCCTCCGGTTGAATTTTATCAACCATAAATTTGAAATAAACAGCCCTTATTTTTATGAAGAAAAAAGTATTAGTCATTGACGATGATACTTTCATGTGTGACTTGCTCGTCAATCATTTACAGCAGAAAGAATTTGATGCAAAAGGCACTTATTCAGGCAAAACCGGTATCAAAATGGTTGAAAAAAATCATTTTGATATTGTATTGTGCGATTTTCGCCTTCCCGGAACCGATGGTTATGAGGTCCTTCAAACAATAAAATCAAAAAAGCCGCTGCTGCCGATTATTATCATGACAGCCTATGCCGAAGTAAAAATGGCAGTGAAACTCATTAAATCGGGAGCCTTCGATTACGTTACCAAACCAGTTCAGCCCGAAGAAATAATCAAGCTTATTAATAAAGCCCTTGAGCCAAAACAAGAGAGAGAAACCAGCACCACATTTCGTGAAAATTTCATTACCGGCAACAGCCACTCAATTCAAAAAGTAATGCAACACGTAAAAGTGGTTGCCCCAACCGATTTAACTGTTCTGATAGAAGGTGAAACCGGCTCGGGAAAAGAATATATTGCAAAGGCTATTCATTATGCCAGTAAACGAAAAGATAAACCATTTGTGGCAGTTGACTGCGGCGCTATTCCCAGGGAGCTGGCCAACAGCGAATTGTTTGGCCATATAAAAGGAGCTTTTACAGGTGCCATTAATGATAAAATTGGTTATTTTGAACAGGCAAAAGGAGGTACACTTTTTCTGGATGAAGTGGGCAACCTGCCCTACGAAAACCAGGTGAAACTGCTGAGGGCACTTCAGGAAAGGGTCATCAATAAAGTGGGCGATAACAAAGTTATTAAAGTAGATGTAAGAATAATTACGGCTTCCAATGATGATTTGGGGAAAATGGTTGAGGCCAACAATTTCAGGGAAGATCTCTTTCACCGCCTCAACGGGTTCAAGATTAGTTTACCCCCCTTGCGCGACCGTGGCGAAGACATCATGGAGTTTGCCCGGTTTTTTATTGACAAAGCAAACGTTGCTTTTAATAAATCGGTTAAAGGCGTTGATGAAGAGGCCGAAAAACTTTTTTATGAATATAGCTGGCATGGAAACTTACGTGAGCTGGAAAATGTAATCAACAGGGCAGTTTTGTTATCAAATGAGGAATTAATTGTTCCCAAAGTTTTACCGGACGAAATTCGCTTAAACAGCCTGAACAAAGAAACCAACAGGTTCAAATCAAGTAATCGGGAAGAGTTTACCCAACTAAAGGAAGCTACTTTGGTTACCGAAAAAGAGGTGATTACAAATGCGTTGATTGAAGCAAATTATAATAAATCGAAGGCTGCAAAAATTTTGAACATCGACCGGAAAACGCTCTACAACAAAATAAAACAGTACGGAATTGAGATTACCAAATAAACATTTTCAGGATTTTTTTTCTTCCTCTTTTTTCTTTGCATCCTTAAGCTTTTTCTTCCGATAGAGAAAATATGCAACAATGAGCACCAGTGGTAAAATGATGTATAAAACAATATTCTGCAAACTGAAATCGATTGGCTCGGGCTCATTTGGCGGGTAATGCTCGGGTGTTTGAGCAAATGCAGTTTGCACCAGTAAAAATACAAATCCAATATTTAGCAGTATTTTTTTCATTTTTTACTTTTTATTTACGTTCTACTTAAAAAAGCAAATGGAAGCTGCTATTGTTCAAAAAGTGGCAATGTGTTTGGGTATTGGGAAACTCTTCAAAAGGAGATTTTACAAATCCTCCTCCCACCTCTCAGAAGGATCTCTGGGAAGCGATACCGTTTTCCAGGAGAACTTCAGGATTTTGGGTTCGGCAAGCCGTTCAAAGTCTTCATAAGCCATCCTTATAATTTCGGTATGCGAACCGGCGTTGAATGCAATGTAATTATTCCCGCGAAAAACCTCGGCCACGTAAACCTCCATGTCGTAAAGGTGACCAAACGGCGGCATGGCACCAACTTCGCAATCCGGGAAATGGTATTTAAATTCGGCTTCAGAAGCCAATGTAACATTCTTACTACCAAATACTTCACTCAACAGCTTAAAATCGACCTGGTAAGACGCGGGTAAAACTGCCATTGCCATTTTCTCCCCAATTTTAATTATCACTGTCTTGGCAAATTCTTTTCCCGAAACATGAACAGACGAAGCAATTTCCTGTGCTGTGTAGGCACTCGAATGTTTTATGGAAACATATTTGACATTTTTTTCGTCAAGAAATGTTTTTAATTTTTTTACCGGCATATTTTTCTGTTTTATGGTTTATAAATTACTACAATTCGCTTTCAAATAGCCTGTTTAACTTCTGTTAACCGGGGATATATTCTACTGAATTTTATGAAAAATGTTTCATGAGCAGCAATTTAAAACTTACCCCGAAGGTAAAGGAAGAGGTGAATACTTGGAAATTAGATTGCTCCCCGTCATTTTTGGAAATGAGTCACACAAGCCGTAAATTTAATGCAATCTCAAAATTACTATTATGCAAGCCTGGGTAATTGATAAAATCAGCGATCTAACAAAAGAAAACAAAACACTTTCCCTAAAAAATTAACCAAAGCCCAAACCGAAAGATGGTGAGTTATTGATGGTGCAATAGGTTACCGGTCATTAGTTTTGTGTGGAGCAAATAACGGGGACACTATCGGCTTAACTGGTTGTGGTGCTTCGGCACATTTGGTGCTGAAACTTATAAAATACAAGTATCCTAAATCGAAAGTATATGTTTTTGCCCGGAACCCAAAAGAAAGGGAATTTGCCCGGGAACTGGGTGCTGACTGGGCTGGCGATTCTGCTGAACAACCACCGCAGCAATTGAATTGTATCATCGATACCACTCCGGTTTGGAAAACAGTACTTGCTGCACTTGAGTTTCTGAAACCGGGCGGCCGACTGGTAATCAATGCTATACGAAAAGAGAATATAGATGACCAGCATCTTAAAACATTTGATTATACCAAACATTTATGGATGGAAAAAGAGATAAAAAGTGTGGCCAATGTTACCGGCGACGATGTCAGAAATTTTCTGAAAACAGCTTCCGAAATTCCTATTAAACCGAATGTTACAACCTATCCGTTTGAAAAAGCAAACGAAGCCCTGCTCGATATCAAAAACCGGAAAATAAAAGGTGCCAAAGTGCTGAAAATTTAATCGCCCCGGGATTAAAAAATAAAGTCGATGGATTTCAGCCACGGATACGTTTATCCCCTGTTATTTCCCCAACAACTCCCTTTCTAAATTGTCAATTAGCATTTCCCGTTTATTGGCATCATATTTTGAGAAACCGCGATCGAAAAGAGTATAAGGAATATCAACTACTTTAGCTTTTTTCATGGCGACAACCGGTGTTCCGGTAATGTCTTCAAGTGCTGCTTTCAGTAAAGGTTCTGACTTGTCACCAAGGGGAACCGCATCAAAAAGTTCATCATCAACAGGGATGTCGGGAGAAAAACCATCTTTAAAATTAGTAACTCCCATGGAGTTGGCATAGCGCACAACTATTGGCTGAATTCCCCAGTTGTCGAATTCGTTGTAATAATCTTCGTTTTCGTAGTAAAAATCTGGTGTAACTGTTATTGATCCTGTGTATTTCCCATACGTAGAATTACCAATTGTAGTAACATCCATGTATGGTTCCAGTCCGGCGATTGTTAATTCAGAAGCAGAAGCTGTTCCACTGCCGGTTAAAAAATAAACTCTGTTTAAGCCCATTTTCACTGCTGTGGTGTCAACAAACGGAATCTCAAGCTGGTCTGTTATGTTTTTTGATTTCCAGTAGCTTTGGTATTTATCATTCCATTGAAAAGTAACCAGGGGTTCTTCCCCGTTTACTGTTGACAAGGGAGCAATTGAGCTGCAAAGATGCTGGGCTGCCGTGGTTACGCCTCCCGGGTTATAACGTAAATCGATAACCAAATCAGTAATTTGCTCGTCGAGGAAAAATTGCAATGCGGTATCGAGACTGCTGTTATATTCCGAAATGTATTGGGCATAAAAGAGGTATCCGATTTTGGAACCTTCGTGTTCTACGATATCGGTAATTACTACAGGATTCAGGTTCAAATCTTTTGAGCTCATGGATACGGTTTCTCCCGGGGAAATGCCTTGCTCACCCAGCACACCAAGCGTAACCGAAATACTGCTGCCGCTTAACAAATCCATGTAGTTTTCATCAGTTATTACACCGTTGTTGAGTTCCATTAAAATGTCGCCCCTTTTCAAACCTGCCTCAAATGCCGGAGTGTTGGGGTAAACATATTCAACTATTGCAAAATAATCACCTGTGTTTGAAAATGATCCGAACGCCAGTGAATACCCAAACGATTTTTCTTTCCCTTCAAAACTGTTGAGAAGTGCATCCACGTCGTCAGTAATATACGACCATTTATCCTCACTATAAATTAATTTCTCAAAATAGGCTTCCGGCTCAAATTCATACCGGATATCAATTTCGGGTATTTCATCGTACCAAAGGTAAACATCGTTCATTGCAGATTCAACAAACTCATTTATCTTTTGTGTCAATTCGGGTGCCTCCTGTTTATCCTCTTTATCGTTATCATCGCCGTTACCCGGGTCAGGAATCGGATCTTCTTTGCATCCTGCAACCACTGCCACAATTAGCAGTGCTAAAACCATCCATTTATTAATTGTTCTCATCCAACTTTTTTATTTCAATTTCACTACAAAAATAACAAATTATTTTACTGTTGTTTCATCATTTTTCTCCTTTGGATATTCTATTCTGACATGATAAATATTCATCAGTTTATTCAGCAACGTCTCTTTAATAATCTTAATATCCCTAAACGTTAAATCTGAGTCTTCCAGCTGCTTGTTCTTTATTTTCTGATCAACCATATTATTGACCAGTTCCTGGATATTTTCTTTTGTTTTTTCTTTTAAGCTGCGCGAGGCTGCCTCTATCCCGTCAACAATCATTACCACAGCTGCTTCTTTTGAGCGGGGAAGTGGACCGGGATAAATAAACGCGCCGTTGTCAACTTTTTTATCCGGATTTTCTTCCTGATGTTTCAGGTAAAAATACTGGGCTTTTGTGGTGCCGTGGTGGGTGGCAATAAACTCAACAAGCGACAACGGCAACTTGTGCTTTTTGGCCATTTTTACCCCTTTTTTAACATGGTCAATAATTATTTCGGCACTTTTCTGATAATTCATTTTATCGTGAGGATTAATTCCCACAACCTGGTTTTCAATAAAGAATTCGGGGGTGGCAATTTTTCCAATGTCGTGGTACAATGCGCCGGCGCGTATCAGAAATGGATTTCCGCCAATTTTCAGGATTATCTCTTCGCTTAAATTGGCAATTTGCATGGAATGTTGAAATGTACCGGGCGCTTCTTCGGCCATTTTCCGCAGCAGCGGCTGGTTGGTGTCAGCCAGTTCAATAAGTGTAACGTCGGATACAAAACCGAACATTTTCTCGAAAATAAAGATGAGTGGATAAACCAGCAAAAGAAGCACACTGCTGAGGGCAAACCACTGGAGCATTTTGAAATTGTACGATGCCAGGTTTCCTTCATAAATAACATGCAGGGCGGTATAAATAATTGCATAAGTTAGAAACACCCAAAAAGCTGCCATAACAAGATGAACCCTGCGGTGCATTTTGTTAAGGCTGAACACTGCAACTACACCGGCCGAAAACTGCATGAGCACAAACTCATAATTATTGGGAGCGTAAAAACCGGTGAGAATGGTTGCAATAAGCAGTGTGAAAATTGCGGTTCGCGAATCGAAAAATGTGCGGATTATGATGGGAAAAATGGCGAACGGAACAAGGTAAATGCTCAGGTTGGGAAAAGTGTTGATGAAATTGGTAAAAAATACAATGGTTACCAGAAACAACAACATGAATGATAGTTTGCTGAACTGGTGCAAAATATCGAGGCGGTATATGTACATAAACGTAAACAGCAGGCCCATGAAAAGCAAAACAAGCGAACCTTTTCCTATTTCCACCATGTAACTTTTTATGCCCTGCCCTTTTTCATTTTCATAGCTGGCTTCTAACGATTCCATAATCTGGAACTTTTCATCGTCAACAATTTCACCCTGAAGGATGATTCGTTCCCCGGTTTGCACCATTCCCCGGGTTGTCGAAATATTCCGGGTTACTTCTTCCATCTCCTTGCGGGTAGTGACCTCGTCGTACTCCAGGTTCGCAGAAATATACTGTTCTGTTTCCAGTTCGGTCAATTGCTCCGCCAATCCGGGATACTCATTTTCAAGCTGGCTTATTGTGTCCAGAATAGCATTATAAGCTGTCTTTTCAGAATGGATTTTTGACAATGGTGTTTTTACTACAAGATTACCCACCCGTTTTTTCAGTTCCTTTTCACCGGAAAGCACATTATAGGTTTCGGGAGCACGGGGCAAAATACCGGATGTATAAAAACTCTTTAAAGCATGGCTGAGTTTTAAAACAGCTTCGTCAAGGGTAGTGTCTCCCGGAGGAACAAGGGTCTGCCAGTTATTTTTTAATTTTTGGGTTTGAATTGAGACAAGTGTTGTATCGAACGAAAAATAGGGAACAACTGATTGAAGCTGTTCTTCTTTTTCACGGTTGATTTCTTCGTCGGTTTTTAGAATAGCAAAATCAAAAGGAGCTACCAGGTTTTCGTGTTTCCAAGGGAAACCTTTCTGGTATTCATATTTAAATTTCAGATCACCCGGCATGGCCAGGTAGAGCAAAACGGCTGTCATCACAAATACAAAAACCCAGTAAAATATTCGTGTGTAGCCTTTTAGTTTTTTTAAAAAATTATCCATTATCATAGTGTAATCTCTAAATGCATTAAAAAAGAACAACGCAATGTTTAAAAGTTAAAAATAACAATTTTGGAAGGTTTGATACCAACCCATTTTTTTTCATAGTTTTGTGTTCATTCATTAAAATGAGCGCAATTTAGTTTTTCAAAATAAAATTAAGAAATTAATTGAATGAACTACGGCATTTCCAGTTTAAGCCTTATTCCGGTAAGAAAAGATCCTTCCGAGAAAAGTGAAATGGTTACCCAGGTTTTATTTGGTGAACATTTTGAAATTAAAGAAGAGATGGTTGGATGGAGCTATGTTAATTTAGCATATGATGGTTATGAAGGCTGGATTGACAGCAAAATGATTACACCTCTCCCCTTGCGTTCGCTGAAAAAGCTGGAAAACCGGCCATTTGCCGTTTCGGGCGACATCATAAATGTAATTCCTGTTAACGAAGAACAAACCCTGATGCTGGTAGCCGGCAGCACACTCCCGGTTTGGAGGCCCTACCTGAAAGAATTTTCGGTGGGCAAAGACACTTACAAAACTTCCGGTGAGGTTTTTTACGGGAAACTGAAAAATCCCAGGGAAGTACTCATCCGGCAGGCACTGAAATATTTCAATGCACCATATTTGTGGGGCGGCCGCTCGCCTTTTGGGATCGACTGCAGTGGATTTACGCAAATAATTTACAAAATGGCAGGCGTGAAAATCCCGCGCGATGCCGGCGAGCAAGTAAAACTGGGCCGCGCCCTTAGCTTTGTTGATGAAGCCCAACCCGGCGACCTTGCCTTTTTCGACGACGAAGAAGGAAATATTGTGCATGTGGGCATAATCTGGAAACGTAATAAAATCATTCATGCTTCAGGGAAAGTGCGCATCGATAATGTGGATCAATTCGGTATTTTCAACATCGATTTGAAACGTTACACCCACAAAATGCGTGTAATGAAGAAAATAATTAATGCCGATGGAACGGATTGAGCTATTCATATACATTATCATTTTTGTTTTTGTAGTTTTCCTGATTATAAAATACTGGAAAACCGGAAGGAAAAATTAAAAATTAATATGTACAGTTACAAATATCCACGACCAGCATTAACGGTTGATGCAATCGTTTTTGTTAAGGATGAAAATGGCACGTCGGTTTTACTCATCGAGCGCGGGATTGAACCCTTTAAAGGACATTGGGCGCTCCCCGGTGGGTTTGTAAATATTGATGAACTGCTGGAAACGGCCTGCAAACGAGAGTTGAAGGAGGAAACCGGGCTGGAAGTGATGAGTATGGAGCAATTTAAAACCTACGATGCCATTAACCGCGATCCGAGGCACCGGACTATTTCTGTGATTTATTCAACTGAAATTTCCCAGAAAGCCAAAGTAAAAGGTAGCGACGATGCCGCTCATGCAAAATGGTTTCCTGTAAATAACCTTCCTGACATGGCTTTCGACCATTCAAAAATTTTAAGTGATTTTTTTAGCTGATACTATTTTCCAGAATGTTATAACTGTTGGGCCCTTCGTTAAACAACAAATCCAAAATGCTGAGATTGGGCACAAACCCAAATTTATCGGAAAAAACCTGCGTGTATTGTTTGGGGCTGAAACTCGCATCGGGCACAGTCTTTTGTTTTTTTGGTGAAAGCGCCTCCCGGAAATTCAGCGTATCTTCTGAAACCTTTTCAAAATCTTCGGTAAAATCCAAAGGAATATCCAACTCAAGTAATTCACATAATGTGTCAAGCACTTCCTGGTTTAAATCGAAAAGATATTTATGCCGTTTTGCAAAAAATGGGAAAATGTCGTCTTTGTAGAATTCGAAAAAAGGGGAAGAGTTATACGCTGAAAAGATAGTGCGCCAATGGTTACGCTGCCAGTCGGTATCGTACGAAATTTTCAAATCCCTGATTTTTATTTTCCTCCCGCGGCCTTTAACCACCGGAACCACCAGTGGAATAACTCCGTTGGCACCCATTATTTCACACCGGTTTCGGTAGGTTTGTTTGCTGAAATTTTCAAACTGCTCAATGTAAATTTTTTCAAACTGTAAAAACTTTGAAAAATACTGAACAGACGGGAAATAGGCCGTTGAAAGCAGTATGTTGTGTTTCGCGGTTGCCCCCATTACTGAATCACAATTTTTTCTGTTGCAGCCTGGCCGTTATTATCAACCAGTTTTAACAAGTACATCCCCGCATCAAGCTGCGAAACATCTATATGGATGACCTGCGCATTCAACTCATTTTTTGAAAGCACCAATTTCCCGGAAAGATTGTAAACCTGCAGACCGGAAACGGGGTCGGCTGCCTGAATGTTAACCTGCGAAGTGGCTGGATTGGGATATATTTTGTACCCGCTGTTTTCTGCCCATTCCGGAGATGCAGTAGAAGAACAGGTACCAATCATATTATTATCTAACCAGTTGAGGCGGGTAGTTATCCAGTTTTTTAATTTTTCAATTTCGCCTTCGTATGTAAGTGGTTGTTCGCCAATCTCGGAGGCACCCACATTTTTTCCAAGGATATCCCATTTTTGGAAATGCCGTTCCTGGGCATTTTCCACAAGCTGGTACATGGAGTCAATCATAGCAAAAATCCGCTCGTTCGACAAAACCGTGGCACGTTTTTCAAAATAGCGGCAGTTGGTTTGATTTTTAAATGCTTCGTCGTAAAAAAGCCGAATCATCCATCCCGGAGATTTCACCCCCGGGTTGCAGTTATTTACTTTGTACGACCAGCCGGAACCGTCAGTTGCTTTAAAAATGTAACATTCATTAATGTTTTTCCAGGCCCAGTCGAAGTCCCAAACAGGTCCGGCGGTAATTTTCCCGTTTTTATCTTTATGAAAGTAGCGGCTTTTTTTGAACCCATCATTATTGCGCGAAATTTCGCTTACAATGAAATAATCGATAAAACTTTCGGTATCGATGTAGTTTACGTAGCCGTTTACCGGATTGTCGAAGCCGGAACCGTATAAATTATTTTCAAACGCCGTAACATAGTTGCGAATGTAATTTTTTTGCTGACTGGTCAGCTCATCCCATTTGGGATCGTGGTAAACAAAGTGCACATTATAATCAGGATGATTCATGGGCGAATGCGGCGAAAGCCAGCTGTCGTATGATGTGTAGTAGTCAATTTTAAATATATATCCCCCTGTAAGTTCTTCGCCTGAATTGTCGTCTTCTTTAAGTTTCGCAATATCCACGCGGTCTTTGTCGCGTTTAATTTTTTCACCAAAAACGTAAATGCCCTGGTATTCATTGTTTACTATTACTTCAACCAAACGGGCACGTGGCGCATAATGGCCAAGACTTTCAAAAAGCCTGTAGCCCAAAATATTACGCATAAAAGTTTTGTCATTGTAGTTGGAGAGCAAAACCCAGTCATTTTCTTCGGGTAAGCCCAGCAACGGAATGTTCAGGTTATCTCCGTTAACGTCCCGGGTTTCAATTCCGTAAGGTGTTTGCGGGTAATGGATGGAGGATGATCCCCTTTTTTCGATACCAATATGCCCGTTATATTCATTTGGAAAATCAGTAAAACGGTTTTTCCCATTGCTGTTGTTGATGATTTTCATGCGGGCATATATTTTGGGCTCATCCGGAATGGTTTTCCCCTGGGTATCAATAATAACCAAGGGCAAATCAGTTGAAAAATTACTGATATTCTGAGCTTTTAACGACAAAATATGCAGTGCGAAAATCAGAAAAATGAGGATATATTTTACAAAGTGGCTGATCATCTAATCTCTATTTATTTACGGTTTAGTTATTAAAGGAATTTGTCTTTTTATTACTATTATGATTCAAAAATATAAAATTGGCGGCAGATTCAAAGCTTTTTAAAACGACTGGCCAAAATATAATTTTTATGGATGCAAATTGAATACAGTTTTGTGATTTCTTTTGAGACTCGCCGGGGTGTTTCAGCACTATTTGAAACCACCCGTGGTTGCCAAAAATTAGTTTGCATGCAGCAAAAAAAAGCCTCTTCGGAAAGAAGAAGCTTTAAAATATTGTTTTGTATTTTAGCTAATTGCCTACACAACATTTACCGCATCAACAATTTCCTGGCCTTTTTTAATGGCTTCCAGGTTGAGCGGAATTAATTTATGATAACGCTCCGGCAGCGATTTCTCCAGCCCTTTTTCAACGTTATCAATTTTTAAAATGGGTTTCACTTTCAGGTAGCTGCCAAAAACTATCATGTTAAACACTTTGGGATTGCCCATTTCAACGGCAGTTTTTGTCCCTTCTACTTTGTAAATATTAATGTCTTTCCGGGTTGGCGGATTTACAATACCGTTAGGATCGTAAAGTAATGTACCACCGGGTTTAACCGCTTTTTCGAACTTATCGAGGCTCTGCTGGTTCAGAATAATGGCAGTATCAAACTCGTGCAAAATGGGCGAACTGATGCGTTCATCGCTCACAATTACAGTTACATTGGCTGTGCCACCGCGCATTTCCGGCCCGTACGATGGGAACCACGTCACTTCTTTGTCTTCCATAATTCCGGAATAGGCCAAAATTTTACCCATTGAAAGTACACCCTGTCCGCCAAAACCGGCTATTATTAATTCTTCATTCATGATCCTTGATTTTAGTTGTTTGAAACGGGTTTGTCTTTTTCACTGTCTTTCATATCTCCTAATGGATAAAAAGGAAACATGTTTTCTTCCATCCATTCATTCGCCTTCACCGGGGTCATTTTCCAGCCCGAATTGCAGGTGGAAACCACTTCAACAAAAGAAGTCCCTTTTTTATCCAGCACATTTTTGATTCCTTTTTTCAGTGCCCGCTTGCATTTTCGTACTGCCGGTGCCGATTGTGCCGACTGGCGGGTTACGTAAGAAGTACCTGGAAGTTGTGCAACCAAATCGGTCATTTTCAACGGGTATCCGTTTAACTCCGTATCACGCCCACACGGCGTGGTTGAAGTGACCATTCTCTCGATGGTAGTCGGAGCCATCTGGCCGCCGGTCATTCCATAAATACCGTTATTGATAAAAACGACCAGTATATTTTCGCCACGGTTGCAGGCATGGATAATTTCGGCTGCTCCAATCGATGCCAAATCGCCATCGCCCTGGTAGGTAAAAACAAACTTTTCAGGATTAATTCGTACAATTCCTGTTGCCACTGCCGGAGCACGGCCGTGGGCTGCTTCCTGCCAGTCGATATCAATATAATTGTATGCAAAAACTGCACACCCTACCGGGGCAACCCCAATGGCTTTTTCCTGAAGTCCCATTTCATCAATGAGCTCGGCCATTAATTTGTGAACAACTCCGTGGGTACATCCCGGACAATAGTGCATCACATTATCCGTTAGCAATTCCGTTTTCCCGTAAACCTGATTTTCAGGTTTTATAATTTCTTTCACATCCATAACCTACTCCTTTAAAAAATTTTGTTCCAAAGCATCCACCACTTCACCGGGTGTGGGAATAATACCCCCCATCCGTCCGAAAAACTCAACACGCCGTGTACAACCTGCCTCATGAACTGCAAGTTTAATATCTTCAACCATTTGACCGGCATTCATTTCAACCGAAAGAAAACCTTTAACTTTTGGGGCCAGTTCACCAATTATATTTTTCGGGAAAGGAAACAAACTAATGGGCCTGAGCAGTCCCACTTTCAATCCCTTTTCGCGAGCAATTTCCACCGATTTCTGGCAAACGCGGGCAGAAGTACCAAAAGCAACCAAAACGTATTCAGCATCTTCAATTTGAAAAGTTTCGTAACGCTGTTCTTCAGCTTCCATTTGGCGGTATTTTTTCTGAAAGCGCTGATTATTAGCTTCCATCTTTTCAGAATCGAGCTCGAGCGACGTAATCACATTGCGCTCTCGTGAAGATGGTTTGCCGGTAGTTGCCCAACTCCCCCACTTCTCAATTACTTCTTCGTCGGTCCAGCGCTTTTTGTAATCTGACAGTTCCACCTTTTCCATCATCTGGCCAATGGCGCCATCGGTTAAAATCATAGCCGGGTTACGGTATTTAAAAGCCAGTTCAAAAGCCAAATCAACAAAGTCGTTCATTTCCTGAACCGACGACGGAGCCAGCACAATCATTTTGTAATCGCCATGGCCTCCCCCCTTCACGGCCTGTGAATAGTCGGCCTGCGAGGGCTGGATCGTTCCGAGTCCCGGGCCACCACGCTGCACATTTATTACAAGGCAGGGCAACTCAGCTCCGGCAATGTATGAAATACCTTCGGCCATTAAACTAATTCCCGGGCTGGAAGAAGATGTCAACACTTTTTTACCTGTTGCTGCAGCGCCGTAAAGCATATTAATTGCAGCCACTTCACTTTCGGCCTGCAGTACTTTCATGCCGGTTTCGTTCCAGGGCTCACGAAACATTAACATTTCCATCACTTCCGACTGAGGTGTAATGGGATAGCCAAAATAACCGTCGCAACCACAGCGGATTGCGGCTTCAGCCAGCACCTCATTCCCCTTCATTAACCTTAAATCTCCCATTGTCTATATTTTTCTGATTTATACTTTCACTCTGTAAACTGTAATGCAGGTATCGGGGCAAACCACCCCGCAATTTGCACATCCTGTACAAACATCCGGGTTTTCCATAAATGCATAGTGATACCCTTTGCTGTTCACTTCTTTGTGTAATGACAGCACATCTTCCGGACAGGTTTCCACACACAGTTCACAACCCTTGCATGCTTCAATGTCAACTACTACTGCTCCTTTAACCTTTGCCATATTGTATTTATATTTTATGCTAAAATTAAAAACCTTTTATTTCTAAAAAGACCAAAAAAATCAGGTTCTGCTAGAAATATTGAGAGTGATTAAAATCTTTAAGCTGAACCAATAAAAAACTAACAAATCAACAGTTAATTACTTTTCATGCATTAAAAACAAAACTCAGCGTCAAAACTATTTTTTACATGATGAAAAAAATGCAACTATTGTTGCTTATTTGGCAGCCACTTAAATTTTGTAAAGAAACCGGGTAAGAATATTCCGGTGAATGCCCAGATAGGAAGCAATATGCTGCCGTTGAAGCTTTTTCCCCAACTCGGGGTATTCTTCAAAAAATTTACGAATACGTTGTTCTGCATTTAACGATTGAAATGAATGCACCCTGTCCATGGCTTGAATATAACTTTCTTCGGCAAGGATACGGACCGTGCGCTCAAATTTGGGGTTATGATCGAGCAGGTATTTAAACTCGTCTTTTTCAATGCAAATCAATTCTGAATCTTCGTAGGCACGAATTGATTCAGTTGAATTTTTCCCGGCATAAAAGCCACGGTGGTTACTCACAATAAAATTATTGGGAGGGAAAAAAAACCTGGAGATCCATTCGGTACCGTTGTCTGAAACGTAGGTGGAATAAAGCAGCCCGTCAATCAATATCCCGATTTTTTTTGTTTTCTCTCCATAGTCGATGAAAGTCTCACTTTTTTTCAGTTCTACCGGTTTGTTTTTCAGGTCGAATTGGTTTATCAATTCAAGTGTCAATTTATACCGGGATATTATTTTGTTTTGATCCACGTTGTCTTTTTCAGTTCACGGAAGAAAAATTTTCATGAAATAACTTCAGTCGTTCTTCCAAATCACCAAATTGTTCGCGTTGTACAAACGATACACAAGCACGTATTCCTTCCTGGTTGCTACCTGTATTATCGAGTGCAATGGCGCTGATTCCGTAATACAACAGGTTGGCCACCAGTTCATGCCCGGTCATACCCGGATAAGCGAGTGTGAAATAAAAACCATCGGCAATAGGTTGGCCGAGGTCGTTTTCATAAACAATTTTAAAACCGTTTTCAACAAAAAGCCGTTTCATCACTTTGGCCTTTTCGCCGTACTCTTTAACACCTTCCACAAAATCAATCTCGCCGTCGTTGGCAGCTTTCAGCATGGCAGCAAGTGCCCACTGAGCCGAGTGGCTCGTACCCGAAGAAAGTGCGTACAACAGCCGGAGCGTAATTGTGCTTCCAAAATCGGTACCGCCAAAGCGCTGCTGCAGTGCCGGATAGTCGCGTTTATAAAGTGTGTCGGATATAACCATCAATCCGATTCGCTGGCCGGCGTATGAAAATATTTTGGAGCTGGAAATAAAAAGAATATAATTGTCAGTGTAATTGGCTACCGATGGCTGAAAGGGTGGCTCACCCGGGTTGGCCATATTTTTCCGGAAATCCATTCCGAAATAGGCCAAATCTTCCATTACAATTACATCGTATTTATTGGCCAGGTCGCCAATTATTTTCAACTCCTCATCGGTAAAGCAAATCCATGTTGGATTGTTCGGATTGGAATAAACAATGGTACAAATATTTCCTTTTGAGAGGAACGATTCGAGCTTTTCACGGAGTTTCTTACCTCTGAAGTTAAATACATCGAAGGTTTCAAATTTTTGGTCAAGCACCTGCATTTGCTGTTTTTGTACGGGAAATCCGGGATCGATAAACAGGGTGGTGTCTTTTCCCTTCACCGCGTTGGCAGCTGCCATAAAAGCAGCAAAAGTGCCCTGCATAGATCCCACGCTTGGGATGCAGCCTGCGGGTGAAACCCCGATATTGAGAAAATTCTTAACAAAACGTGCCGCTTCATTCTTCAGTGGTTTAATCCCGTCCACCATCGGGTAAATGGCGGCCACTCCTTTGCGCAGTGCATCAATTTCGGCGTCCACCCCGATTTGCGATGGCGGAAGCCCCGGAACACCCATTTCCATCCGGATGAATTTATCGCCTGTTGCTTCTTCCACCAGGTTTACCAGTGCCACTATTTCGCGGATGGAAGCTTTGCCGGTATCAGCAATGCGCAATTCTTTGATCTTTTCGTCAATAACTTTTTTGTTCAACGGAGTATTTTCCATTTTTGGTTTGTTTTTCCGGTAAAGGTAAGCTTCAGGTTTATGAAATACAATGAGATTTATAACGGTTCAGAAACCATTACAATCTTTTAAAAGTGAATTTTTAGTTACTAAAACCCAAATTCGGGACGAATCTGCTCCACCCACTTTTTCACCCGTTCATCGGTGAGTTCGGGCTCAAAATCTTCATCCACCGGAAGGCCCATAAATTTTCCGTCTTCAACAGCTTTTGAATCATCAAATTCATACTCATCGGCCGGAACCTGCCCAACCAGTTTCGCGCCGTTTTCCTTTAAACTTTTGGCCAGTAATCCAATATGATCGACAAACGTTTGCGCATAGGTAATGTGATCGCCCAAACCAAAAATGGCTAGTGTTTTCCCTTCGTAACGTGTTTTGCTTATTTCGGGCAGGAATTTTCCCCAGTCAGGATTTGAATAGGTGGAATGCCAGGTTTCGCTCCCCACAGTTGAAATACCAAAAATAATTTTATCGTATTTATCAAGGTCGGCAACAGTGGCGTCTTTTACACGCACCATTTCCACTTTGTCTGCCCCAATTTCATCTCTTACTTTGTTGGCCACCCGGTGCACCGAACCATCGAGCGGACCAAAAAAAATTGCAGTTTTACTCATATCATTAATTTTTTTTGTTTACTGATCGTGCATATGTAATTCTCCTCGTTCATATTCACCCAAAATAGCCAGGCTCGACACACTTTTTAAAACCTGGTGGATTGCCTTATCGTAATTATGTGGTTTTCCCCACTCAATATCCACATGAATGGTATATTCATTGGGTTTCCCGATTACGGGCACCGATTGTATTTTGGCAAGGTTGATTTCATTTTCGGCAAAAACATTCAGCGCACTCGCGAGTGAGCCGTAAAAATGCCCTACTTCAAAGCAAAGCGAGGCTTTATTGGCTTTTTCGGTAGGGTTGCCATGTTTTGAAAGTACAAGAAAACGGGTATAATTTTTCTTGTTGGTTTCAATTCCGGTTTCAAGAATTTCCAGGTTGTATAACTCAGCTGACCGTAAATTCCCAATTGCAGCAGCATTTGGTGGCCGTTCATCGGAGATAAGCTTGGCAGCGGCCGCCGTGTCCATTCCTTCATGCAATTTAGCATCGGGAAAATACTGTTCAATGTATTCCATGCATTGTTGAAAAGCAACGGGATGCGAATAAATATTGGTAATATCTTTTGCTTTTACTCCGGGAGACACCATCAGGTTCATCTGAATATGCAAGTAAATCTCCCCTATTATACGAAGATGGTAGTCGCGTATCAACTGGTAATTTTTAAGCAGGCTGCCGGCTATTGAGTTTTCAATAGCCATCACTGCATAATCGACCTGGTCGGAATCAACCATTTCACAAACACTTGTAAACGACTTACATTCAACAACTTCAATTTCTTCTTCGAAATATTTTACTGCTGCGTCTTCATGAAAAGATCCCACTATTCCTTGTACTGCAATTCGTTTCATTTTCTAAAAATAATTTCAAATATACTAATTCTGAATTGTTGCCGGTTCGGTTATTCAATTCCGGTGGCTAAAAAGTTTATAACTTATAATTGTTATTGCTCAACAGGGCATCGCGGTTTTTTTCGAGGCTCGCAATGCATTTGTCAATATTGGTGGGGCGAATAACAATTACTGCTGTTTCTTCATTCATGGTAAATGCGTAGAGGTATTCAATAAAAACACCTTCGGCATTGAGAATTTTCAGCATTTTCGACAACGCGCCCGGGCGGTTGGGGCTGTTGGCCAGTACCACATCGGTAGTGCGTGCCGAAAACTGATTCTCTTTTAAAACCGAATAGGCTTTTTCGGGTTCTGAAACAATTAACCGCAATACACCAAAATCGGATGTGTCGGCAACTGTAAAGGCAGAAATATTAATCCCGGCCTCGCCCAGAATTTGGGCCACTTCGTTTAACCGGCCCGATTTATTTTCCAAAAAAACCGAAACTTGTTTTGCTTTCATTTCATCTAAATTTTTCTGTTGTCGATAACACGTTTTGACTTACCGGAAGTGCGTTCTATGGTTTTTGGTTCCACCAGTTTTACATCAACCGAAATTCCCAGGGTTCCCTGGATGTTTGCCGTAATTTTTTTACGCAGTGCTTCCAGCTCGCGTATTTCATCTGAAAAGAACTGCTCCTGCACTTCTACCAGCAACTTCATCACATCGAGCGTCCCCTCGCGTTCCACAATTAATTGGTAATGCGGTTCGGTTTCGCTCATTTCGAGCAGCACGCTTTCAATCTGCGACGGGAATACATTCACGCCCCTGATGATGAGCATATCATCGGAACGGCCGGTACATTTTTCCATGCGCACCAAAGTACGGCCACAGGTGCATTTTTGGTAATTCAAACGGGTAAGATCGCGGGTACGGTAACGAAGAATTGGGATTCCTTCTTTGGTAACCGTGGAGAAAACCAGCTCACCCAATTCGCCTTTCGGGACAGGTTCGAGCGTTTCAGGGTCGATAATTTCAGGTATAAAATGATCTTCATTTACATGCATCCCGGCCTGTTGCTCACATTCGCATGAAACGCCCGGGCCAACCACTTCGCTCAGTCCGTAAATATCAATGGCTTTCAGTTCTAATTTCGATTCAATCTCACGCCGCATGTTTTCACTCCATGGTTCGGCACCAAAAATGCCTCCCCGCAGGTTCAGCGAATCAGGAGCAATCCCCATTTCTTCCATTATTTCGGCCATAAACAATGCGTACGAAGGAGTGCATGCAATAACCGATGTGCCGAAATCCTGCATAAGCTGAATTTGCTTTTTTGTATTTCCACCCGAAATGGGAATAACCGTTGCCCCGAGGTTTTCGGTACCGTAATGCAATCCGAGGCCGCCAGTGAAAAGCCCGTAGCCATAAGCTATCTGTACAATATCGTTTTTGTGCACACCAGCCATGCAAAGCGCGCGGGTAACAACTTCTGCCCACATCTGCAAATCGTTTCGCGTGTAGCCAACCACAGTGGGTTTTCCGGTGGTTCCCGAGCTGGCATGCACCCGCACAATTTCACTCATGGGCACACTAAACATTCCAAACGGGTAGTTGTCGCGCAAGTCCGATTTATTGGTAAACGGCAACTTGCTTAAGTCTTCAACCGATTTAATATCGCCGGGCAGCAAACCTTTTTCCTGCATTTTTGCACGGTAGCTGGGTATGTTGTGGTAAATCCGCTTGACGGTTTTTATCAGGTTCTCACTTTGAATATGCGTCATCTCATCGCGCGAAGCACATTCTATCTTCTCATTCCAAATCATCAGCAATAGTTTGGTAAATTTTTATTTTTTGTGAAGCGTAATTTCTACGAAATTTAAACACCGTAAACCATTTTATCATCGAGAATGGAGATACCATTTTGCTCAAGACGTTTTTTCGCTTCAATTACATCAGGTACATCGAGAATTAAAATGGCCATTCCAGTTTCGGAAATCAGGCGGCTGTAAGCATTTTCGATGTGAATGCCCACACGTGCAATTTTTACCAGCAGTTCGTCGAGCCCACCCGTTTCATCTTTCATTTCGAGTGCAATCACTTCCCGCAAAACCACCGAATTTCCTTTTTCAGCCAAAATTCGGTAAGCCTCTTCAGGTTGATCGACCAACAGGTTTAACACCCCCCAGCCATGCAATATATTGCTCAAAGTCAACGAACGGATATTGATTTTTTCTGCTTTTAAAAGATTGGTAATCCCCTCGAAATGAGCAATTTTATTTTCTAAAAATACGGAAACTTCAAATGCCATTGTTTTTTGATTTTTTTCCCAGGCAATACTTCCCTTAAAGAAAGCAGCCTGGTTTTAGTGTTAAATTCCAAACAAAAATAATAGTTATATCAGAATCTGTAAGCAATTGAGAGCATATTTCTGAAATTCGTAACATTTTCAGTATTTATTACTTTGCCTTTGTTGTTGTAATCATTTTCGCCGTAAGCAGCCGTTGTCCAGCTTAATTCCCATCCAAACATAAAATTTTTATAGTTAAAAATTAGCTGTGGCGAAATTTTGTAAACCCTGTCCACATCGGTGGCAAAACCATAAAAAGGACCGGTTGGATTTTCAGTAGTTCCCAGGTTTTTCAGGTAACCGGCAAAAAATCCAAATTTCCATTCACTGCCATAAGTAAAGTTAACCCAGTTGTAAATATGATTGAGCGGCGTGTAGGTTTCGGCTCCGGTAGCAGGATCCAGCGAAGCCACTGCATAACCGCTGGGTAAAATACTTTCGCACACATTTTGCCCGTACATCGATTTTGCTTTCAGCTGAAATTTATTTTCAGAGTATTTGAAATAGGCCAAAGCAGCTACTGTGTTTAATTTTTCACTGGCAGCAAAAGTTCCCTCTGTACCCGTGGTTGACGTGCGCGGCTGAATGCTTTTCCAGTCGAATGCCGCCCCCACTACCCAGTTTTCATTATAAAACTGCAATTGCGCATGAAGATTTGGCACAACTGCATCGCGCTGATACTGATAAGTTTTCCCGGCAGGCCCCGTGTTGGCATATTTAAACTGATAAACTGCCCCGGCAATAAAATCAAAATTATCAGACAAATGATAGGTAAATCTCAACTGGGGGCTGCGGTTAAATACCTGAAAAGGCAAGCCGGTATTTTCGTTTAAAGTGGATGGATACACTTTTTCGATGAAAGTAGGATGCCATGTTCTGCCAAAAAGCAAAGTTGATTTTGGCCACACAAACTGCGTGTAGGCATGCCTGAAACGAAGGCTATTGGTAGAGGCTCCACCGGTAAAGTCAACTTCAACATAAGCACCAATCGAGGCGCTGCCCATTTCGAGGCCCGATAAACTGGTTCCAAACCGTGTAAAAGTATTCAGAAACTGGGCACTTGGTTGCGCATTAATGTCCTCCCCGTTTTTATCATATTTTGGTTTCTCCGGAATCAATTCAAGTAACCGGTCGCAGGCATCAACATTCCGGCGGGTGTCAACAATAAAGTCGTTGCGCACAAATCCTGAAAAATCAATTTTAATGTTTTGAGAAGAAATAAACCCCTGGGAATAAGCAGCGGCTGAAGCAAAAACCATAAAAAGAACAACAAAATACTTCATGGTAATATTGATTTTGGTTAGCTGATAGTGATGATTCTTTTTCTATAAAATTAAAAGAAAAGATGCTCAATTATCTCACCGGGGTACAACTTAATGGTGGCTTCGTCTAATTTATTTTAATTATAAATAACGAACAGTGGCATCATTTTCTTCAATCACTTGTAACATCTGTTACAGAATTGAAGTACAAATTAGATAAATTTGAATTTAACTAAATCAATATAAATGGTATGCTGAAAAAACTATTGCCACCGCCAAAATGGAGATTCCCGGTAATGATTGCCTCCGCTGTTTTTATAGGAATAGCACTTTTCACCATTTACATGTCGCAAGCACATTCTTACCTTTCCGATGATCCCAAAGCGTGTGTAAACTGCCACATCATGGCCCCTCAGTATGCTACGTGGTCTCACAGCTCACATCGCGAAGTGGCGCATTGCAACGACTGCCATGTTCCCCACAACAATGTTTTCAACAAATATTATTTTAAAGCAAAAGACGGATTGCGCCATTCAGCGCTTTTCACATTACGGAAAGAGCGCCAGGTGATAATGATACTCGAAGAAGGTGCTGAAGTGGTACAAAACAACTGTATCCGTTGCCACGAGCAGCAACTGATTGATCCCAAGCTGGAAGCATCTGTGGATATGTATGCCGCAATACGCGAAGGACGGCGCTGTGTGGATTGCCACAGGGAAGAAGGTGGACATGGCCAAACGAACAGCCTTTCAAGCGCACCGCATGCCCGCGTACCACTGCCTCAAAACCCTGTTCCCGATTGGATTCGAAAATATTTAAACAACTAAAAAAATAAATTGAAATGAACAACAAGCTGAAAATAACCGAAAAGCGCCCGTGGCTGTCATGGGTTCTGTTTTTTGCCACCATCGTAGTGGTTTTTCTTTTAGGGCTGCTGGCCTCTTCTATTGTTGAACGCCGGATGGAAGCTACATTTGTAAGTGTCCCGCAGGCTGATATTCAGTCATACGAACCACGCAACGAAATTTGGGGAGAGAATTTTCCCCGGCAGTTTCAATCGTATTATAATACGGCCGACACCTCTTTCCGAAGTAAATATGGAGGAAATGCAATGATTGACATGCTCGCAGAAGGACCTGAGCTTGTTGTTCTCTGGGCCGGTTACGGTTTTTCAAAAGAGTACAATCAGGGACGGGGCCACTACTACGCCATAAAAGATGTGCGGAACATTTTACGCACCGGGGCTCCAACCAATGCCAACGACGGCCCGATGCCCACTACATGCTGGACCTGCAAAAGCCCGGACGTACCAAGAGTTATGGAACAGGAAGGGGTGGCTGAATTTTACACCGGAGCCTGGTCGAGACTTGGCCCCGAGATTGTGAACCCAATTGGTTGTGCCGACTGCCACGACAATGAAACAATGAACCTGCGGATTTCCCGTCCGGCGCTTATTGAAGCCTACAAGCGAATGGGCAAAGATGTGAACAAATCGAGCTACCAGGAAATGCGCAGTTTGGTGTGTGCCCAATGCCATGTGGAATATTATTTCAATAAAGATATTGCTGAAGGCGCCAATTATCTCACCTTCCCGTGGGATAACGGATACACCGCCGAAGCCATGGCAGAATATTACGACAACATGGAATTCTCCGACTGGACACACGCGCTGAGCCGGGCGCCTATGTTAAAAGCACAACATCCCGATTACGAAGTTTTCATGACCGGAATACATGCCATACGCGGTGTTTCGTGTGCCGACTGCCACATGCCATATAACAGCGAGGGCGGTCAAAAATTCACTGACCACAAAATGCAGTCGCCGCTGAATAACATTTCCAACTCCTGCCAGGTTTGCCATCGTGAAGAAACGAAAAGGCTGGTTCAGGATGTGTACGAACGGCAGGACCGAATTGCTGAAAGCAGAGTAAAACTGGAAGAACTGTTGGTCAGGGCACATGTGGAAGCTAAAAAAGCATGGGACCTGGGTGCTACCGAAAACCAAATGGAAGACATTTTGCAAGGAATTCGTCATGCCCAATGGCGTTGGGATTACGTGGCTGCCACTCACGGTGGCTCTTTTCACTCACCTGTTGAGATAGGCCGCACCGTGGCAAATGGCATCACTATCGCGCAGGAAACGCGCATTGATCTGGCACGGTTGCTGGCCGAGCTGGGACATAACGAAGTGGTTCCGTATCCTGATATTTCTACCAAAGCAAAAGCACAGGAATTTATTGGCCTCGATATGGATAAATTAAATGCAGAAAAAGAGGAGTTTCTGGAAACCCTGGTTCCAAAATGGGATGAGCAGGCGGCAGAGCGCGAGGCCTCGTGGGATACTCCCTCTGCGAATTAATGCTTTTGCCGATTCTTTCTTTCCTTCCTTTTTTATCCGCCGGGAAGACTGGAAACAGTCCAGCGGCTATGGTCCGCTTGACGAGTATGGTTTGGGGTGTTACCAATATTTACCCGTCGAGCGGATTGAAACCGCTTGACGGGTGAAGCCCACGGAATCGGCTTGGCGGGTAGGGCAATCAAATGTCTAAACTCTTTTATTGCTCCGGCAATTTTATCAACTCCACGCGGCGGTTCCGGGCGCGGCCATCCTCGTCATCGTTACTGGCAACAGGTGCCAAAGGTCCAACTCCGTAAGGCGTAAGCCTCTCTTCGGAAATTCCGTAATTAGTTGCCAGCGACGCAACAACGGCCTCAGCGCGTTGAACCGATAAATCCATATTGTGCTCCATACCTCCGGTAGCATCGGTGTGGCCTATAACCCCAAGATTGAGTTCTGGCTTTTGCTCCAAAAGTGATGCTATTTCAGCCAGTGTTGATTTCGACTTTTCTTTGATTGTAGCTTTATCAGTTTCGAAATGGATACCATAGATGCGAACACTTCCTTTTTCATCAATATCCTGTGCCATTGCATCGGCATTTATTTCAACCTGTACTTTGCCTGTAGCCATTGGTTTTTCTTCTAGGATCTGAAGAAGAGTTACAGGTTGATTGTCCTCATCAGCGTATTCACTAAGCAGGGTATGGGCAGAAATGTACATGTTCCCGTCATCTTGCGGTAGTCTGGCTAAAAAATAGCTCTTATCTTTTCCAATAAAAACATTTTTGCTGTGATCTCCACTGTAATGATCTCCAAGCATACCTTCGAAAATCGAGTATGGAATCTCATTTTTGTCGCTTAAACATTCATACACAATTTCGAAACCGGCCTCCTTTAGCGCCATTTGATAGTTTCGCTGTACCTGCAATACTGATAAACCTTCAGTGGGTAAGAAATACAAAATTTGTGTGACTTCCCCTTCCGGTACAATTTCCTGGAGCTCGCCATTCTCTTCTCCAGTATAAAAGGTCAAACGGTCATAATCATAATGCTCGTAGCCTTTTATGTAGGATCCTTCGTACCGGGAAATAATCGGGTGGTCTTTACTGCCTTCCACATCGTCCTGAGCATAAGTTGAAAAAGAAACACTAATCAAGAACACAATTAATAAGCTGAAATCCAGTTTTTTAAACATAAAATCCTCCAATTTTTTATTCCTGTAATTTCGAATTTATCAAATGAATAAGAGGATTGCAAAAAATTGGAAGGAAAATCCAGCCACAAAAAAACCTTCAGGGATTTCGGAACCCCTGAAGGTCTAAATCTCAGTGCCGGGTTGATGCAAATTGAATTCGCTTCTTTTTTCGGAGGATCGGAATCCGCCGGTTCCGGTCATTTACCTTTTACTCAACACTGTTTTCTCGTATTGTTGCACTTCCTGAATGTAGTTCTCCCCGGCAGGAACGTCATTCAGCAGACAGAAATAATCCCAAACCGCGCCAAATGGTTTTGCTTTCAGTTCTTCGAGCAGGGCCAACCGTTCAAAATAGTGCTCATTTTCTTCCCATTCCAGCAGTTTTTTGGTGGGTTCGAGCAAGGCAATTAAAAATGCTTTTTGCGCTGCCCGCGTTCCGGTAACATAAGCGCCAATCCGGTTAATGGACGCATCGAAAAAGTCGAGCCCGATATTTACACGGTTGAAAAAGTTGTTGCGGGCAATTTCAGACGCAATAAGCTGTACTTCTTCGTTCAGCGTAACCACATGGTCGGAATCCCAGCGGACCGGACGGGTAATATGCAGCAGCGCTTCATCGACAAACTGCAGGCAGGCCGAAATTTTATCGCCCACCTGTTCAGTTGGGTGAAAGTGGCCGTTATCGAGGCAAATCAGCTTGTTGTTTTTAATGGCGTAGCCCAGGTAAAAATCGTGCGAGCCCACTGTCATCGACTCAGCACCAATCCCGAACAACTTACTTTCCATGGCATCTTTAAGGTAATCTTTCGAAACTTCTTTTTCATAGCCTTCGTCGAGCGACTTTTTCAGCAGAGCGCGGTAACCATTCCTGTCAATGGGAACATCTTTCATTCCGTCTGGAATCCAGGTGTTGTGTACACAGGGTGTTCCCAGTTGTTTGCCCATTTCAGCACCAATTTCGCGGCAGCGCTTCATGTGTTCCACCCAAAACTGCCGGATACCTTCATTTTTCGATGAAAGCGTAAAACCGCTGTCAGCTTTGGGATGTGAGAAATAAGTGCCATTAAAATCCAGCCCGGTTTTTTGTTCTTTTGCCCAGTCGATCCACCCTTGAAAATTTTCCACCGAAATTTCATCGCGGTCAACCTTCTTGCCAAAAAACTCTCCATAAGTGGCATGCAGGTTCAACCGCTGTTTTCCGGGCAGCAGCTCCATCACTTTTCCCAAATCCTGTCGCATCTGTTCAATAGAATTGGCTTTCCCGGGGTAATTCCCGGTGGCCTGAATTCCGCCTCCCGACAGTGAAGCATCGGGAGTTTCAAACCCTCCCACATCGTCGGTTTGCCAGCAGTGCAGACTTATCACCACTTCTTTCATTTTTTCCAGCACCGCATCGGTATCTACTCCTAATTCAGCATACTGTTCTTTTGCCAGTTCGTAAGCTGTTTCAATTCTTTTTATTTTCATATCCTTTTAATTCTTTTTGGTTTACAACGGATAACTGAACCGGTATTCACCCGAGCCCAGTTTGAGCGTTACATTTCCGTCATTTTGCCGGAAATTACCAGAAACACTTTTTAACGGTTCATCATTCCTTAAAACCTCATCAGCAGAAGCTGACGGAAGTGTAATAGTTGCTGACGTGTTTGCCGGGATAGTCACATCATAAACCATCTGGTTGCCTTCTATTTTCCAGTTTGATTTTATTTCTCCGTACATTGATTTATAAACAGCTTTGGCATGGGAAAGTCCACCACCGGGATGCGGTGCAAGGAAAAAATGTTTGTACCCTGGATTTTTTGTATCGATTTGAATACCGGCCACGTAGTTGTATAACCACTCGCCAATAGCTCCATAAGCGTAATGGTTAAAACTGTTCATTCCTGCATTTTGGAAAGTGCCATCCGGTTTCTGACCATCCCAGCGTTCCCAAATAGTTGTTGCTCCCTGGGTTACAGGATAAAGCCACGAGGGATAATCTTTCCGGTTCAGCAGCATAAATGCCAAATCTTCATATCCGTTATCGGAAAGCGTTTTGCAGAGCAACGGAGTTCCCACAAAACCGGTGGTAAGATGTTTGAATTTATCTACATCACCAGCCAGGTACTCTGCAGCCCTGGGGACAAGATCTTCAGGAAGGAGATTGAATGCCAAAGCCAGCGAATAAGCCGTTTGCGTATGCGAAACCAATCTTCCTGCAGGAGTAACAAATTCATTTACAAATGCTTCTTTTACATTTCCGGAAAGGGCAGAATATTTTTCAGCATCGTTTGTTTTTCCTAAAACCTTTGCAATTTTCGCCAGCAATCCGCTTGAATAGGAGAAATAAGCAGTTGCAATCAAATCTTTTTCGGTGGTTGCACCGGGATAATCGGAACGGGTGGTTGCAAAAGCCAGCCAGTCGCCATAATGGGTGTCGCCAATCCAAAGGTAATCGTCGCCAGCGCGGTTTTTCATGTATTCTACCCACGCTTTCATGCTGGGGTACTGTACCTCCAGAATTCGTTCATCACCATAAGCAAGGTAAGTTTGCCACGGAACAATTAAGGCCGCATCGGCCCAGGCGGTAGAGCCGCCAGCTCCATTCAACACATCGGGAACCACGTGATTGACCTTACCGTCAGGGCCCTGATCGGCGGCTACGTCTTTCATCCATTTAGTATAAAACGGAGCTACATTAAAGTTAAATGCTGCAGTTGGTGCAAACACCTGGGCGTCGCCCGTCCAGCCCAGCCGTTCGTCGCGTTGCGGACAATCGGTTGGCACGTCCAGAAAATTCCCTTTTTGCCCCCACTGAATGTTGTGTTGCAATTGATTAATCAGCGGATCGGAGCAGGCAAAAGTTCCGGTTGGTTCCATGTCGGAGTAAATGACAACTCCGGTAATATCGTCTAATTGCGGAGTACCGGGAAAATTTTCCAGTTTCACGTACCTGAAACCATGGAAAGTAAAACGGGGTTCATAAATTTCTTCTCCTTCTCCTTTCAAAATATACACATCGGTTGCTTTGGCCGCACGCAGGTTTTCAGTGTAGAAGTTACCTTCCTTGTCCAGAACTTCGGCAAACTTCAACGTTACTGCATCGCCGCGATTTCCTTTTACTTTTAACCGCACCCAGCCTACCATATTCTGGCCCATATCGAAAACAGTTTCGCCTTTGGGCGTAGTAATTATTTCGATGGGCGAAATTTCTTCCACGGCTTTAACCGGCACTCCCTGGGGGGCAATCAAAATTTCTTTCGAATGATTAAGTTTTGCTACAGCTCCCCAGTTACTATCGTTGAACCCGGCAGTTGCCCAGTCCGGCATTTCCAGGCGTGCATCGTAGGTTTCTCCATTGTATATATCGGAAAAAATGATTGGGCCGGTGGTTGCTTTCCAGCTTTCGTCTGTTCCGATTGTTTCGGTTGAGCCATCAGAATATGTAATCTGAAGTTGGGCAATCAGCGCAAGTTTGTCGCCGAAATAGTTTCGCTGGTTACTAAATCCAATATTTCCGCGGTACCACCCATCGCCCAGGATAGCGCCCAACGCATTATCTTTCTTTACCATAGATGTAACATCGTAGGTTTGATACTGAATGCGGTTGTTATAACTGGTCCAGCCGGGTGTAAACAATTCATCGCCCACTTTTTTACCATTCAGATAAAGTTCATATAAACCGAGTGCGGAAACATAAACTCTGGCGGATTCAACTTTTTTTGAAGTGGAAAATTCTTTCCGCAAAAAGTGGCTGGGTTTCGAACCTTCACCTTCTTTTTCGTTTTCCATGGTAATCCACGAAGCGGTCCAAAGTTCAGGTTGGGTGAGCCCCATTTCCCAGAAAGCAGGTTCGCTCCATTTAGTGGCATTGTTTTGGTTGTCCCAAATGCGCACCTGCCAGTAAACACGCTGCATCGGTTCAAGTTCGGGACCCTGGTATTCCACATTTACCGACTGATCGCTGTTCACTTTTCCCGAACTCCAAATCAAACGGTTTTTCCTTTTCAGGTTTGCAGGAGAATCAGCAACTCTGATTTCGTAAGCTGTTTGAAGGACATCCTGTTGATCAGAAAAAATCTTCCAGCTTAATCGCGGTTTTTGAACATCGATACCCACCGGGTTGGTGTGGTATTCACAAACTAATTCTTCTGCCATAATTTTTTCTGCAGCAGAAACTGTTAAACTGCTGAACAAAAAAACAACAGTTAATAATTTTACTCCATGAATAATTCTTTTCATAATTTGTATTGTTTTAGTTATAACTATATTATTCCATATAAAAAACCTTTTTTAAAGATACTGATACCGGAGAGTTATCCGGATTGGTCTCCATGATGTCCGCCATATATTCCCACCATTTCTGCACGATTTCATTTTGCCCCAAATCCTGCGAACCGCTTCCTCCCGTCACTTTTTGAAATGCAAAAAGTGTATCGGTTTCCTCATCCAGAAAAATGGAATATTCGCTGATTCCTGCATCTTTCAGTAATTGTTTCAACTCAGGCCAAATCGCGTCGTGCCGATTTTTGTATTCTTCCCGCATTCCTTTTTTGAGGTGCATCTTAAACGCTACCCGTTCCATATTTGTAATTTATGATTTGAACACTTAATTATTGAAATTTAAAATTATCAATTATATTCACCACATAAAATACATTTTCTGACCAATTATTTGCATTTTTTGACACAAGAGTGAAAGATTTCATAAAATACCTGACCAGCAGTCGTGAAGATGAAAACTGGGGCACCTACCTCACCTCAGCCGGTTTGCTCAGAATTCCGCCGGAAACGGAATATCCTTCCCCCACGCATCCGGGAGGTTATTTTTTCACCTGGGAAAACGGACGTATTTTGCAGGAATACCAGGTGAATTATATTACTGAAGGGAACGGAATTCTGGAAAACAATCATGGTACATTTAATTTAAAAAAAGGGGATTTAATGGTCACTTTTCCCGGGGAGTGGCACCGGTATAAACCACACAGCAAAACGGGCTGGACAGAAAATTACATCGGATTTAGCGGTCCGGCGGTCGGTTTTTTTCTCGCCCACAAATTGTTCGATCCTGAAAACCCGGTTATTTCAACCGGTATTCACGAAGAAATTCTGGATGCATTTCTCCGGGTTTTTGAACTCATAAAAACCGAACCACCAGGATTTCAGCAAATCGCTTCCGGAATGTTGATTAAATTGCTTGGCTACCTCGTTGCGTTTCAAAAACAAAAAGAATTTTCTGGAAAAGAGATTGCCGGAATAATTGAAAAAGCCCGGTTCGAAATGCGCAATGAAGTGGATAAAAATTTTGACCTTGAGCAATTTGCTGCGAATAATAACATCGGCTATTCCTATTTTCGCCGGATGTTTAAAAATTTTACCGGCTTATCACCCCGGCAATATTTTCTGCAGTTAAAAATTATGCGTGCACGCGAGCTTTTGCTGACAACCGACAAAAGCATAAAGGAAATCAGCTACCTGCTCGGTTTTGAGTCGATCTATTATTTCAGCCGATTTTTTAAGCAGAAAGCCGGAACGAGTCCGTCGGAGTTTAGGAAATAAAAATATTTACTTATCTGCACTTACAACCAGCGGCAGGTGCTTTCCGCCAAACGGTTCTTTACTAAAATTGGAGAACAGCTCAAGGTTTTTGAAGCCAGTTTCTTCGAATAATCCTTTCAGTTCTTCGCTTCGAAGCGCCAAAAGCGAAGTTTCATTGTGGACTGTTTTTCCCTCCTTTTTCAACACAAGTTCGGTTTGAAATTTCACCAGCGGGTTGTTCTCTTCAAAAATATAGTTACGAATAAACCGGATATTTTCTGTTTCAATCAGTGGCAGTTCAGTCACGTTTTCATTTAAAATGTAATCGTAATTCAAAATTTGCAGTAAAAACTTTCCGCCTGGCTTTAAAACATTTTTGACTTCTTCCATCATATTTTGAATGAACCCCGGAGAAGTGAGGTGCACCAGCGTATTTCCAAAACACAACACCGCATCAAACCACTCCGACTGAAAATCGTTTGTCAGTTCCAGCATGTTCCCTACCTGAAAATGCAAATCAGAATATATGCGGGAACTTTTTGCCTGCGCAATTAAATCGGGGTTCAAATCAATTCCTGTAACTTTCGCTCCTTCCTTTGCAAGCCGATACGACAACTCCCCTGTGGCACAACCGATATCGAGAACCTTCTTCCCGGGGATCTGCTCCAACTGATTTTTTACAAACTGCAACTGTGCCGGCTTGTATGGAAATATTTCAGAATAATAATCTGAAATGGAACTGTAAAATTTGTTTTGCGCATCTTTCATTGCAGTAATTTTGAATGTTCAATTTTATAAAACAGGCAATTGCGATGGTTGTTTGGTTCATCAAATTTTCCTGCCATGCGCTAAGCGGATCAAACCGCTAAGCGCATTCTGCTATCTTTTAACGCTTCCTTCTTCTTCACTTCTCCACCCTAATCCGGGCATCCACGGCCAGAATCTCTTTTTCGTTGCCAAGCAGCGGATTAATATCCAGTTCTTTGATTTCGGTGGCAAACCGCAGCAAGCTCGAAAGCCGCACAATAATATCGGCAAACTGCGGAATATTTATGCCTTCCTGCTTGCGGTACCCCTGCATAAGTTTGTATGATTTAAGCTGCCGCAGCATCGACATAGCTTCTTCGTGACTCAGCGGAGCCAGGCCTGAAGCCACATCTTTCAGTACCTCCACATAAATTCCTCCCATCCCGCACAAAACAATGTGCCCGAAATTTTCTTCATAAGTTGCCCCGAGGAAAAGCTCGGTTCCGGAAGCCATTTGGGCAATTAGCACGCCCTCAACTCCATCGATTTCATTCAGGTGGTGAAACTCTTTCCGCACCTCTTCAGCATTTCTTACATTAAGCACAACGCCTCCCACATCCGTTTTATGCACCGGACCAACTACTTTCATCACTACCGGAAACCCGATTTTCATAGCGGCTAACACGGCTTCCTTTTCATTCTTTGCAACAATCTCTTCCACCCGCGGAATGCCGGCAGCATCAAACAACCGGTGAATAATTTCAGGCGGCTGATAACCGTTTTGGGACTCGTTCAGAATTCTACCAATGGCATCCACATTAATATCCTTTACGTAGATTTCATTTGAAGCCGGTTCCGGCGTGTTAATAACTTTGGTAAGCGCTTTTCCCAGCAAAACTTCATCGGGAAAATTTACGTTGCCGTGCGACAGGAAATAGGCAACATCTTCTTTTACATTAATAATAGAAGGTAAAATCGGGTAAACCGGTTTTTTGCAGGTCTGCATTTTTTTATCGAGCACTTCGTACACATCTCGGATCGGGAAAAGGCCGGGACTGCCAAAAATTACCGCCATCCCGTCCACATCGAAATCGTGCTCGCAGGCATCCACAATTTTCCCCAACTGCGCTGCGGTTCCGGTAGCCAGGAAATCGATGGGATTTTCGACGGAAGAGCCGGGGAAAAGTTTTTCTTTGAGCGCATCTTTTGCAGGAGAATCTTCAATACGCGGAATCTGCAGTCCGCCGTCTTCCAGCGCATCAGTGAGCATCACGCCCGGTCCGCCGGCATGGGTAATAATTGCCAGCTTCTCCCCTTTCAGTTCTTTGCACATAAACACGTTGGCCAAGGTTGTCAGTTCCTCCCGTCCGTAACAGCGAACAATTCCGGCTTTGCGGAAAAGCGCCTCAACAGCGGCATCCGAACTGGTCAGTGCCCCGGTGTGCGACGATGCGGCACGACTTCCAGCCTGCGAACTCCCGGCTTTTATCGCTGCAATTTTGCACCCTTTGTTAATAAGTGACGAAGCGTGGTAAAGCAATTTATCCGGATCGTCGATGTTTTCGATGTAAAGCAGTTTCACCCGTGAGCTGGCATTTTCATCGAAAGTTTCATCGAGGTAAGCCAGCACATCTTCCACGCCCGTCTGCGCGCTGTTGCCTACCGAAAACACATTGGCAAAACGCAGTCCTTTGGGAATTCCGGATTCCATAATAAACACTGCGGTGGCTCCCGATCCCGAAATAAAATCGCAACCTGCGGGTGTCAGTTTGGGAACAGGTGTGGTAAACACACTGGCATGATGCGGAGTCATTACCCCAATGCAATTGGGACCAATTAAGCATGCATTGTGCCGGTTCACTACATCCACAATCTCCTGCTCCAATTCCTTCCCCTCATCGCTGGTTTCGCCAAATCCGGCAGAAAGAACAATAAACGCTTTTGTTGATTTTTTTTCTGCCAGAATTTTTACCGTCTCCAGGCAAAACCTGGCAGGAATAGCCAGAATAGCCAAATCGACTTGCGGCAAATCATTAGCCTGCTTGTACGATTTCATTCCCTGAATTTCCTGATCTTTTGGATTTACCAGGTATAATTTTCCGGGAAAAGAATGCTCAATCAGATTCTTCACGATTTTACCTCCCGGTTTCGAAATATTATTGGAAGCACCTATAACGGCGATACTGTCAGGACGAAGTAACTTTTCGTTTATCATGCAATAATTTTTAGTTCCGATAAAAATAAATAAATCTTACTCAATCAGTACTGATATTTTTCAACCCAATTATTTAAATCTTTCAATGAATTGGCTATTTTTAACCAAACTTCAATAATGAGTGAAAGCAAAGAACAAAAAATTGCGGTTCTAATACCCCTCGCATCATCTGATAAAACACTCATCTTAAACGGGATAAAAATTGCATCGATTTTCCGGAAAGAACTTTGCCTGGTTTTTCATTGCCAAAAAAGAGACACAAGGAAGCGTGCAATTTTCAAACAAAAGTCAGATGAATATCTGGCTACAGTAAAAAAAGAAATACCGTCGCTAAAATCATCGAAGCTGATTATTACCGGGCCGGTTGCAGAAATGCCCGAATTACTTGCCGACGATTTTGAAACAATATTGCTGGTTGCTGATGCTAAAAATTACAGTCACTTAGCAAAAGCAGTAACAGAAAGTCCTGTTCCTTTTCTGTTTGTTGACACGGAGAATAGTCCGTCTGATTTCAAAAAAATAGTTCAACCGCTGGATTTGAGAAAAGAGAACACTGACAGTTCGTTATGGTGCTCGTGGTTTGGCCGCTTTAACGGCTCCGAAATTATTTCGGTGGCTGCAAACGATAAAGACAAAGATGATTTGAAACAGGTTGCTCAAAATGTATTATTGGCCAAAAAACTATTCAGCAAGTTTAGTATTACACATAAAATTTACAAGGGGCGTAAATCGAGCCTGGGGAATTCTTTTGAAGCACTTGAACTGGCAAAATCATCGGGTAGTGATCTGCTCATTGTTTTGGGCAGTTCGGTAATTACGCCACTTGACAAACTCATTGGACTGCCCGAGAAAAAAATCATCAGGCAAGCCCAGGGCCTTCCGGTGCTTTTGATTAACCCCAGACGCGAAAACTATATATTATGCGACTAACAGAGATTCAATCAATAGCGATATTTCAATGATTTCTATAAAATATTTCAGCTAACAAAACCGACTTAATTTTTAACTTTGCACCATACAACAAATTTGTCTGAAGAAATAATTCATGAGCACAACAAATAACCCGGCAAGCCCAAAAGCCTGGTATGTAGTATATACCCGCTCGCGGGCTGAAAAAAAAGTTTTAGCCGACTTAGCAGCACAAAATATTGAGTATTTTTTACCCCTGCAGAAAAAACTGCGCCGGTGGAAAGACCGTAAAAAATGGGTTAAAATGCCTTTAATACCAAGTTATTGTTTTGTGCACATTACCCGAAAAGAATATGACCATGTATTGCAAACCGACAATGTAGTTTGCTTTATAACTTTTGAAGGAAAGGCAGCAATTGTTCCCGACCAACAAATTGATGCACTGAAAAAAATGATGAAACAAACCGATTTTGAAGTGTCAGTTACGACGGATAACTTTAAGCCCGGGAAAAAAGTGGAGATAATTGCTGGTCCGCTCGTTGGCGTGCAGGGAGAATTGGTAAAATTTAAAAGCAAAAACCGGTTCATCATCCGAATTGAACAAATTGATACCGTTTTTTCAGTTGAAGTGCCGGCAGAAAAAATTACTGCACTGCCCTAAGAGTACCTTTGCTGCTTCTGAAAGTCGTTTAAACAGAAAAATTAATGCAATTCACCTGTTTTACATTATTATAAAAATTATTTTTGCCTTTCGTTTGTGAAACAGTTTTTAAACAATTATTGCTTGAAACCAATTGCCAAAAAATTTATAATAATATGAAATTCCATTCAAGAAAAATACTTCTTTTGTTCTTGTCAGTTTTTTTTGCAATTAGCTCCATTGCACAAGATGTTCGTTCTGTTGATCCGAAAACAATGCCTGAATCGGATGTAAAAAAGATTGAAGAGGCCATCAGAAATGCCGGCCTTTCGCCAACTGAAGCGGCCAATATGGCCCGCCAGCGTGGAGCTTCGGAGCAACAAATCAGAGATATGCAGCAGCGCCTGCAACAAAGTATTGCAAACAGGGACACGATAATGCAAACTCAAAAAACTGATTCCTTACAAAGACAAAAAGGCGACCAACTCTCTGAAAGAAAAGTTCAGGTAAAAGATACACTCAGAGTATTCGGCTCCTCATTGTTCAACAATGAAAATCTCACTTTCGAACCCAGCATAAACATACAAACCCCCAAAAATTATGAAATAGGTATTGGCGATCAAATTATTATCAACATTTGGGGAAATTCACAAAACAACTACCAGCTCACCGTAAACAAGAGCGGACAGATATTAATACCGGATGTAGGGCCAATTTATATTGCCGGAATGACTTTTGAAAATGCCGAAACAAAAATAAAACAACGGCTCACCGAAATATACGCCGATATGGGCAGTGACAATCCCCAAACTTTTGCGCAGATTAACATGGGCCGGCTTCGCTCAATAAATGTGAATATTGTTGGCGAAGTAACTGCTCCCGGAACATATACTCTCCCGGTTACAGCCACTGCGTTTAATGCACTCTATTTATCGGGCGGTCCAAACGAAATTGGTTCTTTTAGAAACATCAATATTATCAGAGATGATGAAATTTTTAAAACCATTGATATTTATAAATTTTTAATCGATGCTGATGTGGCTGAAAACGTCCGTTTAAAAGACGAAGACATCATTTTGATTCCACCTACTGAAAAACAAGTTGCAGTTTCCGGTGAGTTTAAACGGAAAGGACTATTCGAAGTGAAAGAAGACGAAAGACTGAATGATGTTATCAGATTTGCGGGAGGTTTCACCTCAGATGCCTACTGGACTAATTTGAAAATTTACAGGAAAAACATAGGTGGAAAAAGTATTATTGATGTTCCTTTTCATGAAGCTGAAAGTGCACTCATACTAAACGGGGACTCCATCTTTAGCGGACAAACCGTTAAAATATTTAAAAACAGGGTTACCATTTCCGGAGCTGTTTTTCGCCCGGGAGAGTACGAATGGAAAGAAAATATGACTCTGAAAGACTTAATATTTAAAGCCGACAGCCTGAAAGGAAATGCTTTTTTAAACCGTGCAATAATCACCCGACTGAACAGTGACTCTACCCGCAGGACACTTTCATTTGATTTAAATCCTATTCTCAGCGGAGAAAATACAATCTTGCTTAACCCTGAAGATTCAGTGCAAATTAAATCGCTTTTGGATTTAAAACAAACGCCCTACATAAGCGTAACCGGCGAAGTGTTGGAACCGGGTGATTTTCATTTTGCAGAAAACACAACCCTTGCCGATGCAATTTTCATGGCCGGTGGTTTTACAGAGGCTGCCGACAGCTCATTTATTGAAGTATCCCGAAGGCTTTCATATGAAGAAGCAGCGGAGCTATCTGATGAGATGGTACACATTTTCACGTTTGACCTGTCGCGCGATTTAAAATTTAACGAAGGCGATGCCAACTTCACGTTGAAACCGTTCGATCGGGTTTCGGTACGGCGTGCCCCGGCATTCCGCGAAAATGCCTCAGTAATGGTTCGAGGCGAAGTAAAATACGCAGGCATTTTTGCCATTCAGAATAAACACCAGCGTATATCCGATTTGGTAGAAATGGCTGGTGGTTTAACACCTCAGTCCTTTTTAGATGGAGCAACTTTTTCGCGTGTATCTGAAGAGTTGGGAAGTGAATTTATCGCCATTGACCTCAACAAAATATTGCAAAATCCAGGTGGAAACGAGGACCTGCTATTACGCGACGGAGACATTCTGGAAATTCCAGAGCAAATGCAAACCGTAAAAATTACCGGTAGTGTTCAAAATCCATTTTCAATCACTTACCAGGAAGGAAAATCTCTGAAATATTACATCGACAAAAGCGGCGGTTTTTCATCAGATGCGTTAAAAAGAAAAGTATATGTAAGATACCCCAACGGAGCCACATCATCTACCAAAAGTTTTATTGTAAAAAACTACCCGGAAGTATTGCCCGGCAGCCAAATAGTTGTTCCGGCAAAACCCGAGCGGGAAGGAATCACGACACAAACCTGGTTGTCGATTGCCAGTACATTCTCATCCATTGCCGTTGCACTTGCAGCCGTGTTACGATAACATTTTGATAATTTTGAATTTGAATTACCTGTAAAATGAACGAAAAAAATAAAAATACGCCGGTTGCCGAAGAAGGTGAAATTGATTTAGTTGCCCTGGCAAAAAGCATTTGGGAACGCCGGAAATTCATTATTAAAACAGTACTTATTTTTGCTGTTATCGGTGTGATTGTGGCACTGTTTTCTCCCACACAATACACAGCTTCAACCAAAATGGTCCCTCAGAGTTCAGGAGGCACCCAAAGAGCAAGCGGTGGATTGTCATCACTGGCATCAATGGCCGGCATTAATCTGAACATGAACCAAACCACCACCGAACTGTTGCCGCAAACCTATCCGCAAATTTTGCAAAGCGTACCATTTCAGTTAAAGCTCATGCAAAACAAATTCACTTTTTCGGATGTTGAGGAACCCGTTACCCTTTTTGAGTATTACACCGAGTACAGCCAGCCCGGAGTGCTTTCCCTGGTAAAAAAATATACTATTGGCTTACCCGGAGTTATAAGCAAAGCCATAAAAGGTGATGAAGAAAAAACTTCCGCAGTAGCAACACAAGATGGAAATACAATCCGGCTGACAAAAGAGCAGGAAGAAGTCCGCAAGATTATTTCAGATAACATTTCACTCGAAATAAACGACCAGGATGGATTTATCCAGCTAAATTCCAGTTTTCATGAAGCCGAACTGTCGGCAGAGGTCGCCCAAAAAGCACAGGAATTGCTGCAGGAATACATCACCGATTTCAAAATTGAAAAGGCCTCAGAACAATTAAATTTTATTGAAGAGCGATACAAGGAAAAGAAAAAAGAATTCCAGGAAGCGCAGGCAGCCCTTGCCGCTTTCCGCGACCGCAACAAAAACGTGACCAGCGCCATGGCCCTTACCGAGCAGGAAAGGCTCCAAAACGAATACCAGCTGGCCTTTGAGGTTTACTCAAACCTTGCCCAGCAACTCGAACAGGCACGTATTAAAGTTAAAGAAGATACGCCTGTATTTTCTGTAATACAGCCGGTTACTGTTCCACAGGAACGCACCAAACCCAAACGAAAAATTATTTTGATTATCTGGATTTTCCTGGGCGGGATTGTTGCCATTGGATGGGTTTTTGCCAGCCAATACCTCGAAACTGCCAAAGAACACTGGAAAGAAATAGACACGGGCAATAAGGAAAACAACAATTCTCTGGCTGAAAATTCAGAATCCTGATACTGCGAAAAGGTGGCTCCCGTTCTCGATTCTTCGGGATTATTTTTAATTTTGAAGATGACAATACGAATGAAGTTTAAAGGGAGGAGCCATTTGTGAAACGTTTATTATTCATACTATTCACCATCATAATTTATAATGTATCAGCACAGGAAATGCTGATGCCCTTGCTTCCTGAACAGGATTCTTTGCAAATGCAAACCGAACGGCAAATGATGTACCGGAATTTCCTTCAGGGCAATTCGCCCACGGGAGAATTAATGGAATTTCAAGAACTGCCGGAGTTTGATTTCAAACAGGCACTAACCAACCGCTGGAACTACAATCTGTCTGATTTTTCATTTCACCAGGGGAATTTTTTCGCACCGGGTTTCGGAGGAATTTCACCTTCCCCATTTTTACGCAATGCAACCATTTTTAGCGAAGGCAGTTATCAGGTTGGCAAAAACTTCCGCTTGGGTGGTTACAGTTTTGGAGGAAATTCAATCTTTAAAGCCCCCTACCCCAGCCAGGGACTGAACAATTTTGACACCCGCGGCTCAACGCTGTTCATACAATACAACGTTTCCAAAAACTTTAAAATTGAAACCCGTGTGAATGTGATACAAAGCCACCCCACCCCCTGAAAATTTCAGCAGCTTCGTCTGGAAATGCAGTCACGCCTGAACAATTCTGGTAGGCAGGCGAGTTGGCAATGGCCAATGCCCTCCCACACCAGCTTTGTATTACAACCAGTTTTTAATACATTTGAAGAAAAATGCAAAAAAATGGAAACAATAATTATAAAACCAAAAGACAAGGACGAACTAAATTTTTTTCTTGAATTGGCAAAAAGGTTAGGTGTAAGTGCTAAAACTTATGAAGAAATGCAAGATGAACAACTCTTGAAGGCAATGGAAAGAAACAGAAAAACTCACAAAACCGACAGAAAAAAAGTATTAGATACACTCAACAATATATTAAATGAGAATCAACAAGACTATCATAAATGAAAACCGAATACCTTGATGGTTTTGAAAAGGAGCTTGCTAAAACAAGAGATAAAAAACTTAACATAAAATGCTCACCGTTTATAAAGCATCAGCCGGTTCCGGCAAAACATTTCAGCTGGTAGCAGAATACCTCAAACTGCTGTTGAAAAATCCGTTCAACTACAAACACATTCTTGCGGTTACATTCACCAACAAAGCCACCAACGAAATGAAAAACCGCATCCTGGGACAACTCAATGTACTGGCCAGCAACCAATCTACTGATTATACCACTATACTGGAAAATGAAACTTCACTCACTGAAGAAGTTATCCGCCAACGCGCACGGCAGGTGCTGAAAAATATTCTTCACGATTACAACCGGTTTTCAGTAAGCACCATCGACTCATTTACCCAGCGGATAATTAAAGCTTTTAACCGCGAAATGGGCATTTCGCCCCAAGTTACTCTTGAGCTCGACGATGGTTTATTGCTGGAAGAAGCAACCGACCGGCTGCTGCAAAAAATTGACAGTGACAAACAACTGCGAAAATGGCTGGTAAGTTTCAGTGAAGAAAAAATTACCGATAACAAAAGCCAGCAAATTGAGGATGACATAAAAAACCTGGGAAAAGAGCTGTTTAAAGAAAAGTTCCAACTGTTTTTCCCGGAAAAGGAAAATTCTGTTTACACCCGCGAAAACCTGAAGGAATTCAGAAGCGAGCTAAAAAAAATAATCATCTGGTACGAGTCGGAATTAAAGCAGAAGGGTGCTGAATGCGTCAGGCAAATGGAAAACGCCGGACTTGAGCCTGATGATTTTTCAGGGAAGAGCCGAAGTATTGGATATTTTTTCCTGAAACTGGCTGCCGGTGAACAACCAAATTTTACCGCTACAGTTGAAAAACATGCCACTGAAATTGAAAAATGGTACACTGCCAAAAGTCCAAAAAGGGACCAGATTCAACACGCAGTTGAAACCACCCTCCAGCCACTTTTACAGGAAATTATCGCTTTCAAAAGCAATAACGAAACCCGTTATTTTTCAGCTATTGAAGCAAATAAACAGCTCCGAATGCTCGGGATACTGACCGACCTGAAAGAAGTAATCAGGGAGCTGTTGCACGAAAAAGGAGTACTACAACTTTCCGACTCCAACCTGCTTTTAAGCAAAATTATTGGCGAAAGCGATTCGCCATTCATTTACGAGAAAATCGGGAACCAGTTCAGTCATTTTATGCTCGATGAGTTCCAGGACACCTCAGCCTTGCAATGGAATAATTTTAAGCCACTCGTGGCCAATTCACTTTCGGAAGGGAACACCAACCTGCTGGTAGGAGATGTAAAACAGTCGATTTACCGGTGGCGAAACAGCGACTGGAATATCCTCGACGAACAAATAAACACCGATTTTCCACATTTTCAACCCGAAGAAAAGCCACTCAAAAAAAACTGGCGCAGCCGGCAAAACATCATCAATTTTAATAATGCCGCAATTGGCCAACTGAAACAAACATTCGAAAACTACCTGCTCGCTGATATTAATGACGAAAAATTCAAAAACAAGTTCTCATCCATTTACGAGCATTTTGTCCAGCAGCCCGGTAAAACCGAAACGGCCCCAACCGGACTGGCACAAATTAATTTTCTGGAAAAAGATGATTTTGAAAAACAATCGGCCCAATTGCTGGTTAAGCAGGTAAAACAACTGCAGGAAAATGGGCTGCGAGCTGCCGATACTGCAATCCTCATCCGGACAAACAAGGAAGGAACAAAAATTATTGAAACCTTTGTTGAGGCTGCCCAAAAACCGGAAAATACCGGGTACAATCTTTCAGTCATTTCAAATGAGTCGCTTTTCCTGTTCGCGTCAAAAGGCGTTAATTTCATCATTTTAATTATTGAATTGCTGGTTGACCCCGACAATAAAATTGTAAAAGCAGCCCTGCTAAACTTATGGCTCTCATGGCTGAAACCGGAGTTGGAATCCAATGGTCAACAAACAATTCCCGGTATCCGGGAAGAAAAATGGCAACTCGATACTGATTTCGAACAAGCTTTTGAAAAAGAACTGCAGCCTGCAATTGAGCGAGTAAAATCGAAAGTTTTGCTGGCTTCACTAGATGAGTCGGTAATGGAAATTGCTTCCCTCTTTGGCCTTTTTCAGATGAAATCGGAGCTCCCTTTTCTTCAGGCTTTTATCGACCAAACGGCAGACATTAAAATTTCAATTTCAAACGACCTCTCCAACCTGCTGCACTGGTGGAACGAAACAGGCTACAAAAGCCCGGTGAGCGTAAATGAAGATGTTGATGCCATCAGGTTACTGACCGTTCATAAAGCAAAAGGACTGGAGTTTGAAGCTGTTCTGCTGCCCAATTTTAACTGGAACAGCTCATGGAAAGGAAACCTGGCGCCCATTTTATGGTGCACGCCTGAATCAGGGCCCTTCAACCGTTTTCCATTACTTCCTGTAAAAGCTACACAGGCATTGGAAAAAACAATTTTCAGCAACGATTATTACGAGGAAAAGCTAAACGCTTATATTGATACGCTAAATTTGGTTTATGTGGCATTCACGCGGGCCAAATCAGTTTTAATGGTGAACGCAGAACAACCCGATGAGAAAAACAATTCAAAAGGCCCGGGAAAAACAATCAACCATCTTTTAAAATTTGCGTTGGAGCAACTGGAAGAAAACTCGTTTGCAGAATGCTGGAATGCTGAAAACACTCAATTCACTTATGGTGAACTTCCCGTTTTTACTGCCAAAAAAGTTGAATCCAACTCAGAATGGATTACAAAATATCACTTTAATAATTTTGGCGAAAGAATTAAACTGAGGCTGAACAGCGAAGATTTTCTGATACCGGGCGAGCTCCATCAATCAGTAAAAAACACCGGAAAACTGGTGCACGAAATCCTCGCGGAAATTGAAACTGTTGATGATATTGAAGCAGCTTGCCAAAAAGCTCAAAACGAAGGAAAAATTAATGACGAGGAAGCAGCCGAAATAAAAATGAAACTGACAGAAAGTATTCAAAACCCACAAACAATTCCCTGGTTTAACGGGAGTTATAAAGTACTAAACGAGCGGGAAATTATTTCATCAGGACAGTTGTACCGTCCGGACCGCATCATGATTTCAGGAGAAAATGCAGTGGTTGTAGATTACAAATGGGGCGAAAAAATTCCCGGAAAATATAACAAACAAGTAAGTCGTTACGCCCAATTGCTCCGTGATTCCGGCTTCAAACAAGTGGAAGGATTTTTATGGTATATCAATCAGGACGAAGTGGAAAAAGTGTGTGAGATATGATTGCTAACAAGGAAAAAAACTATTTTTGCAGAAAATTTTAAAACATGATTCAACGAATTCAAACTGTATATTTACTTGTTGCCGGCTTGCTAACCGCTACCCTTTTTAAACTCGATTTTGCAGAAATACTTGTAAATGACGAGCTGCATATTTTCAATGCAAAAGGAATTTTTAATGGTGAAAATATGATTTTCGACGGCCTGCCGGTAATGGTTTTTATCGGCCTTATTACCCTGCTGCATTTTGTGGCAATTTTCATGTACAAAAAACGCATCCGGCAAATCCGAATAGTCGTTTTTACCATCATTTTGTTACTCGGCCTGGTTGGATTGTTTTTCTATTTTACGTACGCTGCATTCGACAATGCACAAGTGGCTTACAAAGTGCCCATGGCATTTCCTCTGGTTGCCATCATTCTCGATTATCTGGCCATCCGAGCCATCGGAAAAGATGAAGCACTAATCAGAAGCCTGAACAGAATACGGTAAACCCCAGCTATGAAAGCAATGATTTTTGCTGCCGGCCTCGGCTCCAGGCTAAAAGAAGAAACCCAAAACAAACCCAAAGCCCTGGTTGAAATTGGCGGCAAAACATTGTTGCAACATGCCATTGAAAAATTAAAAAAGGAAGGCATTTCAGAAATTGTGGTGAATGTGCACCATTTCGCCGATTTGATGATTAATTATATTGAAAGCAATGATTTTGGCCTGCCGGTAACAATTTCCGACGAAACCCACGAATTGCTCGAAACAGGCGGCGGACTGAAAAAAGCAGCTCCCCTGTTAACCGGAAATGAACCCGTTCTCCTCTACAATACAGATATCCTGACCAACCTGAATATACAGAAAGTGACCGAAAACCATAAAAAGTCAGATGCCTTGGCAACACTGGTTGTAAGAAAACGAAAAACCCAGCGCTACTTTAAATTCGACCAAAACCAGCGACTGGTGGGATGGATCAATAAAGAAACAGGAGAAACTAAAATTTCGTTACCTCAAAATTTTGAAAAGGCAAGGGAAATGGCATTCAGTGGAATTCATGTTATCAGCCCTGAAATTTTCAACTACTTTCCCCGTCACCAGCGTTTTTCAATGACCACCTGGTACCTCCAACTGGCAAAAAATTATAGCATAAAAGGCTTTTTCGACACATCAGATTTTTGGATGGATGTGGGCAAACCTGAACAGTTGAACGAAGCAAGAAAAAATTCAATTCTTTTTGATTTATTTTAATTTATAAGTACCTTGAAGAAAAATTAATACACCGAATAAGTACTCTTTTTTCAAAAAAATGAATACTAATCAAAAAACCAAATTACTTAAAACTAAGTATGCCTTTTTGCTTTGTCCAATCTTTTTATTTATTAGCATTGTAACTCACAGCCAAACAGTTCCAGTAACTTTTCATTATAATTCATTGGGCAAAAGTATTTCCTCGGTTTACCTTACCGGTATGATTGCAGATTGGGAACCTGACAATCCGAATTTTGAATTAAAAGACCAGGATAGCGATGGGATTTTTGAAATAACACTGGATTTAAATCCTCAAACAACATCGGAATTTGGATACTTTTTTGTAGTGGATGGGGAGTGGATTGAAGATCCAAATAATCCTCTGAAGTTCGAAGAAAATGCACAACCATACATGGAAATATCCGATCCAATGATTTCATACCTTATCCCCAAAGATAATAAGAAAGGAAATTTCAGCAGCGAAATCGTAGCAATTGTAGCTTTTTCCGAAGGAAATCCTCCTTTAAACGATTCATGGGAAGTTAAAATAAATGGAACAACTATTGAAAATCCATCTTACTATTACAATGAGGAAACTCAAACATTCAGATATGATGCGTACGATTTGCTAATAAAGGAAAAAAATACTGTTTCAGTAAAAATTGGTTCTTCGGAAGGCACAAAAACAAGAACTGTATCATTTGATTACCTCCCCGGAACTGAAACCTGGCCTTATGTTGAAATAGAGGGAAACATAACGGGCAGAGAAGTAACACTTACAGCAAACGGTTCTTCTCCTGTTGATCTTGACTTATCATATCAATGGAGCCAGGAAAACTCCAATCCGAAACAAGTATCTTTTTCATCATTATCCGGAACAAGTACAACTTTCACAATACCACATGAAAATACCGGGGAATATATGTTTAATGTGGAAGCTACAAATACAGAAGGAAACAGCTTCACAGCAAAAAAAATAGTTTCTGCAAAGCCAAATAAAATAGTCATTCATACGGTTGACAATTTTGCCGGTTGGATTGACAGCATGAATATTTATGAGATTAATTCCTATGGATGGGTCCCTGGAGGAAAAATATTCAATAATGTAAAATCCAGATTAGATTATTTAAAAGAACTGGGTGTTGAGGCTATTTGGTTTACTCCAATTACAAAAGGCGGGGGAATGGGCTACTGGGTTGAAGACTATTATGAAATTGAAAGTTATTTGGGAACTAAACAAGAATTTAAAGAAATGGTGGATGCCGCCCATGAAAAAGGAATAAAAATCATACTTGATATCGTTTTCAACCATACCAGCAAAGAACATCCTTTTTTTCAGAACTGTTTGGTAAACAAAGACAATTCTCAGTTTGCTGATTTTTATATATGGGATGGAGTCCCGGGAGAGTCAAATTATGATTACTACTACGATTGGATAGATAATCCAAATCTAAATTATTCCAATCCGCAAGTAGAAAAATACTTAATTGATGTGGCAGATTACTGGATGACAACCTTTAATTTGGACGGATACAGGGCTGATGTTGCCTGGGGAATTGAGCAACGCTCAAATGTCTTCTGGAAAAAACTTGCCAAACACCTCAAAAATAAAAACCCTGAATTTTACTTACTGGGAGAAGCAGCCGCATCACCTGCAACTGGGAGTTATGAAGAATCACCATCTGAGGAACACAACAAAAGTATTTTATTCGACGACCGTTTCACATCAGTATATAACTGGAAGTTAAGAGGATGGGATGAATCCATAGGGCTTCCGGGAATCTTAAACAACCACTCCTCTGTTAACGATTTACACTCTATTTTAGATGAAAAATTCCCCGAGAATGCCCTCCCCCTCAGATTTATTGAAAATCATGATCATGAAAGAGCAGCCAAATTATTTGGCACTGAAAAATCAAAATTAGCACACACCCTTGTTTTTACGGTTCCCGGAGTTCCTCTAATTTATGGAGGAGCAGAGACAGGACAAACAGAACAATTTGAAGGGTTGACAGAAGGAAATCAAAGTTTAATTCCTTTCTTCAAAAAACTTCTCAATACACGTAAAAAGCATATTCAAAACAGTGCTAAGTTAATCCGTTTACCCAATACAAATCAAAATGTTTATACATACGTAACAATAAATAAGGACAGCAGTTTTGTTGTAACAGCTCTGAACTTTTCAGGCGAACACACAGGCCTGACAATGGATCTTGGTACTTTATACAATGCCTCTGAGGGATATTATATACTTACCAATATATTTGATGATAAGCGGAAATACTTCAAATCAGATGAAATTAACGCTATTCCCCTATCGCTTGATGCATTTGAGGCAAAAATTTATCTCCCGACAGATGACGACAATCTGATTATTAACGGGACTTTCGAAAATGAAACAGATTATTGGAACCTTTATTTAAACAGTGAAGCAAATGCACAAATGAATGTATTAAATGAAGAAATAATTATTGAAGTAGATAACCCGGGATCAGAAAAATGGCATATCCAATTGATTCAGACAGACATTAAAATTGAATATGATAAAAGTTATGAACTCAGTTTTGATGCATCAGCAAATAAACAAACTACAATTGATGCAGTAATAAGCGAAAACGGGGGCGATTACTCCGACTATTTTCGTCAAAACCTCGAAATTTCTGAAAGCAGGAACAGATTCAAATATGCCTTTAAAATGGAAGAATCCACAGACATTAATTCACGCTTTGTCATTGAAATAGGTTCATCAGATGCAATGATTACGATGGACAATATTGTACTCAAAGAAATTGATAAAAACCCAAGTGAAATATCATTAACAAGTCCCAATGATGGCGAAAAATTTATTGCGTCAGAAACAGCAAGTGTTGAATGGGAATCCGAAAATATTGAAAATGTGGATATCTATTTCTCAAGCGATAATGGCACTACATGGGAAGTAATTGTTGAAAATCTTGACGCACAGGAAGGCAATTATTTTTGGGATATACCTTTAATTAATTCATCAGGGTGCATGATCAAAATCACAAGTTCAACTTATCCGGCAATATTTGACACCTCAGAAAGTACGTTTGAAATTGCTATGCCATTTATCGAAGTATTGTATCCAAATGGCGGGGAGGAATTAAAAACTGAAAAAGAAATTAATATTCAGTGGAGCTATGAAAATGTTGAATTTATTGATATATATTTTTCAAGTGATGGAGGTAACAACTGGCAGATTATTGGTTCAAATATTAATGCGGTTGAAGAAATATACCAATGGACAGTGCCCGAACTCAATTCTTCAGAATGCATGATAAAAATAACTAAATCAGGCATACAGGATATAAATGATAGTTCAAACGGACTTTTCACTATTTCTCCCAACACCAATTCTTCAATTTTAAATGAAAAAAAATATGTATTGAAACAGAATTACCCCAATCCATTTACTGAACGAACCACAATAGATTTTTCGGTTCCTCAAAATAGTGACACCGAGCTGAATATCCTCAACTTAAATGGTGAAATTTTAAAAACATTGATTTTTAACAGGAATATTTCAGGCAAACAATCCCTTTCGCTAAAATTGAATGAATTGAAGACGGGCATCTATATTTATGAACTGAAAACACCACAGGGGAGTCTCAGAAAAATGATGGTTCGTTTTTAATTACCTATATACAAAAAAAATAAAGGGGATTATCAAAACCTCGATAATCCCCTTCTTTTCTTTCCTTCGTTATTTAATCAACTCAACACTTCTCCGTACAAATTTATCTAAATCGGCACCCTTGAGCATGTTGTTGGCCAACAGCGCCAAATCAACCATTTGTTTGGCCAGTTTGTTTTTCTTACCAAAATCGGCCAGTTTGCTGCGCTTTTCTTCTTCTAATTTAGCCAACTCATTGTTCACGCTTTCCAACTGTTCTTTTTCAGCTTGCGGAACCTCCTCCTCTTTTTTGCCCTCTTTGGCTTTTTCGAGTTTTTCAGCCTCCGCTTTTTGGGCTGCAATATCCGCATTCATTTTTTCAAGCTGCGTGCTCAGCTTTTTATCTTTGGCTTCAATCACTTTTTTCACAAGCGGGTGAGCTGTGTTCACTACCAGGTTTAAACTGTCCGGTAAATCACCGTACATATTCATACCACCCTGGGCAGCGCTCATGTCCTTCATGCGGCGCATGAATTCGCTGCGGGTAATCACCATCGGGCTGGCATTTTCGCCCAAATCTTTAAAATCAACAATAAACGTATGGTCATTTTTCTCTGGTACAACAGCCTGGAAAACAGGTGAAAGCTCCTGCTTTTCCTCCCACGAAAGATCTTCTTTTTCCGAATCTTCCTTTTTAATCAGGTTTTCAGCCACGTCGGCATCAACACGCACAAAACTGGTGTCGGTTTGTTTCTGTTCGAACCGGTTAATCAGGTGTGGAGCCAGCACATCGTCCAGTATCAGTACATCGTAACCTTTTGCGCGGGCATCTTCCACAAAAGTATATTGTTCTTCCTGGTTGGTAGTGTAAAGGTGCACCACTTTTTTATCCTTGTCGGTCTGACTTTCTTTAATCAGTTGTTCATATTCCTCAAAAGTGAAATATTTCCCCTCGGTATTTTTAAACAGGAAGAATTTCATGGCACGGTCGTAAAACTTATCATCAGTCAACATTCCGTATTCGATGAATATTTTCAAATCGTCCCATTTTTTCTCGAAATTTTCACGGCTCTCCTTAAAAATTTCGCTCAACCGGTCGGCCACTTTTTTGGTAATGTGGTTGCTGATTTTTTTCACATTCGAATCGCTCTGCAGGTACGAACGCGAAACGTTCAGCGGAATATCGGGCGAATCGAGCACCCCGTGCAGCAGCGTCAGGAATTCTGGCACAATGCCTTCAACCGAATCAGTAACAAAAACCTGGTTGGAATAAAGCTGAATTTTATTTTTCTGAACCTCGAAATTATTTTTGATTTTCGGGAAATAAAGAATACCAGTGAGGTTGAACGGATAATCCACATTTAAATGAATATGGAACAGCGGCTCATCAGCCATTGGGTACAACTTGCGATAAAAATTATTGTAATCTTCATCTTTCAGGTCGGCCGGCATTTTTGTCCAGGCAGGTTCGGTATCGTTAATCTGGTTGTCCTTGTCGGTTTCAACCTCTTTGCCGTCTTTCCACTCTTTTTGTTTTCTGAAAACTACCGGAACCGGTAAAAATTTGCAGTATTTATTGAGGATTTCACTGATTTTATTTTCGTCAAGAAACTCTTCCGAATCCTCGTTGATGTGCATTACAATATCAGTTCCGACTTCCTCTTTTTCAATCTCATCCAGCGTGAATTCCGGTGTTCCCTGGCACGTCCATTTTACCGGTTTCGAACCTTCTTTATACGATTTGGTGATGATGTCCACCTCCTTCGAAATCATAAACGAACTGTAGAAACCGAGTCCGAAATGGCCGATAATAGCGTTGGCATCATCTTTATATTTTTCCAAAAAATCGTTGGCGCCCGAAAAGGCAATCTCGTTGATGTACTTCTCGATTTCCTCGGCAGTCATCCCGATTCCGTTATCGGAAACCGTAATGGTTTTCGCCTTTTTATCGAGTTTTACCCGAACTTTCAAGTCGGTTACATCGCCTTTGTATTCATCTTTTGAAGCCAGTGTTTTTAATTTCTGTGTGGCATCCACCGCATTCGAAACAATTTCCCTCAAAAAGATATCATGATCAGAGTAGAGAAATTTTTTGATAATGGGGAACAGATTTTCACTGGTTACGCCAATTTTTCCTGTTTGCATATTTTTTCGTTTTAATATTACTTTTTGAATTGTTTGCCCCCTGGAATCAAACCGTATGCCAACGGCGTTTTATGACGAAATGTCATAATCGCCAGCGTGGACACTAAATTTCAATATCCGAACATTTTGTATAAATTTGAAAATATTAATATTGCATGAATATGGAACTGCTATTAAAAGGGAACAAAAAACAATTAAGAATATTCACTGATTTGGCCAAAATGCTAAACATAAAGCATTATTCCATTACTGATGAAATGGAAGAAAAAGCTTTTGCCAAATCAATTGAAGATGGCGATCAATCTCTACTGGATGAAAAAGAAGCCCAAGAATTTGAAAATTGGCTAAAAAAATGAAAATTGTTTATTCCAAACAATTTTTATAAATATTTCCCATAGTTCAGTTTTATTATAATTCATACTAACCATGACATATCTTCTAAAACAATTTCATGAAAGCCATTTATTTTGCAGAGCATATTTTACCATGTAACTAATTCAATGGAAAAGTACTTCAAAAAATTTAGAAAAAACATTGTTGGCATCGACCAGGAATTTGAAACCCCGTTCGGAAAGCAAAAAATTTTGTATGCCGACTGGATTGCCAGCGGCCGGTTGTACCAACCCATCGAGGACAAAATAAACCACGCATTCGGTCCGTTTGTGGGCAACACGCACACCGAAACCAGCGAAACCGGTTTACTCATGACCCAAGCCTATCATCGCTCGCACGAAATCATAAAAAACCATGTAAATGCCGGCCCTGAAGATGTTCTCATCACTGCTGGTTTTGGAATGACTTCCGTAATCAACAAATTTCAGCGAATTCTTGGGTTAAAATACTGCGGAAAACTTACGCACAGAAAATGCCTGGAAGAACGCGAGCGCCCGGTGGTTTTCATCACGCACATGGAACATCATTCCAACCAAACCAGCTGGTACGAAACCAATGCCGAAGTGGTAATAATTGAACCCGGCGACGGAATGATTGTCAATCCTGAAAACCTGCGCAAACAGCTGAAAGAATACGAAAATCGTCCGTTTAAAATCGGATCGTTCACGGCCTGTTCAAATGTAACCGGAGTGAGAACTCCCTACAAAGAGCTGGCCCGCATCATGCACGAATTTGGCGGCGTTTGTTTTATCGATTTTGCCGCTTCGGCGCCATACGACGAAATTGACATGCATCCGGCCGATCCAAAAGAAAAACTGGATGCTGTACTTTTTTCACCACACAAATTTTTGGGTGGACCGGGCGCTTCAGGCGTACTGGTTTTCGATCGCTCAATGTACAAAAACCGGGTGCCCGACAATCCGGGTGGCGGCACTGTGGACTGGACCAACCCTTGGGGAAAATACAAATATGTGGACGACATTGAGGCGCGCGAAGACGGTGGAACCCCCGGTTTCCTGCAATCCATAAGAGCGGCTTTGGCTTTTGAACTGAAAGACCAAATGGGAATTGAAAACATCAAAAAACGGGAGGAAAAACTTTTGGAACTGGCGTTTAATGGCCTCGATGAAATACCGGAAATTAAAATCCTGGCCAACAATGTGCGCGAACGCCTTGGTGTAATCTCATTCTACATAGAGGGCATTCACTATAATTTGGTGGTCCAAATCCTGAACGACAAATACGGCATTCAAACCCGCGGTGGCTGTGCCTGCGCCGGAACCTACGGCCACTTTCTGCTGGAAGTAACCCAGGAGCAGTCGGAGGAGATTACCAAAAAAATCAATCACGGCGACCTGTCCGAAAAACCGGGCTGGGTGAGGTGGTCGCTCCATCCCACCATGACAAACAGTGAAGTGGAACTGATGATTACCGCTCTGAAAGACATCGTAAAAAACATTGGAGAATACGAGAAGCAGTACGACTACGACAACCACAAAAACATTTTCTGGCATAAAAAAGATAAAGGCAGAGAAAATGTGATGCGGGATTGGTTTACATTGAAATGACCTGTTTTCATCCCTATTAAAAACGTTTTCATTTTTGTAAACTTGTAATTTATTTGAAAAATGCATCATGAAAAAATACAAAACCGGCCTGGTTTTAAGTGGTGGCGGAACACGCGGATTTGCACACCTTGGCGTAATTGCGGCGCTTAACGAAAAAGGCATTTACCCGGAAGTGATTTCAGGAACAAGTGCAGGAGCAATTGTAGGGGCTTTTATTGCCGGACAGAAATCGCCCGAAGAGGTCATGAAAATTTTCAAAAAGGGTTGGTTTTTTCAATACACCAAACTCAATTTACCCGTGAACGGACTGCTAAAACTGGACGGGTTGCGTGAAATTATTGAAGATGAAGTTGAATATAAAAATATTGAAGAACTGCCAGTTCCGTTTTATGTGGCTGTGGCCAATATGAACAAAGGAGCTGTTGAATACAAAAACAGCGGTCCCCTGGGCAAAACAGTACTTGCTTCATCATCCATTCCTGTGCTTTTTGCCCCGGTTGAAATTAACGGTCAATATTATGTTGACGGCGGTTTAATGGATAATATCCCCATCGAGCCCATCAAAAACGATTGCGAACAAATTATTGTTGTCAACATTGCCCCGCTCAATCCGCGCGAAAAATTCAAAAACCTGATACAAATTGCGTCGCGCACTTTTTACATGAGCGTGAATGCCAACATGAACCTGGTCCAGAAATATGCATCGGTTTTTATTGAGCCCGAAGGAATCGATCAGTACGATATTTTAAGCCGTTCACACGCCGACCAATTATTTGAACTTGGCTATAACTCACTAAAAAGCAGGTAACTACCTCTCTAACGCGAATTGATGAATTCAATAATCTTCCGATTATCAGACAATTTTTCGCTCATAAAAACCCCAACTCCTGAAGCGGAAAGATATTCAGTTAAAGCTGGATAATCGTAATACAGCAGACTCCCGGGGGCAACGGCAAATGCTTCTTCCGGATTATAAAATTCATCGTTAAAAAGGTCAGATACTGAATTAGGAAAATTCAAAAAAACGGCTTTCCCAAATGATTTTTTCACAGTGGCAAAATGTAAAAAAGCAGAAGTCGCGAGCCCCTGCACAACTGCAATTTTTTCTTTTCCCGCAAGTTCCTCTTCAGTATGAATAAACTGATGAACCAAATCGATGGCACCGGCCTGAATTCCCGGAATACTTTTCCCTACGAGGTTGGCTCCGAATGTATAATTGAATGGAATTCCCTGAATAACACCATCGCCTGAAAATTCAGGGTCGTTAAGTTCTCCAGTGCCCGGGAGATCAGCACAAACTACGGTGTGCCCATCCTGAACGAGCTCTGCAAGCAGCGGTTCCTCAAACACTTGTTCTTTCCCTTCGGGATGGAACCAAACAACCAGTTTCCCTGAATTTTCGTTCTCGTTACTCACAACGTAAACCGGAAGTCCATAATCTTCCCTGTTATTTTCCAGAAAATATTTTTGCACCAGAACATCCTTTTTCGTGAATTTTCCTGTGTAAACTGCTGCTGTTAGTTTTCGCTGAAAATCAATTCCGGCTGTTTGTGCTACGATTTCGGGCAATCCGCTTTCCGTCACCTTTTTTCCTGCAAAATAGTTGCGGCTCAGGCTGAAAACCGTTTCTCCATCAAACGAAGTTCCTACCTGACCAGTTGGGGTAACCCAAAGTTCTTCCTCCGCGAAAGGCGCTGTTTTGCTGTCTGTGGGATCACCAGGCAATTCAAGGTGTTTCTGAAAGAACGCGTATAGCGATTCCCGGTTATTCCTGGTCGATTCATGAACACCAAGATCTTCCACCATTTGAATATTTTCGGGTTTTCCAAAAGCAGTGTATGGTTTTTGCACTTCAGCAAAGGTTTCGCGTGCTCCCTGGATGCTGAAAAAGTCGTGCGTTGTGGTAATCACCAGCGTGGGTTTTGGTGCCCTGATATGCAGGTAATCGGCATGATCGAAACCGTTGGCAATGGCGTTGTACGGGTTTTGCTCGGCATCCTGCGGGCCAATGGATTGCAAAAGCCGTTTAAAGCTGGTGATGTAACATTCGGGCGCTGCGGCATAAATACGTTGGTCGCAGGCAGCAATTTGCGCGGTTTGGGTTCCGCCACCAGAGCGGCCGGTCATGCCAATGCGGTTCATGTCCACTTCGGGGCGGGTTTCCAAATAATCGAGCACACGAATACCATCCCAGATAAAATAATCAGTAAGCGAAGTGCCTGAAAGCAGGTTTTGTACTCCGGCGTAGGAATGTTCTTTGGTGGAACTGCCCACCCTTGATTTTCCGGTTTCGGCATTTGGATATTGCAGGCGCTCACCTTGTCCCAACGGATCGAACGCCAGTACAATAAAACCTTTTTCAACCAAATTTAATATCACGTGCTGATAAGTTTCACTTCGGAAACCCAGTTCTGTGTGACCGCATGCATAAATTACCGCCGGCGCAGGTTTTTGTCGCTTTTTGGGAAGAAAAAGGCCGGCGGTTACATAAAATCCGGGGTGCGATTCAAACAGTATCTTTTCCACGGTAAATGTTTCCCGCTCCAGAATACCGGTAGTACGGGCGTTTAACGGCGTTTTTTTAAACTTTGCCAGCGAACCGCACAAGGCTGTTTTTGTTTCTTTTTGGTACCTTTTCCAATCTGTGGCAGTATGAATTTCCAAAACTTTTGCTGCACGTTCTTCAAGTAAATGAAATGCCTGGTTCGTAATCACCCGATACAAAGCGCGATGATTGTCCTGATAAGTGAGCCATTGCTGGTCGCCCCCACGGTTGGCATTAAAAACTGAATGAGGGGTTTCCTGCGATAATCCATTTTGTAAAAAAATGAAAAATGACAGGATGAGCAAAGTTGATATTCGGTTCATCTTCATTTTTGTCTGTAATTCATATTGAAATTCTAAAAGTAATAAAGAAGGATTGCATTTCAATATTGAAGCTCAATGTTTTATATCACTTTTCTATTTAACAATTAATTTTTGACGATTTCTTGTAAAAATATCGAACTAAAAAATCATGTTCAAGAGGCTTTTTGAAGCAAAAAAGATTTTGCCAATGTAAAAACAATTAATACATTTGCACGCACGAAAAAACGGGGTAACCCGTGAGTTCATTAAAAGATTGAGGTGAAAGAGCAAAGCTTTCAGAAATGAAAGGACTTTGGTTACTTCTCCAACCAATACTTTTAAAAGGTGAGGTGGGTGAGTGGCTGAAACCACTGGTTTGCTAAACCAGCGTACGGGTAACACTGTACCGGGGGTTCGAATCCCCCCCTCACCGCTTTTATGTTTCAACACACTTGTGTGGAAGCAAAAAAAGTTTTTTGAAAAATTGAAATCGCGGGTAGGGCAATAACTGTACCGCGGGTTCTCCCGAGGGGATCGCTTCGCGGGAATCCCCCCCTCACCGCTTTAATACTCCGAAGCTTTAGTGAAGGAGTATAACAAGTTCTTAAGATTTTTGATAGTTATTTAAACCACCTACGCTAAAGCTTCGGTGGTTGAAACGGGGTATAGCACAGTCCGGTTAGTGTACCTGCTTTGGGAGCAGGGGGTCGCAGGTTCAAATCCTGCTACCCCGACTTTTGAAAGGGTTAAGTTGTTTAAAATCAGCTTAATCCTTTTTTTGTTGCCCGATATCCTGAAAAACTCATCAGGGGTCAATTTAAAAAGTTGTGGAGTAAGATAAAAAAAACGAATTTTGAATATTTTATTTTACAAATCTGATGGCACAATCAAACGAGCATTATCAAGACTTTATTAATTTACTTGTAACTAATCAGTTTGCAAATTAGCAATTGTATTGACAATACTTCGTTAAAAAATTAAGCGGCAATAGTGCCATAATATATAAGTTCATTGACAAGGTTTCGATTTTTAGCAGAGTATGCATTAACACCGAACACGTCAATAAATCGTTGCAATAGTAACCTGTTGTGGTTCATAGTTTTAATATCAGCCATTGAAAAAGGTTTACGTGCCTGTTTTGGTTGGCTCAACCAATGTTCCACTTTAGCAAATGTTGATGGTAGTAAGGGCAGCATTTAAGTGAAAGTTCAGCTTGTTTTCGCTGCGTGCCTGTGAATCGTTCAACCCTGTGTGTTGCTTTGCGTCGCGGTAAAGAAACTCAATCTGGAACCTGCTTTGGTAACAATCCAGGATTTCAAGTGCATCCATTTGGGTATCGGTACTAAAGTAAAGTTTACGGGTTAGTTTTCCTTTGTCGCTTGCATAGGAATCGGTCAGGTCAAATGCTATTACAAACCGGCTGCCACCATGCGAAAGGGCAAGTTCTTTGTTAAAATCGAGCCAGGGAAAAGGTTTTTCAAATTGTTGACGGTATCTATGTTCTTTGGAATTCCCGAAGCGGCCGAGTTGTAAAAAGTTGACACGCCCTTTAATGGAAAGCAAAAGGATAACGACTTCGCAGATAAAGTCTTTCCTGCATTTATTGAAAACTGACACCTTTATTAACATTCTGATAATTAATTAATTATAATTATCACATCCCCTAATAGTCATTCTGTAACAGATTTGTGGTAAAATCCATTAAAATACTAATTATCAGGGGTTTAACCAAATGTCCTGGTGGCTTATTTTGCTCATTTTCAAATAGTTATCCACATTCTTAACGAAGTATTGAATTAAGTTTAACATTATAAAATGCGAATTTCCGGGAATACAACAATCACGGGGTTGTTCATTCTTCCGCATCCATATTTTTCTCCGCCTTCTCTTTCAGTCGCCTGTCCTTAAAATAATATACAATGCCTGCACTTGCGGACACATATTTATCGTATGATTTGCTACCGGCAATTCTTCCTTCAAAATCGTTATCAAAAACGGCAGCATTGGCGCTGACAGCTACATCGAACCTGGGGGTAACACAAAATTTTCCCGTTACACCAAGGTTTACCGACAGGGAATTGTTGGCAGGAACTCCTTTGTATTGAAACACGTGCATGTTTCCGATTCCAACTGAAGGAATTAAATCAAACCTGGTAGTCCCGTTGAATTCGGTAAAAAGGTTGACAAGGCTCAAATACGCATTCAGTGATAGGTTCGCATACCGGATGAAATGGCGGTATGTTCCGTCGGGATTAATGGTAACCTCCTTTCTGACCGGATCTTCATCAAACGGAGAAGTGCTCCCGGTTGTTGCGGTATAAATACCTTCTGTTGTGCTAAACCCGTTCAGCGAAAAGCCCTGGATTTTTACACTGGCCCCCCAAACCGGGGAAAACCATTTTCCTGCCGAAAGGGAAAACGAAGAAGTAAAGCGGTCGTTGAAATCGAGGTTTTCCACGTCTTCTGAAATAAGAAGTTGGGCACCCCCTGTTGCCTCGATATAAAAATGTTCGGGAAAGGGACGGAATGCACCTGAATCTTTTTCTGCAACTTGGCCTCCTTCTGTTTGGGCCCATACCTCAGACATAAAAAGCAGGAATATCATTGTCAAAACGGAAATTCTCATTTTCTGGTTTTTTTTTATTCATGACCAACTGGTCGGCTTAACAGACCAGCCGGCATTTTTTGTTTTCGCAATTAGTCTGTTACGTATTCCAAATCCAATATTACGGGTGAATCATGAGTACCCCAGGTTCCGTCGTTTTCGAACGGAACGCTTTGTAATGCCTGGTACATGTACGAAAGCCTGGCATTATAATACATGAAAACAATCGCTCTGTTTTCCGTATCTGCGGCCCTGATTGTGATATAATATACCCTTTCCCCGGTGCTCTCCGATTTCACGAGATTCCCTACACCGCGGCATTCATCGCCAATAAAAGCAGCTATCTTATCCTCATCGCCGGCGTAGATATTAATTTCATCGGGAATGGCAACAATAGCAGTAAAGCTGTTGGGCAGCAATTCAGGCGACTGAACAGACCATGAAGGCACAGCAGATTCAGGATACGGATCTGTATCTTTACTGCATCCCTCAAAAACCAGGATTGCAATACACAGTGCAAGAATCGTTTTAATTTGTTTCATTTCTATTGTTTTTCAATTTTTATCACATGGGTATTTCCGCCAACGGCAACCCGGGCAAAATATAATCCCGGCGTTAATCTGCTGCAATCGATGGTCGTAACAGATTGTCCGGCGGACACCGGGGTGCCTCGTTTCTCAATTAACGTTCTGCCGGTAATATCCGTAATTTTAATTCCAACCTCCCCGGTATTTTGGGTAAATAATGAAATGGTAACTTCTGTTTTTAACGGATTCGGATAAGCATAAATCCGGTCGTCAATCCTGTTAAAACGCAGAACAACCGGATCGTCAATCGTTCCATTCACCGAATTAGCAACAAACGGAATGTTACTGTCTGTTTTTGCGATGACCTGACCGTCTCGTTCAAGTTCAAACGTCACCGGACGGTTTACACTCCCGACAATCGTTATAAAATACCTGGGATTATAGTTGACATAACCGATGGTCGTTTTCGAGCTCAAGTCATTGCCGAGATAAGCCAGGATACGATCGTTTTCCTGCGGTTCAACATCGGTAACGGCCACCATATTCATATTCCCTGCATAATCTCTGTTTACGTATTCGGCTTCGGTCTCCAACGCACCACTTTTTTCACTCATCGACCCCGAACTGTCGGGATATTTCAGGGTGACAGCGGTATTGTTATTACTGAATAGCATGTATCCTTTACCCGGTTTGAGATAAGAAAGGCTTCCCACCCAGCCGATGTTGCCGGAATACATGGCAAAACCTTCCTGTGTTTTAATAATGTCCTCCTCAGTTGCATCGTATCCGGCCAACGCTTCATCAAGCTTCATGCGCACGGCAGGCAGGTAACTGATGTAATTCCACTGGTTCCCTAATACCTCTATACTTTCGGCAGAAGGTGTGATCTTATTCCCGGCCAGGCTGAGTATTTGGCTGACCGATGAAGAAACCTTGTACATCAGTTTATTTCCCAGGGCAATTGAGCTTTCTTCAACCCATTTGCCCTGCACACCTGAATAGTTTGCACTAAGGTTACCTGCTTCGCTTTTAAAGAAATTGGAAGTATCCCATTCCATATCGGCAAGCACTTCGTTTAAACTGTTCAACGCCGGCGATTCAACATTAAAGGAAATCCAGTTCCAACCGGGCGTCAGTTCAATGTTTTGATAAACCATGTTTGCGGCATCAAAAATTTGCGGGACGGAGGGTGTTCCCACCGTGCTGTTATTGGCAAAGTTGATGGATATGCCCGCATCGGCCAGATAAACAAGACCGGTACTTGCATCCCATATTTTAAATACAATCCCTTCGCGACTGGTTGTGTTCGAATAGAGCGTGAGGAAAGCATACCACATGTCGTTGCGCTCTTCGTATTCAACGTTGGCAACACCAATACATTTTCCATCGGCAAACGCGGCAATTTTGTCTTCCGCATCCGTTGAGAAAATATTATTGATGCGCAACTTGGCATACACAGTCATATTGTAATTGAAACCGCCTGGATTTACTGTCCACCCGGGAGTTTCTCCTTTTGCTATAACAGTTATTTCCAACACTTCAGAAACATTATCTCTGTTTGTGAGGTAAATCATTTCGTTGTATGCCCCCACATTGAGGCCTTCATCAATTTCGAAGGTAATATTGATGGAAGAATTCGGTTCAATTGTACCGCGGGAAGGTGTAATTTTCATCCACGACGGCATATTTTCAATATAAAAACTTTCAACTGCGCCGCCTTTATTTACAGCCTGTACCGTAAATATTAAAGGCTCATCAAGGGGTTTGGTCACCATTAAATCAGGATCGCTCCATTTCAACATGTTCTGATCGATGTATGCACTCCAGGTAATTGGTGAGCTGTTTTCATTCCCGTTAACATCCTGAACACCATCGACTGTAAAAGTTACAATGGTTTTTTCTATTTTCTCAGGCGATTCTTCAAGGTAGATGATGAGCGCATCGTTGTTCACAACAAAATCGAATTCGAGGTCGGAAACCGGCCCTTTGTCTTTTACCGGCGGAGTGTCCGAAACCTGCGCAGAATTGTTGGCCTCGGCATCGGGAACCGCATTGGCAGGATCGGCCTGGATTTTCATATCGGCCAGAGTAAAATCGAGCTCCTCAAGTCCCTGCCATTCTTTATAATACTCAAACGGATAATAAGCCAGCAGCCCCATTTCGTTTCCGTTCAGTTTTACATTATTGTAATCCTGAATTTGCTGTTCGTATTTATAAAGGTCCCAAATCCTGACCTCATCAATTGTACCTTCGAAATAGTTATCAAGGATTAATGTGGCGGAAGCACCTTCCTCGTACCATCCGCGGGCACCGATGTACATATATGCCGAAACAATTCCCCCAAGCTCGTCGGAACTGAAATAGTTCACCATGTTGCCATCGATGTATATCTGGCCCCGGCCAATGGTTCGTCCAACGTTCACTGCAAGATGATGCCAGTTATTGTCGAGGTAGTTGCTGTCAACCGTTGAAACAAATCCATTATTTCTGAAGCAAAGCTTTCCGTTCGCGTCAAACTCTATGGAGAACAGGTCCTCTGAACCTCCCAGGTCCTGTCCGTCGCCCCTGCCGTTGGATAACAGGGTGGCATTGGTTTGACCGGGCGCTCCTTTAAACCAAAGTTCGATGGAATAATCCATTGACTCTTTGATAACGGCAGAACTCCCGGTGTTTATCCTGACATAACTGTCGGTTCCGTTCAATTCAATGGCACGTCCTTCAGGGGTGGACCAAATACAGCCATTCATGAGCATGTTTGCTCCGCGGGCATTGTCTTCAGCATAATCCCCCCTGGCGGCATTCATGGGATAACAGGCAAATAATCCCGGTTCGTTACCCGACAGCTTCGCTAAACTTTTTACCTGTAATTCTCCCGAGGTTCGTTCTTTATTCCAGACCCTCACATTATGCATGTATCCGCTGAAAAAACCGTTATCGCTGCTGATGCTTCTGCCGAGGATAAAATTCCCGATTCCGTTGTAAGTTCCCGCAAAAACATTGCTGATGACTTCGCTGAAATTATAATAACCGGTGATATATCCGGTTTTGCTAAAAACAAATGCCACATGCGCCCAGGAACCTGCTTCAAACGGTACGGCATTGTTACTGGTAATTACATTGTCCCCCACCGTTAATTGAAGATGGTTGTCATTTGTAATGGCCATCTCAACCGATTCATTTATGTTTCCCTGGCTGAACAAAACAGCATCCTGTGGAGCATCCGATTTAATCCACATTTCTACTGTAATATCCTTATTCGCCATGTTCTTTTCAAACTCCGTTTCCATAAAATCGTTTATTCCGTCGAAACTGACAGAAACAGAATGATCGGTTTTGGCGCCGTTGCGGATACCGGTTACCTGAAAATTATTTTTGGTTAAAAGGCCATCGGCAATCGGCTCGTTAAAGTTGAGCCGGATATCGTCTTCTATGGTTAAAATGCCGTTCGCCGGCTGGGGACTGCCAAACAAGCGGGGGCGGTACATGTCTTTAATTCCGCTGACCGTTTCCGAGATATTTTCAATGGCTTCGTTGTTAATCACACAAACAGAAACTGCACGCAGATCATAAAATTGGTCTGGCAAGTCATCCATTTTAAGTGTATATTTTATTGTTCCGGCATCAGAAGCATCTATCATTTCAGCATTACCATTTTCCAGGGCATCCAGATAGAGCGTTGAATCGCTGTAATATTTCATAAGAGTTATCCAGCCGTCGTCCGATTGTGCCGAAGATTTGTATTGCAGTTTAATGTGGTTGAAACTGTCGTAGTTTACATCGAACCCACTGATACGAATATCCATGTAGTGTTTATCGACACCGTCAATTGTAACCGTTGGCAGTTTGGTATTATATGTCCAGTTACCGCCCGGCTTTTCCACTTCTACATCGCAACAGGAAGGAGTATAATGAACCGTAAAATTAACGGTATCAACAATGTCGGACTGACATTGCGACTGCAAAATCAATTTTAAATTGTCGTAATTCATCACCGAGCCTTTCCCCACTTCAAGTGTTTTGGTTAGGGTTTCGCCTGCCGGCACCAAAAATTCGCGGCCATTTCCTATGGGGGCACCGTCAACATATAATTTAGCCCCATTGGGATTCGATTCATCGACAATCTTTAAATTGAACCAGTTGTTTTGTTTAATTTCTGAATTATTTCTCAGATAAAGCACAAAATTTGCGCCTTTCCCGGAGGGTACATTTTCAATAAAATCCTGCTCAACAGCAATTTCCGGGACTTCAATCTTTTTTGTTGCCTGGTCAATTACATGTTTCCCCGGCTCATAATATTGTGTAACATTCGCGTCTTCGTAAGGACAGGAAGTGGCCCCGGCCTGTGTTCTGAAAATAAATGTCGGATAAAAATCATCTTCCGGGTTCTCGTTCCCGGTATCACCTTCAGCGTTTTCGTACATTACATCGACACTTAAATAGTCACTTCCACTTTCTGAAAGGACAAATCCTTTGGAATGACTTTCGGTTTCTGCATCCGCAAATTCTCCTCCGTGGGTTGTGGTGAGCGATTCATCAATTGAAAACTTAAAGCCACTTCCCATAATTTTAACATCGGTTTCGGTTTTAAAGTTAGCACCAATCATAATGTCGAATTTCACCGTGCTCGATTCGGTAGTAGAATAGGCTTCAGAATATTCAACCGGAGAGCCCCCCTGGAAAGAATAATTTTGCAGCAGTTCGGCATTTATTTTTGCTTCTTCGTTTGCCTTCAGCTGTTTGTACCAGTTGTTTATAGATTGATTAAGATACAATATAGTGTCGCTGCGTGTAAAATCCATCCGCTCCGGGAAAATCACCTGGTAGCTCGGTCCGTTATAGTCGTCGTTCGGGTCGGGATCAGGCACATTATTAAACGCTACATCCGAATTGGTTTTTCCGAAATTTGGATCGTCAGGAGTCAGGCGTGAAACATAGAAAACAGTGTCCTGCGCATTTGCCAGGTTTTGTAAGGTTGTGATATCGGCCTCTCCTTCCTGCATCAGAAAGTTATCCCTTAATGCTTCCATCTCAGGCAGTAAGCGGTCAACAATATGCGACTGCGGGTATGCGAACAGGGTTGCGAAGGTTTGGGCAATTCCCAGGCCGGTTTGCTTCACTAACAGCCAGTCGCTGACAAGTGGGGTAATATCCCTGAAAACCTCATAAGCCGATATGTTTTTCAAAAATTTTTCTCTTGGAATAATACTCACGCATTCGGTAGAACCATAAGCAATGTTGGTAGAGTAGCCTACAAATACATCCGCATCGGCCCCCACATACGACGGATCGCCACTGGTTTGAAAACGTGTGGTGGTGGTAGTGACAGATTCGGAGGTATTACTTCCTCCCACTGTTTCCTCATGAAGAACCCCAACGGTAAATCCTGTGCTGTTTGTGGCTGATTGAATGGTTCCGGCACCCAAACCGGTAAAAGTAATCAACTCTGTTCCCAGCTTCTGGGTAAACAATTCGGAGCCCGTGTTTGTAGCACTGCCATTGTAAGTGGAAGATTCGGTTACCGTAACTCCTTTTTCAAGATATGAATAGCTGTTGGAACCCGGAGGATCGCGCAAAACCATTAATACCTTGTCGGGCCCCCCGGTCACAAAATCGCGGCCACTTTGAACAGATCCCAGAATAATTCCGGTAAATGCCCCGTCCCAGTTAATAGAGGTTCTATTCTCGTCGTTTCCGTAATATATTTTAGAAGAAATTGCCCGGACAGCAGAAGTCAGCTCAGGATCGGTAACGATAAAACTATAAGTTGCTACCCCTAAACTGTCAGCTTCTACTTCCGAAATCCCGGCAACCGACAAGTTATTGGTAAACTCTACCGTTGCATCCCGGGTTGGAACTTCGTCAGCCGCAACATCTTCTTTTAAAGTCCCGTCGGCGGCATAATATTTATATTCTTCAAATACCTCTGCTTTAAGCGAATACGATTTGTTTTGTGTAAAAACAGGCTTCCCAAGAAGGTAATTGTTATTCGAATACAAATTTATTTCCACATCATCACCCCCTAATGTTTTCATATAATACACCGTATCGCCAAAGTAAGACAATTCCTGCATCCTGCTATCCAGTTGCCGGATACGTACGGTTGGAGCGTAGCGTTTTATAAATTTCTGAGAGGCATTATAAAAAACAGTATCGGAATAACTTGTTTTTTCCCACACTTCGTCAACCAGTGTTGAATCAACATATTCATAAACAATGGAGTTCATTACCAGCCTTTGGGTTAAATTGAGGTCTTCCCCTGAGCCGGGAATATCGTCGTGGCCGGGAACATTCACCCTGACAGTAAATGCCTCAGGAATGACCTCTGCCACAAATTCCCCGGTTTCTGCATTCGGATAAATGGTAATTGTTTCCTGACTGTAAGTTACATCATTTGTTTTGGGCCACCCCTCTCCGCTATTATTCGACGGGAGCAGGTGTTCAAATACTTTTGTAGTATCGCTACTCGAAATAGAATAAGCCGGATTTTTGGTTGTTAACGTAACCGTTACTCCATCGGCCAGGTTATTGGCAGAAAGCGAATGCCCCAAAAGATACGAATCCTGTAATGCACCTCCTGCAACACGCCCTATATATTTTACTTTGGTAATATCGGTCAATTCGAGTCCAAGCACTTCATCCTGGTAGTTCAAATCCACGCCGTAGCTATCTGTTATTTTGCCGCTGTTTTTAAAAACATGATTATCTTTTCTGGCAATCACCTCATGCGACCCAACGGGCACCCGTATTTCAAATTCGCCCTGGGCATCTGTCATCAGTACCGTTCCGTTTTTTCCCATCGCTACTACTCCGTCAATCGTAAAAGATACTCCTTCAACGGGGATGGTACCTCCTTCGTAGGTGACTGTGCCGGTAACTTTAAACGATGATTTATCGGTAAAATTTACAGTGAAACTTTCGGATCCTTCGCCAATAAACCGCACTTCTTCCTCTGGTTCGAACTGATGAATACCCAAACGTGGAATAATAGTATAAACCGTTCCGTTTCCGCTGTAAGGAATGGCGCGGATGGAATAGGAGCCATCTGCTCCGGTTACGCCTTTGTAACCAAGCTGTTCGCTTGTTGGAATACGTATATCAGTTGAAACAGCGCCATTTAATTTCCCGTGGTTTTCGTTATAATTACTGTTTTTATAAGACCGATCGTAAAAATTTCCATCCGTCACATAATTAAAATTCCAGTAGGCAATCAGCCCTTTTTCCCCTCCTGTCAGGTAGCGGTTATAATCCCGCGCCACCTCTTTTGCAGACAGGGGCCGGTTCCAAATCCTGACCTCGTCGATGGCCCCGGTAAAGTTTTCACCAAGGGTCGCCTGGTTAGTATTTCCGCTGATGGTTTCATTATTCAGGGTACTGTCGGTCCGTTCCCCGTTAACATAAATAAAAAGACTGTCACCACTATTGACTCCCGTAACATGCACAAAATCGGCTCCTGCCCGGTATTCACTCACGGAGCCGGAAGAACTGATCTCCTGGCTCCCAACAGAAAAATAGAAGTTCCCGTCCTTCATTCCCAGCTCAGCCATTCCCGGCTTCGAGAATATTTTTCGTGTACCGATTACGTCATCGGGGGCAATCCATGCCTGAACCGTGAACGAATCGGTGTTATTCTCGAAAAATGATTCATTGTTGATTGTTGCCGGGCTGGTTGCGTCAAACTCTGTGCTTTTGCCCATTATCCCCTCTTCTTCGCTTTCAAGCCGTACTTCAACATTTTCTTCAGCCTGCCCGCTTTCGAAGGTTACACGTCCGTAAATATCGCCCGTTGGTGTACGGAAACCGTAGGTATATAGCGTATCGGTATAAATGGTTACATCGGCACAATTGGTAACCCCTACAATTTGATATTCATATACGGTTCCAGGGCCCGATTGTTCATCGTTAAACTGGTACAGTTCAGAGCCATCGGTAGCGGTAATTTGCTGAATTTGTTTAAACGAATTTCCTGATTGGTATTCCCTGCTTTTTACCGTAAAATAATCAATCGGCATTCCGTCAGTCTCCCACGACAATTCAGTACGATCCGAGAAATAGCCCTTTGAAGCATTTATAGCGAGTAGGTTCCCCGATTCCAGCGGCACTATTTCCCCCTGCACTGATATGGCTTCCTGGGTTGTATATTTTGGACTTCCGGGTTTTACATAAATTTTATAGGTGAACTTGTTGCACATCTGGAAAAGCTCCTCAGAATAAGAACGGTTTGGAAGAGAATCTGCCGGAACAGTTATGGTCTCCTTTACTCCTCCGTTGGTAATATTGTAACGTTCAATAATCACGCTCGAACCGTCTGTCCATACATTACCACTGTCGTAATTCCATGTTATTTTTGAAAAATTTCCATCCAGTAACTGTACGCTGGCATTTTCAATTTTTTTATGGGCCATGGAAAAATTAATGGTGGCTGTACTGCATAAATCCCAGCCCCATTCATTCTGTGTCTTTGTGCGCCGAATCCGGTAATAATAGGTTCCGTTCAGATTCTCTTCTGACGTTTCATCAATAATATCATAATTGCTTCTTGCTACATCGTATCCAACTTTTGCTACGCTTACCGGATTATTGAATTCAGCATTATCAGCCCGCTGTATTTCGAACTGGTCGCCGGTGACGGGAGAATTCCCCAAACCGGATGTATTTACATTCCATGTTACGGAGGTATTCCCGTTGGCCAGTTGCGAAGCCGTAAAATTTTTTGCCTGCGGATAGGCCGGCAGTTTAATGGTATTTGCTTTCTCCATTGTACGGTTGCAATAGCCAAGGGTGTAACGTATAGTTACCGTTTTGGTTTGTTCGGTTTCTGCAATGTTTACCGGTATCACAGCAGAACCCGCATTCAAATCACTGAAGTTAATTCCGTCAATAGAATATTCATACCCTGCATAAACTCCCGTGGAAGAAATCGTTGCTGTAATGTCATATTTTCCAGGTGAAGACGAAAATGACGAGGATAAACTGGGTGTCGGAAATGTTAACCCGGAAAAACTATGGGAGGTACTGGTTTCTCCATAATCGGCTCCACCGTCTTCATCCACGTAATAACTCACCCCCACTTCTAGCGTACCATCGTCAAGAAGCCAAGTGGGTAAACAGACCCGGATTTGTGCCCAGGTTGTACTTCCATCTTTCGTTATATCAACCTGGGTATAAGTGGACGAACTGTAAGAAGAAGTGACTGCAGAAACTGACTTCCAGTAATCAGTACCCGACGTTCTGTAAATATTTACATCCACATCCGAACGGGTCCGGTGCGCCCTAACCCAATACCAGTCGTCATCTCCCTGCGGATCACCCGCGCCATGAAACGACCAAAAACGGAGAAGCGTATTGTTATTCACTTTTATTTTCCCTGCCCGTGTGCTGGTCGGTGTAATCCCCTCGTCATTCGCGTCATCATCGTAGATTGGTATTTTCAGATAGATGTAACCGTTTTTTAAATCGTTGGCATTCATTGTGACCTTGTCGGCAGATATTCTCTGGGCATGAACTTGTCCTAAACTTATAAAAAACAGGCACACTGCTATCCCTAAAGTTTTATATAAACCGGTCCAAGAAGGGGGCATTTTTTGCAATTTCATAATAAGCTGGTTTTTTGTAAAAAAAAACATAAGAATGTAAAAAACAAATGACCAAATTCGGTCATTTTTCATAATTTTCAAACAAGTGAAAAGGTATAGATGTAACGAAATAAATCGGCCGTAGATTTTATTTCCAGTTTATGCCTGATGTGTTTTCGATGGTTGTCGATAGTGTGCTTTGAAATGTATAATATTTTGGCAATTTCATTCCTCGATTTACCTGCACCAATCAATCGTAAAATTTCTATCTCACGGTTGGTTAACGATGCAAATTTTTTATAATTGTTCCGGATAAATTCATTCCGTTCAATAAAACGGTTTATAATTTTTGTACCATTCCCCAAATTATCTACCGGGATATTATATGTTAAAAAACACTGGAAGCTACTCCACCACTGTGTAAAACAAATAAAATCGCGATATTCTGATTTTTCAGTCTTTCGAATTTTCTGAATATATAAAAAGAACTTTTGTTCGTCATCCCGTTCTGCGGAGTCAACAATTTCCTCCACCTTATTTTTCCATTCCGCGAAACAGTAGTGTTCCCTGAAAAATTGAATGTCCTTACCAATTATTTCGTTGGGTGACAACCCAAAATAATCGGAAAAATTATTGTTTACATAAATCATTTGAAATGTGTCAGTGCAATTAAAATGCGCAAAACCGGGCATACTCTCAGCAAAATAAATGAATGCGCCACCACGCTGTTTTTTTTCCGGGAGGATAAAGTCTCGTTGAAGTGATTCTACAAGTTCCGAATTTGAAAAGTACATAGATTAGGTAATAAGAATATTCTAATTGCCGAAAGTACATATTTTAACAGAAAGCAACGAGCAGATAGAAGTATTTTTATTGTTAAATTTCCCCTGGTCAAAACTTTTAAAGGAGGGACATTGTACCTTATACCGGCTTCAAAATGGGCAGGATTCAAAGTAAAAATACTGGAGATGTCCAAGAAAAAGAAGAAAAGAAAAAAAAAAGGGATTCCATCATTTCTGATAAAATCCCCGCTTTGGTGAACCTGGCGGGACTCGAACCCACAACCTCCTGATCCGTAGTCAGGTGCTCTATCCAATTAAGCTACAGGTCCATATTTTTAAGAACGTCTTCCTTTTTCAGACTGCTTCAAACAAGCCGTTGACATGTTATAAAAGCGGGTGCAAATATAATACTTTTTAAGAAATAGCAGCAAATTTCAAAAAATGTTAATCGTACTTTTCCATTTTATCTTCAATGGTAACGCCGTTTTGAAAGTCAACCTGAATTTTCAGATTGGTTAACATCTTTTGAGTACCAGCTTTTTGGCAGGCATCGTGAATTGTTTCAAGCAAAATGGGCAATTCGTTGTAGGTACATTCCACCACTGTTTCAAACGGACACACCCTGTATTTCAAACCGGTATTCCGGATGGCTTCAATGGCCTCATCAACAAGCGAATATTTAATTTTTCCGTCGGCTTCGGGCAAAACCTGGATGGCGACATTAACTGTTTTCTTCTTCCATTCCATCACCTAAGTTTAAATTTTCACTTTGATTTAACATTTGAATAATTTCACCGCGCGATAAAACTTTTACGTTGGTAATTACCATGTCGTCGTTGAGGAAGTTGCCGTATTGGTTACATTCGACTACCACATTGTTAAACAGCTTTTTGATGTCGGCTTTCAGCGGCAATAAAATGAGCGAGGTTGAAAAGCCCTCGAAAAAATCGATGGATTCAAATTCTCCGTCATTGTCTTTCAGTTCAAAAATAAGCTCATCCTTTACCAGTTTTTGCTGTGTGGCGTTAAGCATGTTGTTTCTGTCGCGGTTAATAAATACCACATAGTAACGTAGTTTTTTTCCTTTACCGCCCAAACCGGTAGAGATGAAAACCTGCTTTTCGTCGAGCAGCGAACTTTTCAGCAACATCCGGCTCTCCTGCAGGGCAAGCACTGCCCAGTTGCGCAGTTCTTTATCCGGTTCTTCAAGGTATTTTTCAATGGTACGGTAGGCTTTCACCTCGTCAACAGCGGCAATGGCCGATAAAATTTCTTTTTTCCGTTCCTCAGTTGTTTCAGCATGAAACAACTCCTCCCGGTTTTCAAAACACTCCTTTCCAATATTTTTTTCCCTGATCTCCTTTGAAAACTCGAAGTATTTCATCTGATCCTTGATGTCAATCTGCTCCTCCAGGATACTGAAATCTCCGGGTAAATCCTCAATCGCCTTCTGTATGTCCTTATAGTATTTATCTTCTTCCATTCAAACAGTTTAAACAACAAAAATAACCACTTGTTGCGATTATAAGAAAATTTAAACCTATTTTAAATAGAGGGATTTTAAATATATTTGTACGCTTATTTTTATTTAAATTAAATACGAAAAAGAGAAGGGACTGAAGAGTTTGAAGTTAAGCGAAGTAAAACATAGTGAAACAGTAATAATAACCAAAGTACTCGGGCACGGATCATTCAGAAAACGCATTACTGAAATGGGTTTTGTGAAGGGGAAAGAGGTGAAGGTGATAAAAAATGCCCCCTTCAAAGGACCGTTCGAATTTAAAATACTCGATTATAACGTATCGTTAAGAAAATCGGAAGCCGAATTGATTGAAGTGGTGCCGGTGAGCGAATTTGATGCTTCGCAAAACGGCACATACAAAGGGGTAATCGACCGGAAAATCAAACTGATTAACCAGTCGGAAAGAACCCGCACCATAAACATTGCCCTGGTTGGCAATCCCAACTGCGGAAAAACCACACTCTTCAATTCCATTTCGGGTGCAAAAGAAAAGGTGGGGAACTACACCGGTGTTACGGTTGACATAAAAAAAACAACATTCAATGTAAAAGGTTACACCTTCAATTTTTATGATTTACCCGGAACATACAGTTTAACGGCGTACTCCAAAGAGGAAATATTTGTTCGTGAATTTATTTATGAGCAAACGCCCGATTTGGTAATTAACGTAATTGATTCCACCAAACTGGAGCGGAACCTGTTCCTTACCACCCAGCTCATCGACATGGATTTACGCATTGTTGCCGCCCTTAACATGTACGATGATCTGGAGCGCAAAAAAATGAAGTTTGATTACAAGGGGCTTTCGCGTTTAATGGGAATTCCGTTTATCCCAACCATCAGCTCAAAAGGAATTGGACACGATGAGCTCTTCGACAAAGTAATTGAAGTTTTTGAAGGAAGAGATACTATCAGCCGGCATGTGCACATTAATTACGGGAGCGACCTGGAAGATTCGATTCAGTGTATCCGTCAAAAAATAAAAGAAGTTAAGCCGGTTACCGATAAAATATCGTCGCGTTTTCTGGCCATTAAACTTTTGGAGCGTGATAAACATGTAACAGAATTGCTTTCAGATTACTCTAACTTCGCGGAAATAAAAAACATCACCGAAACGGAGATCAGTAAAATTGAAGGACTCCGGAATGAAGACAGCGAAACAGTTATTACCGATGCCAAATATGGTTTTATTGCCGGGGCCCTGAAAGAAACGTTTAAAAATCCGTTCAGAAAACAAAAAACAGGATCAGAAAGAATTGACAGTGTTCTCACCCACAAGTACTGGGGACTACCCATTTTTGGGGCCATCCTGTTCATTATGTTTTATACCACATTTAATTTGGGTGCCTTCCCCATGAACTGGATTGACGCAGGAGTAATGGAACTTGGCAATTTCATTTCGGGTATTATGCCCGATGGAATACTCAAAGATTTACTGGTTGATGGGGTCATTGCCGGGGCAGGCAGCGTTCTTGTGTTTCTGCCCAATATCCTTATACTTTTCTTCTTTATTTCATTGCTCGAGGAATCGGGTTATATGGCACGTGCTGCTTTTTTAATGGATAATATTATGCACCGTTTCGGGCTGCACGGGCGGTCATTTATCCCGCTGGTGATGGGATTTGGTTGCAATGTCCCGGCCATTTTGGCCACACGCACATTACGTAACCGCGGCGACCGGCTGCTGACCATGTTGATCATTCCGTTCATGTCGTGCAGCGCACGGTTGCCGGTTTACATACTTATAATTTCAGCATTCTTCGATAAATTTCAATCACTCATTCTAATAGGAATTTACGCCGCAGGGATATTTTTTGCATTTTTTACTTCGCAAATCCTGAATAAAACGGTTTTCAAAAACAAAGAAACCCCTTTTGTAATGGAGCTTCCCTCTTACCGCATGCCCACAGTCCGAAATATTATTTACCACATGTGGGACAAAACCAGGCACTATCTGAAAAAAATCGGGACAATAATATTAATCGGGGTAGTTATTATTTGGTCATTGGGCTATTTCCCGCGCGAAACCGAAAAAAACCAGCAGGTTAAACATGAAATTGAAATTGTTAAAGCCAATACCCAGCTGGATGAAGAATTAAAACAGGAAAATATTGCCAGCCTTGAACAACAGCTGAAAGCAGAACAGCTTTACGGGTCTTACCTCGGGCAACTCGGACATGTAATTGAACCTGTCATGCGCCCCCTCGGTTTCGACTGGAAAATGAGTATCAGCCTGCTGGCCGGGTTGCCTGCCAAAGAAATAGTGGTAAGCACAATGGGTGTTTTATACCAGTCGGGCGATGCTGACTCTTCGGTTAATCTTCAGCAAAAACTAAGGGACGAAGTGCACACCACCGGAAAAAACAAAGGGCAGAAAGTTTTTACTCTTCCCGCCGCACTCGCCTTTTTAATTTTCATCCTGATCTATTTCCCCTGCGTGGGTGTTGTGGCTACCATAAAAAATGAGGCAGGCTCGTGGAAATGGGCTGCCTTTGTTGTTTTATATACCACATCGCTGGCATGGATTACCGCTTTTGCAGTTTACAATGTAGGGAATTTATTGAGCTGAAATGACACAGGAAATCATTACATATCTGATAGTGGCAGCAGCCTTTTTGTTTGCTTTCTGGAAGTTTTACAAAAAATTCAGTAAAAAGAAACCTGCTGATAAGTTGAATAATGAACAACAGCAAAAACAAAACAATTGCTCAATTTGTACGGAAGAATGCATTTTGCGCGACCAGTCAGCATCACCCCCGGATAACGCTGATTTTTGCAATAAAACATTCACTGAAAAAAATTAAAGTGCCTTCAGGTTATTAATGGTTGCTTCCGGATTTTCGGACGAAAACACAAAACTACCTGCCACCAAAACATTGGCACCGGCATCGAACAGTTTTTTTCCGGTTTCGTATTTCACGCCCCCGTCAACTTCAATAAGGCAATCTGAATTTGATTGTTCAATCAGGTTGCGGAGCTGGCTGACTTTCTTATAAGTGTTGGAAATAAATTTTTGTCCGCCAAACCCCGGGTTAACCGACATCAGTAAAACCATATCCAACTCACCAATTATGTCTTCCAGAACGGCCACCGGAGTGTGCGGGTTCAAACATACACTGGCTTTCATTCCGTGTTCTTTTATCAGATTAACGGTGCGGTTCAAATGGTTGCAAACTTCGTAATGCACGGTTAAATAATCAGCTCCGGCATCAGCAAAATCTGCAATAAATTTATCCGGATCGATAATCATCAGATGAACATCCAGTGGTTTGCGGGCCACTTGCTTCAACTGGGATATGACGGGGATTCCAAATGAAATATTAGGCACAAAAACGCCGTCCATCACATCGCAATGCACAAAATCAGCTTCGCTGTGGTTAATGACTTCAATGTCTTTTTCAAGGTTATTAAAATTAGCTGCAAGAATGGAGGGAGCTATCAAATGTTTCATGAAAAAATTTAATTATTGCCCGAGGTATGCTTTAAGCAAACGGTTCCGGTATTGGTTTCTTAACTTTTTTATGGCTTTTTCTTTTATCTGCCGCACGCGCTCTCGGGTTAACCCAAATACATCGCCAATTTCTTCCAGCGTATGTGGCTGGTAACCTTTTAAACCAAAATAGCAACGGAGAATTTCTGCTTCCCTGTCGCACAGGGTGGACAGTGAGCGCTCAATTTCCTGACGAAGTGAACTGTTCATCAATTCTGAGTCGGGACTGGGCGAATCGTCATTCAGCATCACATCGTACATGTCGTTCGCTTCCTCATCGCGCAGCGGGGCATCCATTGAAACATGAATATTCGAAAAATTCATGGCATCCTCAATCAGCTCTGGTTTCGATTCCATCAGGGTGGCCACCTCGTCGGAAGTGGGTTCGCGTTGGAACTCCTGTTCCAGCTTATTAAATGCTTTGTTGATTTTGTTGATGGAACCGATTTTGTTTAGCGGAAGCCGAACTATGCGTGCCTGTTCGGCCAGTGCCTGTAGAATAGATTGCCGAATCCACCAAACGGCGTAGGAAATAAATTTAAACCCCCGGGTTTCGTCAAAGCGCTCGGCGGCTTTTATCAGCCCCAGGTTTCCTTCATTAATCAAATCGGGTAAACTCAGTCCCTGGTTTTGGTACTGTTTTGAAACTGAAACCACAAATCGAAGGTTGGCTTTAATGAGTGTTTCAAGGGCTTCACTGTCTCCTTTTTTGATTCGTTTGGCTAGTTCAACCTCTTTTTCTGCCGACAACAACTCCACCTTTCCAATTTCGTGCAAGTACTTGTCCAGCGACAATGTATCGCGGTTAGTTACTTGTTTGGTAATTTTAAGTTGTCTCATAAACCTGGTTTTATCTCAAAAAAAGTTAGCTAAAAATATATATCGTTTTGATAATCACCAAAAAATAAATACATTTTAGTAATACTATACGAAAAATAACCTTTCTGGTTAAGAAAACATGCGTGTTTTATGAATGTTCAGGTAATTTTTGATTAAAATTTTCCGGGAAGAAGATATTTTTTAAAATCCTGAAAATCATTACCAAGTTTTTTAACCTGCTTGTCTTCCTTTAAGAATGAAGCAAGCCGCTGCGGAATTTCCATATTGGATGCACCAACCACCTGAGCAACAGTTTCGGTAAATTTTGCGGGATGGGCAGTTTCAAGGAAAACACCTGTTTGATTGGGCTGTAGAAAATCAGCCAGTGCCTGGTAACCACAGGCACCATGCGGGTCGCACAAATAGCCGGTTTGGCTGAATACATTTTTTATCGTTTCCCTGATTTGCTCATTGGAATAGCGGAAACCTTTCAATACCGAAGAAATTTTTTCATGCGAATGCTTGAACAAATCGAGTATCCGGGCAAAATTACTGGGTGCCCCAACATCCATGGCGTTGGCAATGGTTTCAACCGAAGGGCGCGGGTTATACTCACTGGTTTTCAGGTATTCGTAAACCACATCGTTTTGGTTGTTGGCCGCCAGGAACTGCGCTACAGGAAGCCCCATTTCGCGGGCAAACAACCCCGCGGTGAGGTTGCCGAAATTGCCGCTGGGGACCGAAACTACAAGATCTCTGTTTTCAAGAACACCTTTTTCTTTCAGCCGTGCATACGCATTGAAATAGTAAAAAGCCTGCGGAAGAAAACGTGCTACATTGATGGAGTTGGCCGAAGTAAGCATCAACTTTTTATTCAACTCCTCATCCAAAAAGGCAGTTTTCACCAGGCGCTGGCAGTCGTCGAAAGTACCGTCCACTTCAAGCGCGGTAATATTTTGACCAAGCGTGGTGAACTGCGACTCCTGTATTTTACTCACTTTTCCTTTAGGATAGAGCACATGTACATGGATTCCTTCCACTCCGAGAAACCCGTTGGCTACGGCGCTGCCCGTATCGCCCGAGGTAGCCACCAACACGTGCACCTGTTTTTGATTATCTCCCAGAAAATAGCTGAGCAGACGCGCCATAAAGCGGGCACCCACATCTTTAAACGCCAGTGTTGGCCCGTGAAACAGTTCCAGAGAATAAATATCATCTGTGATTTTCACCACCGGGCAATCGAATGCGAGCGTATCGTAAACAATCTCTTTCAAACTAACTTCGTCCACATCTTCGCCAAAAAATTTCTTTGCTACTTCGAAGGCAATTTCCTGAAAAGAGAGGTGTTGAATATTATCAAAAAATGAAGGTTCGATTTTTTCAATCCGTCCGGGCATAAACAACCCGTTGTCGGCCGCCAGTCCTTTTACCACTGCTTGTTTCAGGGTTACTGATGGCGTCTTTTTATTGGTGCTGTAATACATCATAATTCCAAAAACTTTCGAATAAACTCATCGTCCTTCAGCAAACCGTACGAACCGTTCTGGACACTGAATTCATCGTACACTGCCACCTCATCGGGTTCAATACCGGGTTTGTACACCAGAAATGGTACCGGTTCTCGGGTATGGGTTTTCAGAGCGCAGGGTGTAGGATGATCGGGCAAAATGGCAATGGCCACGGGCTCGTCCATTTTTTGGGTTTCTTCCAGAATGTATTTTATCACCCGCTGGTCGAGGAACTCAATGGTTTTTGTTTTTAGTTCCACATCTCCTTCGTGGCCAGCTTCATCACTTGCCTCGATGTGCAGGTAAACAAAATCGTTCGTTTTTAATGCCTCCACGGCTGCCCGGGCTTTCCCTTCGTAGTTGGTATCGTACAAACCGGTGGCACCTTCCACTTTAATCACTTCCATGCCGGCATACACGCCAATTCCCTGGATTAAATCGACTGCCGAAATTACGGCCGATTTTTCAATTCCAAACATCTCTTTCAGCGTGGGCATTTTCGGTTTGTTGCCCGGCGACCACGGCCAGATGCTGTTAGCTACTGGCTTTACGCTTTTCCGGCGTTTTTTGTTCACCGGGTGGTTTGTCAGAATTTCCTGTGACTTCAGGATTAATTCGTTCAGTTTGCGTGCGGTTTCAATCCCTTCTTTCGTCTTTTCAATTATCAAAACATCCTTGAACGGGGCTCCCTGCACATCATGGGGAGGGGTGCAGTTAATATTTTTGTCGCCCCCTTTCACCACCAGCAGGTGACGGTAGGAAACTCCCGGGTAAAATTTCACCTGATTATCGCCCAGCTTTTCATTCAGAAAATGAATCAGTTCAGCTGCCTCCCCGGTAGAAATGTGCCCGCCTGAATGGTTTTCCAAAATACCGTTTTCAATGGTGAGCAAATTGCAGCGCATGGCCAGGTCACCGGGTTGTAGTTCAACGCCCATGCTGGCAGCCTCGAGCACGCCACGGCCATCGTAAACCTTTTGCACATCGTAGCCCAGAACGGCCATGTTAGCAATTTCGCTGCCCGGATGCATGGTTTCGGGAACTGTACTCAACCGCCCGGTTTGTCCGTTTCTGGCCAGCCAGTCGATATGTGTTTTCCGGGCCATTTGGAGGGGCGTTTTCCCGCCAAAATCCTCCAGCGGTTCATCGGCCATTCCATCGCCAAGTATAATTAAGTGCTTCATAATCATTCAGTTTAAATATTCGATACTTTAATTAAATCGGCAAACACACCGGCAGCCGTAACCGAAGCACCGGCGCCATATCCTTTTATCAGCATCGGGAATTCGTTGTAACGCTCGGTGGTGTACATCACCAGGTTGTTGCTGCCTTCCAAATCATAAAACGGATGTTTGCTATCCACTACCTGCAGCCCGATTTGTGCTTTTCCGTTTTCGTAGCGGGCAACAAAACGCCACTTTTTGTTTTCTTCTTCCAGCTTTTTACGTTTTGTTTCAAATTCATCATCAAGGGCCGGAATGTTTTTCCAGAAATCGTCAAGCGAGCCGTCAAAAAAGGACGCAGGAACAAAACGCTCGATGGTAATGTCTTCCATCTCGAGCGGATACCCGGCTTCGCGGGCCAGGATCAGAATTTTACGTGCCACATCCACCCCGCTCAAATCCACCCGCGGATCGGGTTCCGAAAACCCTTGTTCTTTTGCCATTTGTATGGTTTTGCTCAATGGTGTTTCTGCTGAAATAGTATTGAAAATAAAATTGAGCGTACCTGACAACACAGCCTCGATTTTCAGAATCCGGTCCCCTGAATAAACCAAATCGTTGAGGGTGTTAATAATTGGTAAACCTGCACCAACATTGGTTTCAAACAAAAATTTAACACCTTTTTGTTTGGCAATGTTTTTCAACGCGGTGTAGTTTTCGTAAGCTGAAGAAGCAGCCACTTTGTTGGCCGTCACCACAGCAATGTTCGACTGCAAAATTTCTTTGTACAGCGAAGCAACCTCGTCCGAGGCGGTGCAATCCACAAAAACCGAGTTGTAAATATTCATTGCCTTCATCGCTTCCACAAATCCCTGCAACGAAGATTTCATTTCCGAGGCCTGCAGCGTTTCTTTTACATTCGCGATATCAAAACCCTCGCGCCTGAAAATCATTTTTTTCGTGTTCGCAATTCCTGTGAGTTTAATTTTCAGGTGTTTTTCATCGAGCAGCTTTTGCTGTTGCTTCTGAATTTGTTGCAGTAAATTTCCACCAACAGTTCCAATACCCATCAGGAATACATTCAATTCCACATTTTCGGAGAGGAAGAACGATTCATGCACCACGTTCAGTGTTTTTCGCAGTTCGCTGGTTTTTACCACCCAGGAAATATTAAGCTCCGAGGCGCCCTGCGCAATGGCAATTATGTTTATCCCATTTCTTCCAATGGTTGAAAACAGTTTTCCGGCAATTCCGGTAGTGTGTTTCATGTTTTCGCCCACAATAGCCACAATAGACAAATCGTTTTCTATGGCAATTTTACTCACCTGCCCGCTTGCAATCTCCTTTTCAAACTCAGCCCTGATGGCACTTTCAGCAAGGTTAACCGCGTGCTCGTCAACCGCCACACTAATTGAATTCTCGGATGAAGCTTGTGAAATCAGGATCACATTTACATTCATTTTGGCCAGCGCCGTAAACAAACGCATTGAAATACCGGTAACCCCCACCATTCCAATTCCCTGTAGTGTAAGCAACGCAATCCGGGAGATGGAAGAAATTCCTTTAATCGGCCGATCTTTTCGGTCACTGGTGCTGCTTAAAATGAGTGTGCCTTCATTTTCGGGCTTAAACGTATTTTTTATATGAACAGGAATTCCTTTCTGGTAAACCGGCAAAATAGTTGGCGGGTAAATCACTTTTGCGCCGAAATGCGACAACTCCATAGCTTCGGAATAAGTGAGCTCCGGAATTGTGTAGGCTTTACTTATAACGCGTGGATCGGCAGTCATAAAACCATCCACATCGGTCCAAATTTCAAGGGCTTCAACTTCGAGGGCTGCGGCAATAATGGCTGAGGTATAATCGGAACCGCCGCGGCCTAAAGTGGTGAATTCATTGCGGGAGTTTTTGGCAATGAACCCCGGAACAACGGCAACGCCGGAAAAATCTTTGAATTTCGCTTTTATCAACTGGTCGGTTTCATCAAAATCAACCGCAGCTTTTCCAAAATTACTGTTTGTTTTAATAAATTCGGCTGCATCTTCCCTGATAGCCCCGGGAATATACTGCGCAACAACATGCGATGAAATACGCTCGCCTATTCCGGCAATGCGGTCAAGGGTTTTTGGGGTGAGCTCCCCCACCAGCGTAATTCCGGTAAGAATTTGTTCCAACTCATCCAACAGTTCGTCAGCAATATAAGTTATGGGGCCCGAGCCGTTAAAAAGTTCGGAAACCACTGTGGAGTGCCGCTGTTTTATTTCTTTCAGATAATTACCAAAATCGTCCGTACCGGTGGCAGCAACCTGTGCTGCCTCAAGAATTAAGTCGGTTACTCCTCCCAATGCGGAAACCACAACAATTACATTGTCATTCTGGCTTTGTACAATTTCCCTAACTTTTTGAATGTTTTTGGCTGAGCCAACTGATGTGCCTCCAAATTTTAAAACCTTCATGCGAACTTTTTTTTCATTAAAAAAAAAACTGGATGAATCGACAGACGCGTTTCACCCAGTATAATCTGCCGTTTTTCGTTTCTTATTCTGTTGTTGTGGTTTTTCCTGTAATGGCATCAAAAATTTTGGTTTCAAGCTCTTGTGCCAGTTCAGGGTTATCGATTATCAGGTTGCGCACAGTTTCGCGCCCCTGCCCAAGTTTGGTGTCGCCATAACTAAACCACGATCCACTTTTTTTGACAATATTATATTGAACGCCCAAATCGATAATTTCACCCGATTTTGAAATTCCTTCGCCATACAAAATATCGAATTCTGCTTTTCGGAAAGGTGGTGCCACTTTGTTTTTCACAACCTTCACCCGTACATTAATACCCATCACCTCATCGCCGTCTTTAATCTGGCCAATCCGCCGGATATCCAAACGCACCGACGAGTAAAATTTCAGGGCATTCCCACCTGTGGTGGTTTCGGGGTTGCCAAACATCACACCAATTTTTTCGCGTAGCTGGTTAATAAAAACACAGCAGGTTTTTGTTTTGCTGATGTTTCCTGTGAGTTTCCGCAAAGCCTGCGACATGAGGCGGGCCTGCAATCCCATTCTGGAATCGCCCATTTCGCCTTCGAGCTCAGCTTTTGGCGTAAGTGCTGCCACGGAGTCGATAACAATAATGTCGATGGCACCCGAGCGCACCAGGTTATCCACAATTTCGAGGGCCTGTTCGCCGTTGTCGGGTTGCGAAATCAGCAGTTCCTCGGTATCCACGCCAAGTTTTTTGGCATAGTACGGATCGAAAGCATGCTCGGCATCTACAATTGCGGCAATGCCACCGGCTTTTTGTGCCTCGGCAATGGCATGAATGGCCAGCGTGGTTTTACCCGACGATTCGGGGCCATAAATTTCAACTACCCGTCCTTTGGGGTAACCACCTACGCCAAGAGCAATGTCGAGTGCCAACGAGCCCGACTGGATAGCCGGAAGATTTTCAACAACTCGGTCGCCCATACGCATGATGGAACCTTTTCCGTAACTCTTTTCAATTTTGTCCATGGTAAGCTGAAGTGCTTTCAGCTTTTCTTTGTTCATTGTTGCTTTTTCTTCTTTCGTCATGTTCAGACCAGGTTATATATTTAAGCTTTTTAAAATTTGATTCGTATGATCTTTTGTTTTCACTTTTTTGAAAACGTCTTCTATCACCCCGTTTTCATCGATAACAAAAGTGGTGCGTAACACGCCCATATATTTTTTCCCATACATATTTTTTTCGCCCCAGGCACCGTAAGCCTGCAGGATCTCTTTTTCTGTATCGGCTAACAAATCGAATTCCAGATTGAATTTTTCTTTAAATTTCCGGTGCGATTCTACACTATCGGGGCTCACGCCCAATACTTCATATCCTTTTTCTAGCCAGGCATTGTAATTATCGTTCAGGTTACACGATTCGGCTGTGCAGCCCGGCGTGTTGTCTTTCGGGTAAAAGTAAAGTATCAGCTTTTTTCCTGAGAAATCCTGTAAACCAACCTTTTTGCCATCCTGATTTACCCCCTCAAAATCGGGTGCTTTATCGCCTGATTTTAATGTTGTCATGTTTTGTTTGTTTTTCAAGTTCTACAAATATACGTTATTTAATGATAAATATCAGGCAACATCTTATTTGATTCCGAAAGATTCCTTTGCCCTTAAAAAGTTACTGCTTTGCACAATTTTTGTAATTTTACCATTTGTAAATTATCAGAAAAAAACAATGCTGAACAATAATAAATTAGTACTACTAACACTCCTGTTTGTTTTATTGTTTGCCGGAAATGGTAACCTTTTTGCCGGCAACCAGGATGTTTCGGCCATCAGGGCCATGCAACTTTTCGATGATGGAGAATATGAAGCCGCAGAAACTGCGTTCAGGCAACTGCTGGAAAATGAACCGGGTAACACCATGTTAAATTATTATTATGCTGCCAGCCGAACCGAAAATGGCCATTATTCAGAAAATGATTTGAACACTCTGCTGGGCGTAATAAAAGATGCCACTCCTCACCGCATTAACTATTATCTGGGAATTCAGTATCACGCAAGAAATAATTGGGAACAGGCACTAAAATACTATAACCAATACAGAATTAGTGTAACTGAAGATGACCGTGAAGAAGTTCAACTCACCCAAAAAATTCAGCAATGTTACGATAAAGTGAATCCTTTTGCTGAACAAGAAAAACCGGCACAGGCAGCAATTACCGTTCAACAGGAACAGCCTGAACCTACTGCCGAAAAGGAGCAAACCAAAGCCCCCGAAAGTACAATACCGGAAACCACTCCTCCCTCAACAAAGCAGGAAAAAGAAATTATTGCAGAAAATCCGGTCATTGAAGACAGCCTGATAGTTCCGGTTCCCCAATCGCTTCAAACCGAATTAATTTCAACACCCCGAAAAAATTTGCCCGACCTGCCCGGCGTAAAAGCAACCTACACTCCACCGTCGGGTGAGCCGGTAGAATTCCAGGTAAATAACAAAATAACTTACCTCAACACCGCCCATTTCAAAACTGAAAAAGGAAAAGAACTTTTTCTGGAAGGAAAAAAAATTCAGTCAGAGCTGAATCAGGATATTGAAAAGGCCGAGAAACTGCGAAACGAATATAAAACAACACAAGACCCTGAAAGAAAAGCAGAAATCGGTGATGAAATTCTCACCATTGAAAATGAATTATACCAGATCAGGGAAAATATTATGCAGCTTTTTTCGGAAAGCAGGCAGCTCGAAAATAATTACTGGCAACAAGCCGGAGAAACTGCGGTAAATAATTTCATTATAGAACTGGATAAAATGAAAAAGGCCCGCGAGCAGGCAACAGTACAAAACCAGAAAAAAGACACTGACACTCCGCTTTTAATAGCAGCAAGCGATTTGTTCAACAATTCGGAACCGATCTCTCAAAACCAACAACAGGAAAATGAAAACCAGTTGGTTTACAAAATACAAATAGGAGCTTACAGTCGCGGACTGCCATCCTATATCAAACGAAAGTTCAATAAATTATCACTCATCCGTAAAATTGACAACTATACCGATGAAGACGGAGTGGTTGTTTACACCACAGGAAACCTCTCAAATCTTGATGATGCCATAAAAATGCAAAACCAGGTGAGGCAGGAAGGAATAGAAGATGCCTTTGTTGTACCGTATTTTAACGGAAAAAGAATAACTTTGGAACAAGCAAAAAATATAGAAGCAGAAGATGACATCGAGAGAGACTAAAAAGAATCCGGCCAAAAACCTCCAACAAAAGGAAACCAATGAATACCTGCTGGTTTTGCACAATGATGAAGTGCACAGTTTCGATTACGTTATTGATGCACTGATTGACGTTTGCGACCACGATTACGAACAAGCAGTACAATGTACGGTAATTACCCACCACAATGGCAGTTGCGACATTCGTAAAGGGGAATTTAACACATTAAAAAAAATGAAAGATGCGCTGACTGAAAGAGAGTTAAGCACATCCATAAATACAGAATCATGACCGCATTTGCTATTATTTTGCTCATTTTACTGGGTTTGTTGCTCTTACTCATCGAGTTTGCCGTGATACCCGGAGTTACCATTGCCGGGATTGGCGGATTCATTCTGCTGGGGATCAGCGTTTTTATAGCTTTTTCAGAATATGGTACCGGGATTGGTTTTCTTACCCTCACGTTTGTTTTAATTGCCTCCCCTTTGCTGATTTACTATTTTTTTAAATCGAAATCGGGCAAAAAAATGATGCTTGAAACTTTTGTTGACGGCAAAGTGGAATCGGTTGACAACTCCAAAGTTAAAGTTGGCGATACCGGAAAAACCATTGGGCGGCTTGCCCCTTCAGGAAAAGTAAAAGTTAACGGCGAAATAGTTGAAGCACAGTCAACCGGCGCTTATGTTGACCACAACACCGAAATAAAAGTATTGAAAATGCTCACTAATAAAATAATTGTAGAACCTGTAAAAAAATAACAAAATGATTGAATCAGTAGGTACATGGGGAATGGTGATTGGAGTAATTGTTTTACTTTTCATCATCCTCTATTTCATTCCCATCGGGTTGTGGTTTTCAGCCCTGGTTTCAGGCGTAAAAATTTCACTTCTGCAGCTGTTTCTGATGCGGTTCAGAAAAGTGCCGCCGGGAGTTATCGTCCGGGCACTAATCGAAGGAACAAAAGCAGGCCTTCATCTTAACCGAAACGATTTGGAGGCACACTACCTGGCCGGCGGGCACGTGGCCAATGTGGTGCACGCGCTGGTGTCGGCATCCAAAGCCAACATCGACTTAACTTTTAAAGTGGCCACTGCCATCGACCTTGCGGGCCGCGATGTGTTCGAGGCCGTTCAAATGTCGGTTAACCCGAAAGTGATTAACACCCCCCCGGTTACTGCCGTTTCAAAAGACGGGATTCAGCTGATTGCCAAAGCACGTGTCACTGTCCGCGCAAGTATTAAGCAGTTGGTAGGCGGCGCCGGCGAAGACACAGTTTTGGCCCGTGTGGGCGAAGGGATTGTTTCTTCCATCGGTTCATCGCACTCGCACAAAGCCGTGCTCGAAAATCCGGATTTTATTTCGCGGGTTGTGCTGGAGAAAGGACTCGATGCCGGGACCGCTTTCGAAATTCTCTCCATCGATATTGCAGACATCGACATTGGTAAAAACATTGGTGCCGGATTGCAAATTGACCAGGCCGAAGCCGACAAAAACATTGCACAGGCCAAAGCCGAAGAACGCCGTGCCATGGCTATAGCCCTCGAGCAGGAAATGAAAGCCAAAGCACAGGAAGCCCGTGCCAAAGTTATCGAGGCCGAGGTGAAAGTGCCACTGGCTATTTCCGAAGCATTCAAAAGCGGAAACCTGGGCATAATGGATTACATGAAATACAATAACATTAAAGCCGATACGGCTATGCGCGGGTCAATTGCAGACGACGAGCAAAATGATGAAAAAGAATAATATTCAACAACTTATCAAAAAAGCCTTTCATTTTCTGAAAGGCTTTTTTTTTGATTTAATGTTGAATAACATATTTTTAACATTCAGTTAACCCATTCAATCAAAATCGAGCTTATATTTGCAGCATAGTTTTAGTTCATAGGTTTAGGTTTGATTAGTTTTATTGGTTTAGTTAGATGAAAAGGATGGGTGTTGACCCGTCCTTTTTTTTGCCACAATGGGAGCCGGAGTTTCCAATACCAATTTATATTGGTCGTAAAATAATTCTACTTTGACACTTTACACTAATATCGAAAAATCTATTCGTTTTACCCTACACCCCAAGGGGAACCAAATAGATTTTTCTTATTTCTCCACTTGGGGCCGGGGTAAAAAATAAGAAAAATCGGTCTCTCATATAATCTGTCAAAGTAGAAACAATCAGCATTCAATTATTTATAACTCCCTTAAAAACAGCCATTAATTATACATTCTATAGGTTTTGCTATCTCAACAAAAGTGTTAAAAAATGTTTAACAACATATTTCTTAACACTCAGTTAACCCATTCAATCAAAATCGGGCTTATATTTGCAGCATAGTTTTAGTTCATAGGTTTAGGTTTGATTAGTTTTATTGGTTTAGTTAGATGAAAAGGATGGGTGTTGACCCGTCCTTTTTTTTTGCCACAATGGGAGCCGGAGTTTCCAATACCAATTTATATTGGTCGTAAAATAATCAGTACTTAATTATTTATAATCACTTCAAAATCAGTCATTAATTATTCATTCTACAAATTTTATTATCTCCAAAAAGTGTTAAAAAATGTTTAACAACATATTTCTTAACACTCAGTTAACTCATTCAATCAAAATCGGGCTTATATTTGCAGCATAGTTTTAGTTCATAGGTTTAGGTTTGATTAGTTTTATTGGTTTAGTTAGATGAAAAGGATGGGTGTTGACCCGTCCTTTTTTTTTGCCCGCAACGGAAGCAGGATTTTCCAACACCGAAATTTATTTACTACACTCTGACACCTAAGTTAATTACCCAAATATCAAAATGTGCTATTGTATTTCCATCTCTTTTGGATACCCGATGTGGGATAAAAACAGTCCCCGGGCCGGTGCCGAAGCTCCTGCCGCCCCCCTGTCCTTTTTTTCAATAATTTCCCTGAAACCTTCCACAGAAAGTTTTCCACGGCCAACTTCGAGTAATGTTCCCACCACGGCACGTACCATGTTACGTAAAAATCGATCGGCGCAAATGGTAAAAACCAGTTGATCTTCTTCCCTGCTCCACTCTGCTTTGCATATTTTGCAGTAGTTGGTTTTTACATCGGTATGCAGTCGGCTGAAGCTGGTAAAATCAGTGTATTCAAATAGTAATTTGGCGGCTTCATTCATTTTTGGCACATCGAGCGGAACCGTGTATTGGTAGCTGGTTTCTGTTTGAAACGGATTTTTCTGTGTGGAAATATAATAGTGGTAGGTGCGCGAGATGGCGCTGAACCGGGCGTGGAAATCGCCGGGTGCCTTTTTAATGCCGATAACCGCAATGTCCGGCGGCAGAAAGCGGTTCAGTTTAAAAACTAAGTCTCCTTCAGCAATCGCCCTGTTTTTACTGTCGAAATGCAGTACAAAACAGGAAGCATGTACCCCGGTATCGGTGCGGCCGGCGCCCACTACTGCGATTTCTTCGCGAAGGATTGTTGACAATGCTTTTTCCATCACTTCCTGCACCGAAACGGCATTGGGCTGAATTTGCCAGCCATGGTAGTGGGTTCCTTTGTAACTCAGTTGTAAAAAATAGCGTTGACTCATTATATTTTTCGCTTCAAACCGCAAATTAACCATTTTCTCTGCAAAATACATCGGTGAGACGGGTGCTGTCTGAAAACTATTTGCCCAGGAACCACCTCTCGCCCACCAAAATGACGGGCTTCTCAAGCTTCAGGTGATGCCAATTCCGATCGGCATCTCTTTAATCAGCGGAGCACCACATAGTGATCCCTTTGGAAGAATCCGCTACACCTTATTTCTTCATCAAGCCATTCTTTTAAATTTTTTTTGAACTAATTTCAGTTGGTACTGTTGCCATTATTTAAATTAATTCTAATTAAAACACATTTCAAAACAAAACAAATTATTATGAAGTATTTGGTTAAAACTTATGTTGTATTAATTGCCTTAGCTTTTACAGGCATTTTTTACAGTTGTGAAAAAGATGAAGAAGTTCAGCCCGGCGATCCGCCAACTGCAGATGCAGGCATTGATCAGGATGCAGTAGTGGGCAGTACAGTAACTTTAAACGGTACTGGCACCGATCCTGACGATGATGAATTAGCTTACAGCTGGGCAATCACCACTTCTCCTTCGAGCAGCAGTGCTACCTTAACAAACCCGAATAGTAAAAATGCAAGTTTTGTTCCTGACGTTGCGGGAAGTTATACCGTTACGCTGACAGTGACCGACGGCGTTTATGATGCAGTGACCGATGAAATCATCATCACTGTAGTTGAAGCAGAGGGAAGCCCGCCTGTTGCTGTCATTCATGATGAAAATGGCAGTGCCGTCAGCGAGGACAATGAAAACAACAGCATTACCATAACACAAACTTATGTACTGGATGGAAGTGCATCGACCGATCCGGATGAGGATCAGCTTTCATTTCAATGGACGATTGTTTCCCAACCCGACGGCAGTAATCCGGAAATAAACAACGACACCAATGCCGAAGCTGGTTTTGTTCCTGATGTTCCGGGAGAATATATCCTTCAACTGGAGGTAACCGATCCTAACGACAACAGCAATGCCACCCAGGTGACAATTATAGCCAAGGCAGATCCGATGGTAATCGATTCAGATATAAATGAGAACACCACTCTTGAGGACATTTTTGAAGACTCGGATATGCCGGATTATCTTGTTACTGCCAATGTGGATGTAAATGCTGAATTAACAGTTGCCCCGGGTGTTATCGTTCATTTTGAGCAAAACAGGGTACTAACCATTACCAGTTCAGGAATGATAAATGCCGAAGGAACCACTGACGATTCAATTCTATTTACATCGGCCAACGTAGCGGGCGAGATAAGATGGAAAGGTATTTTGGTTAATTCTTCAGATGCCAGGAACATCATGTCTAATGTTGAAATATCCTGGGCCGGCAGCGAAGAGATTCTGCATTCTTCGGGTTGGAAAACTGCTGCCCTGGCTGTTGGTGACGAAGGTAAACTAAAACTAAACAATACCACCATTTCGAAAAGTGGCGATTACGGGCTCTTTGTTCATGTAAATGGCGAGTTGGGGGAATTCTCGTCCAACTCCTTTGAAGACAACGAAGGTTATCCCGTAGGTTTATACGCAGCGCAAACTGGTTCCATGGACGGCGCTACTACTTTTTCAGGAAACAGGAAAGATGTAGTTGTAATTAACAAATCAACCTTGTCGTCTGATTCTGAAATACAATGGAGCGCCTTAAACAATGCACGCTACCATTTAAGCGGCAATATAACTATTGAAGCATTACTGAGAATAGAAGAAGGCGCACAATTTGAATCGGAACAGGATGTAAAAATAGTGGTAGATACCGATGGTGCTTTAATCGCAAAAGGTACTGCTTCAAATCAAATTGTGTTTACCACAGCCAATGAAAGCGGCCAAATCCATTGGTCGGGTATTATATTTGAATCAGCGGATGCAAGAAATGAACTCGATTATGTAACTGTTTCGTGGGCGGCAAGTAACGATAATTTCTATTACAGCGGCTGGCAGTACGTGAGTGTTGGAGTAGGTGACAATGCGCAGGCTACCATCACCAATTCAACAATATCAAACAGTAGTGCGGATGGAATATATGTTCACAAAGGTGCAGAAGTTTCATTCAGCGACCTGACGTTCGAGAATATCCAGGGGCGACCGGTTGTTTTATCTGCAAACCATGCTGCTGAAGTTAACGAAGGTTTCCAGTTTTCAAATAATACCCAAAACGTTATAGCTATTTATAAATCGAATTTTACAAATACAGAAAATAACACGTGGGTTACCTTGTCCGGAGACGCCTATTACCTTGTGATGAGCGAAGTACAGGTCAAAGAAGCATTAACTGTCAATGCAGGTGCAACCTTGAAATTTACAAGCAATGCATCGCTTATTGTTAACGATTCAGGAGCCTTAAGTGCCGAGGGAACCGAAAATGAGATGATAACATTTACGGCTGTAGATACCGATGAAAAATGGAAAGGTATTGCAATTGAAACCAATAGTGCCAATAACAAGTTAAACTACTGCGAAGTATCCTATGCAGGAAATGACGAGATATTGTACAGCGGTGGTTGGAGAACAGCCAATGTGGCATTAAATGGCACACTGGAGATACAAAATTCAGTAATCACCAACGGTAGCGGAACTGGCTTGTTTATCTCCAATTCTTCAACTGTAAACGGAATGCTCAGTACTCTTGCTGAATTGGAATCCACTTTACTCTCCGAAAATACATTCACCAGCAATGCGGGATCAGCGCTGACGATACAATAAACACTTCTCAAAATAACAATGGGTAGCAGGGGTACTTTTCTTTCCCCTGCTATTTTTTTATCAGCGGATCGCCACGGAGTGATCCCTTTGGGAGAATCCGCTGCACCCGGCACACCAGTTATTCTTCATGCCAGTTGCCCGGCCATTCCCGCCAATCATCCACAAAACCGGCGTTTACCGGATTATTCAGTGTATATTCAATAGCATAATACAAATGTTTTTCATCGCGAATGGTAGTATCAAAACTTTCCTTCTGCCATAACCTGCCTTCTCTATTTTCCAGTTTGTTTATCTGCCCAGCCGAAAACCGCTTTACCGAATAGAGAATATCCTGCAAATAAACCGGTTCTCCGTTTCTGTCTTTTTCAAACACCTGAAACACCCAGTGAATATGATTCGGCATAATACAAAAAGCGTGATTCTTCAACTTCTTTCCGTTCCAAAATTTTAAGGCATCAATTAAAATCTCCAGTTTTTCAGGTTTAGAAAGATCTGTTTTTGGGTTCCTTTCAGCATCCAGCAAGTCATCGTAGGCTTTTATGTATCTTTTTCGAAGGGCGTAATATTCTTTTCGGAGTTTACGAATCAGCGGATCGCCACAAAGTGATCCCTTTGGGAGAATCCGCTGGTTCCATGGGTGTCGCCGATTCCGATCGGCGATTTGTGAAGGGGGGATCGCCATGAAGTGATACCCTAGGAGAATCCGCCGCACCTGCATCAATCCGCGATTTTAAAACTTCAAGTTGCTGAGTATATCGTTTTAACACTTTTTTAGGCACAGTATCTTGTAAACTCCAGGTCACAAAATACGCTTGTCCGGGTTGTTGGAAATGGGGCAGATTATGTTTGTAATACTCCTTTTTTTCCATAGATGAATGGATTAATTGTGCAATTTATGAAAAATAAAGTAGGTGATGCCAATTCCGATCGGCGTTATGAATCAGCGGATCGGAATCCGCTGCACCCACGGGTGTCGCCGATTCCGATCGGCGATTTCTTAACAGCGAATTGCCACGAATTGATCCCTTTGGGAGAATCCGATGCACCCGGGGTGTGGGCGATTTGTGGATACCGGTTTCTTTTACTGCCGGAAGACGAGCCGGGAAAAAGTACCCCCCCCTCCGGTCACGAAGGGACGGTTCCCGATTAACAAAAACGCGTTATTTTATTTCACCTGTTCTCTCTCTTATTTTGGCCTTTCCTCATTCTGTTGATGCTATCCTCAACCTGTTTCATGTATTTTTTAGGTTGGCTGGGCTGTTTTTTCTTCAATTCTTGCGTCAGAATCGCGTTGGAGTGGGGATTAATTTTTTGTTGCAAGTTCATTTTCAACTCGCTTTATTTAAAAAGTTATCAATTCTTGTCTTTGTATTAGCAGGTAAGTCCATATAATATACTTCATAACGTCGAACGTTCATTTCTTTAAACCATTTTTTCCATAAATATCTTAAAATGTCTTCATCTAATTTATTATTAGAATTCTCCGCTCTAATTTCTAAAACGAGTACTTCTAATTCATTCAAATCATTTCTTTCGGTTTTAATTCCAAAATCATTTTTTGCTATCAATTCTTTCCAATTTTGCTTTCTATATTTTTTTATATTGGAATTGCCCAAAAGATAAGTATATCGATTCTTGTTATTATAAACTGATTGCTCATGATAAAGATAACCATCAGTAAGAATGATTAAAATATTTCGATATGTGGTGTCTTTTTCAATGCAAAAATCTTTCACATCATTTTTGAAGAACCTCCAAATATCACTTCCTTCCCAATCACTTGTAGCAATAGTTTCTTGATAAATCTTCTCCAAATTCTTTGCATAAAGTTCTGTTAGAGTATCATAAACTTCTTTTCGTCCTTTATTTTCCATTTCGGAGCAGTCTATTGTTAATTTGGTTACTATTGAGTTAATATTTTCATTTGAAGGAGTTGGACTGAAAAACAACCTTATTTTCCCCTTTGCTTTGTATGCTCCTAGATTTGCCATATTTGATTTGAAAAACTCTGTTATATTTCTAATATTTTCAATGTCATTTTTTTGTGCGTCGGAATTTATACTTGGACTGATTCTGTCAGACAAATCCAACAGAATTGAAATATTTAATTGTTTTTCTTGAGGTTTTACTGCTTTCTCAGTTTCAGAATTAGAATTAATGCTATTCTTGTTATTACATGATAAAATCGAAAATGCAGCAATTGCAATAATGAATAATCGTCTCATAATTTTATTAAATTGAAAGTTAATTGTTTGCAACAGATCTTGTTTTAATAAATTCCGAATTTTTCAATTCAAACAAAAACCGTTCTTTGATTTGTTCACAGTCATGAATATCTGACTGTGATGAGTTAGTAGATTTCAAATAACCACCCCAGCCTGTGAAGTAATTATTTATACCTTCTCTTACGTCATTGAAATAAAGCACATAAGATTCTAACCTAATTTTTTGTTTGTCTATTTCTCCTTGCGTATTATTCCTTTGCGATTGAAGTTTTGTAAGATTCTCCTTGATTTGTTTACAGTCGATTTTATATTCGGATAATTTTTGGTTTTTGGTTTTTATAGCGTAACGCACTCTATCCATCTTCTCAAATTCTTTCATTGTGAAACTGAATACAAATCCCCAAATTATATAAACCACAAAACCAGCAAAAATGATAATCCAAAAATTAATTTCTTTAAATGCACCTTCGATTGTCATTGGTGCCATTTCTTGGAAGCTCCCTCCAATCTTAATTTCGTAAATCTCTTTTACAATTGCATAAGCAATGATAAAATCAAAAATGAATGTCACTACAACAAGGCCAATGATTTTAAAATATTTGGCAATACCTTTTTCTTCTGAAAACTTGTGAATTAAAAATCCCAGCCCCAAAAATACTGCTGGAATTGCTAATATAAAAATTAGCTCGGTAAAACCATCTGCTAATGCTTTACTTACAGCCTGCGCATCAAAAATAGCTTGTGTGATATTTGTATCGTCAGGAGTAAAGTCCTTGAAAAGAGCAGAATATGCAGCCGAACTATAAAATACAAATAAATAAATGGTTAAAAATATTATTATCATCAGTCCAATCCAAAAACTTGTTTTCACAAAAGAATCACCAGAAACTATTTTTGGATTTTCTTTTATATTATCTATTTCCTTAATGAGTTTAGAAATTTTATTTTCTTCGTGCTTAAGTTCAATACTTCGTTAAATAATTAAGCGGCAATAGTGCCATAATATATAAGTTCATTGACATGGTTTCGATTTTTAGCAGAGTATGCATTCACACCG
>NZ_FQZE01000079.1 GCF_900141875.1 Tangfeifania diversioriginum | reverse complement strand
AATAACAAGCTTTTACCTTCTCTGAGGGTAAAGGTATTTTCATCCCCTTCCAGGGGTTATCCCAAAGCCACGTCCTCTGGGCGTGGTTTTTTACTATTATTTCTATGAAGAAAACAGACAATTTTAAACAGGAAAAAAATTTTACAATGAAACAATTAATCATACGTGAAGAAAACGTTTTAAATGTGCCTAATTTTATAAGTCTGTATCGGCTTTTGGCATTTCCGGTTATTTTTTATTTGGCACTCACCGGGCACGAACAAGGGTTTGTAATCCTCCTGTGCATTAGTTTGGTCAGCGACGTACTGGACGGAAACATCGCCCGTTTTTTTAAACTGCAAACCAATTTTGGCGCAGCACTCGATAACCTTGCCGATATTTGCACCTATGCCATGGCAATTTTGGGTTTGTTTGTTTTTAAATGGACCGAAATAGAACCCCATTCATGGATTTTATTTCTCTTCCTTGGGATGTTTATTCTGAGTTATATTGTTGCTTTTGCCCGTTTCGGAAAAATTCCGGGACTGCATTTGTATTCGGCCGTTTCTGCAGGTTATGCCCAGAGTATCTTCTTTTTTATATTGTTTGTTTTTGGCTTTTTTCCGTGGATGTTATACCTGGTAGCTACATGGGGAATAATCGCCTACATCGAAAAAATCATTGTTCTTTTTAAGCTCGACGACATTAAAATCGGGGTAAAAGGATTGTATTGGTTGATAAAAAAAGAGAAGGAGCGGGCACACTAATGATGTTACATAAATTTACGATGGCCCTTTTGCTGGCCATAATATATACCGGGGCTTTTCCCCGGGAGATTACTGGTACCATAAAAGATCAGAAGACGCAGGAATCAATCCCCTATGCAAATGTATGGATAAAGGGTACAATCACAGGGACCATGTCGGATGTGGAAGGCCGGTTTAAAATGAACCTGGAGAAGAATGATACGCTTTGTGTTTCTTCGGTTGGATACCAGAAGAGAGAGATCCCTTCTTTGGAAATCACCGAAACTTCCACTACTGTTTTTATGCAGGAAGAAGTAAAGGAGTTGAGTGAAGTAACCGTAAAACCCGAAGTTTCGCGTGCAAAAGTTTTGCTAAAAAAAATCCAGGAGCGAAAAGATGAAAACAGTGAAAACATTCAGAAGGTCAACAATTACAAAACATTTGAACGAACAACGGTTTATTTGGCTGTCGATTCCACTTCGCGGACAAACCGGATTATCGGCAACCTCGATGAAGTAACCATGAAACTTGACGGACAGAGTTTACGGTTCTCTCCCATTTATCTGGCCGAACTTGGCGAAAAAAATGTGAGCAGAAAAGACAGTGTGGTTTACAACCGAAAAGATGGAATCTTCCCCAAATTAAACCAAACGATTGAAAGCCTGATTCTTTTAAACGTAGTAATCGATATGGATTTTTACCGCGACCAGATAAAAATTCTTGGAAGGGGAATTACCTCGCCACTAAGCAATTCGGCCCAACTGCATTACGATTTTTATTTAAACGACAGCACCTACATTGGAGACACTAAATATTTTAGTTTTTCTTTCACCCCGAAA
>NZ_FQZE01000030.1 GCF_900141875.1 Tangfeifania diversioriginum | reverse complement strand
CGATTTTTAACTGCCGGACAGATTGATATTTAACCATGATGTGCAAACTTTTTCCCTTGAAGTTAATATTTTGTTTGCACTTTGAAGCTAAATTGCGTGACTTTTTTGTATGTAATTTATTGACAATCAATTGTTAATATTGTTTTTCAGCAAACCTTACTTAAAAAGTTAGTTGTGATCTATTTTTGACTACAAAAATAGAATTCCTTCAATAATCTAAGAAAAACTGAGATTCAAAATATGTTAAATTAAGAGAAAAAGATGCTTGTGCCTGAAGAAGGAATCCAAATTCAAAAGTTAGAGACTTATATTTCACTAAAAATAAATTGAATAGCTATTGCTAAAACAAATAATATTCCATAACTTGTATATCCTTTTGTATAAAGGCTCTGGTTTTATCACAACTTGATTTAATGCCACCGGGTAGAGGCCCGGTGGTATTTTTTTATCTATTTCGAATAAAATTCGTTTAAGGAAATTACTTCAGAAGAACTGCAAACAGGGCAGTCCGGATTTTCTTCCTCGTAGTTGTTAAAACTGGCCAGACATGTATTACATTTAAACCAGTTTTTATCGAAGTAAATATCACCTCCCCTGAAAATGATGTCACGGCCTTCAACAAAAGCTGTGGCCACTTTATTTCGGGCTTCTTCGTAAATCCGTGTTAAAGTGGGCCTCGAAACATCCATGTGTATGGCAGCCTGCTCCTGGGTCAGGTTTTGATAATCGAGCAGCCGAATGGCTTCGTACTCTTCCAGCCGAAGAATTACTTCATTCGATTTGCGGCCTCTAACACCAAAAACCGACATTCCTTTTATAACAGGGGGTACCTGTATTCTTCTGTTTCTTTTTCTTCTGGGCATATTACATTGAATTTAGTTTGCTTAATAAAAAATGATCGACCAGCACAAGCGCAGCCATGGATTCCACAATAGGTACTGCACGTGGTAAAACGCACGGATCGTGCCTTCCTTTTGGGTTAATTGTCACCTCATTACTGTCTTTGTCAACTGTTTGCTGTTCTTTCAGCAAAGTGGCAATAGGTTTAAAAGCCACATTAAAATATATGTCTTCACCGTTGGAAATACCTCCCTGGATTCCTCCTGAGTTATTTGTTTTTGTCCGGATACCGTCTTTGCTATGAATAAATACATCGTTGTGTTCCGAACCACTCAGCTTGGTTCCTGCAAAACCAGATCCGTACTCAAACCCTTTTACTGCGTTTATACCCAACATTGCAAAACCAAGGTCGGCATGCAGCTTGTTAAAAACAGGCTCGCCCCAACCGGCAGGAATGCCCCGGGCCACGCATGATACCGTTCCACCAACGGTGTCGTGGTTTTTTCCGGCTTTTTCAATGCGTTCAATCATTTTTGCAGCGGTTTCCTCATCGGGGCACCGTACAATGTTGTCATCAGTTTTGGTAAGATCTGTTTCGGTGTAGGGTTTTTCCATTTTTACTTCGCCCACCTGCGACACAAATGCCTGGATGGTAATTCCTTTTACCGCCAGTATTTGTTTGGCGATGGCCCCTGCCACAACCCGGGCAATGGTTTCGCGGGCTGATGATCGTCCGCCCCCCCGGTGATCGCGTGTGCCATATTTTTGCTGGTAAGTATAATCGGCATGCGAAGGCCGGTAAACATCTTTTAAGTTATTATAGTCATTGGAGTGTTGGTCTTTATTCCAAATGATAAAAGCGATTGGCGTTCCCTGCGTTTTTCCCTCGAAAATACCGGAAAGAAATTCCACCTGATCGGCTTCCTTGCGTTGGGTAGTTATTTTCGACTGCCCTGGTTTTCTTCTTGCCAAATCTTTCTGAATAAGGTCCATATCCAGCTCAATACCAGCAGGACAGCCATCAATAATTCCACCTATGCCACGGCCGTGAGACTCTCCAAAAGAGGTTAATCGAAATATTTTTCCAAACGTATTCATACACATTAAAAAAACCCCGTTTTCTTGCAAATGTTCAAGAAAACGGGGTTAAAATACTTAAATTGTGGTAATAATCAAAAATAAATTAACTGCCGCAACCGCAACCGCCACCGTGGTCTGATCCACATCCGTCGTCTTCGCAGCCGTCGCTTCCGCAACCACATCCACCGCCCGAAAGTATCTGGGCCACTTCTTCTTCGGTTGCTTCGCGTACTTCAAGCACTTCTCCTGCAAAATGCAAATCTTCGCCGGCTAACGGATGGTTGAAATCCATCTTCACGTTTTCATCGTTAACTTCGAGTACAAGGCCGTTCAGCCGCTGGCCATTGCTGCTCATCATTGGTACTGCATTGCCAACAGCAATTAACTCGTCGTCAAATTTCCCGTCAACAAGAAATACATGTTTGGGTAATTCAACTATTGCATCCTGATTTACATCACCGTAAGCATCATCTTTTGTAAGCTTTATGGAGAATGGTTCTCCTTGTTTCAAGCCTGCAAGGAGAGATTCAAACTTGGGCAGCATAACCCCGGCGCCATATAAAAACTGTAATGGTTTTTCAGCAGTTGCTTTTTCAACTACTTCTCCTTTCTCATCGTCCACCCTCAAATCGTAGGTCAATGTAACCATTGAATGCTTTGAAATCTCTAACATAATTCTTCAAATTTTTTATTAATTGCAAATAAACTCTTTTTATGGCACAGAACAAAATACTTTTAAATCCTTTACTGGTTTAATAACAAAAAAACAATGCTTTGGATTGCAATTTTTTTAATTTTTCAAGATTTTTTTCACTGAATAGCCTTTTGCATTTTTCACTTTCAGCAAATACATTCCGGGAGGATAATTCCCTAGACCTGAGATGCGTATATTGGTTTCATTTTCCACTTTCTCCCTGTAAAATATTTTGCCCGACAAATCAGTTAAAACAACCATTTCAATTTTTTCAGGCAATTCTACCTGAATAAAATTATTTACCGGATTGGGATATACATTTAGCGCCTGATTTTTTTTATTCACAAGAATGCCGGAAGAAGTGAGTTTTGCCATCGTAAAATTATCGATACAAAAATATGCCGGCGTGTTCAATCCCCATTCACTCATATCAGTGGATTCCATACTGAAATGTAGTTCAGTTACTTTTCCCAGGCCACTCAAATTCATCCATTCCCAGGTATTTACCTGGTAATCTTCATCTGAATTTTCGAACCGGTAATCGGCCAGAAAAAATTCAACAGTATCGGTTGAATTGCCCCACTCATTAACTCCCCAGGCCAAAAGTTTTAAATAATCGGGGTCGGTTCCGTCGGCACCTCCAAACTGTTTGGCAAAACCGTTTACACCACCGTCGCGCATGGCCAGATAGGCATAAGTTGAATTGGTAACATTGAACCCGGTAATATCAACTGCAGAATCAAATTCCATTTTTAGTGTGCCCGGAAAATAAGCTACTGCATAATTTTCAGAACCTGAAACTCCGCCACCGGGAATGGCGCTGTACTGGTTTTCGTACCCTGGGGTAACCGTGTCTGTCATATTCGAAACAGAAAAACCACTCCAGCTTTGATATTCGGCATTGTAATCGTTGGGGAACCAGAATCCGCCGCTGTTAAAACCACCGGCACCGTCGGAGCCATTATACCACGAACCGGATTCCAAAACTACATCATCAAAAGTTGCTACAGTCTGGGCATTTGCTGACAACAGGGCCACCCAGAGCCCCAGAAACAAGTAAATTTTTTTCATTGTAAAATTAATTTTGGTGAAACAAAACATTTTACAATACCAAAAACCTGTGGGAAAAATGAAAGGTATATTACCTCCAGCTTTTACTCCCGAAAGCTTACGATATTGTTTATGAAACGGCAGGTCTTCTGGCTTTCCCCAATTGGCAGCGGCCTTCCCGCTCCGTTTACCGACGGAACAGTGGCTGAAATGCTGTCAACATGAAAGGATTACAGCTGCGGGTACAGCTCCGGACTTCCCCGATAGTTATCGGGCTCACCGGATTCCCTCAAAATCTCAAAACTGAGAACCATTTCACTGCAAAAATAGATTTTTATTTATAAAAAATGCACCTGAAGATTTTTTTACTCATCCCCAGGTGCATTCTTTTAATTTGCACCACTTTGTCAGACAACTACTATAGTGCCTTAAACCACTCCTGAAAATATTTTCCCAACCATGGTGTTTCTTTCTTTTCTCCCTGAATTGAACCAATGAGGCTCAAAATCCAAAAAACGAAAACCACAATCGAAACAATCCAGCCAATCACGGGAATTAAAGTCAGAATCAAACCTGCAAGGTATATTCCAAGAGTCTGACGAATGTAATAACTGGCGAACTCGTCTTTTTCGTTGCTGTTAATAACCAATGCAATAATCCAACCGATAATAGTAATGTGTGCTACAATTGCCTTTGTTTTTCCATCCATAGTTTTAAATTTTTAATTTATGTAAATTTCGTAAATTAAAATTTAGTTAACAAAACAATTTTCAAAAATCGTACTTTTTTATCTTTTTCAAATAGCTGTTATTACCGAATTATTTAATGCTACCAGTTAAATAAACTTTCAGGAAATCTTTTCTGAAGAAAGCAGATGTTCGAAATAATCTATTGTTTTTTCAAGTCCCACGCGCAAGGGAACAACTGGCTCCCAGTTGTTTAATTTTTTTCTGGCCAGCGAAATGTCGGGTTGGCGCTGCACCGGATCGTCTTCGGGTAACGGCTGGTAAACAATTTTAGATTTTGAACCGGTAATATCCAAAATTTCGTGTGCCAGTTCGAGCATAGTAAATTCACCCGGATTACCAATATTTACCGGGCCGGTAAAATCATCACCGGTTTCCATCATGCGCACCATCCCCTCAACCAAATCACTTACATACTGAAAACTTCGCGTTTGTTTGCCATCGCCAAAAATGGTAATGTCCTTATTTTGCAGCGCCTGAACAATAAAATTTGACACCACCCTGCCGTCGTTGGGTTCCATTTTGGGACCATAAGTATTAAAAATGCGTACAATTTTTATTTTTACATCATTTTGCTGATGGTAATTCACAAACAACGATTCGGCACATCGTTTTCCCTCATCGTAACAGGAACGTACACCAATCGGATTTACATTTCCCCAGTAACCTTCCGGTTGCGGATGCTCTTCCGGATTGCCATACACTTCGCTGGTTGATGCCTGCAATATTTTTCCTTTGATACGTTTAGCCAGTCCAAGCATATTTATGGCCCCCATTACCGAAGTTTTAATGGTTTTAATAGGATTGTACTGGTAGTGAATTGGCGAAGCCGGGCAAGCCAGGTTGTAAATTTCGTCCACTTCAATGTAGTACGGCATGGTAACGTCGTGTCGTATAATCTCGAACCATGGATTTTCCATGAGGTGAACTATTTTTTGTTTTTTGCCCGTGAAATAATTATCGAGGCAAATAACTTCATTCCCCTGGTTCAGGAGGTATTCACACAGATGCGAGCCGACAAATCCGGCACCGCCGGTTACCAAAATCCGTTTCATTTTTTTCAACTTTTTGATTTAACTTTTCACCGGTTTACGACCAATGGGATAATAGGTAAAATTCATTTCTTCCAGCTCTGCCCTGTCGTATATGTTACGTCCGTCAAAAATGATTTTATTTTTCAGCAGCCGCTCAAGCACCCTGAAATTGGGCAACCTGAACTCAGGCCACTCGGTTACGAGAATAATGCCATCGGAATCAATACAGGCATCATATTCATCTTTTGCATAGCCGATTTTGTTCCCCAAAATCCGCTTCGCTTCTTTCATGGCCACAGGGTCGTAGGCAACAACTTCAGCACCGGCTTCAATTAATTTTTCAATTATAACCAGTGATGGCGCTTCGCGCATATCATCGGTTTTGGGCTTGAAAGCCAGGCCCCACATTGCAAATTTCAACCCTTTTAATTTGCCTCCAAAATGATTAAAAATTTTCTGATAAAGCGTTGACTTTTGCCTGTTATTTACAGATTCAACCGCTTTCAAAATTTCAAGCGGATACCCTTTTTCATTGGCTGTGCGAATAAGTGCCTGCACATCTTTGGGAAAACATGAACCGCCGTAACCGGTGCCCGGATACAAAAATTTGTTTCCAATCCGCGGGTCGGAACCAATTCCTCTCCGCACGGCATCAATGTCGGCTCCAACAATTTCGCACAAATTGGCAATTTCGTTAATAAAACTTATGCGGGTGGCCAGCATCGAATTGGCGGCATATTTTGTCATTTCTGAAGATGTGATATCCATAAACAAAATCGGATGCCCGTTGAGCAAAAATGGCTTGTAGAGTTTTTTCATCACCTTAATTGCCTGCTCCGATTCTGTACCAATTATAATGCGATCCGGACGCAGAAAGTCCTGGACAGCACTGCCCTCTTTCAAAAATTCGGGATTTGAAGCCACATCAAACGGAATTTCCACCTCACGTTTTTGCAGTTCTTTTTGAATTGCAGCTTTTACTTTTACCGAAGTCCCCACAGGAACGGTACTTTTTGTGGCCACTACAATGTAATGATCCATGTGCTTTCCAATTTCTGACGACGCACCAAGCACATATTTCAAATCGGCACTCCCGTCTTCATCGGGAGGCGTTCCAACGGCAATAAAAACTGCCTCCGAATTTTCAAGGCTGCTTTTCAAATCTGTTGTAAAAGAGAGCCTTCCCTTTTCAACATTTCGTTTATAAATATCTTCAAGTCCGGGCTCGTAAATGGGTATTTTCCCGTTGTTCAACATTTTAATTTTGTGTTCATCCACATCAACACAAACAACCTGGACACCTGTTTCGGCAAAACAAGTTCCTGATACCAATCCAACATAACCTGTGCCTATTACTGTAATCTTCATCTGCTTAACCTGTTTTTATTTGTTTGAAAAACATGCAACTTGTCATTGTGTAAAATCTACTTTATGTAAAAATTTACGCCTGCTTTATTTCATGTTTATGTATCTATATATTTAATAGTGCATTTCGAAATAAACATTCAAATGTACGATTTTTGATTAGGACGTTGTTTCTTTCCATTGAAAATTACCATAGTTTTTCAATTTTATGGACGGCAATTGTAAAAAAATATGTAATTTCAAGGTGGGAAGATTAAAAAAATTATTAATTCCGGTATTGCATAATAACAAATGTTCATTTCCTGCATTTTGGCATTGCAAAACAATGCTCAGAACATTCGAATGTGCATTACGGATATCTATAAACAAAAATATATGGAAAACGATGCGGCGCTTTTTAAAGAAAAACTGGAAAAAGAAAAATCTGCAAGAATTAATGCAGAAGAGCAAATCGGACAGCTAAAAAGAGAACTGGAAAAAGCCTTAAAACAAAAAAACACCATTATAAAAAATGAACCTGATGTTATTTTCAACATAACTGACAAAGGTGAAATTATAACGGCTGACCTGCCACAAAAAAATAAACTTTTTGGCCATTTAATAAACGGAGAAAAACCAACTATCCACAATGTTTTCAGCAGAAAAAATGCCCTGGTTTTCGACAATGCGTTAAAAAATTGCTTCAAAAAGGAAACAGTTCAATTCCATTTCAACCAGAAGAAATCAGATAAAATTTTCTATTACGAAGCCAGGCTTGTAAAAACCGGCCCCCATGAAGTTCTTGCCATCGCAAGAGACATTACCCCACTAAAAAACAGCGGGAAACAATTGAGGGAAGCACTAAAAAAAGCAGAAGAAATTTCCCGTTCAAAATCAGAATTCCTCGCCAATGTTTCGCACGAAATCCGAACTCCGCTCAATGCTATTTTAGGGTTCAGCCAGTGGCTTTTTGATAATGCCGAACAAAAACAGCACCGCGAATACCTGAGTACAATTCTTGAAAGCGCACGCAACTTGCTAAATCTTTTAAACGACCTGCTGGATTTGTCGAAAATCGAGGCCGGTAAAATGGAGATGGATATCCACCCGATGAACTACCAGGAAGTAATTAACGATATTGAACTGGTATTTCAGGAAAAAGTTAAAAATAAAAAATTGTCGTTTAATGTTGTCACCGATTCATCGGTCCCCGCTAATTTTTTTATGGACGAAATCCGTTTTTACCAAATCATATTCAACCTGGTAAGCAATGCTGTAAAATTCACTCAAAACGGAATAGTTGAAATCTCAGCCCATGCCAAAAGAACCGGTAAAAAAGATGAGGTAAATCTTATAATTTCAATAGAGGATACAGGTATTGGCATAAGCAAAAAACAACAAAAAAATATTTTTGAAACCTTTACCCGGCAAGACAGCCACCAAAACCGCGAACATGAAGGAACAGGCCTGGGGCTTGCCATTGTAAACGGATTGCTGAAAAAACTAAACGGTACCATTTCCCTGGAAAGTAAACCAGAACAAGGTTCTGTTTTTACTGTAACTTTTTTTGATGTAAAAACAGCATCAGCCGACAACCCCAGGGAGGCTCCGCAAAAAGAAGGAACCATTATGCAACTGGAGCCCTGCAAAATTATGATTGTGGATGATATCAGTTACAATAAACTTGTGTTGAAACAAATTATCAAATCGGACCAGGCCACTTTTATTGAAGAAAGTGATGGCACCAGCGCACTGGCAAAATTAAAAACCGACAAACCCGACATTATTTTTATGGACATCAGAATGCCGGGAATAAGTGGATACGATGCCGCCGAAGCAATAAAACAGGACGAAGATTTGAAACATATACCCCTAATTGCATTCACCGCCTCAACCCTGAAAGACCACAGCAAACAAATTCACCGTTTGTTCGACGGCTACCTTCAAAAACCTGTATTCAAAAAAGATGTGGACTTCATTTTAAAAAAATACCTGAAATTCAGCTATGTGGAAAAAACTGAGGCAGATTAAAATGATAAAATAAACTGAAAAGAATGATTTTTCAATTGGCATAATTCATTAATTTTGTCGAATTTCAACTACTACAATGAAAAAGAAACTCACAGAAATAGTGAATTATTTCAACTTTGAAAAACTAAAGAAGGACCGGCGGCTGATTGTATTTGCTGTTTGCCTTTTAATTGCCACTGCACTTTGGTTTTTGAACGCATTAAGTAAAGATTACACAACCACTATAAATTACCCGGTTAAATACACCAATCCGCCCGAGGAGATGTTTTTAACCAGTACTCCACCCAAAAGATTTGAACTGAAAGTTGAAGGACATGGTTTTTCCATTTTACGGTATAAACTCATTTTGTCGCCTTCACCTATCGTATTAGATCTTGCTTCAATCCACGAAAATCATGAAGGCAGCGCAAATATCATCACCATCCAATCGCAAAGTTTAATTGAAAGAGTTTCGCAGCAGGTTACCAATGAAATTTCAATTGCAGAAATTTCACCCAATGTAATTACACTGATTTTTGACAGCGCGGCCACAAAAACACTTCCGGTGAAAACCAACCTTACCACCACTTTTAAACCGCAGTTTTACCTCAAAAACAAAATTACTTTTCAGCCTGAAAGCATAAAAATATCGGGGCCATCGACAGCACTCGACACAATCCGTTTTCTGGAAACCGAATCAGTTAACATTTCAGAAATCGATGAGAATATTGAAAAAGTTGTGCAGGTAAAAAGGCCGTTAAACACAGAATTGTCGTCCGATAAAGTACTGGTTAAAATACCGGTCGAAAAATTTACCGAAAAGGAACTTACTATTCCGGTTGAAATAAAAAATAAGCCCGAAGGTGTTTCTGTTAAACTTTTCCCTTCGGAAGTAAAAGTTTCGTTTTTGGTGGGGATGAGCAACTATGAAAGCACAACAACAAATAGTTTTAAAATCACTGTTGATTTCAACCAGGCTGACAACAGCAGCGAAACCCTTGATGTAACTATTGATTCGAAACCTCCATTTATTCAATCGCTCCGGGTTTCACCCCAATCGGTTGATTTTTTGGTGGAAACCGATTAATGAATGTTCAAAAAAATCAGTATGGCTTTAACCATTGGAGTTACAGGCGGAATTGGAAGCGGAAAAACTACAGTATGCAAAGTTTTTAAACTGTTGAGGGTCCCGATTTTTGAAGCCGACAAGACAGCTAAAAATTTACTTGATACCGACCAACAGCTAAAATCAGAACTCATTCACCTTTTTGGTGAAAATATTTACACCCCAAATGGCACCATTGACCGAAAAAAACTTGCCGAAATTATTTTCAATGATAAAATTCAACTCTCTAAAATGAATGCGCTGGTACATCCTGCCGTTCGGAGAAATTTTAAAAACTGGGTGAAACAGCACGAGCATTTTCCGTACGTCATTCACGAAGCGGCCATTCTTTTTGAAAGCGGGTTCTACAAAATAATGGATTACAACATTTTGGTAACAGCCCCCCAAAATGAGCGGATTGAAAGGGTAATGAAACGCGACCAAATAAGCAGAAAAGAGGTTGAGGAACGCATAAAAAACCAGCTCCCCGAAGAAAAAAAACAGGAACTGGCCAACCTTGTTCTGATGAACGATAATAAAAATTTATTGATACCAAAAATTATTGAAATAGATAAAAAACTAAAAGAAGATGGCAAAATTTGGTAAATGGATTGGCGGAGGATTAGGCTGGGCAGTTGGTGGCCCCATAGGAGCAATTTTTGGTTTTGTGGTGGGCTCAATTGTCGATGGAAGCACAACTGAAATTCAGACAGGAAGGCCAAGCGGTTACTCGGGCCGTACCACAACCGGCGGCTACGTGATGAGCCTGCTGGTATTGGTAGCTGCAGTTATGAAAGCCGATGGAAAAGTATTGAAATCGGAACTGGACTATGTTAAAAAATTTATGGTGCAAAACTTTGGAGCTGCATCGGCACAGGAAGCCGTGAAAATGTTGCGCGATCTTCTGAAGCAATCTATCCCGGTGAATGCTGTCTGCACCCAAATCAAGCAAAACATGAACTATTCGGCGCGGTTGCAACTGCTTCATTTTTTATTTGGCATTGCACAAGCCGACGGGCATGTGGACGAAAATGAACGAAAGCTTATTGAAACGATTGCCCGCCAGATGGGCATTGGCAACGGCGATTTTGAGTCCATCCAGGCCATGTTTGTTCGAAACATCGATGCCGATTATAAAATTCTGGAAATTGCACAGAATGCATCGAACGAAGAACTGAAAAAAGCCTACCGCCGGATGGCCATGAAATATCACCCCGACAAAGTGAGCCACCTGGGCAATGATTTTCAGAAAGCAGCAAACGAGAAATTCCAAATGGTGAACCGGGCTTACGAAAACATTAAAAAAGAGCGGAATATTGCATAAAAATACCGGGGCAGCATCAGTAAAATACGATGCGCCCCGGGCAACAGAACAAATTAAATGTTATGCAGATTTTGCATTTTCACTTGCACATCCTTCGCGGTATTCTTTAATAATATTAACCACCTGGGTGGGTGCAACCCTGCCGAACACTTTTTCGCCCACCATAACAACGGGTGCCAGGCCGCAAGCTCCCACGCAACGCAGGCAGTTCAGCGAGAATTTTCCATCGTCGGTTGATTCGCCCACCTCCACTTTCAGCTGGCGTTTAAATTCGCTCAGAACCTGTTCGGCTCCCCGCACATAACAGGCAGTTCCCATGCAAATTGAAATGGGGAACTCTCCCTTGGGAATCATAGTGAAAAAGCTGTAAAAAGTGACTACTCCGTAAACTTTTGCCACCGAGGTTTTGAGTTCGCGGGCAATAACTTCCTGCACTTCGGCCGGAAGATAGCCCAGCTTGTTTTGAACTTTGTGTAACACGTTTATGAGTTCGCCTTCTTTGTTCCCAAATTCAGCGCAAACTTCTTTAATCTGTTGGACCGTATTTTCGGCAAGTTTTATTTTTGGCATGATATAAGACTTTTAGACTTTAGACTATTAGATTTTAGATAAAACCAAAATATTTAAGTACGATCAAAATATTCAGTGTGCAACAACTGATGCGCCTTTTCGCTCATCGGTTTACCCAGAAATTCTTCATACAACTGAATGATGTACGGATTTTCATGCGACTTTCTGATTTTTTTATTACCATCTTCCTGGTAAATAGCCATTTGCCTTTTTTTCAGAATATCCACATTGCCATGATGATAGGGCTGGCCGCCACCCCCGATGCATCCACCCGGGCAACTCATAATTTCAATAGCATGAAAATTACTCTCCCCTTCTTCAATTCTTTTAAGCAACTCGCGGGCATTTCCCAATCCGTGGGCAATGCCAATATTTATTGGAAATCCGTCGAAATCAATTGTAGCCTGCCGGATGCCTTCCATTCCTCTCAATTCATTAAAATCAATTTTGGGAAGTGGCTTTTTCGTGTACAGTTCGTAGGCGGTTCGTACCGCAGCCTCAATTACACCACCGGTTGTACCAAAAATCACGCCTGCCCCGGTTGATTCCCCCAACGGCTGGTCGAAATCCTCATTTGATAAGCGGCTAAAGTTGATATTTGCTAACTTAATGAGCGAAGCCAGCTCGCGTGTAGTAAGGGCGTAATCCACATCCGGATTGCCATCAACTTTAAACTCATCGCGCCCGCATTCATACTTTTTGGCAACACATGGCATAATTGAAACCACTACCAGATCCTCCCGTTTGATTCCCATTTTCTCTGCAAAATAGGTTTTGGCAATGCTCCCAAACATTTGTTGTGGCGACCGTGCTGTGGAAGGAATATCTTTCAGCTGTGGAAACTGATGTTCGAAAAATTTCACCCAGGCAGGGCAACAAGATGTAAGTATTGGCAACTGCACATCTTTATCTCCCTCCAAAAATTTAGTCAGCCTGTTGAGTAATTCAGTGCCCTCCTCCATAATTGTGAGGTCGGCAGCAAAATCGGTATCAAAAACTTTGTCGAAACCCAGGCTGCGCAACGCCGAAACAAGTTTGCCTGTTACCAGCGTGCCGGGTTCCATTCCGAACTCTTCGCCCAGCGCAGCACGCACGGCAGGAGCGGTTTGAACAATTACAGTTTTTGCAGGATCAGACAATGCCCTTACCACATTATTGGTTTGATTCACTTCGGTTAACGCGCCGGTTGGACAAACAGCCACGCACTGCCCGCAATAAGTACAAACCGAATGGTCGAGGTTCATTTCAAAAGCAGGAGAAACAACAGAGTTGAACCCGCGGTTGATGGCAGAAAGTACCCCAACTGTTTGCACCTCGTTACACATCATTTCGCAACGGCGGCACATAATGCACTTGTCCACATCGCGGATAATAGCCGGTGAAGTGTCTTCACGGTAAGTTGACTGCTCGCCTTTGTAGTGGATTTCCCTTATTCCGAGGTGATGGGCCATATCCTGCAATTCACAATTCCCCGACTTTGCGCAAATAAGGCAATCGGCCGGATGATCCGAAAGGATTAATTCAACAACAGTTCTTCGTGCATTTATGGCACGTATGGAGTGCGAATGTACCACCATGCCTTCGGCAACCTCGGTACAACAGGCCGGGGCGAGATTTCTTCTTCCTTCCACTTCTACCACACAAACGCGGCACCCGCCGGGCTTGTTCTCAATATTCATGTCGTCGAGTTTCATATGGCAAAGCGTGGGAATATGAACCCCAATGCTTTTTGCCGCCTCTAAAATGGTAGCTCCTTTTTTTACTACCAGTGGTTTATTATCTATTGTTAATTGTACTGTATCCATTGTTTTTAATTTTCAGGATTAAGAAAGTCTAATTGCATTGAACTTGCATTTTTCGTAACACACGCCACATTTAATACAAAGCGACTGGTCGATGTAGTGCGGCTGCCTTCTCTCCCCGGTAATTGCTCCCACCGGGCAGTTGCGGAAACAAAGTGTGCATCCGGTACACAAGTCCTCAATTATTTCATATTTAAGCAACGCTTTACATTGTCCTGCCGGGCATTTTCCTTCATTAACGTGCGCCAGGTATTCATCTTCGAAATTGAGAATTGTGGACAACACAGGATTGGGCGAAGATTGTCCCAGGCCGCACAAAGAGGTATCTTTTATTACATTGCTCAGTAATTTCAGCCGTTCTAAATCTTCCTCTTTTCCATTTCCATTGGTTATATTCTCGAGAATTTCGTGCAGACGTTTGTTTCCAATGCGGCAGGGCGAACATTTACCACACGATTCTTCGAGTGTGAATTCGAGGTAAAATTTGGCAATAGAAACCATACAGTCATCTTCATCCATCACAATCATACCACCGGAGCCCATCATTGAGCCGGCCTTAATCAGGTTGTCGTAATCAATTGGTGTATCCAGAAAATCTTTGGTGAGGCATCCGCCTGAAGGACCACCGGTTTGCACCGATTTAAATCCTTTGCCATCTTTTATGCCACCGCCAATATCGTAAATCACTTCGCGCAGGGTTGTCCCCATAGGCACTTCAATCAGCCCCACGTTATTGATTTTACCGGCAAGGGCAAATACTTTGGTACCTTTCGATTTCTCTGTTCCAATTTTGCTGAACCAGCTGGCTCCTTTGTTCAGAATTACCGGGATATTGGCAAAAGTCTCCACGTTATTCACGTTGGTGGGTTTGCCCAGGTAGCCTGAAACGGATGGGAACGGGGGTTTGAAAGTAGGTTCGCCCCTTAACCCTTCCATTGAATGGATGAGCGCTGTTTCTTCACCGCAAACAAATGCCCCGGCACCAAGGCGGATATCTATTTCAAAATTGAACCCGGTTCCCAGGATATCTTCACCGAGCAACCCGTATTCACGCGCCTGATTAAGCGCAATTTTCAGTCTTTCAATGGCAAGTGGGTATTCAGCCCTGATGTAAACCAGTCCATTTTCGGCACCAATGCAGTAACCGCAAATGGCCATGGCTTCAATAACCGAATGTGGATCGCCCTCGAGTATTGAACGATCCATAAATGCACCGGGGTCGCCTTCATCGGCATTGCAAACCACGTACTTTTCATCCGATTCCACATTCCGGGTAATTTCCCATTTCAATCCTGTGGGGAATCCGCCGCCGCCACGGCCGCGCAATCCTGAGTCTTTTATTTCTTTGATAGTTTCATCAGGAGTGAGTTCACCAAGGCATTTGCCAAGCGCCATATATCCATCGCGCGAGATGTATTCATCAATGCTTTCAGGATTAATGAAACCGCAATTCCGCAAAGCAATCCGCAATTGTTTTTTGTAGAAATTCATTCCTTTTGAATCGCTGATTGCTTTTTTACTTACCGGGTCGGTATATAATAACCGCTGAACCGGCCGGCCTTTGAGAAGGTGTTCTTTTACGATTTCTTCAGCATCATCGGGTTTAACGTTCACATAAAAAGTATTGTCGGGCATCACTTTAACAATAGGCCCTTTTTCGCAAAATCCGAAGCAGCCGGTAAAAACGACCTGAACATCGTCTTCCAGGCCGAGCTCATCAATCCAGTTTTTTAATGATTTTTTGATTTCATCGCTTTCAGCAGCTTTGCACCCTGTGCCGCCACAAATAAGCAAATGCATTTTATAATCGGTCATAATTGATTAGTTGAAAGTTTATTAATCGTCGATGGTTTTAAAAGTAATTGGAATTACGCCGTCGATAAGTTCGCCGCGTTTTATGTAAACATCAATAATTTCTTCTGCTTTCTCTTTATTTACATATCCAAAAACCACAGCATCTTTTCCCGGCAGGGTTACTTCCACGGTGGGTTCGGCATAGCAATAACCCATGCAGCCCGTTTGCGTCACCACAGCATCAATAGCCTGCTGTTCCAACTCATCCACAAAATATTTCATGGTTTCTTTTGCCCCCGATGCAATTCCGCAAGTAGCCATGCCCACTTTTACCTGAACAATTTGCTCGGGATGATCGCTGTTCTCCCGCAATTTAATTTTCGACTGAACTTCGTCTTTTATTCTCTTAAGGTCAGCCACAGTTTTTATTTTTGTCATAGTTGAATGGTATTTTTTAGTTAATCACTTCCAATTCTTTCAGGTTATTTATTATCATTTCAATAACAGCTTCTCTCACTTCTTTTTGGCTTAGTGAAACGCCTTCGAGCATGTCGAAAATCTCTTTCGAGTCGATTTCAAAACTGCCTGCCCCCGTGCAGTGTTTGTAAATCAACCTGATTTCCGGATTGCTCAGCAACGTGTAATACCACGTGTTCCAGATGTCGCCAAGCGGAGGCCGGTCCAAATGCGATTTCTGAAAAACAGCTTTTACCAAAGTCCCTTCTCCGGGAACAGAATCGATGGTAAAAGAGCCGTTTGCACCTTCGGCATTTTGCTTTAAAAGCGACAACCCCAGTCCCACTTTCCGGGTTTTCCGCGATGTAAAGAACGGGTTGGTTGACTGCCTCAAAATTTCCTCCGGCATTCCGCAACCATTATCTTTTACAACCAGGGTATAAAGATTATTTTCTTTATTTTCATTTACTATGATTTCAATCAATGTTGCTTTAGCCCTGACTGAATTCTGTACAATATCCAGCACATGTTCCGAAATGGTTTTCATACCTGCTCAACAAAACGGCCATCCAATTGATTCAAAGCCTTTTTTATTTCCAAATAACTTATTTCATTCAAATTAAAGAGGGAGTAAATTTCGCCAATTTGTTCCAGAAAATGGGCATCGGAATTGCGAATAAAGGTGATTTTGTTTTGTAAAACATACTGTTTTTGAACATGTTTTACCGAACCATGCCTCGAAAGGCCGAGTGCATCGAACTTTAGGGTGGGTGGAATAAACCCCAGCTGGCTGAGAATACCGTTTGCAGACCGGTCGATGTGGGCAGGAATGAAAATTCCGTTGAGTTTTTCAACCTGTTGCTGCACCTGGGTGATCCCCTTCTGAAGCGCTGCCGGAAGAAAATAAGGAATCATTTCTTTAATGTTTTCATTTTCATCAACAACCGGCTGGTAACCAAAATAACCTTCGTCGTTGGGAATTTTGTTTATATTTTCATCAATAAACTGCTGGAATTTTTGCAGTTCGTTCTCCTTTTCAAAAAAGGTGAGGCAATGCACTTCCTCGCGGGTGGTGACTTCGGCGCCGGTTAACACAAAAATCCCTTTTTTTTCGGCCAGTTGTTTTATCACCATTGCATTTTTCGTGGAATTGTGGTCGGTGATTCCAATGATGTCAATTTGTTTTTCTTTAACCCTCTGCACAATATTTAGCGGGGTCATCTCCAAATCGGCACAGGGCGACAACAACGAGTGGATATGTAAATCGGCCCTGAATTTTTTCATTATTACAGATTTTGTAACTAATCAGTTCAACTTTTGTTTTATTGAATTCAGCGAGAGGCAATCAATAAAAACAGGCCTGGCCTTCAGACTGGGTACCGGATTTATGATTGGGACCCCGGATTTAAATCAGCATAGAGTTTTCCGGCCATTTCAAAAGTTCCCATTGCAGTTCCCAGCAGCGGAATTTCTTCTTCCCTGCTGTGCTCAAGCGTATCTTCATCAGGCTCCAGGCCTTTCACCAGAATAACGGCAGCCAAATCTTTCAACGACGCAATGGCCATAACATTTTGGTGCGTTTGCAACGTAATCCAAACTTCATTTTCGGCGGCATTGCCCATTACGTCGCTCAGCAAATCGGACACATAGCCGCCTTCAATCGTTTTTCCCAGGCCTTCTTTGCCCGAAAAAACTTTCAGTCCGTATTTTTCAACCAAATCAGAAACCTTCATTTCTACCTCCTTTTTTGTTGCAATCGGCCTCAAAGCGTTGTTTTCCCCAAATTTTTTCGAGGTTTTTATACGCTTTTTCAGGCTTTACTTTTTGTTCCTTTAAGTATTTATTTTGCAGGAAAACGCAATCGGTCATTTTGGCCTTTCCTTTCACCATATCTTCAGCAAGTGCATGGCAGTTTGGGGCTCCACAACCACCACAGTCCAACCCCGGCAACTGGCATAAAATGTCGTTAATTTTCTGAAGTTTCTCAATGGCTTTGGAGCGATTTTGGTCGAGCACAAAAATATGTTCGGGTTTAATTTCATCGGCAACAAGTTTCTTTTTCACCAGTTCCTTCGCGGCATTTTCTACCTCAACCTGTGCAGCTTTTGGATATCGGGCAGCACGCTTTTGCAGGCGCTCAACCGTAAGAAAGCGGTTTCCGGTAAGCAAAATACCTCCCGCACACCCCTCGCTGCACGACTTCAGCTCCAGGAAATCTATTTCGGGCACTTCGTCGTTTTCCAGCCTTTCTAAAAATTTAACCACATTATGAATCCCGTCGATTGCCATTGACTTTTTCCTGTACCACGCCGATTCGCCACGCGGAAGGCTCCATAAAATTCCTTCGCGGCTCAGGTACCGGCGAAATCCGGAAGTGTCCATCTTTTCTTTTGTTGGAATCAGTTTCATAATCCGGTTATACAAATCTTTCATGTTGATTACCCCGGTTACAATCGACTCTTTTTCGGCCACGGGCTGGTTTACTGCAGCCATTTTTGCAGAACAGGGCGACACGTAAAAAATACCGATTTCATCCTCTTTTGCCCCCTCCTTTTTGAGCTGTTCAATAGCAAAATGAGCGGCCAGATCGTGAGGAGCTTTTCTTCTCACAATATGCGCTGTAAGCGACGGATACTTGCACTGGATAAGCCGAACTATTGCCGGGCAAAACGAAGAGATTAACGGGCGGTGTGTATTTTCACCGCTGAAGTCTTTTATGGATTCCATTAGCCAGCCGGCAGGTTGTTCCACTTCAAAAATATGGGTGAATCCCAATTCAAGCAATGCTTCATAAATCTGGCCTTCAGAATAAATTTCAGAAAACTGGCCAATAAAGACCGAAGGGAAAAGTACCACCCGGTGTTTGTAGTTGTTAATTTTACTGAGATCATCCTGCTCCACATAAAACGCGTCTGCCGGGCAAGCACGCAGGCAGTTTCCGCAATCCACACACCGCTGATTATCGATAACAGCAACGCCATTAACAATACGTATGGCTTCGGTGGGGCAGATTTTCATGCAATGCGTGCACCCAAAACATTTTTGCGTATCCACTTTCAGTGCATGATATTTTTTGTTGTTGTTCATCAGTAAAAACATCTAACCCGGATTATTCACAAATAATCCCTATCTCCGATAGCGACTAAGATTCAGTAAAACTTTTTTTAAAAGTTCAACTTCATCTAAGTCGGGATTAACCTGAACTTTATTCATATTTTTAAAATTTATGAATAGTTCAGGCTAAACGTCACGGTTGTCCCCTCGCCCACTTTGGTTTCAATTTTAAGCTCGTCAGTATTTCTTTTAATGTTGGCAAGCCCCATTCCTGCGCCAAAACCCATTTCCCTTACTTCTTTCGATGCAGTTGAATATCCCTCTTTCATAGCCAATTCGACATTTTCGATGCCCGGGCCGGAATCGGATACCATCACCACCACATCATTTTCACCTACCAGGGCTTTTACATTTCCACTATAAGCGTGTGCAGCCACGTTTACTTCGGCCTCGTAAACTGCCACAACAATTTTTTTTATGATTTTGGCCTCAATATTCAATTGTTTTAACACCTTTTTTATTTTACTCGATGCTTTCCCGGCATTGGAAAAATCGCCCCCCTCAATTGTAAAATTCAACTCAATTGCCATTAATAAACCGGTTTTAGGCCATTCGAATAAAGTATTCCGCTGGTTTTGTAAATTGAAAACGGAGTTTCCAGTATCACCAATCCGTTTTCGCTGGCCAGTTCAACCATTTCGGGCGATGCCTTTTTTCCCCGGGCGAGCACAACCACATCAATATTGGCCATTTCGGCAGTACGGATTAGCTGCACGTTGGCCAGGCCAGTTATCAACAGTATATTTTCCTCTTCGAGTGTTAGCACATCGCTCATCAAATCGGAGCTGAAAGCTTTTTCCAGTTCGAAGTCTTCCTCTGGAAGGCTGGTTGCTGCCCTGGCATTTATCTTCTCAATTATTTCGTTGATTTTCACAATATTGTACTATTAATTTCCTCTTTTGAAATTTCATTCAAGACAAAAACAAAGATAATAGTACAAATCACGATTTTACTGCTAAAACTCATAAATTCATGTTATTAAATAGATTTAAAATGATTCGAAATAAGCTTTTAAATGACTAATTTTCCAGCTGAATTTTGTTCTTACTAAAAATGATATAATGATTTACGACAAACAATCTTTTTTGCCGGGCAATATTGAAGATCCAAAATTTTATCAAAAAATAATTGATGCATTGCCGGTGCCCATTTTCTACCGCGATTTAGAAGGGGTTTTCCAGATGTGCAACAAAGCCCACGAGGAATTTCTGGGAATGCCGAAAGCACAAATTATTGGTCAGTCGGTTTATGATGTTTACACTAAAGAAATGGCTGATATTTTTCATCACCGGGACCAGCAGCTGATTGCGAACCCGGACGTGCAGGGCTACGAAACCCGGGTAAAACAAAAAGACGGTTCCCGTTTGGATGTGGTCATAAACAAAGCCGTTATCCGCGACAATGACAACAAAATTGTTGGAATTGTAGGCTCGATAAATGACATCACCCAACTCAAAAAAACCGAGAAACGCCTGGAGAAAGCAAGAGAGTCGATGGAAGTTTCGTCGCACATGATGCACAAAATAAACCTGGGCATCATTATGATGGATCAGGAAAATAAAGTTATCGACTCCAACGAAAGTTTTGCCCGTTTAATGGGAGAAGATATCCTGGAGTTGTACGAAACCATTCCCGGGCTGAAAGGCGCTGATGTGAAAGGATTGGTTCCCGAAGTCATTTTCAAGATGTTGTCGGGCATACTAAAATCGGGCGAAGAGATGCTTGACCGCGACATTAAATACAGCGACAAACTGCTTCATGTTTCGGTAGTAACACTTTACAAACAAAAGGTTGTAGGTGCCGTTATCCGCGACATGTCGGCCCCCTTGCTTGTTCGCGACGAAATTATTAACCGGGCACAGCGCATTAAGGAACAAAATATTGAGACGGTACAAAAAATCGCCCACCTGCTGGGCGAAAATGCAGCAGAAACAGAAGAACTACTCAATTCAATAATTCAATCTTACAGATATGGTGACGACCAATAATCAAGACTGCCACGTTGAAATTGATGTGCAGCAAAAACGTCCCAGGAATGAAATTGCCTGTGGTGATGTTTTTTTATCTGACATTTTCAGGGAAGAAGGTCGTACTATTCTGGTTTTAAGCGACGGAATCGGGCACGGGATAAAAGCCAGCGTACTGGCCCAGCTCACAGCTACAATGGCACTGAAATATGCACGGTTTCACACCAAGCCCGAAATTTCATCGCGAATAATTATGGAGGCTCTGCCCAAAAGCAGCGACGGCAAAGAAAGTTATGCCACTTTTACAATTATTGAACTGGAAGCCGATGGGAAGGTGCGGATAATCAACTATGACAATCCGCCGGTGCTTATCATACGCAATGGGAAACCATTTCAACCCAAAGAATACGAACTGGAGGTAAGAGGCCATGAAAATGTGGGGAAACTATTGCGTTGCCGCGAATTTGTTGCGCGCAAAGAAGACCGGCTGGTATTCCTTACCGATGGCGTTGTTCAATCGGGGCTGGGGGGCAACAACCGCTATCCCATGGGCTGGGGAATTGATAATGTTAACAGTTTTGCCCTGAGCCAGGTGGAGCGCATGCCAACCATTTCGGCCGCAAAACTGTCAAGGAAAATCATTAACCAGGCAGCCATGAACGACAACTTTGAAATGAAAGACGATACCACGAGCGGCGTAATTTATTTCAGGGAACCACGGAAATTCATGCTAATTACAGGTCCGCCATTCTATAAAATAAAGGATTACGATTTTGCCGATCGAATTAAAAGTTTCAACGGAAAAAAAATAATATGCGGAGGAACCACTGCCGAAATAATTGCCCGCGAACTGAATATGAATGTTGAGATTGAACATGCTCCCAAAACCCGCAATACTTTGCCACCTTCAGCAAAGATGGAAGGATTTGAAATGGTTACCGAAGGAATTCTGACCCTTGGGAAAGTAGAGGAAATTCTCGATAATTACAACAGTGATACACGGTTGCAGGACAGTCCGCCGGAAAAAGTAGTTAAACTGCTGCTTCAACACGACAGCATTGAAATTATTCTGGGCACACGCATCAACTGGGCGCACCAGGATCCGGAGCAGCCAATAGAATTAGAACTTCGAAAATTTGTAGTTAAACGCATTATGAAAATTCTGGCCAACAAATTCTTTAAACATGTTGAAATTGAGTATCTCTGATAATTCTCAAAAAAAAAACTACCACAATAATTTGCAGTAGTTTTCAAGCGTCCTTATAAACCTTCTTTCCGGTTTTATCATTCTGGGTTTGTATTGGGAAAATTTTTTCTGACGTTAACTTTCCCCATCGTATTTTTAAATATCTTTTTGAACGTTGTCTTTGCTGTTTCAAACACCACAAAGTAAAGTCTTTTGACTCGACAAATAGTTATTTCAACGACTTAAACAGAGGGGCGAAAATGCTGATTGTTTGGGTAAAAAATGCCTATATGAAGCTTAAAAAAGTAAGATTGGCAAAAGGGATTAAAATCTCAGAAAAAAAAAGCAGAACCCTGAAACGGATCCTGCTTTTGTGTAACACATATAAACTTAAATGATTACCTATCTCATCGGATATTTCTTAAAAACACCTTCTGAATTCATTAAAATATCAATGTATTGAGCACGCTGATAGGTGAATGGATCTTTCATGTTTTTGCGTGATAGTTTGCCCCTGAAATCATCTATTGATTTGTACTCTTTTTCATCCATCCAATTGTTCAGTTCATCGAGGATTTGTGCCACAACGGCTGGTTTATTTTTATAAACTGTACTCACCAGCTGCACGGCATCGGCTCCGGCCAGTAACATTTTAATTACATCTTCGGGTGTATAGATTCCGCGGCTCACACAAACATCACCATCGAGGTTGCCATAAAGCAATCCGGCAAACCGCAGTGCGACCATGTGATCTCTTGGATTACTCAATTCCCAAGGAAAATGAAATTCTTCTTTTTTAATGTCAATTTCGGGCTGAAAGAAGCGGTTAAAAAGCACGTAAGCATCAGCACCCGCCTCATCAACTTTTTTAATAAAATTCAGCGGATTGGTATAAAACAAACTGATTTTAACACTCACCGGAATTTTTACTGCCTTTTTAACTGCTTTTACAATTTCCACCTGTTTCTCTTCAATCGATTCTGCGGAGCGCTCAAAGTAACCGGGGGTAGCATATAAGTTTAATTCCAGCCCGTCAACTCCGGTTTTTTCCAGTTCCTGTGCGTACTCTACCCAGGTGGGTTCATACAATGCATTTAAACTGGCAAACACCGGCACACTAACATTTTTCTTCAGTTTTTCAAGGTTGTATAAATGTTCCTTCGGGCCGGCATGTTCAATTTCCGGAAAAAGCCGAATCATTTCTGCATTGCGTTCTTCGTATTCGGTAAGATCTTCTGACATTTGAAGGTCCTCAAGCTGAACCTGTTCTTCGAATAACGAACGGTAAACGATTGCGCCAATCCCTGCTTTTTCAAGTTCTTCAATGGTTTTTGGTTTTTCTACCAAATTGCAAGCACCAAGAATTAGCGGGTTTTTAAGTTTTACCCCCATGTAAGTTGTTGAAAGATCTGCCATATTAATTGATTTTTTGATTTTCCTAATTAAAAACTAAATATAGAAATATTTTGCTCAAAATCCTTTTATAATTGGTGCTCTTTTATAAAAGAACCGGAATTTATACTGAAACAAAACAAAAAACCACCTGCTAAACAACAGGTGGTCCTTTTCAATTCAAATTCAAAAATGATTATAACAAACTTAAAGTAACAGTTAAACCGGCCATAACAACCGAAACCATAGTCATAAGTTTAATAAGGATATTCAGCGATGGGCCTGAAGTATCTTTGAACGGGTCGCCCACTGTATCGCCAACAACGGCTGCGTGGTGTGCTTCGCTACCTTTACCGCCGTAATTTCCTTTTTCAATATATTTTTTGGCGTTATCCCAAGCTCCTCCGGCATTATTCATAAATACTGCGAGTGTAAACCCGGTAGTCAAACCACCTGCCAGCAGGCCAACAACACCGGCAACCCCCATTGCGGCACCAACAATTACAGGAACAGCAATAGCAACAATGGAGGGCAGCATCATTTCGCCCTGCGCACCTTTGGTAGAAATAGCAACACATTTGGCATAATCCGGTTTTGTTTCGCCGGTTAAAATGCCTTTCATTTCGCGGAACTGGCGGCGCACTTCGTCAATCATAATACCAGCAGCGCGCCCAACGGCTTTCATTGTAAGTGCACTAAACAGGAAAGCCATCATTGAACCAATGAAAATTCCACCTAAAAACAGCGGGTTAAAAAGGGTAATATCGTAAGCGGCTGAAAATTGTTTCACCGAGGCAGAAGCAATTTCAATTCCGTTTACACCTTCAGGAACATCAACATAAAAATCCATACCTCCTTTGGTAACAAAACCTTCGCCGGCCTTTGCAATTTTACTGAACCACAAACGAACTTCTTCCATATATGCTGAAATAAGAGCCATTGCTGTAAGTGCAGCTGAACCAATGGCAAAACCTTTACCGGTAGCAGCGGTTGTATTTCCCAGCATATCGAGTGCATCGGTGCGTTCGCGAACTTTAGGATCCAACTCCGCCATTTCGGCGTTTCCGCCGGCATTGTCGGCAATTGGCCCAAACGCATCGGTAGCCAGCGTGATTCCAAGTGTTGAAAGCATACCAACAGCGGCAAAACCAATTCCGTAAACTCCCATGGCAAAATGCTGTGCACCACCTGATGCCCAGAAAGCACCCATAATTCCAAGCACAATTGTTACCACCGGAATCCAGGTAGATGTCATTCCAACTGCAACGCCGTCGATAATGGTAGTTGCCGGCCCCTGCTGGGCTTGTTTGGCAATACCTTTGGTTGGTTTGTATTCATCGGATGTAAAAAACTCCGTGGCCTGCCCGATAATAACACCGGCAGCCAAACCAATTACCACAGCCCAGAAAACGCCCCAGGTTACCCAACCCAAAAAGACAAGGCCAATCATAGCCAGAAGTATAAGAACTGAGCTACCGCCGGTTCCAAGCAACAATGCATTTAACAGGTTTTTCTGTGTGGCAGACTCTTTGGTGCGCACCATAAAAATTCCGATTATTGAAAGAATAATACCGATTGCAGCTACCATCATTGGGGCAAGCACAGCCTGATAAGCCGTGAGTCCTGCATCTTTCATAACCAGTGCAGGGAGCGAAGCCCCCAGTGCAGCAGTAGCGAGAATAGAACCGGCATACGATTCGTAAAGGTCGGCTCCCATTCCGGCAACATCACCAACATTATCACCCACATTATCGGCAATTGTAGCCGGGTTGCGCGGGTCATCTTCAGGAATACCTGCTTCAACTTTACCAACCAGGTCGGCGCCCACATCGGCAGCTTTGGTGTAAATACCACCGCCCACACGTGCAAACAACGCCTGGGTAGATGCGCCCATTCCGAAAGTAAGCATGGTTACTGTAATTTCAATTAATTTAACACGTTCGCCTGCACTGTTAATAACCCCCTCGGTTACATATTCGGGGTGTGCATTTACAAGGTTTAACCCAAGAAAATGTAGCCCGTTGGCCATGTTATCGGGTGTATAAACCCACTCGTTTAATATCAGAAACCAGGCGGCAATGTCAAGCAATGCAAAACCAACTACCACAAGGCCCATTACTGCACCACTGCGGAAAGCAACCTGCAATCCTTTATTCAGCGATTGCGATGCGCCATGTGCGGTACGTGCCGAAGCAAATGTGGCAGTTTTCATCCCCAGAAAACCACAAAGGCCGGAGAAAAAACCACCGGTAAGAAATGCAACAGGAACAAATGGGTTCTGCACTTTGAAATAAGCCATGATAGTGAGCAATATAAACAGTATTACAAATACAATTGTAACCACTTTGTATTGCCTGTTCAAATAGGCCATGGCACCTTCTCTAACATACTGAGCGATTTCTTTCATCCGGTCTGTGCCCTCCGAATTCTTCATCATCGATTTAAAGAAAAACCAGGCAAAGCCCAGTGCCAAAATCGAAGCAATTGGAACTATAAAGAAAATATTGTCCATAAGATTGAAATTTTTATGTAACAAACGTTACGGTTTAGATAATAATAAATTCAGTAAACTCTTAGTTTTTATTGTTTGTAATTTTTAGTTTTCAAAACATTTTCTCCAATAGACAAAGATAAATTTTAAAATGAAATGCCGAAGTTTCAGTCCAAGATTTGACAACAGGTTAAAATTTGTTAACACATTTCCTTCATTACCATTCAGAAGCCTCAGAGTTCCTGTTGTACAACACATAAAAACATTTTTCTATAAATGAATAAGTGCCTTTCGTTCTTTTCCATTCATTAAAACTTTCAATGGTTCTTTAAAATGAATGTGTTTTATAAACTCACTTTCATTCACAATTTTCTGCGCTTTCAGCATGTCCATTTTTAAAAATTCGTTTTTTGAATTGTGAGGCACAGAGAAGTAGCCCACGTTCATAGAGGTTACATTATGAAAGAAATGCGATCCGAGAGAAGCATCGAGCGGAAAATCGGGCAACCCCATTTCTACAATTACACGTGCTTTTGAAATATTCGACCAAAGTACGGGAATTCCGGTGTAAGGATCGCGCGAGCCCCAGCGCCCGGGACCAATCAAAATATACTCCCTGCCCTCTTTTTCGATTAGGGTGTTAATTTTATTTATTTCGCCGGCCATCTGACGGGTTTTGGACTTTTCAAATTTCTCAGGATCAACAAAAACAATATCACTGATACTTTCAATTTCCCCGTTACCCATTCCTCGTTCGGTGTACATAATAACTCCTTCATCGTCGAGTGCCCCCAGGTCAATGTCCACTTGTTGTTCAAGCCTTATTAAAGGTTTTATTTGCAACAGGTAGAGGGTGGGCACCCCATTTTCTTTGGCATCCAAATCAATGGCATACTCGATTTCCACCGGCGACCCCATGGCTTCTTTAAACAATTGAAGGAGCAGCCTGAGGGTTTCGGCTAACGGGACATAATCATATTTCAGGATATTGGCAAAATCGATAACCCGTGGCCCTTCGTCCTGAATTCCGGGAACCAGATCGTCGTTCTCCATCAGGTAAGTTGATGCAGAATGCTCAAGCGTACCATCTTTTTCAGCTTCTTTAATCCTGAATTTTATAATAGCAGCATCCTCGCCGTCGGTAATAAGGTCAAAATCATTTTTTGTCATATCGATGGCATAAAAATGACGCTGGGTATCGCGCAGCTGATCGCTGACAGCCGTAGGATTTATGGCAGGAAAACGGGGACAGAAACGGTACGAACTTTCCCCTCCAACAACATACATTCCCAGCCCAACAGCTGCCACTGAAAAACCATCCTCGGGTTGCATGTACGAAATGGGATAATAATTATACGATTGTGCAACGCCCGAAATTGTCGGATAATATTTGTTGTTATATTCCTGCCCTACTACTTCCTGAATAACAACTGCCATTTTTTCTTCTTCAATTTTATAATTAATGGCATCGAAATAAGCTTGCGACGATTCGGTAAAAATACTTGCATACACTAGTTTCACTGCTGTTTCCAGCTGATTGAAACGCACATTTATATCGGGATGGTTATTGGGAATTAAGTAGGTTGCATAAACGCCTGAAAATGGTTGCAGCAATGAATCCTCGAAAAGTCCGGATGACCTCACGGCAAGTGGTTTATTTACCTGTTCGAGATAGCTCATTAAGCGCTCCCGGATTTTACTGTCAAATTCCGACTCCAGGAAATGCTGCCGGATGGACTCGTAATCGTTTAATGAATAAATATCGTCATACAAATTATTCATTTCAACAAACTTGTCGAACTCAAGCGCCCCAATTATTGTAGTTGAAGGAATGCGGATATTTAAACTGGGTATCAGTTTCTGAAAGTCTATATTTTCAATAAAATTGCAAATAAAGGCAATGCCTCTTCCCTTTCCGCCCAGTGAACCTTTGGCCAGCCGGTGAATCAGCCGGTTTGATGTGGCCAGTGCGGGATCGAAATTCACGATGGTGCCCTTTAACTTTTCGAACCTTACATTTTGAAAAACATCAAGACAAAACTGCCGCAGCTCTTCTGCGGACTCGAAGTCTTCTGTTTTTATCGGCCGCAACTGTTCGGCCATATTAATTTCGCCGCGGGCCATCAGCCAGGTTGAAAAAGAATTTCTTTTCCCGTGGTAAAGCAGTGCCTCGGCCGGAATATCCCTGAATTTTTTTTGAAATTCAACCAGGTTTTCAGCTTCGGTAATCGGTTTGCCATCCTGGCCTTTAAAAACAAAATTCCCGAACCCGAGGCGCCGGTACAAAAAGTTCAGAATATCCATGGAAAGGCTTTCTGAATTTTTATCGATGAAATCGGCCTGAATGCTTTTTGCACGTTCTGCATTTTCAATGTCCTGCGACTGCAACAACACCGGAATGGCGTATTTCAGGTTGCTTTTCGCATACTTCAGCAGCTCAATTCCGGCATTTTCATCGTCCACCCCGTTGAGTTCAAACTGAACGTCGGAAATAACACAAAGCATGTACCGCCGGTAGCTATTAATAACCTGCACCGCATCTTCAAAGTTATCAACCAGAATCACTTTGGGCCGGGCCCTCATTTTCAAAATTTTATGCAACTCGTCTTTGGCATCTTCCTGCACCAGAATCTGGGTTTGGGTCATAATTGTGGTGTAAAGAATTGGCAGGTAGCGCGAGTAGTACTGAATGCTGTCTTCCACCAGCAGCACCACCCGAACATTCCCGTTTTGTGTATCGCGGGCTACATTCTTTTTGTCCTCTATGTATTTAATCATGGCCAGGAAAACATTGGAATTTCCGTTCCACACAAATATCCGGTCGATAAAGTCTATTTTTCTCCCTTCGGCCTGAAAATAGCTTAAATCGGCATTGTTATTTGCCAGCAGCAGAAGCGGAATCCGCGGACGGCTCTGACTCAGCTCGCGCGCTGTTTCAACTGCTGCATCTTTATCGAGGCCGGCCATTACAATTATCAGGTCGAAATCGCGGTGTTCGAGTGTGAGTAGTGCTTCTTCCCTGGTATTTACGCTTGTAAACCGCGGTGCTGCATATAAATTGAGCTGCAGGTATTCGCCAAAAATTTTATCGCTGAACTGGCCTTCCCGCACAATTGAATAGGAGTCGTAAAGCGTGGCCACAAGGAGCACTTCTTTTACCTTTGTGGGCATAAGTTCCTGAAAAATATCGCGATCGGTTTTTTTACGCTTGTAAATGCTGCCAAGTGTTATCTTTTCAATATCCATAATTTCTGATTTTAAACTGCTGAAATTAGCGATTTTTAAGGAAAATAAAACAGCCGGTGCAATGTTTGGGAAATAAAAAAAGGGACCGAAACACTCAGCCCCCTTTTCAAGTTAATATACATTCTACATGTCAGTCCAGTTTGTGAATTACCAGTCCCGAGCGTAATTTGGGTTCAAACCATGTGGTTTTGGGAGGCATAATATTCCCGCTGTCGGCAATGTGAATTAATTGCTGCATCGAAACAGGATAAAGAGCGAAAGCTGCTTTCATTTCGCCTGAGTCAACCCGCTTTTTTAGTTCTTCCAGTCCTCTGATTCCGCCAATAAAATCGATTCGTTTTGAGGTACGCAGGTCAGTAATATCAAGAATTGGCCCAAGAACCTGACTTGAGAGGATAGTAACATCGAGGACACCAATCGGGTCGTCATTATCAAATGTTCCCTTGCGGGCAGTGAGTTTGTACCAGTTTCCTGAAAGATAAAGGCTGAACTCGTGTAAACGTGATGGTTTGAATATCTCAGCCCCTATTTTTTCTACTTCAAATCCTTTGGTTAGTTCTTGTAAGAAACCCTCTTCTGAATGGCCGTTCAGGTCGGTAACAACCCGGTTGTAATCAATTATCTGCAGTTGATCGTCAGGAAAATGCACTGCCATAAAAAAGTTGTATTCTTCGTTGCCGGTGTGGTTCGGATTTTGGGCTGATTTTTCGAGCCCAATCCGTGCGGCGGCGGCTGTTCGATGATGCCCGTCAGCGACATAAGTGCAGGGTACTTTTTCAGCAAAAAGCTTTTCAAGTTTTTGGTTTTTAACCACATCATTAATTACCCAAAAGTGATGTCCGAAACCATCATCAGCTGTAAAATCGTAATCAGGTTCGTTATTTTCCACTACGCTTTTTATAACCTCATCAATTTCAGGAACAGCTTTATAGGCAAAAAATACAGGTTCAATGTTGGCATTCAGGTACCGCGTAAGCACCATGCGGTCTTCCTCCTTCTCCGGCCGTGTGAGTTCGTGCTTTTTAATCACTCCCTTTTCGTAATCGGAGCAGGCTGCACCACCCACAATACCGTACTGCGTGCGCCCGTTCATGGTTTGTGCGTAGATGTAATATTTGGGTTCATCGTCTTGCACCAACCATCCTTTTTCCTGAAAAGCAATAAAGTTTTCCCGGGCTTTATTGTACACAGTTTCAGAATGAATATCCTGAATTTCCGGCAGTTCAATTTCGGCACGGGTAATACGCAGCAGCGATTTTTCGTTCCCGGCGGCCATTTGTGCTGCTTCTTCCGAATTCATTACATCGTAGGGCAAACAGGCCAAATCTTCTGCAATATTTTTAGGTGGACGGAGTCCTTTGAACGGTTTTATAGTTGCCATAATTATTTTTTATTCACCTGATAAGTGGTGTCGCCATTTTCAAAAAAAGCAACAATTTGCTGTACTGCAGCTACACCTGCGTTAATATTTGCTTCAATAGTTTGGGCACCAGCTTTTTTAGGGGTGAAAAAATAGCGCCCTTCAAATTTTTCCTGAAAAACATCCTCGCAGTCGGGTGTAATATCCGACATGTATTTAATTCCGGGCTTTTCTTCCATTATTCTCACCAGGTCGGGTTCGTTAATTACCTCTTTACGCGCTGTGTTTACAACTACAGCTCCATCTTTAAGGTATTTCAACACATCGTAGCTAACGGATTTAATATGTTCGCCGCGCGCCGGAACATGAATGGAAACAATGTCGCTTTTTTCGTAAAGTTGCTCCAGCGAATTGGTTACTTTTAACCCAATGGCTGCAGCGGCCCCTTTGCTGTAACGCGTATAAACAATAACTTTCATCCCAAAGGCGCGTGCAATGCGAAAAACATTCCGGGCAACATAACCAAACCCGTGCAAACCAAGGGTGCGCCCCCGCATTTCACCACCGGATTTACCACTGAATTTTTCGCGTAAACCAAAAAGCGCCAAACCGATGGCCAACTCGGCCACCGCATTGGAGTTTTGGCCGGGAGTATTCATCACAACAACCCCTTTTTTTGTTGCTGAGTCCAAATCTACATTATCGTATCCGGCACCGCCTCTCACCACAACCTGAAGCTTTGGAGCAGCTTCAAACACATCGGCATCAACCTTATCGCTTCTTACAATTAACGCATTGGCATCAGCAACTGCTTTCAGCAAATTCTGCCGGTCAGTGTAATTTTCAAGCAATTCAAGATTATATTCGGAATTTGCTTTACTTAAAATCTTTTTAATTTTTTTTATTGCCTCCGGAGCAAACGGTTTTGTGGTTGCAATTAAAATCTTTTTCATAGATAAGGGTTTTTGCAGAAAAAATCCCGCAACCTCTGCTTTAAGTGCCGGGTTGCGGGTAATTTTCCATTTATTTATTTTTTTCGAAATCCTGCATCACTTCCACGAGGGCTTTCACGCTCTCGTAGGGCATTGCATTGTATAACGATGCCCTGAAACCACCAACTGAGCGGTGCCCCTTAATTCCAACCATTCCTTTTTGGGTGGCGAAATCGAGAAAGTCTTTCTCAAGTTCAGTATAATCGGGTGCCATAACGAAAGTAACATTCATTCTTGAACGATCTTCGGGATTGGGCACAGTGGGAACAAACAGCTTGTTGCGATCCAGTTCGTCGTAAAGCAACCCGGCTTTCTCGATGTTAATTTTTTCCATGCCTTCAACACCGCCTTTTTCTTTGAGCCATTGCAATGTTTGCAAACAAGCAAAAACAGGAAGTGTAGCCGGTGTGTTAAACATCGAGCCTTTATCAATATGGGTCTTGTAATTCAGCATTGTAGGAATTGGCCTGTCAACACGTTGCAGTGCCTCATCTTTTACAATTACCAGCGTAGCTCCCGAAGGCCCGAGGTTTTTCTGGGCACCGGCATAAATTACATCGTATTTTGCTACGTCAATCGGGCGGCTGAAAATATCGGACGACATATCGCCTGCGAGCGGAACATTCACGTCGGGCTCCTTTAAAATTTCGGTGCCATAAATGGTATTGTTGGTTGTGATATGGAAATAATCGGCATCCTCGGGAACGGTGTAGTCTTTGGGCAGGTAATTAAAGTTGGCATCTTTTGAGGAAGCCACTTCAACTACGTCGCCAAAAAATTTGGCTTCTTTAATGGCTTTTGATGACCACGAACCGGTATTCAGATAAGCCGACTTTTTATTCATTAAATTGTAGGGTACCATTAAAAACTGGAGGCTTGCCCCGCCCTGCAAAAAAAGCACCGAGTAACCTTCCGGAACGTGAAGCAATTCTCTTACCAGGTTCTGGGCTTCTTCCATAACAGCTACAAATTCTTTGCTGCGGTGCGAAACTTCCATCACCGACAGACCGGTTTCGGCAAAATTTAACGCAGCTTCGGCTGTCATTTTTTTGGTAAACTCAGGCAAAATGGAGGGTCCTGCATAAAAATTGTGTTTTTTCATACGTAAATAATTTCTATTAAATGAGCCTTTAGAGCCCATGTTTTGTTTAAAATCAATAGTTTTTAAAATAAAAAACAAAAGAAAAGAGAGCACTTGTCGGTATGGCAAATACAGGGTTATTGGAGGCAATTATTGAACAGCTAAGAGTTATAAAATTTCATACACGTGTTCGAATCACTTTCTTGGGTACTTAGCTGTTGAGGTCAGTTTCATTTTCGGCTTCAGTGTTATTCGCAAATAACGGGTGCCAGAAAAAATCGACCTTCGTATGGGTTTGTTGTTATCCTGCTTTTTCTACAGGTGGCAGTTCTTTTAACTCAACGACATAGCCTAACTTTCCCAGTTCACCTTTCAGGTACGCTTTACGTTTGGCTTCTGTCCTGCTGATTAAATACTCTGCCCCAAGTTCTTTGTACTCACTCATATCACTCAAGATGTGATAAACTGACTTCAGGATCGAATGTCCAACTGCAATTAGAGCCCTTTTTTTGCCCCTGCGCGCTGCCAGTTTGTGGTACCTTGCATGATAAAACGTGTTTTTTGTCCTTGTGGCTGCCCATGCGATTTCGGTCAGCACAGCTTTAACTTGTTTGTTTCCCCGGGTTGTCCGTCCGCTTTTTTTTTTACCGGCGCTCTCGTTGTTTCCCGGAGACATGCCGGCCCATGAAGCCAAGTGTTTCTCTGTTGGAAAAACACCCATGTCCAACCCGATTTCGGCTACAAGGTCTTCAACACTTTTAGAACTAATACCCGGAACTTTTTGGAGCAGTTCCAACGCATTTTCGTAAGGCAACAAAACTTCTTTTATCCGCTGGGTCAGGCTTTCGATGGTTTGCTGTGTACCGGCAATTTCCTGGCGGATGATTTGAAGCATATACACATGGTGTTCGGTAATAAATCCCTGGCAGGCTTCAAAGATTTCTTCTTTGGTAGCTGCCAGCTTTTTGTGATAAACTTCATCCACATCCTGCATGGTGATTTCCTCTCCGTCACAGATTTTGTCTATCAACTTGGTACCCACCACGCCGTTTGTGGAACTCAACACACTCGATAACTTGATGTTGGCATCCTCCAAAATCCGGATTATCCGGTTCTTGTTTGAGGCATTGCTTTGTACCAACTTTGTACGGTAGCGTGTTAAATCGCGTAACTCCCGCTGCTCTTTTGCCGGTATAAAACTCGGTTTGAGAAGCCCGGCAAGCAACAACTTACATAGCCATGCGCTGTCTTTTTTGTCGGTCTTATGCCCCGGAACGTATTTCACATGGGCGGCATTGACAACCCAAACCGTTATACCAGCCGGTTCCAGAATATTGTAAACAGGCTTCCAGAATACGCCTGTGCTCTCCATAGCCACGTGCGTAATCCCATTCTCCAATAACCAATCTCTCAATTCTTTCAAAGAACTCGTGACGGTGCCAAATTCCCGGGTTTGTTTTCTTAACCCTTCACCGTCAATGGTAGCTACTACCACTTTCTTGTGCACATCAAGTCCGCATCCCCGTGATACGACTTGCTTAAAACTTACTTGCGGTGGTTCCATCTTTATCGCCGTTTTAGTTATGTGGCTTATGCCAGAACTAAGTTACGAATACTCAATAAAAATGGTGTCGCCCGCAGCGCACCCAATTTTCATTCTCGTGGGTGTCTAAAAATTGTCATGTAGGTTTCATTTCATTAAAATTTTAAGGTTTTAACGCGTCAGGAACACATTATCAAAAGCTGTGATTTTTTTTGATTGCTAACCACCTGTACCTTAACGCATTTAATTTCAAACAACTATTAAAGGTGAATAAATAAAATTATTTTTTTGCAAAACACCTTTTCAAAGGTCGTTATTCATTTATGTTTTGCAGATGAGAAAAATCAATATAACGGCTTTAAAATTGAGTTATAAAACATTGTAAAGAAAGCCTGCAAGCTGATAAAAATCATTTTGCTGTTTTAACGTTTTTTGATGTCCCTCATGTAAAGCCATACAAATTTATTCGATTCTGAAAAAGAAAGCCACTTTTCAGGAAAGAATTTAAAAATGGAGCTATTATTTAACGGTCGAATAAATAGCTGCTCACCCAATAGTGTTTAAAATGAAAAAGCTGCTCCGCAGTCAGCAAAGCAGCTTTTTATTTATGAATATATACTCGCCTAAATAAACGGGAGCTTCACAATTTCAGCCGGGATATTCTTGTTTCTCACTTTTATCCAGACAGGTGATGCAAAAGCACTGTACTCTTTGGCTACATAACCAAGGCCAATCCCCTTGTTCAAAACTGGCGAAATGCTCCCCGAAGTTACCTCACCAATTTGGTTTCCTTCCGAATTAACAATTTGATATCCTTTGCGCGGGATACCGCGTTCCTTCAATACAAAACCACGAAGCCTTCTGGTTATTCCTTCTTTTTTTTGCATCATTAAAAAGTCGCGATCAACAAACTGACGCCCGTTGTTAAATTTGGTTATCCACCCCAATCCTGCTTCAATTGGTGAAGTTTTGTCGTCAATATCATTTCCGTAAAGGCAAAATCCCATTTCGAGCCGCAGTGTATCGCGGGCTCCCAGACCGGCAGGTTTAATATCAAATTCTTTACCTGCTTCAAAAATTGCATTCCAAACCTTTTCGGCGTGTTTGTTTTCAAAGTACAATTCAAAGCCACCTGCTCCTGTGTATCCGGTAGCCGAAATTATTACGTCATCAACCGCTGCAATGCTACCGGTTTCAAAAGTATAAAATCGGATATCGGATAATTTCACCGTGGTGAGTTTCTGCAAAATTTCGGTTGCTTTTGGCCCCTGTACTGCAAGCAAACTGATTTCATCCGAGCTGTTCTCCATTTCTGCACCAAATTCATTCTGGCTTTCAATCCAGTTCCAGTCTTTTTCAATATTTGAGGCATTTACAACCAGCATAAATTTTTCGGGGCTAAAACAATAAATCAGAAAGTCGTCAACAATTCCTCCTTTCCCGTTTGGCATACATGAATATTGTGCCTGCCCCGGCTTTAAAACTGTGGGATCGTTCGACGATATTTTTTTCACCAAATCGAGTGCATGGGGTCCTTTAATCCAAAATTCGCCCATGTGCGAAACATCGAAAACGCCTGCTGAATTTCGCACAGCGAGGTGCTCGTCCTTAATTCCACTGTATTCAACCGGCATTTCGTACCCGGCAAATTCAACCATTTTAGCGCCTTCTCTTTTGTGTATTTCGTTAAGTGCAGTAAGTTTCATATTCATTTTTTTTGTTTCCTGAACAGGGATAAATTCAGCCCCGGAGGAAGTAATTTATTTGGTTTCACCTTCAAATTAAATGCAAAATTATGGATTCGCTAATAGCTTTTACATGAATTTTATCAGCGTTTATGGAATTATTAATTTAGATAATTTCACTAACTTGCGCCCCCATATTTGAATATAGAAGATGAGCGAAAATTTCAAGTACATTAATCTTGGTTACATTGAAGAAATTTCGGGAGGTGACAAAGATTTTAAAAAAGAACTTATTCAGATTTTTCTGAAACAGGTTCCCGAGTTTATTGCAAATATGCATCAGTTTCTTTCTGAAGAGGAAAAAAACGACCTGGCTAAAGAGGCACACACGGCCAAGTCGTCGGCTTTAATTTTCAGCATGGAAGAAACCGGCAAAACCCTAAAAAGAATTCAGCTTCTTGCTGAAAACAATCAGATTGATCCCATTCCCGGATTGCTTTCCCAGGTTGAAGAAGAATTAAACGGAGCCACAAAGGAATTAGCATCTTATTTAAACGACTTGTAAAAAAGTTACTATAAGATGCCCTGACTTTACAGAGCCAGGGCACCTTTTATTGCACCTAATTTTTAAATACCAGGTTGCCCTCCTTTTCATCAATCTCAATGGGTTTTGTTTTATCAACCTGTCCGGCAAGTATTCTTCGCGACAATTCATTCAGTACATTTCTTTGGAGAATCCGTTTTACAGGACGTGCCCCGAAATGCGGATCGTACCCAGCCTGTGCCATCCAATCAACGGCATTTTCAGAAATTGAAATTTTAATATCAGTACCCGATAACCGTTTTATTACCTGGTTAAACTGTAACCGGACAATTTCTTTTATGTCATTCCTGGACAATGGTGTAAAAACTATGGTATCATCAATGCGGTTCAGAAATTCGGGCCTGATTGACTTGCGCAGTAAATCGAGCAGTTTCAGGCGTGTTTTTTCAAGCACTTCCTCCTGGTTTTTGTCCGACAGGTTTTCCATGCTTTCCTGAATAATGTGCGAACCGAGGTTGGAGGTCATTATAATTATTGTGTTTTTAAAATTAACGGTTCGTCCTTTGTTGTCGGTCAGCCTTCCATCGTCGAGCACCTGCAAAAGTACGTTAAAAACATCGGGGTGTGCTTTTTCAATCTCGTCGAAAAGCACCACTGAATAAGGTTTGTGTCGCACTGCTTCCGAAAGTTGTCCCCCTTCATCGTAGCCCACATACCCGGGAGGGCTTCCAATTAGCCGGGTAACAGAAAATTTCTCCTGGTATTCCGACATATCGATGCGTGTAATCATATTATCATCGTCAAACAAGTATTCGGCCAGCGCTTTGGCCAGTTCTGTTTTTCCTACTCCTGTTGAGCCCAGGAAAATGAACGAACCAATGGGGCGTTTTTCATCCTGCAGGCCGGCACGGCTGCGGCGGACAGCATCAGAAACTGCAGCAATGGCTTCATCCTGGCCAACCACACGTTTGTGCAGTTCTTCTTCCATGTGCAACAGTTTTTCGCGCTCGCTCTGCAACATTTTGGCCACCGGAATGCCTGTCCAGCGAGCCACAACTTCTGCAATATCTTCAGCGTCCACTTCTTCCTTAATCAGGCTTTCGCCCTCTTTCATTTTCTGCAGCTCTTTATGCAGTTTTTCAATATCATTCTCTGCTTCCTTTATTTTTCCATATCGCAACTCGGCCACTCGTTCATAAAGTCCCTGCCGCTCGGCATCATCAGCTTCAAAACGGTAATCTTCAATCTCCGATTTCTTTTTCTGAATGGCGTTAATGACCGACTTTTCACTTTCCCATTTTGCCCTTAACCGCGATTGTTCTTCTTTCAGATTTGAGATTTCTTCGCTTAACTGCGCCAGCTTTTTATCGTCTTTTTCACGTTTAATAGCTTCCCTCTCAATTTCCAGCTGTTTTACGCGGCGTTCAATTTCATCGAGTTCTTCAGGCACCGAGTCCATTTCGAGACGCAATTTTGCAGCTGCCTCGTCCATTAGGTCGATGGCTTTATCGGGCAAAAACCTGTCGGAAATATACCGCTGCGAAAGTTCAACGGCCGAAATAATTGCATCATCTTTTATCCGCACTTTGTGATGGCTTTCGTAACGTTCTTTAATACCGCGCAAAATCGATATGGCGCTGAGGGTATCCGGTTCGTTCACATGAACAACCTGAAAACGGCGCTCTAGTGCTTTGTCTTTTTCAAAATATTTTTGATACTCGTTAAAAGTGGTTGCACCAATTGCGCGCAATTCGCCCCTGGCAAGCGCAGGTTTCAGGATATTGGCCGCATCCATTGCCCCTTCACTTTTTCCGGCTCCCACCAACGTGTGGATCTCGTCAATAAAAAGAATAACCTCTTCGTTGGAATTCACCACTTCGTGAACCACTGCCTTAAGGCGTTCTTCAAATTCGCCCTTGTATTTTGCACCGGCAACCAGTGCGCCCATGTCGAGCGAAAAAATTTGTTTTGTCTTCAGGTTTTCCGGCACATCGCCCCGCACAATACGGTGGGCCAGCCCTTCGGCAATTGCAGTTTTTCCTGTTCCGGGTTCTCCAATTAAAATAGGATTGTTTTTAGTACGCCGGGAGAGAATTTGCAAAATGCGGCGAATTTCCTCATCACGGCCGATAACCGGGTCGAGTTTACCCGTACGGGCGCGTTCGTTAAGGTTCATTGCAAATCGGTTCAACGAGTTGAACTTGTCTTCTGCCGTCTGGCTGTCAACTTTTGAACCTTTGCGAAGCTCTTCAATGGCTTTTTGCAAATCTTTTTTTGAAATGCCGTTATCTTTCATCAACCGGCTAACTGAATCGTTGCCATCGAGCAGCGCCAGCAAAATATGTTCAACCGAAACGTATTGATCGCCCATCTCCTGGGCCAGTGCCAGCGATTTTTGCAAAACGCGGTTAGCAGTTGAAGAGAGGTACTGATCGCCTCCTGTAACACGGGGATACGATTCGATGATTTTATCCAATGCCTGCTGGAAAATGGTAGTATTTACGCCTAATTTTTTTAACAGAAACTCCACCACATTTTCAGCTGAATGTGTGAGTCCTTTCAAAATATGACCCGTTTCAGTTGCCTGCTGGTTATTCCCTTGTGCAATCTGAAAACCATGCTGAATGGCTTCCTGTGCTTTTATCGTAAAATTATTCAAATTCATAATCGTTGATTTTTCCTGTCAATTACAAATAACAATCCATAAACAACTGAAAGACAGAATGTCGCACACAAACAGAAAACCGATGAAATATTTGCATAAAATGACTGTCGGAGGTGCATTTTTGGCAGTAAGCCCCCAAAAAAAACAGGAGCGGATCATCACTCCTGTTTTTCTAACCTAACCAAATCTATTCTCTATGAAAAAACACGTTAACCTCAAACACTATTACAAAAATACGACAGAATTAAGTTAACACTTTGAAACCAAAGTTAAAGAATGTTAATACTTCATTTTCAAAATGATAAATAGCTTCGCCCACCTTTAAAGCAACAAAATAACCCCAAATGGATGCCTGCTTTCAAAACGAAAGTTCATCATGAATTTTCCGAATAAAATACCAAAAAGTTTTAAATTTCACTGAAAGATTGTTTACAATTTTTTAATATACCAATCTGTTTCCCCTTGTATTTCTGTTAAATATGGGACAGAGCCTGTTATGGAATAGTTCTGGGCTGTTTCAATTATAAAAAATTTAAGTTACATTAGCGTCCCAAAATATTTATGAGATTTATTCAGTAACAAATAAAAATAATTTCTTATGGCAAAACATGTATATACTTTTGGTGCAGGCAAGGCCGAAGGTAAAGCTGATATGAAAAACCTGCTGGGTGGCAAGGGGGCAAACCTTGCGGAAATGAATTTAATAGGTGTGCCTGTTCCACCGGGGTTTACAATTACTACCGAAGTTTGCACAATGTATAACGAACAAGGGCAGGAAAAAACCTTTGAAGTAATTAAACCTGAAGTAGAGGCTGCGGTTGCCCAGGTTGAAAAACTGACCAACACAAAGTTTGGAGACAAGGATAATCCGTGCCTGATGTCAGTTCGTTCGGGTGCCCGCGCATCAATGCCCGGAATGATGGACACAGTCCTGAACCTGGGGATGAATGCCGATGCTGTTGAAGGCATTACCAAAAAATCGGGCAATGCCCGTTTCGCATGGGACTCTTACCGTCGTTTCATTCAAATGTACGGCGATGTGGTAATGGAAATGAAACCCGCCAGCAAAGAGGAGAACGATCCTTTTGAAGAGATTATTGAACAATTAAAAGAAGAAAAAGGCATTGAGCTTGATACGCAATTCACTACTGAAGATTTACAGGAATTGGTTAAACGCTTTAAAGCAGCCGTAAAAAAAGAAACCGGAAAAGACTTTCCCACCGATCCGTGGGAGCAACTCTGGGGAGCAATTGCAGCCGTATTCGGAAGCTGGAATAATCCACGGGCGATTTACTACCGCAGGATGGAAAAAATCCCAGACGAATGGGGCACCGCCGTTAACGTACAGGCCATGGTATTTGGAAATATGGGCGACACATCGGCTACTGGCGTTGCATTTACACGCGATGCCGCAACAGGCGAAGACATTTTTAATGGCGAATACCTGATTAACGCCCAGGGTGAAGATGTGGTTGCCGGAATTCGCACACCTCAGGAAATTACACGTTCAGGCTCAAGAAAATGGGCTGAACTCCAGGGAATCAGTGAAGAAGAGAGAGCATCCAAATTCCCGTCGCTCGAAGAAACAATGCCGGAATTATACAAGCAACTGGATGAGACCCAGCAAAAACTGGAAGATCACTACAGCGATATGCAGGATCTGGAATTTACCATTCAGGAAGGTAAATTGTGGTTACTGCAAACCCGTAACGGGAAACGCACCGGCGCTGCAATGGCTAAAATAGCCGTTGACATGCTTGAAGATGGCAAAATTGATGAAAAAACAGCACTCTCGCGCATCGATGCCAACAAACTGGATGAGCTGCTGCACCCTGTTTTTGTTCCTTCTGCTCTTAAATCAGCAAATGAGGTGGCAAAAGGATTGCCCGCCTCGCCAGGCGCCGCAACAGGTCAGGTAGTATTTTTTGCCGACGAGGCAGCCAAATATCCGGTGTCTATCCTTGTTCGGGTTGAAACTTCGCCCGAAGATCTTGAAGGCATGCATATTGCCGAGGGTATTTTAACCGCTCGCGGAGGAATGACATCTCACGCAGCCGTTGTTGCACGGGGCATGGGCAAATGCTGCGTGTCAGGAGCAGGTGCAGTAAAAATCAATTACAAAACCCGCGTAATGACTATTGACGGGAAAGAGTTTAAAGAGGGCGACTGGATTTCGCTCGACGGCTCAACCGGAAAAGTTTACGAAGGAAAAGTAGATACCAAGAATCCTGAGATGAGCGGTAATTTTGCTAAAATCATGGACTTGGCTGAAAAGTTTGCCCGCATGAAAGTGCGTACCAACGCTGATTCTCCGAATGACGCGAAAGTTGCCCGGAAATTTGGTGCCGAAGGTATTGGCCTCTGCCGCACAGAACACATGTTCTTTGAAGGCGACCGCATTAAAGCCATGCGCGAAATGATTCTGGCAAATAACGAAACTGAAAGACGCAAAGCTTTGGAGAAATTATTGCCATACCAGCGCGAAGACTTCGAAGGAATCCTTGAAGCAATGGCTGGTTTTGGCGTTACTATCCGCCTGCTCGATCCGCCATTACATGAATTCGTGCCACACGAAGAAGCAAACCAGAAGGAAATGGCCCAGGAAATGGGAATTTCTGTGGAGGCCGTAAAAGCGTTGGTTGACGATTTACATGAATTCAACCCAATGCTTGGGCACCGTGGTTGCCGTCTCGGAAACACTTATCCCGAGATTACTGAAATGCAAGCGCGGGCAATTATTGAGGCAGCAGTGAACCTCAAGCAAAAAGGAGTTGATGCCCGTCCCGAAATTATGGTTCCGCTCATTGGTACTGTAAAAGAATTGAAACTCCAGGCTGATATTATCCATGAAACCGCACAAAAAGTTTTCGAAGAAAAAGGCGCCAAAGTTGATTACCTGGTAGGTACAATGATTGAGGTCCCACGTGCTGCGGTTACTGCCGATGAAGTGGCCGAAGTGGCCGAATTCTTCTCATTCGGGACCAACGACCTTACCCAGATGACCTTTGGCTACTCACGCGACGACGCAGGAAAATTCCTCCCCGTTTATCTTGAAAAAGGAATTCTGAAAAACGACCCGTTCCAGGTACTCGACCAGGATGGTGTTGGACAGGTAGTAAAAATGGGAGTTGAAAAAGGCCGTAAAGTAAAACCTGATCTTAAAATCGGTATCTGCGGAGAACATGGCGGAGAACCGTCTTCAGTAATGTTCTGCGATAGCGTTAAAATGGATTATGTAAGTTGTTCGCCTTACCGCGTTCCAATTGCACGCGTTGCAGCAGCACAGGCAAACATTAAATAATTTTCAATAAGCTTATTTTAACCTGAACTATTCATAAATTTTAAAAATATGAATAAAGTTCAGGTTAATCCCGACTTAGATGAAGTTGAACTTTTAAAAAAAAGTTTTACTGAATCTTAGTCGCTATCGGAGATAGGGATTATTTGTGAATAATCCGGGTTAAAGGCTGTTCATTAAGTTGGACAGCCTTTTTATTTTTCATAACATTTCAAATTCACAGGTACATCTACCTAAAAAAACACCGTAGAAATACGTATATCTAAATTCCCGTAGAAGTACTCTATTTTAAGAACATCACATTCCTGATATTTGCTGTGACAAAAGAGGTGATAACAGGATATGAAAAAACAGGAATTACATAAAGACCTTACCCAAATGCTCAAATACAGTAAACTTGGGCACACCATTTATGCTCCATTCCAAATTATCAAATTTTCACTCAATCCGTTAAACTTCCTCTCTCTCTTGTGAAATAAGATAACTTAGGAGCATTTTACTTACGGATTATCCGTAAAGGGGTTCTTGGCCGGGACCCCTTTTTTTTATTCAAAATTTACAAGATCATTTGTAAGTGCAAACACTACGAGTCCTGCAATATTTTTGGCCCCTGACTTATCAAGCAAATTACTTCGGTATCCTTCAATGGTTCGCACGCTCAAATTCAACTCGTCTGCAATTTCGGCGGCTGTGTATTCCCTACAGATTAATTCAAGCGTTTGAATTTCGCGGGGAGTAAATTTATGAATAAATAAGCCGGAATTCTTTTTTCTCTTTTTATTCAGGTTCCTGTAAATTAACTGCGATATATTATCAGAAAAATAGAAATCCTTTTCAATTACGCTTTTAATGGCAGTTTCCAGCTCATCCGGGTCGGCATCTTTCATTAAATATCCGTTCACTCCCTGCCTAATCAAATGCAAAATTAACTGGGCATCATCTTCCATAGTAAGAATTATCACCTTAATATCCGGGAATACTTTTTTTAATTCTTTGTTGGCCGCTATTCCATCCATTTCAGGCATCTGCAGATCAAGTAAGATTATATCAGGCTTTGAATCAACAGATTGCAGCAACTCAAGCAATTCTATACCAGTTGAAGCTTCATAAATATTTCCAATAAATTCAAAATCAGACAACAACGAACTGAGCCCTTTCCGAAAAAGTTTGTGGTCGTCGGTAATAACAAGGTCAATTTTTTGATTGGTAACCATTGTTAAATTATTTTATATCAGCATTGGATTTTATTCGCAATATTGCAAAGGTTCCGCTACCGGGAAATGATTTCATTTTATAATCGCCCCCCATCATTTCGGCACGGCTTTCGAGGTTTTTGAGCCCCAACCCGGGACTTTTCAGCTTTTCAGGTTCAAAGCCAATTCCGTCATCGGCAACCGAAACAGCCATATAACGTGGGGTAAAACGCATTTTAACAGAAATGCACTTAGCCTGTGAATGTTTGAGGGCATTGTTGATTAGTTCCTGCACAATACGAAAAATGGACAATTCTTTCTTTGGATCTAAACGGAACGGTTCCCCGCTTTTTTCGATATCAACTTTTACCTGGTCCGATTTATTAATCCAGTTTACCAGTTCTTCCAATGCAAATGAAAGTCCCAGTTTTTCGAGTGATGGTGGCATCAATGCCCGTGAAATACGTCGCACCTGGGTAATTACATCACCGAGGTAGGTTTTGGTTTCGCCAGCAAGTTTTTGGGGAATTTCGTCGGTTGATTTGCTTTCAATCCTTCCAACATTCATCTTTACAACCGAGAGCATGGCACCAACTTCATCATGCAAATCCTGAGCAATTCGTTTTCGTTCTTTTTCCTGCGCTTGCATTATGTTCCTGAGAATTTCTTCCTGCTGCTCGGCTTTCATCTTATTAATCTCGAGTTCTTTCTTTAATAATCGTTTCTGGTAGGTAACAAAAAAGAAAAATATGGCACCCGCAAGCAGGATCATGGCAAAGGTGCCAATCACATAAACTATTATAATTTCCTCATTACCAGATTGAGCCATCCGTTATTAGATATGAATAATTCTCTCTTAAAAAATCACCACGAAAATAAGTAACATAAATGAAATTTTGAAGTGTTGGATTGTAATTCTTCGCAAAAGAAAAGGGCAGCTCAAAAGCTGCCCTTAAATAAACCCCCAAACACACAAGCAATACAGAACGTATTGCATTACAAATGTATTAAAATTTAGTAAAATGCAAAATAATGTGCATTTATTAATTAAGTGCCAGTTCTTTTTTCTGGAGCATCCTGTAAATGGTAGATTTTCCGATTCCGAGTTTTGAAGCCACCAGCCTTACGTTTTGATTGTATTTATTTAAAAAATACTGAACAATTTCATGGTTATATTCTTCGAGCGTTTTCTCGTTCGACAATAAATTTTGAACGTTCTCTTCAACACTCATATTTAAATGTGCCGGCTTAATGGTGTCACTGTTGGTCATAACACAGGCCAACTCCATTATTGCTTTCAACTCCCTGATATTTCCGGGATAATTATATTTAAGTAAAAGTTGTTTGGTTTCATCCGGAATGCTTTTGGCAGCCATATTATTTTCTTTGCAAAACTCGTTTACAAAATGCTTGGCAAGCAAAATAACATCGTTTCCTCTTTGCCTTAGCGGAGGCAGCTCAATTGGCAACCCAAGCAAACGGTAATATAAATCCTGCCTGAACTTACCTTCCGAAACCAGCGTGGACAGGTTCTTATGAGTAGCAGTCAATATTCGCACATCGAGTGGAATTTCTTCTGTTCCGCCCAGACGCGTAACCTCACGCTCCTGAATAATCCTCAAAAGTTTGGCCTGGATATTCAAATCCAAATCGGCTATTTCATCCAAAAATAAAGTTCCTGTATTCGCAAGTTCAAATTTTCCTGTTTTCCTGAAATCGGCACCGGTGAAAGCGCCTTTTTCATGTCCAAACAGTTCACTCTCAACCAGCCCTTCGGGTATTGCCGATACGTTTACTGCAACAAACGGCTTGTTGCTTCGCGGCGAATTATAATGAATACCTTTGGCAACCAACTCCTTACCAGTCCCAGTTTCACCGTATATAGAAACTGAAATGTTGGTTTGTATGGCTTTCTCCATCAGGTTAAAAATATGGTCGATTTCGCGGCTGTTTCCTTTTATCAGTTTCCTGAAATGGTACCGTTCCTTAATTGCATCTTTCAACCGGGTGTTTTCCTCTTTTAACTGGTCCGACTGGTAGATGTTTTTAATAATATTGGTCAGCTTTTCACGCGTGTCGGGAGCTTTCATAATGTAGTCGTAAGCTCCGTTTTTCATCAGCTCAATGGCCGTGCTAATGCTTTCCTGTGCCGAAATAATTATTACATGCGTGTTTGGCAATTTTTTCTGGATTTCTTTTAACACTTCTTGCCCGGTCATGTCCGGGAGTGTATAATCCAGCGTAATTACATCGGGCTGATCATCGAGTTGTGCGATACAATCTTTGCCATTGTAAAAAACTTTTACCTGGTAATTGTTATCAACAAGCTGTTTTTTGAGAACCTGCGCGTAAAGTTTATTGTCTTCGACAATGAAAACTTTATACCGAATGTTGCTTTTTGGGTCTGACATCTTCTTTGATTTAATGTTGTTCGTCCATGTTTTGTAAATTCCGTACCAAAATAGGAATATTTTTTGAAACATTTCCCTTTTTGAGACAAATTTTTCATTTGGGATAAAAAAACCAATGAATTTTGCTTCTGTATCATTTATTTCACTAAAGGTGACAACAATAAAAGTAAGGCAATCTTATTCATATCAGCTAAATTTAGTTATTTTTATAAATGTTAAAATAAAAATCTGTTAGTATGAAATATAAAGCATTTCACAAATTATCTTACGGTTTATATATTATTGCCACCGAAACCAACGGCGAAAAAGCGGGTTATGTTGGCAATACCGCATTTCAGGTAACCGCCGAACCACCCCGGATTGCCATAAGCTGCAATAAAAAAAATGCAACAATCGATAAAATTCTGAATAGTAAAAAATTTTCGCTTTCGGTTTTAAGTAAAGAAACCAGTTCTTCACTGATTGGGGAGTTTGGTTTTATGTCGAGCCAGGACATGGATAAGTTCAAAAAAGTGGAAACCAAAACGGCTGTAACGGGCGCACCAATTGTTGTCGATTCGGCAGTGGCATGGTTCGACTGCGAGGTGATTTCAACCCACGATGTTGGCACGCACCTGTTAATAATTGGGGAGGTTAAAGACAGCGATGTTATTTCTGATGATGATCCGCTGACTTACAAATATTACCGCGAGAAATTTAAAATGCTATCGCCCAAAAATGCTCCAACCTATATCGAAAAAGAGAAGCTGGATAAAGAAAAAGAGGCAGATGATGAACCTGAAGAAAAAACTGCTGAAAATAAAGAGCATAAAAAGAGTAATAAAGATAAATTTAGAAAAAGCGGAAACACCTTTACCTGCAGCATTTGCGGCTTCCAATATAATCCTGAGGAAGGTGACCCAACCGCCGGGATTCCCCCGGGAACTCCTTTCGAAGATTTGCCGGATGATTACAAATGCCCTATTTGCAACGCCAGTAAAGAATATTTCAATGAAGATTAAATAATAAAACCACACCTTAATTATACTTCTTCAAAAAATCTTCATTAAGTAAATAGCCCTGATTCCGGCGGGTGCAGCCTGCCCGACAGTGTCATTCAGGCGGGTTCAACATGGACTCATCGCTGGGCGCTGCACGACGCTTAGAGTCCTGTTTATTGGCGGTAGTTATTCTATCTTCCTCAATATTTTATTTTCTCTGTCACAAATCCACAAATCATTATTTGCATAAGCTAAGTCACTTGCAATATATTCAATGTCAATAGATTTATCTATAATTATATTATATTCAGAGTCAAAACACACAATCCTATTTTTATTTATATTGCTCCTGTCAATTGCAAAAATCGTATCGTTATGTGTTGTTAATCCAGTCAAATAGTGATACTGCAACATTGTCTTTGCTTTATTTTCAAAGTCTATGCTGTATAAACAAGAACTCCACCCTTGATTTGAAGAACCAATAATCTTTGAATCACTGATTGTTATCCCAATAAATTCAGGTCGTTGTGTATTTCCTGATGCTTGAATTAAAATGGTATCAAGTCGTTCTCCAGTTTTTGAATATTTATAAATACTTGAAAATGGGTAATGAGATATTGTTGTGTCATTTAATACAGTAGTATCGTTTATACACCAAATATAATTGTCATAAAACTCAAAACCTGTGATTTTACAATCATTAAGGTCTAATGTTTTTAAAATCGTTCCATTGCTTGATAATTTATATAAATTGTTGTCTGAATCATCACTGTACCATAAATATTCTCCATCAAAGGCTAATCCCCTTGGGGATTCTGTTGGTATTGTAATCTCATTTTTGCTCGAATAATCATTAATTGAATTATCATTATTCTTTTCACATGATTGTAATCCAATCAAAATGATAAATCCTAAAATAATTAATTGTTTCATTTCGGTATTTTTTTATTGTAAGATGTTTTTTGCTTACGTTTCGTTGCGTCATAATTACCGCCAACGGTAAATTGTATGAGTAGTGGCGGATTGCGTAGTAGTTTCCTGTCAAACCGCTACGTAGTTTGAGCGGGCTACAAACCTTGATATTTACCACATTGCCTGCCATTACTTATACAAAATGTTATGCCGTCGTACTTTATTTCATTTTTTTTATTTTCGTCGTTTTAAAATCGTATTTGTTAATCTCGTATTTATTAATGTCAAACTGTTTATTATCAAGATATTTCTCAATAAATGGCAAATCTGGTGCATAATGAAAACATCCACCAATTTTCAATGAATTCAAAATATTCATATAAGTTTTGCCATATTCAATATAATTCCCATCTTCTCTAAGATTATGGTGTTTAAAATGATTTGAAAATCCTAAGTTACTGACTATTGTTCCCCATTTTTCTTTTCCATAATCGTATTCCAACCAATCTACTGTTATCAAATTTGACATTGTAAACTTAAATCTGTCAATTCCCAGAACTTCAATCCCCTGATTTTTAAGATAATTAACTAAATGTCCGTTATTTCCACAGCCTATATCCAAAACTGGTTGCATTAAATGCTTAACATCAATCTGTAAAATATCAATTTGCAATTTCGGGGAATATTCAGAACAAGCAACAGGACTTACTTTTTCGTTGTCGTTTTTATAAATCTTTTCAGCAAAAGGATTATTTTCTTTTAACCAAGTTTTTAGGTTTTCGTAATGATTTTTTGAAATATCCTCAATTGAATTTGTTTTAGTTTGAAGGTTTTCAAATAAATCAGAATAAATTTTTCCTAAATCATTTTTTGCTTTTGAGTCAAATGAGTAATATTGGTTTATCCTGCAAAATTCTTCTATTGCTTTATCAGTTGCGTAATCAATTAAGGTTTCTTTTGAATCTGGATTTAACTTATCAATACTTGAAATAGCTTTAACCGTTTCTTCAGCAAATTGAAAAAAATCTAATCTATCAAGAAAAATATTCTTGCCTTGATTAAACTCTATTTGGTTATCTATATTTTCTATAAATCTATCCATTTGTACTGGTCTCATTGTATGCGGCATAACGTCACTTGTAAGTTGTCGTTGCGGATTTCGGAGCTCGTTCCTGTCAAACCGCAACAAAGTTTATTAGATGTAACACCCTTGAAATTAGCACTATCCGCCAAATGCACTATACACGATGTTGGCAACTGGTGTTCATTCATATCCGTCGGTTTGTCATTTAATTAACTTTTATTTTCAAGTCTTTGTCAATCTGCACCAACCTATCCACGAAGCACAAATTTATTTTGTTTTTTTGAGCGTGGCCAATCCTAAAACCGTCCTGAAAGGCGGTTACTCGGGCTGGAGAGGTGGAAGCTCTTTTGCAATTTTGGTCTGTGAGCTGGCATGTGGGAATTGCAAATGTGCTTACGACTGTGTGCTAGCTTTTCAAAACAAAAAACATTACCCCTTCCGAAATTCACTTGGTGAAATGCCAACTCTTGATTTGAAATATTTGGACATAAAGGCTAAATCCGAGAAATTAAACTCATCTGCAATTTTTTGAAAGCTGTCGCTTGTACTTTTCAACCTTACTTTCAATTCTAAAATAGCATAATCGTCAATCCATTGTTTAGCCCCAAAGCTTGAATGCTCCATTGTAATAATTGACAGGTATTTTGAAGAAATACTCAGTGCATCCGCATAAAATTTCACATCTCTGTTTCGCTTATAAGTCCGCATAACAAGATTACAGAATTTCTCATATATCTCAGCCTTTCGGTTGTGTTTTGAACCGGATTGCGTTAGTTCATCTCTTCTAATCTTATCAAATAATTCTAAAAAAAATATTCGTAGTAAGTTCATTAATATTTCTCTTCGACAAAAGTTCTCGGTATCCAAGTATTTTTCTTCTATTTCTTTAAATCTTACAGCTTCTTCTTTCACTGTTTCGTCACCAACACGGTAATAAAAATGATAATGTAAGAAGTTAAGGAATGATGGCGGAAACCGAAAGGTAACTTCTTGGAGAATATGTGGTGCAAGGGTGAAATACATGATTAAAAAATCGGGGCTGATTTTTTTTTGTTCTACAATTTGACTGGGAAATATTACCATTATTTCGGACTTGACAAAACGATGCTTTGTCAGGTTTACTTCTATCTCGGCTTCTCCATTTAGACAATAACATATAATGCATTTCCCAGCTTTCGCCAATGCACTATTTAGAGGTAATTTATTACTTGTCAATGCTATTGCAAATTCATCCTCGGTTAATTCTGTGTTTGAGAATACTTCATTAGGATACATGTGTCAATTCTTTTTTTGATAAGCAAAAGAACTAAAATTTATTCATAAAACAATTAAATGTGGAAATTTTGACAACTATTAGCGAATTAATGATAACCAAAACGGAAACAAACTAAACGATTTTTGCGACTTAATTAATTCAATTTTATTTTATGAAAATACATTGTTGGTTGGCACTGTTTTTAATCAGTGCTCAGGTTGGATTTGCCCAAATACCTAAAGAAAAAATCATATCGCTGGATACAGTTTTTGTTTTAGCAGAGCGGAATAGTACTCATTTAAAAATTAGTAAGTCCATATCCGAAACAGCTAATATGGCTATTGATGTTGCTGAAAATTTACGTTTGCCTTCGGTCGATGTGGGAATATCAGCAATGTATTTGGGCGATGCAACAATATTTGACCGCAATTTTTCAAATGCACAGAATGCAGCAATGCCTCATTTTGGCAATAATTTTTCGGCAGAGGCTTCGTATGTGGTTTTTGCAGGAGATGCTGTATCTAATGCTATAGAAAAAGCCGAATTGGAATCACAAATAGCTACACTGTCGCATGATAAAAACCGTATGGATATTCGTTTACTCGTAGCCGGACAATACCTCGACCTTTATAAGCTCTACAATCAAAAAAAAGTATTTAATAAAAACATTGAAGAAACCAATGAACTTATCCGGCATGTAAAAGCAAAGCTTACTACAGGAATGGCACTAGATAACGACCTTACCCGATATGAGTTAATGTTACAAAACCTTAAACTTGCACTTATAGAAATTGAAAATAACATAAGCATTGTAAATATACATTTAACTATTGCTCTTGGCTTACCCGATGAAACAGTTATTATTCCCGACTCATCGGTACAGAATATAAATGAGTTGCCTTTGTTTGCAGAAAATTTGGTTGATGAGGCAAATGAAAAACGCCCAAGTGTTAAAATCCAATCATTGCAAAAGGAAGTTGCACAAAAAGATATTAAACTGGCAAAAGCCGATTTGTATCCTTCAGTTGCAATATTTGGAGCTGACTATTTTGAAGGACCAATAACAATGGAAGTTCCGCCAATCAACAAAAATTTAAACTATTGGTATCTGGGTGTTGGCATTAAATGCAATCTGGCATCGCTGTATAAATCAAGCAATAAAATATCGCTTGCCAAATCCTCTTTAAATACTGCAAACTATGCTTACGAGGCAGAATTAGAAAACACCCGCACAGCTATTTATTCTGCCCAAACAAAATATGGTGAGGCTTATGAGAAACTATATACCTATCAGAAAAGCTTTCAGTTGGCAAGTGAAAATTATGCAGTAATCAACAACAGGTATCAGAATGACCTTGCTTTGATAACAGAAATGCTCGATGCCAGTAACATGAAGTTGAAAGCAGAATTACAAGTTATTAATGCTAAACTCGATGTTGTATTTAATTACTACAAATTACTCAGAGAGATAGGTACTCTTTGATAACAAACTTTGATTGAATGAAACACATTAAAAACAATAATTGATAAATATTACAATACTTCGTTAAAAATGTGGATAACTATTTGAAAATGAGCAAAATAAGTATTTAAAATATTTGATTAAACCCCTGATAATCAGTATCTTAATGGATTTTACCACAAATCTGTTATAGAATGACTACCAGGGGATATAATAATTATAATTC
>NZ_FQZE01000029.1 GCF_900141875.1 Tangfeifania diversioriginum | reverse complement strand
CAGACAATGGAATTATTAGTGAATTTTCAACCTGCTAATAACGGAGTTGAACAATGCCTATTAAAAATAAATCGTTAGTTTTTCAGCAAACCCTATGTAGTTAAAAAAGAGTAATATGAAGATTATTATAAATACAATTTGCATTCTGTTTTTTGCAGTCGGTTTATCAGCCCAACCTACTGACTCCTGGCCCATTTTCAGGGGAGGGCAGCAATTAAACGGCATTTCAAAAACTGAAATCCCTGATCAGCCGGATTTGATTTGGACTTTTCAAACGGGAGACAATATTAAATCGTCGCCGGTAGTTGACCAGGGGAAAATTGTTGTTGGCTCAACCGACGGCGTGGTTTACTGCATTGATTTGGAAGGAAAGCTGATCTGGAAATTTGAAACGCCCAATACCATTGAAGCTCCGGCGCTTATTCACAACAATACGGTTTACATTGGCAACCTCGACGGAACCTTGTTTGCACTCGATTTAAAAACGGGCGATAAAAAGTGGGAATATGAAACCGATAATCAGATAATCGGTTCGGCCAACTGGTGGGAAGACGGTGACAAAACCTACATCTTTGTGGGAAGTTACGATTATTACCTCCATTGTGTTGATGCTGAAACCGGCGAAGTGCAATGGAAATACGAGTCGGATAACTTTATTAACGGTGCGGCCGGTTGTTTCAACGGGAAAGCTTTTTTTGGCGGCTGCGACGGCTATTTGCATCAGGTGGACATTGTTACCGGTGAGGCAGACAAGAAAATTGATGTGGCCACTTACGTACCGGGTTCACCGGCAGTAGAAAAAGACAGGGCGTACCTGGGCGATTACGACGGGCGGTTTTTTGAGGTGGACATTAAAAATGAAAAAACGACCTGGGAGTGGGAACACAGCGAAACCAATTTGCCATTTATCGCTTCCCCGGCAATTTCAGGCAATCGCCTGTTCACAGCCAATCACAATAAATTTCTGTATTGCTTCGATAAAAATACGGGCGAAAAAATTTGGGAATACAACACCGGTAACCGCGTGGAAGCATCGCCGGTTGTTGCCGGAAACAAAGTAATTGTAGCCAATATGCGTGGCGACCTGGCTTTGGTAAAACTTTCTGACGGGCAGGTTGTTTGGACATACGAAATCGGCAGTCAGATAATCAGTAATCCGGCAGTGGCCGGTGGCCGAATCTATGTGGCAGCGTCCGATGGATTTGTGTATTGTTTTGGGGAATAAGAGCCCCTCTGCCTTCGGCATCTCCCCAAGGGGAGAAAAATAACAGGAAGATGAGATATTTAGTACTATTAATAATTTAATCGCTCTTTCTCTCCCCCTTGGGGGAGCTGGTGGGGGCTGTGTTTATTATGAACATCATTCAAATTATACCCGGCTCGGGCGGGAGTTTTTACTGCGGCAATTGCCTGCGCGACAGTAAATATGTGGAAGCACTCCGCCAAGAGGGACACCAGGTGGTGAAAATCCCTATGTACCTCCCATTGTTTGCCGACGAGCACGATATTTCCGGCATTCCAATTTTTTATGGAGCCATAAGTACCTACCTCAAACAGGTGTATCCCATTTTCCGGAAAGCACCTAAATGGTTCGATCGCATGCTGAACTCGAAGCCAATGATGAAACTGGCTGCTTCGATGGCCGGATCTACACGTGCCAAAGGTTTGGAAGACATGACCATATCGATGTTGCTGGGCGAACAGGGGCAGCAAAAAGAAGAACTGGAAAATATGGTGAACTGGATTGCTGAACATTGCAAACCCGATATCATTCATCTTTCCAATGCGTTGCTGCTGGGCCTTGCCAAACGCCTGAAAGAGAAAGTAGGCGTCCCGGTCCTTTGTTCGTTGCAGGACGAAGATGTGTGGGTAGATGTCATGGACCCATCGGTTCAGGATAAAATATGGAAACTGATGCACACCCGTGCCGAGGATGTGGATGCTTTTGTGGCTGTGAGTAATTTCTTTGCTGAAGTCATGAAAAAGAAAATGGATCTGCCAGCCGAAAAGGTGAAAACATTTTATTTGGGAGTGGATTACGAAGATTACAAATTCATTTCGACAAAAGAAAAAAGCAGAAATGTGGGGTACATTTCGCGCTTGTGCCATGAGAACGGCTTCGATATTGTTGTGGATGCATTTATTGAGCTCAAAAAGAAGCCGGGGTTCGAAGATGTGAAACTGATTGCCACCGGCGGTTCTACCGGCGACGACACCAAATATATAAAAGAACAAAAGCGGAAAATAAAGGAAAACGGATTTTCGGATGATTTTAAAATTGTAGATGAATTCGAAGAGGAATCGATTCACAGCTTTTTCGAAAAGGTTTCACTGGTTTCGGTTCCGGTAAGAAATGGTGAAGCATTTGGCATGTACCTTCTGGAATCGATGGCATCAGGAGTTCCGGTTGTTCAGCCCGCGTTGGGCGCTTTCCCTGAGATAATTGAAACAGCGGGAGGGGGCACTGTTTATTCGCCCAACTCACCCGAAAAACTGAGCGAAAGCTGGGCCGAACTCTTAAATGATCCTGAAAAGCTGGAGAAACTCAGCCGGGCCGGGTACCAGGGAACAAAAGAAAAGTTCAACATTCATACCCATGCGAAAGAAATTATAACTTTATACGAAAATCTTAAAAAATAACACCCTTCTGCTAAGCTCAGGGTGACTGAAAACTATGTTATTACAATTGCAAAACATAACCAAAGGTTACGGCGAGCCGGGAAAACACAGCTACCGGCAGGTGCTGAAAACGTTAAACTTTGGTGTTGAAAAAGGCGATAAAATTGCCATCGTGGGACCGAGTGGTTCTGGAAAAACCACCTTGCTCAATTTAATTGGCGCCCTCGATTCTCCTGAGGAGGGAAAAGTTTTTTTCAACGAAAAAGACCTGACCAGTTATTCCAAATCGGAACTGGCCGGTTTTCGCAACAAAAACCTGGGATTCATATTTCAGTTGCATCATCTTTTGCCCCAATTGACTTTATTGGAGAATGTACTTTTGCCTTTGTTGCCACAAAGTAACTCGGTTTCCGGCGAGCAAAAAGAGTGGGCGGAACATCTCATAAAAAAAGTGGGAATTTGGGAACAGCGAAATCAAAAACCTTCGCAAATGTCGGGTGGAGAATGCCAGCGCACCGCGGTGGTGCGAGCCATGGTCAACAAACCCGAACTCCTGCTGGCCGATGAACCCACGGGCGCTCTCGACGAAGAAAACGCCAAAGCACTTACCGAATTGCTCATAAAATTAAGCGACGAAGAAGGCATAACGCTGATAACCGTAACTCACGCCGCTGATTTGGCCGACCAGATGGATAAAAAATATACATTGAAAAACGGGAAGTTAGTTTAAAGTTCAAAGTTTAAGGTTGGGTATGAATAGGACAATTAAGATTTGCACGATGATTTTGGATGACTTTTCAGTGTTCCCTATCTGACAGCATCAAACGAAAATGTTGTATGACGAGATTAAACTATATATTCAAATCGTTTTTTCATTACCTGAAAGCCAATATGCTGGTAGCGCTGGGCGTTGCAATCAGTACAATGGTGCTCGCCGGGTCGCTGATTATTGGAGACTCGGTACGATACAGTCTTGAGCAGTCAACCTTTTTCCGGCTGGGAGAAACCACTCACCTTGTTGCGGTGAAAGAACGCTACTTCAGGCAGGAAATGGCTGTTGAGATGCAGAATGAAAATCCCGGAATAGAGGCCGCTCCTGTTTTACTGCTCGAAGGAGTGGCTATTGCCGACGGTGGTCAGCAGCGGGTGAACCGCGTGCAAGTAATTGGGGTGGACAATAATTTCAGTAGAATAGCCAGCGACACACTTTACAATAACCTGGAAGGAAATGAAATAGTGATTAGCCGCAACCTGTCTGAAAGATTACAGGTGGAGGCCGGTGACAATATTCTGGTCCGCATTAAAAAAGCAAGTTTGGTGCCCTTGAACGCGCCGTTCGTTTCCGATGAACAAACCAGCGTTTCATTGCGGGCAACCATCAAAAAAGTGCTGACCCGCGATGAACTGGGGCGTTTCAGCCTGAAAAATTCGCAGTCGGCTCCGTATAATTTGTTTCTTTCCTTAGAACAACTGAACGATTTAATGGACTTCAGCAGCAAGGCAAATCATATCTTGGTTTCAACTGAATTAAGTAATGAAGAAGTTACTGAAGCAGTTGACCTGTCCCTGACACCTGTGGATGCAAGCCTTGTGTTAAAGAAGATTGAAAAAACCGGCGAAGTGGAAATATCCACCGATCGGGTTTTCATGGAACCCAAAGTGGCGCAAACCCTTGAACAGCTGCCCAAAGCGAAGCCATTGATTTCCTATTTCGTAAACGGCATTGAGCGAACCCGCACCGGCAGCGAAACGCCATATTCATTTGTTTCCTCGCTGGAAGGCAGTCAGCTGACTGACAACGAAATCATTCTTACCCAATGGGCTGCCAACGATTTGGATGCAAATCCCGGGGACACCATCCGGTTGAAATACCTTGAAATTGGACCGTTGCGCAAATTAATTGACAGGGAGGCCGAGTTTGTTTTAAAAGAAATTGTTCCAATGACGAGGCAGTGGGCCGATTCTACCCGGATGCCATTTATTCCGGGACTTTCAGATGCCGGTCATTGCCGCGAGTGGGAAGCCGGCGTGCCCATTGATTTGGATGCCATCCGCGATAAAGACGAAGATTACTGGGATGAATGGAAAGGAACGCCCAAAGCTTATGTTTCGCTGAACAAAGCCCTGGAAATGTGGGAAAACCGGTTTGGCGTTTACACCGCAGTGCGCTTTCCGGCTGATGCTTTTGATGAGGCGAATTACATGAGTGCCTTTTCCGAAAATATTCGTCCGGGCGATTTGGGGATGGCCATTGAGCCCATTCGTGAACAGGGCTTGCAGGCTGCCCGGAACGGAACCGATTTCAGCGGCCTTTTTCTGGGGCTGAGTTTTTTCATCCTCGCGGCATCTGTTATTCTTACGGCTTTGCTATTTCGCCTGAACCTGGAGACGCGTTCCTCAGAAGTAGGGTTGCTTGGTGCGCTTGGTTTTCAGCAAAAAAAGGTGCGCAGTTTCTTTCTGCTCGAAGGTATTGTAATTGCTTTTGTGGGTGCCATTATCGGGTTGGCATTGTCGGTTTTTTATACTTCCGGCGTTTTCCGGATCCTCAACACCCTTTGGTTCGAAATTGTAAGAACCAATGTGCTGCTCATAAAAATTTATCCTGCCACACTTGTTCTGGGATTGGTAATTAGCATTGTCGTTTCGCTCGGTGCCATTTTTATCTCACTCAGACGATATCAAAACCGCCAAACTGCCGAATTGCAGAAACGCACCGGACAGCAGCTTAAAAAGAGTACAAGACTGATTCTCGATATAACAATGTACATTTCGCTGATTATTCCGGTGATTATTTTTCTTTGGCAGTTATTCCAATCCGGAAACTTAAATACTATTCTGTTCTTTTTATCGGGCGGTTTGCTGCTTGTTGGCCTGCTGCTGGTTTTCCGAAAAATACTTTTCCGTTTGGAAGCCCGGAAAACCCACACACTCAGTTTGCAAAACGTAGCCCGTTTAAACCTGACCCGGAACACCGGCCGGTCGCTTACAATCGTTATTTTGTTTGCACTGGGAACATTTCTGGTGGTTTCCACGGGCTCGTATAAACTCGATTTGTTTGCCAATGCGCAGGATCAATCGAGCGGGACAGGCGGTTTTCTCTATTTTGCAGAAACTACAATGCCGGTGCTTTACGATTTAAATGATGAGGAAAGAAGGGCAGAGGAAGGCATTTACGAAGATTTTAATGCTGTGCAATTCCGCCAGGTGGAAGGCGACGATGCCAGTTGCCTCAACCTGAACCGGATTTCACAGCCTGCCATTCTGGGAGTCAATCCCGAAAATTTAAGCGGGCGTTTTTCATTTGCCACTCACATGAAGGGATTCGATACAGACGATCCGTGGAAAGCCCTGAACCAACAACTGGATGATGGTTCCATCCCGGCCATTGCCGACCAGACTGTTATTCAGTGGGGGCTGGGCAAAAAAGTGGGCGACGAGCTGCTGTATCAAAATGAAAAGGGCGATACCCTGCGCCTTAAACTAATTGCCGGAACAACGCCTTCGGTGTTTCAGGGGTATGTTATCATTTCCAATAAACATTTTCTCGAAAACTACCCCAGCAACAGCGGTTCCCATATTTTCCTGATTGATGGTGAACCCGAAAATCAGGAGCAAATTGCGGAGGAGCTGCAATCGGTTTTTCGCGATTATGGCTGGCGGATGGAATCAACTGCCAAAAGGTTGGTTGAGTTTTATTCGGTAACCAACACGTACCTGAGCATTTTTCTGGCGTTGGGAGCGTTGGGGATGATTCTCGGAACAGTGGGGCTGGCAGTTATTCTGGCGCGTACTATTTTGGAGCGCCGCCGCGAAATCGGACTCATGCAGGCCATTGGTTTTCATACACGGCAACTGTTCCGCTTGCTGGTGAACGAATATTTGCTCCTTTTGGTAGCAGGCGTTTTAATTGGTTTTGTAACCGCAGTGGCCGCAACACTACCGGCTTTCCTTTCGGCCAACTCCGATGCGTCGCTGAGTACCGTGGCGCTGGTTGTGGCACTTATTCTTATTAACGGAATTATCTGGATTGCCGCGCTGAGCTGGTTCTCCCTACGTAAAAAAAGATTGGTGAATGAGTTGAGGGAGGAATAATTTTTTGCGAATTAATCACGAAATAGAAATTATTTATTATAACGTTAACCTAATGTTAAAAGATGTAAAACTCTTTTGTTTGCCGGGGATTCGAGGATTTATTGTTTAATCGCCTATCTAATAATCTGTTTAACCAACTGATTCCCATAAATAATTAACCATTATTTATTCTGGCATTGTTTTTCATTAAACGTTTGTTTGATAAATATCAATCTTTTTCAAAAACATATTCTGCGACATAAAACCCCAAAAATTGCTGATTTTCCTTCATCCTTATTAAAATCTTGTTAGTACATTTACGACTCCGGCTTTCAAAATAAATGCGAAAATCGGACATCAGAAAACGAAATTTTTAAATATCAGGAATATATGGATTCGAAAATTCAACAATTAACTGAAACCATTTACAACGAAGGCGTTGAAAAAGCAAGAGAGGAAGCGGATGCCATTCTGAAAGAAGCCAATGAAAAGGCTGAGCAGATTGAAAAAGATGCGCAGAAAAAAGCCGACAAAATTGTGGAAGATGCCAATGGTAAATCGGAAGAGCTTAAAAAGCAGGTGGATTCAGAAATTAAAATGACGCTGAACCAGGCGGTTTCGGCGATGAAACAGGAAATCACTTCGCTTATTACCATGCAGGTAATTCAACCTTCGGTAAAAGAGTTATTCAGTAATAGCGATTATCTTAAAAAACTGATTTCGGATGTGGTGAAAGGATGGATGGATAAAGAAGATTTCGATTTGAATGTTATCCTGCCCGAATCGGAACGGGAAGATCTCGAAAAATTCTTTAAAAACAATTTGGCCGATGAGCTCAATAAAGGGTTGGAAGTGTCATTTGCCAAAAACCTGAAATCGGGTTTCAAAATCGGACCATCCGACGGGAGCTATGTCATCAGCTTCACCGATGAAGATTTTATCAATTTTCTGAAAAGTTACCTGAGGCCGAAAACCAGTCAACTTCTTTTTGAGGAGGAAAAATGATTCAACGAAACTATTATTGTCTAGTAGCCGGATTACCCGACGTTATTCCTGATGATAAAAAACTCCATTACTCATCAGCCGAATTGCGCGATTACTTGCAGGAGGAACTTCATCCTGATGATTTCAGGCTTGTGAAGTTGTTTTACCTGCCCCGGGACCACGAAAATTTGCTCAACCTGCTCTTTGAAACAGAATTTGAATGGGACGACCGGGGAAATTATTCGCGCGAATTGCTCGAACAAATGGCCGATAAAAAGCAGTACGAGTTGCTGGACACATCGGACTTTCCGCCCTATTTTGTTGAATTTATTGAAACATTCCACAACGACGAGGAAGACTTCCCCAAAGCCCAGGCTATCCGGTTTCTCACCGAGGGATGGTTTAAATGGCTTAGGGCATCCGGAAATGATTTTCTCAGGAAGTTTGCCGACTATAAACAAAACATGTCCAACATTATGATGGCGTTAAACGGTCGCAAACACGATATCCCATTCGAGGAAGCCATTATTGGCGACGATGAGGTGACCCACGCGCTGAAAAAAAGCAGGTCGCGCGATTTTGGCCTTTCAACCGAGATCGACGATATTGAAAACCTTATTCAGATTTTTGAGACCGAAAATATTCTCGACCGGGAATTGAAAATCGACAATCACCTGTGGAAGTTTCTCGATGAAATAACCTTTTTCAACTATTTTACGACTGAAAAAGTACTGGCCTTTGTGCAGAAAATTTTTATTGTTGAACGCTGGTTCGAACTCGATAAAGAAAAAGGACAACAGATATTTAATCAATTACTTGAAGAATTACAATCCAATTTTGAATTTCCTGAAGAATTCGCAATAACTTATGGAAAAAGAAAATAAAACAACTGGTACAGTGGTTGGAATTGTGTCCAACCTGGTTATGGTAGAAGTTAACGGTCCCGTTGCCCAGAATGAAATTTGTTTCATTGCGCTCGACCAAGAGCATCTGATGGCAGAGGTGATTAAAGTGGTGGGAAAACACGCCTATGTGCAGGTGTTTGAAAGTACCCGCGGCCTGAAACCCGGATCCACCGTTGAGTTCCAGGGGCACATGCTCGAGGTGACACTCGGCCCGGGAATTCTTTCCCGTAATTACGACGGCCTCCAAAACGACCTCGATAAAATGGAAGGTGTTTTCCTGAAACGCGGCGAATACACCGACCCGCTCGACAGGGAAAAGAAATGGGGATTTAAACCCATTGCCCAAAAAGGAGACGAAGTGCAGGCCGGCGACTGGCTGGGCGAGGTGAACGAAAATGACCAGCCGCATAAAATTATGGTTCCTTTTAAAATGAAAGGAACATATAAAATAAAAGAAATTGTGGGCGAAGGTGAATACACAGTTGACCACAAAATTGCAGTGGTAACTGATGCCGACGGAACCGAAACCGAACTGACGATGGTGCAAAAATGGCCGGTAAAAGTGGCCATGAGCGCTTTCAGGGAAAAACCGCGCCCGTTTAAACTACTCGAAACCGGTGTGCGTTGTATGGACACGCTCAACCCGATTACTGAAGGAGGAACCGGCTTTATTCCCGGCCCGTTTGGTACCGGAAAAACCGTGTTACAACATGCCATTTCAAAACAGGCCGAAGCTGATATTGTAATTATTGCAGCTTGCGGCGAGCGTGCCAACGAGGTAGTGGAAATTTTTACCGAGTTTCCCGAACTGGAAGACCCGCGTACCGGTAAAAAACTGATTGAACGTACCATTATTATTGCCAATACATCCAACATGCCGGTGGCAGCCCGCGAAGCCTCGGTTTATACCGCCATGACGATTGGTGAATATTATCGGGCTATGGGGTTGAAAGTGTTGCTGATGGCCGACTCCACTTCACGCTGGGCACAGGCGCTGCGCGAAATGTCGAATCGCCTCGAAGAACTTCCCGGACCGGATGCATTCCCGATGGACTTGTCGGCTGTGATTTCCAACTTCTATTCGCGTGCAGGGTTTGTTTACCTGAATAACGACAAAACAGGCTCCATCACTTTCATTGGAACGGTATCGCCGGCAGGTGGTAACCTGAAAGAACCGGTAACCGAAAGTACCCGAAAAGCTGCCCGCTGTTTTTACGGATTGAGCCAGGCCCGCGCCGACAGTAAACGCTATCCGGCAATCGACCCAATCGATAGTTATTCGAAATACCTCGAATACCCGGAAGTACAAAAAAATCTGGAAGAAAATGTCAGCGAAGAATGGCTCAGCCAGGTGAATAAAGCCAAAGATGCCTTGTTGCGTGGAAAAGAAAGCATGGAGCAAATCAATATCCTGGGTGATGACGGTGTGCCCATCAGCTTTCACGAAACATTTTGGAAATCGGAGTTAATCGATTTTGTTATTCTGCAGCAGGATGCTTTCGATAAAATCGATTCCTCCACGCCCATGAAACGGCAGAAATACATGTTGACTAAAGTACTGGAAGTGATCAGCAGGGAGTATTCGTTTAACCATTTTGAAGAAGTAGGTGGCTTTTTCAAGGAGGTAATTAACGAGTTCAAACAGATGAACTACTCCGAGTATGAATCGGATAAATTCAGGCAGCATGAAAAAGAGCTGGAAGAATTGTTGAAAAAACAGGCAAATTAATATTGAAAAGAATATAACACTGAAAAAGAAATATAATGGAAAGCCAGGCATTTCAGAAAGTATATACCAAATTAACAAATATTACCAAGGCTACCGTTACCCTTAAGGCCGATGGCGTAGGTTACGACGAGATAGCCAGTGTTAACGGCAAACTGGCCCAGGTAGTAAAAATTACAGGAGACGAAATTACGCTCCAGATTTTTGAGGGAACAGAAGGCATTCCTACCAACGCCGAAGTGAGTTTCCTGGGAAGGCCGCCACAGCTGAAAGTCAGCGACGAACTGGCCGGGCGTTTCTTTAACGCATTTGGCGATCCCATCGATGGCGGCCCCGAAGTTCAGGGTGAAGTGCGGGATATCGGTAGCCCGTCGGTAAACCCGGTTCGGCGCGAACAACCTTCCAATCTTATTGCTACAGGTATAGCAGGTATCGACCTGAATAATACGCTGGTGTCGGGGCAGAAAATTCCGTTTTTTGCCGACCCCGATCAGCCCTACAACCAGGTGATGGCCATGGTGGCCCTGCGTGCCAAAGCCGATAAAATTATCCTCGGGGGAATGGGATTGACCAACGACGATTACCTTTATTTTAAAAATGTTTTCGATAATGCCGGGGCGCTCGACCGTATTGTTAGTTTTGTGAATACCACAGAAAATCCACCGGTAGAGCGGTTACTGGTTCCGGATATGGCGCTGACTGCTGCCGAGTATTTTGCGGTGGACAAAAACGAGAGTGTGCTGGTACTGCTAACCGACATGACACTTTTTGCCGATGCACTGAGTATCGTGTCGAATCGCATGGACCAGATTCCGTCGAAAGACAGCATGCCCGGTTCGCTCTATTCCGACCTGGCAAGAATTTACGAGAAAGCTGTTCAGTTTCCCGAAGGCGGCTCAATTACCATTGTTGCGGTAACCACATTGTCGGGTGGAGACATTACGCATGCGATTCCTGATAACACAGGTTACATTACTGAAGGGCAGCTCTTCCTGCGCCGCGATTCCGAAATTGGAAAAGTAATTGTGGACCCGTTCCGTTCGCTTTCGCGCCTGAAACAGTTGGTAATTGGTAAACAAACCCGCGATGATCACCCGCAGGTGATGAACTCCGCTATCCGCTTATATGCCGATGCTGCAAATGCACGCACCAAGCTGGAAAATGGTTTCGACCTGACCGATTACGACGAGCGTACCCTGGATTTTGCAAAAGAGTATTCCAATCGTCTGCTGGCTATTGATGTAAACGTAGGAACAGACAAAATGCTCGACATTGGATGGGAATTGTTTGCAAAACACTTCAAGAAAGCTGAGGTGGCTATTAAAGAGAATCTGGTTGAGAAATACTGGAAAGATTGAGGAGAAAGTAGCTGGAAGTTTGATGACCAGCGACCGATGACTAATAACTCATGATCAAAAAAATAAGATAAAGAACAAAATACGTGGCCATAAAATTTCAATATAACAAAACAGCATTACAGGCACTCGACAAGCAGTTGAAGGTTCGCGAACGGGCTTTGCCAACCCTGAAGAACAAGGAGTCGGCATTGCGTGTGGAAGTGAAAAAAGCAAAAGATAAAGCTGCATCGCTTGAAGAAGAGTACAACAAGCAGATTCAATCGTTTGAAAATATGGCCCGTTTGTGGGGCGAGTTCGATCAAAGCCTGTTAAGCATCAGCGATGTGGAGCTCAGTTCGAAAAAAATTGCAGGTGTTTTTACGCCGGTGCTGGGCGAAATTCAATTTGAAATAAACAACGAAAACTTGTTTAACCAGCCAGTTTGGTTTCCCGACGGAGTGGCCATCATCAAAAAAGTGGCTGAAATAGCTATTCAGCGGGAAGTTTTTCTACGTAAAATGGAACTGCTCGATTTTGCCCGCAAAAAAACTACACAGAAAGTGAACCTGTACGAAAAGGTTCAGATTCCGGGATTCCAGGATGCCATTCGTAAAATCAAGCGTTTCCTCGAAGACCAGGAAAACTTGTCGAAAGCAGCGCAGAAAATTGTTAAAGACCGACAGGAAAAACAAAGACAGGAGGAGGTTGAAGTATGATTGTACCCATGTATAAATACTCGTTCCTGGTGTTTCACTCCGGTTATCAGGATTTCCTGAAGGATATCCGGAAAATAGGAGTGGTTCATATCAACGATAAAATTAAAGAACCAACTCCCGAAATGCAGGATCTTTTCAGGCATCTCACCGAGGTTTCAAAAGCCATTCAAAAGCTGGAGATGATTGAGCCTGAAGCAACCGAAAAGAAACCTGAATTAAAAACGGGCGAAGCGGTTTTTAATCGGTTGAAAGAAATTGAGAAGGAGGGCGAACACAATCATCACCAGATGCAACAGCTCGAAAAGGAACGCAAACAGTTGGTTCCGTGGGGCGATTTCGACTGGAAGATGATTGAGAAACTGCAGAAACAGGGCGTTGAAATTCGTTTCATGTCATGCCCCATCCGAAAATTTGAGCCTGAATGGGAAGAGGATTTTTATATTAAAGTGATTAAAGACTGGGAGGGTTACCGGTACTTCGTAAAACTCGAAAAAACTGACAAGGAAAATGAGGAGAATGGGTTCGAAGAAATTTCGGGTGCCGATGAGCTGATTTTGCCCAACCACTCCATTAGCCAGCTGGATGCTGAAATAAAAAAACTGAAAACCGAAGCTGACGAACTGCGTCACGAACTCCATCGGATTGCTTATTTCTGCATTCCTTTACTGGAAGAATATTACCAGGCTATTGAACAGCAGCTTTCGGAAAAAAATGCGTTGCTGCAAACATCCGAAGAGGTGGAGGGCAAAGTAAAAATGCTTGAAGGCTGGGTGCCCGAAACAAAAAAAGAAGAGCTGGATAATTACCTCGAAGAAAATAAAATACTTTATACAGCCGATCAACCTTCCGATGATGAAGAAAAGGTGCCTATTTTGTTGAAAAACAACCGTTTTGCAAAGCTCTATGAAATCATCGGTAAACTTTACGAACTGCCCAATCATAAGGAACTCGACCTGGTGCCGTTTTTTGCACCGTTCTATATGATGTTTTTCGGATTCTCGCTTGGCGATGCCGGTTACGGACTGGTTATTATTGGCCTGGCAGAGTATATGAAACGAAAAATGCCCAATCTGCGTTCGGTTATGAAACTGGCCCAGTTGCTGGGGTTGGCAACGGTTATTTTCGGTATTCTCACCGGAACATTCTTCGGAATCGATCTCATCAATTCCCAAATTCCCTGGCTCGAAAATATTAAAGAGTACATGGTTGATACCGATGAACTATTCAATCTGGCTATCATTCTGGGAGTCATCCAGATCTTGTTTGGTATGGTGCTCAAGGTGATTAATATTTCCCGGGTGAAAGGATTTATGTATTCGCTTTCAACCATTGGCTGGCTGATATTGATTATTGGCCTGGGCGCGGTTATCGGGTTAAAAACCGTGGGAACATTAGATGAACAGACTGCCAGTGTTGCACAATATGTGGTTTTGGGAGTTGCCGGAGTTTTCATTCTGGTGCTTAACAATCCCAAACGAAATATATTAATGAACATTGGTGCCGGTTTGTGGGATGTTTACAACATGGCCACCAGCCTGCTGGGCGATATTCTTTCCTACATCAGGCTGTTTGCGCTGGGAGTATCGAGTGCTATTTTAGGAATGGTTTTCAACAACATGGCCATGAGCATGAAACCGGATAACGTGATTTTTGGCCCGCTGGTCATGATTATAATTCTTGTAATCGGGCATGGCATCACCATATTTATGTCGGGGCTGGGCGCATTTGTGCACCCTATCCGCTTAACTTTTGTTGAATTTTATAAGAATGCCGGGTTTACGGGAGGCGGAAAACCTTACAAACCTTTTGCAGAACCGGCATCAAAAATATCAGAATAATAATAAGTAATAACGTTTAAAATAAATCGAGAATGGAACCTATTGTTTTAGCTTACATTGGAATTGGATTAATGGTCGGCCTGTCAGGGGTTGGCAGTGCTTTTGGTACTACTATCGCAGGAAATGCGTCGGTGGGGGCAATGAAAAAGAACGGAGAAGCATTTGGTAATTACATCATGCTCACGGCGCTCCCGGGCAGCCAGGGGCTGTATGGTTTTGCCGGGTACTTCCTGCTCGACAGTTTCGGCCTGTTGCAAAGCGATATTGGCTGGGGAGTTGCTGCATCTGTTTTTGGTGCCGGCCTTGCACTTGGTTTGGTTGGATTGCTGTCGTCAATTCGTCAGGGACAGGTTTGTGCCAACGGTATTGCCGCAGTTGGTGCCGGACATGAAGTAGCTGGTAAAACACTTATACTTGCCGTATTCCCCGAGCTGTATGCGATTATTGCGCTGGCTGCTACCTTCCTTATCGGAAGCGCAGTTGCTGTATAATCAGAAAGAGAGCATTAAATTTCCGGCATGTTATCGTGCCGGATGAGTTATAATTTATAAGTATCCATTGCCAATAAATGGCAATGGATACTTTTTTATTTTATTCCGGGAGAAATGAAAGACACTGTTTTTTTATTCATCTTTTGTTTGGGTTTTCTGGTTTTTGTTGGGTGTCGTAATTCGACAAAAGAAACAGAAATTTCAAAAGATGGCACTGAAACTCTTGCGGCACTACCCGATATGCACACATCGCAAATCGCAATCGATTATCATGGAACCTACAAAGGAGTTGTTCCATGCGCCGATTGTGAAGGAATGGAAACCGTTATTACTTTGAAAGAAAACGAAGAATATGAGATTGCTGTAAAATACCTCGGGAAAAGTGATGCTGTTTACAAAGAGTCAGGCAATTTCAGCTGGGGTGATGACGGCCGGATTATAACCCTTGAAGGCCTTGAAAACAGGGCATCGCAATACCAGGTTGGCGAAAACAAACTGTTTCAACTCGATTTGGAAGGCAATCGAATTACCGGGGATCTTGCTGAAAATTATATTCTTGAAAAAACGAACTGACGAAAGTTGTGATTCATCCTCCGGGGAAACAGAATAATTCACTGCGCCTTTAAAATGGCTTTTTTGAAGAAAAGCGTTTGAAAAAGTCCTCTGCCGAACATGAACAGAAACATGGCCAGCCAAAGCGCATGATTTTCCCAAACCGGGTGGAGCAGATAATAAATAGGTGCAAACACCAGAAATGCCGAAATCAGCAGTGAGTTTCGCATGGCTTTTGAAGCTGTTGCTCCAATATATATCCCATCCCAGATGTAGGAACTGAAACTGGCCAGGGGAATGAAAATAATCCACACCAAAAATGGCTGTGCGCTTTGTATCACTTCTTTTTGCGAGGTCAGTAATTTCAAAATAATATTCATTCCTGAAAAATACACCAATGTGAATGCTGCCGCAAGGCCGGTCCCCCAGAAAAAAAGCAGCTTAACCACTTTTTTCAACTGAGCGATTTCCCGGGCGCCTACATATTTTCCAACCATGGCTTCACCTGCAAATGCAAATCCGTCGATAAAAAATGAAAAGAAGAGTAACATTTGAATCAGCAGTGAATTTACAGCAAGAATAGTGTCGTTGGTGCTGGCCGATTCCGAAGTGAAAAATGTGAAAACAAGTATGATGCAAAAACTGCGGATAAAAATATCAGTATTTACCCGGAAGAATTCTGTTAACCGTTTCAGGTTGAAAATCAGATGTGGGTGAACGTGGACAAGCAGTTGACGGTATTTTTTCATGAAAAGTACAACTGCCAATAATAACCCTGCATATTGCGAAAGTGCTGTTCCCAGCGCCACACCCTCCGATTTCATGTTCAGCCCAAAAACAAAAAGCACGCTCAGTAGAATATTGATGACATTTGCTGCAATCGCAATTATCATGGGGTAGCGGGCATTTTGCATACCCAGAAACCAACCACTGAAAACAAACAGGCTCAGTGCTGCCGGGGCTGCCCAAATCCTTATCAGAAAATATTCGCGGGCAAGTGTTTTTACTTCATCGCTGCCGCCAATTACTTCAAAACCTGCCCATGCAATGGGGAGTTGGAGTGCAAGAATAATTATACCAGCAAACAGCGCAACAGCCAGCGCTCGGGCCAGCACAGTAGTCGTTTCAGTGGTATCGGTTTTACCATAAGCCTGTGCCGCAAACCCCGAGGTACTCATGCGCAAAAATCCAAAACCCCAGTAAATAAAATTGAAAATAACACCACCCAGCGCAATGGCGCCAATATAAACTTCAGAATTTAAATGCCCCATTAAGGCCAGGTCGATTAAACCCAGCAGCGGCACTGTGATATTGCTCACAATATTCGGAATGGCTAAACGAAGTATTTCGCGGTTCATAAACACTAATTGAAAAATGCAAAGGTAACAGAATTCAAAATATTGTAATGGTCAATGAACAATAGGGGATTTAAATGTGTTTTTATCCTAAAATATTTGGAAGGCGGTTAACCGTTACTTATATTTGCAAATAAAGACTTAAAAGTATTTAATTAATAAAAATAAAAAGTTAAAAAGATATGGCATTTGAACTACCAAAATTAGGATACGATTACAACGCACTTGAACCTCATATTGATGCACGAACAATGGAAATACACCATTCAAAACATCATGGAGGTTACACAACAAAATTAAACAATGCAGTTGAAGGAACAGATTTGGAAGGAAAAAGCATAGAAGAAATTCTGAAAAATGTTTCGTCACATTCTACTGCAGTAAGAAACAATGGAGGAGGATATTACAATCACAATTTATACTGGCAGGTAATTGCACCGGGTGGTGCAAAATCACCCTCGGGCGAATTGCTCGATGCCATTAACGAATCATTTGGATCATTGGAAAAATTCCGGGAAGCTTTTGTTCAGGCTGCTTTAACGCGGTTTGGATCAGGTTGGGCCTGGTTGGTTCTTCAAAACAATAAGCTGGCGGTTTCGTCCACGCCCAATCAGGATAATCCGCTGATGGATGTTGCGGATGTTCAGGGAACACCCATTCTGGGAATCGACGTGTGGGAACACGCGTACTACCTGAAATACCAAAACAAACGTCCGGATTATGTAAATGCTTTCTGGGAACTCATCAACTGGGATGAAGCCGCCAGGCGGTTTAAAGGTTAGTTGATTTTTGGTTTTTTTCCCCGGGGCAGAGGCTCCGGGGTTTTTCTTACATTTACTTCAAATATTATGTTAAAAACAAATTTCACTGTTGTGAATCTTAATACGATTGTTTAATTTTATTGTCTCATGCCAAATAAATTTCATTTCAAAAAAATTATGTTTTTAAGATGAGTGGCAGACAAAATGAACAGGCTTCAAATCGTGCAAAGGAACTGGAACTAAAACTTTCGGAACTAAAATTTGAATTTGAAGAAGTAAAAGCGCAACTCCATGAAGAGCAGGAACAACGCCTGTTTTATCAGCGGATAGCTGACTTTACCTTTAGCTGGGAGTTGTGGTTTCATCCCAACGGAAAAATTAATTATTGTTCCCCTTCATGCCACGATCTTACAGGCTACACGGCCAACCAGGTTATGTTGGCACCTTCGGTTTCCGAACTGATTGTTTATAACCCTGATCGCGAAAAATTCGATACGTTTATTTCCGGGGCACTCGATCAAATGTTCGTGAAACCTTCGCTCGAATTCAGGATTCTCACACGCACACGGCAAATGCGCTGGTGCTCAATTAATGTTCGCGGGGTTTATTCCAGGCAGGGGCGCTACCTCGGTATCCGTGCTTCTGTTCACGATACCACAAAACTCAAGCGGGCGCTGGGGCACATCAATAATCTTTCGGAAGGCAGGGAAATTGAATCCCGGAACAAACAGCGCCTGAAGTCGGAACTGGAAATGAAAGAGCGCGACCTGATTACTTTTCTGCTCCAGCTGTCTCAAAAAAATGAACTCATTGCCACGGTTACTCGGCAGTTAAAACGCCTGAAGGAAGAGGCGCCCAATCAAAAAAGCGAGCGAATGCAGCAACTTTTGAAACTTTTGGATAAAGCTGCTGTCACAACCATTGACTGGGAAATGGTAGAAAGCCAGCTGGAAAAGCTGCACCCGGGCTACATGGACCGCTTGCTGCAAAAGCATCCGCGGATTAGCTCAAACGATAAAAAATTATGTGCCTGCCTGCGGCTCGGCCTTTCAAGCAAGGAAATTGCAGGGCTGAAAAACCAGTCGCCGCAAAGTGTTGAAGTAGCCCGCGTGAGGCTTCGAAGGAAGCTGAAAGTCAGTCATGAAGAGCGGTTGGCAAATTATCTCTCCGAAATTTAATTCCTTTTATAAAGTTTTCGTTTGTTGCACTTTTCCAGTTGCCACGTAATTTTGAAAATTTAAAGTTTCCACATATTTTTTTTCACAATATGAGAAATAACACCTAAATATTTCTGACAAACTGTATTTTTGCCTTGTCTTGCGGATGAACTTGTGGGTTTCTATATTAATTTTCGGCCTGTTTATTTGTTGTCTTTTTAAGCAAGAGTTGACAATGAGAAAGGTTTCATCCTCATTTTTGAGAATAAATGAAATTTTAAAATTATAAAATTTGAAAGAATGAATACACCATCTCAAAAACATCCATCCGGACTTTGGGTGCTTTTCTTTACCGAAATGTGGGAAAGGTTTAGTTACTATGGCATGCGTGCCCTTTTAGTATTGTACCTAACCTCAACTATTGTGAACGGTGGTTTTGCCTTTGCCGAAAACCATGCACTTGAAATTTACGGAATATTTACAGGACTTGTTTATCTGACGCCGATTATAGGTGGGATTGTAGCCGACCGTATGATTGGCCAGCGAAAAGCCATTATGATTGGCGGTCTTGTAATGGGCCTGGGGCAGGCAGCCATGGCCTATTCCGAATCCATTAGAAGTGTGGTGAGTATGTCGCCCGAGGCGATGATGGAAGCTCGTCAATACTGGCTCTACATTGGACTGGGATTGCTTATTTTGGGTAATGGCTTTTTCAAGCCCAACATTTCCACAATGGTAGGGCGGCTGTATGCTGACGGCGACCCGAGAAAAGATTCGGCATTTACTATTTTTTACATGGGAATCAACATTGGTGCTTTCCTTGCACCACTGGTGGCCGGATACCTTGGCGAATCAGTCGGCTGGGCATGGGGATTTGGCTCAGCATCGGTTGGTATGTTTGTAGGTACTTTCTGGTTTTGGACCCAGGAATCCAAACTGGGGACAATCGGTTTCGGTCCCAAACGTAAGTTTACTACCGAAAAAGCGAAACTTAACGGACGCGACTGGTTGGATGTGTTGGTTTGGGCAGGTGGTATGATTGCCGTTGTTTATCTTTTTGTGAAAACATGGTGGACATTGCCGGAAACAACTACAACCATAATTATTCGTGTAGGAATTTTTGTTGCAGTTGCTGCTATTGCTTATATCATTATTAAAAATACAACGGGAAAAACAGAGTGGAGCCGTATCGGGGCTATCCTTGTTTTTGCCTTCTTTAATGTGTTCTTCTGGTCAGGTTTTGAACAGGCCGGTGGCACCTTTAACCTTTTTGCCCGCGATTTAACCAACCGCATGGTGGGCGACTTTGAAATCAATGCCACATGGTTCCAGTCGGTGAATGCCATTGCCATTGTTGCACTGGCACCGGTTTTTTCCATGTTGTGGGTGGCACTGGGCCGCAGAAATCCCTCAACACCCGTGAAATTTGGATTAGGATTGTTCCTGCTTTCACTGGGGTTTGTGGTAATGTTTACTGCCGATTCAATGGCTTCACCGCAAAACCTGGTTAGCCCAATGTGGCTGGTGGGAGTTTATGTGCTTCATACCACAGGCGAACTTTGCCTGAGCCCAATCGGACTGAGTATGATCAGCAAACTTTCTCCACCCAAAATTACTTCGCTGATGATGGGATTGTGGTTTGCTTCTATTGCGCTTGCCAACTACCTTGCAGGTGCCCTCAGGAGTATTCTGGAAAATTATTTGCCCGATATGAATATTTTCCTCTTCCTGGTAATTACATCCGGGTCGGCTGCATTGCTCATGTTCGCTATTTCTCCCTGGCTGAAAAAGATGATGCGCGGAATAGATTAATTTCCGTTGGTTAGCGGATAACGAGGGTAGCTGAAAAGTTTTTTGCAACGTCATTCTGAAATTCCTGCCGACTGGTCAGGGGCAGAATTTAACCTGAAATTCAAGGGGACGTGTATTGCAGAAACAAAACCTTTCAGCTACCTTTTTTTATTCATGAAATTTTAATTATATCAGGTTTTTTTTAATTTGTTTTAACTTTGTGTTTTGTTTTAATATAATTTTTTTTGTTTAAAATCAGTTTATTGGATTTTAAGTGATAGGTTTACTGATTGGTTATTTATGTTTTTGTTATGTTTTTTGATGGGTGATTGGTTTTAACTGCCATATATTTGGTTCATCGAAAACATACCAGAACATGAAGAGACACAAAGTAGAAGATTTCTATCGCCCGATAAATAATGATGAAATTGGCCAGTTGATTTACCAGGGGTGTTCTTCGCCCGACTGGAACCTGGTTAAGGTCTCCCCCGATTTTTCGCCCGATAATATAGAAAATACCAAGTTCACTGGGTACATCCGCCTCAACAGTTTCATGAAGTCGGTGAATCTGGTGGGTGGGATTACCTTCCATACAGGTATTTATAATGCCTGGTTGCATAATTGTGAGGTAGGTAAAGACGCACTGATTCACAATGTGCGAAGCTATATCGCCAATTACTACATCGGCGAGGGGGTGGTTATCCACAATGTGACTACAATTGCCGTGGATGGTGAATCGGCGTTTGGCAACGGAGTGGAGGTGGAAGCCATAAATGAAAGCGGAGGCCGGGCCATTCCAATTTACGACTTCCTTTCAACCCATATTGCATACATGCTGACACTTTACCGGCACCGGCCCACAGTGGTAGCCAACCTGAAAAAAATGGTGGGCAATTATGTTGAAAACATTAAAAGTTCGGTGGGGACCATTGGCGCCCATTCCAAAATATTAAACTGCAACACAGTGCTGAACGTGAAAATCGGACCGCAGACTTCGATTGACGGGGGAAAAAAATTGCAAAACGGGAGCATTAACAGCACCCGCGAAGCGCCGGTAGTTATTGGAGAAGGGGTGATTATGGAAGATTTCATCGTTTGTTCCGGAAGCCGGATTACTGACGCTACACTTATTTCAAAATGTTTTGTAGGGCAGGGGTGTATTCTCGATAAGCACTATTCGGCAGTAAACTCGCTGTTCTTTGCCAATTGCCAGGGATTTCACGGCGAGGCCTCCTCTGTTTTTGCCGGCCCATACACAGTTACGCACCATAAATCTACCCTGCTGATTGCCGGAATGTTTTCGTTTTTAAATGCCGGGAGTGGCTCCAATCAGAGTAACCATTTGTATAAACTGGGGCCAATTCACCAGGGAATTATGGAGCGCGGTGCCAAAACCACCAGCGACTCGTACCTGCTCTGGCCATCGCGTATCGGCGCTTTTTCGCTTGTGATGGGGCGCCACTACAAACACTGCGATACCGCCGATTTCCCGTTTTCGTACCTGATTGAAAGCAACGACGAAAGCATACTGGTACCGGGCATAAACCTGAAAAGTATAGGAACCGTGCGCGACACCCAAAAATGGCCCCGCCGCGATAACCGAAAAGATTCCAATTTGCTCGATTTGATAAATTTTAATCTGCTCAGTCCTTACACCATTCATAAAATGCTGAAAGGCCGGCAAAAGCTGATGGATATCCAAAAATATTCAGGCGAATTTGCCAGTGAATACAGCTACGACAAAATGAAAATTGAAAAGCGGGCACTCGAACGCGGCATTAAGCTTTACGAAATGGCTATCTGGAAATTTTTGGGCAATTCACTGATTTCCCGTCTGCGGGGCAAAAACTATCGCTCAAACGATGAAATTAGGGAAACACTTAATCCGGACACCCCCGTAGGCAAAGGGTTTTGGGTTGATTTGTCGGGGTTGATTTGCCCTTTTGAGGCGCTCGACAGATTATTAAAGTCGGTTGAAAATAGTGAAACAACCACCCTGGAAGAGGTAAACGCTGCTTTGTTCGCCCTTCATAAAAATTATTACAATTACGAATGGACCTGGGCTGCCGATGTGTTGGGCGCGTTTTACGATAAACCCATAAACGAATTCACAGCTGCTGACGTGATTACAGTGGTGGAAAAATGGAAAGAGAGCGTGTTGGGCATCGACCGGTTGCTCTACGAAGATGCGAAAAAAGAGTTTTCACTCACTAAAATGACCGGCTTCGGAGTGGATGGCCAAAACGGCGCCCGCGAGCTCGATTTTGCTGAAGTGCGGGGAGAGTTCGAAAAAAATGAAACGGTAAATGCCATCCGGCAACACATGAAAACCAAAGAAATGCTTGGCGACGAGTTGATTACCCGGATGAAGCAGACCATGAAACTGAAGGTTGAAATAAACTGAATTAATTATGTGCGGAATTGTAGGATACATTGGAACCCGGGAAGCATTCCCTGTTTTGTTAAACGGATTGAAAAAACTGGAGTACCGCGGATACGATTCGGCGGGTGTGGCCTTGCTGAACGGATCGCTGGAAGTTTTTAAAAAAGCGGGAAAGGTATCCGATCTTGAACGGTTTGCCGGAACACAAAATATTTCCGGCGACACAGGTATTGGGCACACCCGCTGGGCAACACACGGCGAACCCAGCGACAAAAATGCGCATCCGCATTTATCGGCGAACCGGATTTTTTCGGTAGTACATAATGGGATAATCGAAAATTACGCCCGGCTGAAAACTGATCTGGAAAAACATAAATTTAGTTTCAGAAGCGAAACAGACACCGAAGTGCTGGCTAACCTGATGGAATATTTTTACATGCAAAGTGATGAGGTAACCGCTGAAATGGCGGTTCAGCTGGCATTGTCGAAAGTAGTAGGTGCATACGGAATTGCCGTGTTGTGCAGCCGCGAAAAAGACAAGCTGATAGTTGCCCGGAAGGGCAGTCCGCTGGTGGTGGGACTGGGAAAAAACGAATACTTTGTGGCCAGCGATGCCTCGCCCATTGCCGAATTCACCAGCCATGTGGTTTACCTGAACGATTACGACATGGCCGTTCTTCAAAAAAATAATTTCACCCTGAAAAATATTGAAAACAAACCGGTCTCGGTTACCATTTCAAATCTCGACATGCAAATTGGCGAGCTGGATAAAAATGGTTTCGAACATTTTATGCTGAAAGAGATTTTCGAGCAGCCGCAAACCATCGAAGATACGTTTAAAGGCCGCCTTAAACCCGAATATTCGGATATTGTGCTGGGGGGCCTGCACCATGTTTTTCCGCGAATTGCCAAAGCCGGGCGGATTGTTATAATTGGCTGCGGCACTTCATGGCACGCGGCGCTTATTGCCGAATACCTGCTGGAAGATTTTGCCCAAATTCCGGTTGAAGTGGAATATGCATCCGAGTTCAGGTACCGCAAACCTTTACTAAACAAAAACGATGTGGTGATTCTGATAAGCCAGAGCGGAGAAACGGCCGATACGCTGGCTGCCCTGCGGCTGGCCCGTGAAAAAGGTGCGCTGGTGCTGGGCATCTGCAACGTGGTGGGCTCCACATTGTCGCGCGAAACAGAGGCGGGCGTTTACACCCATGCCGGTGTGGAAATCGGGGTGGCTTCCACCAAAGCATTCACGGCGCAGGTGACGGTGCTCACCCTTTTTACCCTGAAACTCGCCAAAACCAGGGGGACGATTTCAGATGAAGAGTACAGTTTGCTGGTGAAAGAGCTGGCTGAAATACCCAAAAAGGGGAGGGCCATTCTCGAAAACAATGAAAAAATCAGGCAGGTGGCCGAAAAATACAAAGATGCGGTGAATGCCCTTTACCTGGGACGCGGTACCCTGTTCCCGGTGGCGATGGAGGGCGCGCTGAAACTGAAAGAGATTTCCTATATTCATGCCGAAGGGTATGCCGCCGGCGAAATGAAACACGGCCCCATTGCCCTGGTTGACGATAACCTGCCCGTGGTGGTGGTTGCCCCGCAGGATGCGTGGTACGAAAAGATTATCAGCAATATACAGGAGGTGAAAGCCCGGAAGGGCAATGTAATTGCCATTGTTACCGAAGGCGACACCGGGCTGAAAGAGCTCACCGACGATGTCATCGAAATCCCTCGCTCACATCCGGCGCTGGCACCGCTGCTGGCAGTAATTCCGCTGCAACTGCTGGCCTACCACATTGCCGTTTTGCGCGGCTGCAATGTGGATCAGCCCCGCAACCTGGCAAAATCGGTTACCGTGGAGTAGTTTGAAATGGGGTGATTTGATTTTTCCGGAAAGGTTGCCTTGTTTGTTTACCTGTATAACGAATATTTCAGGTAACTTGTCGATAAATTTTCATGTACAGGTTTTTGCTACGTAGTTTCATCATACTGTCGGGGCAGTTATGGAAAACAAAAAACTATCGATACCGAAAATAATTGGTGTAATCCTTCCACTGGTTGCAGCAATTGTAATATTTTCGCTAACCATTGGCAGAGAATTGTACGCCGACCGAACACAAAGCATCCAGTCGTTCGTGCTCATTCATTTTTCAGGCTACCTCTTCTTTTTGCTCATGCCGGTTGAAATGGCATTTGTATATTACCTCTCTTTTTTCAATGCTGCCCAATTGATTGCAATCGCACTTTTAACAGCCACAGCCGCGCAAATTATCGATTACTTTATCGGGCTTTCATTTAGCGGAAAATTCATTCACTATTTTGTGGGAGAAAAACGGATCCGGAAGGCTGAAAAAAACATTCGAAAGTATGGTATGCTCACTGTTTTTATTTTTAACCTGTTCCCGCTTTCATCGCCCATTATCGCACTTGTGGCCGGAATGTTAAAATTCAGGTTCAGGGATTTTTTGATTTACAGTGTTGCAGGTCTTTTGATCAAGTATCTCGTTTTGAGTTTGATTTTTTGAAACTGCTGTGCTTGAATTGCTTTTTAACAAAATATTGGTATTTTTAACCGGTGGAAAAATTACAAAGTAATAAGTACATCTGCTCAAGCGTTGTGGTAAAGCATGCAAAAAAGATATAAAAACCGCGTCATATAGAGGCTTTAGCCATTAAAGCCGGACAATAGTGGTACTAAGCATAAATTATAAATCTTTAAAAATTACCGAATGGACCAAAAACAATCTTTTAACCTGAATGCCGACTTTTTAGGAGGCTTTACCTCGATTTTCATAAAATTGGTTTTTGCAATTATTGTAGTTTACCTTCTTGTAATGGTATTAAATTTCCTGAGGGACAAATACATTAACAAAGAGACAAATAAGCAAAAAGACGATATTTCCGACTTGCTAATCATTTTAAATAAATTATTCTATATCTCTGGGTTTGGATTTGTAATAGCAAATATTTTTCAATTTTTACTCTCCCAAATTGGTGGTCGGCAAAGTAATTTTTCATCAGTGAATTTCAGAGGTGAATGGGACTATTTGACATTTGGGATTATTATAATCTTTGTTGGTATTGGTTTTAAGGTGGGGTATAAGATGTTAAAAAAGAACCCAAAAGAATAAATGCCAGTCGCCGCTGGCGGTGGTGCTGACGGAAACAAAATAACAATGCAGTTTTTTCTGAGGAAGTGGAATACCTGAATTTCAGCACATTTTCTTGCCCTTCCAAAAATGTTTTTCTACTTTTAATGGCTGAAAACCAATAATCAACCATTGAACAAAAAACTGCAAATACCGCTTGGCAACACAACATTTCACTTCCAACAGCGAAAAAGGTTACCGTATATTCAGCTTTTACCGGTTTCAATGGATTCCGGTGCACCAGTTTTTATTTCCGGAGGGAGTGAGAATTGTTACCCATTAAAAACCCGTTCGGTGAAATGGAAATACGAAATAAGAAAGGTTTACAATATTTCCGCTATAAAGAAATATTGTATAGCTGTGGATCGCAGACAACAGAGTTATGTGGCATTTTGAAATACTGGGATAAAAATATAAGCCTTTATTATGTAATTACTTTTTAAACCTTATAAAATCGCATTTACCTAAAACTAAATATTATGAAAAAGACCGAATTAGTTAAGACGGAGAAAAAATTAATTTCTGTTGAGAAGCAACTGATTGGTGAATTATTCCTTACCAGAAATACTAATGATATAATAGCTTTTACACAAACTTATGTGACCAATTATATCCCAATTCTATATTATGCGGTGAAGCACTTTGACACAAATCAAATTGCTCGATTAATGAATTCAAGCATTCTTATTGACAGGTTACTTTCAGGTCGGATAAATGATGCAATAAACCTTCAAGTCCACAATGATGTGAAAGAATTTCTTTCTAAAAACCAGATGAAAGATAAATCAGAAGTAATTAAATTAATTAATAATCAAACGATTGTTAATAAAGCAAATTTATCATCTACTATTCTATTTATGTTTTCTTTTATGAGAAGTACCTTATTCTCTCTATACTGTAATAAAAAACTTTATTTGAACTATGGAGTGGGTTGGAATAACATGTTAATACATTTTGTTCAAAACCCACACTTGATTTTTTTACTAGACAATAAAGATATCGAAAAAGCAGAAAAGGAGCTTAAATTTATTAAAGATGATATTGCATTAATTAATGGAAAACTGGCAAATGAGATAAAACAAGAATTGCTTGAAAACAACCTTTGTACTAAAAAAGAATTTTCCAAAATTACTATTCATTTTGTTGGTCTTAAAATTGATTGGTTAAAAAGTAAATCACTTTTGTCATATTGCAAATACTTAAAAACAAGCGATAAACGTGAACTAAATAAATCAATTAAATATTCGAACTTATTATTGGATACTTTGGAGAATGAAGAAATAGATTATCATAAATTTAGTTTCAGAAAAAAAATTACTTTTCCTGGCCCTGCTCCCGATTTGAAAGAAATTATTGGAGATAAACAAAAGTATTCGTCGATAATAAAGTTATTCAATTATATAGCATACTTTGAATCAAAAGACGATAAGATGGTTATTGTTTTTCCGACAAGTTTAGAGTATTACTTTAATTTAGACCAGACATATAAGAAAAACGATGTTGATGTTAGAATATTAGAGGATGAAAATTTTATACTTGAAATTAACAATGGAGGTTGTGGAAGTATAATTGGCTATCTAAATTCAATAGTAAAACCATATGAATCACAATTTCATAGAGATTGGTTTCCAATACATGAAATTCTAACTTCTTTTAAAAAGGATGGTATTTCAAACAAATTTATTTATGACCAATTAAAAAAATCAGAAATTAAAGACCAAATAATCTCAAACTTTGAAAGAAAAATAAATAAAAAAAGGTTACTATCTAACGCAATGGGCGTATCCTTCCTTGCAGGGATAAACTATTATGCAGAAGCAAAAGGTTTTACTCAGGTTCCGCTATATTTAAGTACAACCGTACCATTACTTACGGAAATAGTTCTAAAAGCCTTATACAAATCAGGATATGAAGAGATTTTAGTTGACCTGACCAAAGAAGATAAAGATGAAACAAATGCTCTTGGTTTAAGTGACATGGATGATGAATATGGTTCTCTTAAAGAACTTGAAGAACAAATAGAAAATCTTGAGAGTACCTCAGAGGAGCTAATGGATTACGTCAAAATGGATGGTTTAAAGTTAGTTATTGATACAAATACCAAAATAAGAAACTTAATAATGTCTTCTCGTCCGATTAATGAAATCAATTCTGAGTTAAAAAAAATATATGAATCATTAGAATAAAAAACGCCACATAACAAATTGTAAATTGCATTGCGGGGTTCGTGGTAAGTCGTTCGCTGGATTCTCGCAACATCGTTCCGCCCTACCGGACAAGAACGAGCTCCGAAATCCGCAACGACAACTTACAAGTGACCGTTGGGGGTAATAGTAAAAAATAATCGACATGGAAGTACATTTTATTAACGTTGGACAAGGGAATATGGTATTAATAAAAATACCTAATAGTAAAATAATCGTAAAAGATTGTAATATAACGGATGAAAACGAAGAGAGAATCCTAGATTATGTAGAAAGTGAAATAGGAGAATCCTCTATAGATATTTTTATTAACTCACACAGAGATGGAGACCATTCAAGAGGTGTAAAAAAACTGCATGACAAATTTGGAATTAAGGAAATTTGGGATAGCGGAGTTGCTGGAACAACAATTGAATCATCCGTTTATAAACAGTATATGAATTTAAAAAGGCAAATAGGAAAAGAAATCAGTGCTAAGAAATACTGGACTTTTGGCGAGTGTAAGCTGAGGGTAATGAATGGTAAGAACTCAGATTTTGATGATTCCAACGACCAAAGTTTAGTAGTTAAACTTGAGTATAAAGGAAGTAGTATTATGTTACCAGGGGATACAAGTTATAAATCATGGAAAGATTTTATTATTCCAAATTATTCAGCCAGTAGCTTAAAATCTACGATACTTTTAGCCAGTCATCATGGTTCTATCTCATTCTTTGATGACCCTGATGACAAACAATACTATTATACATCACACATTAAAAAAATAGCACCAAAATTAACAGTTATATCTGTTGGAGATAACAATACTCATCCCAATCCTGAAGCTGTAAAGATGTACGAAAAATATTCCACAGGTTATGGTGATAAGAAAGTTAAATTATTGACAACAAAAGACAACAATACAATTAAGTTTGAGTTTGGACCAAATGGTTCAAGTAAATATAGATGTAATCTTTAAAATGAAAGATTTAATAAATAAATATAATATACAAGCTCGTTTGATTCCTTCAATATTAATTGCCATACCCTTATTTCTTTTTCAGTATGTGAATCTGGATTCATCGCAAATAAATTTTTTAAAACAGCTTGGTGAAATAGAATTCTTGGGAAATATTACAATATCTATAGCATTGATTTACTTTTTTATGCAATTAAATAGATATTTAGGTAAACACCTTTTTGAAAAATATTATTTTAAAAAGCAACTTTATTTCCCTACAACAACATGGTTAATGCTATATGACACTAGCCTATCAGAAAACTTTAAAACTAAGCTAAGAACTAAAATACAGTCTGATTTTAATATAGTTTTACTTAATATAGACGAAGAACAAGAGAATGACAATTTAGCTAGAAAAACAATTAGAGATGCAAATGGATTAATAAGAAGGAAAGTCGGTAATGGTAAATTAACTTTACAACATAATATTGAATACGGATTTTTTAGAAATCTAATTGGTGGGACTATAATAGCGTTACCTATCACAGTAATTATTTTTCTAATTAACTTAGATAATAATAATTTTATTTTGGGATTGACAGTATTATTAGGATTTATTTATTCTTTATTATTAATATTTTCAAAACAAATTTTATGGAACAAAGGATGTTTATATGCAGAAATATTGTTTCAAGAATTTATGACACAATAAACTACTACCCCCAATAAATAGGAATATGAGCGGTCGGCACGACCCAGCGATTATTCTGTGTTGAACTACAACCGGTTTCTTTTGCAGGATTTTTTTCTATGTACTTAACGACGGTTTTAGGTTTGGTTCTTGTTGAAATTCAGGTAATTATTTATTTTTAAAATTACTCTGTCAGAAGAAGTGAGTTATACAAAAATAAGAATTTTGCTTGTGACATACTATAAATTTTTAAGGAGAATAATAATTGGAACATTGAATTAAAATGAAATACGTTTTCAACAGAATAAATGAACACTTTGAGCGTACTTTTGAATCAGCTATCCCGCAGGGATTTAGTTCAACATGTACCAAACGTTAGCGGTTATTATGAAAACGACAATGTCAATGATAAACAAAAAAACATATAAAATAGTAGCCTTCATACTACTGATTTTTATGTTATTAGTGGGTTTGTATTATTTAGCTAGTTCAAAAACATTCCAGTTTTTTGGAGGAATTTATCCGAGAATAGAAACAAACGAGAAAGTTGTTGCATTAACATTTGACGATGGACCTTCTCCTAATACAGACACGGTTATAGCAATATTAGAAAAACTGAATGTAAAAGCAACGTTCTTCCTGACAGGAAATTCCATGCACCATTATTTTTCAGAAACTGAAAGAATTATTGCTTCAGGACACGAAATAGGAAATCATACATATTCACATAAACGATTAATTTTCAGGTCATACAAAACCATTGCCTCCGAGATAGAGAAAACTGACTCGTTGATAAGAAAAGCCGGATACAAAGGAGACATTCATGTTCGACCACCTCATGCTAAAAAGTTGTTGGCATTACCTTACTATCTTGAACAGAATGCCCGCAAAACAATTTTATGGGATATTGAACCTGAATCAATTGAAAAAATTTCAGATAGTTCTGATTTGATGGCACAATATGTTGTCGAGCATTCAAAAAATGGCTCAATAATTTTATTACATCCCATGTATGATTGGGGAAATGAATCAATAAATGCAATTGAAATGATTGTAAATGGTTTAAAGAATAGAGGATATGAATTTAAAACTGTTTCAGAACTGCTTGAATAAGAGGGGGGTGGAGTGGATTCACAACCGCTAATAAACAGGACTCTGAGCGACGTGCAGCGCCCGGCGATGAGTTCCCGGTAACTGTCGGAATTGCACCCGCCTGAATGACACCGCCGGGCAGGCTCTTTGGAATCCGCTTCGCAACATTTACCAACGTTAGACACAAGCGAAATTCGTGAACACAATCCGCAAATAACATAACAAACAGGGAATATAATCGCTAATTATTAGTATATTTGCTAAAAAAAGATGTATAACAGATATTTAACCGATAGAATAATCAAAAGAATTGGTTCAGGAAAAGCAATTGTTGTAATCGGTCCCAGACAAGTAGGAAAAACCACAATGATTGAATCAATATTAAAATCAAATGATTATTTACTTCTTGATGGAGACGACCCAAAAACCAGAACATTATTAACCGGACCAACAACACAACAAATCAGGTCAATTCTTGGTAAGTATAAGTATATTTTTATTGATGAAGCACAACGGATTGAAGGAATTGGGTTGACTATGAAAATTATCACAGACAGGTTCAAAGATGTGCAACTATTCACGAGTGGTTCTTCCTCATTTGATTTGTCAAACAAAATAAACGAACCCCTAACCGGTAGAAAATGGGAATATCAGCTCTTTCCTATTTCCTGGGAAGAATATGAAAACCATCACGGATACTTATACGCAGAACAAGATATAGAAAACAGATTGTTATATGGATTCTACCCTGATGTTCTAAATAATGTTGGCGATGAAATTGGTATTCTACGCAATTTGGTAAACAGCTATCTATACAAAGATATTTTATCGTTTGCCGATATTCGTAAGCCAGAGATACTTGATAAATTAGTTCAAGCATTAGCTCTTCAAATAGGAAGTGAAGTGAATTATTCAGAACTAAGTCAAATAGTTAATGTGGACAAAAAAACAATTAGTAAATATATCGATATTTTACAAAAAGGATATATAGTTTTTAAGCTAAGTAGCTTTAGTAGAAATGTAAGAAACGAAATAAAAACCAATAAAAAGATTTATTTCTACGACAACGGTATTCGAAATATGGTAATTGGAAACTTTAACCCTCTTAGTTTAAGAACGGATAAAGGCGCTTTATGGGAAAATTTCCTAATCTCGGAGAGAATTAAGCAGATTGAATACAAGGAAAGTCTGGCTCGCACGTATTTTTGGAGAACAAGACAACAACAAGAAGTCGATTTCGTGGAAGAATATGAAGGTAAAATATTTGGTTATGAATTTAAATGGAACAAAAAAAAGATTCAAAAACTACCAAAAACTTTCACAAAAGCATATAATTCTGAAAATAAAGTAATTGACAGAAATAATTTTAGAGATTTCGTAACGATAAACAAATAAATTCTTGCTGGCGCAGATTTGTAATCTGTGCCGTTTAATACCTCTTTCTCAGCTGTCTTCCCGCAACCCATCCAAAATTTATATATTTGCCCCGAAATTAAAAAGCAGCAAAAATGAAAGCATTCGTTTTTCCCGGACAGGGAGCACAATACCCCGGCATGGGGAAAGACTTATACGAGAATTCGGCGGAAGCAAAACAACTGTTTGATAAAGCCAACGAAATTTTGGGTTTCCGCATTACAGATATCATGTTTGAAGGTTCGGCTGATGATTTAAAGCAGACCAAAGTTACACAGCCCGCTATTTTTCTGCACTCGGTGCTGCTGGCCAAAACACTGGAAGATTTCGCGCCCGGCATGGTGGCCGGTCACTCACTGGGCGAGTTTTCGGCGTTGGTGGCTGCTGGCGCGCTGACGTTTGAAGACGGCCTGGCGCTGGTATCGAAACGTGCAATGGCCATGCAGAAAGCCTGCGAGGTGGAGCCTTCCACCATGGCGGCCATTGTTGGCCTCGACGATGAAGCCGTGGAAGAGGTGTGCAGCTCAGTTGCCGGTGTGGTGGTGCCCGCCAATTACAACTGCCCCGGTCAGCTGGTCATTTCGGGGTCGGTTGAAGGAATTGACAAAGCCTGCGAATTGCTCAAAGAAAAAGGGGCCAAACGTGCCCTGAAACTGCCGGTGGGCGGTGCTTTTCACTCACCCTTGATGGAGCCGGCCCGCGAGGAACTGGCGGCAGCCATTGAAACCACCGATGTTCAGAAACCGGTTTGCCCGGTGTACCAAAACGTGAACGCGCAACCGGTTACCGATCCTTCGGAAATAAAACAAAACCTGATTGCCCAGCTGACAGCTCCGGTGAAATGGACGCAAACGGTGAAAAATATGATTGCCGGTGGCGCCACATCATTTACCGAAATTGGCCCGGGAAAAGTGTTGCAGGGACTCGTGAAAAAAGTCGATCGCAGCATGGAAACTTCCGGGATAGATAAATACGAAAAATAAATTATCAAATAACAAATATCAAATAACAAAAAAGATCCAAAAAACAATATTCAAAATTCAAAACAAGATTAACTTGAGAATTTTGAAGATTCACTGTCATTTCGACGACGCAGGAGGAGAAATCTGTACAAACAGGCAGGGATTCCTCGTCGCTTCCCTGCCAATGACAGATTTTTATAAATAACTAATAATGAGATAAATTAGAAAACCATACGCTGATGTCATTTCACGCGAAGCCCACGAAGTGATGCCAATGGCAGATCACTTTGTGAGAATCCCGGTATTCCGGGAGAGAAATCCCTGTAATTGAAACAGATTTCTCCTCGCATACTCGTCGAAATGACAGTTGCCGGTTATGTCATTTTCTCATTATGCCCAATAAAATTGGGTGGACACTCGGAATGACAGCAAGTTTAAGCTCTGTCATTACCACGAAGATTACATTGAGCATCAATTTCATCGTTCAGACAAAATCATTTCCTTCAGCAATTGCGTTTTCCACTGCACATCGTCGGTAATGGCATGAACTGAAACCGTGGCCCCGGAAATGCCGTCGATGTTTTTTCCTACATCAAGTGTGTCGTCCGTTGTAAAATCCCGGAACTGTTTCAGCCATCCACGGGCAGCTATTTCGTGCCCGTAACTGGCCTGGTAGTTATAAATTTTTACTGCCTGCACGCTGGCATCGGTGCCAAAAACAATCAGGTAATCGAAATATTCGCTGTCGGTTCCACTGTCGTTTCCCCCGGGCAGTGCGCATCCTCCGGCCCGGCAGGTTTTTACCCGTCCGTAGTGCAGGTAACCTTCGGTGGTGGAATCGCTGTCGGACAGAATTCTGAAAAATTGGCCCGTTTTGTCAGGTAAAGCAGCGTTGTTTTCTTCTGCCAAAACAACTTCATTCTTGCCAAATTGCTTTTTTAACTCCCGTGAAACCTGGCGGGGCAGATCATCCGGTATTCCATTTCCAAACGAAGCCAAAGCAGTGAATAAAAATGAAAATAGAAAAAGTTTTTTCATAACGACTGGTTTTTAAAACATGATGCCCACACCTGCGTTGAACGTTTTCACGTATTCGGATTGCGCGGCTGATTTTACAAACTGAATGTCGGCCTTAAGCAATGCTCCACGGGCCATTTCCCATTCCAGTCCGCCGATAATGGCTTTTTTATCGTAAGCCGGATTTGGCGACCCCTGTTCCACCGAGTTTTGGGTGTTCCATTTTTCGTAACGGACAAACGGCGTGAGCTCCGACTGCACGTTGGCCAGCGGCCGGAAAACGTTATATGCAGCTTCCAGGTAATAACCTGTGAGCGAACTTCCCAGGTCGTTGGGAACTCCGGTAGCACCGGCTGTAAATTCGTTGTATTGTCCGGTATTTGAAATTCCGGTGTAATAGTATTGTCCTTTCAACTGAAGTCCTTTCACCGAATAGCGGGCATCGAGGCCCAGCATGGCAACTCCCACCACTGACGAATCGGCTGTAGCCAGCGCCGTGTTATTCTCTTTTTCAACACCGTTGTATAGTGTACTCTGCGTGTTTCCTGTATAAACCGATGCCCCCACGTTGAGTCCGCGAATCCCGAAATATTCTACTTTACCTGAAAAACTGGGTGAGCTGAAAATGCTTTCGGCACCTTTTTGCCGCCCGCTGCGCAAACCACTTCCGTTGAGAATGGCACCGCCGTCGTAACTTTTAAATCCATTCATCAGGTACGCCTGGTATTTTAAAGAAACCGGCAGAATGTAACCCATGAAACCGGCGCCAATTTCGCGCCAGGTAGTGGGCGAAATGTGCTTGTCGATGAGCGGGCGTTCCACTCCCCTGAACAGGTTGGGCTCGTGGTACTCGTTGGTAATACCCATGGGCGTGAGCATCAGTCCGGCCCTGAAATTGATGGAATTGTTGATTTTGTGCTGCAAAAAGGCCTGTTCAATATACACCTCTTTTACATGTTCAAACTCGATTTCGGAAATAAACTGGGTGTTGTTGCTGAAACTGTACCCAAGCAGCATGATAAAACGGTGCACGTCCATGTTGCCGTTTAGCTTCATTTCCGAATCGAAGGGCTGGTTGTAGTGCACGCCGCCGTAACCACCAATTTTCAGATTGCCGTCGGTGTACAAAAGTCGTTCGGCAACATTCATATAAAGATTGCCCGGCAGACTGTCAGCGGGTTGTGCATTTACTAAGACGGAGCATATAAAAAGAAGTATAAAAATCAAATTTCGTTTCATGTTGTTTTTATTTAGATTAATTACCAATAACTTTTTGGTAAAACTACATGAACGAAACGGGGCCGGAAATCCCAACATGTTGGGATTTTAATCAGATTAAATCTTCGGGATTGATATTTTCGGTGTCGATGAGGTTGTTGAGGATGGCGTAAACCGTTAATCCTGAGATGGATTTAATGCCGGTTTTTTCGGTTATGTTCTTCCGGTGCGAAATTACGGTGTGAATGCTGATGAAGAGTTTTTCGGCAATCACCTTGTTGGAATGGCCGAGTGCCACCAGTTTCAGCACCTCTTTTTCGCGCACTGAGAGTTCTTCGCTTTCGTTATTCTGGGTTTGTTTCCTGGTCTTGTTCAGGCAGCGCGAAACCATTTTTTGCAGTTGGACGGCCCCGGTTTGGGTGGTGATATAAAACTTGCAAAAGGGGAGCGGTTCATCACGATCTTCTTTTTCATTGATGAAATCAATCCACTTCACCTCGTTGTTTGTTTGCAGCAGCTTATAGTTATTGATTTTTGTGGCTGTAATATTCTCGCCGATAATAACAATTTCCTGGCCTTTCAATTCGCAAAATGCCTTCAGCTCTTCAGTTTTTTCGAGCATAATAATTTCAGCATTGAAATAACTGCGCAAAATGGCGTTTATACCTTTGCGGATAATTTCCGAGGAGTGGATGATGAAGATCTTTCTGTTCATTTCAGCAGCTTGTTTTCAATTTCAATGGTTAAGGGCATTAAAATTTTATCCTCAATCCGCGCGTGATCTTCCAAATCTTTTTCAAAAAGGGAGAGGGTAATTAAAAAGTCGTTGCAGATATTTTCGTCGTAATCGGGCGTAATGTATTTAATAAGAAGGTGTTTCAGGTCATTTAACTTTTCTTCCACATTCGAGTGTTCTTCTTCAAAATTACGGATGGTGTATTCGCTGTCTGGTTGTTGTGTTTTTACGAGGTTGATTACATACGGAAAAACTTTCTCTTCTTCGTGGTCGATGTGTTGCCTCAGCTCTTTTTTGTATTTTTTGTAGAAAACATCCACCATTTGGAGTCCTTTGAAGTCGGAGGGGCTGCTTGCAATCAGCCGGTTCAGCAAATCGTCGAGTTTGGGTATGGTGTACGAAAAGTAGTAGCTGTGTGTTTTTCGCAGGTAGCTGATTATTTCCAGCGGCGAAAAAGTGAGCAGTTCATTTCTTGGAAAATACTCCTCGTTGTGGTAGGTGTTCACAATGGCCATGAAAAAACCGGTGTTGATGTTATGTTCAAGGCAAATTTCTTCCACTGTTTTATCGCGAAACCCCAAATTTATCCCAAACCGGTTCAAAACGGGCAACAGGTGATAGTTGTGGTCGATGATGTGGTACAGTTTGTCGTTCTTCTTAAAAATTTCCATGCTGTTTTAAAATTTCATGTTTAGCAATCGGTGTCGCATAACTGTTGCAGGTCACTGTTTTCAATTTGAAATGTGGTGTGACCGATGTTAAACTTTTCACTCAGTTCTTTTTGTAAATCGGTAATAAACCGATCATTGTTTCCGTTGGGCATAACCAGGTGTGCCGTAAGTGCCACCTGCGTGGTGCTCATGGCCCAGATGTGCAGGTCGTGGAGGTTTTCAACGCCCTCTTTTTCTTCAATAAAGGACCGCACTTTTTCCACGTCAATATTTTTGGGAACCGCGTCCAGCGCCAGATTTACCGAATCGGAGAACAGTTTCCAGGTTCCCCATAAAATCACGGCAATAATGATGAAACTCATCACGGGGTCGATCCAGAGTTTTCCGGTAAGCAGAATGAGCAATCCGGCAACAACCACCCCCAGCGAAACGCCTGCGTCGGCAGCCATGTGTAAAAAGGCACCACGGATGTTCAGGTCGTCTTTTTGTCCTTTAATAAAAAGCAGCGCGGTAATTGTGTTGATAACAACGCCTATTCCGGCAACAATCATAATTTGTGTTCCGCCCACGGGCTGCGGGTTTTGCAGTTTCATTACAGCATCCCAGCCAATGGCCGTTACGGCACCAAAAAGCAATATGGCATTTAAAATGGAGACCAGAATGGTTGTTTTCCGCAATCCGTAAGTATATTTTCCGCTGGGCTTGAGTGAGGCCAGCCAGGCAGCTGCCCATGCAAAGGCCAGTCCCAGCACATCACTGGCATTGTGACCCGCATCGGCCAGCAGTGCCGATGAGTTGGCAATGAGCCCGTAAACAATTTCAATCGCCACAAAAATTATATTCAGTGCAATGCCAATGGCAAAAGCTTTGCCGTGGGTTACCTGATGTGTATGTCCGTGCGAATGTGCCATGTTACAATTTTATTTGCTGCAAAATAACAAAAAATTAAGCGTAAAAAGTCTTTTTCATTGTCCCCTAACAAACGAACGGCGGCGGGGTTCGGTGTTAGTTTTCATCGTTATGTTGCATGGCTTCAAAATTTTTTCCGATTTTTACAGTGAAATCCAAAAACAGTAATTTGAAATTAGCAGCCAGAAAAAGAATAATTGTATCGGTTACCAACGATTTGGTTTCGGACAATCGCGTGCACAAAACCTGTTCTACATTAGCTGACATGGGTTTTAACGTGTTGCTTGCGGGCCGGAAATTGCATCACAGTCCCAAACTCACTCCGCGAAGTTATTCCACCCGAAGGTTTAAACTGCTGTTTAATAAAGGCCCGTTGTTTTATGCCTGTTATAATTTCAGGCTGTTTTGGATTTTGATTTTCAGGAAGTTTGATTTGCTGCTGGCCAATGATCTGGATACGCTTCCGGCCAATTATTTGGCAGCGAAAATTAAAAAGAAACCGCTGGTTTACGACAGCCATGAGTATTTTACCGAAGTGCCTGAGCTGGTGAACCGCACCACGGTGCAGCGGATTTGGGAAGGACTGGAAAAGCAACTCGTTCCGAAAGTGAACGCGGCTTACACGGTGTGCGATTCCATTGCCCGCATTTATACTGAAAAATATGGAGTTGATTTTCGGGTGGTGCGGAATGTGCCGGCTAAGCAAAACTTTAACCCCGGCGATGATAATACTTCAGAAAACCACGAGAAAATAATTCTTTACCAGGGAGCAGTGAATATTGGCCGCGGACTGGAGCAGGCCATTTTGGCCATGAAATATTTGCAGGGCGCAAAACTGCTCATTGCCGGCGACGGCGACATTATAACTGAACTGCAGCAGTTGACCGAAAGGGAAGGGTTGCAAAACAAAGTGCAGTTTTTGGGGCGTCTGCCCATTGACGAGCTGGCGCAACTCACCCCGCAGGCCCATCTGGGATTATCAATTGAAGAGGATTTGGGCCTTAATTACCGCTACGCGCTGCCCAATAAGTTGTTCGATTACATCCGGGCGCGGGTGCCCGTGCTGGTAACTGATTTGCCTGAAATGGCCACGTTGGTAAAGCACTACCAAATTGGCGAAACCATCCACGCGCTGGAACCGAAACTGTTGGCCGAAAAAATGGAAGAAATGTTGGAAAATCAAGCAAAACAGGCCGAATGGAAACAAAACCTGGAAACCGCCGCCCGTGAGCTGAACTGGGAAAACGAAAAAGGTATTTTAGTAAAAATATTTCAGCCTTTTTTATAACTCAGGGCTGCATTTCAGTTTTCTCATTATGTACATGCAATTTTAATTTTTTCATCCGTTTGAATACTAAACAAAAGAAATAAACAGTTTCTTGTTAAGAAAATTGAATGTTTTTTAGCAGTCCATGAAAGCGATTATGTCTATTTTAGAAATTTGATTCAGGCTGAAAAATGCCGCGTTAACAGGCAGTCAGCAGGAAGAATCAAATGATTTTCAAAAAAATAAAGCATGAGAACTATACGAATTTTAGTAGTTATTCCACTTTTTCTATTTTTTTCTTTCCCGGCATTTGCGCAGCAAACTGACTATTTTGAAGATATTAGCGAGCGGATTCAAATGGCGCGTGAACTGTACAGGCAGGAAAAATACAACTCTGCCTACCAGGAATTTGACAAAATTACCCGGCAGGTTGATCCCAAATCGGAAATCTATTCGGAGGCCCAATTTTACAAAGCAGTATCGGCTTTAAAGTCAGGATTAACGGCAGGCTACAAAATGGTTGACCGGTTCATTGAAGATTTTCCTGAAAGCCCTTATCTCAACCGCGCGTGGTTCAACCTGGGCAGCTATCAGTTTGAGCGGAAGCATTATGCCGCTGTTTTGCGAAGCTACGCCGAGGTGGATCAGGCTGAGCTGGATGAATTTGAACGCGTTCAGTTTAAATACCAAAATGGTTACTCGCACCTGATGATGGATAACGAAGAGCAGGCCCTTGCGGAGTTTGAAGAAATTAAGGATGCCAATAATATTTACAGCCGGCCAGCCAGCTATTACTGGGCGCATATTATGTACCTGCGCGAGAATTACCAGTCGGCACTGGAAGGGTTTTCCAAACTTGACAACGATCCCACCTATTCACGTGTTATTCCGCTTTATGTAAGCCATATTTACTACAAGCAGGAAAAGTACCAGGAAGTTGTTGATTATACCGTTTCAATTTTAGATGACGTGGAGGAGGAGCACCGCACCGAATTGTCGAAAATTGTGGGCGACTCCTGGTTTCATTTGCGCGAATACGAAAAAGCAATCCCTTACCTTGAAACCTATTACGAAACTTCCGGTCCCAAAACCCGGGAAGACAACTACATTCTGGGGTATTGCTACTACACAACAGAAAATTATGAAGGAGCCGTTCCACTGCTCGAAAATGCTTCGAAAGGAAAAGACGAAATGGCTCAAAACGCCTACTACCACCTGGCCGATGCCTACGTAAAAGTAGATGAGAAAGAGAAGGCAAGAGTCGCTTTTGAGGCGGCATCGGAACTCGATTTTAATGAGCGGATAAAAGAAGATGCCTTGTTCAGCTACGCCAAATTAACCTACGAGCTTTCTTATTCGCCTTTCAACGAAACCATTAAAGCTTTCGATCGCTACATTGAACTGTACCCCAATTCAGAAAGAAATTCGGAAGCCTACCGCTATTTAACCGAAGTTTTTATGGTTACCCGGAATTACCAGGATGCCATCAGTTCAATCGAGAAAATCGAAAATAAAACACCTTCAATTTTGAGGGCCTACCAGCGGGTAACTTTTTTCAGGGGGCTCGAACTGTTCAATAATCTCGCTTACAATCAGGCTATTGATTACTTTGATATTTCGTTAAGCCACGGCAGCCACAGCCGGGAAATAAATGCCCGGGCACTGTACTGGAAAGCTGAAGCTTTGTTCCGCGTGGGCGATTACAACAGTTCGATTGCAGCTTATTCAGAATTTTTACGAACGCCCGGTGCTTTTTCACTGTCCGAATTCAGGGATGCGGAATATAACCTGGGCTATGCCTATTTTAAACTGGAAGATTACCAGTCGGCTGGTCAGCATTTCCGGAACTACATTAATGCGGCCAAAGACCAGCGCAGTGAAAAACTGGCTGATGCCTACAATCGGGTGGGGGATTATTATTTTTTGAATGAAGATTATACACTGGCAAAGCAAAACTATCAGCATTCGCTTGACATGAATTTGTTTGAACCTGATTATGCTCTTTACCAGATTGCCTTTTGCCAGGGATTGTTGCGTCAGTACCAGGCAAAAATTAATTCACTGGAAAGGTTGCAGACAGGTTTTCCGGATTCTGAATATGCCGATGATGCCCTCTTTGAGCTGGGCCGCGCCAACGAAAGACTTGGCAATAACACGGCAGCAACACAAAATTACCGACAGATAATAAACAACCATGCTGAAAGTAACTTCTACCGGAAGGCGCTTTTGCAAATGGGATTAATTAATTATAACAGCGGCAATTTCAGCCAGGCGGTGAGCCATTTTAAAAACGTGGTGGAAAATTTCAGGGGTTCGTCCGAAGCTCAAACGGCTTTGATGGGAATTAAGAACTGTTATGTTGAAATGAATAATGTAGATGAATATTTTGCCTATACCAACCAGCTGGGCGGTGGGGTAAATGTGACCACATCGGAACAGGATTCAATGACCTACATGGCAGCCGAGCGGCTTTACATGTCGCAAAACGACCAGGCTGCCTCGCAGCTTTCAAATTATCTGCGGCAGTTCCCCAATGGCAGTTTTGCCACCAATTCCCATTTCTATCTGGCTGAATTGCTTTATAAAGAAGGTGAATTCTCAGAGGCCAACGAACATTACACTTATGTGGCACAGCAGCCCAATAATATTTTCAGTGAACAGGCGCTTTCACGGGCATCGGAATTAACGTTCAATGCCAATAATTATGCACAAGCGCTTGAGTTGTTCAATCAGCTCGAGAGAGTTGCCGGCAGCAAATGGAATAACCTGAAAGCCTATACCGGCCAGATGAGGTGTAATTTTGAACTGGAAAACTACCAGGCAGCTATCAGTGCAGCACAAAAAGTAAAAAACTCGGATGTGGTAAATGAAGCGTGGATGCGCGAAGCCAACTTTATTTCAGGGAAATCCCATTACCTCAGCGGAAACCACCAGGCTGCCATTGAGCCACTGAAAGCTGTGGCAACCGACACCAAGCTGGAACAAGGCGCTGAGGCGAAGTTTTTGATTTCTGAAATTTATTACAACAGCGATCAGAAACAGCAGGCAGAAGAGGAAATTATGGATTTTATTGCGAAAGGAACACCGTTTCAGTTCTGGCTCGGGAAATCATTTTTGCTCCTTGCTGATATTTACATCGACCGCGGTGATGATTTTCAGGCAAAACATACCCTGCGCAGTGTAGTTGAAAATTACGGTGCCGACAACGATGGGGTAAAAGAACGGGCCGCTCAAAAGCTGGCAGCCATTGAAGCCCAGGAACAGAAAGACGAGCAAAATGCCCGCGACAGTTCTTTCCAGTTAGAATTTAACGACAATTAAAAAAACAATGAATATGTTCAGGAATAAGTTAAAATACATATTGTTTTCATTTTTTGTAACTGCTTCAACTTTTGCTTTTGCACAACAGGATACCACGCTGACACAGGAAGTTGAAGTAGTGAAAGATTACACCCCTACCATTTCAGGTGCCAATAAAATAAGCGATATGCCGAGGATTGAAGATGAGGATCAGGAAAAACCCAGCTTTACTTACAGCATATTTTCGCAACCCATTTTCAATACTTTTTCGGTGAATACATTAAAAGCGGCCACATTCAGTTCGGAGCCTGATGAACCTGAAGGACTGGGATTGGTAAGGGCCGGTGTAGGAAATTATAACCGCCCTTACGCGGAGGTGTTCTTTAATAGTAAAAATGGCCGGAACACGCTTTTTGGTTTACATGGAAGGCACTTGTCGTCGCACGGGAAAATTAAGCTTGAAGGTGATGACCGCGTGAAAGCACCGTATTCTGAAAACGAAGCCGAGATGTTTGTCAAGCACCTCTACCGCAACGCGATCCTGTCAGTAAACCTTAAATTCGATCATGAGGGGTTCAATTATTACGGTTATCCCAACGAGCCCGTGCCGGAAATTCTGCTTGAAGAAGACCACGGAATTAACTATTTTGGGTCAAGGCAAACATTTTCCAAAGGAACCTTTAATATCAACCTCGACAACAGCATGGCCCGCAACCGCGAATTTGCTTTCGATTTCGATTTTTTGTATCACTATTTCGGAACAAAAACCGACCAGCGCGAGCATTACGGAAATTTTACAGCCGATGTCAGAAAACCTTTTGATTCAGGCGAAGGATTATTGAAAGCTGGTGCCACATTTGTGCAGGCCACCGATGTTTTTAACCGCACTTTAATGGAGGTTGGCAAAGACCAGCAAACCTGGCTTACCGCCCAGCCGGCATACCGGATTGGAGGTGATGTGGCTAACCTGAAAGTGGGTTTTAAAAGCTGGTTTGTGCTCGACAACGATACGAATGCAGTGGCTAAAATTGCGCCGGATGTGAGAGTCAATTTTGCACCGGTGAAAGAGATTATCAATATTTTTGCCGGCGTTGACGGCAATTTCATAAATAACCACTACTCAAAAATTGCCTACGAAAATCCGTTTGTGGATCCGCAACACGATGTGAAAAATAGTTTTGAGAAATTTCATTTTTATGGCGGTTTCGATGGAAAATTTGCCACAAAAACCAATTTTAAAATTGCCGTTGATTATTCAATGATAAAGGATCAGCCGCTCTATTACCTTTTTAAATATGTGTATCCTGACCCGGGAACTGTTCCGGCACCATCAATTACCGATAATGATTTTGATGTTTTGTATGATGACCTCGACCTGCTGAAATTTAACGTGGAGATTTTCCATGCTGCTTTTGAAAAGATGAACCTGCTGATTTCGGGTAATTACTATGTATATAAAATGAAAAATCAGGAGGAAGCATGGAATATGCCACAGTGGGATGGAAAAATATCAGCCGGTTACCAGGTTTCAAAACAGTTAGATGTAACTGCCGACCTGTTTTTAACCGGCCAGCGAAAAGCCCTCATTCTTGAACACGACGGTTTTGATCCGCGTCCGGTTTTATCTGCCAAACTTCTGGCTGATCCTGATGTGCGGCAACATTCGTATAATTTGCCCATGGTTTTCGACCTGAATTTTAATGCCAATTACAAGATTACCGAAAGGTTTTCGGTATTCGCGCAACTCAATAATTTTGGTTTTCAAAAATACCAGCGCTGGCTGGGCTATCCGGTACAAAGTTTTAATGTACTCGGAGGGCTGAGTTACGCATTTTAGCCGATGTTAAGTTTGTGAATTTTTAACAGTAAATTTTACATTTCATCTGCAGGCTGTAAGACTTCTTTTTGTGCTCATTTTCAGGTTGATAACTTGTTGAAAAAACGTGATTGTAATCAGCATGAAATCCCCGTCTCTTTGGTTATTTTTGTTATATTTGCACGATGATTTTCCTGACTTCCTGATTTGTTGAAAAGGAGTTGAAAATCAATGTTTTGAAGTGAATGATAACCAGTGTATTATCATTCATTTTTTTAAAATAGTTTATTAAATTAAAAAATATAGAATGACTGATATAAAAAAGGAAATTATCCCCCTTGACGAGAGTAAAATTTATTCAGCAGAAAGTATTCAGATACTCGAAGGACTCGAAGCTGTAAGGAAGCGTCCGTCGATGTATATTGGCGACACCAATGAAAAAGGGCTTCACCATTTGGTTTACGAGGTGGTTGATAACTCTATTGATGAGGCGATGGGAGGCTATTGCAACAATATAGAGGTTATAATCCATGAGGATAATTCCATTACAGTACGTGACGATGGCCGTGGGATTCCAACTGAAAAACATTCGAAAGATAATAAGTCGGCCCTTGAAATCGTAATGACGGTTTTGCACGCCGGAGGTAAGTTTGATAAGGATTCTTATAAAGTATCAGGCGGGTTACACGGTGTTGGTGTTTCCTGTGTAAATGCCCTTTCATCCTATTTAAAAGCCGAAATTCACCGCGACGGAAAAGTCTGGACGCAGGAATATTCAATTGGAAAACCTAAAGGTGAGGTGCAGGTAATAGGTGACTCGGACGTTACCGGTACCATAATTACTTTTAAACCAGACGAATCCATTTTTCAAACCACCAATTATAAATACGAAATACTGGAAGCCCGCATGCGTGAGCTATCCTTTTTGAATGCCGGCATCCGGATGGTACTGAAAGATGAACGCCAAAAAAATGAAGAAGGGGAGATCAGGGTTGATGAATATTACTCTGAAGAAGGATTAAAGGAATTTGTTCAGTACCTCGATGACACCAGGGTGAAATTAACGCCCGACGTGATTCATATTATTACTGAAAAGAATAATGTTCCGGTGGAGATTGCCATGCAATACAACAACACTTTTTCGGAAAATATTCATTCATACGTAAACAATATCAATACCATTGAAGGTGGTACGCATTTAACCGGTTTTCGCAGAGGTTTGACCCGGACACTGAAAAATTACGCCGAACAATCGGGGATGCTCTCCAAATTGAAATTTGATATCAGTGGCGATGATTTTCGTGAAGGGTTAACTTCCGTTATTTCGGTAAAAGTGGCAGAACCCCAGTTTGAAGGACAAACCAAAACAAAATTGGGAAATTCAGAAGTCAGTCTTGCTGTTGACCAGGCAGTTAGCGAAGCCTTGTCGCTTTATTTGGAAGAGAATCCGAAATCGGCCAAAATTATTGTGAATAAAGTTGTTTTGGCTGCACAGGCTCGCCACGCTGCCCGCAAAGCCCGCGAAATGGTGCAACGTAAAAGCGCCCTGTCGGGTGGCGGTTTGCCCGGTAAGTTGAGCGACTGCTCGGAGAAAGATCCTACCCTGAGTGAAGTTTTCCTGGTTGAGGGTGACTCTGCCGGTGGTACTGCAAAGCAAGGCCGTGACAGAAAGTTTCAGGCCATTCTTCCACTGCGCGGAAAAATCCTGAATGTGGAGAAAGCTATGCAGCATAGGATCTTCGAAAACGACGAAATCAAAAATATTTTTACAGCTTTGGGCGTAACAATTGGTACCGAAGATGATTCAAAAGAGCTAAATCTCGATAAGTTACGGTACCACAAAGTTATTATCATGACCGATGCCGATGTGGATGGAAGCCACATTGCAACGCTGATTATGACATTCTTTTTCAGGTATATGCAGGAACTTATCAAACGCGGATATTTATATATCGCCACTCCTCCGTTATATCTTCTGAGAAAAGGGAAAAAAGAAACTTATGCATGGACCGAACAGCAACGGCGCCAGGTAATTGAGGAATGGGCCGGCGGTGTTGAAAGCGCCATCCATCAGCAAAGGTACAAAGGCTTGGGTGAAATGAATTCTGAACAGCTGTGGGAAACAACCATGAATCCTGAAAACCGGACCTTGCAGCAGGTTACAATTGATAATGCTGCTGAAGCTGATCACATTTTTTCAATGCTCATGGGCGACGATGTGCCTCCACGCCGTAAGTTTATTGAGGACCATGCAACATACGCCAATATTGATGCATAGTTTGTAAAGCAGGATCTCACTTAATTTATTTCGGAATTATTTATGAACATTTGCGTATTTTCTTCGTCAAGCAATGCCATTAATCCGGTCTATTTTGAAGAAGCCAGGACTTTGGGAAAATTGATTGGCGAAAACGGCCATACCCTGATAAACGGAGGGGCAAATGTGGGGTTGATGGAGGCTGTAACCGTTGCAGCCTCTGAGGCCGGAGCAAGAACAATTGGAATTTTACCTGAACGATTGATTGAACGATCGCTGGCTTCAAGCAATGCACACCAGGTTATTACAACCAAAGACATGCAGGAACGAAAAGCCAAAATGCGTGAGCTGTCTGATGCATTTATTGCGCTGCCCGGCGGGTTTGGAACACTTGAGGAGATACTTGAAGTTTTAACTTTGCGGCAATTATCTTATCATTCAAAACCCATTGTTTTCATTAACACCAACAACTTTTTTAAATACCTTTTCAAACAGTTTGAAGTCTCTTTTTCCGAATTGTTTGCAAAAGAGGTGTACCGGAAGTTATACTATTCAGCACATAATGCAGCAGAAGCATTAAATTATATTTTAGAATATAAACCGGAAGAACTCGATTCGAAATGGTTTGTAGTACCAGAAAAAGGTACAAAATAACATAACTGACAAAATTTCATTTTTAGTGAAATTTTTTTTGTCATTTTTTGACAATTACTTGTTTTGTTTGTTAAATAATGCAAAATGAACCTTTTAGGTTTGAGTGAAAAATAACACTGGCAGCATATTTGCGTTCATTTATACGCAAAATTTTAAAAAATTAAAACCATGAAGAATACAAGAAAATATGCTTTAACTTTTTTGTTGGCAGTGGCAAGTGCCTTTTTGGCTGTTTGGATCTACAGCTCTTTTTTTGCCAAAAGCGAAGTTGTTACAATTAAAGAAGAACAACCGGTTCGGTTTGCTGCCTATTCGGATGGAGATGCATCGCTTCCCGATCTGACTTATGCTGCTGAAAAATCGGTGCACTCAGTTGTGCATATTGCCACCCAGTCTGTGCGTGGTGGCGGATGGTCAACCGGAAATCCTTTATTTGATGAGTTTTTCGGATTTCGCCAGCAGGAACCACAAATTGCCAGGGGATTCGGATCTGGCGTTATCATTTCAGACGATGGATATATTGTTACCAACAACCACGTCATTGAAAGAGCACAAAAAATAAAGGTCATTCTTAACGATAAGCGCGAATTTGAAGCCCGCCTGGTTGGTGCCGACCCATCAACCGATATTGCATTGTTAAAAATTGAAGCAGAAGATTTGCCGTTTCTTACCTATGGCAATTCAGATAATTTGAAAATTGGGGAGTGGGTACTGGCAGTTGGTAATCCTTTCAACTTAACATCAACTGTAACCGCAGGAATTGTTAGTGCGCGTGCACGTAACCTTGGAATAAATGCCGAAGAATTATCAATTGAGTCATTTATACAAACCGATGCAGCGGTGAACCGTGGCAACAGTGGGGGAGCTTTGGTAAACCAGCAGGGAAACCTTGTAGGAATAAATACAGCCATTGCCTCGCGTACCGGTTCTTATGCAGGCTATTCATTTGCTGTGCCGGTTTCAATTGTGAAAAAAGTTGTGGAAGATTTAGTTGAATTTGGCGAAGTTCAGCGCGCGCTGCTCGGAGTGAGAATTGGAGATGTTACAGCAGCTGTTGCTGAAGAATATGACCTCGACAAGGTGGAAGGTGTTTTTGTTGGTGAAGTTACGGAAAGCGGTGCTGCACGCGATGCCGGCATAAAATCAGGCGATGTAATTATCAGTGTGGCAAGCGAACGGGTAAATTCTTCGGCCGAGTTGCAGGAAAAAATCAGCCGCTACCGTCCGGGAGACGATGTTGAAATTGGTATTAAAAGAAACGGCGACAGGAAACAATTTACAGTTACCTTACGTAATAAACACGGTGACACTCAAATTGTGCGCGATAATATAACTGTTCTCGGTGCCCGGTTTGATGAAGTCAGTACAAGAGAAAAAAGAAATCTTGACATTGAGAATGGCATCAAAATTATAAAACTGGAAGATGGAAAATTAAAAGATGCCGGTTTGGAAGAAAATTTTATTATAACACATGTGAACAAAAAACCAATTTACGAGGTAAATGATTTAAAAAGAGAGATAGGGAATGCGAGAGGAGGAATTTTAGTTGAAGGCATTTATCCCAATGGAGAACTTGCTTACTATGTTTTTGGTGTTGATTAATAAATGTATTTGGTACCTTTAAATAAGTATTAACAATAACTATAAGATGGATTCCACCTTGATCGCTAAATAATAATATTCTATATTTGCACGTTTTTTTAAGAAGAGTTTATGAGACAGCTAAAGATCACAAAGTCTATTACCAATCGTGAAAGTGCTTCGCTGGATAAGTATTTGCAGGAAATTGGCAAGGAAGAATTAATTACTGTTGAAGAAGAAGTTGAACTGGCCCAGCGTATTAAGAAGGGTGATCAGGCTGCTTTGGAGAAATTGACACGGGCAAACCTGAGGTTTGTGGTGTCTGTTGCTAAACAGTATCAAAATCAGGGGCTTAGTTTGCCCGACCTTATTAACGAAGGAAACCTGGGGCTGATTAAGGCAGCAGAAAAATTTGACGAAACCCGTGGTTTTAAATTTATTTCTTATGCGGTTTGGTGGATTAGGCAATCTATCCTTCAGGCACTGGCAGAACAATCGCGTATTGTCCGGCTTCCGTTAAACCAGGTGGGGTCATTGAATAAAATCAATAAAGCCTTCTCCAAATTCGAACAGGAACACGAGCGGAAGCCCTCTCCCGAAGAGCTGGCTGATTCACTCGAATTGCCTGCCGATAAAGTTTCCGACACGCTCCGTGTTTCCGGAAGGCATGTATCGGTAGATGCTCCTTTTGTTGACGGAGAAGACAACAGCTTGCTCGATGTGTTGGTTAACAACGATTCGCCCAATGCCGACCGTACCCTTATTCAGGAATCGCTGGCGCGGGAAATCCACAGGGCACTGGCTACGCTAACCGAAAGGGAAGCCGATATTATCCGCTTGTTTTTTGGAATTGGTTGCCAGGAAATGACTCTCGAGGAAATTGGTGAACGTTTTGGTTTAACCCGTGAAAGGGTTCGTCAGATCAAGGAAAAAGCCATTCGCCGGTTAAGGCATACCTCGCGAAGCAAGTTACTTAAAACGTATTTGGGATAAACTTTGTGTAAGAAGAATTTATTATGAAACGGTGTCATTTATGGCACCGTTTTTTGGTAAAAAAAAGCTGCCTTAAAAGTTAAGACAGCTTTCAAAGTATAGTAATTCTTTTGAGATTAATCCATGCCCAAAATTTTAAATTCAGTACGGCGGTTTTTCCGGTGTTGTTCCTCCGTGCAGTCAACACCATCGTCGCATTCATTTACAAGCTGGGTTTCCCCGTAACCTTTTGCAGTTATGCGATCCCTGGAAATTCCCTGCGAAACGATATAGTTTACAGCAGAATCCGACCTTTTCTGGCTCAGTTCTTCATTGTATGCATCGCTTCCGCGGCAGTCGGTGTGTGAGCCCAGTTCAACTTCCCATGATGGGTTATCTTTCATTATTTTCACCAGCTTGTCCAGCTCAACTTCCGATTCAGGTAAAATATCCCATTTGTCGAAATCGTAATAAATATTCTCCATTACGAATTTTTGACCGACCTCAACTTTTTCAATATTCAAAACAACCTCCACTGTGCCATACGGTTTGTTTTTGGTTGAAAATGACTTAGATTCGTTTTGATAGCCTTCGTGTTCAGTTATGGCTGAGTATTCCGTATCGCCATCAAGATCCCTGGTAATTATTCCCTGGTTGTTGGTATAAAGCGAGGTGTTATCATTAAAATTCACCTTAACATTGCCAATGGGGTCGCGTGTGTTGGCATCCTGAACCAGTAACCTGAGATCGTACTCGCCTTCAAAAATAACTTTGTAGATGTCGTCGTCACCTTCTCCACCGGATTTTTGCGAAACCAAATAACCAACTTCGCCTTCGGGATGGATAACCAGCCCAAAGTCATCCTCAGGTGAATTTAATTCCCTTAGGTTTTCCGGTGTTTTAAAGCCGGCTCCCGACATGTTTGCGTAATAAATATCAAGGTTGCCTTGCCCTGATGATAATCCGTTTGAAGCGAAAATTAATCGTTTGCCTTCGTGCAGGAATGGAAACATTTCATTGCCGCTGGTATTGATTTTTTCGCCCAGGTTTACCATTTCTCCCCATTCTCCGTTTTCCCGAACGGTCATGTACAAATCAGTTCCGCCATTTCCTTTTTCGGGAATGTCGGAAGCAAAAATGAGCGTGTCGCCGGTAACTGAAATTGCCGGATGACCTACTGAATACTTCGAGCTATTGAAAGGTAAATCACTAACGTAGCTCCACCCTGAACCCGATTTTTTCAGTACAATAATTTTTAAAGGAATGTTGGCTTTTTGAAAAACTACATTCTTCACATCCGGATTTTCGAAATTACTCAATGTTACATACAGTTCTCCGGTTTGTTGGCAGTAGGAAACCGGTCCGGCATGATACCCGGCGCTGATTTCATTAAGTTTTCCTTGCTTGCCGGATTGAAGGTGTCCTTTTGAATCAACCGGCGAAGCAAAAATGTTGTAGAATACATTTTCGGTTTCACCTTGTTGTAACTTGTTTATTTCAGCATTGTCAAATGCTGAAAACCACAGTTGGTTTTCGACAAATGCAGGGCCAAAATCACTGGCTGCGGTGTTAATTTGTGTTTTTTCAACCTTGATGGTTACGTTTTCCAGAAATTCCTGATTAGTTTGACCCAATAAGTACATAGGTAATAAACCCATTAAAAGTAATAGTGTCCTTTTCATTTTCCCGATTTTATAGATTTTGGGTTATCAATATACTAAATTTAAGACAAATAACCTCTCAAATTATAATTTTTTCGAGAAGCACCACATTTTCCACATGATGGGTGTGTGGAAACATATCAACCGGTTGTACCTTGCTCACCTTGTAGAATTCACTCAATAATGAAACGTCGCGAGCCTGGGTTGCAGGATTACAACTGACGTACACAATTTTATCAGGTTTAATGGCAGTCAAAGTTGCAACTACGTCTTTATGCATTCCAGCTCTCGGCGGATCGGTTATCACAACATCCGGATGGCCCAACTGTTTAATAAATGCGTTCCTCATTACTTCTTTAATATCCCCTGCAAAGAAGTGGGTATTGTCAATTTTGTTTATTTCTGCATTTATTTTTGCATCGTTTATGGCTTCCGGGACATATTCAATTCCTACCACTTTTTTTGCATTGCGGGCAATAAAATTAGCAATTGTGCCTGTACCGGTATATAAATCATAAACTGTTTCACTGCCTTTCAGGTCGGCAAAATCGCGTGCCACTTTATACAGCCGGTAAGCCTGTTCTGAATTGGTTTGGTAAAAGCTTTTCGGGCCTATTTTAAACTCCAGGCCTTCCATCTCCTCAAAAATATGGTCGCGCCCGTGAAAAAGTTCAATCTCCTGGTCGGTAATGGTGTCGTTTCCTTTTTCGTTTATAACATACATGAGTGAAGTAATCTCAGGGAACTCATCTTTTAACGCCTCAAGCAGTTTTATTCTTTTATTTTCATCTTCGTGAAATAATGAAAGAATTACCATTGTTTCGCCGGTACTGCTGGTCCTGATAATTAATGTGCGCAGAAAACCTTTCTTCTCGCGGATATCGAAAAAATCGAGATTGTTTTCAATCGCATAATTGTAAATGAAGTTTCTGATTTTATTGGAAGGCTCAGGTTGCAACCAGCATTTTTCAATGTTAATTACTTTGTCGAACATGCCCGGAGCATGAAAACCCAGGGAATCCGAATTGGAAAAATCTTTGCCTGATTCAATTTCTTCTGCTGTCAGCCATTTTTTGTTCGAAAAGGTAAACTCAAGTTTATTTCGGTAGAATGTATTTTTTTCTGAACCCAATATAGGAGAAACTTCAGGTAACGAAACTTTGCCAATTCTTTTCAGTTGATCTTCTACCTGCTTTTGCTTGTAGGCAAGTTGTTTTTGGTAAGGAAGGAATTGCCATTTACAGCCACCGCAAGTGCCAAAATGCTCACAAAACGCCTCCACTCTGTCTTTTGAATACTCGTGAATTTTTGCAACAAATGCTTCCTGGTATTTTTTGCGTTTCTTGGTAACCTGCAAATCAACTACGTCTCCCGGAATGGCTAATTTGGTAAAAACTATCAATTCACCAACTCTTGCCAGTGCTTTTCCTTCCGAGCCGATGTCTTCAATCTGAATTTTCTCGTAATATGGTTTTTTCCTGTTTCTTCCCATTTTTTTTCTGCAAATATAGTGTTTATGCGTTATTTGAGCGTTTTTATCCAAGAATCCTTATTCCCAAATAGATACAATGATTCCCATATTGGGAAAACAGTTGGGGCACCCCCTGTTTTATCCATATTTGTAGGGTAACTATTTTTATTGTAGAATCTTTTTTACCTATATTTGTTATGATTTAATGGTTGGTTTTATTTTCAGAAATAGAGCTAAAAAAGGGGAAAGCATCTTCTGTATTTATGATTGGTTTTGTGTTTAGGGGTTTGTAAATCATCAATCATCTTCAAAAAGCGTCCATAGCTTTCCCCTTCCTTTTTTTTACCCGCGAGGGTATTTTTTTTGCCCTAAACTTTCTTCATTATCATTATCTTTGGCCACTCTGATTTAGTATTTATGATTTCATTAAATAAAGTAAGTATAAGTTTTGGTGGTTTTGATTTGTTGCACTCCAGCAGTTTTTTGATTCAGCCCGACGATCGCATTGGTTTAATTGGTAAAAACGGCGCTGGTAAAACCACGCTGCTTAAGCTCATTGCCGGAAAACTTGAGCCCAGTTCGGGAGAAGTAAGTTTGCCTAAAGACACTACAATTGGTTACCTCCCGCAGGAAATGAAGTTAACTGATACCCAAACATTGGTTGACGAAACAATGCTGGCTTTCGATAAAATATTAAAAATTGAAAAAAAGATTGCCGCGTTAAACAACGAAATATCTTCAGAAACTGATTTTCATTCTGATGGCTACCTGAAGAAGCTGGATAAGTTATCGGAGCTGAACGAGCGATATTCAATTCTTGGCGGCGATAACTACCAGGCAGAGCTGGAGCAAACGCTCCTGGGACTGGGGTTTGAGCGAACTGACTTTGACCGGCCAACATCCGAATTCAGCGGAGGCTGGCGGATGCGTGTTGAACTGGCAAAACTCCTGTTGAAAAAGCCGGACTTGATTTTACTCGATGAGCCCACCAATCACCTCGATATTGAATCAATCCAATGGCTTGAGAATTTTTTGAAAAACTATAAAGGCTCGGTGGTTTTGGTTTCGCACGACAAAGCATTTCTCGATGCAGTTGGTAACCGCACCATTGAAATTTCGCTTGGAAGAATTACCGATCAGAAAATGAAGTATTCCGATTTTGTGGAATGGAAAAAAGAACAGCGTGAAGTTCAGCTGGCATCCTACCGCAACCAGCAAAAAATGATTGAGGATACTGAAAAGTTTATCGAGCGTTTCAGGTATAAAGCAACCAAAGCGGTGCAGGTGCAATCGCGTATTAAACAACTTGAGAAATTGGACAGGATTGAGATAGAGGAGGAGGATAAATCAGCGATAAATATTAAATTTCCTCCGGCACCACGTTCAGGAAGAGTTGTAGTTGAGGCCAAGGCAATCAGCAAAAAATATGGCGAAAACCTGGTGTTGAATGATATTAATTTGAATGTGGAGAATGGAGACAAAATCGCTTTTGTAGGCCGTAACGGAGAAGGAAAAACCACACTCGTCAAAATTATTCTGAATGAAATTGAACATGAAGGGTTTTTAAAATTAGGCCATAATGTTAAGGTGGGATATTTTGCTCAAAATCAGGCGCAACTTTTAAATGAAAATCTCACCGTATTAGAAACAATAGACGAAATTGCCACCGGTGATGCAAGGACTAAAATACGCGATATTTTGGGCGCATTCCTTTTTTCGGGCGAAGATGTGGAGAAGAAAGTGAAAGTGCTTAGCGGGGGCGAGAAATCACGACTGGCCATGATCCGACTGTTGCTTGAGCCAGTAAACCTGCTTGTGCTCGATGAACCAACCAATCACCTCGATATGCAGTCGAAGGAAATTCTGAAAAATGCGCTGATTCATTTTTCAGGAACTATAATAGTTGTTTCACACGATCGTGAATTTCTCGATGGAATGGTTGATTGTGTTTTTGAATTCCGAAATAAAAAAATTAAGCAACACCTTGGTGGTATTTACGAGTTCCTTCAGAAAAAGAAGATGGAATCGTTGAAAGAACTGGAGGCAGCAAACAAAAAAAGTCAATCAAGGAAGGGCAGTGACCGAAAAGCCGTTTCCAATACCATGGATTTAAGCTTTGAAGAACGCAAGGAAATCTCGAAATCGATTACCCGTTTCGAAAAGAAGGTTGAAAATACAGAAGACGAAATTGAAAAGCTTGAAACCGAAATTTCGGAGATGGACGAACAACTGTCATCTTCCGAAGTGGTTAATGATAACACGGTATTTAAGAAATACGATGAACTGAAAGCCACACTCGAGGAGACGCTAAAAAGGTGGGAAAGGGAGCATGAAGAACTGGAAAACTGGAAAAAGAAAAAATACTGGTAATGAATAAAGAAGATTTTATTTTTGGAACGAGGGCTGTTATTGAGGCCATTAAAAACGGCCGGCCTGTTGAAAGAGTTTTGATTAAAAAAGGGCTCGAAAATGACTTATTTCGTCAGCTCTTTGATTTGGTGAAAGAGAATAGTATTCCTTTCCAGTTTGTGCCGTTAGAAAAAATAAACCGCGTTACCCGGAAAAATCATCAGGGCGTTCTGGCTTTTGTATCGGCAGTTGAATTTGCTGATATTGAGATGGTTGTGCCTGGTTTGTTTGAGTCGGGCGTTGAGCCGTTGGTGCTTATACTCGACCAGATTACTGATGTGAGAAATTTTGGCGCCATTGTGCGAACTGCTGAATGTGGTGGTGTGCATGCCATTGTCATTCCTGAAAAAGGAATGGCGCGGATTGGTGCCGATGCCGTTAAAACCTCGGCAGGTGCCCTGCATTCAATTCCCATTTGCCGGTCTTCAAATTTAGCTTCGGCAATTAACTTCCTGAAGGATTCAGGCATGAAAGTGGTTGCTTCTACCGAGAAAGCAGAAAGAAATTATACCGAGGCAAAAATGGATGTACCACTTGCCTTGGTTATGGGAGCTGAAGACACGGGCATTTCGCCGGCAATATTAAAATTGGCTGACGAGCAGGTAAAAATTCCGCTTTTTGGAAATATTGAGTCGCTGAATGTTTCGGTTGCTGCAGGTTTAATGATTTACGAGGCAGTTCGCCAGCGTGGTTAACTGTTTACCGGAATGGTTCTTTTGAAAGATTCTTCGAGCGATATAAAAGTTTCGGTACTCGCAATGCCGGGTATTTTTTGAATCTCGCTGCTTAGTACCTTTTTCAAATGTTCATTGTCTTTCGCATAAACTTTTATAAAAATAGCGTATTCCCCCGTGGTATAGTGGCATTCCACAATTTCAGGAATCAGCTTGAGTTTTTCAACTACTTCTGAAAAAAGCCCGCCTTTGTCGAGAAAAATCCCGATGTAACTGCAGGTTTTAAAATCAACTTTATTCGGATTTATATGGTACCCGGAGCCAATAATTACATTTAGGTCGATCATTCGGTTTACGCGCTGGTGCACGGCTGCTCTGGATACTCCAACTTCTTTGGCAACATCTTTAAAGGGGATGCGCGCGTTTTGGGTTATACTGTTTAGAATTTTTAGGTCAACATCATCTAAATTATTTCTGAGTGTCATTTTTACTGTTTTCTGTCAAATTTAGAAAAAATCAAAAAATAATGGTCAAAAAAAAGCCGGATTAGTACCGGCTCATTTAGTTTATTTTATTGGAACCTGCCGTTTAAAGTCCATTTCAAGCGACATAAATGTTTCTGTCCGGGCAATTCCTTCAATTTCCTGAAGGTAGTTATCGATAATATGCTTTAAGTGTTTGTTTGTTTTGGTTTGAATTTTTATAAAAATGGCATACTGTCCGGTGGTGAAATGACATTCAACAACTTCGGGGATTGCTCTTAACGCTTCCACAACCTGTGTGTGGAATTTAGCTTTTTCAAGATGTATGCCCATGTATGCACAGGTGTTGTACCCTAATTTTTGCGGGGTGACAATAAATTCGCTTCCTGAAACAACTCCTATGTTTTGCAGCCTTTGTACCCGTTGGTGTATTGCTGCTCCTGAAACACCGCATTCCCTGGCTACCTCCAGGAAAGGTATTCGTGCGTTTTGGGTTATAAGTTTCAGAATTTTTTCGTCAAGCTTGTCGATATTGACAGCCTGATCGAGGTAATCTGGTGTATTCATTTTTTGTATTGTTCTTTTAAAGTTTCAATTTATTAAGCAAATGTATCAAATTTTTATGATTGCTAAGAAACTGTTTAAATTTTTAAAATTATATGATTAATATATTGACTATCAGTTGGTTGATTACGTTATTTATCGTATCTTTAAGAGTACCAACTAC
>NZ_FQZE01000019.1 GCF_900141875.1 Tangfeifania diversioriginum | reverse complement strand
GCTGTTAGAGTTGTTAGTTTGTTAACAGCTTTAACAGGCTAACATTTTTAACAATCTTAACAGTCTTTACTTGTTTGCCTCAAACGGGTGTTTTGTTAGCGGCAGTTTAGCCAGTGGGTGGGTTTCGCCTTTTAATCCAAGAGGTTTCTGGTGCCGGATGTTGTAAACGGTTTGTATGGCTTTTTGTTGGTTCTTTACACAGCCCCGCCCTCTGAGTTACAGGAGATAAGGAGCCTGCCTCATTAGTTCTGTTTTTTCTTTTTGAACAAGAAAAGTACTCAATTTTAAAGATGATGAATATATAAAAGCCATTTGAAATTGACAAAAGGTAAAGAGGTTTTTTGAAAAGGTTGCACAGCGTTTCACAAAGTTGGGCGCTACAGTGGGCTGCATTTTTTGCGGATTACGTTTAAAGATTTCTTTGGTAACGGCTTGTCCGATGGAACCGGCACCGCCAATTACCAAAAAACGGGAAGAACTCACGATTTCGGAAAGTTCTTTTTCGTGGCCGGAGATGTCTTCGGTGAAGAGTTCTTTATTGCGGCCTATGAGATGCAAGATATTCATATTGTTTTTTTTATGGAACATATAAATTTTGGTTCACAGTGTTACATGGTGTTTCCACAGTGTTACTCTGTGTAACTACACGCTCCAGACGGTGCGTTTAATATAATCGGTATAGCTTACGATTATCCGGGCTACTTTATCGCTTACATTGGGCATGGAGTAGTCGGCCACCTGCCGGAAGTTTCTTTTTTCGCCGGTTTTTTGGGTTTGCAATTGCATTAGTCCCTGTAAAATCCGTTCGGGTTTCAGGCCCACCATCATCACTGCGGCTTCTTCCATGGCTTCGGGGCGTTCGTGGGCTTCGCGGATGTTCAACGCGCGCATGTTTAAAATGGAAGATTCTTCGCTGATGGTTCCGGAGTCGGAGAGGACGGCGTAGGCGTTCATTTGCAAGGCATTATAGTCAGAAAAACCTAAAGGTTTCAAAAACTGAATTAAAGGATTTATAGAAGTTTCACGGTGTTCCACAGTGTTTGACACAGTGTGACTCTGTGTAACTTTCTCTTCCAGTTTTTTGCGGGTGCGGGGGTGGGTGGAAACGATGATGGGATAGTTGTATTTTTCGGCAATCTGGTTGAGCGATTCAATGAGTCCGTTAAAATTCTTTTCGCTGTTGATGTTCTCTTCGCGGTGGGCAGAGACGACGAAGTACTTTTCTTTTTCGAGGCCGAGGCGCGGGAGTACATCAGAAGCCAGGATTTTGGGCCTATAGTGGTTCAACACCTCAAACATGGGGCTGCCGGTTTTAATGATACGGTCGGCGGGTAATCCTTCCCTTAACAGGTATTCCCGGGCAATGCTGCTGTAGGTGAGGTTGATGTCGGAAATATGGTCCACAATTTTCCGGTTGGTTTCTTCGGGTACACGCTGGTCGAAACAGCGGTTGCCGGCTTCCATGTGGAAGATGGGGATGTGGCGTTTCTTGGCGGGGATGGCACACAAACAACTGTTGGTATCGCCCAGAACCAGAAAGGCATCGGGCTGCACTTTTTCCAGAACGGGTTCAATGTTGATTAATATTTGCCCAACAGTAGCGGTGGCGGTGGCCCCGGCGGCATTCAAAAAATAGTCGGGTTTGCGGATGCCGAGGTCGTCGTAGAATATTTCGTTGAGTTCGTAGTCGTAATTCTGGCCGGTGTGCACTGTTATGTGCTCAATGGCATCGGATTCGTCGAGCCGGGCCATTATCCGCGAGAGACGGATGATTTCGGGGCGGGTGCCGACGACGGTGAGGACTTTTAGTTTTTTCATTTTTTTAAAGATTGGAACGCTGGTTAATACTTTAGATTGGAACGCTGGTCGCCGGGGCGACACGCTGATTGGGCTGATTTTCGCTGATAAGAAAATCTGTGATTATCTGCTTAATCAGTGTTCACCCTGTGAAATACGAAGCAAATTTCACAGGGTAAATCTGCGTTCTATTTTTCTTTATTCTTGTTTGAAAATATCTTTCTTTTTATTTCAGGTTTTTTTCCAAAGTTAAGTAATAAACCTACTTCTATTTCAGTTGCTTTCAGATAATTCACCAATTGGTTTTTGTGTTTTTCACAAATTGTTTCTGCTGCTTTCAGTTCAATGATAACCTGGTTTTCAACCAACAAATCTGCAAAATATTCTCCAACCAATTCTGTTTCATAAAACACATTAATTGGCTTTTGACGTTCAACAAGAAGCCCGAATTTCTCCAATTCATATTTCAGCGCTTTCTCATAAACCTTTTCCAGAAAACCATAACCGAGGGTATTATACACCTTATAAAATCTGTTGATGATTTCACCAGTTAAGTCGGTGTGTTTATAATCCTCATTCATGATATATATTTTTAATGGAACGCTGGTTAATAAGAATTGGAACGCTGGTCGCCAGGGCGACACGCTGATTGGGCTGATTTTCGCTGATAAGAAAATCTGTGATTATCTGCTTAATCAGTGTTCACCCTGTGAAATACGAAGCAAATTTCACAGGGTAAATCTGCGTTCTATTTTTCTTTATTCTTGTTTTGTTGTTTCAATAGTTGTATAAAATCCATTCCTCGTTTTGTAATGCTGAATTTTTGATGCGGATGATTGGGTTTTTCGGGAATGGTATATTTAATCAACCGGTGTTGCAGCAGTTTTTTCAAGGTTCGGTTCAGGTACCCTGAAACTTTTTTCATTTTAAAACTTTTTGCCAGTTCCTGCCGGGATAATGAATTTGTTTTCAATTTTACAAGTATGGTAGAAAACATTGTTTTTTCTTTAAGCTCTTGCCCTAACTCTTGCCCTAACTCTTGCCCTAACTCTTGCCCTAACTCTTGCCTGGTTTCGACTTCAGCTTTGTAATTTTTCTTAATAAACTGAACCTGAAAGGATAATCCGGTTTCTTTCCAAAGAAAATCAATTTCGGGATATTTTTTCAACTCGTCGGCAATTAGTTTTAGTCCGTTTCCCCACTGATCGATAATTCCCAGAAGCTTGAATACCGGTGCAATAATCCGGTTTCGGGCATCCGACTGACGACTTTCCATTTCGTTGTAGTCAATTGATGGAGGAAGCAAACCGGGACTTGTAACTTCAACCATATCATCATAAACAGCTACTTTAATGTCTTTACCTGATAAAGAGTAATCACGATGAACCACGGCATTTCGTATTACTTCCCGGATTGCTTTCACGGGATATTCCCAGCGTGTTTGTGTATAAACTCCTTCAACAGTAGCCCCTTTATTGATGTGCCGTAAAACGAAATTATAGGCTTCTTCGGATTGTATGGCAATATTGGCCTGGCTACTTTTCTGATCAATAAACTCATCGGTACCGGTACCTTTAAAACGAGCACACTCGATTTTTGCATAGTGAAAGTACCTGTTGCGCAGTTCATCATCAGAAAACAGAACCAATGCATTGGTTGGCCAGGTTTTTCTCTGGTTTTCCTTAATTAGTTCCAGTTTTTTTTGGACTTGTGCGGTTAGCTCTTCACCTGTTTTTTCATTAAAAAATGATTTGAAGGTTTGATTTTGCAATTCGCTGGCCGGCTTATCCGGTACAATTTCCCCATCGAAAGAGATGTTTCTTCTTTTTCGTTCCAACTCTTCAATAATCGACCGGTCTGCCAGTCTGTTTGCTGATCCGACGCGAATAAATGTTCCATGTAACTTTCCTTTTTCTTTTAAATAGTAAGGTGGCATATTTCCCCGATAAACGGTTATCTTTATCAGGTGCTTGTTTTCGGTTGACAAAAATGAAATATCGGGTAATATTGTTGGATAACAACGGTTGTAAATGATATTGCTGATTTGTTCTTCTACTTCAACCAGTTCATTTTCAGATATTCCCGTTATTTGTCGTGGATTATTACGAATACCGATGTAGATTTCTCCGCCTGCGTCGTTGGCAAATGCAATTACCGTTTTCGACATATCGGCGCGGGCAGGAACCTTTTCTTTAAATTCCAGTCGCCGGCCTTCCGGCTTTTTAAGCAGTTCGCTGATATTCATTGCGCAATATTAAAGGATTTTTTTTATTGGAACGCTGGTTAATAAGAATTGGAACGCTGGTCGCCGGGGCGACACGCTGATTGGGCTGATTTTCGCTGATAAGAAAACCTGTGATTATCTGCTTAATCAGTGTTCGCCCTGTGAAATACGAAGCAAATTTCACAGGGTAAATCTGCGTTCTATTTTTCTTTTTATTTCAGGTTTTTTCTCAAAGTTAAGCGGGTACTGACGACGGTCATTACTTTTAATTTCTTCATATTTATTGTTTTGTTTCACAGTGTCACTCAGTGTTTAACACAGTGTAACACTGTGATCCTCTTACACTTTTTCGAAATAGGTATCCGGATCTTTTGGATTAAAATGTTCGTTTATCCAGAAGATAGTGTATAAATCTTCGCTGCCAATGTTGGTAATGTTGTGGGTGTACCACACGGGCATGTCCACAAACGAGGGCTGGCTGCCATCCAACTCAAATGACAGGACTTTATCTGTTCCGATTTTACGGATGTCGATCCGGGCTTTTCCTTTTATCACGGCAAACCGTTCGGCTTTCCGGGTGTGGAAATGGTTACCGCGGGTGATGCCGGGCACGGTGGTGGAAAAGCTTACCTGGCCACCGCTGTTGAGCTTTACGGTTTCCACAAATGAGCCACGATCGTCGGTGTTCAGCTTTAAAGGAAACGGGAAAAAACGCTCGTAATCGATGTAGCAGAGGAATGTGTTGAAAAGATTTTTTTCAAATTCGTTTGATAAATCCGGGATTATGCCCTTGTCGAAATAATCGGCTTTGTAGCTCTCTAATAAGTTTAGCACTTTTGATACTTTTATTTCTTTGGTGTGGGGTATTTTTATGGTTTCACAGTGTTTCGCAGTGTTACTCACAGTGTTACTCTGTGTATCACTCTGCGCTACTCTGTGTAACTTTATATTTTTCCGGAACTCCTGAACCAACTCTCCCACATAAATCAATTTCACTTCACCATCTACATCAATCTTTGGTTGTTCGCCATGGGTTAACTGATGGCAGAAGGTAGCGATGAAGGAATTATAATATGGATTTCCAAATGGCCCAAAGACGTTGGGGATGACAAAACCAGTAAAATGCGCATTGTTTTTTTCTGCCCACTGCTCAAGTAGCTTTCTGCCTTCCTTCTTAGAATTGCCGTAAGGATTGCCTCTTTCTTCCTGGGTTGAGGAAGAAAACAGGATGTGCGGTTTGGAGTTGGTTTGCTCGCAGGCTGAGATCAATTGTTTGACCAATTTAATGTTTGTATCGTAAATAACTTGAGGATCGCCATGCCGGTTCATTGCAGCTAAGTGAACAATTGCATCGCACTTTGCTACCCAGCTTTGGAGTTTTGATTTGTCTTTAAAAAAATCATCTTCAAAAGGAATGCGCTCGATGCCCTCTTGCAGTCCGAGGTAATTGTATAAATGTGTGCCAATAAAGCCTGATTGTCCGGTTATGCCTATTTTCATTTTTAAATATTTTGGGTCACAGTGTCACTCAGTGTTTAACACAGTGTTACTCTGTGATACTTCTTTTATAAAATTAATCGTTTTATTCCGTTTTTTAAGCTTTTTGTATAGAAATTAAGAAGTAAGCCAACTTTGTTCCCCGATAGTTTGAGATAAGTCAGTACTTGTGCTGTGTGTACATCAGTAAACGCTTCTACAGTCTTTAACTCAATAACGACCTGATTTTCCACTAAGATATCAATTCTATAACCACATTCAAGTTTAATTTCTTGGTAGATTAAAGGTAAAGGTTTTTCAATTTCTACTTTTAAACCTTTCTTTTTCAGTTCATATACAAGACATGCCTGATATGCTGATTCAAGTAATCCAGGGCCTAATGCTGAATGTACTTTGTATGCCGAGTCCAGGATTTCGTGAGTAATTTTATTGATTTCCATTTTTTAAAGAAAATTTCACAGTGTAACACAGTGTTTGGCTCTGAGGAACACTGTGGAATGGTTACTGAAATTTATTCCAATCAAGCCACCAATCCGCCGGGTAGCGGTCTTTTTCAATCACTGATTCATCGAGGTACATATCGGAGAATACCATGATTTCCGAATCAGGTTCCAGGGCTTTTAACCCGTTGGCATAACCTTTCGGAATGGCCAGTATTTCGGAAGTGCCGGCAGATAGAATTTGGTACTCCGGTACCAGGTTCATCGATGGGGTTTCGAAGTTGTCGATCTGTACCCATGCAACCACAAAACTGCCTGCAACGGGGAAAAAGTACTTTTTCTCAAGCCGGTGTCCCTGCCAGGCACGAACGACCGAAGGATCGGGGTGTTTAATCAAATAAAAACGTTTGACATCCTTGAAGCGGAAATCGTTGACAAAACGCATGGCCCCTCGGTGATCGGAAAAGGCACCGCCTTTGATGATAGTTGGTTGTTCTGGCATATTACTTTAGTTTCACAGAGTATCACTGTGTTACACTGTGGGATAATTTAATCCGGATATTGTACTACTTCTTCTCCCAAAATATCTTTACGTATCATGGGTAATTTCATAAGTAAATCCTGCATTCCTTCCACATCCAAACGGCGGGTATTGTGCGAATGATAATCTTCCAGTTTGGAAATTTCTTCCCTGCCCTCAACAAAAAATTTATCGTAGTTCAGATCACGAATATCGGCCGGAATACGGAAGTAGTTGCCCATGTCCTTGTGTTTGGCCATTTCTTCGCGGGTAACCAGGGTTTCGTATAGTTTCTCGCCGTGGCGGGTGCCGATTATCTTTATTTTTGTATCGGTTTTATACAGACCGATGAGCGCTTGAGCCAGCACATCGAGGGTCGCCGCCGGGGCTTTTTGTACAAACAAGTCGCCATTTACCCCGTGCTGAAATGCATACAGAACCAAATCCACTGCATCTTCCAGTGTCATCATAAAGCGGGTCATGTTGGGGTCGGTTAGGGTAATGTCTTTCCCTTCTTTTATTTGATTCACCCACAAGGGAATTACCGAACCGCGGCTGGCCATTACATTGCCATACCGGGTACAGCAAATTGTTGTGGCAGCATCTTTACCCAGGGCGCGGCCCTTGGCCACAGCCACTTTTTCCATCAGTGCTTTGCTCATTCCCATGGCATTAATGGGATAAGCCGCTTTGTCGGTACTGAGTACGACCATATTCTTCACTCCATGCTGAACCGCTGAATCCAGCACGTTTTCAGTGCCAAATACGTTGGTACGAACCGCCTGTGTGGGAAAAAACTCACACGAAGGCACCTGTTTCAGGGCCGCTGCATGAAAAATGTAATCCACGCCCAACATGGCACCATCCACGCTGCGTTTATCGCGCACGTCGCCAATGTAAAATTTCACCTTTGGGCTTTTCAACCGGTGCCGCATTTCATCCTGTTTCTTCTCATCGCGGCTGAAGATGCGGATTTCATTAATATCGGTGTCCAGAAAACGGTTCAGTACTGCATTTCCAAAAGAACCCGTTCCTCCGGTGATGAGTAAAGTTTTGTTTTTAAACATATTCAAGTGTATTTTTAGTTGATTGGAATGGATAGTTTAAAGTCCGAGGATTTTTTTGGCGAGGTGGAAACAGATTCTCCCCGTGAAATAACGCTTCGCGTTAAAATCTTTGTTTTTATTCCACTGGGTAAATCCTGTGAAATGATGTTACACACCAAAAACTTTGTTTTTTACATTCAGTTTCTTTTACCCCCACCCCCCAAGGGGGAGTATGAAAGTGCTCAAATTCGACTGTATATTTTAGATTTTAAAAAATTCAGATGGATACTATTTTGCAATGAGTGTGTGTGGGGTCACCCCTTGGGGGACAGGGGGAGCGAGGGATTTATGGAATTCAACCGATTTTTGACAACTGTGGTTATCTGCTTTAAAACTTCGTCAATATTTTTTTCAACTTCATTATTTGAAAAACGCATGACTTTAATATTCAGTTCTTTTAGGTTTTCTGTTCTTTGTTTATCATGTTCTTTGCTTTTCAAATGAATTTTTCCGTCCAATTCGACTACCAGGCAGGCAGCATGACAATAAAAATCTGCAATGTATTTGCTTATTGGATGCTGCCTTCTAAACCGGACATTACAAATTTGCTTACTTTTCAATCTTTCCCAAAGTAATTTTTCAACGGAAGTCATTTTATTACGAAGTTGTCTTGCCTTCTGAAACGTTGCCGGCACTGCTCCGTAATACATTGATTTGTTAAGTTCTTCGTTCATATTATTTTTTACCCCCAACCCCCAAGGGGGACGTTTCACGCTGCTCAAATTCAACTTATATATTTAGATTTTTAAAATGTAGATGGAAACTATTTTGCAATGAGTGTGGGGGGGGTCACCCCGTGAAATAACGCTTCGCGTTAAAATCTGTGATTTTATTTCACAGGATTCACCCTGTGAAATGATGTTACACATCAAAAGCTTTGTTTTTTACATTCAGTTTCTTTTACCCCCACCCCCCAAGGGGGAGTATGAAAGTGCTCAAATTCGACTGTATATTTTTAGATTTTAAAATGTAGTTGTATTAATTTTTTTGCAGTGAGTGCGGGGTGGTTCACCCCTTGGGGGACAGGGGTAGCGTGGGGTTAAGAAATATTTACCCCCCCTCCGCCTTCACTGTATTTCGGGGGGTAAAAATTCGTCCATCGTATTTTTCCAAAGGAGTCCTACGGACAGTTTCCCGCTTTCTGCCGGACAGGCTCTACGCTCCTGAAAATCGGGGCCCACTGAACAGGTTGCGGATTCATAGTCTGTCTGTTCTTCACCTATTTGTAATGATATTTGCATGAAACGATTTTAACAATCTCTTCTGTAGCTTTATAAACAAGCCGATGTTCCTTATTTATTCTGCGGGCCCAATGGCCACTGTAATCACGTTTTAAAAGTTCCGGTTTCCCGATCCCTTTGCCGGGATTTTTTGCTGCTTCACGTATAAGGTTTGTTATTTTAATAAAAAGCTTTTTATCTGTTTTGAGCCAGGCGATATAATCTGAATAAGCCCCGGGTGTAAAAGTGATGTTTCTCATTTTTAAGAAAGGGCTATGAATCTTTCAAAAGCTTTTCAACGTGTCGGTCAAATTCTTCAGGAGTGAACCTGACCGTTGGTTCCTGTGCCAGATTTTCGAGCAAATGTTTCCTGTTTGCCTGATTTGCATTCAAATAGTCTGTTTCGTCAAATTCAGTAGAGATAGTAATGGTAACATTTTTCCCTTCAAACATCTTTTTGATATTTTGAAATAATTTTTGATTAAATTCAGTGGGTTCTATTTTAAATATTGCTTCCATTTTACCAATTTTATTTCAAAATTAACCAATAAAAGTACATTTACAAAATACGTAGATGCTGTGCATCAAAATCTTTGATTTTATTTCACAGGGTAAATCCGTTTAGCTTTTTAACAGTCCTAACAGATTAACATGCTAACAGTCTTAACCGTTTTTCACTTATTTGCTTCAAACGGGTGCTTTGCCAGCGGCACCCCGGCCAGCGGGTGATAATCGCCTTTTAACCCACGGGGTGTGGCATTGCGGATATCGAACACGGTTTGGATGGCTTTTTGGGTGTCGTATATAAGTAGAATTTCACTTATCGGAATATGGCTATCTTATACTTTTCCATAGATTGTCGGGGTCAATATAAGAAATACGCCCGGCTTTAATGTCCTCAAGTCCGGCTTCAATTTCTTTCACATTTACGGGATCCGAGAGGTATTCATCCAATAAAGAATTCTCGCCTTCACCTTTTTTTGCATTGCGCATCACTTCAATACCTTTCAGGTAAAGAAGATATGCTTCGTATTCAGCTCTTGTCATTTTTACGGTAATCATAGTTGTCTGCTAAATGTACTGTTGCAAATTTAATGATATATATTAAATATTTAAAACCTTCCTTCGGTTAGTTCTTTATCCCCGCTGGCGCAGATTTGTCCCGAAGGGATCACAATGTGGTAATCTCCGTTTGAGCGGGTTTAATGGCATAAATAATTAGTGCAATTTTCATAAAATTCGGGCGCTCACCGGCAATTAATGTAATCTTCATGTTTATTGCGTTATATGGTTGTTGTTTTTCTTTTCAGGGGCAAAGATAAGGAAATTGAGAGGGCAGAGTTTAAAGAAAGTTGCTGGGTGCTGGTTAGTGGAAATTTTAAGCAGACTATTTAATAATTTGATTTATCCGTTCAACTAACTCAATATATTTTTTGGGTATAAGGCTTGATACCCTGCCCTTGATCAATCGTTGCTCAAGGACAAATATTTTATGTACCCGTATGTAACTCTTTACCGGTAAGTTCTCTGTTACATCATCATTCATAATAGAAATACTCAAATTATCTTGTTTTCAGTTTGGAGGTGATTTGAACAATCATTACATCGCCGGTTTGATGTACAGTGTCGTTTGAAATCACAACGGCAGGTCGCAGTTTATATCCTCTATTATCGGTAAATGGGACAGGAATTATAACAATGTCGCCTTTTGCAAAGGTCATTTTCGGGTATTTTTGAGTTTTTCATGCGCCCATGTGTCCCAAATACTATCTTCTTCGCTACTCCATTCTTTTTCGAGGGAGCTTTCAGATAAACGAACAAATGGTATTTCTTCTTTTTCTTCCACTTCTTCAATACTTTTCACATCATTAAGTTTTGACAGTAGTTTTTTAAGAAAAACTCCTGATTGTTTGCTTTTAGGTGTTATTACCAAGGTCTTCATCATTTATTAATTTTTATTGTCTAAAGTAACCTTTAATGGTGTCATTTTTTTTCAAATGTATTAAAAGCGTTGTTAAAATCAAAGAGGTTACCCCCGCTGGCGCAGATTTGCCGCGAAGCGATCCTTCCATAGGAATCGCTATGAGGCTATGGCGCAATCTGTGCTTTGTTTTGCAAAAACAATAAATTCAGAAAGTTCTTTTTCGTGGTTAGTAATGTCATCGGTGAAGAGTTCTTTATCGTGGCCTATTAAGTTGAGGATGTTCATGATAAATATGTTCTTCGAAGTTTGGTTTCAGGCGGCAAAGATAAGGGAATTGTGAAATTGAAATATTGTCAAATGGTTAAATTGAAAAACTGTAAAATTGCTGGTGGCTGGTGGCTGGTTTTTCCCCGACAGCTATCGGGAGGACCGGAATGAGAGCCGGATGTCACCAATTCGTTGTCATTTTTTCTTGTTATCTTTTTGATTGAAAAGTTGAAGGCCCCTGATAAAATTAAAATCTTTGGTGTTGTATGTTAACAGCGGGAAACCGGTGACTAATGCAGTGGCTGCAATGAGACAATCGGGAACAGATAAAACTTGTTGTCCGGATATATATGTTTGCATAATCTGAACTGCTTTTTTAGAAATTTCAGCATTTACAGGAATTCCATAGTAAGATTCAAAAATTTCGGTAATTGCTTCTTTTTTTGTTTTGGTATTTGCCCCGATAAGCAATTCCAGTTGAGTTATAATTGAATATGCAGTTCTCCCCTCAATATTTTTAAGGTCATTTCTTGCCTGGGTATCCTTCCTGAATGCTTTAATAAAGACACAACTGTCAACTATTATGAGACCTTGGGCCATGCTTTTTTTCTTAACTCAATTAATGTTGGAAAATCTGACAAATGTTCAAAAAGATTAAACGGGGCACTGGCCTCTCTTTTAGGGGCAATAAAATTGGGATATTCCTTTTTTTGAACTCCTTCGCTAATTGATATTGAAATGTGGTCATTTTTTTCCAACTCTTTGGCAATGAGGATGAGTGCTTTATATGCAGGTTTATTTTTTTTTATTGTGATTATCGTTTCCATTTTTCAAATTTTGTTTCAAATTTAACGAATAAAAGTACATTTACAAAATACGGAAAAATCCTGAGGAATGATGTTTCGCATTAAAATCTTTGATTTTATTCCAATCCGGTTAGCTTGTTAACAGTCCTAACAGGCTAACAGTCTTAACAGTTTTTCACTTGTTTGCTTCACACGGGTGTTTTGCCAGCGGCAGCCCGGCCAGCGGGTGATAATCGCCTTTTAACCCCCGGGGTGTGGCATTGCGGATATCGAACACGGTTTGGATGGCTTTTCGCAGTTTGCTTTTAAAAATTTCTTTGGAAACGGCCTGTCCGATGGAACCTGCACCGCCAATTATTAGAAACCGGGAAGAACCCTCGCTTGCGCAGATTTGTCCCAAAGGGACCACAATGTGGCAATCTGTGCTTTGTTATGAAAAAACAATAAATTCAGAAAGTTCTTTTTCGTGGCTGGCAATATCATCGGAGAAGAGTTCTTTATCGTGGCCTATTAAATTAAGGATGTTCATGGTTTATTTTTTGGGAATGCAGATCTGCCAAAAGGCTGGACAGGTAACCACAGTACGCTTCGCTACGTGGATTTCAAAACCGTTTTATTTCTGTTTCTTTACCTCCCATCGTCCTCCTCTGGCCGGGCCAATGCGTATTATTCTACCTTCTTTTTTCAGTTTAGTAATATTTTTCTCAACCCCACGCCGCGAAAGCCCGGTTGCTTCAGCTAATTCTATTTGCGTAATTTTGGGATTGTTTTCAATTAACAGGACTATTTTCTCCACACTTTTCTCCACACTTTTCTCCACACTTTTCTCCACACTTTTATATAGTGTCACTTGCATACCCCCGGCCAATTCTTCAAATGTTGGTTCCGGATGTCCGGCCTTAATAAAACCACTTATAATTTTTTGAATCCCCCTGCCCCATGCTTCTACGTAGCCAGCCTTAAAGAAAATATCTGCAATGTATTTGTTCCGGGGAATAGAGGGGTGTTTACGTTTCAAATCGTCAACCGCTATCTCTACCGGAAGCTTTCCAGGGTTCCACAAGATAATTTTATCGTTATAAACACTCAACTGTATGTGAACGCCTGTGTAGTCTTTATGGATGACTGCATTCAGGATAGCTTCCCTTAGAGCATCCTCAGGATACTCCAATTCTTCAATGCGCTGTAAGCCTTCATACCTGATTGGTGATACAAGATATTTGGCACGGAGGGTTTCGATTACTTTATCGGGCATTTCAAAAATATTGCCTTCGATTACATCCTGAAATCTCAGATCATGATCACTATCGCCAAAACGGCCAATTTTAAAAGTTACAGAACTAAAGAACCGAAGAGGGTCTTTACCGAACATGAGTATCGCGGCGTTTTTAAGTTTACCTGATTCTGTAATGAGTTTCAGGTTTGAAACAACATTTTGCAGATCATCGGGTTCGGCTTCAGGAGAAAGACGGTTTGCTTTGATGGCCTTTCGAAGAAACTTTCGGACTATTTTTTCATCAATATCGCTAAATTCAGCACCTTCGGCAGGTAGTTCATCAAAGGTTCGCCCCGTTTTTTTCAAGATAAAGTGCTGAAGTTCCACGCCTTTTAATTCCTGTTTTGTGCTTCCGCTTTTAACGTAATAAATTCCTTTGTAAGCAATGGGAACACTGCTTTGCGGGATGACTATTTCGAGATACTCCTTTCCGTCTTTTTCAATTAAATGCACATCAACGATGATCCCAAGATAGTTGATTGCTTTGTTGGGTATATCCTCAAGTAATTTCTTAATTTCCTTTACGCCTACCACACTTCCATTATCTGCAACTCCAATGAATAGCCTGCCCCCCTGGGTATTTGCAAAAGCACATAAATGTTTTAGGTACTCATCGCGCCAACTCACTTTGAATTCTGATATTTGTGATTCTTTCATCATTGTTCTGTTTTTTTAATGGAACGCAGGTTGCTCGGGCGACACGTGAATTTTACGAATTTATGCTGGTTACTTTTAATGGAACGCAGTTTAAGCTGATTATTTGGACGCAGGTTGCCGGTGCAACGCGCTGATTAACCCTGATTTCTTCATCTGTGTTCCTCTGCCAAATCTCTGCCTGCCACATAGCGAAGCGTACTGTGGTTATCAGCGTTCTATTCTTCGCTCCAAACCGTTCGTTTAATATAATCGGTATAGCTTACGATTATCCGGGCTACTTTATCACTCACATTGGGCATGGAGTAGTCGGCCACCTGCCGGAAGTTTCTTGTTTCGCCGGTTTTACAATAACATTCTATTGATTTGCACTGATTTTTAATAAGGTTAAGTTTAATTCCTCAGGCATCCGATGGGGACCACCCAAACGCCATCCTTCCGCCGATAAGCATATTGCCCGCCGGTGATGACCATTAGAAACGAAGCTTCGCCCATTTTATCTTCGTCGATCCGGGCCTTGAGCGCCAGGAGGTTTTCAGCAGCTTCGTCAATTTGTTTTTTACCAAGTTTCACTTCTATTGCGGCCCACCGGCCATTGCGAAGGCGCACAATCAAATCGGCCTCCAGGCCACTTTTATCGCGATAATGAAACACATCGCCATCGTTTGTTTGCGCATAAACCCGAATGTCGCGGGTACACAAGGCTTCAAACAGGAAACCAAAATATTGAAAGTCGTTTAAAATACCTTCGGGATTTGTTCGCAGCACTGCAGTGGCAACAGACGGATCGACAAAATGCCTTTTTGCTGAAGTTCGAATGGCTGTTTTTGAGCGTAACGAAGGTGACCATGCCGGTAGATCTTCTACCACAAAAATGCGGCGCAGTGCATTCAAATAGGCGCTTATTGTTTTGTCGGATATGGTTAAGTCGGTTGCTTCCATGTCGGCACTAATGGTTTGATAGGTGGCTGAGGTGGTGATGTTACGAGCCAGGGAACGCAACAGCAAACGCACCCTGTCGGGATTTTTCTCTATGTTGTCAACCTGCGACACATCGTAGTTTATTACTGCTTCCACATAATCCAATGCCATTCGCAAAGCCGGAGCATCGGGCATCTTAATACTTGCGGGCCAGCCGCCCCGGCACAAAACGAAAGCAATTTTTTCGATGCTTAAATCCGACATCGCCCCTGCATCCTCCTGTTCACCATTGAACAATGCGCGCAATGATACTGCGCCGTTCGACTCAAAAGACTCAAAAAGGCTCATGGGGCGCATCATCAGGCGCGATATCCGACCTGTACCGGTATGTGCAGTAACATTGTCTGAAGGTACAGCTGACCCCGTTAAAATAAACTGGCCTGGTTCAGCTCTTTTGTCCACTTCGAACCGAACAGCATCCCATAATACGGGAGCCATTTGCCACTCATCTATCAGTCGTGGTGTTTCTCCCTTGAGAAGTAAAGATGCTTTGGTATCGGCCATAGCCTGGTACGACCTTGCATTGTCGGGGTCTTGCATAAACAGCACACTGCGTGAAGCGTTGCTTGCAGTACTTGTTTTTCCGCACCATTTAGCCCCTTCAATGAGCACCGCACCTGCAGATTGTAATGCCAATTGCAATTCAGCATCGCATAATCTTGACAAATAGTTCATTCTGCTTATATTAAAATGTTTTTCATTTGCTGCAAATATCGTATTACTTCCGGATTTGGCAAGCTTACACTTCCGCGTTTGGCGCATTTTTACTTCCGTATTTGGCAAACATATATTGTCTTGAAAACATTAATATACTTCAGTTGAACCCGGAGTGAGGGGAAATTGAACACAGATTACACGTTTTTTCTGTTTCACAGTGTTACTCTGTGTAACTACACGCTCCAGACGGTACGTTTAATATAGTCAACATATCCCAGAATAATCCTTACCACCTTTTCACTCACATTTGGCATGGAATAATCGCCGACCAAACTGAAATTCCGTTCTTCGCCGGTTTTTTGGGTTTACAGTTGCATTAGGCCTTGCAGTATTCTTTCAGGATTTAATCCCACCATCATCACCCGACACCAAATATAATCATCTTCATAAATGTTGTACTAAAGGGTGTGGGGCCCGTGAAATAATCGCTTTGCGTTAAATCTCCGATTTATTCCACGGGATTCACCCCGTGAAATGATGCTACACATCAAAAACTTTGATTTTATTTCACAGGGTAAATCAGGTTAGCTTGTTAACATTTCTAACAGACTACCAGGCTAACAGTCTTAACCGTTTTTCACTTGTTTGCTTCAAACGGATGCTTTGCCAGCGGCAACCCGGCCAGCGGATGATAATCGCCTTTTAATCCGCGGGGTGTGGTATTTCGGATGTCGAACACGGTTTGGATGGCTTTTTGGGTGTCGCCAATACGGAAACCGTTACCTTGTAAAATATGTTCGTAGCTGCGGGTGTGCAGTTCAGTGAACCCGCCACTAAACTCAAACTCTTCGCCATCTACGGTTATGGAACGGAAGGTGCGCATCCCTTTGGCTTTTACCGGTTCCGGCAGAGTATCGCAGTTGATGCTCAGGAACCAGCGTACCCGTGCTTTTTCGAGGTGCAGGAACCCGGCAGCGCGGTCGTGTTCGTGCAGGTGCACCGTGTTCTCTTTTATGTCGCCAAAAATCCAGGTGAGCATATCGAAAAAATGTACGCCAATGTTGGTGGCCACACCACCCGATTTGCTTACATCGCCCTTCCAGCTGGTGTAGTACCAGTGTCCGCGGGAGGTGATGTAGCTCAAATCCACATCGTAGATCTTATTGGGATCGCCACTGTCAATTTTGTTTTTCAGTTCCACCACACTCGGGTGCAACCGTAGCTGCAAAATGTTGTAGATATTTTTACCGCTCTCCTTTTCAATCTCTTTCAGCATTTCCACGTTCCAGGGATTTAACACAATGGGTTTCTCGCAAATGACATCCGCGCCATTACGTAACCCAAAACGGATGTGGGAATCGTGCAGAAAGTTGGGCGAGCAGATGCTCACGTAATCGATGCCCGTACCTTTGCGGCGCAGTTTCTCCACGTGGCGGTCGAACCGTTCAAACTCGGTAAAAAAATCGGCTTCGGGGAAATGGCTGTCCATAATGCCTACACCGTCGTACGGATCGAGAGCTGCAATGAGGTTGTTGCCAGTGTCTTTAATGGCTTTCATATGGCGCGGGGCAATGTAGCCTGCGGCACCGATAAGGATGAAGTTTTTCATAATTTGTTGTTTTTGTTTTTTATTATCAGAGTGCTAAAAGTGGTGGGTTGCCCCTGCTGGCAGATTTTTCACTGACTGCCAGGTGTAGCACCCGCCGGAAGGTTACTTCCGTTCCCCGTTTACTAATCTGTGGTAAACCAGTGGTACAGTTTTTTTATCCCTTCTTCAATTTCGATGTCATGGTGCCATCCGAGGGCATGGAGTTTCGACACATCGGTAAGTTTGCGGGGCGTACCATCGGGTTTGGATGAGTTAAAAAGCAGGTCACCTTTGAACCCCACAGTTTTGGCAATTAATTCAGCGAGCGCTTTGATGGAGATTTCCCTGCCGGTGCCGATGTTGATGTGGGTGTTCCGGGTTTCCGAAGTCAATCCCCCTGTACCCCCCTTCTCCAATTGGGCCGAGGATAGGGCTACGTTTGTGAAGTTGATGTTTTGCATGAGGTAAATGCAGGCATCGGCCATTTCTTCGCTCCAGAGGAATTCGCGGAGGGGGGTTCCGGTTCCCCAGATTTCCACGCTAACAGGCGCTGTCATTCCGTGTCTCTGCGCGGGATCTGGTCCAGGTTGCTTGCTGCCCGGTTGCAGGAGATTCCTCTTTTCATTTGGAATGACAATTCCATATTTACTCAGTACATCTACTATTTTGTTATTTGAAGCTTCACCGTCAATTCCTTCTATCGGGCGTTTGTTGAGGTCGTGCCCAATGGATTTCCAGTCGCTGTTTTCGAGGCATTTGCCAAGGTGAATTTTGCGAAGCAGAGCCGGCAACACATGTGATTTTTCCAAATCAAAATTATCATTGGGGCCATAAAGGTTGGTAGGCATTACCGACAAAAAGTTGGTGCCGTATTGCAGGTTGTAGCTTTCGCAGAGTTTGATGCCGGCGATTTTGGCAATGGCATAAGGCTCATTGGTATATTCCAGCGGAGATGTGAGGAGTGCATCCTCTTTCATAGGCTGCGCTGCATTTTTCGGGTAAATACATGTACTTCCCAGGAACAGTAGTTTTTTAGTCCCGTATTTCCAGGCGTTGTGGATAACATTGTTCTGAATCACGAGGTTTTCATACAGGAAATCGGCGCGGTAGGTATTGTTGGCCATAATGCCCCCCACTTTGGCTGCTGCCAGGAAAACATGTTCCGGCTTTTCATCGGCAAAAAACTGTTCAACTGCATGTTGGTCCAGGAGATTGAGTTCCGTGTGAGTTTTTCCAACCAGGTTGGTGTATCCCTTTTGTTGCAGTTTTTTCCAGATGGCAGAACCTACGAGCCCCCGGTGGCCTGCTATGTATATTTTGCTGTTGTGTTCCATTTTATTAAAATTTTAAATTCTGCTTGCTTTATGGGTTTCCCTGGTCGTCATTCCGACCCGGAAAGTGGTGTTTTTAAATTTATTTTGCTGAATTATAACCCATTTTCTTTTCTCCGGATTTTAATTTGCATGGCGCCTCTTACCGGTTTTTCAGAAACCAGGATAAGGTATCCCCCACCACCGGCACCTGCCAGTTTCCACGCGAGCGTTTCCGGGGCATAACTGTCGATTACTTTTTTTATTTTGTCATCTATCATGGCAGGGAACAGGCTTGTTTGTGCCTTGAAAGAGTCCAGTAATGCTGCTGCAAAATCCGGAAGGTTTTTTTCAAGGATGGCATCCCATGCTTTTTCTGCCGCTGCCGTTAATTTTTTCACATTAGTGGTGTTGATGTTTGTATTTTTCAGCAGATCCAGTCCATGGGGCCGGGGCCAAAGCTGAACCATGTAAATGTGTTCTTCCAGCCACTGAAGGATATCATTATCGTGAACCGATTCGATTTTCAGTGGCCAGTAGGCGTTGTTGTAATAGTGCCGGACAAGCCCCGGCATGCATATCCCGATGGCATCCTGGGCACCAGAGATGATACTGGCATCCGGGTCGATCTCATATTTAAACAGCATTTCCGCCAGTTTTTCGGGTTTTTCGAGAGGCAGGCTGTGGGGCCATATTTTTTTTGCGGCATTACGGGTAGATGTGCTCATGCCACACCTTTCGTTGTATTCCACGATGGGTTCCAGTGAAACGGTTATTGCCCATCCCGGATGGTATTTTGAAACATAGGGCTGGTCGATCCATGTACCTGCCAGGTCGATGCGATAAGGAAGCTGGCATACTCCCGAAGAGCGGATAGAAGTTGTTGAGCGAGGAGGCAATCCGGCTTCAGGGATGCGCTCCAGGACTTTCAGCTCGATTCCCAGTTTATCGCACAATGATTTTTTTGCCGGAGAATACCCATCTTCGTTGACCACAAAAATATCGGGCATCAGTTTTTTCAGGTCCTCCTCAAAATCCATGAGGCCGTTTCCCGAATTGATAAATGCATCTTTAACAAAACGAACTGCTTTTACCATGTACAAGCGTTCCTGATCGCCGTTTACGGTAGGACGGCCCTTGAGTTCTTCAATGGTTGAATCGGAGCCGATGCCCACATAGAGGTCCCCATATTTTGCTGCTTCTTTAAAAAAAGCAATATGTCCACTGTGCAGCAAGTCGTAGCAACCTGAGACAAATACTTTTACCGGAGTATTGTTACGTAAATTATTCATAGCTGCTTATATTATAATTGTTGTGTACTTGAGAGTTGACAGGGTGAGCACTGAGACTTTGAGCACTGAGAGTACTTTGAAAATAGCCTCTTTCTCATCTTCTCACCGTCTTCTTTTCACGTTCTTATTCAAAATAATTCAGTGTCCGATATCCGCCATCGCGGAGGTAGCTATCTTTTTTCATCAGGTTGATATCCGATTGCATCATGTCGTTTACCAAAGCGGCAAGGTTGTATTGGGGTTCCCAGCCGAGTTGCTTTCGGGCTTTTGAAGCATCGCCAATGAGCAGGTCCACTTCTGTTGGGCGGAAGTACTGCGGATCGACGGCGATGAGAGCCCCTTCGTGGCCTCCCAGCGATGACGCGCTATGAAGGCGGTTTTTGAGGGCAGGGAGGTATTGCCCGCCGACTTTTTCATTGAAAATTTTTTCGTCGATGGAGGTGAGGTGGCCGGTTTCCTGTACGCCTTTGCCGGAGAAGGTAATTTGGAGGCCGATTTCAGCAGCGGCTTTTGTCACCAAATCGCGGATGGTGGTGGTAACGCCGGTGGCAATTACATAATCATCGGGCTGGTCCTGCTGCAGGATAAGATACATGGCTTTTACATAATCTTTGGCATGGCCCCAGTCGCGTTGTGCGGATAGGTTGCCGAGGAACAGTGTTTCCTGCATACCCAGCACAATGCGGGCAATGGCGCGGGTAATTTTGCGGGTGACAAAGGTCTCCCCGCGAATAGGGCTTTCGTGGTTAAACAGGATTCCGTTGCTGGCATGCAGCCCGTAAGCCTCCCGGTAGTTGACCGTAATCCAGTAGCCGTACAATTTGGCTACTCCGTATGGCGAGCGCGGGTAAAAAGGTGTTTTCTCGGTTTGCGGCACTTCCTGCACCAGCCCGTAGAGCTCGGAGGTTGAGGCCTGGTAAACCCGTGTTTTTTTTGACAGGCCCAGCAAACGAACAGCCTCAAGGATGCGGAGGGTGCCCAGCCCATCTGCATTACCAACATACTCAGGCGTTTCGAAACTAACGGCCACATGGCTCATGGCGGCCAGGTTGTAAATTTCATCGGGTTGCACTTCCTGGATAATGCGGGTCAGGTTCATCGAGTCGGTGAGGTCGCCGTAGTGAAGAATCAGGTTGCGCTTTTTCTCGTGCGGATCCTGGTAAAGGTGGTCGATGCGCTCAGTATTGAAAGAAGAAGCCCGGCGTTTAATACCATGGACAATGTATCCTTTTTTAATAAGGAACTCGGCGAGGTAGGCACCGTCCTGGCCTGTGATACCTGTGATTAATGCAGTTTTCATATTCATTATACTTTTTAAAGGTGAGACTTTCAGACGTAAGACACGAAACTGAGAGCGTGGGAGAAAATCTTACATCCGGTATATATGGATATTTGATATTTTGTTCTTTGCAGTACCTGCTTAAATTCAGCTTTGGTTTTCACTCCTCTTTTTTCCAGATCAATAGTGTGGAATTCTCCTTAAACAGGTATTGCATCTGTTCTTGTGTAAAGATGTAACAGACAACCTTTCTGTTAATTATACTTTCGGTTCTTTCAACCAGATTTTCAATGTGTGCCTTGTTGAGTTTACTGCCCACAAATGCAAGCTGAATAGTTTCAGATTCGATGCCATTTGCCAGCCGGCCAAATACATAAAGTGCCTCAAGGCGCTCTGTTTGTGTAGTAAAAATGTGCACAATCTGATCGATCCCCACCGTTTTGCGCATGATCCGGTTTAGTTCAGGATATAACGGATGACTTGTATTGGCCTGGTACAACCGCTTTCTTCCTTCGTACCTGGTGGAGATAAGCCCGGCTTTTACAAATCGGTTCAGTTCGACCCGTATCACATTGGACGACTCATCAAACTCATTTACCATGCTTTGCATATAACCTTCAATTTCCTCAAAAAGAAAAAACTTGGTAAGCAGTTTAAGCCGGGTTTTGGATCTGACAATCACATCAATCATAGAATCACAATTTAATATCAAGAAGGCTTAAAAAAAGCAGGGGAAGAATTGTAAAATAACCTCAAAGCCTTCTAAAACTGACAACAGAGATAAAACGCAATAAAAAACAACCAACACATTGACTAAAAAGGCATTAGGAGATAAAAAAATAACGAGCCAACAAAGCTCCGCTTCCTCAGTTACATTTTCAACAGTGTCCCTGTTAATTAACCCCAGGGTATATCGAATTTGCCTGATATAAAAATCACAAATTGATTAGCGTCCAAATAAGGTAAACGTAAATTTAGTAAAGAACTTGCAATTGATTGACAAAAAGTAATGGACAATTTGTGGACATCAGGAAACATTCCGGTCTATTCCCGCATAAAATTCATGCAACCAGGCGACTACCCCAAACAGGCCCCCTTTCAAACTTATATTCATAATTTGCCTGATATAGCCCTGAAGAAATCATACCATTTCAACAAAAAAATAATTAAATTCCCTGAAATTAATCCCTTCCGTCTATTATATTTCGGATTGATTAAAAGCAGAAGGATCTTAAATTTGGGTAGAAAAGTTACGGTAAAATAGCACACAAATCAATGATGCTTATATGTTCAGGCTGCCAATGAAATAGCTATAGAAGGACATTACTCATGGTTCCTTTTTCCAATATTGAGTGCATGAATAAATGAAAAAAAATCGTCTTCCTTTTTTAACCCCAATTTCTTTTTTACCCGGTACCGGCTTTTCCGGACGCTGTCGTCAGAAATACAAAACAAATCAGATAACTGCATGGTATTAAGCCCCATCAGGTGTGCGGAAATAAACACAATCTCATATTGTGTCAAGCCTGAAAAACGAGTGTTTAATTTTGAAATAAAATTGGGGTAGGCCTGGTTAAATTTTAGTTGAAATATGGTTTGGTTATTCCAAAGCATCGTGTGTTTCTTTGTTTTTCGTTTAAGGTCTGTTAAAATCTGCTTCGATTGCTTTTTCAAAGCGGGATTTTTGAGCTCCCTGTTTATTTCATTCCTTAAATCCAGCAGGGTGTTATTCGTTTCAATGGCATTAAAAGTTTCTTTTACCAATTCCATCTCTTTTTCTTTGAGTTGTTTTACCAATATCTCGTTTTTGGATGAAGCCGGGGAAATGAAACTGCCATTTTCATCTACTTCGTTGTGGATGTTTTGGGTTTTAGTGTTCAGCTGGTTTTCAATCTCTTTAACTTTTTGGTCAAGATTGCTTTCAATGCGGGAGTACTTTAAAAGCCGGGAAAAAATTGCTTCTACAAGTTCTTTGGGTGAAAAAGGTTTAGGCAGATAGTCATCGGCTCCCAGCTCCATAGCTTTACGGTAATTTTCTCTTTCCCGGAGTGCAGTCATAAAGATAAATGGCCCCCTGAGGTATCTATTATCCCGGGATAATTTTTTTAACACTTCGTATCCATCGATATCAGGCAGCCTGATGTCACAAAGTATTACCTCAGGGCAATTCTCAATGGCCAGCTCTACCCCCCGGATTCCACCTGAAGCTGTAATTACATCGAAGTTTTCATTCTGCAAAATTTCCGAAACCATTATCAGAACTGCTTCATCATCTTCTATTACCAACACCTTTTTCACCATAAATATTTTTATGATTTGGGTCACAAATAAACTTATACAAGCAATAAGAACTTATTCAAAAATACATCATTAATATTTTCAAGTCAACTAAAATCTCAAATCTGTTTTAAATAAAGCAATTGGGCACCGGTTTACACGAGCGGTACCCCCACAAGCAATAAAACATAAGAATACTTATTCGCACGAGGGCAAATTTAACACTATCTGCTAAAATTGTTCAATCATCAGGCAGAAACTCAATTACCATCTGGCGAAAATTTACGATACAGCCAAACAGCACAAAGGCATCAACAGCCAAAAACACCTGACAACTAATCCTTCCCGGCTGTAATTTTTGTTTCCCAACCGGAGATTACTGTACATAAGTCATAATAAATATGAATATCAATAAATGTTGTTAAGTGTGTTAATTTCATTTGGTTGACGTTGTCCGAAGCTTCGCACGCTGACAAGTTTGAGCGGAAACATTACCATAAACTTGTTACCAAATACTTGTCTTTACCCACCAAACAATTAGTAAAGGTCACGTCGGTACCGGATTGTATTGTAGCCCGCATGGTCTGATTTGGATACAGTGGAACGGAATACATCAATGAGCCGTAACGTATCTGGTAGGTAATATCGCTGTGATTGGTTACTTCGACAATTCCTTTTCCCGGGTTAATGACTTTAATTGACAGCGATTCACGAATGAGCGATTTTAAGAATTCTGGTTTCCCGGAAAGTGTATTGTTGTAACAAGCCACTGTTCTACCGGCAAATAAAGCTTCTTTCACGGCATCTTCAGAATATTCTTTGGCAAAAACCAATGTCATCGGACGCTGAAACCGTCCCCGGTAACTATTGGCGCTGGTATAATGCAAGTCGGTATTGGCAAATGGGGCAAGTTCAAAATCGTTGCACCAATCAATCACCTTAGGATAAGCTTCCCAGGCATTAAAAACCTCTACCCCATGAATTTTATTTTCAGCAATCAGCTTCCTGTGGATCGGGTAGATAGTGCTTGTATCGTTTGGCCAGCCTGGATGGTTCCACAAAATAAAGGCCCCCTGTTTTACCGCTTCGTCGATTGCATCGAGCTCATCCGCCACATCGAGTTTGTTGGAATCTTCGAGAAAAAGGGCATTAAGATGGCCGAGCGGCTTTTGGCGGGTTATTTCAGAGCCCTTAATCACCAACATTCCGATGGCATCGCCTCGTTTTTTTGCAATTTTATATGAGCTGTTAAAATCCCCGGATATAATATCCTTGTAAGGCCGGTATTCAATGTGGTCGGTAATGGCAATCACATCCATTCCTTCGTTCCAGGCTTCGTTCACCCGCTGATCCGGCCATAATTTTCCATCGGAAAAAACGGTGTGCACATGAAAATCACATTTCAGTGTTTTAAAGCCATCAATATCAGGGATATTAATATGGTAGCGGTAGTTCTGCTCGTGTAAATTCGGGAATTCAAATACTTCATCGTTACGAATTTGAGCAAATCCTGAATCAACAAAAAGTAACATGCAAAGGAGGAGAATAAAAAAAGTTGTATTCGTTTTCATTTTTTTTGTATTTAAAATTAGTTTGTTTTTTAATCTTCCAGGTTTAAACCGGACAGGACATGATACACACCGGAACCTAAATTTAACCTGACCTTTTCCTGCCCCTCAGAGGCATGCAGGTTTATTCCTTCTGGTTTTTCATCGTTAACTTTTACTGATTCCATATCATCGGTTGGCAATATCATCAGTGCTTCCACTCCCACGGGGATTTCAACATCCAGTTCCAGCATCTCCCCGGCCAGATTCCAGTTCACCATTAGTTTTCCATAAGGTGTTTCCTGCGACGTGTTGGCCCAGGTTACGCCATCGGGTATTTGCGGTTGAATGCGCACCTTGCGGTAGGTCGGAACATTTTCCACCTTCCGGATTCCTCCAACTGCCTGGTAAAACCACGATCCAATGCCGTTGTAGCAGTTGTGAATGCGGCTGCGGGCACCGTTCCAGTGTTCCCAGGTGGTGGTAGCGCCGTTGTCAATCATGTAGAGGAAACCGGGGTAATCCCGTTTTTTCAGCATGGAATACATAAAATCAGCTGCATTGTTTTCCACAGCCCATTCCGTTAAAACCGGCAATCCCACCAGTCCGGTTGCCAGATGTCCGTCCCAGGTCACTTTGGTTTCATGATACAACGCATTTTCCACAGCATCCAACTTATCCTCCGGAACCACGCCGGCAATCATCGGAAAAGCCAGGTCAATCTGCGTTCCGGTGGCATACGTATTGGTTGCTTCATCAAAAAATGTTTCATGAACCGTTTCCTGCAACTGTTGTTTTTTCGAAGCATACACACGGGCTTCTTCAGGCTTTCCAAGCACGTTGGCAATGCGTTCCATGTTGTCGAAACAAACGGCAATAAAGGAATTATTCACGAGGTCAACTGATCTTTCATCCGTCTGGTCGATTCCCTCCGGTGTAGCCCAGTCGCCAAGGTACCAGTTACGGTAATCAGTGTTGGGCCATTGTTTCAGCAAGCCGTCAACTGTATATTTTTCCACATACCCGAGCCATTTTTGCATCACCGGGTAATATTTTTCCAACACCAGCGTATCGCCGTAATTCAGGTAGGTATTCCACGAAGCGGTAATGATAAACCCGCACCAATAAGGACCTCCGCCTGCACGATACGGATTCGGGGCGGTGTGTGGCATTCCTCCGTCTTCGCGGATAACATCGGCCCAGGCCTGCAACCAGTTGTTGTACACCGGCGCCAGATTATACATAATTTGTGCCGTTAGAGTGGACGCATTTCCGTCGCCGCCATAGCCGAGTCGCTCGATTTGCGGGCAATCCACAAAATCACCCCCCATGCTCAGGCATTGCAACGTGTAAAACAGCATATCGTGAATGGCATTCAGATCGGGGTCGGAACATTCAAATGTTGCTGCCGGCTCAAAACCGGTATGAATCAAATAAGCTTTGATGGATCCAGCGGCCGGTTTCTCCTTCATCCCGGTAATGCGAATGTATCTGAACCCGTGGTAATTGAATTTATTGATAAATTTTTCGGTTGAATTTCCGGAAGCAATGTATTTATCCCACTGGTTCCTGTCGTTAAACCGCTCGCCATCGATTAAATGATCGCAATAATCCAGCTTAATTTCCTGTGCTTTTTGCAGGTTAGGAAAATGAAGTTCCACCCATCCGGTGAGGTTTTTTCCCAAATCCACCAGAAAAGTGTCGGGTGCAATTTCTTTGATTGATACAGGAACAATTGTATCGGTTATGCCATTTTGTTCGGTCATCTGCGGGCTTGCCTCGTGAACAGGAACATTAACAAAGGAAACCGGTTGCCAGGGATTTTCCGGATTTTCAGTTTGCAAATCATTTCCAACCAGTGTTCCATCCACAATCTCACCGCCAAATCGGTCGGACCGCCAGTTGCCATGCCGGGTGTAGCTGCTTTTTCTTCCCTGCCAGTTTTTATCCGTTGCCAAAATGATTTCCCGTTGGTTATTTTCAACTTTTTCCAGTTGCGCCCGCACAACAGGACCGTTGTTGACTACTCCGGGCAGGCCTTCGGTGTACCAGCCGCTACCCTGCCAGAGGATAATTTCGTTTTTCCCTTTTTGCAGCAGATCAGAAACATCGTAGGTATTAATAAGCGACCGTTTGTCGAACTGCGATACTGCCGGCGCAAGCACACCGTTGCCCGCTTTCTTCCCGTTTATGAAAACTTCGTGGTATCCCAGTGAATTCACATGCAGAAAATACCTGGAATCAGTTTCGTCCACTTCAAATGCAGAATAAAGCTGCGGGCACTCACGGTAACCGTTTTCGGTGTTGAAAGCGATGTAAGATGCCTGCCAGTCGTTTTCACTGAGCAATCCAATGCTAAACCGGGCAGGTTCGCTCCAGGCGGAAACATTTCCGGCTTCATCCCAAACCCGGACCTTCCACCAGGCAGAAGTACCGGAGTTCAACTTTTGTCCCCGATACGGTACAAAAATAGATGCAGAAGATTCCACCTTTTCGGAATTCCATAAATCGGCTTTTTTTTCGGTTAATTCCGAACGTTTAGCAGCAACCAGAATTTGAAAGGCTGTTTGTTCGGTACCATTTTTATCGCTGCTGATTTTCCAGCTAAAGCGGGGTGTAGTTTTGTCTATTCCCAGCGGATTTTGAAGACTTTCGCAACGAAGGTCGAATACTTTGGGGCTGTTTTTGACAAAACAACCGGTAGTTGCAAAAACAAAAAGTACTATAATAGTTTTAGTAATAAAATTTGTAGAACGAAACAGGTCTGTTTTCATACTATTTAAATTGTTAATTTTTAAAGGTATAGTATGCGCCGCAGGCATCACTATAAGACTTTTCAATTGTCTATCGGCATTAACCTTTGTAATTTCAAACTTCGGTTAAGGCTCAGTTTGAAAAACAATTGGTATTACAGGTCCAATTAATCCCGATGATTCATAGGCTTGATTCTTTGTCCAACTCATTATAATAATAAGAATTGTTCCTTTTTACTTATCACTTCTTCGGTTTTTTACCCATTTTAAACACCAGCTCGCCTCCGCCAAGCAGGTCGCTGTGTTCCAGCGCGTAGTCAGTCAACTCTTTCCCGTTGATTTTTACACTTTGCACATAGATATTTTTTTCAGCATAATTTTCCACTTTCACCACCAGCTCTTTATTCTCCGGCAATTTAATAGTTGCTTCCTGAACAGAAGGAGAACCAATCGCATACTGACCTGAACCGGGACAAACAGGATAAAATCCGAGCGATGAAAAAATGTACCAGGCCGACATTTGTCCGCAGTCGTCGTTGCCACACAGCCCGTCGGGTTTGTTCAGGTACATGGTATTTACAATCTGGTGGATGCGTTCCTGTGTTTTCCAGGGTTTTCCGGCCCAATTGTACATGTAGGCCACATGATGGCTCGGTTCGTTGCCGTGAACATAACACCCGATTAATCCGTCCCGGGTAATATCTTCTGTCTCAGCAAAATATTCGTCGGGCAAATACATGCTAAATAATGAATCAAGGTGATTGGAAAAACGATCATTCCCCCCCATTTTTTTAATGAGACCAGTAATATCCTGCGGAACGTAAAGCGAATAATTCCACGAATTACCTTCAATAAAACCTTCATCGTGCGTTTGCAGCGGGTCAAAAGGCGTTTTCCAGTTTCCTTCGCTGTCTTTGGCTCCAATAAAACCGGTTTTGTCGTTGAACAGCTTTTTCCAGTTCTGTGAACGTTCTTCATAGGTTTTTGCAATATCTTCTTTGCCAATTGCCTTTGCCAATTGAGCGATGGTCCAGTCGTCGTAAGCATATTCCAGCGTCATGGAAGAACCGGTTGCATTCACATCATAAGGAACATAGCCGAGCTTCATATAATCTGTAATATTTCCGTAGTACTTATTGGTGGCAGAAGAAATACAGGCATCGAGCGCATGTTGCGGGTCGAAACCACGAATGCCGTTTATCCAGGCATCGGCAATTACAGGTACGGCATGGTAACCGATCATACACCAGTTTTCATTCCCGAAGTGGCTCCAAACCGGCAACATGCCGAGTACACTCTGGTCGTAATGGGCCAGCATCGAGTTAATCATGTCCGAGGTACGTTTGGGCTGAATTAAAGTAAGCAGCGGATGCAGAGCCCGATATGTATCCCACAAAGAAAAAATGGAATAATTTACAAAACCGTCGGCCTTATGAATTTGGTGATCGATTCCGCGGTACTGCCCGTCCACATCCATATATTCCACCGGATTGATAAACGTGTGGTACAGCGAGGTGTAAAAAGTAACTTTCTTTTCCGGCGAGGCATCGATGGTAATTTTTTCGAGTTCATTTTGCCATTTGTAGCGAGCTTCTTGTTTAACTTTTTTAAAATCGAAATGCGGGACTTCGGCTTTCAGATTCTTTAACGCTCCTTCAGTGCTAACAGCCGAAATAGCAAATTTGACCTTTATTTTTTCACCTTCTTTTGTTTTGAAATCAAAGTGTGTTTTTAGCTTTCTTCCACCCATTTCAGGAAAATTGTTTTCCTGATCGAATTTCCGCCAGAAACCTTTATAAACCTGGCTGTGTTCATTTTTACATCCGTAATTTTCAATGGGTTTCGAAAATACCATGGCAAAATAAAGGTAGTTGGTGCGCGCCCAACCACTGGTAATACGATAACCGGTTACCAGTGTATCGTTTTGTACCCAAACCTGCGACCACAATACTTTTCCATCGTAATTATAAATCCCATGCGTTAAATCCAAAATGATATGTGCATCGTCACTCTCAGGGAATGTATATTGATGAAAACCGACGTGTTCAGCAGCAGTAAGTTCTGCATCAATATCATAATCTTCCAGTTTCACATTATAGTATCCCGGAACCGCCTTTTCTGTTTCGTGGCTGAACCGCGAACGGTAACCACTTTCCGGCTGGTCTGCCGTTCCCGGATTCAGTTTTAAATCGCCTACTGTCGGCATAATTAAAAAATCACCCAAATCGGAATGGCCGGTGCCGCTGAAATGGGTGTGGCTGAACCCGACAATGGTTGGATCATTGTATTGATAACCGGCGCAGTAGCGATACACGGTTCCTGTATATTTTCCGTCAACATCATACGGGATGGTATCGGTATCGGGACTCAGTTGAACCATTCCAAACGGCACACAAGCGCCGGGAAAAACGTGGCCCATTTCCTGGGTTCCAATCAACGGATTTACATATTGGGTTAAATCTTCTGTAGCATTTTGCGCAACTGATGTTCCGGTCAATAAAACCGAAACGACAAAAAGAGTAATTATTATTTTCCTGAACATATTTTTATGAATTGAATGATTGATTGCAAAATTATATAGATTTTTATTTATCCGGAACTTTTAATAAATCGCCGGTTCCCTGAATCATCATTTTCTCCCATTCTTTTCCATAACCAGGTTGTTGGGGCATTGGTGGAATATTCCTGCCGTTTCCGTTATCCTTCAACCGGCCATTATCTGTCGCTTTCACATTCCCGTCCATGTATTTCATAAACAAAAAGTGATAAAAATTCTTCCAGTCGCTCACCAGTTTGTTTCCCGAGTAAACCGAATATTTTGTAATGTATTCTATTGCTGATTCAGGATTGTCGCTGTACTGTTTTTCTGCCAGTTTATCTACCACCTGAACTTCATTCATAAATTGATTTTCCAGTTGCGACTGATACTTTTCAACTTCGGGATGTATCAGGTTGTATCGGGTATATCCCCAGTTGGTAAGTTGATTAAATGTCCAGAATGCAGAAGTCTCTGACCAGGAAATCATGGAACCGTTGCCCACCCTGTAACTTTCGGGGATTTCCGTTATTCCGCAGTAGAAAGGCGTGTAAACACAGCCGTCGGTATCGTCAACACCGAACCAGATGATTCCGCCCACAGGTGCAGGCAGCCAGTTACGTGACTGAGCTACAAAGCTGTATCCGGTTTGCTGGGTGGCAATGGCCCGTTCATTCAAATATTTTTGGCCATCCACTTCAAAGGTCATCGGTCTCCAGCGGTACGGACATTCAAATGGCCCCGCACCTGTTCCGTTACGCATATCCATGGGCGTATCTTCATAATGATCGCGCATGGCGTTCATCACCTGCTGCAACGTGAGCAAGGAATCGGGTTTCACCCATAAAGGAAGCCTGTTCGAAGCATAGCCATTGGGATTTGCACCGCCGTCAATAAATTTTTTATCGTGCTCAATTTTGCCCGTTACAAAATCAGTAATGCTTTGGTTCTCCCTGATATTATTATTTATTTTTCTAAAAAACGACCAAACACGCGCTTCACAGTAACGCGCACCAGCAAAAGTCATTGGGTTATACACATCGGCAAAACTGAAATCTTTGTCTTTTCCTTTATAAAATCCGTGTTCTTTGGCAAAAGAAATTATATCTGGTGAGTGATAAACAGTTTGTTCCCGGTCATTCCAGCCATTTGTATTTTGAAAAGGGAAAGTTGTAATCCGTGCCTGGTTTGCATGGCCGGAGACATAACCATCGGGAACGCGGCGAGCTACCCAAATACCTCCTTTACCATATTTGCCTCTTCCTACCATTTCCATAATCCAGGCCTCGTTCGGATCGGAAATAGAAAAAGATTCGCCACCGGAAGCATATCCATATTCTGCTACTAAATCAGTCATTACTTTTATCAGTTCACGTGCTGTTTTTGCACGTTGCAAGCCAATGCGCATAAGGGAGCCATAATCAAGAATGGCATCTTTCTGGCCATACAAAGCTCCCAATCCGCCAAAAGTTGATTCACCAACCGCTACCTGAAATTCGTTGATAAAATGCACCACCGAAAAGGTATGTGCAACTTCAGGAATTGTTCCCATTAACTTTCCGTTTTCGTAATGATAAACCTCGCGCACATCACCGGGCTCATGATCTGCAGCTGGTAAAAACACGGCAGCGCCATACCGGATGTGCGAATCGGCCGCATAGGTTATCATAATCGAACCATCTTTACTGGCGCCTTTGGTAACAATAAGATTGGTGCAGGCGAAAGCTTTGTGAATACCGATTAAAGTAAAAAAAAGTAGAATTGTGAATATTTTATATTTCATGCTATTAAAATTGTTTGAGTATGTAACCTGCCCGACTATGCTGGTCAGGCGGGCTTGCATAAATTTTAATCATCCTCTTGGGTAACTAATTTACATGCTCGTTTCATGAAACAAGTTTTATTATTCAGTCACAACTGACGGCACAATTCAAACTGAACGGGAACTCTGTCAGGAAGACCGGGAATACGTTTAAATGCTTTAAGAACTCTTTCGCGCGGTTTCATAATTGTGAGTTAAAATTCGTATTACTCAAAAGTATCAAAAAAGTTAATCATTAGCTCTGAATACCCTTCGAATGCAGTAAATGGCAAGGTTTCAAATCTGTCGTATATATCGTGATATGCCTGAATTCCACCCATGGTATAAATAAAAAAACTGGGTACACCTTGCTGGTAGAACATACAATGATCGCTGTTACACGACTCTCCCCGAATGTTAACCGAATGGATATAATTATTTTGTTTATTTAACTCGTTTAATAAGTCAAACTCTTTTCTGAAAACAGTTCCGTTTACCACTTTAATTCCTTCATCTCCTGTTCCGGCCATATCGAAATTAACCAGAAAACGAATTCTGTCAAGATCGAACAAAGGATTTTTCACATAATATTTTGCTCCAAGTATTCCCATTTCTTCAGCGCCCAAAGCGATAAAAACAATGGAATATTTATGCGGATTTTCTTTGTAATATTTGGCCAAACTTAGCAACATTGAAATTCCACTTGCATTGTCGTTTGCTCCGGGAATATACATTTTTGAGCCCATTTTCCCCAGGTGATCGTAATGCCCCAAAACAACTAAAAATGAATCAGGCTTTTCTGTTCCCTCCAAATAACCAACAACATTATTTGTTTCACATGTAATAAGTCTGGCCTTTACTTTAATGCTTACTTCACTTATACTTTTCAGGTTAAGTTTTTTATTTACAATAAAAGATGTTTTCGGTTTTTGAATTGTAGAACCACTCCATGTTAGTTTTTTATCGGTATAAATAATCGTTGCCACAGAAGGAACTTCAGGGCTGAATTTTAAATAGTCAACTACCTCTTTTATCGTTTTTTTATCTTCGGCGTCTTCAACTTCAGAATTCGTTTCATCAATAATTAAAACTTTCCCCGAAGAATTTCTCACCACATCAGCAAGCTTAGTTTTATTCAGCAAGTCTTTTTCACGGATTACCACAACCGGGAACTCCCCTTTTAAGGATGCAGATTTTGGATCGATAATATAATCTTCACCGGGAATAAGCGTCTCTCCGTTTAACTTAAGTTCCATTTTTGAAGGGAATGTGTTGGCATTTATTTCAAACGGCTGAAAATAGTTTTTGCCAAATGATTTTAAACCAATGTCAGCGTATTGTTTACTGATGTATTTTGCAGCAATTTTATGCCCATTTCCAACATAGCCTCTTCCTTTAAATTCAGGAGAAGAAAGTGTTTTAACCACCTCTTTTGCATAGTTTAAATCTTGTGCCGATCCGCCTAAACAAAAGGTAGTAATTATGAATAGTAAAATTAATTTTTTCATGCTAATTTGATTTGTAATTTATATCTCCACACTATTATTCCTCAATAATCTGAGGTCCGATTTTTTCGAAAGGTATTTGTTCAAAACCCTGTAATATTTTAAAAACTTCAGCTGTTTCTTTTAGCTTGAAGTTCAGTTTTTCGAGATCAACAAAACCGGGATCATCGTCTGTAATCAGGTTGTTTTCGCTGAAATCGAGAAACGGTTTATCTGCATTTACCCCTTCATGAACTTTTAGAATAACTTGATCGACATTCACAAAAACATTTCTATCGATTTTGTTTCGTTTCGGAAATGAAGGATCCTCTTCCCAGTATTTTGCCAATTCAGGATACTTGGTACTGTAAGGTGGTTGGTCGTAATGTACTTCATTCAACTTTTGTTCAGCTACACCTCCCGGAGCAATCATGGGTTTGGCCCATTCGAATGCCTGCAAACGATTATCCACTTTAATTCCAACCGGATTATCAACAAAAATATTGTTGGTGTAAACGTTATCGCTTCCTCCGCCAATAAGTACCGGAAATGTACCTGCCTGATAAAATACATTGCCATGCACTTTCATTCCACAGGCTCCGTCGTCGTGATAAACCGCTGTTGTGCGGTGTGCATCTCCCAGATGATGGAAATAATTGAACTGAACAATGTGCCCTCGTTCCGATGGATTTCGTCCGTAATACAAAGCCCCAACGTCATCGGTTTCCCGGCATACATCGTGAATTTCATTGTATTCAATCAGGTGATCATTTCCCGATAATAAAATGGCCACATGTGGAGAATTAAAAATTTCATTGTTTGAAATCCGGTTTCCAACACCCGATATTTTTATGCCTGCACAATAGGTTTTTGCAATCCGGTTAAAATCATGGATGGTACAATTACGTACAAAATTTTCAGCCGGTTCCAGCGTTTGCCGGTCGCCGCCACACAATTTGATGCCTCCCATACCTGTCTGATAAACAGAACAATTTGCCAACCCGTTTTTTTTGCCGGCAACCGAATTGCTTTCATTTGCATCAGCTATTTTATCATCGATATTTACGGCATAACATCCTAAATTTTTAAAAGAACAATCCGTAAATAAACAATCGTTTGTTCCCAGCATTTCCACGGCGCTCCCTCTTGCGCAATCAAAAGAAATTCCCTTCACCGTTATGTTTGATGAACCATTCATCGTAATAAACGGGTCTTTTAAAACCGAAACTTCAATTGATTCTATTTTCCCCGAATTATAAAAGTAAAGAATGCCATCGTTTCTGTCGATACAGTATTCACCGGGCCTGTCTGTTTCTTCAATTATATTATAGGCATACCATTTATTCCATGGTTTACCTGTTCCAAATCCATACCGATGTGGCTGGAGCGTGGTAAATGTTTTGTTTTGGGTGTCAATCGAAGCCAGTTTTACGGCATCGTCGGCCCAGCCGTATCGAAAATACCCGAATATCCAGATATCATCTGATTTTTCCCATTTTGCTGGCTGCTCTACTGCATAAGTAAAAATACAACCAATGTTACTACTGTCTTCGTCGGCAACAAAAAGACCTTTGTTAATAATCTTTCCAATCTGAACAGTCGAGTCATTGGGCCATTTCGACAAATAACCAGGTTTTCCATTAATAAATAATTCCATCCATGTAGGTTTTTCAGGACGCTTAAATCCAACCGGATGAAGATCTCCATAGTCGGTTATCCCCAATTTTTTCAGATGAACCATTAAAATGTTTGCGCGGCTTTCTTTTGAAAATAATTTTTCCTTTTCAGTGCCGGAAACAGGTATTGCATTGGAAGGATCAATTGATACACCACCTGTAAAACGAACCTTTTCATTGTTATAAGATGCAATGGTTATACAACTGTCTTCCTCAGTAAATCTAACAGTCCGGGTAATGGGATAGTCTCCACCGCGCATCAGAACCGAAAAAGGTTTGCTACCCCCCTTCAATCGTTCTTCGCGAATAAAATCTAATGCTTTTTCTAATGTTTTAAATGGTTTTTTAAAGGAACCGTCGCCTGAGTCATTGCCTTGAACAGAAACAAAAACAATTGTTTTACTGGAACATGAAATCAAAATGATGCATGTCATTAAAAAAAGCAACTTTATCAATCTTATCCTATCAATTCTCATTGCAATATTTCTGTATTTCAAACAGTTAATCCAACGCACCACTTTGCATTTTTTCTTTCTTTTTTGACAAACCATGCTGCTTAACCTCACCTTTAACTTCAACTTGAATTACGGTAACTATGGAGTCGGGCATCCTTTGAGGAACAAATATTTCCAAACCTGTATGTGTTGCCGATGTCTTCACGTTCTCCCCGTTAGCTAATAATTTTGCAGAAACCACTTTGTTTTTCAGCCCCGGAATTTTAAGCTTCCCATCTGTCGGCCAGTCAAAAACGGAAAAGTAAAGCACCGTATTTCCAGCTTCTTTTTTACTGGTACATTCTCCCCAGGGAAGCTCTCCAAACGGGCTTGCCTGCGTGTTGTAAATGGCTTCCCCGTTAGTGTCCATCCATCGGCCAATTTCTTTTAACCGGTCAATACTTTCATCAGGAAAAGTGCCATCGGGTTTTGGCCCCACATTCAGCAGGTAATTTCCGCCTCGTGCTGCAATTTTTACCAGGTTCCGGATTAATTGTTCTGAAGGTTTCCATTTGTTATCGAAACTTTTATATCCCCATGAATTGTTCATGGTCATGCAGGTTTCCCAGTTTTCACCAGCTTCAATTTGATCCCATTTTGGAATTCCCTGTTCCGGTGTTTTTGTATCTCCCGGAAAATCGGGGTGCAACCGGTCGTTGGTAATAATATCGGGCTGAATGTTCAACAACTTTTCCAGTTTTACCGCTCCCTGGTAACTTTTCATTTGGGTGGCATAATCCCACCAAAGCACAGAAACATCGCCGTAATTGGTGAGCAGTTCTTTTGCCTGCGGAACAGCAACCTGATCCACATACTCATCAAAAGTTCTGGTTTCCTGCACCGGATCCCAGCTTCCGTTATGTTCTTTGGTATATTGATCGATTCGCGCAGAATCGGGATTGGGCCACCCCTGCCACATGGGGCGCCGGGCAACGGTTCCTCCCGGATTGGTCCAGTCGTTGGCCTGTGAATAGTAGAACCCCAAACGGATGCCATATTTTTTACAGGCTTCCACCAGTGGTTCTATCAAGTCTTTCCCGTATTTGGTGGCATCCACAACATCCCAGTCGCTGGCTTTGCTGTCGAAAAGTGCAAAACCGTCGTGGTGTTTAGCCGTAATAATCAGGTATTTCATTCCCGCCTCTTTTGCCTGTTTCACCCAGGCATCCGGATCGTAATTCACCGGGTTGAAGTCTCTGGCATGTTCGCGGTATTCCGCTACCGGTATTTTACAGCGGTTTTCTATCCAGGCTGCATCGCCGTAGGCCTGTTGGTGTCCTTTATAAACCCCACCATACATCGAATAAACACCCCAGTGGATAAACATCCCGAATTTGGCATCGTGCCACCATTCCAGGCGTTCTTCAGCAGGTGGTCGTTTCTGGGCTGAAATTGACTGAATAAAAACAAACAGAAAAAAAATGGAAACTATTTTTCGGTTCATTCTATTTTGCTGCTTTTATTTTTTTCCCTTTTGAATTAACTGCGCCACTTACAGAAACATCCTTTGATGTGTTGTTTGAACTCAATTCCGTTCCCGAAGTTTCGAAATACGAATCGCTCAACGTAAACCCATTGCAACCGGAAATTACAATTCCCTTACTATCCGGAAGCGATGTGCTTTCAACAGTTATGTTATTTATTTTTACCTTTTTACATCTTGAATAAACCTGCACATCGCCACAGGCATCGCGTAAAATAATTTCATCCAATGTTACATTGCTACATGCGTTAAAATTGATTAAAGCCGGTTTTGCCGGCAATTGGCCGGCATCGAGATAGCCTTTTCCAATTTGCTCTTCAATACTTTTTAATACGGCATGTCCGTTTCCTTCAATCACCCCTTTTCCGGTGATGCCTATGTTTTCAACAGTATCGGCCAGAATCAGCGCTTTGGTTCCATTCACTTCAAAATAATCGTAAACAGAATGAAAACCTACCAAAACGGCTCCTTCTTCAAGCTGGACGGTTACATTGGGTTTTAAGTAAAAACTTCCGGTAAGATAGCGGCCAACATAAAACACCAGGCGTCCGCCACCATTTTCACTGATATAGTCGATGGCGTATTGAATAGAACCGGTATTTAATGTGGTACCGTCTGATTTTACGCCAAATAACGAAGCTTTGTAGTCTTTTGCTGAAAGGTTCAGCGAAAATATAATGAGTAAACTAAAAATGAATATTTTATATTTTTTCATTGCTTTCTTCTTTTAATTGAATGAATTTTGAAAATTACTTGATAACCACGTTTGTAGATTTGTTTTGAATTATTTGTTCTTTCCCTTTACTTTCGGGCTCAACAAATTCCACATTGTCAAAAGTGGCGCCCTTCACGTCGTCGATTACGATAGAAGGCCGGTAATCTTTTTTCTCAGCAACCAGCTTTACGTTTTCAAATTCCACACCATCGGCATGGCGCACATAAAATCCCCAGGCAGGCAGTTCTTTCCACTGCGAAAATTCGGGGTATTTTTCCCGCATTTCAGGAATGCTGTCTAATTCAGCAGGACTGGTTCCACGATATGCATACAACGGATTTCCGGCTCCGGGATATACAATTTCAATATTTTTCAGTTTTACATCCTGAATACGGTATTCGGGCAATCCCACAATACTGGCAGGTGAAATATTACGCGGATTATCTTCAATTGGTCCTTCGTAATTATATCCTACATCAGGTTTTCCTATCGGAACTTCGGCATACACATTCGAAATGGTAATATTTTTCATGCTTGGTTTTTTGCCTTTGCTCCAGCGATCGCCAATACGCAGAAAAATTACGTTTCCGGTATTTATAGAGCGGACACTGTCAACTTCTATGTTTTCAATTATACCACCGTCAACCGCAGCAAATGTAATGGCCGAGCGGAAAGTATCGAAAATGGTAATGTTTTTTATTTTGAAATTGCGAAATCCGCCACGCGAAACCGTACCGAATTTCAGTCCGTTGGCGCTGGAGCGGCCCACACAATTTTCAACCACCACATTCTGGCAAATGCTGTTGGCATCATGCGATTTAAAACAAAGCACGTCGTCAGCTGCATCGAAATACGAATTTTTCAGGATAACTCCGTCGCAGTCCACAATGTCTATACCATCGTTATTCCAGTATGATTTGCTATCCACGTAAATACCATCTACGTATAGGTTTTTACACTGGTCGTAGGTCTGGTTCCAACTGGCCGGGTCGCGAAGTGTGATATCTGTAATTCTCACATTCGTACATTCGCGAAAATAAATATTCTCCGGGCGGTTGGTTTCGTTAGGACGGTCGAGTTTTAACGGATCTTTATAAACTCCACGGTGGATGTAGTTCATCATATTATTTGCTGTAATAAAACCGCGTCCGTTAATGGTACCTTTTCCTGTTATCCCTATATTTTCCTGGTTAATGGCAAAAATCATCGACATCCATTTAACTTTTGGATCTTTCACATAATCAAATGGATTGGTGGAGCCCAAAATGGTTGCCCCGTACTCCAAATGAAGGGTAACATCCGATTTCACATAAATACTTCCGGTAACATAATTTCCGGGGCCAAATACCAAACGGCCTCCCCCATGTTCGCTAATATAATCGATTGCTCCTTGTATGGTTCGCGTGTTAACGGTTATACCGTCGGCTTTTGCTCCGAAATCAGAGACATAATAATCTTTAGCCGATACATGAATCACCAAAAGCATTACGATGGCTGTAAACAATAATTTTATTTTATTCATGGTTCTTGTTTTTTCTTTTTGATTAAAACCCAAACGTTTCATTATTTTTGAATAATTTCCGTTGATTTATATTTGAAAAGTTTTTTGCCGCTTCCCGGAAAGTTATATTCCATATCCTTTAAAGTAGCTCCTTTTACATCGTCGAAAACAATGGCCGGACGGTACTCTTTTTCTTTAGCGGTAAGCGTTACATTTTCGAATGTAAGATTTTTGGCATGCCGCACATAAAATCCCCAGGCGGGTAATTCTTTCCATTGCGAGTACTCGGGGTATCTGTCGGGCATTTCAGGTATTCCGTCCAAATCAGCAGGTTTAATTCCGCGGTAGGCATAGGTTTTATTGCTGCCACCCGGATAAACAATTTCGATATTTCGTAACGTTACATTTGTGATATCATGGCCGGGAAGTCCAACGATACTGGCCGGAGAAATATTTCTTGGTAAATCTTCAATGGGGCCTTCATACGGATAACCGGCATCGGGTTTGGTGGCCGGAATTTCGGCATACACATTCTGAATAGTGATGTTATTCATTGAACCAACACCATTTTTAGCCCAGCGCTCCCCGATGCGCAAAAAGATAGCATTTCCGGTATTGTAAACATTCAGGCTGTCAATCAGAATATTTTCGATAACACCGCCGTCGGGGGTTTGAATAGCAATTGCCGAACGATAAGTGTCGTAAACTTTGTTGTTAATGATTTTGAAATTTTTATAACCGCCACGCGTTACTGTTCCAAATTTTATTCCGCTGGCGCTCGACCTTGCCACGCAGTTTCTTACTTCAACGTTTTCGCACATTTTGGTGGCATCGTGCGATTTAAAACAAATGGCGTCATCGGATGAATCGATGAACGAGTTGGTAAGCAATACATCTTTGCAATCCACAATATCCAGTCCGTCGTTATTCCAGAATGCTTTGCTGTCAACCGTAATTTTATCGATTTTCAGGTTCTCACACTGATCATACACCTGAACCCATTCTGCCGTATTTTTAATGGTAATTCCACTTATTTCCACATTTCTACATTCACGAAAATAAATTCCTTTCGGACGCCGGTTTGCAGGGCGGTCGTATTTCAGTTGGTCATTAATAATACCTTTGTGTACCTGGTCGAGTAAACTGTATGCTACATCGCGTCCCTGCCCGTCGATAACCCCAAGACCGGTAATGGAGATATTATCAGCATTTTTTGCATACACCAGGGCCGTATTCGGAGTTTCAATATTATAGTCGTAAATATTGGTTGAACCCACCAGGATGGCGCCTTCATGCAGAATAATATGCACATCCGATTTTAGTTCAATGGTTCCGGTCAGGTATCGTCCCACATAAAAATTGAGATGTCCGCCACCTTCTTCGTGAATAAGGTCGATAGCTTTTTGAATAGAAGTTGTATTAAGCGTTGTTCCGTTTGACTTTATTCCAAATATGGAGGCATTGTAGTCTTTGGCAAAAACCCCGGTGAAACAAAGCAGGGCCAGCGATAAAATAATGGATTTTAATTTCATATTGTTCGATTTTTAATAGTTTAATACAATGTTACAGGACCAATTAATCCCATTGATTGGATGGGTTGATCCTTACTTCCTTTTACTGTAAATTTTTGCGCAGTTTCATTGTCGGTAAGGTTTTTCATGTAATTCCCCATTGAAGTGGTTACATGCAGCTCTATTTCATTCACCCCTTCTTTCAAAATATCATTTAAATTATAGATTCGGTTGCCATACCATTTTACACCAAGCGATTGTCCATTCACAAAAAGCTCAGCCACACCCCAAACTTTTCCAAGATTTAAGTAAGTGCTGTTTCTGATATTCACATTCAGGCTTTTTTTATAAATAGCAGTACCCGTAAAATTCACATAATCGGTATCTTTTAAATCGGTAAGTTCGTTCATCCGGAATGTTTTTACCCACTTCTCGCGGCTGTGATGAAGTTCAACATCCCAATGCTTGTTCAATGTTTCAGCATTTTCCCCGGTTACAGGAACTGGGTTCCATTTGGGGCCTCTTTTTTCTTTATTAAAAACAAGAATACGTGTTTCGGCCGGACCAAGATCTATCTCAAAACTGTCTCCCGCTAACTCAATGCGGAAACTTTCTCCGGTTTCAGGATTCCAAATCCAGGGATAACGCCCTTTGGTAATTTCTTTTGAGAATGAAACAGTCGTTTTATAACTGTTGTGTTTATGCACATTCTGGAAAAAGAAAATTTCATTTTTTTCATCGTCCTGAAAACGGGTTTGCATAAAAAACCGGTTGGGCTTTTCGATGGAAAGGTATTTTGGTAAATCGTATTTTGGAATCAGTTCAGCATACCATTCCAGAAAACGGTTGTCTTCCGGCTTTTTAATAAGAATGAACCTGTCGGGATAGCTTTTGAGTTTTTCTACCCATTCGCGAACCTCTCTATCGTTTTGTTTCCAGTTACTTAATCCAAGCGATTTTTCAGGATATTTTTCGATACAAAAAATACGTCCGCCAGTAGAAACAAATTCAAGCAGTTTTTTCAATGTAGAAGGGAACATACTGCTCACTTCAGGCAAGAAAAGCGTTCCGTACTCTTTTTCCCCGTAACAAAGCTTTCCTTTTTTTATTTCTGCGTCGTTAATTATTATTTCAGTAACATAATCGGCAGCGCCACCGGTTTTATTAATCGATTCCCAAATAATGGACGTATAAGGCACATTTAATTTTTCGGGAAAAGGGTCGGTTTGAACGCCCATTTCGCCCCACATGTCGTAATTGGGTGGCAAAATGGCCATGTCGGTGTACATATCCACATTTTGCAACAAGGCTGAAAGACGTGCTTTGTATTCATTCAGATATTTAAAATAGGGCCACCAGTTGTTTTTTTCGCTGTAATACGAACCGTACTGCACCCATCCGGGGAACGGAGCATCGGGTGGTGAATAGTTAAATCCGTGCCAGATGGAGTGAGTGATACCCGACATAATACTCATGTCGGAGCCTATTTTAAGTTGCTCCAGAGTAATGTTGAACACATTATACGTGTTGGTCATTTCCTCGCAGCTTACCATGCGCTTACCGGTTAAGTGGGCAGCGGAAGAAACATATTTGTTAATCATCGTGTATCCGCGGCCGCGGCGGTAATCATCGTCCGACATTTCTTCGCCCGGCCGGTGTTTAAGCCAGTTGGTTGTCCACGATTCTCCTTCGGGGATATCGTAACCTAAGCTTGTTTCTAATGGAAAGAAACCACGACCATAAGCCTGCGCCCTTGATTTTACGTTCTGGTCTTTACACCACTGTAAATAGGTTTGGGTGAAACGTTCGTATAACAACTCGGCTTTCGTAAGTTCAAAATCGAACCGTACCCGCTTTATAATCTCGTTAAACTCCGACGTTTTTTCTGCACCATATTTATCGTCGATAACACCGCCCAAACGCCCAACCTTGAACATGGTAAACGGAAGGTAGGGCATCATATTGTAGCCCCGGCGTTTTTCAAATTCTTCGATGATGTCTTTCGACCAGTTGCAACCTTCCAGCTCCATTGAATCAGTAAAAAATGCCCTAAGGTGATTTGATAAGGGCCCTGTTCTTTTTTCAATGGTATCCGACATGTGGTCGAGGTATTTCCGAACAGCCTTTTTATCCATGTGATCGAGAATAGGACCGGCAGCGCCCGGGGCACCATTGATTACACTGGCAAACGAATCGACTTTTACAAGTGCATAAAAAACATGTTTCCCTTCAGGAATTTTGACCCTGATAATTTCATCGTTTCGCTTTTCAGAAAGGTCAATTACCTGCTCCAGTCCCGACATCGGATCGGGAACCAGTTTCAGCGAAAGAATTTCAAGTGTACGGCTTGGAGACGGCACGCTAACACCGGGATCTACCGTATCAAAAATATTGAATTGTGATGTTTCAAAAACGGTAGGTCCCTCCAGTGTTTCGGCATAAATAATAGCCACCTGTGCCCGTTCATCACGTGGCAGGGTTTCGGCTCCAAAGGGCCAGCCCGAGCCTACGATTAAATCGCAGGTCATGTCGAGTTTTTTGGCTTCGGCAAAGGTAACCTGCAACATATCCAGCCATTCGTCGCTCAGCCACGTCAGCGACTTTTTGCCCAAATCGTCACCTGTAGATGGAAATTCGATGGGATTAATTTCAACACCGCCAATGCCGGCCTCCTTCAATAATCGTAACTCCCGGATTAATTCATCTTTTTCAATTTTATCGCCATTCCACCACCAGCGAACAAACGGGTGATATTTTGAATCGGGCTCTTTAAACGATTGAAACAAATTTATTTTTCCCTTTTTGCTACCTGTTGTCATTCCAAGTGCAGGAACAGAATTAACAGCAAACAAACCTGCTGAAAAAACGGTTGTTTGAATCAGAAAAGTTCTTCGCTTCATAAAAAAAGTTCTTCTATTTTATTGATCGTCTTTATTTAAAATGAGGATGTTTCGCTGCTATTATTTTATAAGAGAAGCTACGTTTCTCTCATTTATCAATAACAAACTTTTCAGCAATTTCAAAAAGCGGGCGGGGCACAAGGCTCCGCCCTTACTTGATCTACGACCTATGAAAAATCAGGCTAATTTTGTTCGCACAAAGGATTATACAGCATTTCCACATCAGGAATATCACAAGTCATCTCAGAAACGTCATATGCAGCTTTAACTGTGTGAATGTCAGAACCACTACGATCAACTGAAACATTCCAACGTTTGTTGTTATAATATTCAAGACCTTTTTCTCCCCACATTTCAATGCGTGTCTGTAATTGAACCATTTCCAATGCTGACATTCCGGTCATACTCGGATAATTATCGCATGTTAATGGAGTTGCACCTGCTCTTGTGCGGGCAGCCAAAAGTACATCTAATGTATTTTTAGCATCGGTAGCATTTCCATTCCGGGCATGTGCTTCAGCTTTCATGAGTAATACCTCCGACGAACGCATATAATTACATTCGGAACTTCCAACTTGTGTCTTATCATCAGAACCAATACCATAGGTTGCAGCAAATTTAAGATTGGTATAGGTAGGGATGTTATCCTGCGTACCATTGGTTGGATAGGTATAATCAACAATCATGGTATCCAAAAAACAATCCTGGCGATAATCAGCAGCAGCAATTTTTTCAAACAACCGGTTGTCGATACGGGCATAGCCTCCGCTTTCTCCACCAGAGCTTTCACCAAACGGGTTGGTCCATGAAGTATGGGTTGTAAGTGCTGTTCCATTCGGGAAACCAAGGATAACTTCAGGATTTACTTCATTATACAAGAAAGCATTCTCTTCCGGGCGTATTTCAAATCCTTTATTGGCTCCACCGTAATATTCCTCAGCGATAAAATCAGAATAATTAGCTAAAATAGCATCACAAAGACCAACGACATCATCCCATTCTCCAATAACTAATTTCACCCTGGCCAAAATAAACTGGGCAACTCCCAGATCGATGTCCGTAATGTCTGCAGTGTATCCAGATTCTCCGGAATTGTTATAATATTCATTTAATAAATTAATGGCATCTTCTAAATCAGAAACTATAAATTCATATGTTTCAGTTGATGAGGAACGTGCTTTATAGTCCTGGGTGGGATCATAAGTATCATAAATCATCAAACCTAATTTATCTTTTCCCCCTTGCAGGTAAGATTCCTGGTAATTTTCCATCAGATAGTTGTATGCGTATGCACGTACTACCAAGCCATATGCTTTGTACTTTTTCAGGGTCAGATTACTTTCGATGGTTTCGTCATCCAGGTAATACAACATTTTGTTTGCATTGGTAACCAGTTGCCACATGTGTATCCAATAATACTCATTTTTGTCAACCGACTGCGAGATAAAATCTGCAAATTTATACTCATCGGCACCAAAAATTGAAATAGATGCGATATCTCCAAAAACAATATCATTTGCTTCCAAACAACGCATATAATCCAATCCCTGGCAGCTACGATAACGTCCGTCCGCTCCACCAGCCCCCGTTAAACCACTGGCATTAAAATAGTTAGGCATTGCATTTGCCATGCTCCCCAATATCAAATCTATCGTCTCATCATCACCGGATGCAAGCAATTCCTGAACCTCTTCATCTGTTGTAGCACTCAAAGGTTCATAGCCTAAATCACAAGACCACATAAATAGCGTCCCTGTCAAGAATAGAATTCCAATTATATATTTTTTCATAATATTATTCATTTTTACGATTTATAAATCAAGGTTAACTCCAAACGAGATCGTACGCATAGATGGATAAGAATAAGCCCCTACTCCAAACCCACCAACTAACGACATGCGTGGATCAATACCTGATTGAGCACTTAGCATCATTAAGTTATCAGCCGAAACATAAATTCTCATATTACTCAACCTGTACTTTCTTAAAAATGATTCGGGCAAATTATATCCTAAGGTTATATTTTTCAGGTTCATATACGAAGCACTAAATAATGCCATGTCAGTATAAGCCCAACTTCCGATTTCTGATCCACTGGTGTATTTACTTGCACCATAGAATACCATTGGGAATTTGGCATCCGGATTATCTTCAGTAAAGGTATTATCAATTACATCTCCAGAAATAGCACTACCCATCACACTATGGTGATATAAGTTATAGGCATATTCGTTGCTAAAAAATTTCCCACCTAACTGATAGGCAATCACACCTGAAAAATCAAAGTTTTTGTATTTGAGAGTAGTACTGAAACCGCCAATCCAGTCAGGAATAGCAGAACCTTTTTCGAACTTATCGGCTTGAGAATAATCAGTTGTTGCCACTCTATCGCCTACGTTATAATTTGAATATAAACCATCCGCATGATCATCGCTGCTAACCCTATGGTTAAACAAAGGAAGTCCTGTGTTTTTATCAACACCCGCATACTCGTAAATGTAAATATTGTAATAGGGTTTATCTACACCTCTCAGAAACTCGCCGCCGGAAGAACCACCAGCTCCTGCCATACTCCATGCATCAGCACTTTGAATAAAGTTTCCATCCAACTCATCTGAAGCCACACCGTCAGGAATATCTTTTAAAATAGTAGTATAATGGGTGCCGTTTAAAGTTACTGACCAGAACCAGTCTCTGTTTTTAATTAAATCCAATGTCAATTCCATCTCAAACCCTTTATTGCTCAATTCAGCATCATTGGTTTGTATTGAAGACTGGCCTAAAGAAGTAGCAATTGGTTTAGCCCAAAGTCCATCGTAGGTATATTTATCAAAATAATCGAATGTACCATGAATAAAATTCAACAATCCATATTCAAGACCAATGTCAATTACTCTTGATTTTTCCCAGGTTATGTTTGGTTTTACACCTCCCTGTGTTAATCTGTAACTGGCAGGAACCCCTGTTCCGCTTGTTGATTCTGTATAAGTAGCGCCATAAGACCATGTCCGGTAATTCGCATAATTGGATACCCCATTTTGGTTACCAATAACACCTGCACTTGCACGAAGTTTTAAATTATCTAACCACGATTGTGTTGATTCCATAAAACCTTCGCGGGAGATTCTCCAACCTACACCCAAAGAACCAAAGGTTCCCCAGCGATCTTCAACATTTTTAAATTTTGAAGAGCCATCGTGACGAAGTGATGCCTGGAGATAATATTTGTTATCATACTCATAGTTTGCACGTGCCAGGAAACTTTGCATCGCATTTGCATATTCCGTTCCACCGGGATTTGAAAAGGTTCCCCCCACGTAACGTCCAACAAAGTTTGCATACGAATCATCATCACCTATTAAACCATAAGCTGTTTTGTACCTCAGCTGTTCATAATTATATTTATTAAATTCATGCCCCAATAAGGCATCAACATGATTTTTTCCCCAATCATGATTGTACTTCACCAACTGCTGAGTATTAATAACAGAGGTATTCGTAAAATATTTGCCTAAAGCGCCATTCGTACCAGTTGCCTGACCTGAAATACCATTCCAGTAACGTGAACGCACGCTGTGATATTTTTCTAATCCTAAATTAGAGGTAAAGGTCAGATCTTTTGTTAATTGAACGTCGAAATACGAACGGGTAATGATGTCGCTTGATTCGGTAATATCTTTATCGTTATCCAACATATAAATAAGATCGGTTGTAGCAAGTGCAGCTGCTGTATTCCCCAGGGGAGAATATGAATCACCTGCATTTACATGCCTGACTTTTTCACCGTCTTCATAAATGTAATTACCGCTTTCATCACGAGCATACAACTGCTTCAACTGGTTCTGCCCGTTTATAAACCGAAAAGGATTGGCTACCGCTGATCCGGGATTACGGCCATAACGGGTTGCTGGTGACTGTGTTTCACGCCATGAATAAGCCACATTGGTTCCGGCCTTTAACCAGTCGAACAATTGGGCATCAACTTTGGCGCGTCCGTTGTAACGGTGGAATTGAGAACCACGGATATAAGACGGGTCTTCCAAATAACCTAACGAAAGGTAATAATCCATTTTGTCAGAACCTCCGCTGGCCGACAAGTTATACTCTTGACGAAGAGCATTTTGCAATAAATATTTGTCATAATTATCGTTGTACAGCAATCTTGCATCAGGATTAAGCTTGCCATCAGGATTTATCAGGTATGCCCCCGACATGGTAGCACTGGAAGAGGAGCCAGTTCCTGAACTTGTATAAATTGCTCCCGGCACGTCGTATAGTAGCCAATTACCTAATTGGTTACGTTCAAATTCAGAGGTTGAACCAATATAGTCAAACAGGTGTTGACTGGCAAAAGTAGCAGCTTCATCATGTGTTGTGCTGGGATTCTGAAAACCTGTTGTATGATTTGATTCATCCACCCCATACCGGACATCATTATAAATACCCATCCATGCATATTCATAAATATCGGCAGGATTATCCATTTTGTCATACTTATATGGGCCAATCTGGTTGACACCCCAACGTCCCTGGAAAGAAATATTTGTTTTTCCTTTTTTACCACTTTTGGTAGTAACCAAAACAACACCGTTAGATCCCCGAGAACCATACAATGCAGTTGAGGCAGCATCTTTTAATACAGTAACACTGGCAATATCCTTCGGGTTAATGGTTGACAAAGGATTATCGCCTTGGGCCGGAACCCCATCAATTACAATCAAAGCATTTGAATTATTCTGTGTGGTTGATCCTAAACCACGAACACGGATGCCCATATCCAAACCGGGTTGTCCGTCAATTGCAGACACCTGGATACCGGGAACAGCTCCCTCCAGGGCTCTTGTTACAGTAGAATTGGCCTGAGTTTCAATAAGGTCGTTGCTAATGGTAGAAATAGATCCTGTCAGGTCTTTCTTTTTCATTGTACCATAGGCAACGGCCACCACCTCTTCAATACCAATTGCTTCGTAACTCATTGTTACATTAATTATACTCCTATCTCCAACTTCAATTTCCTGTGTTCGCATTCCTACAAACGAAAATTGCAAGGTAACATCGTCGGGGATATCGGACAGTGAATAGTTCCCATCGGCATTGGTCACAGTTCCCTGCGTAGTTCCTTTTACAATCACAGTTACCCCTGGTAACGGTTGTCCTGTATCGTCTGTAACGGTTCCGGAAACAGCTTTTTGCTGAAAGGCTGCACGCGTTTCCGGATGGAAGACTTCGGGGGTGGTTAATACAATAATGCGGTCGCGGATGGTATAATCCACATCAGTTCCGGCAAACAATTGCTTCAGCGCAACATCGATTTTCTGGTCTTCGATATCGACGGATACTTCTCTGTCAGCATTAATTACTTTACTGCTGTACATAAAATAAAATTCGCTTTGGTCCTCAATTTTTGCAAGGACATCTTTCACCGTGGCATTATCGGCTCTAAGGTTAAGTAATTTTGTCTGTGAGTAGCTTTTACTGGCAAAAACACTAACCACAGATAGCATAAGTAAAAGGCCAGTGATTTTCATAACTCGAATAATTTTTTTACTTCCGGGTATTTTTAAATACCCATCCAATTCAGTAACTTTTTTCATACTTTTGTATTGATTAGTTTAACATTGTCCTGTACCATAAACTACAGGATGAATAATTCAAATCAGTCAGGGAGATGTTGGCGCATTTCCCTGTTGTTTTAATTCTCGTTTATCTTACATAGGCAAAGTTTTTTTAATTAAATTATCCTTTATTCATCTTTTCTTTTGATAATTATTTTTTGCTTTGAAAAAGTTCCGTCCGGTAGTTTTTTGCGGGGCAGTACTTTGTAATTCACCGGTGTAGCTATGGTCATTAAATCAAGGATTTGCATGAGCGGTTCATCCAAGAATGTTACTGTATAAGTATAGTCTTTAATATCATCCTTTACCTGTATGTCAACGTTGTATTTTCTTTTTAACTGCTGTGCAACTTCGGTAATGGGTGTCTCATCAAATACCATTTTACCCTCTTTCCAGGCAATATATTTTTCAACATTTCCTTTGGTACTTTTAATATTACCGGTTTGTGTATTGTAACTAACATGTTGGCCGGGAACCAGTGTGCCTAAGGTTTTATTCTGCCCCTCCGGTAATTTTTTTTCCAACACTACTTTGCCCTTAACGAGTGTGGTTTGAACAACATCAACATCGGTGTAACCCAGCACATTGAATTCTGTACCCAATACCTTAATATTTAATTTTTTGGTTTTTACAATAAAAGGTTTATCCGGGTTATGGGCTACATCAAAATAACCTTCGCCTACCAATGTAACTTCCCTTGTATCTCCTGTAAAAGTTTGAGGATATTTCAGTTTACTACCATAATTCAAATGCACTTCAGTACCATCTGATAATTGTAAAACAGTTCTGGACCCCACAGGAGAAATTACCTCCATGGAATCGACCGAAAGCTGTGTATATTCAGTTGATAAAAAATCTTTTTGGGACACCGTGTATAAAAAAAATGATAACAACGGGACAAACAGGATGGCTGCTGCCCGCGTCATCCAGGTAAACCAACCTGATTTTCTGTTTTGAAATTTTCTTTCTTTGTCAGATTCTTTGTCAATTTTATTTTGAATTTTATCAAACAGTTCTATGAACTTTTTGTCGTTGCCGGGAATGTTTCCTTCATCGAAAGATTTCCAGTTTTCAAATCCCCATTTTTTGCTTTCTTCACCTAAAGCCTCGGATTTAATCCATTGAATAATAAGTTTCAACTCTTCCGTTGTGCACTCATTATTTAAAAATTTTATATATAAATCTTCTGTCATTTTCAAATTCAATATGCCTCCCGAAAATCCGGGAGGCATAATTACTAATTAACCTAACTAAACCAAAACTATCTAATCTATGAAATTAGATAAGTGTTCTATTCTTTTACATAAGTTATACGCGTAAACTATTTCCAGGGAGTATAAAAAAAACAAATACTTTTTATAAAACGAAAAGATAAATGAATAACACACTGATAAACAAACCGTTATTCAGGTGCAATTTTAAGAAAGAAACTGTATTTGACATGTGCTTTTTTACCGTATTGACTGAAACATTCAACTTTTTTGAAATTTGTTCATGCGTGAGCCCTTCTTCCCTGCTCAGTAAATATATTTCTTTTTGCCGGGGGCTTAATTCATTTAGCAATGATTTCAGTTTATCATTTAATTCATTGAAATAAAGCTCATCAGTAGAATCGGTAGTTTGGGTGGCCTTCTGGATAGATTGAAGATGATCCAGGTATTTATTTTCGGTGACTCTTTTTCGTAAAAGACTAATTGTTGCATTGTAGGCAACAGTAAAGAGGAATGATTTAAAGGATGAAAATACATCAATTGTTTTCCTCTTTTCCCATATTTTAAGGAAGACCTCCTGAACAATTTCCTCTGCATCCGCATCAAGTTTCACATATTGTAAAACAAACCAATACAACCTTTTGCTGTACCGCTCATAAATATTATAAAAAGCAACTCTGTCGTCTTTTTGCAATAGTAGGAGCAGTTCTTTGTCTGATTTCGTTACTTTCAAAGAAATAAATTATTGTTTAGTCCAATTTTATCATGCTCAAAAGTATAAATTTATGAGATATAAAAGAAGACGAACAAAAAGATAACTACAAAATCAATCTTAGATAAGTTATATTATATATAGTTACAGAAATTATTTATTTTTATTCCTCCTTTTAAATCATTCATATTTTGTGCTTTTGTGTTTTAGTGGCAATATTTTTTAGCCACCCACGGAGCGCAATGCCAATGGCAAAAACACGAAAGTTCACAAAAAGAGAAAAAGGCAACTCCGCAAAACGTACTCAACCATGTTAATAAAAAAAGCCGGTTTGCATTTAAAAAAAATGAAACCGGCTTTCAAGATAATAAGTTGTCAATTAACAACTCTATTATTTAACTAACTAAACTAAACTCATAGCTATTCGAGTGAACCGTAAACGGTTATTTCCCCCAGGAATGCAAAGAAATTGGGACCTTCGGTGGCCACGTATTTGAAATACCTGGCTTTTGGATTCGAGGTCAACCGGTAACTTTGCGGATCGTCAGTTGAGCTGTCAACTTCAAGTAATCCAAAGTCTTCCCAGGTTTCGCCATCGAGGCTGGTAAGGAACTGGATTTGCGTTTGTCCCCTGTCGTCACCCTGTCGGCGGACTGTTTCAAAACGACTGATAGTAACTTCCTGCCCCATGTCAATCACGAAATAGTGCGGGTAACCCGGCGAGCCGCCTGCCCACTGGGTATGCCAGAAAGTGGAATAGTCACCATCGAAAGCGGCCCTGACCAGTCCGTTTGGATTTCCGCCTTCGTTGGGCTCTTCGGTACTGAAATCAACAACCGACCATTGGGATTTATCGATCATCTGTTCAGCCAAAGGAGTAATAACAAAACTTTGCGGTTCCGAACTGTTGTCTGCCTCATCGGTTACCACCACTTCAAAAGTACGTTCGTTTGCATTGAGTCCGGAAATGTATCCCTGCGCGTCTTCGTCAGACGAAAATGTGGAAGAAACCTTTTCTCCCTCGTTTCCTTTATAAGTTACGTTTACCGATACAGGTTTTCCGGTTTCGTTTTCCCATGAAACAATGGCACCGCCAAAATCGGGAACCATGTCGATGGTACTGCTTACAATTGAAAACGGAGGCTGGAGCGGATTTACCGAAACACTTACCGGATCAGAAGGCTGACCGGAATAATTGTAAGCAGTTAAGGTAAAATCATAGGTATCAGTATTCGCAAACCCGGGAATGGTATCGCCACTTGCATAATGACTTACCTTTTCGCTGCGTTCCGTCCCTTTTGAGTCGGTGAAATTAATATCCACGTAGTAGAACCCTTCGGTTGAAGGATTGGTCCAAGTTAGCATTACCTCGCCGTAGCCCGCGTTAACTTCCACATCAGAAACCGGATCGGGCGGAATGCCGGTACTGTCATCTTTTTCGCAGGCAGCTAAAAATAATATTAGTACAATTCCTGTAAAATATACTAGTCTATTCATTGTATAAAATCTTTAAATTCAAAAAAATAATTATTCAGCCCCCCATAAAGCATTCTGGGTTAACCTTGGGTTTTTGTCAATTTCAGCTTGCGGAATTGGCATAAAGTACATTTTATCGTCCCACACGCGGGTTTCAAAAACGTAGTCTTCATTCCAGAATCCTTCACCTTCGTTTTTATAAATATCGAAACCGTGCTTGTCGCCGCCTTCCTTTTCAGCAACGAGCCACCTGCGGTTATCGAAATAACGGTGTCCTTCGAAAGCAAGTTCCACATAGCGTTCGCGGTGAATCAATTCCCTGAGTTTTTCAGTAGTGAGCGGAATTCCGGCTTCAGCATAAGCTGAACGTACATCAGGAACCTGAACGCGTTCGCGCAGTTCATCCCAGTAAGTAAACACTTCTTCCTGGTTTAATGGATTCGAGCCTGAATTGGCATAATACTCAAATGCAGCTTCAGTATAATTCAAGAGCAACTCAGCGTACCTGAAAATATTCACCGCATAATCGCCTTTACTGGTTTTATTATCGGTTTTACCAACAAATTTAATAGCCAGCATTCCGGTGGTTGAAAAGTCGCGGCCGGTTTTGCTTGCATACCCATCGGGGCCCTCAAAGAAGGGACGGAACCAGATATAATCGGTCCAGTTTGAAGTAGTATTGAATGCCCAGCGGGTATCAAAACTCTCCACTTCATTACCCAGTACGGCGTAGGAGTATTGTCCCGGGAACAGGATATTGGTATAAAACCGCGGATCACGTTTCATATACTTTTTGTACAGGCGGATGGTGTTACCGCTTTTCTCATACGTTTCAAAACCTTCGGCTTCCTGGTATCCTTCATCATCTTCGGGCATTAACCCATTGGCCATGAAATATTCGTTCACGTGCTCAATTGTAGGACAAACGCCGGTGTATCCGCTCCATGAAATGGGCAGTGAGTGCATTCTGATATCACCAGTTGAAAAGTTTTGTTTGTAAAACACATTTTCAGTACTTGGATGCCCGCCACGTGCATAGTTAAATACATTCCAGTAGGCTTCGTAACCATTTTCCACACTGCTTGTAACGCCGGGTTTGTAAAGTCCCCGATCAGCTGAGTTATTCACCTGAATAGCCTCTGCGGTAATTTCCATCGCTTTTTTCCACTTTTCATTACTGAAAGTGGTACTTATCAGGTTGTTTCCTTCGTCATCCTGAGGCATAAGGTGCTGGTAGCTTTGGCCATCGGGAGCAGTCATTCCGTTATAGAGCGGACTGGCAGCATAAAGCCACAGCCTTGAGCGCAGAAACCATGCCGAAGCCTTGCTTGCGCGTGCGGCACGTTCGGTTGATGAAGTGGTGTAAAAGAGGTCGAGATGCTCAATAGCTTTTACAAGTAAGCTATCAATATATTCCACATTTTCATCGAAACTTGAGCGCGGAACACCTTCATCCATAAGTTCGGTCAGGGCATTACCGTCGTAAACCTGATCTATAATTGGCACCGGGCCATATTCCTGCAGAAGTAAAAAATAGTAATACGCTTCCAGGAAATAAGCCTCTCCTCTCCACCAGCTGCGTTCATCGTCGGTCAGTTTTTCATCCTGGCATTCGTCGAGCCTGGCCAAAAAGTACTGGATGGTACGAATTTGTTTGTAAAAATTTCCCCAGTGGTTATAAATTGGATCAGACTGGCTGTACTGCCCGTTGTCTTTATCGTGAGGGGCATAGTTACTCCAGTTAAAATCGGCTTCGTCGGCAGCCAAACCCGGGTTATCTCTAAATTCAATTGTTGAATAATGATATGAATAGGCCTGCGTGAGTACTTTAATCACATCGTCTTTCGACTCAAACAGGTTGGCCTCGCTCAGTTTTTCTTCCGGTACCTGATCCAAATAGTCGGAACAGCTTCCCCAAACAAATAGCAGGGTAAACAGAGCGGTAATTTTTGTGATATTCTTTCTAAATAACTTCATAGTCCTTAAAATTTAATTTCAACACCTGCATTAATAACTTTTTGGATGGGGTAATACATTCCGGTTGAACTTTTTGATTCGGGATCCCACCATTTAAAAGGTGAATAGGTAAACAGATTTAACCCATTCACATAAATACGTGCATTGTCGATATTGTATTTTCCCAGCGCCAGTTTTGGCAGGGAGTAACCTAATTCGATTTGTTTCAGGCGCAGGTAACTTCCGTTACGCAGCCACCAGCTGGAATTGGTATAGTTTTTTGTTTGCTGACCGATTCCCAAGCGTGGGAATTCAGCATCCAAATCCTGCGTTTCTTCGCTCCAGTAGCTGTCGGCAATAACCGTAAGCACATTACCACGGTCCTCTTCAGGAAATGCTTTCGGGTTGGCAAAAAACGAAACCCTTGCTGCTCCCTGGAACAGTAAAGAGAAGTCGAAATCTTTAAAGAAAATATTTGAACCAAAACCGTAGGTCATTTCCGGGATGGTAGGATGCCCCATGTAAACACGGTCAAACTGGTCAACAATGCCATCGTCGTTCACATCTTTATATTTGATGTCGCCGGGTTTACTTTCGCCACCTATACTCACCTGGCTCGGACTGTTGTTAATTTCAGCCTGGTCCACAAAAAGGCCTTCGGCAATGTAACCCATCTCGCGTCCAAACGGCTGGCCAATTGCCGACTGGTATTCGTATTTTTTCTTTTCTTCGCCGTTGGCCAGAATATTATTCTGCGAGAAGGTAAACGTTCCTTTAAAGTTTATACTTAAATCGTCGTTTATAGGTTTAGAATATTCCAGGAAGGCATCTACCCCCATATTTTCCATTTCACCGGCATTGGCATAAGGTTTTGTGCTAAATCCAAAGATATCGGGGACACGTGAAAGCTGAACCCAAATGTTGTCTCTTTTTTCGTAAAAACCATCTGCCTGAAGCACAAAGTTATCGAGGAAATGAACCTCGAGGCCGAGGTCGGTTTTTGCAGCCCGCTCCCAGGTAGCATCGGGGTTACCATAATAGGTAATATTGATACCCGAACCTGCTCCGTAACCGTAACCGTTGTTGGTACCAAAGCCAACATTGGTGCTGGTTCCTTCAACTCTTGTAAGGTAAACAAAACGCGAATTCAGCCCGTCGTTACCCACATAACCATGCGAGAGCCTGATTTTCATGTAGTCGATTACCGGTTTCATGAAGTCGGTAAATGATTCTTCGGTTGGAACCCATCCCACAGCAGCTGAAGGAAAGAAACCGTAACGTTTCCCTGGGGCGAAGTTTTCGGAACCGTTGTATCCGAAGTTGAATTCACCAAAATATTTTTGGTTAAATGCATAGTTCACCCTTCCGGTTAACCCCTGGTGGCGTTGTGGAACCGATTCGTAGATTCCACCCAGTGAGGGGAAGGTCTTGTCGCTTTGGTTATAAAGCAGCAGCCCTCCAACATCGTGCTGGCCAAACCGGCGGTTATAGTTGAGTGTAGCCTCAATGTACAACGAACGGTCGGTGTATGGTGCTTCAACGTCACGGGTAAGATAATTGTGATAGCTGGTACTGTTTGGCTCCTGATCCTGGTAATTATATTCCCCTTCTTCGTTTTGCAAAATAGGATTCCCTTCCTCGTCAAAGCCATAAGGAATAATCAGATATGGCCTTGGCTGCATCGAGCGGGTAATATTGGCCCTAGTATAGGAGTCAAAAGCAAATAATCCTCTTGCCGACAAGCCTTCGGTAATAAAATCGAGCTCCTGTGAAATATTAAAATTGGACTGAACAGTTGAGTGATTTTCGGTTGAAAATCCTGAACGTGCCAGCAACTGGTATGGGTTGCGTGCCATTCCGTAGGGGTATCCCGGAACTTTTGATTCGTCAGGATAAGTCATCGGAAACCAGGTTGGCGGGGTTTGAAGCACCCAGCTAAAAATTGTACCTGATGATTCCCCGGGATAATTACGGTCTTCGAGAATAGCTGCAAGATTAACTCCCAGGATGGTAGTTGAGGTGATGTTCATATCCACGTTTGCGCGGAAGTTATAACGCTTCACATTCACATTGTTGTTATAGCTGGTTCCTCCAAAACTTTTCCACATACCACTCTGGTTTAAGAACGCCCCTGAAACAAAGTAACGTACTTTTTCGCTACCGCCCGACACGTTAAGTGTAACGCGCTGGGTTGGTGTCCAGTGGTCGATTAACTCGTCGAGCCAGTTTACATCGGGGTAGTAATTGGGGTCGAACCCACTCTCGGTACGTTGAATTGTTTCCTGGGAATAAAGCGGGTTTTTCCCGTTATTTCCAAGGGCTTCATTTTGCATGGTCATGTATGTGGTGCCGTCAACAAAATCGGGTAATTCCAACGGGTCGGAAAAGCTGTTTTCCATACGCAGGTTAATATCCGGTTCGCCAATCGATCCTTTTTTGGTGGTAATAAGTACCACACCGTTTGCACCGCGCACACCGTAAACAGCAGTAGCGGTTGCATCTTTCAAAATGGTAAAGTCGGTAATTTCTTCCGGGTCCACGTTATCGAGGTCACGTTCCACACCGTCAACCAAAATCAGCGGGCTGGTATTTCCGGTAAAAGTGTTCACCCCCCTAATCCAGAAATCGGCACCATCGTAACCCGGCTCGCCTGAGCCCTGTACCGAAACAACACCTGCCAAACGTCCGGCCAGCGAAGTACTGATGGTACGTGTGGGTTGTTTCAACTGCTGGGTTTCAATGCGGTCAACCGAACCAATAACACTTCCTTTACGCTGTGTACCGTAACCAATTACAACAACTTCTTCCAACCCTTCGGTTTCCTGCTGCATTACAATATTGATAACTGTTCGGTCATCTACCGGTACAATCATGGTTTGCATACCAATAAACGAGAACTGCAGTGTATCTGAGCTTGCAGAAATATTCAATGAATATTCACCGTCGGTATTGGTTACTGTTCCGTTGGTAGTTCCTTTTTCAAGCACGGTCACTCCCGGAAGCGGATGCCCCGATTCATCGGTAATTACACCAGCCACAGCTTTTTGCTGCTGCGCTGCTCCTGAATTTAAGTTCCGGCTTTCATTAATTTGGTTTCGAACATCAACCGGTACTTCAGTTTTATCATCTTTTAAAACAACAATCTGCCTGTCATAAATTTTATAGACATTTTGGGTTCCTTTAAAAGTCTGGTCTAAAACTTCCTTAACCGTTTCGTTTTTTACCTGGACATCAACGCGGCGGTTCACATCCACCCACTTTTCGTTATACAACAAAATAAATTCACTGTTTTCCTCAATTTGCTGAAATACCTCCAGCACAGTCGCATTGTGCATTTTCAGGTTGAATTTTGCCGCCTGCGAATAGCTGTCGGCAGCAGATCCAACCAATCCCAGCAACACCAGGAAAGTCATTAGTTTCATTTTCAGTAAGATTTTTGATAAACTTCCCCTCGAGAAGTACCACAATTTTCGCTTTTTCTTCATACTTTTAAAGAGTTTAGATTAAACATTTATTGTTTTTATTTAAATGAAAACCGGCAGGTTGGTCCTGTAAGGCGACGCCAATCAATCTTACAGGGCAATCAGAACCTTCCGGTTTTCTATGTTATTATATTCTATTCTATCGTGTTGGTAATTTTTCAAGTCGTTCATCAATTAATACTTTATTGCCTGTTATGCGATAATTAAATCCCGATGCATCAGACAAAAATCCCATAACTGTTGGCAGCGAATTTTCCAAATCGAGTTTTCCTGAAATTTTATCGTCGCTCGGGTAAGCTGCCGGTAATTCAATCTCCACATTATAGTATCGTTCCACTTTTCGCAAAACCGACTCCAGGCTTTCTCTTTCGTACCTGAGCCAGCCATAGGTCCAGGCAATATACAAATCCACATCGGTTTCATCGGTTAAAGTCATTTCATTGTTTTCTTTGTGGAAACTTGCTTTTTGGTTCGGTTTCAGTATCGTTTCCTTATTGCCCAGCTTAATAACTTTCGAGCGGCTGACTGCCACACTTCCTTCAACAAGCACTGTTTCAACCGTTTTTTCTGTGGGGTAAGCCGACACATTAAAATTTGTACCCAGCACTTTAATATCGAGGCCGCCCGCATTAACTATAAATGGCTTTTCGTTGTTGTGTGCCACCTGAAAACAGGCTTCACCTTCCAAAAATATTTCGCGTTTTTTACCTGTGAATTTTGTTGGGAAAGCCAGGCGACTGCCGGCATTGAGCCATACTTTAGTGCCATCGGCCAGCAGCAATTCCGATTTTTTTCCGTATGGAATAACCACTTCGTTCATTTTGGCCTCAGACTTACCGGCATCCATTTTTTGGGATAAATCGATAATGCTGTCGTTTACAATTACCTGCTCTGCAACCTCGTCCATTGCAATGGTAGAATTGTCTTCTTTAAGGGAAATTTCTTCCCCGTTGGAAAGTACCATGCGTGATTCATCACTTTCGGTAATTTCAGACGAGGCAAAACGGTAATTTTGCCAGGAATCATTAAAATACAGGAAACCAAATGTTCCGAGGGAAACGATTAACAAAACTGAAGCAGCCCAGCTTAGCCTTCGCCTGATGGTAAGTTTTTTAATTTTTTGTTTGTGAATATTGTCGAAACTGTCAATACTTTTCCATAATTGCAGAACAGAAACTTCATCCAGAATTTCATATTTATCCTGAAGTAAATGTATGATTTCGCGTGCGGCTTTTTCATGGGGGCGAATTTCGGGATGATCGTCAAAAAAATTTTCCCATTCACTGTTGTGCATGCCCAGCAACACCCATTCAATAAAGGATTTTTCTTCGAGGAGTTGTTCGGTGCTGTATTCAGCAAATTTTGATTTCATTTAGTTTATCGGTTCTTAACTATTATTTAAAAGACACCCAACTAAAAAATGTGGACAGATAAATTCACATTTTTTAATAGAAAATTAAAAAAGCGCCCCAGTCGCTTTACGGAACGCTTTTTTTCAAACTAAACTAATCCTATGAAAAACCGGTTGATTATCGTCGGTTATTTTTAATAAGTCGAAATAAATGATATTGTGGACAAATATTTTGTGCTTTTTAGCCTGTTAAATTCATGAAAAATATTTTGAATTTGTAAAATACTGCTTATAAATGATTTGTAAAACCGGTGAAAAAAAATATTTTTCACAAGTGCGTTTATTTTAATGCATCTGCTTCGTTGCGAAACCCTTGAAATAGATAATTATGCCTGCGGGTTCCGACGCCTCGCACCTACATCAAACTAAACGCATGAATTAAACAGGTTAGAAAAATAACGCTGACAAGAACAGAAATACCCCGGAATCCAGCAACGCTTTCTTCATTACTTTGAGCGCACGTGAAACCTGTTTCCGGGCCGAGTCGTATTGCAATTCCATAATTTCGCAAATCTGCTCATAGTCAAGCTCGCAGGAAAATTTATAGTATAGGATCTCACGCTGTTTAGGCGTAATCCCGGCCAAAGCTTTTCGTACTTTTTCTTCTCTTTGGGTGAGGCTTTCTTTTTTAATTAACTCCTCTTCGACTGAATATACAATTTCTGTGGTCAACTCATCTTCCTCCACCGGATCGGAATTGAGTTTCACCTTTTTCAAGTTTTTAACCAGTTTGCGGCGGAATGAAACCATCAGGTAAAAAGTAATATTATCGGTTTCGCCAAGGTTGTTTCGTGTGCGAATAAGGTCGATAAACAAATCCTGAATCGTATCTTTTATCAAATCATCGTCCTGGGTAAATTTTTTTCCGTAGCGAAAGAGCATTTGAATATGCTGATGATAAATTTGGGAAAGAGCGGATTTCTCGCCCTTCCTAAAATCATCCCAAATTTTTTTATCAGAAACCATAGTAAAAACCCAAAACCGGCAGGCTTATAAAAACCAAATCAGCCTGCAAAACTGCAACTAAATTTTTTCAATTCCCCGCGCAAAAATAACAATTGTTTTGCCATTCTATTCAATGAGAAAAATTTACATTGTTGCAAACCTTTTAGATTCGGGAATAGTTTAATTTTTTACTGCGGTGATTAGGTGAATTGCATAAATAAATCAGTTACAGCGAAAAAGTTTTCCGATCGCCCTCGCCAAAGGTGTACACTTTTTCCCGGAAGCCGATTTCCACCTTGGGCGACCAGCCGGCTTCGAATGTAACCTCAACTATTTTATGGTTGAAAAGGAAATGAATCCAATGCCCCCGGTAACGAATGCGCATTTTCAGCGACTGAAGCTCACGCGGCAGCCGCGGGTTGATCCAGAGCACCCCGTCGCGAATTTCGAGGCCGGTGTAACACCGCTGTACAATATCTACCGTACCGGCCATGGCACCCAGGTGAATTCCTTCGGATGTGGTGCCGCCCTGAACATCTTCAAAATCGCTTAATAGTGCTTTTTGAAAAGCTTTCCACGAGCGTTCGCGATCAGACCGCGACATTACCCACGAATAAACCAGCCGGCTGAGTGTTGATCCGTGCGAACTTCTTTTCAGATAATAATCCACATTTTCAGGAATTGAAGATGGTTCGAATTCGTAGCCCAGCCGGTTAAAAATTTCTTTCAGCTGCTCCACCGAGAAAAGATAGAACAACATCAGCACATCGGCCTGTTTTCCAACTTTATAACGATTTGGGGTATCGCCTTCCGCTTTCAGAATGCGATCCATGCGTTGTACATCGTCGTATTTTTTGCGGTACTTGTCCCAGTCCATTTCTTGCAAATCGTCGTATCTCTCAAACTGACTGATAATACCTTTTTTAATGAAGGGCACGTACATTTTGCGGGTAATTTTCTCCCAGCGTTCGAGCTCGCTTTCATCAATATCCAACTCTTCAAAAAGTTCCACCTTGCGGGTTTCAGAAAGCTGCTCCACCATATTCAGCGCTTTTTGAAGCACCCATACAGCCATCACATTGGTGTAGGCGTTGTTATTGAGGCCAGGCTTGTCGGAATCGGGATATTGTGTATGGAATTCATCGGGGCCAACCACTCCCCTGATTTCAAAACGCTCGCGGTCGGGGTTCCATTCAGCAATGCTCGACCAAAAACGGGCAATTTCAAGCAGCATCTCGGCCCCATAAAACGACATAAACTCAAGGTCGCGTGTGGCTTCAAAATACTGGTGAATGTTGTAGGCAATGGCGGCCCCCACATGCCGCTGCAAATAGGTGTCGTCACGGTCCCACTCGCCCGATTTCGGATTAAGGTGCAATTCCTGGCTTTCTTCGCGCCCGTTGCTTCCGCTTTGCCACGGGAACATTGCCCCTTTGAAACCGGCATTTCGCGCCGCACGCCGTGCCTCGGGTAACCGGCGGTAGCGATACATCAGCAGCGACCGGGCCAGTTCAGGAAGCTGAAAATTGAGGAAAGGAAAAACAAAAAGTTCATCCCAGAAAATGTGGCCGCGATAAGCTTCGCCGTGCCAACCGCGGGCGGGAATGCCCACATCCAAATCGATGGTATTGGCAGATGCCGTTTGCAAAATGTGAAAAATGTGTAACCGGAGAATCATCTGCGTGTATTCTCCCTCTTCGAGTTCCAGATCGCACCGGTACCAAAGCTGTTTCCATTCACGTGTGTGAGAAGTCAGCAAATCTTCGAAATTACCTGCGCGCTGCACAGCGTTACAGGCTTCAAGTGCCGGTTCGCTAATTGCATTATCACGCGATGTATGCAGTCCGACTATTTTTTCAACCCTGACTGTTTTATTTTGCTCTGCATTAAAAGTTAAATACTGGGCAATGTATCCTTCTTTTTCAGTTATTTCAGAATCTGCAGAAATGGGTTCATCATCAGAGAAGACGGTTGTACGGGCCGATTGTGCCATCCGAATCTTCGATTGCTTTGTTTTCACTACAAGCATGATGCATTTATCGTCCACTTGTTTGGTGAACAGTGGTTTGAGGTGATCACCACGCAAATCGCTGTAACGATCGACTCCCGAATTAGTAACAGTGCCGTCGATGGCTGACTGAACTTCAATTTTACCCGACCAGTTTTGTGGGGTAATTTTCCATTCAATAGCAGCAAGGTGCGAAAATTTCATGTGCACCAATCTCCTGCTAATCAGCAATGATTCACGTCCTTCCTGATCGACAAAACCAACGGTGCGCTTCAAAATACCGCTTTTCAAATCCAGTTCATTCCGGTATTTTATAATCTCAACCTTTTCCAAATCAAACCAGTCGCCATCTTCAATCCTGAATTTCAAACTCAACCAGTTGGCCCAATTTACCAAATCCTCATTTTCAACTTCGCGTCCCGAAACTTTTGATGTCATCCGGTTGTAACCACAAGCCAGGTAAGTACCCGGGTAATGAGGCCCTCCGGCATCGGATTCTTCAGCAGCACCGCGTGCGGCAAAATAGCCGTTGCCTAAAGTCGTTAATGCTTCTCTTGTTGGTTGTTTTTCGGGTATCCAATCGTTATAAATTACTTTCCAGGCTTTCATCTCATGGTTTTTTAATTATTCACAAATGGCAGCACCGTTTTGCAATTCACTTAAAATTGCTTTCCGTTTTTCAATTTCAAAACATGGTGGTACCAAAAACCTGAAAATACAGAATATTGTACAGATTCTCAAATATGATTAATCATAAAATTGAAATACATTACAAAAACACTAATCTGTTTTGTTTAAGCTCTTTTTTGTAATTTGCAGTACTTTTAAAACTGCTAACAAAAAATTACGAATATGAATATACCAATTTCATATTGCGGATTGCTTTGCGAGGGATGTCCCATTTTTTGGGCTACCCACGAAACAGATGAATTGCAAAAGAAAAAAATGAAGGATGAAATTGCCCATTTAAGCAATGAAATTTATGCAACCAACTTAACTGCAAATGACATTACCGGTTGCGAAGGGTGTAAAGCTGAGGATGCCAAAATATTTGAAGGTTGCCTGAATTGTAAAATCAGAAATTGCTGCATCAAAAAACAGTTTTCAAATTGTGCTTATTGCGACAATTATCCTTGTGAATATCTTCAGGTGCTATTTAAGGAGAGCAACGATTCGAAAAGGCGGCTCGATTTTATCCGCTCTGTTTTGTAAAATTCAGCTCTCGTGCAAACCACATTCTTTTCCCGAACTTTGCTCCCACCACCAGCGGCCGGCACGGAAATCCTCGCCGGGTTTAATGGCGCGGGTGCAGGGCTCGCAACCAATGCTTACAAAACCTTTGTCGTGAAGCACATTGTAAGGAACATTATTCTTATTCACGTAATCTTTCACCTCATCGAGGCTCCAGTTAATCAACGGGTTGAACTTTACTTTTTGGTTGCCTTCGTCCCATTCAAATTCATGCAAATTGCTGCGGTTTTCCGATTGTGATGCACGGAGCCCGGTAATCCAGATTTCGTTTCCTTTCAGCGCTCGTTTTAGCGGAATGACTTTGCGAATGTAGCAACATTCCTTTCGGTTTTCAATGGATTCATAAAAACTGAAGGGGCCTTTTTCATTCAACAATTTTTCTACTTTTTCGGCTGGCGGGAAGTAAACTTCTATGGGTTTTTCGTAACGCTCAAGTGTACTCCGAAAAACCTTGTAGGTTTCTTCAAACATGCGACCTGTATCGAGGGTGATGACTTTTACCGGTAAATCATTTTTGAAAATCATGTCGGTAATCACCTGATCTTCATACCCAAAACTGGTGGTAAAAATCACTTTACCCGGGTGATTTACAGTGAGTTGTTTTATTTTTTGAATAATATTCTGGTCAGTAAATTCGGAATTATATTTATCAGCAAGTCTCTGGTCCGTTGTCATTATCACAATTTTTAATACACTTCAAAAATAGTTTTTTGATTGGAAAAAGAGAACTACTGCGTTTTTATTTGTTGTTCAGTGAAAATTCTGAAATACTCAGCTATTTCAATGGCCTCATGTAATTCCTCCTTTGAAAGTTTAATCGTTAAATTTGGATAACGAATTTCAACTGCAAATCCATTCAGGACTATTGCTTTATCAAACTGATTCGAATCAACATCCATTTTTCGGGACAGCAACTCAAGCAAAAAAGGTAAATCGTGGGTTCTTGGAAATTCAATTTCATGAAAAATCAATAAAGCCTTCAGGTATTTTTCAACTGCTTGCTGACAATGAAAAGCAACAGTATCAAAATACTCAGGAATGTATTGAAAAATTACTTTGGCAGATCCCAAATCATGATCTCCCTTTTCAATCCAGGCTGCTACAATTTGGTTATTTGCTCTGGTCATACAAAAGCCGTGAATTTTTTAATGCCGAATTAATAAATGAATACTTTTCATTTTTTTCTGATTCAAACTCATCGGGAGTATAAACTAAAATATCCATTGGAATTCTATTTCCAATTAAAGATTTACGGATATTGAATGCCCTGCGTTGACGAGGTAAATCCGAATCTTTCACAATTAAGAGGTCTAAATCACTGTCATTATTCTGAGTACCGGAGGCATACGAACCAATCAGCAAAATTTGTTTTGGATTGAAATTATTTACAATCTTTTGCTTAATTTCTTCTATTTTATCTTGAGATATCATCAATTATTTTTATACAAATATAGGAAATGTGTACTTGAAGTAAAAGGAAAAAACAATTACAACTCTTACTCCACATACAAAACCAGCCCTTTTAAATACTCGCCTTCAGGATGGTAAATATTCACCGGATGATCGGATGGCTGTGTTAACTGATGAAGAATTCGAACGGTGCGGCCTGAAATGGCTGCGGCTGAAAAAACGGCCTCACGAAAACGGTCTTTCGAGATCACTTGTGAGCATGAAAAAGTAAACAAAATACCCCCGCTGCGAATCTGCTCAAACGCCCTTGTATTTATCCGTTTGTAGCCCTGCAAGGCTTGGTGCATTGAGCTGCGGTGCTTGGCAAATGCAGGTGGATCGAGAATGATTAAATCGTATTTGTCCTGAATATCTTTCAAATATTCAAATGCGTCGGCTGTAAAAGCTTCATGGCGCGGATCATCGGGGAAATTGAGTGCCACATTTCCGTTGGTTAAATCAATGGCTTTTGCCGATGCATCAACCGAATGCACTGTTTTTGCCTCGCCCTGCATCGCATAAATGGAAAACCCGCCGGTGTAACCAAACATATTCAGTACATCGCGGTTTTCGGCATATTTCTGAACCAGCCATCTGTTCTCGCGCTGGTCAATAAAAAATCCGGTTTTCTGTCCGGTTACCCAATCGATATTAAATTTGAGCCCATACTCCAACACTTCGTTTTCAGCTTTTTCACCAACTAAATAACCGTCTTCCGGTTCGATGGCAGCTTTGTTGGGGAGTGTTTTGGCGCTTTTATCGTAAACTGCTTTTAACCGGTCGCCCAAAACTTCTTTCAGGGCTTTTGCCAGTTCTTCGCGAATCAAAAACATTCCCACCGAGTGCATTTGCATTACGGCAGTTCCGTTGTAAAAATCTACAATTAATCCGGGAAGTCCGTCACCTTCAGCATGAATGAGCCGGAAAACATTTGTTTTTTCATTTTGGTCAAACCCAAGTGTTTTCCGGTAATCCCAGGCCTTTTGAATTTTAGTTTTCCAGAAATCGAAGTCGGGTTCAGTTTTTTCAAAGGAAACAATCCGCACAGTGATGGAACCAATCTGGTAGTGGCCCAGTCCAAGAAATTCATCTTTATTGGAAAAAACCTCCACCAAATCGCCTTCGTTGAGCGGACCGTATGTTTTCTTAATAGCCCCCGAAAACACCCATGGGTGGAAACGTTTCAGCGATTGATCCTTGCCGGATTTCAGCACAATTTTGGTAAATCCTTCAGCCATGAAATTAATTATTTGCAAAGTTCTCGTAAATTCTCAGCGAAACCCATGCATCGGTAGCGGCATAAACCTGCTGTGCATCGGTAAGCGAATCTGCTTCCCAGTTAGAAAGTTGCTGCGATTTTGAAATGCGAAAATTGCAGGTTATGGCCGCCAGCTTTTTCAGGCTGAAATTCTGAATTCCCAGCTCTTTAGCAAAGTCTTGCAATTCAATAAAACCACCGGGTTCAAAGGGGTTAATTTCTTTCAATCCCTTAATATCATCGCGGATTGCAACGCCGGGTTTAATGATTTCCGGATTGGCCAGAATTTTTCGTATTTCTTTGGGCAGGCCTATTTTATTTACCCTGAACAAGAATGCCTGATCGGGCGTGGAAAGCTGCAACAGTGCCACTTTATTTGTTTTGCCTTTTTTAAACGACGGCCGGGTTTCGGTGTCGAATCCAATTACCGGATACGAAGCCAGCAAACGGGCAATTCCTTTTACCTGTTCAGGCTTGTCAACCACTACAATTTTTCCTTCGAACCAACGCAGTGGCAAATCGGTCAGCTCTTCTTTTGTTATACTTTCTTTAAACATTGTTATCTTCCTCAGTATTGTTACCCCAAAACTTGTCGAGCCACTCGGGGCTGCCGGTTCCGGGTTGTACCTCATCATCATTGTGTGCTTTTGCAAAATCCACATTGCTGTAAACCAGCATGTGAACAGCACGTAATACATTAACCAGCCGCTGGCCCCAGGAATCTTCGAAATGATAAACACAATCGGCCAGGGCATCGTTCATAATCATTTCATCGCCAAGACTGTATGCCGTTAAAAAATCTTTCAAATCCTGGTAAATATCGAGCAAGCTTTCAGAAATACTGGCTGTTACTGTTTCGTCGCCAAACTGAATATTCGGATCGAACACTTCGTAAAAGCTGTCGTATTCGCCCAGCGCCTGCAACCACTTCTGATGCAACAAATTGTAATCGAGTTCGGTTACATATTTTTCCAGCTCGTCCTCCAGCATTTTTTCGGTCTGGGGGAGCATGGTCCCTTTAAATAAAGTAACGGCAACATCTTTTGCAATTTTTGCAGGCCTTCCTCCACCGGCAGTTCATTTACTTTTTCAACTGTTCCGCAATATTCATTTGCCACAGTAACAAACTCCACCACGTTTTTCGAATAAACTACCGGATTTAATTCTCCTTTATCACTCATAATAAATGCCAATGAAAAAACGCTGCAAAAGTAACAAAGATTTTTAAGAGTAAATGATAATTACATACCAGACATACCTGAAGTATAACTTCCTACTTTTCTTTCCATTCCAATTTTTTGTCCACCCGCAAAACAATTTTCCCGTTGTCGGTAAGCCATTTTACCACTTCCATCATTTTATCACGGTTGCCTTTTAGTTTCAGCAGAAGTGTTTCGTAAGCACAGGGCGTTTCCAGCAATTTCCTCACCTGGTTGCTGATTTCAGAAAATTCGAACGAACTCAGCTCCATGTTTGTCAACGACCGGCAAACATCGCAGGTACCACAGTCGCTGGAGTCGGTTTCGCCAAAATATTCGAGCAATAACCGGCTACGGCAGGTGGTGTTAGAGGTGGCGTAATGAATAACTGCTTCCACGCGGTTCAAAAAATCTTTCTTCCGGTAATCGTAGTTTTCCTTTGTTATTTTTAGCCGGTCAATCGAAATCCGCTCTTTGCTGAAATAGATAAAAGGCGTTTGGCTGCGCGGCACATAATCCAGGATTTTCGATTTGCGCAGATGTTTTAAAAACATATAAACTTTCTCCTGACTTAAGCCTGCCCGCCGGGCCAGCAAATCTTCATCAACAGCAACATATCCGCTAAAAAGCCCGGTATAAGAACGCAGGACTAATTTAATGAAGCCATCGAGCGAGGCGTTTTCAACCTGAAATTTATACAAATCATCGCGTGACACCGTAAAATACAAACGTGAGGGACTGTCGATTTCCTCGGTAAATTCGAGGTAGCCTTCACGCTGCAAAATTTTCAGGCTGTTATAAACCTGTGCCTGCTGAAATTTATAAGCCTGCGCAAATCCCTGCAGGCTGAATTCGTAAACCTGTCCTTTGCCAAACCCAACGGCAATCTGGAAATAATTACACAGCGCATTGTAAATTTTCTTTATGGCGCCGGGCTCAGGGAAAGCAGTTGTTACATGCTTTTTCAGCCTGGTTTTATCCGCATTGTTGAACAACAACACAGCAGCCGCTTTTTTCCCGTCGCGCCCTGCCCTGCCTGCCTCCTGAAAGTAGGCCTCCAGCGAATCGGGCGGCTCGTAATGTACCACAAAACGCACATCGGGTTTGTCGATGCCCATCCCAAAAGCATTGGTAGAAACAATTACCCTGGTTTTTCCCGAAAGCCATTCATCCTGTTTTTCACTGCGAACGGCGTTGCTCAAGCCTGCATGATAGTAATCGGCCGAAATACCATATTTTTTCAGTTCAGCAGCCAACTCGCGGGTTCCCTTCCGGCTGCGTGAATACACAATGCCCGAGCCTTTTACCTTTTTTAAAGTTTCGAGTAAATAGGCCGGTTTGTTTTCGCGTAACCGCACCAGGTAACTCAGGTTTTCGCGGCTGAACGACATCTTCAGCACATTAGGTTTGCTGAAACCAAGCTTTTCCTGAATATCTTTGGTTACTTTTGGTGTGGCAGTGGCTGTGAGGGCCAGAAATTTTACACCGGGCAAAATTTCCCTCAGCCCGATAATGTTCATGTAACTCGGTCTGAAATCGTACCCCCATTGCGAAATACAATGTGCTTCGTCGATTGTGACCAGATTCACCTTCATTTTTTGGAGCCGATCGCGGAACAGCTCTGAACTTAGTCGTTCCGGCGAAACATAAAGAAATTTGTAATCGCCCCAAACTGCATTGTCAAGCGTAACTTTAATTTCAAAAGGCGACATTCCGCTGTGTATTTTCAGTGCCTTAATCTCTTTTTTCTGAAGATTCTGGACCTGGTCCTTCATAAGGGCGATGAGCGGGGTAATAACAATACAAATACCTTCTTCCGACAGCGAATACACCTGGAAAGTAATTGATTTACCACCGCCTGTTGGCATCAACCCAAGTGTATCTTTTCCCGAGGCCACCGATTCAATGATATCAAGCTGCAAAGGCCTGAATTCAGAATAGCCCCAGTATTGTGCCAGTATCTGCCTGAATTTATTCATGAGTTACAAAATAAGAAATCATTTGCGAGCTTTTACATTTCTTCAACAAAAATAAACGCTTTCGCACATATGGCTTTAACAATTTTTATCAATCAAATCGAAATCGATCACAATTTTTACCAATAGTACTAACCTAATTTTTTGTAGTTTTGCGCTTTAATAAAAATATAAAAAGAGTAGCACATGTCGTTTTTTTCTGAAAAAGTAGCATATGAAGGATTAACTTTCGATGACGTTTTGTTATTGCCCTCATACTCAGAAGTTATGCCACGCAACGTGGATCTCACCTCTCACTTCTCCCGAAACATAATTATAAATGCCCCCATTGTAACGGCTGCCATGGATACGGTCACCGAACATAAAATGGCCATTGCCATTGCCCGTGAAGGGGGTATCGGGGTCATTCACAAAAACATGGATATTGAAGATCAAGCGCACCAGGTAACCACAGTAAAACGGGCAGAAAACGGGATGATTTATGATCCCATTACCATTACCCGCGAGAAAAAGGTGGCAGATGCGCTGGATATTATGTCCAAATTTAAAATTGGCGGCATACCGGTTGTTGATTCCAAAGGCCACCTCGTTGGCATTGTCACCAACCGCGACCTCAGGTTTGAAAAGGACATGAACCGTCCGATTGAGGAGGTGATGACTAAGGAAAAGCTTATTTCAACTACCGAATCGACCGACCTGGAAAAAGCAGCGGAAATCCTGCAACGGTATAAAATTGAAAAACTGCCGGTGGTGGATAAAAACAACAAACTGATTGGACTGGTTACTTATAAAGACATTACCAAGGCAAAAGACAAACCGCTGGCCTGCAAAGATGAAAAAGGCCGATTGCGGGTAGCTGCAGGAATTGGAGTGGCCTCGGACACAATGGAGCGTGCTGACGAACTGGTAAAAGCACAGGTAGATGCCCTTGTTATCGACACTGCCCACGGGCATTCGAAAGGGGTGCTTGAGTTTTTGAAAAAGATAAAAGCTAAATATCCTGAAAAAGATATAATAGCCGGAAATATTGGCACGGAAGAAGGCGCAATTGCACTCATGAAAGCAGGTGCCGATGCCGTAAAAGTAGGAATAGGTCCCGGCTCCATTTGTACCACACGTGTAATTGCAGGTGTTGGAATCCCGCAGCTTTCGGCCATTTATAGTGTGGCAAAAGCCATAAAAGGAAGCAACATTCCGGTAATTGCCGATGGCGGAATTCGTTATTCAGGCGATATTGTGAAAGCCATTGCAGCAGGTGCCAACTCGGTAATGGCGGGCGGCCTTTTTGCCGGTGTGGAAGAATCTCCGGGCGAAACCATTCTTTACCAGGGACGAAAATTTAAATCGTACCGCGGAATGGGTTCTATTGAAGCCATGCAAAAAGGTTCCAAAGACCGCTATTTCCAGGATATGGAAGAAGACATTAAAAAACTGGTTCCTGAAGGTATTGCTGCCCGCGTTCCCTACAAAGGCACACTGTACGAAGTGCTGTACCAGCTAATTGGCGGGCTGCGGGCCGGAATGGGCTACTGCGGGGCAGGTAATATTGAACTGCTGCAAAATGCCAGGTTCACAAAAATTACAAATGCCGGCGTTCAGGAAAGTCATCCGCACGATGTTTCTATAACGCGTGAAGCGCCAAATTACAGTAGCCGATAAAATAATGAGTACCGGGTTTTCTCTGTTAAATTCACATCAACCGGATATAAAAATTGAGTTTGAAGCGTTGTTTCTAAAATGAATACAAAAATGAAACACACTGTTTTCCTGATAGCAGGATTAATCTTGTTTTCCGGCCTTGTTTGGGGTCAGAACGAAGAGATTCTGCTTACTATAGACGACATTGAAATCAGCAAAGCAGAATTCGAACGGATTTACAGGAAAAACAACCAGAACCTGTACGATGAAACCGAGGCAAAATCGCCTAAAGAATACCTCGATATGTTCATCGATTATAAACTAAAGGTTATTGAGGCTCAAAACCTGAAAATGGATACCAGCACTGCATTTAAAACAGAACTGGCCGGCTACAGGAAAGAACTTGCAGCGCCTTATTTAACCGACATGAAATATGATGAGAAGCTGATAAAAGAGTTGTATAACCGCATGACCAAAGAGATAAATGCCAGCCATATTTTATTGCAGGTACCGGAAAACGCAACCTACCAAAAGGAGCAGGAAGTGTTGAAAAAAGCAAATGAAATCAGGGCAGAGATCCTTGCAGGAAAACCTTTTAGCGAAGCTGCAGTTGAATATTCAGAAGACCCGAATGCGGCAAACAACGGCGGACAACTGGGCTACTTTACGGCATTCCAAATGGTGGCTCCATTCGAAAATGCAGCATTCAACACCCCTGTTGGCGAAATTTCGGAACCGGTTCGTTCATCATTTGGCTATCACCTCATAAAAGTGCACGATTTACGTCCCAACAAGGGCGAGATAAAAGTGGCACACATCATGAAAATGTTCCCGCAGGGCGTTGAGAACTTCGACAAAAATGAGCTAAAAAAAGAGATCGATTCAATTTATACGGAATTGCAAAACGGTGCCGATTTTGCCGACATGGCCCGCAAGCTCTCCGATGACAAACGATCGGCAATGCAGGGCGGCGAAATGCCCTGGTTTTCTGCAGGACGGATGATACCCGAATTTTCAACTCCGGCATTCGCTCTCGAAAACACCGGAGATATGACACCGCCTGTTGAAACCCCTTTTGGCTTTCATATCATAAAAAAGTTGGATCACCGGCCTGTCCCATCTTTTGAAGAAGCACGCGAGCAAATTGAAGAAAGGGTTAGAAGAGACCCTGAGCGGTCCAATTCCAGCCAGAAAGCTTTTGTTGAAAAACTAAAAAAAGAGTACAATTTTGAGGCAAACAGTGCCAATCTGGAAAAGCTGAAAACAAACGAAAATCCCAGTGAAGAACTCCTGCTTTTTTCAATCGACAATAAAGACTTCCACCTGAACGACTTTAATGCTTTTCTGAAAAAAAACGGCATTGAAAACAGCAACTCTTTAGGCCATTACAACGACTGGGTTGCTCATGAAATTATACAACTGGAAGATTCGAAACTGGAGGAGAAACATCCTGAATTCCGGTACCTGATGAAAGAGTATCACGACGGAATTTTGCTTTTCAATATTATGGAAGAGAAAATCTGGGGCTTTGCATCGAAGGACACTGCCGGGCTTCAAAAATTTTATAAAAAAAATAAAGGAATACATCAATGGGGGGAGCGTTTTAAAGGCCTCATAATAACATGTAAAAGCCAGGAAACAAGGCAGGAGGCCGAAAAATATTTTGCTGCCGGAATGACTGCCGCCGAAGTGGAAGATTTGCTAAATGAATCAGGGAAAAAGGTGGAAATAGAGGAAGGAGCGTGGGAAGAAGGAGCCAATGATGTGGTTGATTATTACGTTTGGAACGGCAAAAAAACCACCAGCTTTAATCCGGAACTTACTTTTATTCGCGGTGACAAAATTCCTCCCGAGCCCAAAACCCTTGAAGAAGCTCGCGGATTGTATATTTCCGATTATCAAAATCACCTGGAAAAAGAGTGGCTAAAAAAGCTGCGAAAAAAATATAAAATAAAAGTGAATAAAAAAGTGTTGAGATCTGTTCCGCATGTTTAAAATGCTGTTGAAATATGGCTTCCCGGTTTTTATCATCCTGCTCTCAGTGGGGTGTAATCCTGGTGACGAGCAACTGAAAAAAGTTGTTGCCGAAGTGGGAGACAATAAATTGTACCTCTCCGAAATTTCATCGGTGGTGCCTCCGGAAATTGAACGCGAAGACAGTATTTTAATGGCTGATGACTATATAAACAAATGGGTTAAGCGTGAACTGCTGCTCCAAAAAGCGGAGGAAAACCTGACAGCTGCTCAAAAAGATGTTTCGGAACAATTGGAAGAGTACCGGAAGTCGCTCATGTTATATAAATACAAAAATGCAATAATGAGCCAGCGGATGGACACCTCAGTTACCAACCAGCAGGTGCAGGAATATTACGATGCAAATACCGAAAAATTTGTCCTCAATAATAATATTGTTAAAGCTGTTTACATCAAAATCCCCAACGATTTGGCCAACCCCGACCAGCTCAAAGAGATGAGCCAAAACAACAGCACTGAAGGGATTATCGAATTGCGTGATTATTGCCTGCAATATGCCAAAGGATTCGACATTTTCATCGATCAATGGGTCGATTTTCAGCTGTTAACCAAAAGCATTCCCGAGCCCGTTGAAAACCCGGAGCAGTTTTTGCAACGAAACCAAACAATTGAACGCAGCGACTCCGATTATTATTACCTTGTTACTATATACGATTACAAACTCAAAAACGACCAGGCACCCGTTGAGTATGTAAAAGAAAACATAAAAAACCTGATAATTAACCGGCGTAAAATCGACTTTTTAAAGCAACTTGAAAACAATGTATATTCCGAAGGAGTTAAAAACAACAAATTTAAAATATTTAAAAGCGAACGCGATGACAACTAAAAAAATAATAAAAGCAGGGAGTATTTTCCTACTTGCGGTTCTGATGACCGGAATTGTTTCGGCACAGGATAAAGTAGTCGATCAAATTGTAGCGATTGTGGGCGGCAACATCATTCTGAAATCGGATATTGAAAAAATGTACATGGACCAGCAGGCGCAGGGAATGACATCTGACGGTGACATGAAATGCGAAATACTGGAAAATTTTCTGGTAGATAAACTGCTGGTTGCCGAAGCCGAACTGGATACTTTGATTACGGTAACCCCGAACCAGGTTAACCAACAGATGGATGCTCAAATCCAGACTTACCTTGCCTATTTTGGTTCTGAACAGGCAGTGGAGAACTACTTTAAAAAACCGCTTGCCTCCATTCGGGCCGAGATGCAGGAAGTAATCCGGAACCAAATCCTGAGCCAGCAGATGCAGCAAAAAATTGTGCAGGATGTTACAGCCACTCCCTCAGAAGTGCGAGCCTACTACCGTAATCTGCCGGAAGAAGAAATACCGGTTATTCCCACGCAGTATGAGTACGCACAAATTACCATGCGGCCTGAAATCTCGCTGGAGGAAGAAAACAGGGTTAAAGCAGAGCTGCGCCAGCTTAAGCAACGCATTGAAGAGGGTTCGAGCTTTGCAGCAATGGCTGTGATGTATTCCGAAGGACCTTCGGCAAACGATGGTGGAGAAATTGGCTACCAGGGCCGTGCAGAACTTGCTCCCAATTATGCAGCAGCGGCATTTAACCTCCGCGACAACCAGGTTTCTAATGTAGTAGAAAGTGAATTCGGCTACCACATTATCCAGCTCATCGACAAGCGCGGTGAAAAAGTGAACACACGGCATATTCTCATGAAACCCAAAATATCGGACGATGCGAAAGAGCAGGCTTTTAGCCGCCTCGACAGCCTCGCCAATATGATTCGCAAAGAAGAAATTCCTTTTAGCGAGGCAGCACGACTGTTTTCTTCTGACAAAAACACCAGAAACAACGGAGGAATTGCAATTAATCCCAATACCATGTCATCAAAATTTACTGTAGAGGAACTGGATGGCGATGTAAGTAAGATACTCACGAATTTAAAAATCAACGAAATTTCTGATCCGTTCGAAACCATTGATCCGGAAAGCAGGCAAACTGTTTTCAAAATTGTAAAACTTGTTGACAAAACAGAAGGGCATAAAGCCAACCTGCAGGATGATTATCAACAACTGGCGAATCAGTTTCTTGCACAGAAAAAAGAAAAAGTTTTAAAAAACTGGATTACTGAAAAACAGGCTGATACTTATATCCGCATCGATGAAACTTATGCCAACTGCAATTTCGAATTCAACAATTGGATGAAGTAGGATAGCGGAATAATAATTTATTATTGGATTAAAAGGACAACAAACGGATGGAATTTAAAAACGATGTAGAAGCTCTCGATGGGTTACGCGATAAATTCAGTGAATTAAAAAAAGAAATTACACGGGTTATTTACGGTCAGGATGAAATTATTACACAGGTGATGGTTTCACTGTTCAGCCGCGGTCATGTGCTGCTTATTGGAGTTCCCGGGCTGGCCAAAACCCTCATGGTAACAACCATTGCAAAAATTCTCGGGCTCAACTACAGCCGTATCCAGTTCACGCCCGATTTAATGCCTTCCGATATCATCGGCACCGAAATTCTGGATAAAGAACGGCAGTTTAAGTTTATCAAGGGACCTTTGTTTGCCAACATTATTTTAGCCGACGAGATTAACAGGACACCCCCCAAAACCCAATCGGCACTGCTCGAAGCCATGCAGGAAAGAGCCATTACAGCAGCCGGCCAGCGTTTTGAACTGGAAAGCCCGTTTTTTGTACTGGCCACCCAAAACCCAATCGAACAGGAAGGAACCTATCCCCTGCCTGAGGCACAACTCGACCGGTTCATGTTTTCAGTGTGGCTCGATTACCCGAAGTACGACGATGAAATTACCATCGTAAAAAATACCACTTCCAATTTAACTTTCGACTTGAAACCGGTAATATCTGCCAAAGAAATCTTGTATTACCAGGATTTAATTCGGAAAATTCCGATAAACGATAATGTGTTGAACTACGCCGTTACCCTGGCTGCCAAAACCCGCCCGGGAAACGGAATGGCAGCTGATGTTTCGGAGCAGTACCTGAAATGGGGTGCCGGCCCAAGGGCTTCGCAATACCTGGTGGTGGGCGCCAAAACCCATGCTGCCCTCCGGGGAAAATATTCACCCGACATTGAAGATGTGCAGGCAGTTGCCCCTTCAATTTTGCGCCACCGGATAATTAAAAACTACAAGGCCGAAGCCGAAAACATTTCGGTGGAACAAATTATTGAGAAGTTAGTGTAAATGCCAAAACGGCTGTTTCATATTATTTCAAAATTATTACTGAATGCAAAAGCTGCAATACTTCTTGCTTTGGTAATTGCATCTTTATTTTCTTCCGCACAGGAAAAAAAGAAAATTGAAATTGAAGAAGCCGATCTTCTTGAAGCTGATGAAACAATTGCCCCTAATGCACAGCGGCTTATTGGAAGCCCGTTGCGCATTAGGCACAAGAACGTCCTTATGTGGGCTGACAGCGCCTACACCTATACTGGCACCAACCGGGTTGATGCTTTTGGAAATGTGCATATCAACCAAAACGATACACTCGATCTTTATGCCAATAAAATTTTTTACAACGGGGATATTAGTTTTGCGCAGGCCATCGGTGATGTTATTCTGAAAAATAAATCGACCACCCTTTACTCCGATACACTCGATTACAACCTCGATACAAACACCGGTTATTACGACGATTACGGGAAAATTGTGGACAGCACAAATGTGTTGACAAGCCTAATTGGCAGATATTTTATTAATGAAGATCTGATACACTTTTACAACGATGTGGAAGCTTACAGCGATGATTATACACTTTCGGGCGACACATTGATTTACAATACAGAAACAGGCCGGATTTTTATTACAGGGCCTACAATAATTCGCGATTCATCCAACACACTTTATGCTGAAGACGGATGGTACGATTCAAAAACAGGAGAAGCAGAGCTACTGAGAAATCCGCGGGTTTTTAACGATTCGCAAGAATTAAGTGCCAATTACATTAAGTACAACGAAACAGATGGAAACGGACGAGCGCTTGGAAATGTAAGGATTCACGACATGGAAAACAGTAGCATTGTTACCGGAAATACAGTGAACTACAACGAACAAAAGGAAATTGCAACCGTAACCGATTCGGCTCTTTTCATGATGTATTCCGATAACGATACGCTGTACCTCCACGCCGATACTCTCCGGACCATCCCCGATACAATTCCGGATGAAAATATTGTGAAAGCATATTACAATGCCCGCTTTTACCGCTCCGATTTACAGGGGGTTTGCGATTCGCTGGTCTATTTCACCAATGATTCTGTGGTTCAGCTGCATACCAATCCTGTGGTTTGGTCCGATATTCATCAGTTGAGCGCCGACTATATCAACATGAAACAAAAAACGGATGCCCCCGACGAAATGCACCTCCAAAATAACAGTTTCATTATCTCAAAACTCGACTCCGGCCGGTTCGACCAAATTAAAGGAAAAGAAATGGTGGGGTATGTGGTCGATAATGAACTGTCGAAAATTGATGTAAACGGAAACGGGCAAACCCTCTACTACGCCCGCGAAGACAGCACAATTATCGGACTGAACCGGGCTGAAAGCAGTAAAATCTCTATTCGCTTTAAAGAAGGCCGCGTTTTCAAAATTAAATTTTTAACTGCCCCCGAAGGTCAGCTTAAACCTCTTTTCGAATTAACCGAAGAGGAAAAAAGACTTAGTGGTTTCGACTGGAAAGTTCATCTCAGGCCCCTCACCAAAAATGATGTTTTTCAACCCAAAGCCACCCCTGCCTTGCCAAACGAAGCAGTATTGCAAGAAAACGAAGATTAAATTCACATTCATTTTTTCTCCTTCGCAATCCTTTCATCCCTGAAATGTTTCAAATTAATTTTGCTGAAATTACATACAAAACAGTCTTTTTATTAATTTTCATCATAAAAAACACCTGTTTTGTTTTCATTTTAAAAAAATATTGTAATATTTGCAGCAAATCGAAAGCAAACGAATGATTTTACTTAATAGCATATCAATTCTCAGCCTAATTATTGGCATTATCCTTCTATTCAGGATGTGAGAATGGTGTGTTGTTTACTATAAAGCAAGAAACGGAATAAGCCATTCTCATAAAAAGAGGATGGCTTTTTTATTAAATGCAAAATAATAATTGTACGGTAAGTTGATTTGAAGCAAAAAGTTGATTAGTAATAACTGAAAAACAAATAAATATGAGTGACAGACTGTTCATTTTTGACACCACCCTGCGCGACGGCGAGCAGGTCCCGGGGTGCCAGTTAAACACGGTTGAAAAAATTGAAGTTGCCAAAGCCTTGCAGGATTTGGGAGTTGACATTATCGAAGCCGGATTTCCGGTGTCGAGCCCCGGCGATTTTGAGTCGGTGGTAGAAATATCAAAAGCGGTTACATGGCCCACCATTTGTGCCCTTACCCGCGCAGTGAAAAAAGATATTGACGTGGCTGCCGAATCGCTAAAATATGCAAAAAAGGGACGAATTCACACGGGCATTGGCACTTCGTATTATCACATCCACCATAAACTCAACTCCACACCTGAAGTTATTATGGAACGGGCTGTTGAAGCAGTAAAATATGCAAAACAATATGTAGAAGATGTGGAATTTTATGCCGAAGATGCCGGCCGTACCGATAATGAATTCCTGGCCAAAGTGGTTGAAGCAGTAATTAAAGCAGGTGCTACAACAGTAAATATCCCTGACACAACAGGTTATTGCCTTCCAACCGAATTTGGCGAAAAAATTAAATTCCTGATGGAAAATGTAAACGGCATTCACAAAGCAGTGATTTCCACCCATTGCCATAACGACCTCGGAATGGCAACTGCCAACACAGTGGCCGGAATTATGAACGGCGCCCGCCAGGCCGAAGTTACCATTAACGGAATTGGTGAACGTGCCGGAAATACATCGCTCGAAGAAGTGGTCATGATAATGAAAAGTCGATATCAGGTTCTCGGGATTGAAACCGGCGTGAACACAAAAAATATCTATCAGACCAGCCGTTTGGTTTCCACCTTAATGAATATGCCGGTTCAGCCCAACAAAGCAATTGTTGGCAGAAATGCTTTTGCGCACTCCTCCGGAATTCATCAGGATGGCGTGCTGAAAAACCGCGAAAACTACGAAATTATGGATCCTACAGAAGTGGGAATCAACGAATCGGCAATCCTGCTTACAGCTCGCAGCGGCCGTGCGGCACTGAAACACAGGCTCGAACTGATGGGTTTTGAACTAAGCAAAGAAAAACTGGATGAAGTTTATGAGAAATTCCTGAAGCTGGCCGACAATAAAAAAGATATTCGCGATGACGATATTGCCCTGCTGGTTGGCGATGCCACACAACAGGAGCGCCGTATAAAACTCGACTTCCTTCAGGTACTCACAGGAAAAAAACTTGAACCTGTTGCCATCGTTCGGCTCGATATTGCAGGAGAGAAATTTGATGCAACTTCTTCCGGAAACGGCCCGGTGGATGCAGCAATTAAAGCGGTTAAACAAATTATTCACCGCCAGGTTACTATTGAAGAATTCCTTGTGCAGGCCATTACACGCGGCAGCGATGATATTGGAAAAGTACACATGCAAATTGAGTACAACGACTCCATTTTCCATGGCTTTGGCGCGCATACCGATATTGTAACGGCATCAGTTGAGGCCTACCTCGATGCAGTGAATAAATTACCGGTTCAGGTTTAATCAAAAAAAATTCAATAAAAAAATGGAAGCAAAAACATTATTCGATAAAATTTGGGACAGCCACGTAGTGAAAAAAGTTGAAGGCGGCCCCAATGTGTTGTACATCGACCGGCATTTAATTCACGAAGTAACCAGTCCAGTTGCATTTTTAGGCCTGAAAAACCGCGGCCTGAAAGTATTTCGACCAGAGCAAACCACTGCCACTCCCGACCACAACGTTCCTACCGAAAATCAGCACCTTTCCATTGTTGACGAATTATCGCGCAATCAGGTAGAAATGTTGAAGAGAAATTGTGCCGAGCATGGCATCAAATATCACGATCTTCAAAGCGAAGGACATGGCATTGTGCACATTATCGGGCCGGAAAAAGGACTCACCCAGCCGGGAATGACAATTGTTTGCGGCGACAGCCACACATCAACCCACGGGGCTTTTGGGGCCATTGCTTTTGGAATTGGCACCAGCGAAGTGGAAATGGTTTTGGCCAGCCAGAGCATCATGCAGCCCAAACCCAAAAAAATGCGGATTACCATAAACGGCGAACTCAAACAAGGGGTTACGGCAAAAGACATTGCGCTGTTTATCATTTCGAAAATTTCAACCAGCGGGGGAACCGGCCATTTTATTGAATACGCCGGGTCAGCAATTAAAAGCCTGAGTATGGAAGGCCGCATGACCCTTTGCAACCTCAGTATTGAAAGTGGTGCCCGCGGTGGAATGATTGCACCCGACGAAACCACATTCAACTACATGAAAGGACGTGAATTTGTTCCAAAAGGAAAGGACTGGGAGCAGGCTGTTGAAAAATGGAAAAATTTAAAATCAGACGAAGATGCCGTGTTCGATACTGAATATTCGTACGATGCCGCTGACATTGAACCTATGATTACATATGGAACAAATCCGGGAATGGGAATCGGCATCACCAAAAATATTCCCATTTACAATGGTATGGGGGAAAGCGATAAAAAAACGCTGGAGAAAGCATTGAAATACATGGAATTTTCGCCTGGTGACAAAATGCTTGGCAAAACAATAGACTACGTATTTTTAGGCAGTTGCACCAACGGAAGGATTGAAGATTTCAGAGCTTTTACCGCTTTTGTTAAAGGGAAGAAAAAAGCACCGAATGTGAATGCCTGGCTGGTACCGGGTTCAAAGCATGTTGAACAACAAATTAAAGAAGAAGGCCTGCTCGAAATTTTGGAAGAAGCAGGATTCAAACTCCGCCAGCCCGGTTGCTCGGCCTGCCTTGCCATGAACGACGATAAAATACCGGAAGGAAAATACGCCGTTTCAACTACTAACAGAAACTTTGAAGGCCGACAGGGGCCCGGGGCAAGAACGTTGTTGGCCAGCCCGCTTACAGCAGCGGCCGCAGCAATAACCGGGAAAGTTACTGATCCGAGAGAATTGATGGACAATGAATTCTTAGAAACAGACAAAACACTGGAACCCGTTTAAAATTTTTTAAGGAAAGCTAAAATCATAAATAAAATGGCATACGATAAATTCTCAGTAATAAAATCACCGGCAGTTCCGCTGCCGGTTGAAAATGTAGATACCGACCAGATTATTCCTGCACGCTTTTTAAAAGCAGTAGAACGCAAAGGTTTTGGCGAAAATCTTTTTCGCGACTGGCGCTACAACAAAGATGGATCACCCAAAAGCGATTTTCCGCTGAATAATGCGAAGTATTCCGGTAAAATTTTGGTTGCCGGTAAAAATTTTGGCAGCGGATCGAGCCGTGAACACGCTGCCTGGGCAATTTACGATTACGGGTTCAGAGTTGTAGTGTCCAGCTTTTTTGCCGACATTTTTAAAAACAATGCAATTAACAATGGCTTGCTGCCAGTTGTTGTAACCCCCGAATTCCTTGAACGAATTTTTGAAACCATCGAAAAAAACCCGGAAGCCGAATTCAAAACTAATCTAAAGGAGCAAACATTAACGAACCTCACAACAGGTGAAACCGAAGAGTTCGAAATTAATGCCTACAAAAAGCATTGCCTCAAAAATGGACTCGACGATATCGATTACCTGGTTCGGATGAAAGATGAAATTACTGCTTTTGAAGAAGCTAACAGCTAAAACTCACATAAAAGAATGACAGGCAAAACAGTTGAAATAGAGGGCAAACAGCTCACCATAATGGATACTACCCTTCGCGATGGAGAACAGACCACAGGCGTCTCTTTCAGCGAAGGGGAAAAACTAAGTGTGGCAAAGGTGTTGTTGGAAGATGTAAGGGTTGACCGAATTGAAATCGCTTCGGCAAGAGTTTCAGATGGTGAATTCAGGGGATCGCAGCGTGTAATGAAATGGGCAGCCGAAAAAGGACATCTCGATAAAATTGAAGTTCTCGGATTTGTTGATAACAACATTTCGCTGAAATGGATTGCCGACGCCGGTGGAAAAGTAATTAATCTGCTTTGCAAAGGTTCGCTGAACCATGTAAAAGGGCAGTTACGAAAAACCCCGGAGGAACATTTAGCCGACATTAAAAAAGTAATTCATAATGCCAGGGAAATGGGAATCCGGGTAAATGTTTATCTCGAAGACTGGTCGAACGGAATGCGAAGTTCAAAAGACTACGTGCATTTCATGGTTTCAAAACTGAAAGAGGAAAAAGTTGACCGGATAATGCTTCCCGATACGCTCGGTATTTTAGACCCCGACGAAACCTACGATTTCTGCCGGGAAATGATTGAAACCTACCCCGATGTCAACTTCGATTACCATGCCCACAACGATTACGATTTGGCCATTGCCAATGTTTTCCATGCCATAAAAGCCGGAATGCGCTGCGTACACACCACTGTTAACGGGTTGGGCGAGCGTGCGGGGAATGCACCACTGTCGAGCGTGATTGCCACCATTAAAGATCACCTGAAAATGAAAACCCGGGTGAATGAAAGCCAGTTGAACAAAGTTTCAAAGCTGGTAGAATCGTTTTCCGGAATTCGGATTCCTACAAATAAGCCGCTAATCGGCGAATTTGTATTCACCCAGTGCAGCGGCATACATGCCGATGGTGACAACAAAAACAATCTCTATTTCAACGACTTGCTACCGGAGCGTTTTGGAAGAATCCGTCAGTATGCGCTGGGAAAAACATCGGGTAAAGCCAACATCAAAAAGAACCTGGAAAACCTGGGCATTGAACTCGATGCAGAATCACTGAAAAAAGTAACGCAGCGGATTATTGAACTGGGCGACCAAAAAGAAACGGTTACCTCCGACGAACTGCCCTACATTGTTGCCGATGCCCTGGAGAACGATCTGATGGAACAAAAAATCAGGGTGATAAACTTTTCGGTTACCCATACTATGGGATTGCGGCCGGTTGCCAATGTTAGCCTTGAAATTGAAGGAGAAATTTTTGAGGAATTCAGCGATGGCGACGGCCAGTATGATGCATTTGTAAAAGCACTCCGGAAAATATACAAGCGTCTCGGCAAATCATTCCCGAAACTCATTGATTACACGGTAACCATCCCGCCTGGCGGAAAAACCAATGCACTGGTAGAAACGGTAATTACCTGGAAAAACAGTCGCGAATTTAAAACCAAAGGGTTAGATCCGGATCAGAATGCAGCCGCAATCAAAGCAACAATTCGCATGCTAAATATCATCGAAAACGAGTTTAAGCCGGGTTTGCTGGATAAAATAATGGACAGTATTCCGTAAGTAAATACCAATTTCTAAAATTTAATTATTTGAAATACACTGTTTTTACAGTAAATTTGCTTAAAACATATTTATATGAACTATTTGGAAAGAATTACCACAAACCCCGAAATCTGCCATGGAAAACCATGCATTCGTGGAATGAGGTGGCCGGTTGAAGTAATTATTGATATGCTTGGTTCGGGAATGACCACCGAGGAAATTCTCGACGATCACCCGGAACTTGAAAAGGAAGATATTCTGGCAAGTTTACATTTTGCAAAACTTAACCTGTCAGGTAAGCCGATAAAAGATGTAGCCTGATGAAATTTCTATGTGATGTTCATATCTCTTATAAATTAGTCAGGCACTTGACTTCACGGGGTTACGAAACAATTCATGTAAATGACATTCTCGACAAATGGCTTACTTCAGATAAACAAATATGTGAGTATGCTGACCAAAAAGATTTCATTGTTATTTCCAAAGATTCAGATTTTCGAAATAGTTTTTACGTAAAAAGAACTCCTTCAAAACTGATCAAAATTAATTTGGGTAATATTTCTAACTCTGAGCTGGTTCAAATAATTACGGACAATTTACCGCAGATTCAAAAGCTAAATAAAAACTCCTCGTTTATTGTGGAAATAAATTTGAATTCGGTATCATTCAATATTCAAAAAGATTAAAGCAAAAAATATATGAAACTAAAAATTGCAATTCTTCCCGGCGACGGAATCGGACCCGAAATTACCGAACAGGCGATGAAAACGGTTAAAGCACTCGCCAAAAAATTTAATCACGAGTTGGAATATGAATACGCGCTGACCGGCGCAATTGCCATCGATAAAGTGGGAAATCCTTATCCCGACGAAACGCATGAATTGTGCATGAATTCAGATGCTGTTTTATTCGGTGCGATTGGCGACCCACGGTTCGACAACAACCCAAAAGCCACCGTGCGCCCCGAGCAGGGATTGCTGGCCATGCGCAAAAAACTGGGCTTGTATGCCAACATCAGGCCGGTGGAGACATTTGAACAGTTACTGCACAAATCTCCGCTCCGCCGCGAATTGGTGGAAGGTGCCGATTTTGTTTGCATCCGCGAACTGACCGGCGGCATTTACTTTGGCGAAAAAGGCCGGAAGGATAACGGAAATACCGCTTTCGATACCAACACTTACACCCGCGAAGAAATTGAACGCATCCTGAAACTGGGCTACGAATTTGCCGCGCAGCGACGTAAAAAATTAACAGTGGTGGACAAAGCCAACGTGTTGGAAAGTTCGCGATTGTGGCGCGAAGTGGCCCAGAAAATGGCGCCCAGATATCCCGATATTCAAACCGAATATATGTTTGTGGACAATGCCGCCATGCAAATTATCCAGTGGCCCAAAAACTTCGATGTAATGGTTACCGAAAATATGTTTGGCGATATTTTAACCGACGAAGCCAGTGTGATTACCGGCTCACTCGGCTTGCTGCCTTCAGCATCAATCGGAATCCACACTTCGGTTTTCGAACCCATTCACGGTTCTTATCCGCAGGCTGCCGGAAAAGATATTGCCAACCCAATTGCCACCATCCTCTCCGCAGCCATGATGTTTGAAACAGCTTTCAACCTCCCGGATGAAGGAAAAGCCATTCGCGATGCAGTGGCCGCCTCAATGGATGAAGGATTTGTAACTGAAGACATTGCCCAGGGACCTGCATATAAAACTTCGCAGGTGGGCGATTGGATTGCACACTACATTGAAAAAATTTAATAAGCTTACTGGCTTTTAATTAGCCGGCAAAATTTTCTACCCCAAAAGAACCGTTAATTTTTTAACGGTTCTTTTTTGTATGTAACGAACAATTTTAATGAAATAAAAATATGAATAGATGAAATGAACTTAAAGTCTATAATTTTGTCATATTAGAAGATTTTTGAATATTAAAATTTTTAACACCTTAATGGGTAAAGTTAAACAAAATACAACACTGGAAAATACGGTCACCAAAGCCAAACAAAGTACTGGCTATGAATTGGTAAAGACTAATTACCATGAACGGTTGCAGCATGTTTGCTCACACGGCCCGGAAAAATCAAAACAAAAACATCGTGAGCGAGGTAAATTACTGGCCCGCGAGCGAATTGATCTTTTGGTTGATCCCAAAACCTATTTTCTGGAGCTTTCATCCTTTGCGGCTTACGATCAATACAACAATGCTTTTCCCTCGGCCGGGATCGTAACCGGAATTGGGATTGTGCATGGCCGCGAGTGCATGATTGTTGCCAACGATGCCACAGTTAAGGGAGGGACGTATGTAAAAGAAACCATAAAAAAACACATCCGCGCACAGGAAATCGCCCTGAATAATAACCTGCCTTGTATCTATCTGGTTGACTCAGGAGGAATCTATCTGCCGGAACAAGCCAATGTTTTCCCCGACCGGTTCGATTTTGGCCGCATTTTTTATAACCAGGCCCGGCTCTCGGCAAAAGGCATTCCGCAAATTGCGGTAGTAATGGGCTCCTGCACTGCCGGCGGCGCCTACGTGCCGGCCATGTGCGACGAAACTGTTATTGTAAAAAACCAGGGAACAATTTTTATTGGCGGGCCACCACTCGTTAAAGCGGCTACCGGTGAAGAAGTTTCGGCCGAAGAGCTGGGCGGCGGAGATGTTCACACCTCCATTTCGGGAGTGGCCGATCACCTGGCCGAGGACGATGTGGATGCCCTTAAAATCTGCCGGAAAATAGTTTCCGGCTTTCCTGTTGGCAGGAAAAAAGAAATTGAAATTGAGAAAGTAAAAAAACCCCATTTTGAACCAGAAAGTATCTACAATTACCTTTCTGTTGATCTGAAAAAACCGATTGACATTCATGCAATAATTGAACGGTTGGTTGACGAAAGTGATTTTCATGAATTCAAGGAAAACTACGGCAATACGCTGATTACAGGCTTTGCCCGAATAAAAGGAATAACAGTTGGCATTTTAGGCAACCAAAGTTTTCTTACTGCTGAAAGCGCCCGAAAAGGAGCGCATTTTATTCAGCTATGCAACCAGCGAAAAACACCGTTGCTGTTCCTGCAAAATATTACGGGATTTATTGTGGGGAAAAAATATGAACACGAAGGAATTGCACGCGACGGTGCAAAATTAATTCAGGCTGTGGCCAATACAACAGTGCCCAAAATAACAGTAGTAATTGGCGGGTCGTTTGGTGCAGGCAATTATGCCATGGCAGGCCGCGCCTACGAACCCGATTTCCTATTCATGTGGCCGCACTCACGCATTTCGGTTATGGGAGGCGAGCAGGCTTCGGGCATCCTGAATACAATTGGACAAAACGGCAGCGGCAACCAGCTTATTGAACAGTTCAAAAAAGAAAGCTCCGCTTATTACAGCTCTTCGCGAGTTTGGGATGATGGAATTATCAACCCCGCAGAAACACGCGACATCTTAGGCCTGGCTTTTCACATCACCCTTAATCAACCCGAACGGACGCCCCGATACGGGGTTTTCAGAATGTAACAAGATGAAAAACCTGAAGTACATAACAGTTAAAATTGACAGGAACAGGGCCGATTTAATTTTAAACCGCCCCGACAAGCATAATGCATTGAATCCTGAACTAATAGGGGAGTTCCGGGACGCATTAAAATCGATTTCCCGAAAAAATGAAATTCATTTCCTGGTCATATCGGGCAAGGGAAAATCCTTTTGTGCCGGAGCCGACATCAGTTGGCTGGCCTCCGCCGCAGAAAAGTCGATACAGAAAAACCGGGAAGAATACCTGCAAATCCCTGGCCTTCTCAAAGAATTACGCGATGCACCCCAAATTACCATTGCTGCGGTTCACGGCAATGTATTGGGGGGCGCCAACGGAATACTTTCGGCATGTGATTTTGTAATTGCTGAAAAATCCACCGTATTTGCTTTCGGAGAAATCAAACTGGGAATTATTCCTGCCACCATAATGCCTTTTGTAGCTCAACGGCTTTCGGTTCAACACATGAAAAAATTAATGTACTCCGGCTCAAAATTTTTGGCACCGGAAGCAAAAATTTCAGGCCTGGTCGATTTTATTTCATCCGATGGAGAACGTTTCAGTGAAACCGATCTCCTCATAAAAAAACTGTCATCATCTTCGCCAAATGCATTGCGGGCTTGCAAAAACTTACTCCATGAAATTGAAACAGGAAAAATCACAACCACCTCAGCCGAAAAAACGACTCAACTACTGGCCCAGCTGACTCATTCAGAGGAAGGAAGGGAGGGACTACAGGCATTTCTCGAAAAAAGAAAACCCAGCTGGAACAATCAAATAACCAATCAGGATTAATGGAAACAATCGGAAAAATTTTAATAGCCAATCGTGGAGAAATTGCAGTCCGCATAATCAGGACAGCCCAAAAGCTGGGGCTCAAAACCGTAGCTATTTTTGCTGATGACGACCGCGAGTCGTTGCATGTTGCCCGGGCGGACGAAGCTATTAACCTGAAAGGTGAAACGTTGCAGGAAACTTATCTGAACCAGCAAAAAATAATTAAAATTGCAAAGCACACAGGTGCCAAATTCATACATCCCGGGTATGGATTCTTATCAGAAAAGGCTGATTTTGCAGAAAAAGTTGAACAGGCCGGGTTGATTTTCATCGGAGCCACACCTCAACAGATCAGGCTAATGGGTGAAAAAATCCAAGCCAATCAATTTGTAAAGAAGCTCCAAATTCCTGTCATTTCGTCTGCTACCGGATCAGAAAATGATATTTTAAATTCTGCCAAAAATTTTGAATACCCGGTTTTGGTTAAAGCCTCTGGCGGCGGTGGTGGAAAAGGAATGGAAATCGTTTACAAAGCCGAAAATCTTCCGTCAGCATTAAAAAGGGCAAAAAATAAAGCCCTTAAATATTTTGCCAACAGTGACCTGCTGATTGAAAAATACCTGCCCCAAACACGCCACATCGAAGTTCAGGTTGTTGGCGACGGAAAAGGAAATGCAATTCACTGTTTTGAACGTGAATGCAGTATCCAGCGTCAATATCAGAAATTAATAGAAGAAGCTCCTGCCAACTCCATCTCCAAAAAGTTAAAGGAAAAACTGTACAATGCTGCCCTCAAAATTGCCCGTTCAATTAATTACCGTGGAGCGGGTACGGTGGAATTCTTAGTGGATGAAAATGAAAATTTTTATTTCCTGGAAATGAATACCCGCCTGCAGGTTGAGCATCCGGTTACCGAGATGATTACAGGTGTTGATTTGGTTGAAATGCAACTGAAAATTGCAGCAGGTGAAAAAATCCCTGTCAGTCAAAAAAATCTCAAAGTACATGGTCATTCAATTGAGATGCGAATTTGCGCAGAAGATCCTGCATCTGGCTTTTTGCCTTCAACCGGAAAAATAGCTAAAATACAAATACCGGAAGAAGTCCGATGGGACAGTTTCCTTCAGCCCGGAACAGAGCTTTCAGCGGCTTACGATTCGCTAACAGGTAAACTCATTGTTCATGAAAAAACCAGAGATGAAGCTATTAAAAAGGCACAAAAGGCACTTTCCAGTTTATTTTTACTGGGAATTGTCACAACACAAGAACTCCTTGCGATTGCCGTCAATCACCCCGATTTTAAATCCAATTCGATTAACACGAGGTGGCTGGAAAAAAACCTGAAAAACAAAAGCTTTCTTCGCAAGGACGAAACTTCTTCCGTTCCGCTGGCAGCTGCTTATTTATTGCATCATTTTCAGCGTCCCGTTCACCCCATTTCAATTTGGAATGAATCAGGCTATCTCCGCATTTTTCAAAGCTTTGAAATTTTCATCGACAATAAACAACACAAAATCAACACATTAAGAGCAAACCCAAACATTGAAATTCAGCTCAATGGAACGATAAAAACAATATCCAACATTAAATTTTCTGGTTCGAAAATTGATTTTTCCTTAAATAAAAAAGATATTACTATCTTTATTTTTCAGAATAATAAAAAATCTATTATCCAATATGATGGCAGATATTACAGTGTAAGAAGTAACCATGTTTTAGAAGAGGTGCAGTTAAATAAATACCGAAATGAAGGGACGGAGATAGTAACCGACAAAGTGATTGCAGGGCTATTCGGAAAAGTAATTGACATATTGGTTAAGCCCGGTCAAATCTTAAAGAAAGGAGAGGATGTAATTATTATTGAATCGATGAAATCAGAAATAACCATAAAAAGCCCGGCATCAGCACGGGTAAAAAACATTCAGGTTTCGAAAGGAGAAACCGTACAAGACAAAAAGACCTTAGTCGAATTTGAATTCTAAATAATTATTTATGAATGCATTTTTAAATGGGACGCATAATGCACTACGTGAAAAAGTAAGAAATTTTGCGGAAAACAAAATAAAACCAGCTATTGGCGACTTTGAAGCCAGGGAGGAATTCCCGGTAGATTTAATCCAATCGATAAATGAGCTGAATCTTTTCGGCATGCAAACCCCTGAAAAATACGGGGGACAAAACAGCGACTACCTCTCATTTATTATTGCCGTTGAAGAACTGGCACGCATTGACAGTTCTGTTGCGGCAACGCTGGCAGCGCATAACTCGCTTGGAGTGGGTCCTGTTCTGGAATTTGGCACAGAAAAACAGAAAGAAAAATACTTGCCGCAACTTTGCAGCGGAGAAAAACTGTGGGCTTTTGGCCTTACCGAAGAAAATGCAGGTTCTGACGCACAAGGAGTAGAAACGATGGCAAAAAAGAAGAAAAACGGCTGGTTGATTAACGGTCATAAAAAATATATAACCAACGCGGCCTCAGAACTGGCAGGTGGCATGAGCCTGGTAGCAAAAACAGGCATAAGAAGCGACGGCAAAAAAGAGTTTACAGCTTTTCTGGTTTCCCGTGACACCCCCGGGTACTCTGCCAGATATATGAAAAACAAACTGCTCTGGCGGGCTGCCGACAACGGAATGGTTTACCTCAACGATTGTTTAATCCCTGAGGAAAACCAACTGGGTGAAAGAGGACAAGGTATTAAAATTATGTTGAAAACTATCGATTCAGGTCGGTTATCGATTGCTGCAATGGGACTGGGGCTGGCGCAGGGAGCTTTTGAAATGGCAGTTGATTTCACAAAAAAACGCAAACAGTTTGGGAAACCTATTTCCAATTTCCAGGTCATTTCGTTTAAACTTGCCGACATGGCCATGAAAATTGAAAACGCCAGAAACACCCTCTATAATGCCTGCTGGTTAAAAGATAACGGACACTCATTCGGAAAACAATCAGCAATGGCCAAACTTTATGCATCACAGGTAGCCAGCGATGTGGCCAGCGAGGCACTCCAGATTTTTGGAGGGGCAGGTTTTTTCAGAAACGACGAATATCCCATTGAGCGCTTTTTCCGCGATCAGCGTTTATTATCAATTGGCGAAGGAACCTCCGAAGTGTTGCGAATGGTAATTTCGCGTTCGGTTTTAAATGATTAACAGAAAACAAAATGAACAGAGACAGAAAGCATGATCATATACAACTGGCATTCGACTCGCAAACAAGCAAGTTTGAGCAGGACCGCCGATTTATTTATGAACCCATGCTGGCAGGCCACCCCAACGGAGAAGACCGATCTTTTGCATTTTTGGGAAAAACCATGAAAGCACCAATGTGGGTATCGAGCATGACCGGCGGCACTGAAAAAGCCAACCACATCAACAAAAACATTGCCCGGGCCTGTCGCGAATTTGGACTGGGAATGGGCCTGGGGTCCTGCCGAAAAATCCTGTTTAGCAAAACCTACTGGGACGATTTCAACATGAGAGATATTATTGGTCCTGACCAGCCTTTTTGGGCGAACCTGGGAATAGCACAAATTGAACAACTGCTGAAAGATAAAAACGAAAATGCCATAACCAATATGGTTGGAGAACTCCGTGCTGACGGACTGATTATCCATGTTAATCCCATGCAGGAGTGGTTTCAGCCAGAGGGCGAACACATTGAAAACCCTCCAGTTGAAACCATTGAAGAATTGCTCAGCCGGATTAATGTACCTTTAATTGTAAAAGAAGTTGGGCTGGGAATGGGCAGAGAAAGCCTGAACCGACTTATCCATTTAAACCTCGAAGCCATTGAGTTTGCAGCTTATGGGGGCACTAATTTTTCGAAACTTGAGCTGATGCGCGATGAACCCGAAAAAATGGAAATGTACCAACCGTTTACTTTTGTGGGGCAAACTGCCAACCAAATGGTAAATACAGTTAACCAGTTGCTGCAAACCACCGGAACTTCAACATGCAAACAGTTGATTATTTCGGGCGGAATTAAAAATTACTTAGACGGCTATTATTTAGTTTCAAAAAGCGAGTTACCCGCAATCTTCGGTATGGCTTCTCAGGTGTTAAAACATGCCACCGGCGACTACCAAGATCTGAAAACGTTCATCGAAAACCAGATTACGGCCTACCGTTTTGCACAAAATTTTCTAAAAATCGATCCTGAATATGACGGAGAATAAAATCATTTCCGGATTTTCAAAACTGACGCGTGAAGAAAAAATCAGATGGTTAATACAGGATTTGAACCTGGATGAATCCACTGCCTCATTTCTGAATTCTTTTGAACTCACAAACAGTGAAAAGCAATCAGTTATTGCTGATTTAAGCGAGAATCAACTCTCCAATTATCATTTACCCTTTTCTGTGGCACCTAATTTTTTGGTAGATGGAAAAATACTCACCTTTCCGCTCGTAACCGAAGAGAGTTCGGTAGTTGCCGCACTGGCCAAAGCTGCCGGGTACTGGGCCAAAAGAGGCGGATTTCATACTCAAATTATTGGCACCAAAAAAAAAGGCCAGGTTCATTTTCAATGGAATGGAAATCCAGAAAAGCTCAAAAAAATATTTCCTGAAATAAAAAGCCAACTCTTAAAAGAAACGGCTCCGATAACTGAAAACATGGAGAAAAGAGGTGGTGGAATTCGCGAAATTAAATTAATATATTTACCAGAAATAAAACCTGACTATTATCAAATCGACGTTTCGTTTGAAACCCGCGATGCAATGGGTGCCAACTTCATTAATTCGTGTTTGGAACAGATAGGGAAAAGCCTCACAAAATTTATCGAAAACAGCAACCAGTTTTCAGCAAATAAAAAAGAAGTGGAAATAGTAATGGCCATTTTGTCGAACTATGTACCGGATAGCCGCGTAAAAGTTTGGGTGAAATGCCCGGTGGAAGAGCTGATTGAAAATTCGCAACAGGCACACAGTTATGCTGAAAAATTTGCATTGGCAGTTCACATTGCCCGGAACGATGTTTCGCGCGCTGTGACACACAACAAAGGTATTTTCAACGGAATGGACGCACTGGCAGTAGCTACCGGAAACGATTACCGAGCCATTGAAGCCGGCGCACATGCTTATGCTTCAAAAGACGGACAGTACCACGGACTGAGCAACGCAACCGTAAATAATGGAATATTTCGTTTTGAATTGGAAATTCCACTGGCAGTTGGTGTTGTAGGCGGAGTGACCGCGTTGCATCCGCTGGCAAAACTGGCGATGAAAATCCTGAAAAATCCTTCAGCCTCGGAATTAATGGGTTACATTGCCACTGCCGGACTGGCTTCCAACTGGGCCGCTGTAAACGCACTGATAACCAGCGGAATCCAAAAAGGACACATGAAAATGCAATTGCCAAATATTTTAAGCCAGTTCAATCTTTCGGAAGAACAAAAAGCTGCAGCCAAAGCCTGGTTCAGCGACAAAGATGTTTCGTATTCCCAAGTTCAGAAGTATTTGGAAAATCATGACTGAAACTGCCTTGAAATATTATGCACACGGAAAATTGCTGCTCACAGGAGAATACCTCGTTTTAAAAGGCGCGAAAGCGCTGGCATTGCCGCTGAAATTGGGCCAGTCGATGAACGTCACTTCAGGAAAGCAACAAAACAGAATAAAGTGGGAAGCCTTTACACCCAACAGTCAGTGGTTTTCCTGTGAAATCCAATTTCCCGGATTCAAAATCATCGAAAGTAATGATTCGAAAAAAGCAGAATTGCTGAAAAAAATCTTTGAAACCATCGGAAAGTTAAATCCTGAGTTTCCTTTTGAAAGAGATTTCCACATTCAAACAAAACTGGATTTCAATCCGCAATGGGGACTGGGCAGCAGCAGCACATTAATTGCCAACATCGCAAGCTGGACGAATGTTGATGCCTACCAATTAAACAAGTTGATATTTAAAGGCTCAGGTTACGACATCGCCTGTGCAAACGCTGACGGCCCAATATTTTACCGTTCTCGAGAAAAACCGGTACCGGTGAATCTTAGTTTTCCATTCGAAGATCACCTCTTTTTTATCTATTCCGGCACCAAAAAAAATACCCGTCATGGCATTGAGCATTTTCTGAAAACGAAAGGTGATATTTCCGAAGGAATCCGTCAAATCATTGAGATTTCTGAAAATATATCCCGGATAAAAAAACTTGATGAGTTTCAACTGGTAATTAACGAGCACGAAAAAATCATTTCCGGTATTATTGATGAGCAAAGTATTCAGGATAAATATTTCAGTGATTTTAACGGGGTTGTAAAATCACTCGGAGCATGGGGAGGTGATTTTTTCCTCGCAGCTTCTTCGATGAACGAAGCAGCAACTAAAAACTATTTCAAAAGGAAAGGATTGCAAACAATATTTACGTGGAACGAGTTAATTTTAAATGACTAATCATATAAAAATTCTAACTAATGAATGATTTATTGATTTCCCGCAGATTTTTTTAACATTTCTGCGAAAATCAGCGTCATCTGCGGGAAATTAACTTTTCTCGTATTTATAAAAGTGTTTATTTTTAAATGATTGGAAGAAAGTAAGTGAAGCAAAAGAATAAATATCGAAGCGAATGGGAATGCCCGTCGAACATTGCGCTGGTAAAATACTGGGGAAAGAAAGCGCCACAACTGCCATTAAATCCCTCAGTGAGTTTTAGTTTGAAAAATGCAAAAACCAAAACAACTGTTGAAATCACAGGCAGCAGCAAATGGCAAACAGAGTTTCTTTTTGAAGGGAAATTGTCACAATTTGGAGAACGGATTCAGAAATACATTGACGAACTGGCGAACGATGAAAAATGGATGAACGATTTTTCGTTTCGCATTGAAAGCAGCAACACGTTCCCCCACTCTGCCGGTATTGCTTCGTCGGCTTCGGCTTTTGGCGCACTGGCGCTTTGTTTGGCAGACCTGAAAAAACAGGTAACCGGAAAGAAAGCAGAAACACAAAACTTCTTCAGGCAAGCCTCGGCGTGGGCGCGACTTGGCAGCGGCAGCGCGTGCCGGTCGGTTTATCCGCAATTTGCCGTTTGGGGCAAATTTGATGAAATGCCAGATTCATCAAACGAATTCGCCATTCCGGTTTCCGAAAACATCCACCCTGATTATTTTACATTGCACGATGCCATTTTGCTGGTCGATTCCACGAAAAAAAAAGTCTCCAGTTCGGCCGGCCACCAACTGATGAACGACCATCCGTTTAGGGAAGCACGGATAAAACAGGCCAATAATCACACGCGTGAAATTCTGAAAGTGATGAAAACCGGCCACCATGAACATTTCTTCAAAATAGTAGAAAAAGAAGCGCTCAGTTTACATTCGATGATGATGACCTCGGAACCACCTTATTTACTACTTCATCCCAACAGCTTGGCGATTATCCGAAAAATTCAGGATATCCGCCGGCAAACCAACCTGCAAGTTGGCTTTACTATCGATGCCGGGCCAAACATCCATTTTCTCTATTTTGAAAAAGACAAAAATGAAGTACACCGATTCATTAAAAATGAGTTGTTGAAATTTACCGAAAACGGAAGCTGGCTGGATGATCAAATTGGAAACGGTCCAAAAAAACTGAAAGCATGAAAAAATTTTCTTCAAAATTACTATTGTTCGGTGAATACGGATTGCTTTACGGAGCCGATGCGCTGGCAGTTCCGTTTCCAAAATTCGGCGGTGCGCTGAAATTTACAGTGGACTCAAACGACAAAACCATTCAGGAAAGCCAGTCAGAGACTCAACAATTCTTTTCAACGTTTGATGCAGCCAATCTCAACAAGGAAATGCATTTTCCGCTTCAACTAAAAGAACTGAAAAGTGATTTGCAAAAAGGATTATTTTTCTATTCGAATATTCCGGTTCAATATGGATTAGGAAGTTCAGGAGCGCTCTGCGCTGCCATTTTTGAGCGATACAGTATTTTTCACAAAAATGAAGATGAATTAAACGACAGCGAACTCCTTCAACAATTAAAGCAAGATTTTTCGTTGCTCGAAAGCAGTTTTCACGGCCGCAGTTCCGGAATCGACCCACTGGTTTCCTTTTTAAACCGGCCGGTTTTGTTTACGCCCGAAAAAATTGAGCTTCCGGAAATAAAAATTCGTGAAAATGATTTTTCAGTTTTTCTTATCGATACTAAAATAAAAAGTTCTACTGCCCCACTTGTCTCACTTTTCAACCAAAAAATGGAGAATCCACAATTCAAAAAACGTTTTGAAAACGATTTCCTGCCAGCCAATAACGCAGCCATTCAGGCATTTTTGAAAGGGAGTAAACAGGAACTTTTTCTTCAACTAAAACAAATTTCCGCTTTTCAATCGGAACAATTTTCGGAAATGATTCCGGAATCATTCAAAGATTTTTTCAAAAACAGTGCGCATAATAACACGCCCGTTAAGTTACTTGGCTCAGGTGGCGGTGGATTTTTACTGGCCTTTGCAAAAAATGAAAACGATTTACCGGAAAGTCTCTCAAAAATCAAGGTAATATAACGTTTATCATTTTTCACTAAAAAAGAAAACAATTATTTGATTATCAGAAACCTGAAACATAGGGACATTAAGGATCTCGTAAATTTTTAGTGCTTTCGTGTCTTCGTGGCGTATTTTTCTTTTGGCCACTAAAACTCAAAGACACAAAATTTCACTAAAGGTTAGCTACTACAAAAAAAACATACACTATTGTTTTTGAGAGATTTCCGGTTTTTGCAACGGCTCAAATAATTTCCGAAATTTCCAGTTGCTTCTAATAGTCAGAATCACAATAAATAATACGGCAAGAACCAAAAGAACCCAATTTTCTTTTTGGGGATGCACCTCCTTCTGAAACAACAGCGCCGGTGTTTGCAAAACTGATGATTTGCTTGTCAGAAAGATGGAAGACAAAACATTATTTATTGAATGTGCGCCAATTGCAATTTCAATTCCATCGTCCAACACACTTGTAATACCAAAAACCACCCCAAATGTTAAATAGCCGGGCATCGATGTCCAGAAGCCATATTCTTCTACTTCGGGATTGAAACTGTGAATGAGTGCAAAAATAACGGCAGGAATTAAAACTGACAGCCACCGGCTCCTTGTTCGTGCGGCAACTCCCTGCATCAGGTAGCCACGAAAGAAAAACTCTTCGGTCCCGGATTGTAACGGAATTAATAACACCGAAATAAATACCAGCGGGATAAATGAGGAGGCATTAAACTGCACTATGAAATTGTCAGGACTTATCAAATAATCGACCAGCATGTAACCACCGATAAGTACTCCCCAAACAATTACACCAAGCCAAACCCGGTTCCAGCGAATGGAACGGCCTCCGTTAATCACCTCTTTATAATTCCTTCGGTGGAAGCCTTTAACCAGTAATATTCCAATAATCAAACTTGTAATAAAAGGAATCACCATTAAAACCAACCCTACATTCGGATCGATTCCGTACGCTGAAAAATCGGCAAAATTTTCAGGCATCTGGAAATCACCTTCAAACCGGATCATTTTAACTATTAATACCGCAATCAGCGGAATACTTCCAACCATTTGCCCTAAAAAGAATCCAATAAAAAGCACCAGAATGTATTTCCAAATCTGGTTTTCGTTGTCGAAAGCGCGTTCTAAAAATTTCATAAGCTGAATTCAGGTTTTGTTAACTATTTCTAAAATTAATTTTAACCCGGATTATTCACAAATAATCCCTATCTCTCCCGATGACTATCGGGACGACTAAGATTCAGTAAAACTTTTTTAAAAGTTCAACTTCATCTAAGTCGGGATTAACCTGAACTTTATTCATATTTTTAAAATTTATGAATAGTTCAGTCTCTCCAAAAGTGGCTTTTTCCTCTTATATAAATACATTAAGTTTGAGATGCCGTGCAGTTGAGGCCGTTTTTAACACTGTTATATTATAACCTCGTTCAGTCTGGCTCTGGTTGACGGTGATCCGATAATTGATTATTTAGAAATCGTAAGGTAGACCACCTAATATGTAATTAGTCAACCGGGCACGGCAATTTCAAATTTAAAATTAAAACTATGAGTAAAAGTACAAAAAAGAAAAAGAGCGAAGGAAAAAACTTAAATGAGTTCTCTATTATTAATCCCAATGCAGCGGGCATTGATATTTCCA
>NZ_FQZE01000015.1 GCF_900141875.1 Tangfeifania diversioriginum | reverse complement strand
CAGACAATGGAATTATTAGTGAATTTTCAACCTGCTAATAACGGAGTTGAACAATGCCTATTAAAAATAAATCGTTAGTTTTTCAGCAAACCCTATTTATACCTTCGGTGAGCTTCGGTGGACGCGGTCCACCATTTTCAAAAACTTAACTTATGTGGTACGTTTACATTCTTGGTTGTAATGATGGTTCATACTATACAGGTTGTACCAATAATCTCGACAACCGAATTAGAAAACATAATAATTGTGAGGTTCATTACACCAAAGATAAACTACCTGTTGAATTAATCACCTACATTGCTTTTTCCGAAAAATACAAAGCATACAACTTTGAAAAATACCTGAAATCCGGTTCAGGAAAGGCATTTCGGAATAAGAGATTGGTTTGAATAATAGTTTTAGCGAAGCAGAAACTTCGTTCCCGGATGTTCTACCGGGTTTATTCATTTTATTTTTGCCAATTCTTTTCAACACCAGGCAATTCTTTTCAATCGAGTTTTACAAAAAGTTTAGTAGTTTAGGATTTGATTAAAATTATTAACTTAACAAAGCATGGAAAGAAATTTAAAAAATACCCCCTTTGGTTACAAGACTGCTAAGGAATTATACGAAAAACTTATTCTGTTAAAGTTTAAAAAACTCAAAAATTCAAATGATATTAATGATTATTACGATTTTATATTTTCAACAGGAGCTTTGCGCGATTGGTTGAAAGTAGAACAAAATTTAGACTCCAAAGATATGAGTCGTTTATTTTATCAAAATAAATACATGTGCATATTTCATTCATTATATAATAACAGCAAGCATTATGTATTAAAGATGAATGAAAAATATATAAATTATTACGTTGAAGTTGATGGAGAACTAGCCAAGGGTGAAATTATAGACGGCAAATTATATTTAACTAATGACACTATCTTATATGATGATAATTATTTAGTTGATGAAGTATCTGGTGAGCATGGAGAGTTATTTCTTTTCTGTGGTATAAAAGACAAGCACGGAAATAGTGAAAACATCTTCCTTTATGAAATCTGCAAAAAGGTTATTTGTTTGTATAACAATATTATAAAAAATTATTATCCCGATTGAGTAATTACTTCATCACTCTCATTCCAACACTTCCAACTCCACTCTCATAGTCATAAATTCATCCTAATAAACAGCGTATCAAAAGCATCGGTGCCATCGGTGCGCTGCTTCAGCCTGGTTCTCTTCGGTTTCGGTCAGCTTTTTCTTTTTGCTGGTGCGGATTTGCAATCCGTTTTTTTATTTCTCTAATTGCTTCAGCCTTCAAAAACCTCCCGAAACACCTTCTCAATTTCATTCACCTCTTTATCTTTCAATTTCGCAAATTCTTTTGTTCTGGCTCTATTCGAAAGTTGGCCGTTATTTTGTTCCAGGAATCGCACCAAAGTAGCCACCAATTTATCCGGCATTTCAAATTGATCATCAATGAATCGTTTAAATTCATCGTATTTTAAGATATAATCAACTTCTTCCGGGATTATTCGGTTAATGGTATCAAACACGCAATCGAATAGAAATTCAGCTTGTTTGGTTGCATCAAAATAACGATAAAAATTAATGGTTTCATTTAGTACCTTAACATTATGTTCCGGGGTAGTTTCCCATTCAATCAATTCCATAACGGGATGAGAATAGCTCTCCAAAATTATCCGGTATTCATCAATTTTATCCAGGATAGATGCAGAGACCGGAAAAATTACGCCTTGCTGAACAAGACCCATTTTAGCCAGAATATGATGAATCAGAAAACGATGAATTCTTCCGTTACCATCCGAAAAAGGGTGAATGAAAACAAATCCAAAAGCTATGGAGGTAGCTGTTAAAACAGGATCGAGCTTTTCCTTCTCCAGGTATTGGGCCGTGTGAATTAATCCATCAATTAGTTTATCTAAATCCTGCCATTTTGCAGAAATATGTTCCGGGATAGGTTCTCCTGTTAATCTGTCGTGTTCTCCAACAAAGCCACCTTCAGTTCTGAATCCCAATTTTGTGAATCTTTTGCTTTCTATAATTATTCCCTGTAAGCGCAAAAGTTCCTCCTTTGAAAGCGGATTTTTACCGGCTTCACCAATTGCTTTGCCCCAACGAAGAGCACGTTTAGTTCCGGGACTTTCTCCTTCAATTGTAAATGAGGCTTGTGAATCTTTCAACAATAAAAAAGAGGATGCCCGTTGCATTACATCTTTATGAATGCTGCTCAGATAATTCTTCTTTTGTAACTGAACGTTGGAAGCAATATATTTTTCGAGTTTTTCTGTTTTATAAATTAACGGACAAAACTCAGGCGTGCCAGGCAAATTATTAATAATCCGTTGACGAGATGAACGAGTTCCTTTAACAGCAAATTGAATTTTTTCATCGATCAAGTCTGCAAAATTTCCCCTATTTAAATCAGGAATATCCAACATATCAGCAAATAACCACTCATATAAAAACCAAATTTTTCGGCTGTACTGACTCAATGGTTCAATTTGAACAAGCTCATTGATTTCATGAGTGCTAAGAATTTCAAATAACTTTTTAAAAACAAGAAGATTTACTCCTTCATACTTAAGCGCAAAAACTAATTGTTTTAAAAGTGTATCGTTTGGTTTGTATCTTGGCGTAAAAACCTGCCATTCTTCTTTTTGATATTTCCTGTCTTTCTGGCTAATCAACGAAAGAATATTTGGTACAGGGACTTTCAAATCATAATGAAGAATAATGGCTCCATAACCAACTAAGAATCCTTCTTCAGGTGTTATTTTTCCCCGAAAAACAGTTATTTTTTGTGAAATACAATTATTATTCATGATTATTTACGAAAAATATTTATTTCAAATATAAACGAAAAACAGTTACAAATAACGAAAAACGATTATTTATATATGTATTATACGAAAAATATTTACTCCAAATAATAAATTAATAGATATTTTATTACCTTTAAATCGGCAAACGGAAGCAAACGGAAGCTCAAAACGTTGTGATTTTCAGGTGGCAATTCGGGAGTTTGTAAAATTTGAAAAAGTAAAAAAACTTATTTTCAGCAGGATAGCGAACAGGTTCGTTTCCCGCCAGCTCCACTTTTGACCACCACTATTTGATTTTTATTTTCCATAATCACCCGTTATTAGGAGGTTAAAATCATTTTCCAACCGATGATTCCTATTTCATACTGGCACTTTTGCGTGGTTCATATTTCAATTCAGGTATATTGTCTTTTACCAGGTATTCCATTTTTTTAAATGTATGTACCGTCGTACTTTTTTAATTCATGTGAGTACTTTTCCTTAATTCAAACACGCTATTCAATTTCTGTTAAAACATAAAAATATAGCCGCAGAAATTCAAAAAAAGCATGAATTACTCAAATGACTAATCAACAGATTTAATGAAATTCATCAATTCTCTGTCGTGGTTATTTACAATTCTGCACTCATTATCAAAATACATTGTAGCACCGTTTTGCGCAGTATAAGGTTGCCATTTTGGCAACACGCAAAATTATATGTGCTAAAAGCGCGAAGTTTAAAGATTATTGACCACCCTGCGCGGAATAAAACCAGCCAAAACTCATAGCACCCCACAGTAATATTTAACCCAAAAAATCTGTTATCATTTTCCGGTTAAGAAAAAATTACCGATTTTGTGCCCCATTATTATTTTTAGCAAAACAAAAATTTAATATGGCAAAGCAAACCAAAGAATCTAAAAGGGATGAACCACCTCAAAGCAAAGGTGTGTTAAGGTGGATTGAAGTTATGGGCAATAAACTGCCTCACCCGTTCTGGTTATTTGTATGGATTACCGTAATAATTATTGTTTTAAGCGCCATAGCAGCCTTTAGCGGCATCAGCGCGATTGACCCCGGAACGGGCGAAACCGTTGTGCCCAAAAACCTGATATCGGGGTGGGGGCTGCGTCGTTTTCTCGAAGAGATGGTAACCAATTTTGCCCACTTTGCCCCGCTTGGTTTGGTACTGGTTATGCTGATGGGCGTTTCGGTGGCCGAGCGGAGCGGGCTGCTTACCATAATTATGCGCACCATGGCATTTGCTGTTCCGCGTAAAATTGTTTTGCCTGTTATTTTTATCATTGGGGCGTGCGGTAATATTGGTTCCGATGCCGGAGTGGTAATTGTGCCGCCCATTGCGGCATTAATCTTTTCGCAAATGGGGCTGCATCCGGTTGCGGGCCTCATTGCAGGTTACGCCGGTGCAACTGCAGGGTTCACAGCCAATTTTTTTATTGCCGGAACCGATGTACTCCTGGCTGGTATCAGCACCGAAGTGGTTCAGCAATTTAATCCTGGTGCCGAAGTAAGTGCCACAGCCAACTGGTATTTCATGATTGTGTCCACGCTGTTGCTCGGGGTGGGTGGCGCTTTTGTGGTTTCGCGGTTTACCATTCCCCGGTGCCGTGCTTTTTCTGTGGGTGATGCAGCCGTTCAATCCTTCGATGAACCACCTAAACTTTCGGTTACCGAGAAAAAAGCATTGCGCTATGCCGGGTTGGCCACATTAATTTATGTTTTGATTATTGTTGCCCTGCTTGTTCCGCCAAACGCGCCGTTGCGTAATCAGGAGACAGGCGGAATTGTGCCATCGCCTTTTTTGCGCGGACTGGTACCCATTCTCTTTTTTCTGTTTGCCATTCCCGGCTACATTTACGGCAAAATTACCGGCAGTATTAAAAAACCTGACGACTTGCTCAAGTTCATGGAGCAGGGCATGAAAGATCTTTCAGGATACATTGTGCTTATGCTGGTTGTGGCCCAGTTTATCAACCTGTTTAGCTGGAGCCGCCTGGATACTATTCTGGCCATTAACGGGGCAGAGTTCCTGCAATCGAGCGGATTAACCGGCCCGCTGATGTTTACGTTGTATATGATTCTGGTCGCTTTCCTGAATATTTTTATTGGCAGTGGCTCGGCCAAATGGGCCATTTTTGCGCCTATTTTTATTCCCATGCTGTCGCAGCTTGACTATAACCCGGCTTTTATTCAGCTGATGTACCGTGTGGGTGACTCTATCACAAACGCCATCAGTCCGTTGTATGTTTATTTCCCGCTGCTGATTGGCTGGGTCAGAAAATACGATAAGAACATTGGCATCGGTACCATCCTTTCGTTGCTCGTACCCTATGCGGTTGTGTTGTTTATTATGTGGGTGGCGTTACTGTTTATTTGGTTCTGGCTCGACCTGCCCATCGGAGTGGGCGAGGGGATTTATCTTTAATCCTCCGTTTTCAGCCTAATGTTGCGCAGTGCAGCAGTGGTTACCCATGAGCAGATGCCAAACGGGCGCGATAGGTAAACTTCGGGCCTGATGGATAATTTGTGGCCGGAGGTTTCAAAATCAACAAGTTTTTCGTCATCAATCCAGGCTTCAATTTTACCGGGCGAAACTTTTAACCGGATGTGGTACCAGGTGTCCTGTTCAAATTTTTTCAGGATTTTAGTTTCATTTTCTGAGGCATCAACGCCATCGATTGAACTTAGCCCAACAACCGGGCCGCCCCAGCCACCCACTATGAGCGAGCAGTAGGTAGTATCCACCGGGAATGTCATTCCGCAAAAAAAGTCGTGCCCGGAAACCTTTTTGGCTTCCAGCGACACTTCGTAGTTCGTGTGCGGAAAATCGCCGGTCCAGGTTACACCGGTGCAACCGTCGCCCATTCCCAGCACAAGGTTTCCTTCCGATACTTTTACCGGGCCATGGGGGCCAAATTGGGTAATTTCCCAGCCATCGAGCGTTTCGCCGTCGAACAGCGAAGCCCATCCCTGCGGCAGTTCCTCAGGAGTTTTAGCCGATTTGTTTTCTGCTTTTGATTGGGGATTGTTGCAGCTTCCCGCCAGAAAGGTTAAAAACACAAGTGCGGTGATGGTGAAAATCAGGTTGATGCGGTTATTCATGTTTATTTTTTTTGGTTTATCATTAATCACTACCCGCCAAATTACTCCAATACGCTGCAATTCGCAAGCAATCTGCTGATTTTTCTTGTGGCTTCTTTTTGTGGTTTTCGGGTTACATGCTACCTTTAAGCATTTTATAAATGGCATTGTCCATTTAAATTGCCGCAACTAATTGCTGATGAATGGAAGAAAATCTGAATAAACACCTGGAACAAATTTCGCGACTGATTTCGGGTCTCCGCGAAAAAGATGCCGATTTGAAGAAGCTGGTGGAACTGGACAAATCGCTCGATTTGCTGAGCCACAAGCTGAAAACCGCACGGCTCGATATTTACACGGGAGAGCTCAAACCGGAGAAACAAGGAGCCAGGCAGGATGCGGTATTGTACTTCGACAAGAAATTCAATATTATAAGATTTGTAGGGGCCATGGAAAATGTTTTTGGGCGGCGAAACCCCGAGCGGCTTCCCAAAATTAGCGCAATTATGGCCGAAGAAGATTTTGTGCAGCTGAAAGAGCGTACCGGACTTTTGTGGGAAACCGACGAACCGCAGTCGTTCGACAGTTATATTGTTTCGAAAAACGGCATTATGCTTCCCGTTAATATTCTACTCGAAAAAGTGACGTTTGGCGATAGCCTGGAAACAGTATCAGCCGGTTTGCTGTTTTTTAACGAAACACCTTCCGACCTTGAAGATTACCGCGAAATCCTGCTTGAAAACCTGCCCGACATCGATGTCTATCTTTTTGATAACCAGTTCAGGCATGTGCTTACCGGTGGCCGCGAAAAAGAGAAGATGAAACTCTCGAATGCCGACGTGACCGGGAAAACACTTTTTGAAGTATTCGACGAGAAAACCCAGAAACGCCTTTTCCCTTTTTACCGCAACGCCTTGGATGGCAAAGTGTCGGAAGGTGAAGTGCGGATAAAAAGTGAAGTGTATTTTGTGAGTGCCACGCCGGTTTACGGGCTTAACAAGCAGGTAGTGGGCGGGGCTTTAATTTCGCAAAATGTGACCAAAGAAAAAGAGGTGGAGAAAAACCTCATAAGGGCCAAGCGCGAAGCCGAAGATGCCGACAAAGCCAAATCGGTGTTTTTGGCCAATATGAGCCACGAAATAAGGACCCCGCTCAATGCTATTGTGGGTTTTACAGGGTTGCTGAACAAAACAGGGCTCACGCCGCAACAGAAAAAATTCAGCGAACTCATTTCAAAATCATCCGAACATTTGCTCTCGGTTGTCAACGAGGTGCTTTTCCTGTTTAAACTTGGCATGGGAAAAGTGTTTATTGAAGAAGTGCCTTTTAATACCCGCGAACTGGTGCAGAACGTGAAAGAATCGCTCCGCTTCAGGGCCGATGAAAAAAATCTTGGGTTTCGTTTCATTGTTGATAAAGCGGTTCCGAAAGTCGTTATTGGCGACCCGTTCAGGATGAAACAGATTTTGATTAACCTCACGGCAAATGCCCTGAAATTTACCGATGAAGGCAAAGTCGCTGTCCGGGTGTTCAGTGAGAAAGCCACCTCGAAAAAAGTGTACCTGCGCTTTGAAGTGGAAGATACGGGCATTGGGATTTCAAAAGAAGATTTGGATACCATTTTTGATGAATTTGCCCAGCCGGGCATGAAAAACGAAAAAATGCGAAAAGGGGCCGGTTTGGGACTTACAATTGTGCGCAAGCTGGTGGAGTTGCTCAATGGCCGGTTGCACGTGGAAAGCGAACTGGGCAAGGGTTCTGAATTTACCGTGGTTATTCCTTTTGTAAAGGCGAAAAAATCGGATAAAGTGGAAAAGCCGAAGGAGTACGATCTGAATTTTAACCTACTCCGCAACAAACGTATTTTGTATGCCGATGACGATGAAAATAACCTGCTGCTGGCTGAAGCCATTTTATCCGGATGGGAAATTGATTTTGAAATTGCCCGCGATGGAGCGGAGGCGCTTCAGTGGCTCGAAAAAGAAACATTTGATGTGGTGCTGCTCGATATCCACATGCCTCATTTCTCGGGAGTTGATGTGGTGAAGAAAACCAGGAGGAACACCGAAAATGCCAATCGCCATGTAAAAATGCTGGCTGTTACTGCCAATGTGATGGAAAAAGACCTCGAGAAATACCTGGGCAGCGGGTTCGACGATTATATTTTAAAACCGTTCAGGGAAGATAAATTGTACAATAAAATTTGCAACCTGCTCGATATTGAAGTTCAGGAAATAAAAAGTGCTGAAAAAGAAACGGATGATGAAACCCCTGAAAATGAAACCGACCACTTTGATACCTCTGATCTCATGAAAACCACGGGTGGAAACGTGGCCTTTTTCAACCAGATGATGGATACGTTTATAACCAATGCAAAGGATACCTCCCAAAGCATCAGCCGGTTGGCCGGGGAAGGAAACTGGGAAGAAGTGGGGCAGAAAGCACACAAAGCCATCCCTTCGTTCCGCTATTTTAAATTGCATAACCTTGTGAACGACCTCACCCGTCTGGAAGAGTTGGGGCTGCACCAAAAAAACTTTGACCCCATGCCTCCGATGGCCCAAAAAACAGCCGCTGCAATTGATACGATAATTGAAGAAGCAGAGAATTTCAAATTGAAAGAGTGACCTTTTTTCATGAGCCCTTAATTTTTTTTGGAATAGTAATTGATTTTTCAGGTAGTATCAAATTGAAGTGGTGATGAAACAAAAACGAAAAAAGGTCCTTTGTATCGATTCCGATTCTTCCTTTCTACATCAGCAGGAAGAAGTACTGAACAGTAAAGAACTCGATAAGTATTTTTTTCCTTTCAATGACTTCAGGGAAGCACTTCATTTTATTGAAAAACAAATTATTGCAAAAAATAAGAACCTGCATTACATACTTCTCGACGAAAAAATATCAGGTGCAAAGTTGCCTTCAACACTCGAAAAAATTTCGGAATTGAAATCATTTCTGAAAAAACCTGAAGTAATCGTTTGCACCAATAACAACACTGAAAAACTGCGCAACCAGGTGATGCAATTCCCTGTGGTTAGCGCCTTTCTGGAAAAACCCATCCCCAAAAATTATATTGAGTTCCTGATCACCGGGAGTTCCGTTTAATGTGGCCTTTCCCGGGCTGGCCAACTCGGCTCTATTCCCCAATTGTTGTTCACTAATTACACAGGTTGTGGATTTACTTCACACATTATGTTTTTTGATAAAAAATTGCCCAAAAGCGCAATATGTTGATAGTTAATGTTTTATGTTCTGTGGGGAATTTCACCGAATTAATGGAATGTTTTTTTCATAATTACAGGCGAAGTTAAACCAGCATAATACAGTGTTTAACACGAGAAAAGAATTATTAATTATAAACAATTTAAAAAGTAGAAATTATGAAACGATCAACAGCAAACGCATTATTGGGATTTGTTGCCGGAACGGCAGCTGGAGTTGTAACCGGAATTTTAATTGCACCTGACAAAGGTTCAAAAACCCGGAAAGACATATCTAAAAAAGTAAAAAGTGTATCGCAGGAAATGACCGATACCATCAGTGAAAAAGTTGACGGTTTGAAAGACCAGGTAAACGAAGTAATGGAAGAAATGCGCGGCAAAGCGCACGAAGCCGAAGACAAAGTAAAAGCCAAAATGAATGAAAAAACGGCTAAAACTGAAAAAGCCTGATAACATCAGTTTTTTAGTAAACAACTGATTGGTAAACCGTTAATTTTTTTTATTGCAATGAGCAAAGATTTAGCAAAAAACATTGGCGAACTGAATGGTTCGGTAAAAAGTTATGTTCAGGCAAAAGTTGACCTGGCAAAACTTACACTTCTTGAAAAAGTAAGCAGATCAATATCATACCTCTTCAACATGATTGTGGTTACGTTGCTGTTTTCTCTGGTAATAGGCTTTGGTGCCGCGGCATTTGCCGTTTGGTACGGGCAAACATATCACAACTATTTTGAAGGGGTGCTCATTGCAGGCGGTTTCCTCATCATTGTGGCTGTCGGCTTTCTTTTGTTCCGAAAAAAGATTGTGACCAACTCCGTAATCAGTAATTTCTCGGAGATTCTATTTGAAGAAGACGAACAGGAAAAAGAAAGTTAAGATGAAGCCAGTCAGAAACATGCGTGAATTAGGTATGCTGAAAAAGCAACTTAAGTACCAGGAAGAACTTTACGAAAAACAAATTGTCGGCTCAACAGCCGATATAGTTGAGAATTCAACCGATAAACTCAGGGATATTGCCATGGACATGGGCACCCGTATAATTGTTGACCTTATTACCGGCAGGCGACACCACAAGCGCAGGCACAAAAAAGAAAAACATACGCAGGAAGAGTAAACTGCGACAAAAAAAAATATTCAGCCATGAAGACTAATTTGTTACTGCTCGATTCGTATAAAAATATTGAAGAACTTATTGCTTATGCTTTTTCGCTGAGCAACCGGTCGAAACGTAACCTGAAAATTATTTATGTTTTCGATTTCGACTGGATGAGGCAGTCATTTATGGCAGGTGGTGGCGGTCCGGTAGATCCGGCACTGGTAGTAGTTGAAAGAAATGCACGAAAAGAATTTAAGGTGGCAGAAACCAAAATCAGGGAAATTACTGCCGAGTACATTAAAAAGCATTCGGTGAATGTGCCGTTTGAAATTCATATTTCTGAAATTAATCGCATTGATGTAGTACAGGAAGAATACGAGAAAAATCCTGATTTGATGCTTCTTATCAGCAACAACCAGAGTTACTCAGAGGCTACGGGAGGATTGATTGGGTATCCCAACCTGATTGAACATGTTGGCTGTCCTGTTTTTGTTATTCCCGAAAATACAACACATTTTGTAATAAAAGATGTAATTTATGCCACCGATTTTCACCCCGAGGATATTGAATCGCTCAAGCACCTGAAAAAGCTACTTGCACAAACAAACGATGTGAGTTTTACCATTCTGCACAACCAGACCGAAACAGATTTTGCCGGGAAATTGAAATGGATTGGTTTGCAGGAAGTTGTTGAAAATGAAACCGGCATTGAAAAACCGCAGTTTAAACTTTTCACCGAAAAAGATATGATAACTGCAATTGAAAAATTTAAGGATGACAAAGATCCTGATTTGCTGGTTCTGCTAAAAGAAAGGAAAGGATTTTTCGGCGAAATATTCAGTTCAAGCGACACGAAAAATGTATTGACACACTTCAACAAACCCGTTCTCGTTTATCACGAGAAGTAAATAGATGATTTTTTATTTATTCAATCCGCTCCAGAATATCAACCAGGTGTTTCCAGAATTTTGAAGTGGTTTCAATGTCGAGCCGTTCGTCGGGCGAGTGGGCGCCTAAAATGGTGGGGCCAAACGAAACCATATCGAGATGTGGGTATTTTTCCAGAAACAATCCGCATTCAAGCCCGGCGTGTATGGAACGTACAATTGGTTGGTTCCCAAAAAGCTTTTTATAGGAATCCACTGTAATTTTCAGGATATCCGACTCGGGATTCGGTGTCCAGCCCGGGTAGCCGTCAGTGTGTCTCACCTCGGCACCGGCCATTTCAAAAACCGACCGCACCATCTCGGCCACATAATATTTGCGGCTTTCCAGTTCGCTGCGCTGGCTGGTGGTAATCATTATTTTGTTGCCGGGCACAAATTTTACCGATGCCAGGTTGTTTGAGGTTTCAACCATGCCTTCCATGCGCGTGCTCCATTCGAGGATTCCGTGCGGGCAGGCATAAACTGCATGGAGCAGGTTTTTCTGTGTTGCTTCATCGATTACTGTTTCCGGAAGTTCAATACTTTCTGCCTTTATCTGAAGTTTGGGTTCATTAAATTTATATTCAAACTTTATATCGGAAGCCAGTTGCTTGAGAGTGTTCCGGAATTTTTCTTTTTCAGTTGCCGGAACAACAATTTTTGCATGGGCTTCGCGGGCAATGGCATTTCGCAGGTTTCCACCGTCAAATTCATTTAGCCGCATTCCATAATCGCGACCAGCAATCCAGAGCAACCTGTTTATAATTTTATTGGCATTGCCGCGGTTTTTATGAATGTCGTCGCCCGAGTGGCCGCCCTGGAGGCCGGTGACCGAGATTTTGAAAGCCACTGAATTTTCGGGAACATTTTCATTTTCATAAGTAAAATAAGAAAGCGTATCGACTCCGCCGGCACAACCAATAAATATTTCGCCTTCATCCTCCGAATCGAGGTTTAGAAGTATTGACCCCGTCATGAAATTTTTTTCGAGCGCAAAAGCACCGGTTAGTCCGGTTTCTTCATCCACCGTAATGAGGCATTCAATGGGCCCGTGATTTATTTCGTTAGAAGTAAGAACAGCCATTTGGGCGGCAATTCCAATTCCACAATCGGCTCCCAGGGTCGTTCCATGGGCTTTTACCCAATTGCCTTCAATCAGTGGCTGAATAGGGTCATTGTCAAAATCAAAAACTTTATCGCTGTTTTTCTCGCACACCATATCCATGTGAGTTTGTAAAATCACTGCGGGAGCATTTTCCCTGCCGGGCATGGCGGGTTTCGAAATCAGCACATTTCCAGCACTGTCGGATTTTGCCGGCAGGTTATTTTTTGTTGCAAATTCGAGCAGAAATTTTCTGATTTTTTCTTCCTTTTTCGAGGGGCGCGGCACCTGGCAAATGTCTTCGAAATAGTTGAATAAAGGTTGCGGTTCCAGTTTTTCTAAAATTCTCATTTTTTTTTGTTCTTAAAATGTAATGTAAATATGGCAAAAACAATTTGAAATTTGAGGATTAAATTTGGGGTTGTTCACCTCAGGTATAAGTTGCTGTCGCCGTAGCTCAAAAACCGGAAATCATTTTTCAGTGCATAATCATAAACTTTTTTCCAGTCGTCGCCCAGAAATGCACTGATTAACAGCAGCAGCGTGCTTTGCGGCTGATGAAAGTTGGTGATCATTCCTTCAATTATTTTGAATTCATAGCCCGGAACAATAATTATTTGAGTTGAAAAACGTACCGTTTTCTGCTGAGTTTTTTCGAGGAAATCCAGGATGTTTTGCAGTGCTTTTTCAACGCCGATGGTTGCCTCATTTTCGTATGGTTCCCACTGCAAAACTTCCGGAATGTCGCCCGGGTGGTGGGCTTTCTCGAGTTTCAGTCCCAGCCAGTACAAACTTTCAAGCGAGCGAACCGAAGTGGTGCCCACCGCAATTATTTTTCCGGCATGTGACAGCAATTTTTCGATGAACGATTTCGAAATCAGCACCTGCTCGTGGTGCATAGTGTGCCCGTCGATGGTTTCCGATTTAACCGGCTGAAATGTTCCGGCTCCCACATGCAGCGTAATTTCGGCGGTTTCAATATTTTTTTCAGCAAGGTTTTTCAGCACATTTTTGGTGAAATGCAAACCTGCCGTGGGAGCTGCCACCGAGCCGTCGTTTTTGGCATACACCGTTTGGTAAGTGAGCTCATCTTCCGGTTCGGTTTCGCGGTTCAGGTAGGGAGGAATGGGCAGCACTCCGGCATGTTCAATAATTTCAGCAAACGTAAATTCACCTTCCCAGGAAAATTCTATTAAAAATGAATTGCCTTGCTGTCCTTTTTTTCGGGCTTTCAAATGAACGGGTTTGCCGTTTATTTCAAACTCGCGCTGCAGCTCTTCGCTTTTCCATTTTTTACTATTGCCCACCATACATTTCCAGGTCACTTTTTCTTTTTCCTGAAAAGCAATCTGGTAATCCGATGGTGAAACCGGTTCCAGGCAGAATATTTCAATTTTTGCCCCGGTTGCTTTTCGGAAAAAAAGGCGTGCATGAATCACCCGCGTGTTATTAAAAACCAGCAGTGAGTTTTCGGGCAGGTAGCTCGTAATATTCCTGAAAACAGTTTGTTCCGTCTTTCCGTTTTGCCAGAAAAGCAGCTTCGAATTGTCCCGCTCTTTCAGCGGATATTTGGCAATTCGCTCCTCGGGCAGCTGATACGTGAAATCGCTTATTTTTATTTTTTGAAATTTGTGCAAATCAATTATTTTTTGAGGCTGCAAAAATAGCTGAAAAATTGAATGGATAAAAATATTGTACTTTTGCAAAAAATTTGAGAATATGATAAAAACAGGAGATAAGGTTAAATTTCTGAACGATGTGGGAGGAGGAATTGTAACCGGTTTTATTGGGAAGAACATGGTAAACGTGGAGAACGAGGATGGTTTTGAAATTCCGTATCCCATTTCGCAGCTGATAAATATGAGCGACCCGGATTTAAATAAATCCGACAGGGGTACCGCACCCCAAATCGAGGAAGAGACGGAGGATGAAGAATACGAAGAAGAAACAGGCGAAATTATTGAAGGCAAGGATTCTCCCGACTTCTACTTTTGCTTTGTGCCAACCGACGATAAAAATCCGCTGGCCGGCGAGATTGAACTCTTTTTGGTAAACGACAGTAATTTTACGTTGCTTTTTCATTATGCCCACTTCAGCGAAGATGTTTATGAAACCGTGGAATACGGAACAGTTCAACCCAATTCAAAAAAGCTGCTGGAAAGTATTGCCGAAAATGATATCAGTGATTTACCTGAATACTTTTTCAATGTTATCTTTTTTAGAGATGAGGATACAGAAAAACGTCAGCCGGTATCAAAAAAATTCAAAGTGAATCCTGTGAAATTCTACAAGGAAAAAAGTTTCCATTCCAATTTGTTTTTCGAGCGGAATGCAATGATTTTTCAGATCACTGAAAACCTCTTAAATACTGAAATAAATAAGCTTACCGACGATGATTTCAGGAAAGTGGTGAAGTCAAAAGAACAAAAAACGGTGAAAAAAAAGCCAGAACGACGCCGCGATGAGGAAATCATAGAAGTTGACCTTCATATTCACGAACTGCTCGATAATCCCGCAGGGTTAAGCAATAAAGAAATTTTGGATATTCAACTGGAGAAAGTAAAAAATGAAATGCAATCGGCCATCCAGTCGCGGGCCATACGCATTGTTTTTATCCACGGGGTGGGGCAGGGTGTTTTGAAGCAGGAAGTGGCCAAACTGCTCAAATCCAAATATCCGAAATACACTTTTCAGGATGCCTCGTTTAAAGAATACGGTTACGGTGCCACAATGGTGATGCTGCGAAGGAAATAGATTTTATGTTGCATGTTGAACCTGTAACATGGAACTTGAATCTCGAAACTATTTATTATTTTTGCACCGGCAGGCTGCTTTATCGTCCCGAGTACTCGGGAAGGAAAGTCCGGGCAACGCAGGGCACCGCGCTCCTTAACCGGGAGATCTCTGAAAGGGGATAGCAGTGTAACAGAAAATAACCGTCTTGCTGGAGTTTTGGTTTGAAAGCGGACAAGTCCGCCTTCGCCGGGGCTTCGGCGGACAAGGGTGAAAAGGTGGGGTAAGAGCCCACCGGTGGCCGTGGCGACACGGTCAGCCGTACACCTCGCGGGTTGCAAAGCCAAATATATCCTGATTGAAAAGCTGTTGCTGCTCAACGAAACGGCCCGTTTCGTTTCCGGCTGCACACCGGGAGTCAGGAGGGGTAGGCTGCAAGGATCCCGGCAGCAATGACGGGACAAGATAAATGATAAAGGCTCATGACGTTCATTTATGATGAAATCAGAGTACAGAACCCGGCTTACAGGCCTGCCTTTTTTAAAGATACACTTTTCATGTTACGCATATTTCTCAGTCATAGCCTCACTTTGAGTGAGACTATGACTTGTCAGGGAAGAAACCCTGAATGTTTAATTCACTTCGCTAACAAATTTTCATTTTTTCACAATTAATTTTCCAGTTAAAATTTCATCCTTGTATTTTACACGCACCGTATAAACACCTTCAGTCCAACCGGAGGTTTGAATGGTTGTGCTTTTGCCTTTTAATTTGGCTTTTTGTGCTTTTAGTGCCTGCATAGGGCTGTAGATTTCCATATCCCATTCTGCATTATAGTCAAATGTATCTTCACCAATCGAAGCAGAATTTAATGCTTCCGTTTCTGCCCCAGATTCGATGGTAAGGGTGGTTTCGCCGGTGGTGGGGTTTGGCGAAATACTCAAGTAATTTTTTGATCTCAGATCATATTCTATCCTGATATTCTTAAAAATTTCATTGGTCCAGCCGCATACTCCGTTGTACTGTAACGATACGGAGTAATTACCTGGTGTATCCTTCGAGAATTCGACCTGTCTTCCTGTTCTCTGTACAGGCAACTGTAAAGGATCGGACGGGTAAAACTTCCATAGATAATCGGCATCATTTTCCGATAAGTCTGTCCCATATGCATATAACCAATAATCTTCTCCCGCAAAACCAAAATCTACGGAAGGCCCTACACTTCCGGGATAGTTATTATTTACGGTACACAATAGGATGGTTGGGGCAGGAGTTCCCGCCCAAATCCTTTGACGGGGGAGGGTAATGCTACCACAATCATTAACCAGCCTGGCTTGTACCCAACTCCTGCCGTTGCCCGTAGCCTTTATTACAGCGGAACCGGTATTTTGTCCTGAGTGGATAGTGAGGAAGAACCCGGTTTCCCAAATAATGGAATCCACGGAGGGCAGGCTGTAGATGGTGAAGGTGGCACCGGAAGAGCAGACAACGGAGGGGTCGGAAATTGGGTTGTAACCCATATAATCGAACCGAACAGTATTTCCTGATTCTATAATATTTGTTACAGGTTTATTGGTATTATCAATTGGAGAATATGTTTGAGAATTTGGTGTCGTATTATCTTCAAAGGATAAATTACATGAACTACCAGGGTATAAATCACCATCATCACCTCTGTTAGTATTATTATCTAAGTCAAGATTACCATCCGCCTCTTCCAGATCAACACCTTTTAAGTTTTCATTTGCATTAACATCATTTGCAACAATATGGGATGTTGTAGTTTTAGAAGTATTAATATGCCAAATGGCTAATCCGGTACCTGGTAATCCAATATCAAAACCAACAAATTGTCTGTTTTCCAATAGAAAATATTCATTCGCATGTGGTGTATTGATTCGGTAAAAGGTATTATTCTGTGCAGAATTAGGTAACGAAATACTAATTGGGGAATATAGTACAGTAGGATTCGACCAACCTAAAAACAGTTTACTCCACGCACATAAATTTGAAGGAGAAGCACCATTATTATTCCAATTGCCACTTCCCATTAGACCCCATTCTCCAATACCTTCAGAATCTCCATTTGATAAATCAGTGTCATATAAATCAGGTAAGTCTAAAGAATGACCGAATTCGTGACAAATTACTCCGATATTTGAAATATTACTTCCAAAGTTATTTCTTAGCTCTGGAACAAGAGCATAATCATCAATTGTTACACCATCATATGTTCTTTTAAAACTGCCAAGCGTCCAATGATGGGACCATATTGTATTAGGCCCGCCGCCTGCTTCTTCCCCATATCCCGCATGAATAACTATTATTCCATCGACGTTTCCGTCATTATCATTATCATAAATGGAAAAATCTAATCCTGCATTTTCAGCCGCATCAACAGCCTCTTGAACTAATAACCTTGGATTGACATCACTCCCGCCTGAGTTTGCACCATAGTAAGCCATATTATTTGCAGCATGATACCAACCTCTTACAGTGCTATTAACAGTCAAATTGCTATATGAACTTTCTAACCAATAATCCCTAAAGCTCCCCGTTCCATTATAATTTGACTGATTCATAAGACTGTTAAAGTTATTATTGGCAATTTGGAATGATAAATCTGTAAAATCAATTAATAGCACCAAGAGATTTCTTGTTCCGCTAGTCGGAAAGCTTTCAATAGAATAACTCAAACCACCACTAATAGACATTTTTGAAGGTGCTGGCTTTATTCTTTCTATAGCCTTTTTATCTATTGTTTTTAAAAGGTTCATTTCCTCTTCCGTGCGATTTGCCTTATTTTTTGCAAGAACTCCTGTTGAATTAATTTTTCCTGTACGATCAATCGTGGCATATTCAAATTTTCCATTTTTATTTTCGATTAAAGGAAAACCATCGACAGTTGTGATTATTGAAAAATATTCATCTCCTTTAATAAAGCATTCAAGAAAATAGTTTTCCTGTTGTAACATTCTTATTGTATCAGGATAAGCCGGACATTTTTGCATCATTTGTCCTTGAGATGTAAATGACAGGACAATTAAGAAAATAAAGAAAAGGCACTTTATTTCTAATTTCTGGTTTATTATTGCTTTTCCCATAATATTTTAATTTTTTGTGCTTCTGAAAAAAAAGTTGTACAATTATCAACAGGTTGATTTCCTCCACATTTGTACTTTTCATTTCCTTCGCAGTCATAGATTGTATTTGGAAAATCATAAGCAGAGTCAACAGATTTTTGAATGTAGATATAATCAGTATCATTCAATCTGTATAAAATAATTTCTGCAGAATCAATATCGACATCTTCTTCTATGGATGTTTTCAAATCCTGTAGCCAATTAAGCTCGGTTAACGGATCTTCTATTCCACAAACTATAGTATCTTCTTTTTCACAACCTGCTCCCAGCAATGCCGTGAAAAGCCACAGCAGGATCAGTAAGCTGGTTGGTAGTTTAAATTTTTTTGATTTCATTATTTCAAATGTTTAGTAGTGAATAATTTGTACAAAGTACTTTTTGATATTCCAGGTAGCCGGAGCTACCAGGCAGGAGAGCAAATCGGGTCGGTTTCAGTGCCTTTGGTTGGCATCCTTCCTGAAATGAACCCATTTTGTGGTTTCCCAGGAAATACGGGGTATGGGCCGTGTTTCATCATACTATTGGTTTTAAAGATTAATGTTTGTTTGATAAGATGCTAAAAGATAAAATTTGGTTGCGTGCCTCCTGTTTTTTTAATTATTGGTATTGTGTTTCTGTATATATGTTCAGAAAAACAGGCAAAAGGTAATCCCGGAAATGAATGTTGTGTAGCAGGGATTTATAATGACGTTTTCGCGGGGGAGTAGTCATAGCCTCACTTTGAGTGAGGCTATGACTACTCAGGGAAAAAACCCTGAATGATTAAGTTATTTCGAGACAAACTCTTACTTCTTGTAATAAGCCGAATACCATTTTACAAATTCGGAAATTCCTTCTTCAATCGTAGTTTTGGGTGCGTAATAAAAATCATTTTCCAGCGCGCTCACATCGGCAAAAGTTTTATATACATCGCCGGGCTGCATGTCGTGGTATTCTTTCAGCGCCTCTTTTCCCCAGGCTTTTTCAATGGTCTCGATAAAATCCATCAGTTTTACGGGATTTGAATTTCCGATATTATAAATTTTATACGGAATTTCTTTTTCCTTCCCCCTGGAGGAAGTTTGTGGGGGCTTATTTAGAATTTTTGCTACGCCTTTTACGATGTCGTCGATGTAGGTAAAATCGCGGTACAAATCGCCATGATTGAAAATCTTTATCGGCTTATTTTCGAGAATTGCTTTGGTGAAAAGGAAGTAAGCCATATCTGGCCTGCCCCACGGACCGTAAACGGTGAAGAAACGCAGCCCGGTAGAAGGTATGCCGTATAAATGGCTGTACGTGTGGGCCATCAGTTCGTTGCTTTTTTTGGTGGCGGCATACAGGCTGACAGGATTATCCACCGGATCATCGGTTGATAGCGGCATTTTTTTATTGTTCCCGTACACACTCGATGAACTGGCATAAACCAAATGTTTTACATTATTGTGGCGGCAACCTTCCAGGATATTCAAAAAACCTACAATATTACTGTTGATGTAGGCATGCGGATTTTCAAGGCTGTACCGTACCCCCGCCTGCGCAGCGAGGTTGCACACCACATCGAATTTTTCGGTTTCGAAGAGCCGCTCCATTTCGGTGCGGTCTTCCAAATTCATTCTGATAAAAGTATAATTTGGATTTTTTTCGCTTTTAACCGGTTGGTGCCAGTTCTCTGCTTTGCGCGAAATTCCGGCTTCGTTCAGCCGCGAAAATTTCAGTTCCGGAGCGTAATAATCGTTTATGTTGTCGATTCCCACAACTTCAGCACCCGTTTTAAGAAGGCTCTGAACAAGGTGAAAGCCGATGAATCCGGCAGAACCGGTAATTAAAATTTTCATTTTAATGTTTTTTGGTGGTAGCGCCACAAAATTTTGTGGCGCTACCAATTTTGTGTCTCTACCTCATATTATTGCAACGGAAAAATCTTTTTCTCCGCCAGATATTCAATAATTCGTTCCGTTCACCCAGTGAAATAAGATTTGAGGCGATTTCCCAAAAATCTTTTGCCGTAAAAGGTTTTTAAATATTTCTCACGTTTTGTAGCATCCTGCTGGTTTAAACACCCTTCAAAATAAATTAATTTGAATGGTCTTCTGTTTTTTGTAGATTCAACTTTGCCATTTTGATGCGCCTCAAATCTTGATGGCAAATTTTTAGTATAACCTGTATATTTTTTACCATCCTTTAAACTTAAAAGCACATAAACAAAGTAATATTCGTTGAATAAATTTGCCATCATTTCACGGGGTAAATTTTCGCTTGTGCTAAATAGTCAATTATTGTATTTATCTCTTCATCGATATTATCAGGATTTAAAGTCAGCACAACATTTTCCGGCTCCTCAAATTTTTCATCCACTCCCGGCATGTGGCGCAGTTCTCCTTCTTCTGCTAACTGATAAAGTTTTGGCTTGTTATTTTTGCAATAATCCATGCTGGCATCCATGTGGACAAGGTGAAAACGTTCTTCACCGATTACCTTTGCGCATTGCCGGCGAATGTTGTCGGAGGGCGAAATAAACGAGCAGATGGCGATAATGCCCTGGTCGTTCAATAATTTGGCAATGTGTGCCACGCGGCGCAGGTGCTCGGCGCGGTCGGTTGGCGAGAAGTCGAGTTCACGCGAAAGTCCCGAACGGATGGTACTTCCATCGAGCAAAACAATTGTGGCTCCCAATTGGAACAACCGTTTTTCGAGGCTGAACGCCAGCAGGTTTTTACCCGAGCCGTGCAGGCCGGTAATCCAGATGGTTTCGCCTTTCTGGTTGTAGCGTTTCTGGTATTCACTGCCTGAGATGAGCCCGATTCCGCTGTCAATTTTTTCTTTTTCGGTATCGGTAATCCGCGATGGCAGTTCGTCGGAGCTCATCTTGTCGATTATCATTCCTACAGCCACCGTGTTGTTGGTAACCGGGTGAATCAGGATAAATGCCCCTGTGTTTTTGTTCTTTTTGTACGGATCGAAAAACAGGGTTTTTGCCGTGGTGAAAACGGCCCTGCCAATTTCGTTGAGTTCCAGGTATTCCACTTCCGATTTATCGAGGGTGTTCACATCCACTTTGTAGCGCAGCATGTCGATGCGGGCGCGGGTGGTGTTGGTATTTTGTTTCAGGAAAAACTGGGTGGAGGTGTCCATCGCTTCTTCGTCCATCCAAACCAGCATGGCTTCAAAATGGCGTTCCATGCGCGGCAGGTTATCGGGCGTTACCAGCATTTCGCCGCGCGAAATATCGATTTCATCTTCCAGCTCGAGGGTAATTGCCTGCGGAGGAAATGCTTTATCAAGATTCCCGTTATAAGTTGGAATGGTCTTCACTTTCGATATTTTTCGTGAAGGCAGTGCCATCACTTTGTCGCCGGGGCGGACAATCCCCGATGCTATTCTGCCGGAGAATCCCCGGAAATCGCGGTCGGGACGTAGCACATACTGCACCGGGAAACGGAAATCGTCGTAGTTGCGATCGCTGCTCACATGAACACTTTCCAAAAAATCGAGCATGCTTTTGCCGTGGTACCAGGGCATTTTTTCAGAGATATCCACCACGTTGTCGCCTTTCAGTGCCGAAAGCGGAATGAAGTTGACATCGGGAATATCCAACTGGGTTACAAATTTTTTGTAGTCGGCGCAAATATCATCGAACACTTTCTGGTTGAAATCCACCAAATCCATTTTGTTCACGGCCAGTACCACATGCTGAATACCCAACAGCGAAGCCAGAAACGTGTGGCGTTTGGTTTGTGTAATTACCCCTTTTGTGGCATCGATGAGGATAATGGCCAGGTTGGCCGTGGAACCTCCGGTAATCATGTTTCGGGTATATTGTTCGTGCCCCGGGGTGTCGGCAATAATAAATTTTCGTTTTGCCGTGGAGAAATAGCGGTAGGCCACGTCGATGGTTATTCCCTGCTCCCGTTCGGCTTTCAGGCCATCGAGTAACAGGGCGTAGTCGATGTCTTCGCCTGCATGCCCCATCCTTTTACTGTCGTTTTCCAATGCCGAAAGCTGGTCTTCGTACAACATTTTACTGTCGAACATCAGGCGGCCGATGAGGGTTGATTTGCCGTCATCGACGGAGCCGGCGGTTAAAAGACGGAGGAGGTCCTTCTTTTGATCCTGATCGAGAAATTCGCGGATGTTTAAATTATTTGTTGTCATGTTATCAAGTTGTCATGTTATCGTTGTTGTCAAGTTGTCGTTGTTGTCGAGTTATCAAGTTGTCATTGTTGTCGTGGTTATCGTTGTTGTCAGGTTGTCAAAAAACAATGAAAACCTTGATAACCGAGATAACGCGAAGCGGATAACCTCTCCTAAATAACGCAAAGCTGTTAACCTCTTCCCGTTTTCCAGTTCTTGTCAACGTATTCAATAAAGTTATATATTTTAATACCAATTGAATTAAGTTCTTCTGCCACTATTTGCCATTGTTCGCTATTTTTCACTTCGGCCAGAAACTCTGCCTGAGAAGTAGCCTCTAAACAAGAGGAATGGCTGGCTACCAAAAATTTGATAAAATCAGCTTTGTATCTTCTTCTCCCATATCCTTCAGCAATATTGTCTTTTACTGATTGACTGGATCTTCGGATTTGACTTCCTGTTTCAAATTTATCAGGATGAGGCAAATCCAGGCTTAACCGATAGATTTTTACAGCAAGTTTAAATGCCAGGTTGTATATGTCTAACTCTTTGTATCCTTTCATTGTATGAAGATTTTGTTGTCGTTGTTGTCGAGTTATCAAGTTGTCATTGTTGTCGTGGTTATCGTTGTGTCAGGTTGTCAAAAAACAATGAAAACCATGATAACCGAGATAACGCGAAGCGGATAACCTCTTCTGACAACGCGAAGCAGAGAATCTCCTAAAAATACCCCTCTCTTTTCTTTTGTTCCATACTGGCATCCTGGTCGAAATCGATAACGCGCGTGGTGCGTTCGGAGACGGTGACAGTCATCATCTCTTCCACAATTTTTTCAATGGTATCGGCTTCTGATTCCACTGCACCAGTGAGCGGATAGCAGCCCAGGGTGCGAAAGCGTACTTTTCGCATTTGGGCTTTTTCTGCCAGTTCTTTGGGCATCCGTTCGTCGTCCACCATAATCAGGTTGCCGTCCATGTCAACAATGGGTCTTTCTTTGGCAAAATAGAGCGGAACAATGGGGATTTCTTCCAGGCGGATATACTGCCAAATGTCGAGTTCGGTCCAGTTACTCAGCGGAAAAACCCTAATCGATTCGCCTTTATGCACGCGGGCATTGTAGATGTTCCAGAGTTCCGGCCGCTGGTTTTTGGGGTCCCACTGGTGGAAACGGTCGCGGAAGGAAAAGATGCGTTCTTTGGCACGCGATTTTTCCTCGTCGCGGCGGGCGCCACCAAAGGCAGCATCAAATTTGTATTTCGATAATCCCTCGAGTAAAGCCTGTGTTTTCATTACATCGGTGTGCACTTTGCTGCCGTGGGTAAACGGCCCGATTCCTTTTTTAAAAGCTTCCATATTCGAGTGCACAATCAGGTCCCAGCCTTTTTCTTTGGCGTATCTGTCGCGGAATTCCACCATTTCGCGAAATTTCCATTTGGAGTCAATGTGCATCAGCGGAAATGGTACTTTCCCCGGGTAAAAAGCTTTCTCGGCCAGGCGCACCATCACCGAAGAGTCTTTTCCAATGGAGTAAAGCATTACCGGGTTTTCGAATTCGGCTGCTACTTCGCGGATAATATGGATAGACTCGGCTTCGAGTTCGCGCAGGTTCGTTAAATTGTATTCCTTCATAAATTTGAATATAATATTCTATTTAGATGTAAACGAAATTGTGAAGTTCGTTTTTCAACTGTATCTCTTCATTCGGCAAAACACGGATGAAAAAAGGCAAATATAATACAATTCGTAAAAGTATTAAACCCGGCTATTTTGGAAGAGATTTTGATAATTAATCCCCACTGGTATATATTCTGAATTATAAGCAACTTGTTCGTTAATTGCTGCTGCTTTACTCAGCCGATCCATCATTGTAATGCCAAATGCCGATTCCACAAATAGTTCTTCAAAAATTATTTCGATACCATACTCCTCCAAATTGTGCAGTGCATCGTAAATATTTGTTGCTGCTTTCTTAAGATTTCCGGTTGCCGATAAATTTTTCACCAAAAAATCACTATTTTTTTCTTTCTTCGCATCAAAGGTTAAAAGTCCAAATTTTTTATATAACCCATTTACCCGATTATTCATCTACTATGTATAGCGGGATTTGTGGACTGAAATGAGATTTTAAAAGACCGGGAGATTGCAGGCCTCTGTTATTTATGAAAAATTTGGAATTAATAAATGGAATATAGGTAGTGAGCCCTCACATTGTAATTACTCCCGGTCTTTACTATTATTATTTGTCGTATTCCTGATAGAAATTGCTTTGCTCATAATCTTCAATCTGATTGAATGAATACTGATAACTCATCGGAACAATTTCATTGTATTCTTCTATAGTCGCATTCGACAAACAGGCATCGATAATTCTTTTACCTGTTTTGTATAAATCTTCTTTCCAGAATTTTTGCAGTTCTTTTTTGAAGAAATCCTGCAAAATTTCGGCACCGGCATCGTAGCCCTCTGTTCCTACTTCAACCTGGTTGTACACTTTCAGAAAGCGGGTTGGTATTTTTGAACTTTCCAGGGTAAGGTAGTTCAGTTCATATCCCAGTAAACTACACCGGGCAGGCTGGTACTGATCGTTCCTGAGCTTTGCTACACCCCGGCGGGTCAGGTATTCACGCATAAGAAGCTGTGGTTTGAACCCTACTTTCCATACCCCGATGTTTTGATTGGGCACCAACGTAAAAGTTGTGCGTGGCGTTTTAATAATCTGATCGAGCAGCAAGTTGGCGTGGGTTACCCTTTTGCCGGTAGCAAATGGCCAGTAGGAACCAACGCCTTCACTTTCCATGGCACCTGTGCCAACAATGCTGGGGTTATTATGGCCACGGGGTGAAACAAGTCTCCACAACCAGGCCAGTGACGGTGGTAAAATATGGAATAATCCCACAATTCCGTAAGATGGATCGTCTTTGCTGCAAATCGGCGTTCTCAGTCCGAAACTCCTGATATCTACCGAAACCGGGTCGTTAACAATATTTGTAATGTTGTTGCGCGGCAGAATTACACGAGGATTGGGACATGGTTTGCCCGGTTCATCCTGGATATGATCCCAAATCAGAGCTGTAGAACGTGGCACTGTATCAATATTCAGAAACAGCAATTGTTCCTGCGGATTGATGGTTGCCTTTTCAAGGTGAGGGTCGTCGCCGTATTCGTTCACACTGTCAACACGCACAAACCATGCATTTTCGGCATCGAGAATATAGAGTTTTCCGTTGTTTTTCTGAATAGTAGGGTGACAAAATGCCATATCATCAGCAACAGAATTAAAGGAACAAAACCTGGGAATCGTTATAAAACGTTCTTCGCCGGTAACCTGGTTTTTGCCAATCAACACCCGTCCGTCATCCTCCCTGAGAATGTGCTGGTGCATTTCACTTTTTCCGCCGCCGCTGGCTCCTTCATGCATAAATGTTTTTACGTTGTCGTACGGACTTACCGACTGCACCGCCGAACAGTGTGCTGTTACCCAGCCTTCTTTTTCACCCTCGGTGAGCAATACTCCGTACAACCCTTTTTTAGCACTCGGCCCCGGATAAAGATTATAGGAATAGAGTTCATGAACATGTTCGGTGCGGTTATGCACAACCACCTGTTTGCCGTTAAAATGTGTGTGCCTGAAAACCGGGGCCACAAAAATTACCGATTTCATATCGGTATTTTCTGCAAGGTCGGCTGGTGCAACTATTTGCTGTAGCATGGAGAGCCCCATGGCAAAAAAGGCTGCATTGGCCGGTGCAATTGCAATTCCTGTGGAACCAATGTTTTTCCTTCCGGCAAAATAAAAGAAACAGGCTAAATCCTGATTTTTTAGCCATTCGTACGTTTCCTGCTGAATTGACGGAAACTCAAAGCCATATTTTTCATTGAATCTCTTTTTATCAGAGGGGTGGTCATCTGCAATAGACATCGTTCCCGGGTCTCTGCGCCGCATATAGGCTTCGGTGTAATTGGCCGAAATGCCGTTTTTTACACGGTGTACAATCGCTTCGGTGTATTCACCTTTTCCGGGCACGTCATACTTTACACTGAATTCGTCGTTTTCTTTTCCGTTTGTGGAAGCATCCGCAAGTTCTTCAGTGGTACTGAAAACTGAAAGACTTTTGCAGTTTGTTAATACATCATAAACATTTTCAGGAAGTTGTATGTTTTTTTCTTCAAGTGTTTTTAATAAATTATTCATGACCATTTTCTTGCTTTTTAATTTTTACGTGCTTAATAGTTTTTAATTACCAGGCAGTTTTATAGCAGCGAAAATATCTTTTCAAAATTAAAAAATGAAGTAATACTTCACGAAAATGAAGTATGTGTGAAATAATTAATATATACTTAATTATTTAAGAAGTGAATAATATTGGATTAACATTGAACTATATTGACAAGCAAGGAGTTGTTTTTTTTAAATTTCAGGAGGAGTAACTATCCATATAATTTGTGCCTTTGTTTGCGATACATTGCGGGCTGAATGATACCTTGCAGAATTGAAATAAAAACTGTCGTTTTTTTCGAGCAGGTAGGTTTTATCATCCACAGTAAATTCAATTTCTCCATTGAGCACAAAACAGAACTCCTGACCCGGATGATTTTTCATAATGTCTTTGGAGTCAGCTCCTTCTTCGAATTCTACCAAAAATGTTTCCATCTGTTTCCCGTTTTCATGTTTGGATAGCAGGAAAAGCGATGCCCCTGACTTATTTTTTTCCACAAAGCTTTTTTCGGAGAATTTCACCAATGGGTTATTGGTCAATGTTTCATTTTCACCAATCAGCTCGCCCACAGTGGTGTATAGGTTGTCGGCAATTGATTTCAACGTAACAATGGAGGGAAAGGCTTTTGCTTTTTCAATTTGCGACATTGCACTGGCACTGATACCCACTTTCTTTGCCAGTTCATTAAGACGCAAATGCAAATTTTCTCTCTTTCGTTTTATTCTTTCTCCCAGGCGTTTCATGGTACACAATTTTTTATTGAACAGAAATAAACAGGATTATGCTGTGATGGCGCAAAAATAAAGTAATATTTAATAAATTTAAACAATACTTTTAAAAGTTCCAGAAATAAGGAATTAACAGCAACGATAAAATAAAAGCGAGAAGGTTAAGCGGAAGACCAATTTTCAGGTAATCGGTAAATTTATAATTGCCAATTGCCTGGACAATGAGGTTGGTTTGGTAGCCAATTGGCGTGGAGAAGCTTGCAGATGCTGCTATTGCTATGGCCACAAAAAATGGTTTGGGATCCACATTGAGTTGCTGTGCAGCTGCCAGGGCAATTGGAAAAACCAGTGCTGCCGCTGCATTGTTTGTAACTATTTCGGTAAAAATTGCTGTTAAAATATAAACAGCTGCCAATACCCCCATGGGGCCAAACCCCCGGGCAAAATTTACAGTACTTCGGGCCAGTGCTTCGGCAGCTCCTGAATTTTGCATCGATTTACTAATGGCAAAAGCGCAGGCAATGGTAATCAATACATCCCAACTGATGGCTTTGGTGTACTTTTGGTGAGGCATAATTTTCAGCCAGATTAAAAGTACAGCTGCCAGCACCGAAAAGAAAAACATATCGAAAGTGAGGCCAGCCGGTGAATGAAAATGACGGCCTACTGTTGCGCCGATTATCATCAAAATAAGGATAATGAACGCCATCCATTTTTTCCAAAAACTTCCGGTTGTGCGGTAATCGCGAATGTAGGAGGTGAGGTAAAATATTTTCGACTCGCCCCAGTTCTGAATAAATTTTTCGGTTGTCAGTAAAACCAGGTTGTCGCCCGATTTGAGTTTCAGCTTATCGAGATTTGATGTAATACGTTCGCCGTTGCGGTGTATAGCCAGCACCACTGCCTGGTAGTGCTCATAGAAATTGAATTCAGAAATGGTTTTTCCTACGCCCGGAAAGCGCGGAGAAATTACCGCTTCGTATTGTTTGAGTTTGTTTCTCGGAACATTTTTTATCAGGTCAATTCCTGTGAGTTTAAGGTTGTCGCTGGCCAGAATAAAATTGAGCCGGTCTGATTTTCCGGCCACCAGCATTTTATCGTTGGGCCTGATTTTAAAGGATCCTTTTTTCGTTTCAATAGTATTGCCGTTGCGGTTTATGCAAATTACCACCATTTTTTTTAGTTCCTTCATTCGGCCATTTTTTATTTCCAGGCCAACGAGGCTGCTGTTTTCAGGAATAGTGATATCGTAATAGTAATCTTTTAAATCGATGGAACTTTTGGAGTTAAAAAGAATTTTTTTCCCGGGAAGTAATTTGTTCCCGGCAATTGCCATGTAAATTGTGCCAATAACTGCGATAAAAAGTCCCACTTTCCCCAGCTCGAACATGCCAAAACCTTCGTACCCGTTTTCCAGAATTAATCCGTGTACAACCAGGTTGGTCGATGTTCCAATAAGGGTACACATTCCACCAAGTATGGTGGCATACGAGAGCGGAATCAGAAACTTTTTATAGGAGAGGTTCAGTTTCTCTGACCATTTTTTAATGATTGGGGCAAAAATAATTACAACAGGTGTATTGTTCAGAAAAGCCGACAACACCGAAACCGGCAGCATAATGCGGGGCAGCAGAAAAACCATTTTTCCCCTTTTGCGCGGCAGGTAGGTTTGTGCCAGCCGGTTGAGCATTCCCGATTGCCTGATGCCCTCGCTTACAAGGAAGAGCACTCCAACAGTAATCATCCCTTTGTTGGAGAATCCGGCAATCATTTCCTCGTTGTTTATTATGCCGGTTGCCATTAAAATAACCGAAGCTGAAAAAAATACCAGCCCCGGGCGCATAAGTTCTTTGGCCAGCGCTACAATCACCAGGAAGATGACTGCCACCACAATATATCCTTCGAGGGGCATCAAAACAGTAATGGATTATTAAGGCTATTCATTCGCCAGTTTGCTGTTCTTAGTTCGTTTCAAAACTAAGTATAAAATTGAATTCTTTCAAGATTATTAATTTTTTAGTGAACATTTTTGTGTGATGTGTTTTGAGGTATTGTAGAGAATAAAATAAACTTTGACCAGATATGCTGAAAAATAATACTATGAATCAGATGAATTTTCAAAAATATAATTCTTGTTACTTTTTAAAGAACCATTTTAATCAACAGGTATTCAATAAAAAAATTTGACATCGGAAATCTCTGAACAAAAAAATTTCTTCCTGAATAACACAAAATACTCTTTATTATTATTTTAAATTACAAATTCATACGTTATGAAACAATTATCCATTTTGCTATTCATGTTTTTTTCAGTAAATCTTTTGGCACAAACGCCAGGTGCCTTTAGTTACCAGGCAGTTGTCCGCAATGCATCAGGCGATATTGTTGCCAACCAGAATGTTACTTTTCAGATAAGCATTTTGCAGGATTCCGAAGCGGGTGCCGTTGTTTACACTGAACAGCACTCAACCACAACCAGTGATTATGGTTTGGCGAGCCTCCAGATTGGAAACGGAACGCATGTTTCCGGAAGTTTTAGTCCCGATGGATGGGGCGAAGCACCGCATTTTATTAAAGTGGAGTTTGACCCTGACGGCGGCAGTTCGTTTACAGAACTCAGCACAACTCAGTTGTTGGCAGTTCCCTATGCTTTTCATGCGCAAACCGTTGAAAATGATGAGGTAAACGATGCTGACGCTGATCCTTCCAATGAGATTCAAACACTCTCGCTTAGCGGGAATGATCTGGCTATCTCCGACGGGAATACAGTTGCATTGCCTGCAGGTGAACCCAACCTTTGGTCGGAAGATGGCGACGATATTTATTTCAATGGAGGGAAAGTTGGAATTGGCGAAATTCCCGGTGCCGATTTAAGAAAATTTCAGGTAGTGGCTGAAGATGTGCAGGCCATTGCCGCTAAAAATAACAGCAGTTATCCCACCATTTTTGCTGAAAATAACAGCGGAGGCCCAGCCGCAGAATTCCGGGGAGGCATTACTATTGAAGATGGCACGGAAGGCGACGGAAAGGTACTGACATCCGATGCAAACGGAAGGGCATCCTGGCAAACTCCTTCATCGGGGAGTAGCCTGTGGCTGGAAAACGGTTCCGAAATTTATTTTGAAAACAACGTTGGAATCGGCACTTCTAACCCGGAACATGATTTGGATTTGGTAAATTCAACTTCAAGCATCAGATTGAGGTCAACAACTTCGGGCTTATTGGATGGTGATGCATATTTAATTCTGGATAAAGCCAGTACCACCAATAATGCGAACCTTAATTTTCAGTCGGAGGGTGATGCCCGGTTTTATGCCGGATTATTGGGAAACAACAATTTCAGCATCTCAACAGAGTTAACTTCATTAAACGGACTTGAAGTGAAATCAAGCGGTGATGTTGCTATTTCAGGCGAACTTCAAACCGAAGCTACCGGCTCGGCCAACATGGTCCCCGTTGCTTATGGAACTGTAATTTCCGGTAGTCTCGAAACCAGTTCCGGAAACGTATCGGTAACTAAATCGGGAACCGGAGAATACAGGGTTTCAATCGATGGCGAAAGCTATTTTTATACCGACTATACGGTGAGCTTAAGCCTGATTGGACAGGTTGGCTTTATTGAAAGTGGTTCCGTGTCGGGAAACCTGCTTGTATTTACTTACGACGAAAACGGCAATTCTAAAGATGCCTACTTTTCATTTGTAGTATATAAACCTTAATAGAAAGATTATGAAGAAATTTATATTTATCCTAACAATGCTTTTAAGTTCAGTGGTTTATGTTTCGGCACAGGAAGTAATTTCGGCTGCGGGTGAAACAAAATCCGCTGCAGAATATGAAGTGAGCTGGACAATTGGTGAACCGGTAATTGCAACCGGTTCTTCCGGCAGTTACTCGCTCACCCAGGGATTTCATCAGCCAAAACTCACGGTAACTTCCACCGAAATCTTTGCCGATGATTTGAATATTGAAGTGTATCCCAATCCTACCCGGGAGTTTGTTACGATTAATTCCGATCAACTTTTGGAAAACGCGGAATATGCATTGTTCAGTTTGTCGGGCGAGAAACTGATGGAAGGCAAAATCACAAACAAAACCACAAAACTCAATATTGAAAGCAGGGCAAGCGGCTCTTATCTTCTGAAATTAACCGGAGAAAACAGCCGTCCGCTGCAAACTTTTAAAATTGTGAAGCGATGAGAAATGACATTGGCAGATGAGTTTTTTTTGATGGAATAGAATTGACTACAAATCCGGGATATGAACCCCGGATTTTTTGTAACCGGTTAACTTCAACTCACAATCTTCAAATACCCTTCACCTTCTTTAAACGGAAGTAAAAAACTGAATGTAGTGCCTTTGCCCGGAGTTGTTTCCAACTGAAGTTCCCCGTCTAAAAGCAACACATAATGTTGTGCAATGGGCAACCCCAGTCCTGAGCCGGAGGTAATTTCATTGATTTCGTTTTTTACCCGGTAGAAGCGGCTGAAAATATTTTCTTTTTCTTCATTGGGAATGCCAATTCCGGTATCGGAAACAATAAACTTGACCTGCTCGTTGCGCAGCATTTCGTAACCAATGTGAATTTCACCTTTTTGGGTGTACTTTATGGCATTGTCAACCAATATCAGCAACACTTCGCTCAGCAGGCGCGAATCGGTTGTAAAGCCATATGCAGGGTTGGGAACATCGAGATCGAGGTTGAGTTTTACCTCTCGTGAATCTGGGATAAGTGGTTTAAAGCGATTGTATATATCGCGCATCAGGGTATTTACCTTGCAGAATGAAGGTTGTACCTTAACTGCATCTGTTTCAATTTTCGACAGGTGAATGGTGTTGTCAATCATGTTGAGCAACTGCGTGCCGTTTTGCGAAATGGCATCGGCCAGTTCGGTGCGTTCTGTATTTTCCAGTTCGGTGTCGGCCAGCATTCGCGTAAAATTGGTGATAATATTCAGCGGGGTCCGAATTTCGTGCGACAGGTTGGCAAGGAACGCTGATTTTAACCGGTCGGATTCCTCGGCTTTTTTCTTGGCTTTTTCAAGGCTGAATTCGGCATTTTTCCGGCGGGTAATGTCGCGCGCCACCGAAATTACCGAGCGGGCATTCAGTTTGGCCAGCCGCATTTCAAAAAGATAAGTACCATTGGGTGTATTCAACGAATACTCAATGGTTTCGAGCGAGTTGTTTTTTAGTGAAGTTTGGATGCATCCGTAAATTTTTTCGGCCATGTTTTTCGGGAACCCCACATCGTAAATGGTGCTGCCCACAATATTTACGTCTTCAACTTTAAACAAGTCACTCTCTTTTATTACAAAATCTTCGTAAGTGCCATCTTTCCCAATAACAAAAAACATATCGGGAATCGCTTCAAGCAGTACTTTGTATCTTTTTCGGCTGCTCTCCAGTTCGGCAATTTTTTTCTTCGCTTTGGTAATGTCTTCAAAAAGAATATAAAACTTGTTGTAATTCGGTTTTAACACGTGTATTTTATACCAGCTTTCCCGTTTTTTGGAATGAAATTCATGTGTTTTGTGGTTTTCAAAAAGCAGGGTTTTATTCAGGTCGAAATGGTCATCATGAAAGATGAGGTCGAAAATATAGCTGGCTTCCTGGTCTTTTACTTCATGAAGATTAATTTTGAAAGTGGATTCAAAAGCAATATTTACCCTTTCAATCCGGAACTTTTCAATATTTCCCTGTTCATCCCTTTCGGCTCTTATTTGTGCCACCGAGAAACCGGTGTTCTGAATAACTTTTGAAATGCCCTGGGTGGTTGTCGCCAGCCTTTCGCTGAGGTCCGACACGGTATTTTTGTATTTGGCGCGCAATGCATACACTCCGGCATTTATCAGTATAAACATCAGCAACGGATGAGGCAAAAGTAATTCAGAGGTGAAAAATGAATCAAAAAACAGGTTTGCTTTATGTAAATGAAAACCAAGCGTAAAAAGCGAAAGGATCCAGTACAGAATAATTTTAGAATCGGAATCTGAAAAGTAAAAAAGGAAAAACGCACCGGCCAGCAGCCAGGCTACCGAGAGGTAAACAGTATCGTTTAACGGTGCATGGTTGTAAAAATCGGAAATGAAATAGGCATAAACAAAAACCGGAACTGCAAATAGCGTGTTGAGCGTGCAGTTCAACCTGTTGCCAAGCAAACACATTAAGGCCAGAAATGCCAAAACGACCAGCCCGATATCGCACAGGTGGCAAGGATTGGATCCTGATTTGAAAAAGTTAACGACAAGATTTCCCAGAGTGGCAACCTGAATCAACACTATTGCAACCAACAACTCAAAAAGCCGTTTCTTTTCCTGCTGCGAATTTTTATTCCACAGTTTTTCTGAAATAATATGGTACATCGGTTTGCTCAATGCCATAAAAATAAAGATAATGACCTAAAATCATTGAAATTTTTAATTAAATTCAATTTGCTCGTAATTTACGGGGCTTGAATTTAAAAATATGACTTTTGCTTGGTTTTAATCAATCCGTTATTTAATTCTCTAATTATAACCAATTTATTTGTCATAAAAAATTTTACTCCCTGATTTTTGTTATGATTTTGAAAATCTTGATTCTTTAATTTTGTATAAAAATAAAAAACATAATCACAAAAAATACAAATACTATGTCAAAAGGAATTTTTAATGTACCCGAAGCAAAAAATGAACCGGTAAAGAGCTATGCTCCCGGGAGCCCCGAAAGGGCAGAAGTGAAGAAAATGCTCGAAGAATTGCGGTCGCAGGAAATTGAGTTGCCTATGGTTATTGGGGGCAAAGATGTTTATACTGACCGCAAAGTTCGCATGGCGCCACCTCACGACTTAAAACATACCCTGGGGCACTACAACCAGGGCGATTCAAGCCATGTTGAAATGGCTATCGATGCTGCACTCGAAGCCCGCGAAGAATGGGCAAACATGTCGTGGCAGCACCGTGCTTCCATTTTTCTGAAAGCGGCCGATTTAATTTCGGGCCCGTACCGCGCAAGAATTAACGCAGCCACAATGCTGGGGCAATCAAAAAATGTGTACCAGGCCGAAATTGAAGCTGCCTGCGAACTGTCAGATTTTTTACGCTTTGGTGTAAAAGCCATGACTGACATCTACAAAATGCAGCCCAGCTCAGTTCGTGGTGTCTGGAACTACAACGAGTTCCGTCCGCTCGAAGGTTTTATTTTCGCCTTAACTCCTTTCAATTTTACAGCTATTGCCGGTAACCTGCCTGCTGCACCCGCCATGATGGGGAATGTGGTGGTTTGGAAACCTTCAAAAACAGCAGTTTACTCTGCCGGTGTGGTAATGGAGGTATTTCGCGAAGCCGGAGTTCCGGATGGTGTAATTAACCTGGTTTATGCGTCAGGTCCGGTGGTTGCCGATGTGGTGCTGACGCATTCCGATTTTGCCGGAATTCACTTCACCGGTTCAACTGAAGTTTTCCAGGGAATTTGGAAAACCATTGGCGACAATATTTACAAGTATAAAACGTACCCGCGCATAGTGGGAGAAACCGGTGGGAAAGATTACATTTTTGCCGATAACACGGTGAAAACACCTGAGCTGGTAACTGCTATGATTCGCGGAGCTTATGAATACCAGGGCCAAAAATGCTCGGCAGCATCGCGCGTGTATATTCCCAAAAGCATTTGGCCCGATGTGAAAAAGAAACTGGGCGAAGACCTTAAAACAGTGAAAATGGGGCCATCAGAAGATTTTACCAACTTTGTGAATGCCGTTATCGATGAGGCTTCGTTTGATAAGCTGAAAGGTTATATCGACAGGGCCCGCGACGATAATGATGCGGAAGTTTTGTTTGGCGGTAAGTGTGACAAGTCGGAAGGTTACTTCATAGAACCAACGGTTATTCAGGCTAAAAAACCTGATTACGTGACCATGCGGGAAGAACTATTCGGACCGGTGTTAACCATTTATGTGTACGAAGATGACAAAATGGACGAGACACTCGATATTCTCGACAAAACTTCAATGTATGGATTAACAGGTGCCATTTTTTCACAAAATCGGTACAACATCGAGAAAATGACAAAACGGCTGACCAATACCGCAGGTAATTTTTACATTAACGATAAACCAACTGGCGCAATTGTTGGCCAGCAACCGTTTGGAGGAGCACGTGGTTCGGGTACCAACGACAAAGCAGGTACATTATTCAATTTACTGCGCTGGACATCAATCCGCAGCATCAAGGAAAGTCTTGTGCCGCCAACAAATTACATGTATCCCAACTTCTTGCCGGACGAGGAATAAAAATTTAAACTATAATTTGTTCATAAAAAGGGGATTGAATTTTTTCATTCCCTTTTTTTAAACCCTTCAATGTGTTATTTTTGACCCAAATAAAATTGGGTATGGACAATAACAAATCAGGAAAAAAGAAATGGCTGCGGGTGCTGGGCAATAAGTATTTCATTGCCACGGTGTTGTTTCTGGCATGGTTTCTTTTTTTTGACGAAAACAGTTTTGTGGCCAACCTGGAAAACAAGCAACGCCTGAACGAACTCATTCAGCAAAAAGAGTATTATAACGAAAAAATTGCCGCCGATAAACAAAAGCTGGAAGAGTTGAATGCCGGCCAAAAAGAATTGGAAAAATTTGCCCGCGAACAATATTTCATGTCGAAACCTGACGAGGATGTTTTCATTGTAATTGAGGAAGAATAATTCACCGGGAAAAATCGCACAATTTTTGTAATGCTTTCAATAACAGTTTGACAGAAAGTTGTTTTTTATTATATTGCCATTAGTATGAATGACAATTTAGACATATTCAGAATTAAAACGAACGACGTTGCACCCAGGAAGGGGCGCATTTTAATTGCAGAGCCGTTTTTGCCGGGTAGTTATTTTAACCGCTCGGTAATTTTTCTTGTGGCCTACAGTAGTAAGGGCGCAGTTGGTTTTATACTGAACAAAAAAGTAGATGTTGCCATTCATGATATTTTGCCCGGGTTCCCCGAGTTTGATGTGGATGTTTACATGGGAGGGCCTGTGGCCACCGACTCCATTTATTTTATTCATAAATTAGGAGAAAAATTACCCGGAAGTATTCATGTGCTGGGTGATTTGTACTGGGGAGGCGATTTTGAAGTGTTGAAACAACTGGTAAGAAACGGTTCGCTCAATCCCGCTGATATCCGCTTTTTTGTGGGATATTCCGGTTGGGATTCCGGTCAGCTGGAACAGGAAATAAAAGAAGATTCGTGGTTGGTAAACGATGTGGATGAAAAAATGGTGATGAGCAATTTGGATCAGGCATCGTGGGGCGAATTTGTGAAAAAAGTGGGGCAACGTTACACAATCTGGGAAAATTTTCCCGAAAATCCGGCCATGAATTAATTCCCGAAAATCCGGTGAAAAATTAATTTAGCGCTTTCTTTTTCAGATTTTCACTCAGTTTTTTGTGAATTTGATCCGAAATGAAATGCAGGAAACGTTTGTTGTCAACCCCCAAAACCCACTGCACACCCGTCAGTTCAGAAGCAATGAAAATTTCATCCATCTTTATTAAATCGGATTTTTTTACATCGGTGGTTTCATTTGTTTTTAATCCAATTTCACGTGCCGAACTGAAAATCATGGAGCGGAGTATGTCGTTGTAGCAACCTGATTTTAAGGGAGGTGTGATTATTTCATTTTTTTGAATGAGGAAAATATTCGCACCAGCACACTCGCACACTTCATTCTTTTCGTTCATAAAAACAGAATTATGAAAATGGGTGTTTCGGAGCTCGGAAATTGTGGTTTCCCAGAGTGGTTTGCTGAAAAAGGCAAAGGGATTAAAGTTGTTTCCGGAAACTTTTTTTTGGTTCGAAAAAGTTAGCAAAGTTCCTTCTTCTGAAAAAGGGAATTCAAATTCGGTAAAAGGCTGGCTGGTAACAACATAATCGGTTTTGTTTTTTGCTTGAAACAGATGAAAAGTAACGTGTCCGGAGCGGTAAAATTTGTTTTTGTTCAGCATGCGTTTGGTTATCCTGAAAAGTTCCCTCCGGTTTTCAAATTCCCGGGGTAAGTTCATTTTCATTGCAGCAGCCTGTCGTGCCAGCAACTCCATATCTTCCGAAAAAAGCGGGATGCCGCCATATCCAAACCACATTTTTTGTGAAAGGCTGAAAGGCTCGTCAATAATGAATTCCGAGAGGTTGGTCTCTTTTGTTTTTACAATTTTTCCGTTAACAATTAAAAAATCCATTTTTACAGAAAAGAGAACAGTTGATCGATAAAATCAGAAAATAAAGAGGGTTTCAGCAGCAAAGGAAAAATGAATCCAAACACAGCGCCTAAAAAGTGGGCATCGTGGGCAACATTGTCGGTCTTTTTTTTGCTCATTTGGTACGAATAAATGAGGTACCCAACCGCAAAAAGAATTCCCGGGATTGGAATAATTGCAAACAGGTAAATCATTCGGAGCGGTTCAAGAAAGATAAAAGCAAAAAGCACTGCCGAAACTGCGCCCGATGCACCCACTGCGTTGTAGTAATAATCGTTTTTATGTTTTATCAGGCTCCAGATGTTGGAGGCCAGAATTCCTCCCAGATAGAGAATTAGAAAATAAAATACAGCCCTGTTGGCAAAGTGGTATTCAAAGTAACTTTCCACGCTTCGCCCGAAAAAATACAAAACGAACATGTTCACAAATAGATGCGTCCAGCCCACATGAATAAATGCGTGCGAAACCAGCCGGTAATATTCTTTATGATGTACAACCCGCACCGCGTTGAACTGCAGTTTTTCCATCAGCGAACTATTCTGAAAGGCCATAAACGAGACCACGGCCGTTATTCCAATTATGAGTAATGTTATCATTTAGTGCAGTATTTTATAAATCATTTCTTTTTGCAACTCGCCGGAGTCGGTTAATCCCGAAACGCCCATCCCCTTGCTTTTCATATCGTACTCGCGCAAAATACCAATTATTTCGTACAGTTTGGTGGGGTTGTATTTTTTTGATGCGGCAATAATTTTTCGGATGTAAAACGGATGGCCTCCCAGCTGGGAAACGGCACCACGTTCCGATTTATCTTTTAGAAAATGGTACGAAAATATTTTTGAAAAGTAGGAAAACAGCGTGGCCGTGGTTTTCTGAATAGGATGTTGCTGCGGGTTGGCACCAAAATACTGAATAATCTGATTGGCTTTAAAAATGTTTCTGGTCCCGAGGGCATCCTGCAGTTCAAAAAGGTTGTAATCTTTGCTCAGCCCAATGTTTTTTTCGATGTGGGCGGGAGTGATTTGATTGGTCTCTTTTACAGCAATTACAAGCTTGTTGAGTTCGTTGGCCACTTTACTTAAATCTGTTCCGAGGTAGGCTGTTAAAATTTGTGCTGCCTGCGGTTCAATTGTAAAGTTGTGTTTTCTCAGGTATTTCTCAATCCACGCCGGCACCTGGTTTTCGTAGATTTTTTTGGTGGTAAGAATTACCCCGTTCTTTTTTATGGCTTTAGCCAGCTTGGTTCGCGCATCAAGGTTTTTGTATTTGTAGTTTAAAACCAGAATTGTTGAAGCCATGGGTTTTTCAGCATAATTTCCCAGGTTTTCAATTTTTTTCATGCTCTGGGCTTCTTTAACAATAATCACTTGCCTGTCGGCCATCATGGGAAAGCGGAGAGCACTCTCGGCAATGTTTTGCGGTTCGGAATCTTTTCCGTAAAAAATGCTTTGGTTGAATCCTTTTTCGGCATCGGTTAACACATTTTTTTCAATGTAATTCGAAACCTGATCGATAAAAAAAGGCTCTTCGCCCTGCAAGAGATAAATGGGATGATAAATTTTCTTTTTCAGGTTTTCTAAAATGGTTTCAAAATCCATATTAAAATCTTAAATGTTTAACAGAAAGGCCATGGTTTTTTATTTCGAGCAGTGCATCAATTCCTGCCTGAATGTGCATGTCAATATATTCCAATGTTACCAGTTTATCGCTTTGGCTTGTTTTAACCCCTGCCGAAATCATCGGCTGATCAGATACCAGCAGCAACGCTCCGGTGGGTATTTTATTGGCAAACCCCACGGTAAAAAGTGTGGCTGTTTCCATGTCGATGGCCATTGCCCGGGTTTTGGTGAGGTATTTTTTAAAGCGTTCGTCAAATTCCCAAACCCTGCGGTTGGTGGTATAAACCACGCCAGTCCAGTAGTCAATTCCCGATTCGCGTAAAATATGCGAAACGGCGCGCTGAATATTAAAAGCGGGCAGTGCCGGCACTTCGGGAGGAAGGTAATCAGCCGAAGTTCCCTCATTGCGGATGGCAGCTATGGGCAGAATGAGATCGCCCAGTTTATTTTTCTTTTTCAGGCCGCCGCATTTCCCCAGAAATAAAACTCCCCTGGGTTTTATGGCTCCCAGCAAATCCATAACCGTTGCTGCATTGGGACTCCCCATGCCAAAGTTGATGATGCTGATTCCTTCGGCAGTGGCATTGGGCATATTTTTGTCGCCTCCAATAACCGGAACTTCGAAACGCAGTGCAAATTTTTCCACGTAATTCATAAAATTGGTAAGCAATATATACTCACCAAAATCATCCAGGTTTTTCCCTGTATAGCGCGGCAACCAGTTTTCAACAATTTCTTTTTTCGTTTTCATTAATTAAAATTACAGAAGAATGGTTTAATTTGTTCATATCAACACAACAGGTCATCGCAAAAGTACATTTTTACATTTGTGCAAACAATATTTGTTGGCAAGTAATAATTTTATTGAAATGCAAAAACTGAACTTACCCGAAAATAATTTCAGGTTTAAAACAGAAGCAGGTAAAAAATTTATTTTCGATGAGGTGCGAAAAAAGTTTGTTTCGCTGACTCCCGAGGAGTGGGTGCGTCAGAATTTTATCCAGTATCTCATTCGGCAGAAAAAATATCCGAAATCGCTGATGGCTGTTGAAAAGCAAATTACTATGAACCGAAAACTGTTCCGGTTCGATTTGCTGACTTACCACCGAACCGGGCAACCATTTTTGGTGGCCGAATTTAAAGCCCCGGGCGTAAAAATAAACCAGGAAACGTTCGATCAGGTCGTGCGTTACAATATGACATTAAAAGTTGATTTGGTTGCAGTTTCCAATGGCTTGCAGCATTTTGTTTGTGCCATTGATTATGAAAATGGCAGCTATTCGTTTTTAAAGGAGGTGCCTGAATTCAGGAAATAGCAAGATGTAAAAAAACAAGGGGTTGCACCAAAGGTATCCAACCGGGCAACCCCTTGTTTATATGGCACAGTGTTTTGTTTTATTTCTTTGAATTCCCGTTGCACGCAAATTGTTTGAGCATATCGCGCACTTCCACAAAGTTTTCTACTTTAAAACCTGCTACCGTTTTGGCCATTCCCACTTTAATGGTAATGGCATCGTCGGGGAGTTCTGAAAAGAGGAATTCATCAGTCCAGTCGTCGCCAATGGCCACAATTTTATCGGCGGGTTGTGTGTCGAGCACTTTTTGGGCTGCCCTTCCTTTATTGATTCCCCGGTTTTTAATTTCAATTACTTTGTTTCCTTCAAGTATTTCCAGGTTAAGGTTTGAAACCAGGCTGGTCAGTTCGTCCTTCAGCTCAATGGCGCGGTTTAAGCCCAGTTCGGGGTCCGATTTTCGGTAGTGCCAAACCAGGCTGTAATTTTTTTCTTCGATAAATGAACCTGGCGTGCGGTCCACATACGATTCCAGTGCCGAGTAGATGCTCTCTTTCCAGCTGTCGTCGAGCGGTTCAATCATCTGCCACTTATCGCCGGCCGGCCTGAACCATACACCGTGTTCCACAATTAAAGTATAAGGTTTATCACCAAACCACTCATCAAAAGTATTTTTGTCGCGCCCGCTGATGAGAACTACCCGGTTTTTCGGATTTTTTGACAGTTCATCGAGGAGGTTGTACAAATCCTGGTCGGGCTTGGCATGTTTCGGGTTGTCTTCAAAACCGGTGAGTGTTCCGTCGTAATCGAGAAAGAAAATCCGGTTATCCGATTTGCAGACATTTTTAATAATCCTGTTTTTATTGGAGCTGGTAAGTCTTTTCCCTTTGTAGTTTTGTTCGTTCTGGCGAACTTCTTCCATGCCATTCAGGAAGTCTGTAGCCCATTTTTCAACATTGTACCGTTTCAGTCTTTTCTGGAGTATTGTATTCCGTTCAATTTGTTCTTCCAGCGGCATTTCAATTGCTTTCTTAATGTTGGCAGCAATTTGCGCTTTGTCATTCGGGTTGATAATCAGCGCCTCGCTCATCTCTTTTGAAGCACCGGCCATCTCGCTGAGAATCAACACCCCGCGGCCGTCGGTTTTGGATGCGATAAATTCTTTGGCCACCAGGTTCATGCCGTCGCGGATGGGTGTAATGAGCGCAATTTCGCAGTAGTTGTACAGATCAACAAGGTTTTCAAACGGCATGGCGCGGAAAAAGTACCAGATGGGTGTCCGGTTGATGGAGGAAAATTCTCCGTTGATACGCCCTACAATTTCATCCACTTCGCTTTTCATTTGCTGGTATTGGTCAACTCCAATGCGCGAAGGAACGGCCAGCATCACGAGCGTAACTTTGTCGCGGTATTCCGGATATTCCTGAAGGAAATATTCAAATGCCTCCAGGCGGTTTATTAGCCCTTTGGTATAATCCAGCCTGTCGATTGACAGGATAAACTTGGTCTCGGGATACAGCAGGTAGTAGCGCTCCAGTTCTTTTCTGACTTCCGATTTGTCGCGTACCGAGCGTTTTTGGGACTCCAGTGCCGATTCGTGGAACTTATCGTAATCGATTCCCATAGGGAAATTGTCCACCTTTACAATTCGCTTGGGCAAGTTAATTTCGTTGATGTTGATATCGTAGCCCAGCAACCGGCGCACAGAACTCATAAAGTGCCTTTCGTAATCGAAGGTGTGGAATCCAAGCAAATCGGCACCCAGCATTCCTTTAATAATTTCCATTCTCCACGGCAGAATTCTGAAAAGTTCGTAGGAAGGGAAGGGGATGTGCAGGAAAAAACCGATTGTTACATCGGGAAAACGCTCTTTAATCATTTGCGGCAACAGTAGAAGGTGATAGTCGTGAATCCAGATTTTGTCCACATCCTTCATATTTTCTGATATAACATCCGCAAATTTCTGGTTCACTTTTTTGTAGGCCTCCCATTGTTCCTCTTCGTAGTGAACAAACTGGTTGAAGTAGTGGAACAGCGGCCAGATGGTTTTGTTGCTGAACCCTTCGTAGTAGAGCTCAACTTCCTCGTCGGTTAAATTCACATCAGCACACTCTTCTTCCTTCAGCAATTGGCTCACTTTTTTGTTTTGCTGGTCCGAAAGTTCTCTGCGGTCAACCCCCGACCAACCAATCCACAGGCTGTTAAATGATTTACTTACGCTTTGCATTCCGGTGGCAAGGCCACCAACACTTGGCGATACATCAATGTTATCTTCTGTAATATTTAGCTGTACCGGTAAACGGTTTGAAATAATTAAAAATCGACTCATAGTTTTTCTATATTTGTTCGCACATTATAATACGTAAAATTAACCAAATTGCAAAAAAGAAATTGCAAAACATTTTAAAATGGATAATTTGAACTACGGAATTGTTGGTAATTGCAGAAGTGCTGCCCTGATATCGGAAAAAGGATCGCTGGAATGGTTGTGCCTGCCGGTGTTTGATTCTGCATCGGTATTTGCAAAATTGCTCGATAAAGATATTGGCGGAAGCTTTGAAATTATCACAGATGACAGCTACACGATTTCTCAAAAATATTTAGATAAAACAAATATTCTGATTACCAGCTTTTCGAACGGGGCCGACAGCTTTGAGCTGCTGGATTTTATGCCCCGCTATCATTATCACAACGGCCGGCAACAGGTTTATTCGCCACCCGATTTAATACGGTACATGAAATGGAAATCGGGAAACCCACGGTTTAAAATAAAATACGAACCTAAGTTGGAATATGCCGAACGCAAAACCATTACCGAAGTGCGTGAACATTTTGTGAAGAGTTTTACCCAAAGTGGTGCCTACGACTCGCTTTATCTCTATACCAATATCAATAAAGAGAGAGTACTTGACGGAAGTGAAATTGAAATTGAAAAAGATAATGATATTTATTTCCTGGTTAGTTATAACCAAAAGTTGCTGAAACAATCGGTTGAAAGGGCTTACCTTAAATTGCAGCGCACAGAGGTTTATTGGCTGAACTGGTCGGAAGATACGCACCGGTTCAGTAGCTATAACAAGGAAATTTTACGGAGCGCGTTAATTTTAAAGCTGTTAAGCTATGATAAAACAGGAGCAGTGCTCGCGGCTGCCACAACTTCATTGCCCGAAACTATTGGGGAGATCAGGAACTGGGATTACCGTTTTTGCTGGTTGCGCGATGCCTCGATGGTAATCAAAATAATGACTAAAATAGGTCACTGGAAAAGTGCCGAACGTTTTCTGAACTTTATTATCGATGTGGTATCGGATAAAGATGAAAAAATTCAGATTATGTACGGAATAAAAAGAGAGAAGAACCTGCGCGAACGAATTCTTACCCATTTTTCAGGGTACGAAAACAGTGAACCTGTACGCATCGGAAATGCTGCCTACAAACAAAAACAGCACGATATTTATGGCATCCTGATGGATGTTATTTATCAGCAGTTCAGCTTGTTTGAGGTTTCGTTGCAAAACAGCGAAGAACTCTGGACCATTACGCGCAGCATTGTGCGTATAGTTCGTAAAAACTGGCGCAAACCCGATCGCGGGATCTGGGAAATCAGGCACGATCATCGTCACTTTATTTTTTCTAAACTCCTGTGTTGGGTGGCTGTGGACAGGGCAGTGAAAGTTGCCGAACTGATTAAAAATCAACACTATGTTAAAAAATGGTCGGGATTGCGGGAGACCATTAAAGAGGATATCTTAAAAAAAGGTTGGAATGAAGAGCTGCAATCGTTTACGCAAGCTTACGGTTCAGATGACTTCGATGCTTCCACCTTGCTGATGGAGACTTATGGCTTTATTGATGCCAGTGATCCCCGATACATTAGTACCGTAAAAGCTACCCAACGGGAACTTAGTCGTAATGGGTTGATGTACAGGTATAAAAACCGCGACGATTTTGGGTTGCCGTCATCATCTTTTACAATTTGCACCTTTTGGCTGATTCAGGCGCTACATCGAATTGGCGAAAAAAACGAGGCCCGTAAACTGTTTGACGAACTGCTTTCGTACAGCAACCATTTGGGAATTTTTAGCGAAGACATCGATTTTGATTCCAAGCGGTTACTTGGCAATTTTCCGCAGGCCTATTCCCATTTGGCGCTTATTGAAACCGCAATGCTTTTTTCTGAAGATATTGAGTTGAAAAGTAAGTTCTGACTTAAAATGCGATTAAAAAATATACTGGTTTTACTTTTGCTGGCATCACTTTGTATTCCCGTTTGGGCACAAACTGATTATCAGCAATTCTATACCCAAAGTTTAAAAACCAACAACACCGGCATGTTTGTGCTGGGCTCGTGGGCAATTGCCAACATGGCAACCGGAGCCGTTGGCTGGGCCAATTCATCAGGACAACGCAAATATTTTCATCAGATGAATTTGTTCTGGAATACGGTAAATCTTTCTATCGCCGGTATCGCATTGTATAATAATCTTTCTACTGAAATGGGTTCGCTTTCGGGCTCCCAAATGCTCCAAAACCACATTAAAACCGAAAACCTTTACATCATAAACGCCGGACTCGATGTGCTGTATATTGGCGCAGGTTTTTTCCTGAAAAATTATGCCATTAAAAAACCTGAAAAGCATAATTTGTTTACCGGGTACGGTAATTCTGTAATTTTGCAGGGAAGCTTCCTCCTTCTGTTCGATTTAATTATGGCCGGTATCCAGCAGAGTCACCGGATGGATTTTGTTAAAAATATGAGTATTTTTTATCAACCCGATTTTAATGTCATGCAGGTTGCATTTTCAATTCCTCTAAATTAAAGTTTTAGCCATGGGATTCTATCAATTGCACAAAACGCAAAACGTTCCGGCAACCATCGACGAAGTTTGGGATTTTATTTCATCGCCGGCCAATCTGAAAAAGATTACACCCTCCTACATGGGATTTGACATCACCTCCAAACATGCCGGCGAAAAAATGTATCCGGGCATGATTATTACCTACAAAGTGAGCCCGGTTTTTGGCATAAAAATGAATTGGGTAACCGAAATTACACAGGTTAAAGAGAAGGAATATTTTGTGGACGAACAACGAAGCGGACCTTACTCGATCTGGCATCACGAACATAAAATTGAACCCGTTGAAGGCGGTGTACTGATGACCGACATTGTTTCGTACAAACCACCGTTCGGATTTTTAGGCTCTGTTGCCAATTCGCTGTTCATTAAAAAGAAGATTGAAGATATTTTCGATTACCGCACCGATGCGATTGAAAATGTATTCGGGAAATGGGTTTGATTTGCATATTAACTATTTTTTTATCTGGTAAATTTTAATATTTCCTGTGATTTGTGGAACAGGAGTTTATTCGTTTTTCATTGTGGTGAGTGAGAGTTGGATTCCATTAATCATGATAAAATTCATAATTTTTTCTACTTTTATGGAAAATCAAAAAATCACTTGTTATGCCAAAAATCAGTCGGATTGATGCATTAAATTATCATCAGAAAGATCGGCCGGGAAAAATTGAAGTGGTACCAACAAAACCACACAACACCCAGTACGATTTATCGCTGGCCTACACGCCCGGTGTGGCACAACCCTGTCTTGAAATAGAGAAGGACCGCGACAATGTTTACAAATATACAGCAAAAGGAAATCTTGTTGCCGTCATTTCCAACGGCACGGCAGTCCTTGGCCTGGGCGATATTGGCCCCGAAGCCGGAAAACCGGTGATGGAAGGGAAAGGTTTACTGTTTAAAATTTTTGCCGATGTGGATGTGTTCGATATTGAAGTGGATGAAGAAGATCCTCAAAAATTTATTGAGCATGTAAAGGCCATTTCACCCACATTTGGCGGAATTAACCTCGAAGATATCAAGGCGCCCGAATGTTTTGAGATTGAAGAAAAACTGAAGAAAGAACTCGATATCCCTGTTTTTCATGATGATCAGCACGGCACAGCTATTATTTCGGCCGCTGGTTTAATCAATGCCTTAAAACTGAACGAAAAACCCATTGATGATATTAAAGTTGTTGTAAGTGGTGCAGGTTCAGCTGCCATCTCGTGCGCAAAGCTCTACATCAGTATGGGCGTAAAACCCGAAAATGTGGTGATGTGCGACAGCAAGGGGGTAATTAACGAATCGCGCACCGATTTGAATAAATACAAACAGGGGTTTGTAACCAAACGAAAACTGAACACGCTGGAAGAAGCTATGGTTGGTGCCGATGTTTTCCTGGGCCTTTCGAAAGGTGGCCTTGTAACCAAAAAAATGGTGAAATCGATGGGAAAAGATCCCATAGTATTTGCCATGGCCAACCCTAATCCCGAAATCACCTATGAAGATGCAACTGCTGCCCGCAAAGATATAATTATGGCTACAGGGCGCAGCGATTACCCCAACCAGGTGAATAATGTGCTCGGTTTTCCATTTATTTTCCGCGGAGCGCTCGATGTGCGGGCTACCAGCATTAACGAAGAGATGAAAATTGCCGCAGCCAAAGCACTGGCAGGTCTTGCCAGGGAGCATGTACCGGAAATGGTTGCCCGTGCTTACAATAAACAGAATATCGTTTTTGGCAAAGATTATATCATTCCCAAACCGCTCGATCCACGTTTGATCACAACGGTGTCGACAGCAGTAGCAAAAGCTGCCATGCAAACCGGCGTGGCACGCAAGCCCATAAAAAACTGGACCGCATACAAACAGGAACTTACAAGTCGTTTGGGGATCAGTAACAAACTCATAATGGGCATACGCAACAAAGCAAAACATAATCCCAAACGGGTGGTGTTTGCCGAAGGGAATAACTTTAAAGTGCTGAAAGCTGCCCAGTTTGTAATAAATGAGGGAATTGCATATCCTATTCTTTTAGGCGACGAAAGCAAAATAAAAGCAGTTATAAAAGAGAATCAGCTCGATTTGGGACGTGTGCAAATTATCGATACGTACCAATCGGTTTCGGAAGACAAGCGTCACAAATTTGCCAAAGTTCTGTACGATAAGCGGAAACGAAAAGGGATGACCTACGATGAAGCGCTGGAAAAAACTTATAACCGTGATTACTTTGGAGCATTGATGGTTGAAACGGGCGAAGCTGATGCTTTTATATCCGGTTTTTCCAGGAAATATGCCGATACCATCCGGCCAACACTGCAAGTGATTGGTGTGAAAGAAGAATTTAACCACATCGCGGGAATGTACATCATGATAAGCAAACACGGCCCGATTTTCCTTGCCGACACCACCGTAACTATGAATCCGTCGCCGCAAACCCTTTTCGATACTACTATTTTAACGGCCAATGAAGTGAAACGTTTTAATATTGAACCCAAAATTGCACTGCTTTCCTATTCCAATTTTGGTGCTTTTAAAGGACAGGGCAGCCCGGTTATGGTGAAAAAAGCCGTGGAAATGTTGCACGAAAAGTATCCCGATCTGAAAGTGGACGGCGAGATGCAGGCCAATTATGCATTAAACGGCGAATTGCGCTATAAGCGTTTCCCGTTTAACAAGCTGGGCGATGAGGATGCCAATACACTGATTTTCCCCAACCTCAGTTCGGGAAATATTACCTACAAAGTGATGCAGTCGCTCGGAACGGCAGAGGCCATTGGACCTGTGCTGATGGGTATGAAAAAACCGGTACACATATTACAACGCGACAGCTCTGTGCGTGAAATTATTAATATGGTGGCCATTGCTGTGGTCGATGCGCAGTCGGTTTCGGAAGACTAAAAAGATTTACTTTGAAAGAAGTTAAAACCCTAAGGGAACTTTCCAACCCTTAGGGTTTATTTTTTTAGGCGAGTTTCCAGCCGTTCTTATAAGTATGTTTTATCCACTCTTCGCATTTTTCCTGTGCATTCCACCTTACCGTTTCTTTTGATTGTCTTTCCACGTCGAGTGTAACAACATCCGATGAAAAAGGAGTAAGTTTAGTAGTACTCAGCTTTTCGCCGGGTGAAATATTGGTCACCTTCATATTTTCGCTATCCCAGAGCAATGTTTTTTGCAACGACTGCATCCGCACTGCCAGGTTGCCCATCACCACCATTTCGTTAAACGGTCCGGCATATTCGAATCGCGAGGCAGGTTTACCACCGTTTTTACAACAGTTTACAAAGTGCATTTCATGGCGACCGCCGCCTTCTTCGGCGTCCGGGATTCGCTCCAGTTTTACTTTAGTTTCCGGAACAATTTCTTCACCATTTTTGTAAACTTTCCAATTGGCACCGTAGCTTTCGGCTATTAAAATGGCTTTTTCTCCCACCAGCATAAATCCGCCGCCCGGGTTCATGGGCGCATCCACCGGTAAGTGGAAAGGACGCGCCGGCATCAGTCCGCCGTCGTACCATGTCAGATTTACCTCAGGCAACGCACAGTAGGGCAGATTTTTACGTGCCGGGAATTTATAGGTGACTTGTGCTGAAACCGGAGCACTTTCAGTATTCACCAGCGAAGAACTGGCCTGGAAAGCTGTAGGTGCGCCAAGTTGCAGGGCGTAGTTGGGCACATCAAGCAAATGGCATCCCATATCACCAAGTGCGCCGGTACCAAAATCCCACCAACCCCGCCAAATCCATGGGTGGTATTCAGGATTGTACGGCCGCATTTCAGCCGGGCCAATAAAAAGATCCCAGTCGAGGGTATCCGGAACTTGTACTTCTTTGGTGGGAGCAGGCATTCCCTGGCGCCAGATGGGCCTGTTGGTCCACACATGTGCATCCCTGATATCGCCAAGGCATCCGCTTTGCACTACTTCAGCCACTTCATAAACCGTATCGTTGGAGTGGCCTTCGTTGCCCATTTGTGTAACCACACCGGTTTTTTTGGCCAGTTCAGTTAAATACCTCGATTCCCAGACGGAGTGAGTTAGTGGTTTTTGCAGGTAAACATGCTTTCCCAGCTCCATTGCGGCAGCGGCCGGCAGGGTATGCGTGTGGTCGGGTGTGGCAATTACCACTGCATCAATGTCTTTTTGTTCTTCCAGCATTTTGCGAAAATCTTTCCACTTTCTGGCTTTTGGATACTCGTCAAACACTCTTTGGGCATAATCCCAGTCCACATCGCACAGCGCCACAATGTTTTGCCCCGGCATGTTGCGGAGATTTACACTTCCTTTTCCGCCAATTCCAATGCCGGCAATGTTTAGTTTGTCACTCGGTGGGGTGTGTCCAAGTCCGGCAACTGCATGGCTCGGAATAACCGATATGCCGGCAATGGCAGTAGCAGTTGTTCCGATGAAATTGCGGCGGGAGAATGAAGTTTTGGATTTTTGAGACATAATCTGAAATTTTATTGGTTTAGAAATAAATTACATTTTAATTTTGAAGAAGATAAATTTAAGGAATATCATCGATTAACGAAAAGAAATTCCTCAAAATTGAAAAGTTTCTGCTTTTTTGTTTTCAGTTTTTCAGGTTACTTTTGAGCCAGAAAAATAAAACAATGAACATCGAAAAATATCCGTCACGGCTGTTGGAAAACGCCGTAAATGAATTTTCCAAACTTCCGGGAATCGGCCGTAAAAGTGCCCTCCGGTTGGTACTGCACCTGCTGCGCCGCGATAAAGAAGAGGTGACAGCGTTTGGCGAAAGCCTGATTCAGTTACGAAGTGAAATCAGGCACTGCAAAGTTTGTCATAATATTTCCGACAGCGATGTCTGCCAGATCTGCTCCAGCCCGTCGCGTAACAATTCGGTGATTTGCGTGGTGGAAAACATACGAGATGTGATGCTTTTTGAAAACACGCACCAGTACAACGGGCTATACCATGTGTTGGGCGGAATTATCTCGCCGATGGACGGAATCGGCCCCAATGAACTGGAAATTGGTTCACTGATTGAGCGTTCTGAAAGTGAAGATATTGTTGAAATAATTCTTGCCTTGCCAACCACCATGGAAGGCGATACTACCAATTTTTACATTTTTCGGAAACTGAAGGACAAGCCGGTAAAAGTAACCACACTGGCGAGGGGAGTGGCTGTGGGCGACGATTTGGAATACACCGATGAAATTACGCTCGGGCGTTCGCTGACCAACCGGGTACTTTACGAAAGTTCGGTGGGAAAATAGTGTATCCAAAAAATCAGAAACCCGGATTTTTTCCGTTATCCAAATGAATACCTACATTTGAACGATTTTATGCTGACCTGGTAAATGGAACTTTCGGTAATAATTGTCAACTACAACGTGAAACATTTTTTGGAGCAGTGCCTGCATTCGGTACAAAAAGCCTCAAAAAATCTTGACGTCGAAATTTTTGTGGTCGATAACAATTCAGTCGATGGTTCCTCTCAGCTTGTTCGTGATAAATTTCCCAAAGTTCAACTGGTTGAAAACAAACAAAATGTGGGGTTTTCAAAAGCCAACAATCAGGCTGTCCGGCAGGCAAAAGGGAAATACATTTTATTGCTGAATCCCGACACAGTGGTGGAAGAAGATACTTTTCAGAAAGTAATTTCTTTTATGAACGAAAAGCCCGATGCCGGTGGACTGGGCGTAAAAATGATTGATGGAAAAGGAAATTTTCTGCCCGAGTCGAAACGCGGATTACCAACTCCGTGGGTGGCTTTCAGCAAAATTTTTGGTTTATCAAAGCTCTTTCCGAAATCGAAGAAATTCGGAAAATATCATTTGAGTTATCTCGATGAAAATGAAATCCATGAAGTGGATGTGCTGGCCGGCGCGTTTATGCTGCTCCGCAAAGCCGCGCTCGAAAAGGTGGGATTGCTTGACGAAACATTTTTTATGTATGGCGAAGACATCGACCTTTCGTACCGGATAACGCAGGGTGGATATAAAAATTATTATTTTCCGGAAACTACGATTATTCATTACAAAGGCGAAAGCACTAAAAAGGGGTCGCTCAATTATGTAAAGGTGTTTTACAAGGCGATGGTAATTTTTGCGCAGAAACATTTTTCCGGTGGCCGGGCAAACATTTTTTCTATATTAATTCACCTCGCTATCTATTTTCGTGCATTTCTTTCCATTACTAAACGGTTGTTCGACCGTATTTTTGTGCCCCTGCTCGATGCAGTTTTCATTTTCCTGGGGTTTCTTTTTCTCTCGCCGTTTTGGGAGAATTTCCGGTATGAACCCGGTTATTATCCTCCAGAATTTTTGCACTGGGTGGTTCCGGCTTACATCGTGTTTTGGCTGGTGTCCATCTTTTTTTCAGGGGGGTACAAAAAGCCGGTCAGTCTTTTAAATGTGGCGCGCGGAATTCTCTGGGGAACAATCGCCATTTTACTGGTGTATTCGCTGGTTAATGAAGAATACCGCTTTTCGCGTGCGCTTATTTTGCTGGGATCGGCGTGGGCAGCTATTGCACTGTTTGCTTACCGGCTGGTTTTTCACTGGTTAAAAATTAAATCGTTTGGACTGAATATTGAAAAGACCAAAAAAATTGCCATTGCCGGGCATCCCGATGAGGCAAAACGGGTAAAATCGGTGCTTCAGCAAACCCAAATCAAATCAGATTTTGCCGGGTTTATTGCACTCGACGCATCCGACTTCAGCGAAGAGTACATTGGTTCTGTTAGGCAGCTAAACGAAATTGCCCGCATCAACCGGCTCGATGAAATCATTTTTTGCTCGGGAAGCCTCAGTTCGGGTGAAATAATTCGCTACATGCTCGAACTTACTTCGCTCGACATCGATTTCAAAATTGCCCCGCCTGAGAGTGTCAGTATCATCGGTAGTAATTCAATCCACACTGCCGGCGATTTATACGTGGTGCATATCAATACCATTTCGAAACCGTCCAACCGTCACAAAAAAAGGTTGTTCGATATTACAATTGCTGTCCTGCTGCTGGTTTTCAGTCCGCTGCTGATTTTGTTTTTCAGCAGAAAAGGCCGATTCTTAAAAAATGCTTTTCAGGTTTTTACCGGTAAAAAAACATGGGTGGGATACATTCCGGATTCCGCGACTCCCGAAAAACTCCCTGCTTTGAAACCGGGAATTCTTTCTCCTGCCGACATGTTTGAAACACCCCCTGCTGAAACGGCTAAAATTCAACAGTTAAACATCTTGTATGCCCGCGATTACAACGTGTTCACCGATATGGAAATAGTTTGGAAGGGGTGGAAGAAGCTGGATGTGTAGCTATTGTTTCTTATAATAAAAGTACGTATTTTTGTACAAAAAACAGAACGATATGAAAATGGTTAATTATTCAGAATTGAGACAGAATTTAAAAACTAATCTCGACATGGTTTGCGAAGACAGTGATATTCTTGTCGTTCATCGTTCAAAAGGTAAAAGTGTTGTGATGATGTCGCTGGATGATTTCAACTCATTCCAGGAAACTCAGTATTTGCTAAGCACTAAAAACAACCGAAAACGCTTGCTCGATGCGCTGGATGATGTTGAAAAAGGAAAAGTATCTGTGAAAGAACTTTTAAAATAGCAGATGAAAAAACTTTGGCACCATTCAGCCTGGGAAGATTACCTGTTCTGGCAGCAGACCGATAAAAAGATGGTTAAACGAATCAATACATTAATTAAGAGCTGTAAACGTACCCCGTTCTCGGGGATTGGGAAGCCGGAGTCATTAAAAAATGAATTGTCCGGTTATTGGTCACGAAGGATTGATAGTACCCACCGGCTTATCTATAAAGTGAACGAAGATACTTTAATCATTATTCAATGTCGTTTTCATTATTAAATTATTGAATGAACAACTTTTTACAATACGGAAAAATCTCCCTTCGTCCGCTTGAACCGGAAGACATAGACTTGCTTTATCAGTGGGAAAACAATATGGAAATCTGGGAGATGAGCAACACCAAAACACCGTTTTCGCGGTATATTCTGGCAGAATACATTAAAAATTCGCACAAAGATATTTACGAAACCAAGCAGCTTCGGCTGATTATTCAGAATGAAAAAAAACGACCGGTGGGTGCAGTCGATTTGTTTGATTTTGAGCCGTATCATCAGCGCGCAGGCGTGGGGATTTTAATTCATAAAACCGAAGACCGGAATCAGGGTTATGCCACCGACGCGTTAAAAGCACTTTTTGGCTATTCTCTCAACGTGCTCGGTCTCAAACAACTTTACGCCAATATTTCGGAAGACAATAAACAATCGGTTGCATTGTTTGAAAAAACAGGATTTGAAAAATCCGGAACAAAAAGAAACTGGCTGAAAACCCCTGCAGGCTGGAAAGATGAGTTGTTTTTTCAGAAAATGTTGAGTAATCAATAAAATTAATTGGCCTTTTAGTGTTTGAGCATCTATTTCGGTTTTGCTACTTGTAGCTTGGTGCTTACTCACCATTGTACTTTTTGTACAAATCCGGTCTCAAATTCTTCGTGCGTTCCACCGCCTGTTCGTGTTTCCAGTCGTCCACCAGCTGGTCGTTTCCGCTGAGCAAAATATCCGGCACTTTCATGCCTTTGTATTCTGCCGGCCGGGTATAAACCGGCGGGCTCAGCAGGTTATCCTGAAACGAGTCGGTGAGGGCAGAAGTTTCGTCGGACAAAACTCCCGGTATCAGCCGCACCACACTGTCGGATATTACCGCCGCCGCCAGTTCGCCACCTGTTAACACGTAGTCGCCAATCGAAATTTCCTTGGTGATGAAATGATCGCGCACCCGCTGGTCAACCCCTTTGTAGTGGCCACATAAAATGATGATGTTTTTTTTCAGCGAGAGAGTGTTTGCCTCTTTCTGGTCGAACAGTTTTCCGTCGGGGGTGGTAAAAATGATTTCATCGTATTCCCGTTTGGATGTCAACGATTCAATGGCTTTTTCAATGGGCTGAATTGCCATCACCATACCGGCCCCCTTGCTAAATGCGTAATCATCTACGCGCCGGTGTTTGTCGTCAGAAAAATCGCGCAGGTTGTGCACGTGAATTTCAGCGAGTCCTTTTTCCTGCGCCCGTTTTACAATGGAATAATTCAACGGGCTTTCCAGCATTTCGGGCAAAACTGTAATAATATCGATGCGCATAGTATTTTATTTTTTTGCAAAAGTAAAGATTTATTCGGGTTGTGCAGGAATCAAAATTATGCGCTGTTTGGGAGAAATACAACAAACATCCAAACATATAATAATTTAAATATTTACATAAAATGACATAAATGCAGTCGCTTTTATATAAATATGGTCATTTTGTCATAAAATATAATTGTGTATTAAATGTTTTGGCAGATTGTTGGGGTTGGAACATGGATTGATAGAGAAGAACTGAAGTTGAAAATAAAAATTTTTAAATAATAAATTTTAGGAGGAAAAGATATGAACTTAGTAAGATTTGAAAATCCGTACCGCACAGTGAACCGTAATTTAGTTGACGATTTGTTCAGTAATTTGTTGAAAAACGATTACGACGAAAACTACCTGAACGATTGCAATTGCAAACCGGCTACCAACATTTTGGAAAAAAACGATACGTTCAAAATTGAATTGCAGTTGCCCGGTTTCAATAAAGAAGACGTTCAGCTGAATTATCATGAAAATCTTTTAACCGTGAAGGTTGAGCTTCCCGAAAATAATGAAGAAGAGAATAAACAAGAGGAAGAATTCAAATACGAACGTCGTGAATTCGGTGTTTACAATTTTGAACGCAAATTCAGAATTCCGAAATCTGTAAATGGCGAAAAAATTGAAGCCCATTTCGAAAACGGAATTCTGGAACTGGTACTTCCCAAAAAAGAGGAAGCGCTTGAAAAAGAACCGGTTGATATAAAAATTAACTAAAGCAGAGTAACAAATAAAAAGCAGAGGATAGGTAGAAAGGCCTGGCGTGATGCCGGGCTTTTTTTATGCCTTTTTGGGGGTTGTTGTTAGAGAATTTTTTTAAATTTAAATTAAGTGTTATTTTTACTTTTTATAGACTTCGGAAAATCAACTATAACAAAACAATAAAATCATGCTTGAACAACTGAAAGAACAAGTATTGCAGGCTAATCTCGATTTGGTGAAACACGGGCTTGTTGTTTTCACGTGGGGAAATGTTAGTGGAATCGATCGTGAAAATGGAATGGTCGTAATTAAACCCAGCGGTGTTCCTTACGAAAAAATGCGGCCCAAAGACATGGTTGTGCTCAATATGTATGGCCAGGTGGTTGAAGGTACCCTGAAACCATCGAGCGATGCTCCAACCCACCTGGTACTCTATCGTCAGTTTGAAAATACTGGAGGAGTTGTGCATACCCACTCCGAGTGGGCTACAAGCTGGGCACAGGCCGGATACGATATTCCCGCCCTCGGAACAACGCATGCCGATTATTTTTATGGCGAAATACCCTGCACCCGCAAAATGACTCAACAGGAAATTCAGGAAAATTACGAACAGGAAACCGGAAAAGTAATTGTAAACCGGTTCAAAAATCTGAACCCCGATGAAATTCCCGGAGTGCTGGTAAACAATCACGGGCCTTTTGCCTGGGGAACTAATGCGGATAATGCCGTGCACAACGCGGTAGTACTCGAAGAAGTGGCCAAAATGGCTTTCCGCACATTGATGCTGAACCCAGAAGCCGAAATGGGCAAAAACCTGCTCGACAAACACTTCCTCCGCAAACACGGTAAAAACGCATATTACGGACAATAAAATTCTTAAAAATATGAACGAAAAATATACGATAGGTTTGGATTACGGTACCGATTCGGTCCGTTCGTTAATAGTGAATGTGGAAACTGGTGAAGAAGTGGCCAGTGTAGTTTATAATTATCCCCGCTGGAAAGCCGGAGAATATTGCAATCCGCCGGTTAACCAGTTTCGCCAACACCCGAAAGATTACCTTGAAGGACTGGAATACACAATAAAAGAAGCATTGAAGCAGGCTCCGGAGGGAGTTGCTGAAAATGTAGTGGGTATTTCGGTGGATACGACGGGTTCTACTCCGGTGGCAGTGGATGAAAAAGGCATTCCGCTTTCGCTGACTGCAGGTTTTGAAGAAAACCCCAATGCCATGTTTGTACTGTGGAAAGACCACACCGCAGTGAAAGAAGCAGAAGAAATCAATCAGCTGGCCCGGAAATGGGATATCGATTTCACTAAATACGAAGGTGGAATTTATTCGTCAGAATGGTTTTGGGCGAAAGCCCTGCACATTATTCGCGAAGATGCAGGAGTTTTCAGGGCAGCTTATTCGTGGGTGGAACACTGCGATTGGATTCCTGCAGTGCTCACCGGAAATACTAATCCGAAAACTTTGAAACGCAGCCGTTGTGCAGCAGGGCATAAAGCCATGTGGCACGAAGCTTTTGACGGACTTCCCTCCGAGGAATTTTTGACTGCACTCGACCCGATGCTGGCCGGATTGCGCGAACGCCTCTACAAAGAAACTTTTACCTGCGATGTGGCAGCAGGAACGCTCTCGGAAGAATGGGCCCAAAAACTCGGACTTCCCCAAAATGTGGCAGTGGGAGTGGGGGCTTTCGATGCGCACCTCGGCGCAGTTGGAGCTGAAATTGAACCGTATTATCTTTCAAAAGTGATGGGTACTTCCACCTGCGATATGTTGATTGCCCCGTCGGATGAAGTGGGCGACAAACTGGTGAACGGCATTTGCGGTCAGGTTGACGGCTCCATTGTCCCCGGCATGGTAGGTTTGGAAGCCGGCCAATCGGCTTTTGGCGATATTTATGCCTGGTTTAAGCAGGTGCTGGAATGGCCGCTGACCAACATCCTGGCAAAATCGGATTTGATAGATGAAACCACCAGGCAGAAGCTGATTGAAGAAACTTCGGATAAAATAATTACTGAACTAAGCGAGGCAGCTGCTAAGATTCCGCTGGAAGAAAGCGGGATTGTAGCGCTCGACTGGATGAACGGCCGGCGCACGCCCGATGCCAACCAGGCGTTGAAAGGTGCTATCACCGGACTCAACCTCGGCTCTGATGCCCCGCGGATTTTCCGGGCGCTTGTGGAAGCCACAGCTTTTGGATCAAAAGCCATTAACGATCGTTTTATGGCCGAAGGTGTGCGCATTGACGGAGTAATTGCTTTGGGTGGTGTAGCTAAAAAATCACCGTTCGTAATGCAAATTGTGGCCGACGTGCTTGATATGCCCATTAAAATTGCTCGTTCCGAACAGGCCTGTGCACTGGGATCAGCAATGGCAGCTTCGGTTGCAGCAGGAATTTATGCCAATACCTCGGAAGCACAGAAAAAAATGGGCGGTGGTATTGAAACCGAATATCATCCAATTCCTGAAAATGTGGAAAAATACAAAGTGTTGTATGAGAAATATAAAAAACTCGGAAAGTTTATCGAATTTAATTATTAGACAAGGGAAAATACGATTGATTAAAAATGAGCTGATTTTTTGTGGTTGAACAAATTTCTTCTGAAAGCTAAAAGTGTTGCATGTTCTTTTATTTGGCTGGTAAATTATACAAAAGCCGTGAAAAAAATATAATTTGCCGCATTATTTTTTGAATAAATCAAAATTAATTAATATGTTTGTAGTGCAATGCGTTCTGCATTGCATGTGTGTTTGGGGGTTAAAATTGAGGGCAACTGTTGAGTTGCCCTCTTCTTTTTTATATACCTTTCATCCCAAATTGAATTTATGAAGATTAACAATGCTGCAGTAGCTCCTTCTGAGCCCTGGACAATTTTCAATAACCGGATGAGAAGTGCAAACCAGGCCCGCCACATTTTACCCTACAAACCTGTTCCCCACACTGAGCGCCACCATCTTTTAAAATCACTTTTTCAAAATAATTCCACACTCAACGACCGGGTAATTTATGTTCACATTCCCTTTTGCAAAAGTCTGTGCCCATTCTGCATTTACAGCAAACAAAAAATGGATTACAGGGAAACGATCAATGCCTACTGCGATACGCTGTTAAAGCAAATTCAAAATGTTTCTGCTTCGGTTTGGGCACAATCAGCTCCGTTCAAAGCCATTTTTTTGGGCGGCGGCACCCCAACGGCAATTCCCGCTGAAAACCTTACTGAAATCATCCGTTCCATCAGAAAATATTATCCGCTTACCACTGATTGCGAAATAACGGTAGAGTCAACTGTTTCTGAAATTACATCCGAATTATGTGCAAAATTAAAATATGCCGGCGTCAACCGAATAAGTCTGGGCGTGCAGAGTTTCAATACCAAAATAAGGAAGAAGCTGGGAAGGATATCAAACACTGAAAAAATACTTGAGGCCCTGGACACCATCAAAAAAAGTGGTTTCAACAATATTGCCATTGATCTGATTTACATGCTCGAAGGCCAAACCATGGAGACATGGCGGAATGATTTGCAGCTTCTGTCAGGAGCACCAATTAATGGGTGCAGCATTTATCCGCTAATAACGAAACCCGGCAATTTGAAGGTGCCCGAAAACTTAGAGCAGGAGTACCACTTTTTTGCAGAGGCAGACAATTTTCTTGCTGAACTGAACGGTTGGAAACGGTTCACACCGGTCCAGTACGGTCATAGTAAAAACGGAAATGCCAGGTATGTTACATCGCACGGGCAAAATGCTGACATGCTGGCTTTTGGGACTGGTGCCGGCGGACGAATACATAATTTCATGTACCTTCAGGGAACTGCTGTTAATGAGTTCATTAAAAATGGCCAGAACCTCACAAAAGCTCCGATGATTGGAATGGTTATAGATGAAAAATTCCTGGAGTTCAGAGAAATTTTTGGGTTAAGTGAAAGGATGCAACTGGAGAAAAATGGAAATGTAATGGCTAAACAATATTTTGGTGATATTATTGAAGACCTGATACATGCAGAACTGGTGGTTGAAGATGAAAACAACTGGCTTTTAACAAAAACAGGCCGGTTTTGGGCTGCGAATATTTCAACCCTTTTTAGCGGGCGGATAGCCAAATTAATAAATGGCTAACTGTTAAAATTTTAGTTTAATTTATATCTTTGGTTGAAATCAATAATCATGGAAAACTTGATCGAACAATTTGAAAATGCTGTTTTACAGAAACAATCAGTTATTGCTGAGCAAATTGTAGAAAAACAGTACGACAGGCAACCCGGATTCTGGAAGCCTTTTGGTTCGGAAGGCCGGAGGCTGAGCGTTCGTGATGCCGGCTATCACCTGCCGTTTCTGGTTGAAGCTGTGGTGTCGGATGATACCGATGTATTTGGCGAATATGTTGCCTGGGTAAAACGTCTTTTTCGTGGCCTGAATTTTCCGGATGAGGTGATGATAGTTACACTTGAATGCACTGCCGAAGTACTGAAAGAGATGTTCGCTGAAAAAATTCATCCGGTTTTTATGCCATTTATTGAAGAGGGATTAAAAAGGATGAACGAACCGCTGGATGAAATAACGAGTTTTATTGACACCTCCACCGAAGCCGGCAGAATTGCCAGGCAATATACTGATGCCCTGCTTGATGGCGACCGGCGGACAGCATCGCAAATAGTTATGAATGCAGTGGAAAATAAAATGCCGGTAAAAGACATTTACCTGGAGGTATTTCAGCAATCGCAATATGAAGTTGGCCGGCTTTGGCTCAGCAACGAAATCAGCGTGGCAACCGAGCATTTTTGTTCAGCTTCAACCCAGACAATCATGGCGCAAATGTATCCGTATATTTTTTCAACCAACCGAATTGGAAAAACGTTGGTAGCTGCGTGTGTAGGCGGAGAATTGCATGAAATTGGAATTCGTATGGTGACCGATTTTTTTGAAATGGGGGGGTGGGACACCTACTACCTCGGTGCTAATTCACCGGCTGCAAGCATTTTAAACGCCATTGATGAAAATGAGGCCCACTTGGTGGCTTTGTCGGCTGCCATGCCTTACCACCGGCCACTTTTGCGCGATACTATCCGAAAAATCAGGGAAAGCACATCGGGGAGAAACCTGAAAATTATGATTGGTGGAAGTGCGCTGAGCTTTTTTGGCGACAAATGGTCTGATTTTGACGCCGATGGTTACGCCCCTAACGCCAGTGAAGCAGTGGAAGTAGCTAACTTATTGACAGCCTGAGAAAATGGAAAACAAGAAATACATGAACGGCATCGTCCTGATTTGTGATGAAAAAGGATTAATTGAAAATATAATCCGAAATGATTTTGACTTGCCTGTGCAGCAATTTGTAAACAAACCAGTTACAAAGCTTTTTGAAAAAAGGGCTGTTTCCAGAGTGATGGATTTTTTAATGCAGGTAAAAAAACACAATATCGCATTTGATTATTCATTTTCGCTTGCCTTAAATGATGAAGCTATTCCACTTTATTTTACCGGTTTTTTTCTTGAAGATAAAATTTGGATGGTAGGCGCCGCAAGTACGTCCGATACGTTGAAATTTATCAACCAGCTGCAGCAAATTAACAATGAGCAGGCCAATTTTATCCGTTCACTGGTCAAAAAAAATTACACCACCGGGCAAAATGCCAACCAGCCTTCAGAGCAGCTGAATGATTTGAGTCGCCTGAATAACGAACTGGTTAACCTGCAACGCGAAATGGCCAAAAAGAATGCTGAGCTGGAACGCCTCAACGAGCTGAAAAACCAGTTTCTGGGAATGGCGGCCCACGATTTACGCAATCCGCTGGGCATTATTATGTCGTTTGCCGATTTTCTGGAAGATGAAACAAAAGATACGCTTTCACCCGAACATCGTAAATTCCTGCACATTATCAATACTTCTGCGGAATTTCTGCTGAAAATGATTGAAGATTTGCTGGATATTTCCAAAATTGAATCCGGGAAGTTAAGCCTGAACCGTGAGCCAACCGATTTGATTGAACTGGCCGAAAAAAATATCACGTTAAACAATGCGCTTTCGGCTAAAAAAGACATTTCAATACAATTCGATTACAACCATAAACCACTGATTTTGAATGTCGATTCGCAAAAAATGGAACAGGTGTTAAACAATTTGCTCACCAATGCCGTGAAATTTTCTTATAGCGGGAACCGGGTTTACGTTACCATTACGGCAAAAGAAAAAACCGTCAGGGTTGAAGTGCGCGACGAGGGCGTGGGCATTCCGCCTGATAAAACCGAAATCATTTTTCAGCCGTTTGGCAAGGCAGCGAGCACCGGAACTTCGGGCGAAAAAAGCACCGGGTTGGGGTTGTTCATTGTGAAAAATATTATTGAAGGACACAACGGAACAATTGCCGTGCAAAGTGAACCAGGGAAGGGGTCAACCTTTTATTTTGAATTGCCCCGGTAATTGTTGTATAACATAAAATTGAAGATAAACCAATGTGGTATAAAGGTTTTTTATGAATTATTTTATAAATTGAAAGCAAAAAAAGCTGAGGTGCAAAATGCAAACCTAACGGTCAACTTATAAAATTGTTCGCTATGGAACCAATCCTTTATTCCGACCAACCCGATGGCCGAAAATCGCTTAAAGAGAGAATCAGAGCGCTTTTACTGAAGCAAAACTACAATCTCTCCGAAAATGAACTTAATGAGGTATTGGAGGAAGTGGGCTTTTATCAGCAGGCGCTGGAGAAAAGAACACACGATTTGGGCGAGCGGGAGAAAGAACTCAACTGCCTTTATAATCTATCGCTGCTCGTCGAAAAACCCGATATTACGGCTAAAGAGTTGTTTCAATCACTCGTGGAGCTGGTTCCCGGCTCATGGCAATATCCGGAAATTACCTGTGCCCGGATAATTTACAACGGAAAAGAATTTAAAACCGCTAATTTTAAAGAAACCCCCTGGAAACAATCGGCCCCGGTTTTAGTCGATAATGAAAAAAAGGGCACTTTCGATATCTTTTTACTTGAGGAAAAACCTGACCTGGGGGAAGGGCCATTTTTAAAAGAAGAAAGAAACCTGCTGGATACCCTGGCCAAAAACGTGGGATATTTTCTGGAACGGAGGAAAATGATAAAAGCATTGCGTGACAGCGAAGAAAACCAGCGTGTAATCCTTCATTCGTTGGGCGATGCAGTGATAGCTGCTGACACCAACGGGCAGGTTATCCAGATGAATCCCATAGCAGAGCAACTTACGGGCTGGAGTTTCAGTGAGGCCGGGAATAAACCCATTGATGTGGTTTTTCGCATTGTAAATGCCACAACCGGTAGAAAAGTGGAAAATCCGGTAAAAAGAGTACTTGAAACCGGAAAAATTGTGGGACTGGCCAACCATACAAAACTTATTTCAAAAAACGGAAAAGAATACCAGATTTCCGATTCGGGCGCTCCTATTAAAGATGATCAGGGGGCAGTTATGGGCGTAGTTCTTGTTTTCAGGGATGTTACCGAAGAGTATAATATTCAGCAAAAATTAAAGGAAAATGAAGAGCGTTTCCGGGTAATTGTTGAAGGTGCGCCTGACCCAATCTTTATTCAGTCGGAGATGAAATTTGCCTACCTGAATCCGGTTGCCTGTAAACTATTTGGTGTTAAATCAGCAGATGAGCTGGTGGGCACTCCTGTAATGGAACGCTTTCATCCCGACTATCACGAAAAAATCAGAGAAAGGGTTCGCAATTTAAATACAGAAAGAAAATCTGTAGTTGAGCCGCTTGAACAAATATTTTTACGGGTTGATGGTAGTGAGGTATGGGTGGAAACATCAGGAGAACCTATATTTTATAAAGGAAAAAACGGCGCCCTGGTTTTTGTGCGCGATATTACGGCCCGGAAAAAGGCAGAAAAAGAACTGGCCCATTCCCATGAATTAATGCGCTATATTATTGAGCATGCCAACAGTGCTGTTGCTGTTCATGATTGCGATTTAAAATACGTGTATGTCAGTCAGCAATACCTCCAACAGTATAAATTGGTTGAAACAGATATTATCGGAAAAAACCATTACGATATTTTCCCGGATTTGCCGCAAAAGTGGCGCGATGTGCATCAAAAAGCACTCCGGGGCGAAGTTTCAAAAGCTGAACGTGACCCGTATTACCGCGATGACGGTTCAATTGATTGGACACGCTGGGAGTGCCGCCCCTGGTACAAAGCCGACGGCGAAATTGGAGGAATTGTACTTTATACAGAAGTGATTACCGAACGCATTGAAGCCGAAAATGCTTTGCGCGAAAATGAACGCCGGCTTTCCACCCTCATGGACAACCTCCCCGGCATGGCGTACCGCTGTAAAAATGATGCGGAATGGACCATGGAATTTGTAAGTTCAGGTTGCCTCCCGCTCACCGGTTACCCCGCCGACGAGCTGAATAATAACGAAGTAATTTCTTACGGACAGCTAATTCATCCTGATGACAGAAAAAAAGTTTGGGAGGAAGTACAGGCGGCTATAAAAGAAAACCGGAGTTTTGTTACAGAATACTGGATTACCGACAAAAACGGAAAGGAACACTGGGTTTGGGAACAGGGCCGGGCAATTAATTCTGACAGTGAAGAGCAGGATTATATCGAAGGTTTTATAATGGACATTACGCAGCGTAAACTGGCAGAAACCGAATTAAAACAGAGAATGGAAGAGCTGGAGAAATTCAACCGTGTCATGGTAGGTCGCGAAAACAGGATGATTGAGCTGAAACGGGATATAAATGAGCTGCTTATGAAATTGGGGCAGCCCAAAAAGTATCGCATTCAGGATGAGAATGAGGAAAATTGATTATTTTTAGCAGAAAGGAAAAAATATGCACATCAAAACATCGGACCAGGAAAAACTGAACATGGGTTTTGGCGGTTACACCTGCAACTGGGGATTGCACATTTGTGGGCTTTACGAAACCGAAGCCGAGCGCGACGAAATCATTTTCGGGTTTTTGCACCAGGGAGCCATCGAAAAAGACAAACAGCTGTATTGCCCCGAGGAGCACAGCCAAGAGGAGTTTATTGAAAAATACGGAAAGTTTTACCCTGAATGTAAACACCACCCGCACGATCCAGCGCTTTTTACAATAAGAGGCGCTAAAGAATTCTACTATCCTGGTGGCACTTTTTCCCCTCTTGCAATGGATAAAAGCCTCAATGAATATTTTAATGAATCCCAGAAAAAGGGCCGGCGCAATATCCGCGCCACAGCAGAAATGGTGTGGGCACTCGAAGCCATTCCCGGCGTGGAACACCTCATGGTTTACGAATCGCGGCTCAACTATTTCATTCCGGGAAAACCATGGATTAGTGTCTGCATGTACAATGTCAATAAATTTTCGGGCAGCACTATTATGAATGTATTGCGCACCCATCCATACACCATTTCCGGCGGGGTAATTACCCAAAATCCATATTACCAGGATCCCGATGAATGGCTCAGGCAAAATGCACCTGAATTCTTAACTGTTTAATGAATTTTTTGGACTATGAACTTTGCACATAACCTTTTTCTGCTGATGTTTAACCTGTCGCAACTGCATAGCAGGTCCAAAATAATTGAGCTGTTTGTTGACGGGATGAACGATGCTTTCCGACCTGTAAAATTTAACTACCTGCCCGAAAAAGGTTCCGAAAACGACATGGAAATCAAAACCCGGAATTCATTTTTTGGTGTTGTTGAGATTGAAAATGAAGGTGAACTTTCAGATGAAAACCGCAGCCTTATTCAAAACGCAGTGCAAATGCTGGCCGTTATTTTGGAACGACTTGTTTTCGATGAAAATCGTAATGAAGAAAAACTGTCCATTGAAAAAATTGCAGAAGAAAGAAATGTAAAATTACAGCAAACCGTGGGCGAGCTTAAAAAAGCCCGAAAAGCTTCCCTTAATTTAATTGAAGACCTGACCGAAGAAATTGAAAAGCGCCGGAAATCTGAAAATGAGCTGAAAGAAAGCGAAGAGCGGTTTCGCCTCGTGATGGAGAATAGCTTGGATGCCATTTTAATTACAAATCCTGACGGCTCAATATTAAATGCCAATAAAGCAGCCTGCGACATGTTTCAAATGACAGAAGAAGAATTGACCCGGGCAGGCAGAGAAGGCATTGTAAACCTGGATGATCCCAACCTCCTTAAATTCACTGAAGAACGCAAAAAGAAAGGACATGTTTCCGGCGAACTCACTTTCTTTAGGAAAAATGGTTCACTATTTCCGACTGAAATAACTTCTTCAATATATAAAACCGGTAAGGGTGAACTCAGAAATAGTTTAATCATCAGAGATATTACACAACGAAAAAAGCATGAAGAAGATCTGAAAGAAAGCGAAGAACGCTTTTCCACTGCTTTCAAAGCGAGCCCGGCCCCATTGGTTATTTCCGACATTGAATCAGGGCTTATTATCGATGTAAATAACCGATGGATTGAAATGCTTGGGTATCCAAGGGAAGAACAAATTGGGAAAACCTCAAAAGAAGTCGGCATTTGGCGTAATCCTTCAGAACGCGATCGGCTTATTCAGCAAGTCTTACAAAACGGCTCTTTTAAAAATGAATACATTGAATTTAACACAAAAGGAGGAGAAGTGATTATTGCACTCTGGTCAGCTGAAACCATTATGCAATCAGGCAGGAAAGTGATGTTATCCATGATTCATGATATTACTGAACGGGTAAAAGCAGAAAATGAATTGCGCCGCTTAAAAGAAAACCTTGAAGTGGAAGTGGAAGAGAAAACAAGTGAACTGCGCGAACGTATTGCCGAACTGGAGCGTTTCCAGAATGCAACCATCGAACGCGAATTCCGGATAAAAGAGCTGCGCGAGGAGATAAAATTGCTGAAAGATCCAGAATTATAAAACCATTGCAGATGAATACTTTAATTTGTGTCAGGCATAAAATTACTGCAGCAACAATTTTGCTTTTGGTTTTATCTTTTGTTTTCGCCAAGCAGGCATTTTCACAGCCCGACAGTACCATTAAAGTAGGCATTTACCAGAATCCGCCCAAAGTATTTATTGACGAAAGCGGAAATGCAGCCGGTATTTTTATCGAAATACTCGAAGAAATGGCCCGGCAAGAAGGGTGGCAGCTGGAATATTTCCGTTGCAACTGGAGCGATTGCCTGCAGTCGCTCGAAAATAGCGAAATTGACCTGATGCCCGACGTGGCTTTTTCTTATGAACGCGCACAAAAATTCAGCTTCAATAACCTGCCGGTTATCGAAAGCTGGTCGCAGGTTTATGCGTCGCCCGGAAGCGGAATTTCGCAACTTTCAGATTTGGAGGACAAAAAAGTGGCATTGGTCGAAGGCTCGGTCCAGCAAACATTTTTCAAGCAGGTTATGGCAGGCTACGGATACAGTTTTACTGAAATTCATGCCTCTTCATTCGGAGAAGCATTCTCCGAAGTGAAAATTGGTGTTGCCGATGTGGCAGTGACCAACAATTTTTTTGGCGAAATGAATTTCAACGATTACGATCTGAAAAAAACACCGGTTATTTTTAACGCCGCCATTTTGCATTTTGCCACTCCCAAAGGAGAAAATACCTGGTTGCTCAAAACTATTGACAGCCATTTGGCCGACTGGAAGAACACGCCGCGCTCTTTTTATTACCAAATACTGGAACAATATAAGGGATTAGAAATAAGTCAGTCAGAGAAACACTCACATTTTCCGTATTATTTCGCAGTCGCTGGTTTGGTGTTGTTGGTCGGGCTCGTATTATTGGGGTACAGCGTGCGGTTAAAAAAACAATCTGCCCAAACCCGTTCAAATGTCCTGCAATTGAACAAAGAAAAAGAAAAGTTGCAAAGTTACTTTGAGAATTCTCCTTTTGGAGTATTTGTCGCCAACGAAACAGGGCATTTAGTTGAAGTGAACCCCAAGGCTTGTGAACTTACAGGTTATTCATCCGGAGAAATACTCAAAAAGTCTATTTCAGAATTCGCACCTGAAGAGTTACGGGATGAAGTTGCAAATCATTTTAAAAGAGTGGATGTTGGCGGGAAAGCTTCTGGAATATATCCGTTTTTGACCAAAACAGGTAAAAAGAAGACATTGACGGTGGATGCAGTAAAAGTTTCAGACACCCACATTGTTGCGTTTGTAAACGACATTACCGATAGCATGTCTGCAAATTCGCGGCTCGATCGGTTGGGTAAAATTTTCCACCAGTCGGTAAACGAAATTTATTTAATCGACGCCGTTACCCTGCGTTTTGTGGAAGTGAACAATGCCGCACTGGCCAATACCGGTTACACCCTCAGCGAGATGAAACAAATGACACCGATGAACCTGAAACCGGATATTCAGGAGGAAGACGTTAAAAAGATTTTTGAAAAATTAAGGTCAGTGGAAAGTCAGCCTGTTCGATTTGAATCCCGGCATTACCGTAAAGACGGTACTTTTTATGAAGCCGAAATAAATATTCAATTGCTGGAATACAGAAATGAAAAGCTTTTTTCGGCGGTGGTACTCGACATCACTGAACGGAAAAATGCAGAAAACGAATTGAAAAAAATGAAAGAAAAGCTGGAAATGCAAGTGAATGAAAAAACAAAAGAGTTGAACCAACGCATTGAAGAACTGGAAAGCTTCCGAGAGGCGACTATAGAGCGCGAACTGCGCATGGAAGAGCTGCGACAAGAAATTAATGCACTGAAAAATGATAAAAATTAAACGAACTGCTAAAACTAACACTAAACAATGATTGGGAGCGAAATCATAAATTATTGGATAACTTTTGCCAGGAAGAAAATTCTTGAGGAATGGTTTTTATTTCAGGGATTTAACGTAAAAAAAAGTATCAGTGTCTTTCTGTTTTTTTTCTTTTTTGCGCCCTTAATTTTTGCACAGCAAAGCAATTCAGCTATTACTGATTTCAATCAGGAAGATTCAATTGTTATTGCCTCCGAACCCGATTATCCGCCTTATTGTATTGTGGACGAAAATGGAAACGCTGATGGTTTTTCGGTTGAATTGTTTAAAGCCGCTGCCGAAGCAGCAGGATTACAGGTAGGTATAAAAATCGGGGTCTGGAACCGGATTAAAAATGACCTGGCCGAAGGACAAATCGATGCCCTTCCGCTGGTGGGGCGTACACCCGAACGCGAAGGAGTGTTCGATTTTACAATGCCTTATCTTTCGTTACATGGTGCTGTATTTGTGCGCAAAGGTACAACCGGCATTAATTCCTTTGAAGATTTGAAAGGCAAAGAAATTGCGGTAATGGAAGGCGACAATGCCGAGGAATTTGTGCGACGCGAAAAAATTTCAGTTAAGATTTTCACTACCAGTACATACGAAGAGGCTTTTCGAAATTTGGCAAACGGCCAGTACGATGCAGTTATAACTCAGCGTATTACAGGGGTAAAACTTATTGAAGAATTGGAATTGAGAACGTTAGAACCTCTGAAGTTTCAAATTCCACAATTCCGACAAGATTTTTGTTTTGCGGTTCAGGAAGGAAACAGCCAATTGCTCAACCGGCTTAACGAAGGACTCTCGATTGTAATAGCCAACGGCACCTACGATGAAATAAAAGCCAAATGGCTGGGACCCGACGATGACTCACTTGTAGCCCCCTATAATCTGGCTAAAATTTTACTCTTTATATTAATTCCCTTAGTTGCTGTTTTTGTTGCTTCGTGGATTATTTTTTTACGTAAAGAAGTAAAAAAACGCACCCGGATTTTAAAAGAAGAAATTTCGAAACATAAAAATACATTGCAGGAATTGAGGCAACAACAGACTATTGCCAAAAGTAACGAAGCTCAAATCAGGCTGTTGCTGAACTCAACTGCCGAAGGATTTTACGCCATCGACACCAACGGAAATTGTACGCTGATAAATCAGTCTGCACTTGAGATGTTGGGATTCAGCACTAAAAATGAGGTGCTTGGGAAAAATATGCACGATTTGATTCACCATACTAAACCCGACGGAACGGAATACACAAAAGATGACTGCCTGATTTTAAAAGCTTTCCAGGCAGGAAGAGGTACATACAGCGACATGGAAATGTTGTGGAGAGAAGATGGTACAGGATTTCCGGCTGAATATTTTTCGTATCCCATTCGCCAAAATGAGGCCATTACCGGTTTAGTTGTAACTTTTAGGGATATAACTGACAGGAAGAAAGCGCAGAGTGAACTCCTTCAGCTAAAAAACGACCTCGAAGTTAAAGTGTCCGAACGCACTGCCGAACTGGAAGATAAAATACAAAAGCTCAATAAAAGCCAAAAAGCCATGCTTTACATGGTGGAAGACCTGAACAATATTACAAAAGAATTAAAAGAACAACGCCGGTTGCTGGAATATTCCAACAACGAACTCGAGGCGTTTACTTATTCGGTTTCGCATGATTTACGGGCGCCGCTAAGGGCAATCAATGGTTTTTCAAGTTTCCTGGCCGAAGATTATGCCGATAAACTCGACGATGAGGGCAAAAGGTTTATACAAACAATCAGGGCCAATGCTGATAAAATGGACACGCTGATTTCCGACCTGCTCAATCTTTCGCGGGTTTCCAGGGCCGACTTGAAGCATTCGGATGTTGACATGAAGGCAACGGCCACAGAAATATTTGAAGAAACAGCCACCGAAGATGAAAAAAGCAGCTTCGAATTGACAATCCACCCAATGCCTGAAGTGAAATGCGATCAGCGGCTCATCCGCCAGGTATGGCAAAATTTAATTGGAAACGCTTTGAAATACAGCTCAAAATCCGACATTAAAAAAATTGAAATTGGCACAACTGAAAGCGAAAATAATAATGATTATGTGTATTATGTAAAAGATCACGGTGCCGGCTTCGATCCGAAATATGTGGATAAAATATTTGGCGTTTTTCAGCGATTGCACAAAGAGGATGAATTTGAAGGAACCGGGGTTGGTTTGGCCATCAGTAAACGAATTATTTTCCGGCATGGCGGCAAGGTTTGGGCCGAAGGGGAAGTGGGCAAAGGGGCCGCCTTTTATTTTACGTTGCCCAAAACCTGAAGTGCTTTGTCAACATGCTCCTTTACATTGGTTTGCGAGTTGAAAATATAAACCACTTTCCCGGTGCGGTCAGCTACATAAGTTACACGGCCAGGCATCAGCCCGAAAAAACTGGACGGCACACCAAATAATTTACGCACTTTGTTGCCCTCATCACTCAGTAGTTTGTAGTTCAGGTTGTGTTTTTCTGCAAAATTTTTATGGCTCCCCACCGATTGTCCGCTGATTCCAAAAACCTCTGCCCCTGCATCTGCAAAATCTTCATAATGGTCGCGGAAAGAGCAAGCCTCCCTGGTGCAACCAGGTGTGTCGTCTTTCGGGTAGAAGAATAGCACGATGTTGCTTTCCCCAATGAAATTTTTCATGTCCGCCACCATCCCGTTTTGATCCGGTAAAGAGAAGCCGGGAATTTTGTCGCCTATTTTTATTGCTGTCATAAATTTTTGTTTAAATGTTTTGTTGAATACTGTAACAAATTTGCTGCTTTCAGGTTTACTCCGGAGGCTTTTATGTTGAAAAGCATTTCTGAAAATAATTTAAATTTTATATATTGCAGCACAGTACAGCACAGCACAATATGAGAACTGATTAATCTCGGTTAGCAGCTCTTCACCTGGTGAATGATAAAAGTGAAAGTTCTTAACCAGTTTTCGGAATGGGCCAGACAAACGAAAGATGATAACTGACCCCGGCTTTTAAGCTGGGGGATTTGAAAGGATGCCGGGCTAAAGCCCGAGGACAGAGGTGAATGTCAGCCAGCCCCTGGCTTAAAAGCCAGGGTTATTAGTTATTAGGTAAGTGGAACATCGGATACTAACGCCAGTCAACAAACTGAGGAAAGTGAAAGCCAGTTAGGATAGTGCCCTTAGTATGAATCCAGCATTCGGGTAGGAACAGGCAAACGAAAACTAACCCCGGCTTTTAAGCTGGGGATGCAAGGATAGCAGATGAATAACCGGGCTTTAGCCCACATAAAGAAAAAACAACATGTCTTATGTAAGAATTTGGATACACGCAGTTTGGGGAACAAAAGAAAGGATCCCTCATTTTGCAGGTCCGGTTAAAAACAAGGTTTTCGACCACATTCGCAAGAATGCAAAGGAAAAAGGAATATTCCTGTTCGAAATTAGCGGACATAATGAGCATGTTCATTGCCTGATTTCGCTTACGGCTGAACAGACCATGGCAAAAGTGATGCAATTGTTAAAAGGGGAATCTTCCTACTGGATAAATAAGCAGAAGGTAGTTCCAGGGGAATTTGAATGGGCAGATGAGTATTTCGCTGTATCAGTGAGTGAATCGCAGGTGGGGCGGGTGCGACAGTACATCCGTAACCAGGAGGAGCATCACAGGAAGAAGAGCTGGGGAGAAGAAGTGGACGAGTTCCTTAATAATTACGGATTTGAAAGGATGCCGGGCTAAAGCCCGAGAACAGAGGTGAATGTCAGCCAGCCCCTGGCTTAAAAGCCAGGGTTATTAGGTAAGTGGAACATCGGATACTAATGCCAGTTAACAAACTAAGGAAAGTGAAAGCCAGTTAGGATAGTGCCCTTAGTATGAATCAAGCATTCGGGTAGGAACAGGCAAACGAAAACTAACCCCGGCTTTTAAGCTGGGGATGCAAGGATAACAAAAGAATAACCGGGCTTTAGCCCACATAAACAAATAATTCATTCTAAAATAAATAACTATGGCAAACAGATTAATTGGGAGGAATCCCAAAGTAGGTATCCGTCCTGTCATCGACGGACGTGAAAGAGGCGTACGCGAATCGCTCGAAGAACAAACCATGAACCTGGCAAAAGCCGCAGCGCAGCTCATTGAAGAAAATCTGCGTTTTCCCGGTGGGGAAGAAGTGGAGTGTGTGATTGCCGACACCACTATTGGCGGTGTGGCCGAAGCTGCTTATTGCGCCGATAAGTTTGAACGCGAAGGGGTAGGAGTGTCATTAACGGTTACACCATGCTGGTGCTACGGCACCGAAGTGATGGATGCCAATCCACTTGTTCCCAAAGCTGTGTGGGGATTTAATGGCACCGAACGGCCCGGTGCAGTTTACCTCGCCGCAGCCCTTGCCGGATACACGCAAAAGGGATTGCCTGCGTTCGGTATTTATGGCCGCGACGTGCAGGATGCCGGCGATAATTCCATTCCGGAAGATGTGAAAGAAAAAGTTATCCGGTTTGTGCGTTCGGCACTGGTAGTGGCTCAAATGAAAGGAAAATCGTACCTCTCGTTGGGATATACTTCAATGGGAATTGCCGGCTCAATGGTGAATCCCGATTTTTTTCAGGAATACCTGGGCATGCGCACCGAGTTTGTGGATATGAGCGAAGTGAAACGCCGCATTGACGAAGAGATTTTTGACAAAGAGGAGTATGAAAATGCGCTGAAATGGACCCGCGAAAACTGTATTGAAGGCGATGATTACAATAAACCCCAAGTACAGGTTGATCGTGGCCGGAAAGACAAGGAGTGGGAGACTGTGGTGAAAATGACGCTGATTTTCCGCGACCTTATGATTGGTAACCCGAAATTGAAAGAGGCCGGTTTTGGTGAAGAATCGAATGGAAGAAATGCCATTGCAGGTGGTTTTCAGGGGCAGCGCCAGTGGACCGATTATTTGCCCAACGGCGATTTTTCTGAAACGTTGTTAAATTCTTCATTCGACTGGAACGGCATTCGCGAAGCTTACGTGTTTGCTACCGAGAATGACAGCCTTAACGCGGTTCCCATGTTATTTGGTCATTTGCTCACCAATACAGCGCAGATTTTTTCTGATGTACGCACTTACTGGAGCCCCGATGCGGTAAAACGGGTTACCGGCAAAACATTAACAGGTATGGCAAAAGACGGAATCATCCATCTCCTCAATTCAGGCTCAACAACCCTGGATGCAACCGCCCAGCAATCCGATGAAAACGGTAATCCGGCAATGAAACCATTCTGGGATATTACGGAAGATGAGGTTGACAAATGCCTGGCTAAAACCCGTTTTTGCCCTGCCGATCGCGAATATTTCAGGGGAGGCGGTTTTTCCAGCCAGTTTAAAACCGAAGGGCAGATGCCGGTTACCATGTCGCGCATAAACATGGTTAAAGGGCTTGGACCGGTGCTTCAACTGGCCGAAGGCTACACCGTTGAGCTGGACGATGATGTACATGAAATACTGAACGAACGGACCAATCCAACCTGGCCAACCACCTGGTTTGCACCACGGACAACCGGAAAAGGTGCCTTTAAAGATGTTTATTCGGTTATGGCCAACTGGGGCGCCAACCACGGGGCAATAAGTTACGGGCACATTGGTGCCGATTTAATTACCCTGGCCTCCATGCTGCGCATTCCGGTAAATATGCATAATGTGGATGAAGACAAAATTTTCAGGCCCAGTGCATGGAATGCGTTCGGTGAAGATAAAGAAGGCTCCGATTACCGTGCCTGTGCTAATTTCGGATCGGTTTACAAATAAAATTCTCAAGTCATAGTCTCACTCTAAGTGAGGCTATGACTGGTTTTTAAAAATGAAAATATCTGAATTATATATCACTAAACAAGCCGGGCAAACCAAAATCCAGCAGTTGGTGCATTCCATCACCGAAGCCATCAGCAATGGGAGGATGAAGGAAGGGGACACACTTCCTTCGGTAAATCAGTTGAGTAGCCAGAGTGGTTTTTCGCGCGACACGGTTTTTAAGGCGTACAGCATCCTGAAAAAACGGACCGTAATTGAATCGGCACCCACAAAAGGCTATTTTGTGGCCAACGAAACATACAAGGTTTTTTTGCTGCTCGACGATTTTAGCGCGTTCAAAGAGCAGTTGTATCAGTCGTTCCGCAAAAATCTGCCCGAATCCTATTCGGTGGATTTGTTGTTTCATCATTACAACGAAGAAGTTTTTAATCAGTTGATTCAAAACAGCCTGGGACGTTACAGTATGTACATTGTTATGAACATCGACCACCGCACCATTTCTCCGGTTTTGGATAAAATCGATCCCAATAAATTGCTTGTTCTCGACATGGACAACCCTTCCGGAAGAAACAGAAATTATTTGGTTCAGGATTTCAATCGGGCGGTTTTGCAATGCCTTGAAGAAGGGGGACCGCAGATAAGAAAATACGACCAGCTGATAATGGTTTATTCGGAAAAAGACACGCCTCACCCGGCTGAATCAGTTACAGCTGTAAAACGATTTTGCGAAAACCATCAAATCACATTCAGAAAAATAAACCGTGTGAATGCTGTTCCGTTAAAAAAGGGACAGGCCTGGTTTGTAATTCGCGATGCCGATTTGGTGGAGGTGATAAAAAAATGCCGGGCAAACAAACTTAAACTCGGGCAGGATGTTGGGGTGCTTTCCTATAACGACTCTCCCATGAAGCAAATTGTCGGTGGCGGAATATCCGTTATTTCAACCGATTTTGAAAAAATGGGTGGATTGGCAGCAGAGTTCGTGAAAAATAAACAGCCGATTCAGAAAGTGTTACCAACTTTATTAACTTTGAGGGAGTCATTGTAATTCTGAATATTTAAATAAAACCTATAAATGAAAATGAAAATTGATTCAATTAACCTGCTAATTTTGTTTTTGGTGTTTTCAGTAAATTTAAATGCCCAGCAAATGTTTCAGAATTTTGAAGGCGATAATATTGGCAACCCCAAATTGAAAGGGGATTTTGTTTTCAACAAAAAAGATCAGTCTTTCACAGTTGAGGGAGCCGGATACAACATCTGGTTCGAACGCGATGAGTTTTACTTTGTTTCGCAGGAAGCTGAAGGTGATTTTATTTTTTCTGCCAGGCCAGCATTTGTAGGCGAAGGTGTTGATCCGCACCGGAAAATGGGATTGATGATCCGGAATTCTAAGGAGGAAGATGCTGTTTATATGGACGCTGCCATTCATGGGGATGGCCTCACGTCGTTGCAATTCCGCAACAAACCTGGCGGCGAAACCCAGGAAATTACTTCTGAAATGAGTGCACCTGATTTTATCCAGATAGAGCGAAAAGGGAAAGAATACATTTTCAGGGCTTCGAAAAATGGTGTACCGCTGGTTGAGGTGGGGCGGGTTGTCCTGGCTATGTCGCCTTCGGTTCGCGTGGGGATGTTTGTGAGTTCCCACAACGAAGAGGTGAAAGAAAAAGCGAAATTTTGGAATGTCCGGTTTGAAAAACCGGCAGCCGAAGATGTTGACGGTTATCAAAGTCCTTCGCCCGGCAGGCTCGAAATCATCGACATCGGGTCGGGCATTCGCGAAGTGATTTACGAAACCGAAACCCATATTGAGGCGCCCAACTGGTCGCGTAACGGAAAATTTCTGGTTTATAATTCCGGCGGGAAATTGTATAAATTCGATTTGAAGAAACGAACACCGGAATTGATTAACACCGGAGATGTGACGGACAACAACAACGATCACGGAATTTCTTTCGATGGCAAAACACTGGCAATAAGCAGCAGTACTGAAGATAACGGCCAGCACCATTCCATTATTTACACGGTTCCGGTTGAAGGAGGTACCCCGTTTCGGGTCACACCCAACGGGCCGTCTTACTGGCACGGCTGGTCGCCCGATGATAAATGGCTGACCTATTGTGCGGAGCGTGGAGGAAATTACGATGTGTATAAAATTCCGGTAAACGGCGGCGAAGAAATTCGGCTGACCACTGCCGAAGGACTGGACGACGGGCCGGAATATTCACCGGATGGTAAATACATTTATTTCAACTCGGTGCGCAGCGGAACCATGGAAATCTGGCGGATGAAACCCGATGGCTCAGACAAGGAACAGGTGACAGACGATGCGTTCCAGAACTGGTTTGCACATCCGTCGCCCGACGGCAATTGGCTGATTATGATCTCTTATCCTCCTGAAGTTCCGGCCGGCTCGCATCCACACAACAAAAGGGTGATGTTGCGGTTAATGCCGGTAAACGGTGGCGAAATCAAAACGGTTGCCTTTTTGTACGGCGGCCAGGGAACGCTTAATGTCCCCTCATGGAGCCCCGATTCAAAAAAAGTGGCTTTTGTAAGTTTTACGTATTAATACTTTTTGGGGAACAGAACCTATTGATATGAAACTGAAACACCTGATATATTATTTTATGCTGATTTATTTACTCGGTGCCTGTGCAACGGTGCCGGAGGAGGACAGCATCTCAATGGAACGAAATCCAGCTATTGAACCCGATTATTCAGCAATTACCATCCCTTTCAATATTGCGCCGCTCAATTTTTTTGTTGAAGAAAAAGGCGATGCCTTTTTTGTGGTGGTGGAAGGAGCTAACGGTTCCTCACTTACTGCTTCTTCCAAAAACGGGAAAATTCAGTTTAATGAAAAAAAGTGGAAAAAATTGCTGGAACAAAACCGGAGCAGGCAATTGGTTTATACTGTTTATACCGAAAATGATGATGAATGGCGCAAGTTTCAGTCGTTTAACCAAACTGTGACTGATGCCGGAGTAGATCCTTTTTTGTATTACCGGCTTTTGCACCCGGGTTACGAAAGCTGGACTGAAATCAGTATTGTTCAGCGTAATCTTTCCAGCTTTCAGGAAAAAACAGTGGTTGAAAACAACGTGCTGGAACAGAACTGTGTAAACTGCCACTCGTTCACCAATCAGAATACAGAAAAATTTTTGTTTCACGTGCGGGGCTCGCATGGTGGCACCTATTTCTGGGATAACGGCGAGTTACAAAAAGTGAACCTGAAAACAAAAGAGATGGAAAATGGGGCGGTTTACCCGCGCTGGCATCCATCGGGCAACTTCGTGGCTTTTTCGTCGAATAAAGTGGTGCAGCAGTTTCATGCTGCTGAATCGAAAAAAATCGAGGTTTCCGACCTGAATTCATCGCTGGTAATGTACGATACCCAAACAAACGAGATGATGGATGTGCCGGTTGGCAATGACGGACAATTTATGGACACCTACCCGGAATGGTCGCCCGACGGAAAATATCTCTATTTTTGCCGTGCCGCCCAGATTGGCGAAGAATACGATTACCGGGACATTAAATACAATTTGTGCCGGGTTTCCTTTCAACCTGAAACCCGTAAATTCGGGGAGACTGAGCTTGTTTTTGATGCATCGGCTGAAAATTCCAGTGTCTCTTTTCCGCGCATTTCACCCGATGGTAAATCACTTGTTTTTACGCTGCACGATTACGGCTGTTTCCCAATTTGGCATAAAGAAGCCGATTTGTATTCCGTTGATCTTGCCGATTTTTCTGTATCGGAAATGGAAAATGTAAACAGTGATTTTACCGAAAGTTACCATTCGTGGTCGTCGAACGGAAGATGGCTGATGTATAGCAGCAAGCGCGGCGACGGGCTTTCGGCAAGGCCATACATTGCCTGGGTGGACGAAAACGGGATTGCCGGGAAACCGTTTGTGGTGCCACAGGAAGATCCCCTGTTTTACAGTCGGTTCATAAAAACATTCAACATACCAGAGTTTGCAACTACTGAAATTTCATTTACCCCGGGTCAGCTGCGGAGAACCGCCGAAAGCCAGGCTTTACAGGCCCAATGGGCAGAAATTGAGAAATAAATGATTTAGTTTGATGAGAACAACTAACCTGAAAACCAGCCGATTTTTACACCTCTTGCCTTACCTGCTTTTTTTCACCGGAACAGTATTCTACTTCTACTGGTTTGCCAACTATATCTTCTTTTATCAGGAAAAAACATCGCTGTTTTTGGTGTCTTTTTCGTATTTAAAAGAACATTTCGATCAGCCGGGCGGCTTTTTGGAATACCTCGGAAGTTTGGTATCGGCTTTCTATTACCACAAATTTACAGGACCGGTACTGATGGGGCTGATTATTTTCGCCTCGGTTCTTTTGGTGGCCCGGATTGCTAAAATCAAAACAGGAAAGCCGGCACCTGTTTTCCCATTTTTAATTGGAGCGGGAATGGTTTACCTGCAGGCCAACTACCAGTATGCTGCAGTTAACAATCTTGGAATCTTTCTGCAGTTATTGTTTTTCTATCTCACTTTACGTTTTTTCAGAAAGAGGCTGGAGTGGATTCCGGTGCTCCTGTTTCCGGGTTGGTACATTTTAACCGGTGGCTTTTCATGGATTTTTCTGGTGCTGTTTGCAGTGCATTTGGTAATAGAAAGAAATGAGCACTGGTGGAAAAAAATAGTGTTGGTGCTGGTTTTAAGCGCAGCCGCTTTTTTCATCTCAATGGAATTTCTGTTCTATCAAACACCCGCCAATCTGCTGGTTTATCCCATTGAAGCGCAACAAACAGGAATGCAGTTAAAAGAACTTGCTGTCCTTGTTTTCATTATTCTGCTGCTTCCGGTTCTCTCAAAATTTAAAATTAGTAGTCTTCAGAATAAAAAGAAAAAAAAAATCAACTGGGTTCAGTTTGTACCGTTTATTATTTTGATTGGTTTGGCGTTTGCACTTGTTCCCAAAATCGACAAAAAGAACAGTCACTATTTTCATGTGGAAGAACTGTTTTACAAACAGCAATACGAAAAACTGATTGCTTTTAATGAGGCATTTCCATCCACAAACAGACTTACTATTTTCCTGAATAATATTGCACTTGCCGAAACCGGACAGCTTACCGATCGGCTTTTTGAATTCCCGCAGGATCCAAATGGCGGAACGCTATTCCTCGAGTGGGAAATGGTAGGCGAAGTTTTAAAGCGCGGCGGTTACTTTTATTACACGGTAGGAATAATTAACGAAGCACAGCGCTGGGCTTACGAATACATGGTAATGCGCGGCTACACTCCCGAAGGGTTGAAAATGCTGATAAAAACAGAATTGATTAACGGGAATTATGAGGTAGCCCAGAAATACATTCACACGCTAAAGCAAACAATTTTTTACCGACAAGAAGCCCGTGCTTATGAAAAATTGCTGTTTGACGATGAAGCTGTTGATGCCCATCCCGAGCTGGGCGAAAAGAAACGGATGAAACCGGAATCCGATTTTTTTGTGCTTTCGGATAATCCGGCGGCCAACCTCCGGCAAATTGTATCCACCGATTCAACCCATCTTTTTGCACTGGAATACCAGTTTGCCTGGCAGCTGCTACAAAAAGATATTGAAGGCATCGTTGAAAATCTGCCGTTGCTCGAAAAATCCGGGTACAGGAGAATTCCCCGCCATATACAGGAGGCTGCAGCAGGGTACAAACAACTGCAAATGGGACCTTTTCCCGAGTTGGGGTATCTGGGAATCGATCCGCAGATTGAGCAGCGCTTCAGGCGGTATTACCAGGTTTTTCAGCAAAACAGCTCATCACGGGAGCGAGCACATCGGGCACTTTACCGCGACTTTTCCGATACTTTCTGGTTTTACCTGTTTTTCAAATAAGGAAAATGTTTAATCCACATCTTTATTTCTGAAAAATATAACAAAAAGAACAAGCAGTACTGCCGAGAATATTGTTGTAACGGCCCAGATGGCATCCCAGTTATATCCTGCATCAGTATGATAATAGTCGATTAGTTTGGCACAAAGGAAGTTGCCAGCGAGCAGCCCCAGTCCAAAAGTGACCAGGAAAATAAAACCCTGCGCCTGCGACTTCAGATGTTTGGGTGCTTTTTTGTCGATGTAAATTTGTCCGCCCACATAAAAGAAACCGAAAATCAGCCCGTGAATCAGAATACCGATGTAATACATCCAGGGCTGGGTAATCACACCACCTGCGTAAAATGACAGGTAGCGGATAACCAATGCCACCAGTCCGTAAATCATGGTTTTGCGTAACCCGAATTTTTTAATGGCCACCGGTACAAGCAGCATGAAACCCATTTCGAAGAGTACGCCCCAGTTAATGGTAACTGAAATATATTTTGTATCGATGAAAAGAAGGAATTCCGAAAAATAGGAATAGTACATGGCAAACGGGATCATCGACAGGAAGGAGAGAACGATGAAAATGGCGAAATTCTTGTTTTTCATTAATTGCACGGTGCCCAGTCCGAATGCATCTATGAGCGTGGCTTTTTGCCCTTTTGCCAAAGGTGGTGTGTTGGGCAGGCCAAGGTTGGTAAATGCCGCAATGAAACTTACACCGGCACCGCAATAAAACGGGATGTTGGTTCCGTCGAAGTCGGTGTTTAAAAACCGGATGAAAATGATACTGAAAATACCTGATGCCACCCATCCGATGGAGCCAAATACCCTGATTTTCGGGAATTCTTCCGATGGCAGGTGTGCCATGGAATGGCGCTTGTGAGGCTCCACGAAGGCATATAGGCCAGCATGCCCAGCAGCAGGCAGAGGAATAAAATATTGGGGTTGTTGGTAGTTCCTGCCCAGAGCAGCATGGCAGCATGAATAAAATTCAAACCCGCCAGCACTTTTTGCGCGGCAAAAAAGCGGTCGGCCAGCATACCCACCAGGGGCGAGGCCATGCAGCCAATGGCCATTGAGCTTAGAATAAGCGCTTTTTGGGTGCTCCCAACTTCGAGGTTTGTGAGGTAAGCGGCCAGTGGGACCCACCAAACGGCGTACATCATGTATTGGAGGAGCATCATCGTGGAAAGTTTGAATTTAATCATGTTTCTGGTTTTATTCTTATTGTGTTTTTTACTAAATGAATTGGTACAATTTAAAAAGACCGGCTCAATGAACCGGTCTTCTTAAATTTATTTTAACTAAACTATTGGTTAATTATAACCGGGATTTTGTTGCAATTGCGGTGCTTTGTTCATTTCAGTTCTTGAAATGGGCAGCCAGTAGAATGAATCATTCCATTGTCTGTCGTCCACACTTTGCGCTGTGTCGTAGAACCATTTTTTGCTGCCATCGGCATAATGGTAAATTTTCATGTGATATACATCTTCAATTACCTCGTCGGCAATCATCCACTTGCGCATCATGTACCAGCGGTCGCCTTCAGCAAACATCTCGAGCTGGCGTTCTTTGCGATACCACTCCCTGGCCTGATCCTGATCGGAAGTTACCCTGTCGGGCAATCCGGCACGGTTACGAACCCTATTCAGGGCATCCAGCCCTTCCTGAAGGTTATCTCCGCCCAGTTCAATGCAGGCTTCAGCATAGTCGAGCAGAACTTCAGCGTACCGCATTTCTATCCATGCGTTTTCGTTATTAAAGTGCTGGCCAACTGTTGCCGGGTCCTGGTATTTTTTGAGGTAGTACCCGTTTTTGGTTCCGTTCCACGATTCGATAAAACTTTGCCTGGTATCAAGCCCTGCCTGGTCAATTTCATCCTCATTGGGCGCGGGTTTCATGAAATATCCGGTTTGAATACGGCCTTCCGGGTCAATTCCCTGGCCGTCACTTGGCCGTTGCATCCACTGGGCACCATCAAAAAATACAGTGGCGTAGAAACGCGGTTCGCGGCCTACGTAAGGATTTCTTTCCGGATCTTCGGCCAGCTCTTCAGCTGTAAATTCACGCACGGTAGTGTTTCCCGGATCGTATTTGTCAAACTGGAAAGGTTCACCGTTAGCCATTTCAAACTTACGTACAACAGGCTCATTCGGGCCGTTGTTACCCCAGTTGTGGTAACCGTTTGGTCCCCACCAGCGGTTTTGGGTGGTGGTATTACCCTGCGACTGCAAGTGCTGGACACCCCAGATAGCTTCATCATTCCATTCTCCTTTTTGGGTGAAAATGCTGAAGAAATTATCGGCGTACTGCATAACCACTTCTTCAGTCATTTCTGCCGGAGGATCGTCGGTGGTACCTGCCAGTGCGTAATGTCCGTGTTGGCCATCGATTACAGCTTTGGCAGCTGTCTTGGCTGCTTCCAGCCTTTGCGTCCGAGAACCGCTCTGGAATGAAACCAGCGGATTGGATGGTTGATAACCCCCATTCATCAGTATTCCGGTACTCCAGCTCAGAATTCTCGATTTCAAAGCTGCAGCGGCTCCTTTGGTGGCACGTCCCTGCTCAATTCCGTCTTTTTCTGGAAGTAAGGAGATAGCTTGATCCAAATCAGCCAGAATGAAATCCAGGGTTTCATCAATCGATGAACGTTGAACAGAAAGGAAATCCTGATCGAGTTCGAAAGGCTCATCAATGAGTACCACACCACCATACGAACGCATCAGGTTCACATAGTCGAACGCCCGGATAAAATAGGCTTCCCCTTTCATGCGCGGCAGGAGCACTTCGTCGCTGGATGTTTCTATTGGAACATTGTCGATGTTGGCCAGAAAAATGTTCACATTTTTAATATTGCCATATAACGACCATGTTATCCAGTTAAATCGCCAATTCCCAAAATGGCCCAGTTGGTCGGGACTCATGGTTCCTTTTATGTTAGTATATTCTCCGGGTCGGTGAATACACAGTACCTCATCAGTGGCACCGGCAAGTATATCTTCCCGCAACCCGAGCAGCATATTGTTGTCAACACCAATATAGTCGTAACATCTGCCCAGGTAGGCCTTGGTTAAGTTGATGTCCTCGAAAACCGATTCCTCATTGAAGGCATCCACGGCTTTCTGGTCGAGCACATCCTCGCAAGATGTTGCAAACAGCAGCATCATTGCCATTATCGAATAGATTATCGTTTTTTTCATATTCTTCATTTTTCAAATTACTTAAATGTTTTAAAACGTTACCCTTGCTCCAATTGCCAAAGTCCGGATTGCCGGATAGGTCATGGGTGCACCAATTTCCGGGTCAAAGTTCTTTTGCGCAGCGTAAATCAGGAACAGGTTGTTACCTGAGAAATAGACACTGGCCCTTGAAATACCGGAATTACCAAATACTTCATTTGGAATATGATAGGTAAGTACCGCATTTTTCAAACGGCAGTAAGCCATGTTATCGTAATGGTAGGTACTGTTGTTCACGTCGAATGCCCAGTAAGCATCGTCGCGGTTATAAGCCCTGGCCACATCGGTGTTTCTGTTTTCCGGTGTCCAGCGGTTGTCGAAACTCCACTGGAAGTAGTTTCCGGCTTCTCCGCGTCGTCCGTCCTGGATATTCATCCGGTAATAAGTTCCCTGGCCTTGTGCCAGTACCGAGAGGGTCCAGTTTTTATAGGTTGCATCGAGCGAGATACCGTAGAAAATTTCAGGTGCATCGGTTTTATCCAACAGAATACGGTCGTCGGCAGTAATTTCACCGTCACCACTTACGTCTTCAAAAATCACGTCACCTGGTCCGGCGTCTGTCCAGCTTGGCAATGCATCCACTTCGGCCTGGTCGGCGAAAATACCGATGGCATTGTAGAGCAGTTGTGCACCATAGGGATGGCCGGTACGCTGTTGCCACGGAACTGCCCTTTCGGGTTCGTCCATGAAAACCACTTCGTTGTGGTTGTAGGCAATGTTCCCGGATAAATCGAAACGGAAGTCGTTGTTGATTTCCTTGTGGTAACCGGCAATGATTTCAAACCCGCGGTTATCTACTTCGGCGATGTTTTCATCAGGAAGAGCAAGTCCGGTAAATCCGGGAACTGAAGCATCTCTCGAGGTAAGAATATCTGACCGTTTGCTGTAGAAAAAGTCAGCATCAAGCGAGAACATGTTGTCGAGTAGTTGCGATTCAAAACCAAGGTTGTAGGTGGTTTGTTTTTCCCAGGTAATATACGGGTTGGCCACACCTTCCTGCTGTACCACTGTTTCAACTACTTTGCCAGAACTCATGGTCAAACCGCTTCCCAATACGTATTTGTTCATGTACTGGAACGGATCACCCGGGTCCATACCCATTTTACCGTAGGTAGCTTTCAGTTTAAAGTAATTGATGAAATCGAGGTTTTCCTGCCAGAAACTTTCTTCTGAAGCTCTCCATCCTAACAGTAATCCGGGGAAGTTACCCCAGCGGCTGTCGGGAGGAAATTTCAACGAACCGTCGCGGCGGAAGATGGCTTCCAGTAAGTATTTGCCCTGGTAGCTGTAGTTAAAACGACCTATCCACGATTTACGGGCGTAAATATCCATGCTTCCCCAGTTGTCCTGATCGGCATCGGCGCCTGCATCTAATGTTTGTACGACATCAGAAATATAGTATTTGCGGAATGCGCCGAACCAGTTGCCTTTTTGATCGATCTGTTCGAAAGCTCCAAAGAGATTAATGGAATGGTCGCCAAAATCACGGGCATAGTTAAAGTTAAAGTTGGTCAGCATTCTGATATCCCTGTCGTAATCCTCTGCCAATTCCGGAGCAGAATAACCACGCGGGGTGGGAGTAAGTTCCATGTCGGTAATGTAACCTTCCGAGTCGCGCACGGCTGTATCCCATTTTGGGAAGTAGAGAATCCATGGTTTCCGGAATCTTTTGCGGTAAAAATTGGTCGCATCGTATGAGAATGATGCATTCAAAGATAGTCCTTCAATCATTGTAGGAGTAATGGTTCCGCTAAAAGTAACCTGGTTAACGTACGACTTTTGGTCGTCGTAACCGCCTTCCAGTGTTGATGTTACCACAGGGTTGTCGCCATACTCGATGTCGGGTCCCGGTTCGCCGGTTGGCCAGAACGACCACTGGGTAGGTACCAAACGTGTAGATTGTCCGTAAATGTCTGCCGCACTTTTTGTCGGGTACAGTTTACTATTCAGAAACCCGGCATAATCAATTGAAGTACTAAACCATTCAGTAATCGGAATATCCAGGTTTGCCCTCAGGTTATACTGACGGTAATTAGTTGATTCCTGTTTGTAAATGGCTTCTTCGTTTTTATACCCGAAAGAAACATAGTAGCTCATCCCGTTGGCAGTTCCACCATTGAGGCTCACGTTATGTTTTGTGGTGGTGGTCCAGTTGGCAATCAGATCACCCACCCAATCACTGTTAGGATGTTCCCACGGGTCGCGGCCACTGTAAAAAAGGTCGATATCTTCATCGGAGAAAGTCCTGGGCTTGTTTTCATAATCCTGGAATTCGCTGAGCATGGTGGCATAGTCACCGGCATTGGTAACTTCAGGAAGTACGGTTGGTTGCATGAATCCCTGGTAGAACTGGTAGCTCAATTGTGGTTTTCCGGTTGTTCCCTGTTTGGTGGTTACAAGGATTACACCGTTTGCAGCAGTAGAACCATAAATAGCTGCCGAGGCATCTTTCAAAACTGAAATACTTTCGATGTCAACCGGGTCGATATCACCAAGCGAACGCCCGGGAATTCCATCAATAACCACCAACGGAGCAGTTAGCTCAGGGTTATCTCCACGGTCGCCCAATGTAGTACGTCCGCGTACCAAAATTGTTGCCTGGTTTTGTCCTGGTTCGCCACTCCCCTGGATTACAACCGACCCGGGCATGCGGCCCGAGAGGGCGTTTGTAACATCGGACGATGGGATGGACTCAATTTTTTCGCCGCTAACCGAGGTTACCGAACCTACAATGTTGGCTTTTTTCTGGGAAGCATACCCCACGGCAATTACTTCTTCCAGACCGATGGTTTCGGCTTGCAGCACCACATCAATGTTGGTTTGGTTGCCAATAACCACTTCCTGGGTGCGCATACCTACAAATGAAAATACAAGAGTTCTTGCATCTTCAGGAACTTCAAGTGAATATTCCCCATCAGCATTGGTAACAATTCCGGTAGTTGTTCCTTTTACCACAACAGAAACTCCAGGCAGTGGCGCACCTTCTTCGTCGGTTACCGTTCCGGAGATTGTCCGTTCCTGCTGGCCAACAGAAGAGGATTTGGCCGGACTTGCTGATTTTTCTTCTTCGGGAAATACAATCACCTGACGGTCGATAACTTTGTAAGCCAGTTTATGCTGGGGGAGGATTTCATCGAGAATCTCCTCAACCCTGGCATCGGTTGTGCTCACAGTCACCTTTTGGTTGTCGTTCACCACATCGTTGTTGTAAATGAACTTAAACTCACTCTGGTCGGTGATTGTTTGGAAGACTTCTTTCAGGCTGGCTTGTTTCACTTTCAGGTCGAATTTAACCGACTCGGAATAGGAACTGGCCTGAACATTGACCACCAGTGCCATCAAAAGCATTAGTGCTATTGAAACCCGGTGGATTTTTTTTAGCTGTCGGAGAAAAAGGGACAGCAAACCTTTCGTGTTTTGTTCCATACAATAATGGTTTAGCTTGTTAAACAATAATAAATTAAAAACTCACAATTATCTTTCTCAAAGGCAGTAGCTAATTCATTTGCTGCCTTTTCGATTATAATTGGTTTAGGTATTTTTTTATTTCACAGAACGGATAAATACACCGTCGTCAGTTATTTCGTATTTAAATTCTTTTGCTTCTTTTAAAAGGTGCAATATTTTCTCCAGTGGTTCTTCCTCAAAATCAGCTGTGAACCTTAATTTTCCGGTTTGCTGATCGCCAATATAAACAGGTGTTTCAAATTTTCTTTCCAGTGTGTTGGCTATGCTGTAAAGCTCTTCGTTTGAAAAACTCAGCAGTCCGTTTCGCCATGAGGCAGGTTTTGTTGCTTCAATTGCTGAAACATTTATTTTGTTTTGATTTTCAGAAAACCGGGCTTTTTCCCCGGGATTAAGGTATAATCCTTTTTCTGTATTTTCTTTGGGGGTTAGTTTTACTTTTCCGTGGTAGAGTTCAATCTCCTGATCTTCAGTATCAGGATAGGCAATAATGTTGAATTTGGTTCCCAGCACAGTGGTTTGCAAATTGCGGGTTTCTACAATAAATGGTTTTTCGGCATCGGGTTCCACTTCAAAGTAGGCTTCGCCCATCAGCTTAACTTTGCGTTCTTCGCCCCGGAACGGTTCAACGGCCAGCAGATATGATTTGTTGTTTAACCACACTTTTGTGCCGTCCGATAAAATTATTTCTTTCACTTCGCCCGTTTCAGAGTAGTATTCGTTCACGGTTGTATTTTGCCCGGGCCGGGATAACAGGTAGGCCGAAAAACCGAGTGATAATATCAGGAAAATTGTTGCTGAAATTTTATAGATCAATCCTGCATTAAAGCGGGAGTTACTTTCATATGTGAATCCCAGCTTTTTTTCGGTCTTTTCAATTATATTGTGTGGTTTATGGGAAGGGAAATAGTAAAACCAAAAATTTTGCAGTTGCTGAAATTGTTTTTTCAACGAATGGTTTACCGAAAATTCATTATGGAGCAAGGTCTTTTCCTGCTCCGAATTTCCGGATGTTAATTCTTTGGAAATGAGTTCGTATATTTTATCTTCACTTTCCATGTAATCGTTTCTTTTAATACGACGTTGAACTACGGAAATTCACCTAAACAGAATTGATATTTTTAAGGATTAGAATAAACTAGCTTGCTTAAAGGGTTGGGCTTTGTGTTTTTTTCTGTTTTTAATACCAAGTAGGACGGTTATTTTTTTTATGGCATAAACCAGGTGGTTGTTTACTGTTTTTTCTGACACTTCCATCACTTCAGCAATTTCTTTATATTTCATTCCGTTAATTTTGGCCAGGGTAAAAGCCATTTTACATTTGGGCGGAAGTTTGTCGATGGCTTTGTGGATTTGGGCAAGCGTCTCTTTGCTGATATATTCAGTTTCGGGACATTCAACAGGAATAAACCAGAAATTTTCCATCCCGTCGATGGAAATTACCTTGTCATTTTTTTCTTTACGGATATGCGAAATGCATGCATTTTTTACACTTACAAAGAGGTAAGCTTTAAGGTTGCTGATTTTCCACAATTTGGTACGGTTTTCCCAGGTTTTTACAAAAACGTCGCTGACAATTTCTTCGGCAATTTCTCTTCTTCGAAGGAAGCCCATAGCAAAAAGGAAGAGTTCATCGGAGGTGCATTCCATAAGTTGCCTGAATTTTTTTTGGTCTCCCCTGGCAATGAGGTTTATGCTATTTCTGTCGAATGGCATAATATTAAAGTTAGGTTTGTCCGTTATTCCGAACTATTTATTAGTTATAGCTATTCAAAAATACTCAATGACATTTGAATAAAAAAGTATTTTTCACATTTATATTGTAATTTTAGTATAAACCAAATAAAATGAGCTGTTTACAATCCCAGTTTGTCGTCTGCTTTTTTCATGATTTCGAGCGGAAGCGCGGCAAATTCAGGCAGTGGAATTCCAATTTTCTCACATTCCAGTATGTTTTCACGTGTTACTTTCCAGCTTCTTTTCTTGAAATCATATTACTTTTGTTTTTTCTGGTTTTATTTTTGTGGTGCAAATCTTAATTTTTCGTAATAATCACGTTTATTTTAATTTCAGCAGGTTGTCACTTTTGCTGCTAAAATAACGATTATACTTAATAGATTGGACGAAAAATCGCATACTAAATAACATAAATACTATTTTTGCGTTTTGAACTCAAAAAGCTGTAAAAACTTTTAAACTATGGTTTCAGGAATAAGTAAAAATTTTGCTTTACTGCTATTGTCATTCATTTTTGTAAATGCCGGTTTTTCTCAAAATAATACTTCTGATGATGAAGAAAAACAAACCCTTGAATTTGGTATCGATTTATTGAAAAGGTATTTCGGTGAAGAAAAATATTGGCATGTTACCCAAAGCGAAACGGGAGAATCAGTTCGTGGGTTGGTTCATTTTATTGAAAAAGACCCCATAGATACCATTCTGTTTAGTCTGGAAGACGCAATGAATGATTCAGCCAAATATTTTGTTTACCGCCTGCCCGAACATGTTCCTGACAGTCTCAGCCTTCCGGGTTATTATCCGGCTGCCAATCTCCAAAGTGACCTTGACAGTTTATGGGAAAAACTGAGGCAAAAATACATAGAAGAAGATATTACTGTGCCCCTGCAACTGGTTACCGATATCGAGGAAAAGGCAGGAACAATACCGGCAGGAGAAAGCGAAATACTTTTCCGGGAGGGAATTTACACTTTTCCTGACAGTCTTCGGATTCCGGATGTAATTCCGGATTCACTGATGCAGTCGCCCGACGATTTTGCCCGGATTTTGCGCCTCGATAGCATGCGCAACCGTTACATGGAACAAATAAGAAAAGAATATAACGACTCGGTAATTTGGGCTTACCGCGATTCAGTTGTTGAGAATTACCGAAAACAGCGGTTGCAGGAAGAGTTTAACACCCGGAAAAACCGATTATCCGATTCGGTAAGAGTAAACAATTTTGAAGTCCTGAAAAATTACAACGATGCAGTTGTAAGAGCGGTAAACGATTCAATTTCTTTGATACTGGATGAATTTATCGAATATGCCGATTTTATTGATACCACAAGATTGCGGATGACCAACCTGGAGGGTGATGAAGCATCTGTTTTGTTGCAAAATAACAACCAGTATTTTTCGCGTGTGTGGCTGAAAAATGAGCAGAATGATTCACTCCGGTTATTGGTGAAAAACCTGGACAAACGAACTATTCAGCTGCTAATTGACGATGGAGTCACATTTAACCGTTTCACTGCAAAAGAAACCAAAGATTTCGATTTTAAAAGCCTGAACAGGGATATAACCGGTTTTTCGGGTGTGGGCCAAAAATACCAGGTGCTCACTCCATGGCGCATCGGGGGTGACGGTTCGGTAGGCTTTACCCAAACTTATATTGAAAACTGGAAAAAAGGGGGGCAAAGTGCCCTTTCGCTTTTAACGGTTTTAAAAGGGTTTGCCAACTATTCAAGCGACAATGGAAAGGTGAAGTGGGAGAATTCGGCTGAATTCAGAAACGGATATATCCGACCCGGGGGAAATGAATCGCAGTTGCGGAAGAATGACGATAAATTTGAAATTACTTCACGTTTTGGCTTAAGTGCGTTTAAAAAGTGGTACTACAGCTCAGAATTTAACTTTGAAACACAGATTTTCAACGGATACAATTATCCGAAAACCGATGAGTCGAAGCCGATATCAGCTTTTATGGCACCGGCCCGTACTTTTTTTAAAATTGGACTCGACTATAAACCGAATAATAACTTCTCGCTGTTTCTTGCCCCGCTTACAGCCAAGAATGTCTATGTAAGGGATACCCTTAAAATTGACCAGACAAAATTTGGTATTGAAGAAGGTAAAAAAGGGTTTTGGCTTCCTGGTTTGAATGCCGACCTTAACTTCAGAAAAAATCTTACCCCGGATATTTCTTATGAAACGAAATATAAGATGTTTATAAATTTCAGGGAACCGTTTTCAAAGTTTGATATAAACTGGGAAAATCAGGTGGTTATGCGGTTAAGTGATCATATCAATATGCGTTTGTTTGTGCACATGATTTACGACGATGATGTGAAGTTTCCCATTGTAAACGACCTGGGGGAAGTGGTAGGCGAAAAGGCTAAAGTTCAGTTAAAAGAGTTTTTTACCATTGGTTTTTCCTATAAGATAAACCGCCAGGTTACCCGCACACGTCGGAATTGACTTTCATGTTGAAATGAACGAAGGTCAGCCTTTTGTCTTTTAATTTCTTTTGGATAGAATCAATAGCATTTACCTGGTAGATTACGCTATATTTCCTGTATTTGCGTGACATGTAGGCCAGTTGTCCTGAGTGATTATTCTTGCGGCCTTTTTGAATTGTTTTTTTTTGTTAATGTGTCATTTTTACACAAAAGTATTATATTTACCCAAACAATTCAACTCAAAAATATTTTAAACGAAATCTGCTAAAAGTAATCCAAATGAAGAACTATCTGATTTTAACACTTATGATTGTTGTTTTTTTATCTGTTTCAACCTATGCACAGCAATCGCTGTTTGGTGGCGAAGAAATTGTTTCGCCCGAAATTCACGAAGATAATTCGGTTACCTTCCGGGTGAATGCACCCAGCGCCAAAGAGGTGAAACTGTCTGGCGAATGGATGCCTGCCGAAGGCTGGTCTCCCGGTTCGGCTGCTATGGATAAGGGGGAAAACGGAATTTGGAGTTTTACCACCAAACCGCTGAAACCCGAATTGTACAGCTATTCATTTATTATTGACGGTTTTAAAACCACTGACCCGAACAATCCGTTTATCGTGCGCGATGTGGCATCGGTAATGAACATTTTTATCATTGGCGGCAAACAGGCCGATCTGTATAAAGTGAACGATGTGCCGCACGGAACCGTTGCCCGAAGATGGTACGATTCACCATCGCTGGACATGGCACGACGCCTGACCATTTACACACCTCCCGGCTACGAAAACAGCTCAGAAAAATATCCGGTTTTGTATTTGTTGCACGGTGCCGGCGGCGATGAAGAAGCGTGGATTACTCTTGGCCGGACCGCTCAGATTATGGACAACCTGATTGCGCAGGGCAAAGCCAACCCCATGATTGTGGTGATGCCCAACGGAAATGTGATCCAGAATGCTGCACCCGGCGAAGGAACCGATGGTTTTTACAAACCGCAGTTTATGGTTCCCAAAACAATGGATGGCACCTACGAAGCTTCATTTCCTGACATCATGAAGTTTGTGGAAAGCAACTACCGCGTGGAAGCAGATAAATCTAATCGGGCCATTGCAGGCCTTTCCATGGGAGGATTTCATTCACTGCACATTTCGCGCTACTATCCCGATACATTCGATTATGTGGGACTTTTTTCGGCTGCTATTTTGCCCAATCAGGATGTGACACATGAAGTGTATCAAAACATTGATGAAACACTGAAACGGCAAATGGAAAACGACTATGCTCTCTACTGGATTGGAATAGGGAAAACCGATTTTTTGTACGAAGCCGTGAAACAGTACCGCGAAAAACTTGACAGCATGGGCATGGAATACACCTACCGCGAAAGCGAAGGCGGTCACATCTGGCGAAACTGGCGGGTTTACCTTTCTGAATTTGTACCGTTGTTATTTAAATAATTGGTTTTCACCAACTCCCGCTAAATCCCTCCTTTAGCGCTTTATTGTAATTTTCCAGGTTGAATTCATACAGGTAGGGGGCTTTGTATGCACCACCTTTTTTGCGTTCATCCAGCTTGTTCAGAATTTTATACGACAGGATTTTTCGCTGAAAATTGCGGCGGTCGAGACTTTTGCCCAGAATGGTTTCATACAGTTTTTGCAGTTCGGGCATGGTGAATTTTTTGGGAAGAAGATTGTACCCAATTGGCTGGTAAGTCAAGTGAAGCCTTAATGTCTCCAGCGCTTTGTCTAAAATTTGCCGGTGGTCCATCATCAAATTATCAATTTCTTCCAGCGCTTTCCATTCGCATTTGTCAGAAAAAAAATCAGGAGCCGGATCCACCTTGTGAAAATCCACCAGTGCATAAAATCCTGTGGAAATAAATCGTTGGCTGAACCAATCCAATCCCTCTCCAGAACCCGATTTTTCAAGGTCTTTTACGGCCGGGTTCATTTCCGAGCGTTTCGGATCGCTGAACACATGAAATTGCTGCAAAAAAATGTTATCCATTCCGGTGCGTTCTTTCAGTACACGTTCCGCTGCCTCCTCAAACGACTCTTCTTTTTTTACAAAACCACCCGGCAGCGCCCATTTTTTCGTATATTTCATCTGAAGCAGTAAAACTTTCAGCTGGTTTTCATGAAATCCGAAAATGACGCAATCGAGCGAAATATGATTAAGATATGCCTTAAAATTTGTCATTTCTTTAAAACGTGGGTTTCTGCTGCAAAATAAACAAAATCTTTGTTTCGGTTGCATCAATCGGGGGAAAATACTAATATTGTGTCAGTGTGACATTTTATCCTTTGTGTAGTTGAACTTAAAATATTGAACCAATAAATCTAACGCGATGAACTCTAAAATCAACTCAATTTTATTTTCTCTTTTTGTACTGATTCTTATTACCGGATGTGGCTCCAAATGGAGTGAAGAAACAAAGAATGGCTACAACCTGGTGCTCAATGATGGCGGGCAAACGCTTGGATATTCTCCTCAATCGGGAGTGACCCTGATTGAAGAGAACGGATTTGCGTTTAAAGATCTGAATAAAAACGGAGAACTGGATGTATATGAAGACTGGCGGAGACCGGTAGATGAACGGGCAGAAGATTTGGCCGCCCAAATGAGTGTGGAACAGATTGCCGGGTTGATGCTCTACAGCGGTCATCAGTCTATACCTGCCGGGAGCCGGAGAGGTTTTGGTGGCGGTACTTACAATGGTAAACCGCTTGCCGAAATTGATGCAAGCCCAAGTGATTTAACCGATCAGCAAATTCAGTTTTTAACTGAAGACAACCTGCGGCATGTGCTGATAACTTCGGTGCAGTCGCCCGGAATTGCAGCTCAGTGGAATAACAACATGCAGGCGCTGGTGGAAGGACTCGGCCTGGGAATTCCCGGAAATACCAGTTCCGACCCACGCCACGGCAGTGATTCGTATGCCGAATACAATGCCGGTGCAGGAGGCGATATTTCCCGCTGGCCCGGCACACTTGGCCTGGCAGCTTCTTTTGATCCGGAGTTAATGCAGCAGTTTGGCAACATTGGCTCCCGGGAATACCGCGCGTTGGGAATCGCCACGGCACTTTCGCCACAAATCGATTTGGCCACCGAGCCCCGCTGGAGCCGTTTCGACGGGACCATGGGCGAAGACCCGGATTTGGCTGCCGACATGGCGCGTGCCTACGTAGATGGATTCCAAACTTCGGGAGGCGAGGCGCACATTTCGGGCGGATGGGGATTTCATAGTGTGAATGCCATGGTAAAACACTGGCCGGGTGGTGGCCCCGAAGAAGGTGGCCGCGACGGGCATTTTGGCTACGGCGCCTATGCGGTTTATCCGGGAGATAATTTTGAAGATCATCTAAAACCATTTACCGAAGGCGCTTTCAAGCTGAATGGTCCCACACAAAAAGCCTCTGCGGTAATGCCGTATTACACCATTTCGTGGAATATTGACACGGTTTATGGCGAAAATGTGGGGAACGCCTTCAGTAAATTTATTATTGACGATTTGCTGCGCGGCACTTACGGTTACGACGGTGTGTTATGTACCGACTGGGGAATTACAGGCGATGTTTCCAATGTGTACGAGTTTCGTGGGAAGAGCTGGGGAGTGGAAGAGCTGACGGTGGCTGAGCGGCATTACAAAGCGCTGATGGCCGGAATGGACCAGTTTGGCGGAAACAATGAAATGGGACCGGTGCTGGAAGCTTACAAGATGGGAGTGGAAGAACACGGCGAAGAATTTATGCGGCAGCGGTTCGAGCAATCTGCCATCCGGTTGCTGCGGAATATTTTCAATGTCGGATTGTTCGAAAATCCTTACCTTGATGTGGCCGAAACAGAAGCAACTGTTGGTAATCCAGAATTCATGAAAGCCGGATACGAAGCACAATTGCGGTCTGTTGTGATGCTGAAAAATCACGCGGATGCCCTTCCGCTTGAAAAACAGCTAAAAGTGTATGTTCCTCAGAAGTTTATTCCTGCTTCCACCAACTGGTTTGGACAAGAAACCCCTGAAAGATGGGAAGATGCCGCAAGCCCGGATATTGTGAATAAATATTTTGAATGGGTGGATTCACCTGATGAGGCTGATGTGGCGCTGGTTTTTATCGATAGTCCGCAGGGGGGAACCGGTTATTCGCTGGAAGATGTGGAAAAAGACGGAAACGGGTATGTGCCAATTAATTTGCAGTATGAAGATTATGTTGCCACAGATGCCCGCGATGAGAGTATTGCCGGTGGAAGTCCGTTCGAGGATTTCACCAACCGTTCGTACAAAGGGAAAACAGGCACTTCGTCCAACAGTTACGACCAGGAAATGGTGAATGATACCAAAGCTAAAATGGGGGCAAAACCAGTGATTGTAATTATTGATGTTTCCAACCCGATGGTGATGCGTGGCTTCGAAGAAAATGCAGATGCGGTTTTGGTGCATTTCGGAGTTCAAAACCAAGCTGTTATGGAAATTATTGTCGGCAGTTCAGAACCATCGGCCTTGCTGCCGTTCCAAATGCCGGCCAATATGAAAACCGTTGACATGCAATATGAAGATGTTCCGCGCGACATGGAAAGTTACGAGGATGAAGACGGCAACAGGTACGATTTTGCGTTCGGTTTAAATTGGGAAGGAGTTATTAACGACGAAAGGGTGGAGCAGTACAGGTGAGGATAGCGCCTGCCCCTGATTAATTTTTACGATTTCTCTCTTTTCTTATGGAATTTAATTAAAAGCATAGGTATAGCAGAAACTGCAAATCCAATTATTATAAAGCTGATAAATAGGTAGTTTACATTAAATTTATAGTCATTGCATATGAATGCTGCAACAATTAAAATGGCATTGGCAAACACAATTATCAGCGTAACTTTTAAGTGATGTGGTACAAGAGTAAGCAACCGGTGGTGAATGTGATTGTTGTCAGGAGAAAAAGGTGATCTTTTTTGGTGCATGCGTATGGACATTACCCGCAGTGTATCAATCATAGGTATTAAAATGATAACAAATGAAACAGCTGGTGCGCCATGAATACTGAAAGGGCCGGAGTTAACAATATTCAGTTCGTTAAATTTGATGACCAGGGTTGAAATGATTAAACCTACCACCAGCGAGCCGGAGTCACCCATGAAAAGCTTGTTTTTATGGCCAAAAACATTGTACGCAAAAAATCCGGTAAGGCTTCCCACCAAGGCAAAGGACATTATGGCCAGAGGAATTTGTTCCGCCATATAAAACCAAACCCCAAACACGGTAGCCGATAAAATGGCCAGTCCTGATGCCAGTCCGTCAATGCCATCAATCAGGTTAAAGGCATTAATAATTACCACCATAACAAAAAGAGTCAGTAAAATACCTGCAAGCGGAGAAATTTCATAAATTCCAAAAACGCCATGTAAACTGGTGAAATAAAGATTTCCAATAATACTTACCATGAAGGCGGAGAACAGCTGAGCAATGAGTTTCATTTTGGCAGAGATTACCACCAGGTCATCTTTTAGCCCAATTAAAAAAAGTAGTATCGAAGCGGCAACAATGTATTTTAGAGAATCGAAGCTATAGCCATTTGTTGAGGCGATAGTACTCAGTGTGAACCCAAAAAAAATAGCAACTCCTCCCAGTGGAGGAACCACCTGTTTGTGTATTTTTCTGTCATCAGTAAAGGAATCGTATAGCTTCTTCTCCCTCGCCACACTTAATACATGTGGAATGGATAGAAGTACCAGGATTAATCCAATAATAAAAGCTGTTATTACATAAACAATTGCCATAGTGTTTTTAGTAAGGTCATCATGCAAACTTGAAATACCTGCTTTTTCCCCTGAAATTTTTAATTAGAAAGGGTAAATTCATTGGGAAAATGTGCTTATAAAACTAAACGATATCATTTCTATTGTTCTGTTTCATACAAAATATGTGAAATAATTACGCTATCTGCATTGTAAAATGCATCCAAAGATAAAAGGATTATTCCTGTAACATTTTATTTTATATGGTTATTTTAATATTCTACCAGAAAAAAGGGATGTGTTTCTGACTTGTAATTCTCTTTTAGTAATTGAACTTAAAAATTAACAATTATTCCAACTGGTGCATAGCAACTGAGCAAATCGCAAACCGAATGGGGCCCCGGAACTAATTTGTGTGGCATGCGCAAAGAAGCGGGTTCATTGATTTCTGAGCCGCCGGTTTGTTCTGAAGCCGCAGAAGTTGTCTCGTTTTTCATTTGTCTGGATGCTGGCAGTGAAACAACCGAAATAAAAAGAAAAATATATACCCCCAATTCAGGGGGTGGAAATAATAAATAATTTACTGGATTTATCAGGAATAAAACCGGGACTGCTCTTAAATTTTAACTCGAGAATGTTAAAGGATAACATTCGCCGGGAGGTCAATAATCTTTAAACCTCGCGCTTATTTTGAATGATTTTCGGCTGCTGAAATTCAACAAGGATTTGTGGCTGTTAAAAGTGAAATTTGAAACTCAGGCTGTAGTTGAGTTCTGAACCCGGTGGCTTGGAAATATTCCAGTTTTCATCCCAATCCAAATTTTTATAAGCTGAACCGAAATCCACATTGTCGCCACCCAGGGCTGCTCCCAATGAAAACTTTCTCAATACGCGGATTTCAGCGCCTGCTTTGATGCTGTAATAGAATTGCGATGCCAGTTTCCGCTTTTCAGAAAAAACAACAATATTGTCGGACGATACAATTTTTCCTTCTGATTTTATAAAACGGATGCCCATTCCTGCCCCGGCAAAAAGCGAAAAACCTGTTTCATCATCGAGCAGCAGGTAGAATTTGGGATGGACACTCACTGCCAGCATATCGGCATCGAAGTATTGCCAACCCCGGAATTCGAATTCATAATTTTCCGTAATTTCAACCATTTCATTGTTGTTCAGTGTGTTGTTGCCCACTTTGATATTGAGGCCAATGCCTGCGAAATCGTGTGTTTTTATTTCATATTCGAGGCCCAGAAAATAATGGGAATAATCATCATTGGCACTGAAAGGCGCTCCGGTGTAAATACTGATGCTGTGTTTTTCCTCCCTGTTAGTATCTTTTTCTTCCTCCGGATAAACGACTCCTTTAAAGTCAAGACCGTCATTCACCTGGGCGTTTAGTGTGAGGGATACTCCGGTAATCCAGAATAATATAAAAAAAATACTGCGTTGCATTATATTTTTCAGATGAATATTTTCGTGTTGAGATTATATCTTATTAGATTTTTACAAAAAATTTCATTAATACCTCAGGATATCATCCAGCCCCTTTTTTAATTCTGAAAGTTGTTTTGTTGTGATGTTCCCAATCTTCTTTATTAATCGCTCTTTTGAAATGGAACGAATTTGAAAAATAATTGCTTCAGATGGTTTCGTTAATCTGTTTTGGTCATCAGGATGCAGCACCACGTTGCCTTTGTAGTTTTTTATTTTTGTGGAGAGCGGACAAACAATTACCACAGGCATGAGGTTGTTCAATAAATTTCCACTTAAAATAACTACCGGGCGGGAACCTTTCTGTTCACTTCCACGCACCGTATTCAGGTTAGCCAGCCAGATTTCGCGTTGTCTCATTTCTCAAATTTTTCCACCTGTTTAAGGTATTCTTCCATGCCTTCTTCGGCCATCATAATTATATCGTTGTCGGTGGCAGCCTGTTTAAATGATTTTACGTATTCAGCCCGGTTTAACTGATCCAGGTAGATTCGGAGAGCTTTTTCAATAATTTTATTTTTGGGAATGGCCAGTTTTTCTGCCGTATCTTTTAAACTGATTAATAAATCGTCGGGTAACGTACTGGTGAAAGTTTTCATTTGTGTTCTCTTTGTATTTATAAAACACAAATATAATTTAAAAATATGAAACTTATTTTTTCAGCTGGTAAAAAACGCCACGTTTTTGCCGGATGTGTTCAATGCTCTGATTATTCTCCAGAATTGTGAGATACTTGTTAATTTCGTTTACATGAGTTCCCAGTATTCGGGCGAGGTCGTTGGCCGTGCAGGGGCGACGGTCGATGGTCCCCAGAATCGCATTTTCCATGTCTTTCCGGTAGGCCTGTTGTTTTTTTCGTACCGCAGCGCTGGCAATAATTTCAACGTTGTCAAGTTGCAAGTAATCTTTAATTCGTTCCAGGTCTTCGTGCGATGCACCCTGAAGGTTTTCCATGCGGCCCGGCCGGTCGAGAGTGTTGAGCTGAACGCGGTTGGGTGCAATTTGCAGAATGGCATTTCTTAGCGCTGTAAGTTCGGGAGGTGAATCGTTGTAGCCGGGTAAAATGAAAATTTCAAGCCAAATTTTCCCTGAAAATTCTTTGCTGAAGCTGATTAATCCGTCAATTGTATTTTTAACTGTAACGCCCGGCGCCGGTACGTTTATTTTTTGAAATGCCTCTTCCGTTGCAGCGTCGAGCGAAGGCAGAACCAGGTCAGCCTGAAAAAGTTCTTTTCTGACTTCTTCTGAAAATAACAGTGTTCCATTGGTAAGCACCGCAACCGGAATGTGGGGTTGTTTTTCTTTGATAAAGCCAATTATTTCTCCTATTGATGAATTAAGTGTAGGTTCCCCGTAGCCGGAAAAAGTAATGTAATCGGGTGCCGGGCTGGATGTGAAATACTGCCCGAGTTCACTGATGATTTTATTTGCCGGGATGTAGGCCATCCGGTTGGTGGTGAGTTTTGTTGTATCTCCCACCTCGCAGTAAACACAGTTGAGCGAACAAACTTTGCGGGGCACTAAATCAACTCCCAGCGACATTCCCAAACGGCGCGATGGAACAGGGCCAAACAGGTATTTATACATTTTTAAGTCGGTTAAAAAATATGCAAAAACAGAATGGCAAAATTACTTATTTTTTATTCTTCACCAATTCCTCGCGCACCATGGTGTGGCCACACTCGGGGCATTTAAGTTTCGTGCATTTTTCGCCTCTTTGGTGCATTACTTTGTGTCCGCATTTTACACAAACGCAAAATCCTTCGGGGCCGTAAGCTCCACCTTTGTTTCGTCCCTTGTAGTCACCCGATGGATTTCCTCTTCCTTTTCCAAATTTCATTTTTTCTTTTTTAAAAAGGCAGGAATTTCACCTGCCAATTATTCATTGTTTTTCTTTGCGCAACTGTTCCAGTTCTTTTTCGGCCTCAGATAATTGGTCTTTCAGAACACGAACCTCGTTTTCGAGACTGGCTTCGCCTGCAGTTGCATCTTCAAAATAACCGGGAGCTCCTGCAAAAGGATTTCCCCAACGGAATCCAAATCCTCTTCCGCCTCTGCGTCCGGCTCCTCGGCCAGGTCTTCTGCGAAAGCCTGTTCCCCGCGGTTGTACTTCCCGATTGTTGTCGTTGCATGGTCCAAGTTGCCTGCCGGTCATGGGGCCGGCACCTTGCGGACCTGTTCTGTTAAATCCTGGCATAATGTACTCCTTTCTTTTTAAATTTTAGTGCAGCACCTACCGTGTCCAAATCCGCCGGCCAGGTTTTGCAATCTGTTCGATTGGCATTGCGGACACTTTTGAAGTGTACTGTTTATTTTAGTTTTGAACAAATACCCACAATCCAGGCAGCGGATAATATTTTTTCTGAAATGTATATTGCCGCCACCGATAGTGAGCATTTTTCCGTTTACCAATGTGTCGGTAATTTTAGCACGTGCAACGGCTACTAACCTTGAAAAAGTTGAGCGTGAAATTTCCATTTCCCCAGCCGCTTCTTCGTGCGAAAGCTCCAGTAAATCAGCTAACCGAACCGCTTCGTATTCATCGAGCGACAGATTGTTTTGAAGAAGCGATTTGGCAGCCACTCCCACTGGTTTAAACTCTGTGAAAAGTGGTGGTTCATGAATTGATCTGCTATTTTTTGGTCGTGGCACCTGCAATCCTTTTTTATATTTACAACACAAATATAATGCACCTATGTGTAAAATAAAAATAATTGTACAATTTTTTTATGAACTTAATTTCGTTTAAGCAAAAAAATCCCGCAAAAACACATTGGTTTTTGCGGGATGTAATATTTTGTAAAACAATTATTTCAGTAGATATACCCTGCCGGTAGTTTTGGGGTTATTCAAATTTTAAATTGCCGAAATAACCCGGTTGGTGATAATCGGGTTCATCTGTTCCAACAGGATTCCAGGTCACATAATGGGGTTCAGATGTTTCATCTCCACATTTATAGAAATTACCTTTGGCGCTCAGTTCGTCGAGTGAATTGATATTGCTGTAAGCAAAACATTCAAGCGGTATTCGAATCATCATTTCCCATTCAAAATTACCGGTTTTTTCTTCGAACGGCTCGCTTCCCAGGCTTGAATGAGTTTCAATTTTTTCGACCGTTTGGGCAGGTACAAACTTGCGGTTGTTTCTGCCCGGTCCAAAAGCCAAATGAGTGGTGCCAATTCCGTTAAGTTCAAAATTGTAGTAATTTTCATTGTCGAACGATACGAAAAACTCCACGCAACTGTCTTTGTAAACATCACCGTTGGTGCGGGTTTCGCGTGCCAGGATATGCTTTTCTTTCACATAAAATTTCAGCCAGATTTGATCCCCGGTGTGGGCAATTCTGAATTGAACATCAGGCCGGTACGGAAAATCTTTCCAGTTGATGTGGCCTATTGAATGAAGTATTGCCTGGTTCTCGAGCAGATGTGCAGCTTCTGAAATTTTTGCATTTTTCTTGTCTGCCGTTTTAATTTTATTAATAAATAGTTGTGCCATTTTACTTTTTTCGTAAAGATAAAAAATTAGCCCCGCCGGGCAAAGGATTTAACTTAAACATCAGGAAGGAATGGCCTGAAAACGGGCAAGTCTGATTATATTTGAGGTTTGCTTTTACAAAACAGTTTTTAATGAACCAAAACGAATTCATTATTGCTTTAACGCAGCATCGCTATTTAGGTAACGTTTTTTTGCCTTACATTATTCACGAAAAGGATAAGTTTTACACCATTGAACGGCATGTGAAAAAGCGTGATTTGGACGATTCTGAATTATCTCTGAAACCCTACGAGAAAGAGCTGGTTGAGATCATTGAAAAATACAGCGATGAAAACCTGGTGAAAAAATTTTCACGGGCTGGCAGCGTTTCCGAATTTTATTCGAAGCTTGAACCCGCCTGGTTCGAAAAGCAGGTATCTCCGTTTATTGAAAAATGCATGTTTCAGGTGGTGTCCATTTTAATGTTGAGCCCGGTGCGTCTTTTCAACAAACAGGTGAAATACTCCAATTTATACGATGAAGACGAAATTAAGGTGCAGCCCCTGTTTGCACGTCCTGTTTTCTATTTTAAGCGAACCGAAACAGAAACCCGCTACCGGTTAAAAGTATTTCTCGATGAAAAGGAACTCCCGCTGCAAAACCGGAACATCAAAATTGTAACCAACAACCCCTGCATGATTTTGCAGCGTGCCCGTCTTGTAGCTTTTGAAAAGCTGGATGCCAAAAAACTGGTTCCGTTTTTTGAAAAAGAGGCTGTTTCGGTGCCCAACTCCATAGAGGAGAAGTATTACGGAGGTTTTGTCCGCAAAACAATTCGCGATTTCGATGTGGAAGCCGAAGGGTTTGACATTGTGGAAGATGTAGCTGAAAAAGTGGCTCTGCTTTCGGTGGAGTACAATTTAAAATATGAACCCTGTTTTGTTTTGAAATTCCGGTATGATGACAAAACTTTTTTGTCCAACGATGAAAAAGTAATTTCAGTTCAGCAGGAAAAAATAAACGGGCGTTTTGTATTTCGCAAAATTCAACGCGATTTTGAGTGGGAGAAACGAATTGAAAACAAATTGAAAAAAGCCGGTTTGAAAATTTCAGGTGGCTATTTTTCTGTGAAGGGAATGGAACTGCTGGAAAAAACCAATGCATTTTACTTTCTCATCAACTGGCTCAATACCAATAAACCGCAGTTAAATGCTGCAGGGGTAAAAATTGAGCAGGCGAAACTGGAAAAGAAATATTTTACGGGAGAACAGCACCTCGATCTTGAGACCAAAGAAACCGATGACTGGTTCGATGTTTATGCCACAGTTCAGTTTGGCGAATTTAAAATTCCGTTTATCAAACTGAAAAACCACATTTTAAACGACATTCGTGAGTTTGAACTTCCCAATGGCGAAATTGCTGTATTGCCCGAAGAGTGGTTTGCCCGTTATAAAACCTTAATGCCTTTTGCACAAGGGAAAGGCGAAAAAATGCAATTCAGCAAACATCATTACGCATTGCTGGGCCGGGTTTTAAAACCCAACGATAAATCGTTTCTTGATAAGTTTCAGAAGCTGAATAAAAGCACCGCAGAAGTTGAATTACCCGAAGACATGAAAGCCAGTTTGCGAAGTTACCAGGAAACCGGGTTTCGCTGGTTGTACGGACTGCATAAAAACAGTTTTGGTGGCTGTCTGGCTGATGATATGGGGCTGGGAAAAACCCTGCAAACGCTGGCACTGCTCTTAAAACTGAAACGCCCGAAAGGTGATGTTAATTCAGTTCATCCTGTGGCTGTTGGCGGTCAGCTCGATTTATTCTCAACCGGAAAAAGAAACGATACTTTCCAGCCGGCCAGTATGATTGTGCTGCCCACTTCGCTGGTTCACAACTGGGAGGGAGAAATAAAAAAATTCACTCCTTCGCTGAAAGTTTACAAGCATGTGGGGGCACAGCGTAAAAAAGCAGAAGAAATGGAGCAGATGATCCGTTTTTACGATGTAATCCTCACCACTTACGGCACCTTGCGAAACGATTCCGCTTTCTTATCGAAACATGAATTTTTTTACCTGATACTGGACGAAAGCCAGTACGTGAAAAATCCTTCTTCTAAAACGTACAAATCTGTTTTAAAACTGAATTCAAAATACAAGCTTGTGCTTACGGGCACCCCCATCGAAAATTCGCTGTCCGATTTGTGGTCGCAAATAAATTTTCTAAACAAAGGAATGTTGGGCAACCTGGCGTTTTTCAGGCGCTATTTTATTACTCCCATTGAAAAGCATAATAAAAAGGAGCCGCAGGAAAAGCTGCAAATTCTTATCCGGCCGTTTATTCTTCGGCGCACCAAGGAAGAAGTGGCCAAAGACCTGCCGCCGTTGATGGAACAGGTTATTTTATGCGAAATGGCCGGCAGCCAGCAAAAAACCTACGAGCGTGAAAAATCCGTTATCCGCAACTCCATTCTCAGCAGCATTGAAGAGAACGGTGTGAATAAATCAGCCATGATTATTTTGCAGGGGCTGACCAAACTGCGTCAGCTGGCCAATCATCCGCAATTGCTGGAAGATGGTACAGAGGCAGAATCGGGCAAATTTGAGGAGATTTTTCTGATGCTTGAAAACCTGATGGCTGAAAAACATAAAGTATTGATTTTTTCGTCGTTTGTAAAACACCTGGAACTGCTGAAAACCAAAATTGAACAGAACCACTGGAAATACAGCATGCTCACCGGGCAAACATCCAATCGTGGTGAAGTTATCCGGCAGTTTCAGGAAGAGCCCGACAAGCGGATTTTTTTGATTTCGCTGAAAGCTGGTGGAGTAGGGCTGAACCTCACCGGTGCCGATTACGTGTTTATAATCGATCCGTGGTGGAACCCTGCGGCCGAAAATCAGGCCATCAGTCGTGCGCACCGTATTGGCCAGAAAAAGCACGTGTTTGTTTACCGGTTTATTACCGAAAATTCCATCGAAGAAAAAATTCAACTGTTGCAGGGACGCAAAAATTCACTGGCCGAACAATTTATCAATTCAAATAATCCGTTACAGGAGGTAACCAAAGATGAAATTCTGAGTTTGCTGAAGTAGTTATCCGTCCAGCGGCTTCAATCCGCTTGACGGGTAATGATCTACATCGAAATTATCTTACTGATTTCAATCCAGTTTTTATCAATTTTGTCGCGTTTTGTATAAGCTTCTTCCAGCGGGGTAAAAACGATTTCCCGGTTTACTTGTCCGGCCATCAGGCCTGTTTTGCCTTCGAGCAATCCCTTAACAGCAGCATGTCCCAAAAGACTTGCCAGTACTCTGTCGTTGCAACTGGGAGAGCCGCCACGCTGAATATGCCCCAGCGTTGTAACCCGTGTTTCGTAATTGGGAAGCCGTTGTTTCACTTTTTGTGCTATTTCAGCGGCACCACCTTCTTCGTCACCTTCGGCTACAATTACAATCCCCGAGGTTTTGTTTTTCCGCCGCTCCATTTCCATAAAATGACAAAGCTGGTCGATGTCAGTCTGGATTTCGGGCAGCAAAGTGGCTTCTGCGCCGCTGGCAATGGAAGAGTTAAGTGCGATGAAGCCGGAATGGCGCCCCATCACTTCCACGAAAAAAAGTATATTGTGCGATTCTGCCGTGTCTCTGATATTGTCCACAGCCCTGATTACTGTATTTATTGCCGAATCGAAACCGATGGTAAAGTCGGTTCCGTAAATGTCGTTATCGATGGTGCAGGGAATACCGATAACCGGAATCCCGAACTCTTTGTAAAGCAGGTCGGCACCGCGGAAGGAGCCATCTCCTCCGTTAACAATCAACGCATCGATTCCGGCTGCTTTCATATTATTGAATGCGCGCTCCCTTCCTTGTTGCATTTTGAATTCGGGACAGCGGGATGATTTCAGTATGGTTCCGCCGCGTGAAATAATTTTGGAAACCGAGTGCGATTTCATTTCAATAAAGTCGTTGTTGATTAGCCCGGAAAAGCCGTTTTTTACACCAACAACTTTCAGGTTATAATAAATGGCACTTCTCACAATGGCCCTAATGGCAGCGTTCATCCCGGGGGCATCTCCACCAGAAGTAAGCAGGGCAATTTTTTTAATGTCTTGGGGATTTGCCGGAGTGTTACTGTTTTTTATTTCTGACATAAATTAGTTTGAATTTATGTTGTTTATTTGGGTGTGCAATTTAGCAATAATCCCACGTTTGTGCGAAACCAAAGCAGTTGTTTTTGCATATTTAATTATGCATTGGTAACTACAACCTATATCTCGAAAACTAAAAGAATTGTATCTTTGTTTGAGTTATGGTAATGTTTTTGTACGTAATCAGAAAACATAATTGCAGGGAATGATGAAGACAGTAACAGTTGAAATTAAAAATGATCAAGCGCTTACTTTACTTGAAAGTCTTGAGAGTATGCATATCATTAAAATTGTAAGAAGTGGATACACGCAGAGAACAAAGAAAAATTCTGAAAGATTTTCAGGAGCTATTTCAAAAGAAACAGCTCAAAAACTTAAAAAACATATAGCCAATATCAGAGAAGAATGGGAAAGAGATATTTAATAGACAGTAATTGTATCATTGATTATACTACCGTTTTTTATTTCGCACGTAAATTAGTTTGAATTTTCCTCTGGAACTGTCGCGTTGGTCGATTTCGAATTTTCCGATGGAGTCGATGAGAGGGGTGAGTTTCTCGAAGCCATAATTACGCGAATCGAAATTGGGCTGCTTTTTTTGGAGCAGGCTGCCCACGTCACCCAAAAACGCCCAGCCGTCGTCGTCGGCCAGGTCGGAGATTGTGGAAGAAATAAGTTTGACCACTTTGGGTGTAATTTTATCAACCTGACTTTTTTTGACGGGCTTGTCGGTTGTTGTGCTGCCTTCAGTCTCTTTCGTTCTGTTTTGGAGAATTTCAATGTAAATGAATTTATCACAGGCTACAATAAACGGATCGGGAGTTTTCTTTTCGCCAATGCCATATACTTTCATTCCTGCTTCGCGCAACCGTGTGGCCAGTCGTGTAAAATCGCTGTCGCTCGACACCAGGCAAAAACCATTTACTTTTTCGCTGTAAAGAATGTCCATGGCATCGATAATCATGGCCGAGTCGGTGGCATTTTTACCGGTTGTGTAGCCATATTGCTGAATGGGAGTGATGGCATTTTCGAGCAGTAGGTTTTTCCATTTCGACAGAAACGGTTTGGTCCAGTCGCCGTAAATGCGCTTTATTGTAGGATTACCATACTTGGCAATTTCTTCCATCATCTCTTTTACGTAGGCGCTGGGAATGTTGTCACCATCGATGAGGACGGCCAGTTTAAAATCATTTTCCATGATTAAATTTTTACGATACATGAATCGGGCAGCCAGCCCACATTTCCGTCGGATAACCTGATTTCTTTCCAGGTGCTGGCACTGTCCGATATCTGTACTTTAACGCCTTCGTAAAGCAAGAAAAGGTCGGTGCCGGTTTGTGACGGGGCACTTTTAACTGTTACCCTTGGGCAAAATACAATGGCATGGTTTCGGTTTTCTATCTTCTTTTTTTGACGGTCAGCGAAAGAGTAAGTGAACCCGGAAAAAATAATGGCGAAAATACCCAGCCAGAATGCCAGCCGTTTCAGGCCCGCCCGTTTACTAAAAATAAACAGCGCAAGTAGGCCAAGGAATAGAATAAACGCACCGATACTGATAAACGACCAGGAATCGGCAGTGAACTGGTTGACCACCCGGCTGCGCCAGCGCACGAAAAAAGGCTGGGGCAGGGCTTCAATTTCGGTTACCACCGATTGGTTGGCCAAATCGAGATTGAACTGGATGTCTTCATCCTGCGGGGCCAGCAGTTTGGCACGTTCGTAATTTAAAATGGCGTTATTTACATCGCCGGTTTTATAGTAAGCATTGGCAAGATTAAAATAGAGTTTGGCCGATTCCTGCCCCTCCTGCAAAATTTGCTCATAAGCCGAAATTGCCTGTTGAAATTCTTCCGTAGTGTAGTAGGCATTGGCTTTCTCCCACAGGAGCTGCGTGGAGTCCTGTGCTGATGAATTCAGGACCAAAAAAATCCAAATCCATATAAAGCCATATTTTTTCAATAATTGTTTAAGCATCTTACAGTTACTTTTTTATCTGTTTTTCCAATTTGCTCATGGTCGAAACGGCTTTTTTATACAGGTCGCTTCGGGCTTCTGAACCTTCCGACGGGGCATACTGTGCAAACTCGCACTGTTCGATAATGTCCACAAAGTCATTTACCAGGGCTTCTTCCACATTTCGCTGCTGCAAGCTTTCCACTGCACTGTCGCGGTTCAGATTGGCCACCGGAATCCCCAGTTTATCGCTTAAATAGCCCCAGAAAGCTTTCAGGATAGCTTCGTGGAAAGCTTCATTTTCATTCTTTTTCATGAACCCTGCAGCTGTTTTCAATCGCTTGACAGCAATGCGGTTGGCTTTTTTATTTCGCACGAGTGCAGCATTGGCATTTTCGCGTGCTTTTTTGCGGTAAACGGCAATCAGCGCAAGAAATAACAAAGCACTACCTCCATATACGGAATAAAAGAGCGGAGTTCCAAAAAAAGTGAATCCTTTTTCACGCAATGACGGATTTCCCTGTTTTATATACCGGATATCCTGTCCAATCAGCTGAAGATCTTCACGCCGTGTGCTGCTGACCACAGCCCCCGGTTGGTCCGTGCCTTTTGTAACGTGTAGCGAATGTTCCCTTGTTGCTTTGGTGACATACCGTCCTGTGGCCGGATTGAAATAAGCGAACTCCACCGACGGGATGGTGTAATCACCTTCGAAACGGGGCTGGAACAGGTATTCTACTGTTTTTGTGCCTGACACTCCGTTGTCCGAAGTTTGTACATTATCGTTTGAGCGCGGATCGTAAACTTCAAAATCGGTTGGAAGCTCCAGTTCTGGCGTTCTTATCAACCTGATATTGCCGGAGCCGCTGATGGTTACTTTGAGTGTAACTGCATCGTTTGTAGTAATGTTTTCATTATTGATTTCCGAAGAAATATTGAAATTACCCACGCCACCGTAATAGTTGGCAGGTTCGGGCGGCAGGTCTTTTACATTTACCGAAACAGGATCGCTGGTAACGGTGGTTTTTACGGTGCGTACTCCGCTAAAAAAATCGTCGAAGAAACTGCGCTGCCTAACCCGTTGCTGCACGAGCAGTGACATGCTGAAAGGTTCAACCGTTATTTTCCCGTTTTGTTGCGGGAAGAGCACCGTTTTTTTCAGGATTCCAACCTGGTAAATACGGTCGTTGTAAACTTCGCGCGAAAAATTAATTTGCTGCGGTATTTCAATGTCCTGGGTATAAAATCCTTCAAAAGTAGGAAGATTTACCTCGTCGAATCCTGAAACCGGAATGTCGGGGCTGACATACAATTTTACAGTAGCAATGATTTGCTCGCCCCTGAACACATTTTGTTTGTTCATTTCAACCCTGACAAACAGGTTTTCGCCACCCAAATCAACTGATTGTTGTTCTCCTTCGCCCTGAGGTTGTGATTGCGGTGTGGATTGCTGCTTGGCCTTAACCACTTGTATTTTCAGTGAATTCGACTCAAAAACGTCCCCGCCAACTTCAATTGTGGCAGGTCTGATTTCAAATGTTCCCGTTTCTTTGGCACGCAAAATATAGGTGTAAGAAAATGTTACTTCGGTGGTTGTGCGGCCGTTAATGGATTGCATGCGGGTTGACTGGCCGGTGCTTGGCCCCATTAATACATCAAAATTGTCAGTAAGGCCCGGTGGCAGTTGCAGGTTGCTTCCTCTTTCGTTCAGTGTAAAAGAGAGCCGGAATTGTTTTCCCATTTCTACCGCGTTGGGCGCCGACATTTCAAATTTGGTTTGTTCGGCCGACACCCCCGCGGTCAAAATGAAAAATAAAAAATATGTAATTAGTTTCTTTATCATCTTATCTGCTTGTAAGCGTTGAACTACCATTCTTTTTCAACATTCGATTTGCGTGCTTTGGCTGCTTTCTCTTTTTTTACTTTTTCCTGAATATCGCGCTCATCGTTTTGCAATGCCTGCAGCAACTGTTCCGCATCTTGTCTCGAAATTTTGTTTTGTTGTTGCTGCTGCTGTTGTTGTTGGTTCTGATCCTGATTTTGCTGATTTTGCTGATTTTGTTGATTTTTTTGCTGATCCTGATTTTGCTGCTGATTCTGGTTATTCTGATCCTGCTGCTGTTGCTGCTGATTTTGGTCTTGTTGCTGATCCTGGTTTTGATCCTGATTTTGCTGCTGCTCTTGCTGGTTTTTCAGCATTTGAGCAAAAGCCAGGTTGTATTTTGTTTCAATATCATCCGGTTTTTTGCGCAGCGCTTTTTTATACGATTCAATGCTTTCGTCAATTTTTTCCTGCATCAGCTGGCTGTTGCCCAGGTTATGAAGAGCCCGTGCCTGTTCTTCCGGCGTTTCCAGCTTTTCGCTCAGCTCACTGAATTTTCTTTGGGCTTCATCAAAACGCATCTGTTTATACATGGCATCGGCCAGGTTGAATTCCCATTTTTCATGCCCCGGCCTTTTATTCAGTGCTTTGCGGTATTCTTCTTCGGCCTGGCTGAACTTTGTCGTATCGAGTTGCAAAGTATCTTTCAGGGCCTCTTCGTAAAGTTGGTTGCCGCTGCGAACGAATTTGCGCTCGTTTTGGCCGAAAACAACTACTGAAATCAGCAGTAATGGTATGAATAAAATAGTTCGTATCATAGTTGTTTTATTTTGTTGAAAACAGGTTTACTTTCATTAAATATTTGTTCTTTCTTTCAAGAGTAACAAACTCCAGAAGCAATAACAACAATCCAATTGCAAAAAAGTACTGAAACTGGTCGTCGTACTCGGAATAAACCAGTGTTTCCATTTCTTCTTTTTCCAGTTTGTTAATTTCGTCGAACAGGGCATTGAGCCCCACCTGTGCATTATTAGCCCGAACGTATATTCCGTTTCCGGTTGATGCAATTTTCTCCAGCATGGTTTCGTTCAATTTTGTAATCACCACTTCGCCGTTTTTGTCTTTCATGTAATCTTTCTGACCGCCCTTAAGCACTGGTATAGGCGATCCCGAGGGTAAACCCATTCCAATTGTATGTACTACAATTCCGTTTCCCACAGCTTCCTGTGCTGCTGACACCGGGTCGTCTTCGTGGTTTTCACCATCGGTAATTACAATAATGGCTTTGTTGGACTGGCCTTCGGGAGTGAACGATCGAATTCCCATTTGAATGGCTGTACCAATTGCCGTTCCCTGCGTTGGAACTATCTGGGTGTTTACTGAATTTAAAAACAGTTTAGCCGAATTGTAGTCGCTGGTAATAGGCAACTGCATGTAGGCATCGCCGGCAAAAACAATGAGCCCGATTTTGTCGTCACTCAAACGGTCAACTAGCCTTGAGATGGCCCGTTTGGCTCGTTCCAGCCGGTTGGGTTCAATGTCTTCTGCCATCATACTGTTTGATACATCGAGGGCAATCATCAGTTCCACGCCTTCGCGTTTTACCTTTTTTAGCTTTGAACCAAATTGCGGGCGGGCAGCACCAACAATAAAAAATGCCAGTGCGAGCATGAGCATGATGAATTTAAACACAGGCCTGCTCTTTGAAGTAAACGGCATTAAAACACTGATGGTTTCTTGTTTGCCAAATCGTTTCAATGCTCTCTTCCGGGCAATTCTCGACCAGGCAAAAATAAGGGCCAGCAGTGGAATAATGAGCAGCCCCCATAACAATTCAATATTTGCAAACCTGAACATTTCCATTTTTTTTCGTCTTTTAAGGGATACTCCTGAATACTGTTGTTCTTAAAATCAGGCTTAAAACAATTAACAAAATTCCTGCCAGTGCAAACGGCAAAAATTCTTCCGATTTGCGGCTGAACTCCCGCACTTCAATTTTCGATTTTTCCAGCTGATCTATCTCTTCGTAAATTTCTTCCAGCTTGGTGTTGCTGGTTGCCCTGAAATATTTACCGTCGGTAATGGTTGAAATCTCTTGCAGCATCTCTTCGTCAATTTTAACTTCAATGTCGCGTAGCTGAGTTCCGTAAGGTGTTTGCACAGGGTAGGGGGCGGTTCCCACGCTTCCCACACCAATGGAATACACGCGGATACCAAATGTGCGGGCAATTTCGGCAGCTGTGAGCGGGGCAATTTCGCCCGAATTGTTTTCGCCGTCGGTGAGCAGGATTACCACCCTGCTTATGGCATCGCTGTCTTTTAAACGTGCTACCGAAGTGGCCAGTCCGTTACCAATGGCTGTTCCGTCTTCAATGAGACCTGTTTCAACATCTTTGAAAAGATTGAGCAGAACGGCACGGTCGGTGGTAAGCGGGCATTGCGTAAATGCTTCTCCGGCAAAAACTACCAGGCCCATCCTGTCATATTGTCGGCCTGATATGAACTCTATGGCCACCTCTTTGGCTGCTTCGAGCCGGTCGGGGGTAAAGTCGCGCGCCAGCATACTGGTTGAAATATCGAGCGCAATTACAATGTCAATCCCTTCGGTGGTCACGTTTTCCCAGTTACGCGACGACTGCGGCCTTGCCAAAACAACGGTGAAAGCAGCAATGGCCAGCACCTGCAGTAAAAATACCAAATGGCGCAGGTAGTGCCTCAGCGTTTTCGGGGCTTTAAAAACTGAAGCAGTAGAGGAAACCTGTATGCTAGCTGTGTTTTTCTTTTGCCGAAAAATATACCAGGCAGCCATTGGTACAATAACCAACAGCAGGTAAAAAAAATCGGGGTTTTTAAATGTCAGTCCTTCAAACATCCTTTGTTATTTTATTTCTACTTCTTCAACGTTTTCATCGTCATCATCCGCCTTGTTCTCAGGTTTCTTTTCTTCTTCTTTTTTTGTGTCGTTCACAAAAAAGTAAGCGTTTACCAGTGCCATATTATCATCGTCGGGCAGAGGCTTGTATTTGGCAAATTTCACCAGGTCGGCCAGTTTTAAAATCTGGCTGAGGTTTTCAAATGTTTTGTCTTTCAGCAAACCGGGCCTTGCCCTGAAACTTTCAATGGTTTCGTCGGAAGTTTGCTCCATGGCCTGAATTTCAAAACGGTCTTCAATATATCCCCTGAGGGCTTCGGTGACATCACTATAAAATTGTTTGGTTTTTCCTTTCTGCCAGAGTTTTTCACTTTTAATACGGTCGAGTTCGCGCAAGGCAATAACATGCGCGGGTTCTTTGGGCTTTTTAGGCAGCGTGAAAATGGGTTTGTTCTGTTTTTTCCGTTTGATTGAATAGAGAATAAAAAACAGGATGGCGCCAATTAAAATTATTCCCAGAATATAGGGTGTAACCTCCTTCAGGGTTAACGGGGCATCGTAAGGCATTTTTATGTCGGTGGGGCCTCGTGTGGTGTCAATGGGAATGCTGTGCACACGCAGCGTCACCCCGTTGCTGGGCACCGAGTCGATTCGTCCGTCCAGGTCCAGTTTGAACCAGTAGGGCGGGATGCGGTAGGTTCCGCTGTCGAAACTGGTAATCAGGTACGATTGTATTTGTTTCTGAAACGACTCATCGTCATGTTCAAAAGTGTCGATGCCCGAGCGGCTGAGTACTTCAATTTTTTCGAGTAGAGTATCGGGAACCTGCGGGAATTCAATTTCCACATTTTTGGGGTGATCGATTTCCAGGAAAAGTTTCACCTGGTCGCCCAGTAAAATGTTGGTAGAGTCGATACTGGCAGTAGCTTTTATACGCTGTGCGTTTGCAGCAATAACTGCCGGCAAAAGAAAAAGTAGTGTTAAAGCTGTATGTTTAAAAAGCTTCATTTTTTTATTGTTTAAGTGCCCTCTTTTTAAAAAGGTTCATCAACGATTTTACGTAATCCTGGTTCGTGTTAATTGCCGTGTAGTCCACACCGCATTTTTTGAACATGGAATCGAACCGGGCTGCATGTTTAATCCACCAGTCGGCATAAATTTTCCGTGTTTTGCGCGAACTGCTGTCCACCCACACATACTCCCCGGTTTCGGCATCTTTGAGTTTCATCATTCCAATGGGGGGAAGTTCTTTTTCGCGTTCATCGTAAATTTTAAGCGCCACCACATCGTGCTTGTTATTGGCAATGGAAAGCGCCATTTCCAAATTTTTGTTATCGTCCATAAAGTCGGAAATAACAAATGCAGTACACCTTTTTTTTATGGCGTTGGTCAGGTAGCGTATGGCTCCTGTTATGTCGGTGCCACTGTGTTGCGGATGAAAATCAATCAGTTCGCGAATGATGCGCAGAATATGGCTTTTCCCTTTTTTGGGCGGGATAAATTTTTCAATGGTATCAGAAAAGAAGATGACCCCGATTTTGTCGTTATTCTGAATAGCCGAGAAGGAAAGGATGGCTGAAATTTCGGTGATGACATTCTTTTTCAGTTTTTCAAATGAACCGAATTCGCGGGAGCCGCTTACGTCGATAAGCAACATCACGGTAAGTTCCCTCTCTTCCTCGAAAATTTTTACATAGGGGTGGTTGTAGCGAGCCGTTACGTTCCAGTCGATGCTGCGAATATCGTCGCCTATTTGGTATTCACGCACTTCGGAAAAGGCCATTCCGCGTCCTTTAAAAGCACTGTGGTATTCGCCCGCGAAAATATTCCGCGAGAGGCCACGTGTTTTAATTTCAATCTGCCTTACTTTTTTTAATAATTCAGTAGCTTCCATGAAAAGCGTTTCAGGTTTCACGTTTCAGGTTTCAGGTTGGAAAACATGTAACTTGCAACCTGTAACCTGCAACTTCTCTACGGTACTTCAACCGTGTTCAAAATATCTGTAATAATCTCTTCCGAAGTAATATTGTTTGCTTCAGCTTCGTAGCTCAGCCCAATACGATGGCGCATTACATCGGGGCACACCGCGCGTACATCTTCAGGAATAACATAGCCTCTCCGTTTGATAAACGCAAATGCTTTGGCGGCCTGTGCCAGGCTGATTCCCGCCCTGGGCGACGAGCCGTAGGAAATCATTTCCTTGTATTTTGAAAGGTTGTATTCATCGGGTACGCGTGTGGCAAATACGATGTCCACAATGTATTTCTGGATTTTTTCGTCTATGTAAACATCTTTCACCACATCGCGGGCTTTGAGAATATCTTCCGGTTTCAGAATCTGCGAAGTTTCAGGATACTGTTTCAGCAGGTTCTGGTTAATAATTTGTTGCTCATCCGCTTTATTGGGGTAGTCAATTACTACCTTCAGCATAAAACGATCCACCTGGGCTTCCGGTAACGGATAAGTACCTTCCTGCTCGATGGGGTTTTGGGTGGCCATTACCAGGAACGGTTCTTCCAGTTTAAACGTAGCATCGCTAATGGTGATTTGGCGTTCCTGCATGGCCTCGAGCAGCGCTGACTGCACTTTTGCGGGCGCGCGGTTTATCTCGTCAGCCAAAATGAAGTTGGCGAAAATGGGACCTTTTTTAATGGAAAACTCTTCTTTTTTCTGACTGTAAATCATGGTTCCCAAAAGGTCGGCCGGAAGCAGGTCGGGGGTGAACTGGATGCGCGAAAATTTGGCGCTGATGGTGTTGGCCAGCGATTTAATGGCCAGTGTTTTTGCCAGTCCGGGCACACCTTCGAGCAGAATATGCCCGTTGGACAATAACCCCACCAACAGGCTTTCTACCAAATGTTTCTGACCGATAATTACTTTGTTCATTTCCATGGAAACCATGTCAACAAACGAACTCTCTTTTTGAATCCGTTCATTTAGCTCTTTTATATCCACTGTCTGGTTCATATCTGTATGTAATTCTTTATTGTTTTTGTATTTCGTTTTTATCTGTGCCTTTTTATTTTATCTGTTTAGTCAAAAGTCAGAGGCCGGAAGCACGAAGTCGGAAGTCCACCTCTCTCTTCTATATATCTAAACGTCTAATTTTTGAGAGCACGAATTTAACCTATTGTGTTAGAAATTGGTCAATTATTTTGTTAAAAAGTTTTAAGCCCGCCAAGTCTTCATATAAGATTCAGTTTTTTCTGGTTTTGCTTCGGCCTTTCCTCTGCAACTATTAACTAATTTTTACTATTAACTTTCTTCTTTTTTGTTTCTGTACCCCTCTGTCTGCCGACATCTCCCCTTGGCAGGGGAGAACGCGCTGAGATAATCATCTGCTTATTTTTATTTTTCAGCACCGTATCGCTTAGCGCGATTTCCCTTTTTAGGGAATTGGGCGAAACCCAAATGGTAACGTAAATTTTCCATAAAAAAGGCAGGAACTGTATTCCTGCCTGTAATGTTTTTCCTCCGGTTCCCCTTCCGCCAGTTGGCGGAGGTTAGGGGAGGCCCTTACGAAATCTTAATTTCACGTGCCGGCTTCGGTTTTACTTCTTCTCTTTTTGGAAGCTTAATCTTCAGAATACCGTTTTCGTAACTGGCCGAAATTTTATCGCTGTCCACATCGTTTCCGGGCACTGTAAATGAGCGCTGGAACGACTGATAGCTGAATTCTTTCCGGGTATAGCTGTCTTCTTTTTCTTCTTTTTCATTTTTCTTTTCAGAAGAAATTGTCAACACGTTGTTCTGGAAATTGACATTGAAGTCTTTTTTGCTCATCCCCGGAGCTGCCACTTCGATGAAGTAATCATCGTCGGTTTCTTTTACATTAACTGCCGGCAACGATGTGTTGGTACTTGAAAAGTTTGAAGTACCCCAGTCCATTAAATCGTTATTAAAAAAACGATCGATAAACGATGGAAAATAACCTTCATTTCTTCTTGCGAGTGTCATGGCTTAACCCTCCTTTTCTTTTAATGGTTCAACATTTTTTTAAATTTTCTGTAAGCACAATATCAAATGGCATACCACGTAGATTTTACCGGTTTTTGAATGTCAGGATTTCGCTACAACTGCCTCGTTGTCAGTTGTTAGTAGTTGAATTGTGAATTACTCCGATTAAAATCTGTCAAATTTTCAGTGGAATACACGGCAACGTTGATTGAAGAATAAGTTCATTTGACAGGAGGAGAAAAATTTCCACGCGAAGGCCGCAAAAATACGTTTACGCAAAAAGCGCAAAGGATACAAGTATTGAAGATTATAGATTGCATTATTCTCTTCTATCAAGCTTTCCTTTGCGGTTTTGGCGTGTGTCATTTTGCGTGCTTTGCGTGGAATAAAAGCCCGCTCCCACACAATTTCATCGCATTGCTTTTTTTCATAAAATAAGCAGAAAGCGTCACACCTTTCCTGCCTTGTGTTTGTGGCCGGTTCAAAAAAATATTTGGTTAATTCTCAAAAGGTTGCTACATTTAAAACCGTAAAACTAAAGCAAAATACTAAAAGAAACCCGGGCCGCTTATGAAACCCGATGACAACAATAAAATCAGGAATTTTAAAGATAAGGAATAAATACCCAAAAGGTGTGCAATGCATGGCTGGATGGGGTGTGTTGTTCACTTTTGCTGGATATAATATATAAACTATATGAGTAAAACAATGAAACCAGGTAAAACCTTAAGAAATATGAAAACTAAAACTACAATCTTATTCTTGATTGCAATTTTTATGATTGCATGTAACGCAGAGCATAAAATCAGTATCGAAGATAAAAAATTTGATAAGTACTTTTTTAATGAAAAAAATATTCCGGTTGTTGAGGGGAAGGTGCTTAATCTTACAGATGAAGAAATTGAAAATACCAAATTAGAATATTCAATTGTAACTCCTTTTGACCAGGACCAATTTCAAGTTAAAAAGTACGGAATCCTTAATGCTGACGGAACCTTCGAATTAGAAATTGATTATGCCTTCCCATATCAACAGATTTGGCTACACATTGGAGAATCTTTTTACGCAGGTATTTATGCCAATTCTGATTTGTACATTGAACTTGATGCAGATAGTTTAAGGGAAAAACGAGTATATATGAACGGAGCAGGTGTGAAGTATTTAGGCACCGACGGAGAACTGAATACCTTTCTGAATAACCACATACTTTACAAACGAGAGGAACAACTTAGTATCGCGGAAAAACTTTCAACGTTAAGCAGGGACAAAAATTTAGATTATGAAAGTTTTTTATCAAAATATGATAGCCTTTATATATTGCTCCATAACATTGACGATGAATTTATCGAAAAGAATCCATCACCCTATTCCTGGATCCTGAAAAATGAAAGATTATCTGAATATTACGGAGATCTGTGCGTCCGGCATTGGAGTCCGACTGGTCCCAAAATGAGTGAAAATCTATTTAATGATATAATAAACCATAAACCTTATTTGGTATCAAATAATGGTTCCTCGTTTTATAACTATCTTTTTACCTATCTGGGAAGACGAGCAGGGAAATATGAGCCAATTATTGTGGATGATTTTCTTGGATACACTAAATTATCAGACGCAGAAAAAGTTAAAGTCAATGAATATTCTAATATAAAAGCTCAATCTGAACGGGGTAACCCTTTTGACACCATCAGATTTAGAGAACTATCAGAAAGCATATATCCTCTGCTAAATGATACGATTACTGCTTTTCAAACCTCAAAAACATTAAAATATATTGACAGTCTTTTTACCGACAGTAAGGCCGATTTTTTAAAACTCAAACTAACAAGTAAAGACCCAAAAGAGAAAAAAGTAATTATTGAAACCGCACTAAATACAATAAATACAGAATGGTGTAAAGAGATTTTAGAATCAGGTTATAAAGAAAGTATTGAGAAAATGGCTTCAATTGAACGTATTCTGAAAGGTGAAAAAAGTTTTACATCAACCAAAAACATTGGGGAGCCAATTGCCGAGATGCCATTTGGTGCAAAATTATATAAAGTCGATAAGTTAAAAGCTGAAGAATTACTTTCTAATATAAAAACAGCGTTTAATAACAAAGCTCTCATCCTGGATTTTTGGGCGACCTGGTGTGGTCCTTGTTTGGATGAAATGCCTTTTAGCAAAAAACTGCGCGAGGAGTTTAAGAGCCAACCCATAGAATTTGTTTATTTGTGTACTTCAAGTGGCTCGGACATAGAGAGCTGGAAGGCAAAGATAATTGAATTAGAAGTGGGGGGAACTCATTTATTTGTTGAGTCAAGCATTGAAAGTGAATTGATGAAGTTATTCTCTTTTGGAGGCTTTCCAAGTTATGCTTTTATCGATAAAAGCGGAAACTACAAGGCAGGAGCTATTAGCAGAATGTCGTATTTGGAAAAAGAGGAATTGAAAAAACTTTTGGTAGAAAAATAATGCCGGCTCCGCTCCCGCGCGATTTCACCGCGTTGCTGTTTTACCATAAAATAAGCAGAAGCACGACGCCTTTTTCTGTGTTGAATTCGCGGCCGGTTCAAAAAATATTTGGTTAATTATCAAAAGGTTGCTACATTTAAAACCATATAACTAAAGCAAAAACTAAATAAAAACCGGGCCGCTTATGAAACCCGAAGACAACAGGAAAATCAGAAATTTTAAAGAAAGGAATAAATACATAGAAGGTGTGCAATACTACATACCTGATGGGGTGAATTAATTTTTTTTATTGGATATATAAATTATTCTGGGGAAGTTTAAATAGAGACCAAAATATAATTTTTTTAACCATAGGAAATAACTTTAAAAGCAAACGAAATGATTGAAAATGAGAAAAAAATGTTTTTAGGTTTATATCAAATGTTGTTAGCGGATGAAGAAGTACACCCAAATGAAATAGCAATCCTTTACCAAATTGGAAAAGAAAAAGGCGATATTTCCGAAGAAGAAATTCAACGTGCTATTTTTTCACCAAACACTTTTGTGTCGAATGAAAATCTGAGTGACGATGATAGGATAGAATATTTGTATAACTTATCTCGCATTGCTTGGGCAGATGGTAGAATTGATGACAGAGAAAAAGAAATTCTACAAGAAGCAAGTAAACGACTTGGTTTTGCGAATGAAAACGTAGTGGAGATTTCTGAATTCCTTTTGAAGCAAGCAAAAGCAGAAAAGTCATTTGAAGAAATTTTACAAATCATTAAAAATTCGTAATCATGGGACTAAAGGATATCTTCACAACTCAAAGAAATAATGCAGCCGAGATGAAACTTCTCAAAGGTGATGGCGATAGTTCAATTGCTGTCATATCAGGAGCATCATATACTGCCCGTGGGACCAAAGATGCGGGTTATTGTGGAGGTTCGTCCCAAGCATTATTACCTAAGCTGCACGCTATTTATATGCAACTTACTCGCTATATCCAACAAGACGAAATGAAACAAAGCGAAAGGAAAAGCGAAATCAAACAAGAAATTAGTGGTTTGGAAGCAAAAAATGCTAACATCGAGAATCAAATAAATAATGAACAAGATAAACTTACAATACTTCGTTAAAAATGTGGATAACTATTTGAAAATGAGCAAAATAAACCATCGGAATATTTGATTAAACCCCTGATAATCAGTATCTTAAT
>NZ_FQZE01000056.1 GCF_900141875.1 Tangfeifania diversioriginum | reverse complement strand
GTGAATGCATACTCTGCTAAAAATCGAAACCATGTCAATGAACTTATATATTATGGCACTATTGCCGCTTAATTATTTAACGAAGTATTGATTTTTGAAAGAATAAAAATTGATTTACCTAATCAGTTCAACGTTTTTTATTGCATTCATCTTGAACCAACCAATAAATACAGCCCCGGCCTTCAGGCTGGGGAACCGAATTTGAAAAAGGGATTCCGGATTTTTGAAAAATTTGTATTTTTCATGTTTCAAATTTTTCAAAAATCCAAAGTCTGAACATTATCTTTTTTACCCCAACCTGAAGGTAGGGGCTATTTTTGTCCTTTTTTCAGCATACATCAATTTTATGAATTTAGCTGATTAGTTGCAAATTGATTTTATGAAGTATTTGATGTTTGGCGTGGCAATGTTTTGCAGCTTTTATAGCTGAAAGTAAAAACAGTAATGATGTAATTGAAAATAAGAAACTGCAGCTAAAATGCACGCGTTGAAAACGGGAATTGATAACAGCATCTTCCCGCAAAAATATTATATTGATTACGTAAAAGTGTACCGGCAAAAATAAGGGAGCCCTGCAATTAGTATTATGTTAAGCCTGTAACTCTCCGGCAGACCTGTTAATCAAGCGGTATCAAATCAACGCGGCGAATAAATATTTCAGCGCTTTCCGATTGAATCTGGATTTGGCCTTTTGACGGACGTACATTTGTGGCTTCATTTACCAGCTGTCCGTTCAGGAAAGTGGTGAGTTTGTCGCCATCGGCAATGCACTCCAGTTTGTTCCACTCGCCAACAGGTTTTTCAACGTCGTTTTTCCCTCTGAACCCAAGTTCGTCTTTCCAGTTGGGATCGCGTTTCAGCCAGTTAATACGGCCGGAGTTAATGGTTACTTCTTCACCGTCTGGTTGATAAACATAAGAGTTCCCCTGTTTTTCGGGGGCAACGGTGGCGGTAACACTGAAACGGTCGCTGCCGTCGCCCACCACAATTATATCACCAGTTCCGCCTTCAATTATTTGCGCCTCAATGGAGTGCATCCAAATACCGGAGGAGCTGCCGTCTTCTCCCTGCGAATGAAGGAGAAGTCCACAGTCGCGGGCATTTTCGAGGCGCGGGGGAAATACGTCGTCGCCCCATTTGAATTCTACAACTATGTGGTAATTTTCAAATGATTTGTTGGTAGTAATGCAGCCCCATTCTTCGCCGGAAATCCGAATCATTTCGTCCCGGACAGTGAAAACATTTTTCGGATCGTTGTTTTTTCCACTGTGTTGCAAATAGGTGTACCAGCCGTCCAGGTTTTGGCCGTTAAAAAGATGAATGGCCTCCCCGGAACTAAAATCACCTGTTTGTGCGGAGCTGCTTGAAACTGAAGAGGTCAGAAATATGATGCATAGAAGGCTAATAAATAATTTTGTTGCCATAGTTTAAGTTTTAAGCAAATATATTCATTCTATTGTAACTGGGAGCGCTCAGCCAAAATGAATGCTGATTCACTCCACTTTTTCAATGTTTAACGTCCGGTCGGGTTCCTGCCCGTATCCTCTGATTTCAATTTTGTCGTTATTTAATGTAATTCGTGCAAACGCATTCTGGTTTTCGGTTTCCACCATGGCGCGCATGGTTAAAAAATGGATGCCGTGCTGCTTTACATAATTTCCTGCGTGGTTGTGCCCGTTCAGCCACAGTTTCACATTGTTGTATTTTTTTAGAATTTCGACTACCTGTTTCTGATTCCAAAGTGTATGTGCTTCTTGCGGCAGGAGCGGGTAGTGGCAAAAAACAACCACATTCAGGTTTTTGGCAGCAGCTTGTTTTAACTGCTTTTGGAGCCAGCTGATTTGTTCGCTGCCCATTCCACCATTCCAGTCCTTGGCATTGGGTTGTTCATTGTTTTTCAGTTCGGAAAGCATTTTTTCAGCTTTGGATACAATTTCAGGGTTTGCCGAATTTAAAGTGATTTCATTACCATCGAGAAAAACAAAATGCCAGCCTTCTTTTTCAAAAGAGTAATAGGTTTTTCCCAATCCCAGTGCCTGGGGAACCTTATCGAGTTTGTCTTTGTCAACTGCAAGATCATGGTTTCCGGTAACGTGATAAACAGGATAATTTGATTCTTCCAGTATTGGTTTCAGTGCATTAAAGCTTTCGAAATCGCGGTCAATCAAATCTCCCAGTCCGGCTACAAATTCTATATTTTTGTCACTGTTGAATTGACCTATGCATTCATCAAGTTTCTCTTTTGAATTCCGGTAAAAGCGACTGCCCATAGTGTTACAGTCACAGTACTGGCAATCGGCAAAAACACCAAAACTAATTTGAGGATAAACGTTTAAGGCACCAGTCATGCCAATTATTGTTAAAGTGAGTAATCGGATAAAATGCATTGCCTACTCCGGTTTGCTTTCTTCTTCATCAGTGGAAAAATTGATGGAGCCCAGGTTTGTAATTTGATATTCATTTAATGCAAAGCGTTTGTTTGAGTTTTCATCAACCTCGGTAACCTGCATGAATGATTTTTCGCCGGTTTCCTTGTCGTTGGTAGTTACTTCCATCATGTAGCCCCACGGAATGCCGTGCGAATAGAGGCTGGTTTGAAACAGCGTGCTGAAAAAATCGCGGGTGTTAAGTTTTAAATTTTTGGTAATCCAAATATTCGATTCCGATTCTTCGTCAGAATATTTGTATTCTTCGCATTTATAACCGGCAATGGTTTTTGTGCGGCCTGTTTTTTCCACGTTGGGATTGGCAAGATACGATTCCGGCGTTTCATCCAGTTCGGCTTCTTCCTCCCAGCTTTGGCCCATCGATTCGAAAAATGATCCCATGCCATACACAATGCCTGTTTTCTCGCCATTTTCATCGCTTAAAATTATGGTGGCCCCATTTTTGGCATCAAGGATAAAAAGCCCCTGGCCGGTGTTGCCCACATCGCCCGATATCATTTCATAAGCCATGTTCTGCGCTTCCGGATCAAAATGGGTGACAAATTCCCCCTCGCTCTCTTTGTTGCCTTTGGCATCATACGATTCCATGTGCATTTGTATCTTGTTTTTAAACTGATAACTGTCGGCAACAGGAACCGGCTCACCCGACATGCCCATTCCTTTCATGATATTTTGCATCCGTTGTGCCCGTTCTGCATCTTTTTCTTCGCGCGTGGGGTTGTTTGCTGAATCTTCGCCGGCTTCTTCTTCAATAGCCTCTTCTAATTTGTCAAGCTCCTTGTCAATGGCTTCGTCAACTTTTTCTTCCGCCTTTTCTTCTACTTTTTTTTCAACACGTTCCTGAACTTTATTGCGGATGTTTCTTAAAATTCGTTGCCCGTGCACAGGTTGAACCAATAAAAATACAATGAGTAATGCGAATGAATTCTTGAGAAATGTTTTCATTTTTCAACAGTTTTTTTGAATGATTAAATTGATTTTTAGTCTATAACAAAATTCGTTTAAAAAAACCAGAAAGTCAATACTGTTTGTAAAGTTATTTAGCTAAAAAGAGTAACAGGTATGGTTCTCGCTTTGTTTTTGCAGATATTTCATTTTTCATGAAGGAGCAGGATAGGATTTCCGGGCGTAAAATGTTATTTTGTGAACAATAAAAAAACGCAGAAATGGATAAAAACTACTTTTTAGCATTCGATTTGGGAGCTTCAAGCGGCCGGGCAATTTTAGGTGCGCTGAAAGACAATAGATTAGAGTTGACCGAAATTCACCGGTTTAAAAACCAAATGTCCAGGATTCACGACCATTATTACTGGAATATTTTTAATTTGTTTGAAGCGCTGAAAGCAGGGTTGAAAAAATGTGTTAATGAACATGGCATTCAGCCGCTCTCTTTTGGAATTGATACCTGGGGAGTAGATTATTCGCTGGTGACAGGAAACGGCCAGCTGAGTGGTTTGCCCTATGCTTACCGCGATCATCGAACCGATAATATGATGGATGAATTTTTCAGAAGTCTGCCCGAAAATGAAACTTACAAATTATCCGGAATTCAGTTCTTGCAGTTCAATACATTGTTTCAGCTGTTTTCATCGGTTTTGAATAATGATCCTGCGTTAAAAATAGCCGAAGGAATGCTTTTTACGCCCGACACGTTGAACTACTTGTTTACAGGTGTTCAAAAAAATGAATACACAATTGCCAGCACATCGCAGTTGCTAAAACCGGGAAAAGCGGAATGGGAAACTCGCCTTTTCAAAGCTGCCGGAATTCCTGAAAAACTGACCCGCGACATTGTTGAGCCGGGAACTGTTTTAGGGCTGGCTTTGCCCGAAATTGACGAACAAACCGGCTGCGGCGAGCTGACCTGTGTGGCCGTTGCTTCGCACGATACCGCTTCTGCAGTGGTGTCGGTTCCTGCCGAAGGTGAAAACTGGGCTTTCCTGAGTTCGGGTACCTGGTCGTTGCTGGGAATTGAAAGCCCGGTGCCGCTGGTGTCGGAGAAAACGCTGGAAATGAATTTTACAAATGAAGGCGGCGCGGAAGGCACTACCCGTTTCCTGAAAAATATTATGGGCATGTGGCTCATTCAGGAATGTAAACGGGTGTGGGATGATGAGAAAGAAATAAGCTGGCAGGAGATTGTGGACCTTAGCCAGTTGGCTGAGCCGTTTAAATGCTTTATTAATCCTGATGATGCCGGATTTCTTAATCCGGGAAATATGCCACGTGCCATTCAGGAATATTGCAGAAAAACCAATCAGCCGGTCCCCGAATCGAAAGGTGAAATTGCACGTTGCATTTACGACAGCCTGGTGCTGAAATATAAATATACCATCCGGCAAATTGAATCGGTTACAGGGAACAGGATTGAGAAACTGCACATTATCGGCGGCGGGGCAAATAACGAAATGTTAAACCAGCTAACGGCCAATGCGCTTGGCATTCCGGTAGTGGCCGGGCCAACGGAGGCCACGGCTATCGGTAATATTATGATGCAGGCCATGGCAATGGGGTTTGTTGGTTCGCTCAATGAAATCAGGGAAGTGGTGAGAACTTCATTCGATGTAAAAACATATTCCCCCTCGCCAAAACTCGACTGGGAAAAAGCTTTCGCAGCTTTTGAGGAATTAGTTTAGCCTTTCTGGAATCGGCCTTTACCGAAGGATATTCTTTATTTTGAATTCAGGCTTTTGGGGAATAAAACAATATTTGTTTAGAATTTATGTTTTTAACTTTAAACAAAATTGTGGTGGTGCTGTTTTATTGATTAAGCTAATTGACAAAACATTGAAAAATGAAGGAAGCCGGATATTCGATTAAAGACCTGGAAGTATTGTCGGGCATAAAAGCCCACACCATACGGATATGGGAAAAACGTTACAATCTTTTAATTCCGAAACGAACCGATACCAACATTCGATACTACAGTGATGCCGATTTGAGGAAAATGCTGAACGTTTCGATGCTGGTGAGAAACGGCTTTAAAATTTCAAAAGTTGCCCGCATGGGCGAAAATCAACTTTCAGAAAATATATTAAGCCTTACAGCACAAAAAGCATCAGAATCAGATTACATCGACCGGCTGATTTTGCACATGGTTAATTTTGATAATAAAGGTTTTTACAACCTTGCCAGCGAAATTATCGGTGATAAAGGATTGGAAGATGCCGTATCGAAAATCTTTTTCGATTTTTTTGTACGCGTGGGCATTTTCTGGCAGGTAGGTTCCATTTTCCCGGCGCAGGAACATTACGTGTCAGGTATTTTCCGGCAAAAACTAATTGCAGAAATTGACAAACTGGGCATTGACAATACCCGCAACAGCACCATCCTGTTTTTTCTCCCTGAAGGCGAATTGCATGAAATGAGCCTGCTTTTCTATTCTTACCTGGCCCGAAAAATGGGGTACAATGTTATTTATCTGGGGCAGTTTGTCCCCTTTCAGGATTTAAGCAAAATTCAGGAACATGTAAAAATTGATTTTGTGTTTACCGCGTTTATCAATTCTGTTCTGAAAGAAGATTTGGAAAACTACCTTGAACAACTTAAAGGATTATTTACTGACCAGAAAATATTTATTACCGGCTGGCAGCTTCAACTGCACCAACCCGGTTTGCCCCGCAATGTAAAAATTGTAAAAGATTACCACGAGTTTAAAAAGTTTTTCCGGTAAACCGGAGTACTGATTATTCAATTTCTTCAATACACGAAAAAACCGTCCATTAAGCAGCAGCCCAATTACCTATTGCTTTTTTCCTGTTGCCAATTTTCCTTAATACCCCGCAGCCTGTCCGTCTTTGCGCGATTCAGATGCACCATAAAACACTTTGTTTTCATTGTCCCGCATTATGGCCTGGTAGCCTCCGTAAGCGCCGTGTGAAAACTGAATGGTGTGCCCTTTGGAAATCAGTTCGCGAATGGTATCGTAACCGAACCCGCTTTCGAGGAAAACAGTTCCGCCGTCGGTCATTTTTTCGCCGGTGGGCTGGCTTGAGCCTTCGTGACGAATACGCGGCGCATCACCGGCTTCCTGGAGGTTCATGCCAAAATCAACAATGTTGCAAACAATCTGGGTGTGACCCTGTGGCTGCATCCCGCCGCCCATCAGTCCAAAGCTGATGAACGGTTCGCCGTCTTTGGTAATAAATGCCGGAATAATGGTGTGGAACGGCCGTTTGTGCGGTTCGTACACATTCATGTGGTTTTCGTCGAGCGAAAACAGCTCGCCGCGGTCTTGCAAAATAAAGCCCAGCTTGCCGGGAGTCATGCCCGAACCCATTCCACGGTAATTGCTTTGGATGAGCGAGACCATGTTGCCGTCTTTATCGGCAGTGGTCAGGTAAATGGTGTTCCCCTGTTCAAGTTCACCCGCCGGATAGCTTCGCGCTGCGCGGTCCTGATTGATCAGTTCTGCACGCTCTTTTCCGTATTTTTTGGAGATGAGTTCATCGATAGGGAGATCATTAAAATCAGGATCGGAATAAAATTTGGCGCGGTCTTCAAACGCCAGCTTTTTGGCTTCAATAAACAGGTGCATGTATTCCGTGCTGCCAAATCCCATCCCGGCAATATCGTAATTTTCAAGAATGTTCAGCATTTGCAGCACGGCAGTTCCCTGTCCGTTGGGCGGCAGTTCCCACACATCGTAACCACGGTAATTGGTGGAGATTGGTTCCACCCATTCGGAGGAGTGATCTTCAAAATCCTTCATGCTTAAAAAACCTCCCTGTTCGCGCACATAATCAACAATCTTCTCAGCGATTTCACCTTTGTAAAAAACATCGCGGCCCTCTGCTGCAATCAGTTCCAGCGTGTTGGCCAGGTACGGGTTTTTAAAAACTTCGCCTTTTTGGGGGGCTTCTCCGCCCGGCATGAAAATTTCTTCGAATCCGGGAAATTGTTTCAGTATCTGCGCATTGCGTTGCCAGTAGTAGGCAATTACTTCGGTGAGTGGGAAACCTTCGCGGGCATAATTAATGGCCGGCGAAAGGACATTTTCCATTGGCATTTTTCCGAATTTTTCATGTAGCTCAAACCAGCCGTCAACAGCGCCGGGCACAGAAACCGGCAAAGGACCTAGCGCCGGGATGCTTTCATAACCGTTTTCTTTGAAATAATCGAGGGTGAGTTCGTAGGGTGAACGTCCGCTGGCATTCAGCCCGTACAATTGTTCCGTTTCGGCATCCCATACAATAGCGAATAAATCGCCGCCGATTCCATTACCAGTGGGCTCAACCAATCCCAAAACAGCATTGGCTGCTATTGCGGCGTCAATGGCATTTCCACCCGATTTTAAAATATCGAGTGCTGCCTGCGTGGCCAGAGGCTGACTGGTAGCGGCCATGCCGTTTTGCGCGATTACTTCACTGCGTGTGGTAAAGTTCAATCCGTTGATTCTGTCTTGCGCCACTAATTGTATGGTGAGCAGGATGATGAAAATGGTGAAGATTGTTTTTTTCATTGCTGAATAGTTTTACTGAATTCTCAGGATTGTAAAATTAGTAAAATTTATTGCCGGAGAAAGATTTTGTTCTGCCGGTGAATTTTTATCTTCGGTGAAATTTTAAACAAAATGGAACGATTTCTCTCCCGCTGTGCCGGCTATATTCATGAAAAACACGGTGACGAACTGAAAGATATTTGCCTGGTTTTTCCGAACCGGCGTTCGGGCGTATTTTTTAAATCTTACCTGGGAAAGCAGTTGTCTCATCCTGTTATTGGCCCCAAAGTAACCACGGTTAACGAACTGATTGGGAGTTATTCTGATTGGCAGCAGGGAGAAAAATTACAGCTGATTTCCATTTTGTACGATGTTTTTAAAAAACACACGCAAACGACCGAAACATTTGACGATTTTTATTTTTGGGGCGAAGTGCTGCTGTCCGATTTTAACGACATTGACCGGTACCTGGCCAATGCAAAAGACCTGTTCACCAATATTGCCGACTTGAAAGAAATTGAAGCGCATTTCGATTACCTGACCGATGAGCAAAAAGAGGCCTTGGCAAGGTTTTGGGGCAGCATGGCCGTTGCCCACCATAAGGCCAATCACGAAAAGTTCCTGTTCATTTGGAAGAAATTGTACCCTGTGTACCGTGATTTTAAAGTTGAACTGCAAAGACGGGGAACTGCATTTGGAGGAATGATTGACCGGCAGGTTGTGGAAAATCTGGAAACGGGCGATTTTCAGTTTCCTTTTTCAAAATATTATATTGTTGGTTTGAATGCGTTGAACAGTTGTGAAAAGTTGTTTTTTAAACATTTAAAGCAGCTGGGGAAGGTTGAATTTTTGTGGGATTACGATCGCTTTTACCTCGATGATCCAAACAACGAAGCTGGCTGGTTTATGCGCGAAAACCTGAAACGCTTTCCGCCTCCTGCAAACTTTTTACCTGATGCAAACGGTTTTGAAAAGCGGAAAGATATCCGCCTTACAGCGGTATCGTCCAATTATGGGCAGGCGCAGGAAATCCCGCGTTTCATGCAACAAATCAAATCGGAATTTAAGCACGAGTTCGACAATACCGCGGTGGTGCTGGCCGATGAGTCATTGCTTTTCCCGGCGCTGGGGGCTATTCCCGAAGAATTTGGGAAAGTGAATGTGACCATGGGCTACCCGGTGAAAAATTCGGTGGTTTACGGTTTTCTGCTTTTGCTTATCAATCTTCTGAAAAACAGGAAATTAGACAATGAGCAAAAAACGGTTGTTTACCACCGGTTTGTTACCGATGTGCTGAACCACCAGCTGCTAAGTAACACCGAGCCTGAAAAAACAAAAGAGTTCCTCTCGAAAATAAAAGAGGAAAACCGGATTGTAATTCCGCTCGAAATCATTGATTTTTCGGATTTGCACAAGCTGATTTTTACACTGCCCGAAAAAGTAGGGGATTACAGCTCCTGGTTTTTGGAAATTCTCGGGCGTTTTTACGGAATGATTAAAGAGGCTGAGCCCGACAATCAGTTGCTGCCTGAATTAATTTATTCCATTTACCTGGCTTTGGAAAAGCTGAAAACGGTGATCCTGAGTGTTCAGGAAGAACAGGAGCGCGAAATCAGCGAGGCTGTATTTTTTCGGTTGTTCCACCAGTATTTGGGGCAGGTTTCCGTTTCTTTTGAAGGCGAGCCGCTGAGCGGAATGCAGGTGATGGGAATTCTCGAAACCCGCTGCCTCGACTTTGAAAACCTGATAATTTTGGGTTTGAACGAAAACAAATGGCCGCGTAAATTCACGGCGCCGTCGTTTATTCCTTTTAATATCCGCAAAGGTTTCGGGCTTCCCGGGATAGATGAGCAGGATGCCATGTACGCTTACTATTTTTACCGGCTGATTCAGCGGGCCAAAACAGTTTCGGCAACCTACAGTACGCTGAAGGAGGGGATTGGAACAGGTGAGTTGAGCCGTTACGGTTACCAGTTGCGTTACGATTCCAATCAAAAACCGCAGATGGTGAATCTCGATTTTCAGTTTTCAAACGATCCTGCCGCGCCAATCGTTGTGGAAGGATCACCGGAAAAATTATCTGTTTTACTTGATCGAAATTCGGCAGAAAGACCTTTGTCGCCAACTGCAATTAACACCTGGTTGCAGTGCAGTTTGCGGTTCTATTTCCGCTACATTTTGCAACTGCCCGAGCCTGATGAAATGAAAGATGAAATCGACAGCCCTGTGTTTGGAAATATCTTTCACGAAACCGCTGAAAACCTGTACAAACCATTTGTGGGCAAAGTGGTGACTAAACTGGATTTGGAAAAAATTCAGAAAGATAAAATCCGGGTTGAAAATGAAATCCGAAAAGCGATTGGAAGGAACTATTTTAAGCAGCGCGACCCGGATGCCAAAACAGTAAAGCTGGAAGGGAAAACAATTCTCATTTTTGAGAATACCAAAACATTTGTAAAACGTTTGCTGGATATCGACATGCAACAGGCACCATTCGAACTGGTGGCGCTGGAAGGAAATTATAAAACCAGATTTAATATAAGTTTGAAAAACAAGATCACACCCGTTTCAGTGGGAGGTAAAATCGACCGCATCGATATAGTAAACGGGCAAGTTCGTGTTATCGATTACAAAACCGGAAATGTAACCAGTTTTACATTTAAGGCGCTGGATGAACTTTTTGAACACGACCTTGAAAAGCCCAAAAAAGAAATTTTGCAGGCACTGATTTACAGCCTGGTTTATAAAGATGAGAAGGATGTTGAAGATGAAATTCAGCCGGCCATTTACAGCCTTCGAAAGTTGTTCGATGAAAAGTTCGCACCCGAAATAAAATACAATTCAAAACCTTTTGCTTTTCAGGAACTGGAACAAGAGTTCAGGGACAAAATGCACGACCTTGTGGCTGAAATTTATTCATCCACAACCACTTATTCTCAAACGCCTCACGAAAAAGTGTGTCAGAACTGCCCGTACAACAAAATTTGCCAGAGGTATTGATTTGGATTTCCCCTGGAATTCCCGTTGCCATTTTGAAAATAAGGATAATGATAAGGTTCGCTTATCATTGAGCATTAGGGATAATTTTTGTTTTGGTATTTTATTGGATGCATGAACCAGCAATACTTCGTTAAATAATTAAGCGGCAATAGTGCCATAATATATAAGTTCATTGACATGGTTTCGATTTTTAGCAGAGTATGCATTAACACCGAACACGTCAATAAATCGTTGCAACAGTAACCTGTTGTGGTTCATGGTTTTAATGTCAGTCATTGAAAATGGTTTACGTGCCTCTTTTGGTTGGCTCAACCAATGTTCCACTTTGGCAATATTGATTGC
>NZ_FQZE01000047.1 GCF_900141875.1 Tangfeifania diversioriginum | reverse complement strand
TCGGTGTGAATGCATACTCTGCTAAAAATCGAAACCATGTCAATGAACTTATATATTATGGCACTATTGCCGCTTAATTATTTAACGAAGTATTGTTATAACTACTTCCAAATTTTTGTTTCTGGTTTCTTTTTCGGAGAATCAAATGGTATTTTAGCAGTTTAAATTTTAAACGTTGACCTATGGCGAGAATAACCGGATTCATATTTTTTGCCTGGATTGCTTTTTCATGCGCTGCATCAAATCCTTCTGACTTGAAAACGGGAGCCGAACAACCTGAAAAGTATTTGCATCTTTTAAATGAGAAAAAGGTTGGTTTGGTGGTAAATCATACCTCGTTAATAGGAAATTTACATTTGGCAGATTTTCTGCTGGAGAAAGGAATTGATGTAGAAAAAATATTTGCTCCCGAACATGGTTTCAGAGGCGATGCATCGGCAGGTGAAACCATTAAAGATGGCGTAGATGAGAAGACAGGGATTCAGGTTAGTTCACTTTACGGCGAAACCCGTAAACCAAAACCGGAACACCTTGAAGGACTCGATGTTGTGGTGTTTGATATTCAGGATGTTGGATGCCGTTTTTATACCTACATTTCTACTATGCACCTGGTTATGGAAGCCTGTGCCGAAAATGAAAAGCCCATGCTTGTGCTCGATCGCCCCAATCCAAACGGTGATTATATTGCCGGACCAATGCGGGAACCCGGCTTTGAATCATTTGTAGGAATGGACCCGATTCCGCTGGTCCATGGCTGCACTGTTGGTGAGCTGGCGCAAATGATAAACGGAGAAGGCTGGCACGATGCACCGCAAAAATGTGAACTGACAGTTATTCCCGTTGAAAACTATTCACACGACATCCGGTATTCATTACCGGTTCAACCGTCGCCCAACCTGCCCAACGATTTGGCAGTACGGCTTTATCCCTCATTGTGTTTTTTCGAAGCAACCAGCGTGAGTATTGGCCGTGGAACTGATTTCCCGTTTCAGGTGATTGGCGGCCCAAAACCCGAACTGGGCGATTTTACATTTACACCGCGAAATATTCCGGGAGTGGCTGTAAATCCGCTGAATGAAGGAGAAAAGTGTTATGGAGTTGACCTCAGGGAGCTGGATGAAATACCGCAATTCACACTGAAATATTTTTTGGATTTTTACAACAATTACGAAAATGAAGAAGATTTTCTGACGCGCGAACGCTGGCTCAATTTGCTGGCAGGTACCGATGAGTTAATCCGGCAAATAAGAGACGGTTTAAATGAAAAAGAAATTACAGAAAGTTGGCAGCTTGATTTGAATGAATTTAAAGCCCTGAGAAAAAAATATTTGTTGTACCCCGATTTTGAATAAACAGTTTTATGAGTCCATTTCTCGTTCTAAGTCTGGTTTTAGGCTACTTTGTTGTTTTGGTTGGTATTTCGTGGTTCACATCACGCAACGCCGATACGCAGGCATTTTTCACAGCCAATCGTAAATCACCCTGGTTTTTGGTAGCTTTTGGTATGGTGGGGGCCACGCTTTCCGGTGTTACCTTTATTTCGGTGCCCGGGGAGGTGGGAAATACCGCCTTCTCCTACCTGCAGTTTGTTTTCGGAAACATTGTGGGATACTGGCTCGTGGCCGGTATTTTGCTGCCACTTTACTACCGGCTCAACCTGGTTTCCATTTACACTTTTCTTGATCAGCGTTTTGGAAATTCCTCTTATAAAACCGGTTCGTTCTTCTTTTTAATATCCAAACTTGTAGGTGCCGCGTTCCGGTTATACCTTGTGGCCACTGTGTTACAAATTGCATTTTTCGATGCGTTCGATATTCCGTTTACAGTAACTGTAATTGTTACCATTGCCCTGATTTGGGTATATACTTTTAAGGGAGGCATAAAAACGATTGTTTGGACTGATACACTGCAAACATTTTTTCTGGTTAGTGCAGTTATTTTTACCATTATTGCCATTAGCAGGACAATGAATTTTGATTTTCCTGAACTGGCTGAAAGGATATCATCGCATTCCAATTCACAAATATTCTTTTGGGACTGGCGCACAGGTGATAATTTTTTCAAGCAATTTTTTGCCGGCATGTTCATCACCATTGTAATGGTTGGAATGGACCAGGATATGATGCAAAAAAACCTAACGTGCAAGAATAAAAAAGAGGCTCAAAAAAACATGATCGTTTTCAGTTTATCATTTCTCGCAGCAGTTTTCCTTTTTTTGTGTCTGGGCGTTCTGCTCTATATTTTTGCTGAACAGGCAGGGATAACAATTCCCCAAACCACCGACGAACTTTATCCGCTTATTGCCCTTAACCACCTGAGTTTACCGGTAGGAATTGCTTTTTTACTGGGAATTACTGCTGCAGCCTATTCCAGTGCCGACTCGGCACTTACTGCCCTTACAACTGCTTTCAGTGTCGATTTCATGAAAATAGATAACTACGAAGAGCAAAAGAGAAGAAGCATTAAAAAACGCACTCACATTATGTTTTCAGTGCTTTTAATAGTAGTAATACTGGTTTTCAGGGCAATCAGCAATGAAAGTATAGTGGTTGCGGTATTTACAGTTGCCGGTTACACCTACGGACCAATTTTGGGATTGTTTGTGTTTGGTATGTACACCAAAAAGAAAGTGAAAGACAGGTGGGTGCCTCTGGTCGGAATTACTTCCCCGGTTATTTGCTTTTTTATTTCTACTTATTCAGAACAACTTTTTAACGGATATACTTTTGGTTTTGAATTATTAATTCTCAATGGCCTTATCACCATACTGGGTTTATGGCTGATTTCAAAAAATAAATTTTAAATATTGCCAATAGTTGTCAATAAATGTTAAAAATTGTAAATTGAATTTTTATATTTGTAATAATATAGAGTGGAGGAAATCCGTTATTACAAATAAAAACTGGGAACTTGGTCAAATATCTGCTTAAAATATTAATTGCAGTTGCACTACTCATTTCACTATTTTCATGTGAGGATGAGGGATATATGAGTTCCCCTGATGCGAAACTTCAGTTTTCTGTTGATACGGTAATGTTTGACACAATTTTTACCACCATAGGCTCAACCACCCAGCACCTTAAAATTTATAACCCATACGACGAAAATGTTCTCATTTCGAGAATTCGTGTTGCCGGTGGCGATTTTTCCAATTTCAGACTTAACGTTAACGGGCAAACAACCAACGAGGCCTACGAGGTGGAAGTACCAGCCCGCGACAGCATCTTTATTTTTGTTGAGGTTACAATTGATCCCAATGGACAAAACCTGCCCATGGTTGTTCAGGATTCCATAGAATTTACCACCAATGCAAATGTTCAGGACATAAACCTGGTGGCTTATGGACAGGATTTTAAGCTCATAAAAGGTGAAAATATTGAAACCACAACCTGGACTGCTGAAAAACCATACCTGGTTTACGATTACGCTTACGTTGACAGTACTTCAACACTAACCATTGAACCCGGCACGCGCATTCATTTTCATAAAGGGGCCGGACTTTATGTGAAAGGAACCATTAAAGCCGAGGGGACGTTTCAAAATCCAATTTGGTTTTTATCCGATCGGTTGGAAGAAAGTTACCAGGATATTCCTGACCAATGGAATGGAATAATCCTTTTTTCAGGAAGCCATAACAATGTATTTAATTATACCACCATTAAAAATGCCAATATCGGTTTGCAGGCCGGAAATATTGAAGATGATGGGTTTGCATCGCTCCAGCTTTCCAATTCGAAAATTGAAAATATGGCCTACGCCGGCCTTTTTGCCCTCAAATCGAAAGTTACCGGCTATAACAACTTAATTGCCAATTGCGGATTTTATGCCGTTGCATTGCTTGTGGGGGGTGATTACGAATTTTACCATACTACCATTGCCAATTATTGGGGGAATTTTTCCAGCCGTGCACGATCAACAGCCTCTCTGGTTCTTTCCAACCTGCTGGTGGTTGAGCAATCCGACGGCTCCAAAGTAACTTATACAGGTGATTTGGAAAATGCATTTTTCGGAAACAGTATTATTTTCGGCAATAACCAGAACGAAATTGAACTGGGCGACAGTGAGGAAAATGCTTTTAATTACGAGTTTGACCATTGCATAATTCAGGTTCCCGATACTTTTGATATTTCGGATAAAGACCACTTCAGAAACGTTTGGAAGGGAAAAGACAACAACCCAAAATTTGTTGACCCGTTTGATGAGTATGATTATTCTCTCGACACCCTTTCGGCAGCGAAAGATATTGGAAACCCGGATTTCGCCAAAGAGTATCCGATGGATATAATGAACAAGGACCGGACGGCTGATGAAGGTCCTGATCTTGGTGCATTCGAGCGAATCGAGAAAAAAGATGAAGAGTAGTCGTGTTATCGTATTATTTCTATTTCTAAGTATTTCGGCTCAGTCTTACTCCCAAAACCGGACAGAGGAATATTCCGTATTATTTTACAATGTTGAAAATTTATTCGATGTGGAAAATGATCCGGAAACTCAGGATGAAGAATTTACCCCCGAAGGAGACCGGCACTGGACTTACAACCGGTTCAACCAAAAATTACTGAATATTTCAAAGGTGATTTTAAATGCTGCCGGTTGGGAACCACCCCAAATGATTGGCCTTTGTGAAGTAGAAAACCGCTTTGTGCTTGAACGGTTGCTGGCAGATACACCGCTGAAAAATCATCCCTACAAAATTATTCATAAAGAATCGCCCGACGAGCGGGGAATTGACGTGGCTTTTCTGTATAACGAAGAAATATTTTATCCCCTCGAATACCAGTATTATCCCTTAAAAACCGATCAGGATTCTGTAATACAAACAAGGGAAATCCTTTATGTGTCTGGCATTGTGGATGAAACAGACACACTGCATTTTTTTATCAATCACTGGCCATCGAGATATGGTGGATTGTTGGAAACCCAATCGCTTAGAAACCTTGCAGCTAAAACGTTACGCGGGTTGTGCAGCCAAAAATCTCAGAATAACAGAAATGCAAAAATCATTATAATTGGCGATTTTAACGATCAGCCCGGCGATGAAAGTATTGCTGAGTATTTAAAAGCTGTTGATTATTCTGAAAATGTTACAGATGAGGATGTTGTAAATTTGTCTGTGAACTGGGGAGAAACAGGTTGGGGAACAATCAAATACCGTTCTCAGTGGTCGGTTTTTGATCAGATAATAGTATCCGGGACTCTTTTAAAAAACAGGAATGGAATAGTTACCCGGCCTGATCTGGCCGAAATGGTAAACCTGCCGTTTTTATTGGAACCCGATGAGCGCTATGGCGGCCGGAAAATTAACCGTACTTATATTGGATACAGCTATAACGGAGGTTTTAGCGATCACCTCCCGATTTTGCTGCGGTTAAAATCCAACCGTTAAACTTGTTTTTCAAGACCCAATTCTGCTGCTTTTTTTAACATGAAATTATAGGCCTCTTCAAAATCGTTTCTGATTTCCCCATCGAGAATGGCATCTTTTATGGCATCTTTAATAACTCCAACTTCGCGGCTGGGCGACAATCCAAAGGTTTCCATTATAAACTCCCCTGAAACGGGAGGCTGGAAATTCCGAATGGCATCTTTTTCTTCAATCTCTTTTAGTTTGCGCCGTACAATTTTGAAGTTTTTCATGTAACGACTCACTTTTTCTGCATTTTTTGAAGTAATATCTGCTTCGCAAAGTGTCATCAGGTCGTCAATATCGTCACCCGCTTCGAAAAGCAACCGCCTGACAGCTGAGTCGGTAACTTCGTCTTCCGAGAGTACAATAGGACGCATGTGGAGCTTTACCATTTTTTGGACGTACTTCATTTTTTCGTTAAGTGGAAGCTTCAGTTTCCTGAAAATTTTTGGAATCATTTTCACACCCACAAAATTGTGAGAGTAGAATGTCCAGCCCTGCTCCTCTGTAAATTTTTTTGTAGCCGGTTTGGCAATATCGTGCAACAGCGCCGACCACCGGAGCCAAAGGTTGCTGGTGTTTGGCGCAATCCGGTCGAGCACTTCTAGTGTGTGGTAAAAATTGTCTTTGTGCCCAATTCCGTTGACAATATCCACTCCTTTCATTTGCTCAAGTTCAGGTAAAACTATCTTCAGTAAACCTGTTTCTTCAAGCAGTTTAAATCCCACCGAGGGTTTTGGCGAGAGCATGATTTTGTTGAGCTCATCTGAAATACGTTCGGCAGAAACTATTTTTATGCGGTCCCTGTTTTTGGCAATTGCCTGCAGGGTTTTGGCTTCAATTTCAAAGCCCAGTTGTGTTGAAAACCTTATGGCGCGCATCATACGCAGCGGATCATCAGAAAATGTGATGGACGGATCGAGCGGTGTACGTATGATTTTTTGCTTCAGGTCATTTATGCCGTTGAACGGATCTGTTAATTCGCCAAAGTTGTGTTTGTTTAACCCCAGTGCCAGCGCATTAATGGTAAAATCCCTGCGGTTTTGGTCATCTTCGAGTGTGCCGGTCTCTACTAAAGGTTTGCGCGAATCTGCGCGGTACGATTCTTTGCGGGCTCCCACAAATTCAATCTCATAGTGTCTGAATTTCAACTGAGCCGTGCCAAAATTTTTAAAAACAGCAACCTTGGGGCGCGGTTTTAATTTACTGGCCACCTTTTCAGCAAGTTGAATTCCGTTGCCAAGGGTTACAATATCAATGTCTTTTGATGGTCGTTTCAAAAAAATATCACGTACGAAACCACCGATAACATAAGTTTCCTGATTTAATTCGGCGGCCGCATTTGCTATTGTCTCGAATATTTTGTTATTTATATGTTCGTTCATTTTTCTGCCAATATTGAACTGGTTTTTCATTTTTTTCTGTCATTTTAGAAAAAATTGTGACAAAATTACAATTATTTATCTAAAATCCGGATTAATATTTTAGTGAGGTCTTATGGCATTATCTTTGACTACAGGAAATATGTACAAATATAAATATGTAAATAGTTTAAATTAAATTTTTTGATATGTTGGAATTTTTAACAAAAGAGTCATTTAAAGAGAAAGTATTCAATTTTGAAGAGAATAAAGAGTGGAAGTATGAAGGCGACAAGCCTGCACTGATTGATTTTTATGCTGACTGGTGCGGTCCTTGTAAAATGGTAGCTCCTGTTTTGGAAGAGCTGCAGGAAGAATATGGTGACAAGATTGTAATTTACAAAATTGACACCGAGCAGGAGCAGGAACTTGCCGGGATGTTTGGAATTCAAAGTATTCCATCGTTATTGTTTGTTCCTACCGAAGGTCAGCCGCAAATGGCAATGGGAGCACTGCCAAAAGCTACTTTCGAAAAAGCAATTTCCGATGTGCTGAAAGTTGAAAAACCGGAAGCTTAAAGCACATCGAGCACTTTTTCAAGCTGAATCCCGCGTGAGCCTTTAATTAAAACGGCTCCTTCAGTAATAGGGTTTTCAGCAAGGTAGTGGCATAAACTGTTGGTATTAATAAAAGATTTAACGGAATAACTTTTTGCCGCCCGGGTAAATGCATTACCTACAAGAAGCACTTCTGAAAAGGAGTGCTTCTTTGTTTTTTCGAGTATTGAAATGTGGTCGTTCAGTTCCTCACTTCCAAGTTCGAGCATGTCGCCAAGGATTAAATATCTCGGGTTGCTGAAACTGGACACAAAACTTTCGATGGATGCCTGCATGCTGGTTGGATTGGCATTGTAAGCATCCATAATTATTTTCAGATTGTTTTTTTCAATCAGCTGCGAACGGTTGTTTCCGGGAGTGTAATTTTTTATTGCTTTTTGAATGACTCGGGGATCTACTTCAAAATAATGCCCGATGCAGACGGCTGCCATAATATTTTCAAAGTTATAATCGCCGGTTAGTTTCGAGTTGAAGTATAAATTTTCTTTGGGAAAATGAACTTCGGCATTTATAAATGGCGGTGAAAAAACCGGATGACCCGACAGATCTGCATTTTTGCTGCCAAAGCTTATTTTATGCCGAATGGATTTTGTTAGTTCTGAAAGAATGTAATTATCGCGGTTGTAAAAAATGGTTCCGTTTTTCTTTTTTAAGTAATCGTATAATTCAGCCTTGGTTTTTTTTATGGCTTCAAAAGAGCCAAATCCTTCAAGATGGGCCCGGCCAATATTGGTGATAATTCCGTAATCAGGGTCGGAAATGGCGCAAAGTTGAGCAATTTCGCCCGGGTGGTTGGCACCCATCTCCACAATACCAAATTCCGTTGATTTGTCCATACTGAGGAGGGTAAGCGGTACTCCAATATGGTTGTTCAGGTTTCCCTGCGTGAAACTAATCCTGAATTTTTTAGATAAAACAGCAGCAATCAGCTCTTTGGTGGTGGTTTTGCCGTTTGACCCTGTAATGCCAAGAACCGGAATTTCCAGTTCTTTTTTGTGCCAACGGGCCAGTTTTTGTAATGCCTCGAGCACATCTTCAACCAAAATTGTTCTGTTGCCGACCTGGTATTTCGCTTCGTCGATAATGGCATAGGCAGCTCCTTTTTCAAGTGCTTCGGCTGCAAATTTATTTCCGTTAAAATTTTCGCCTTTTAGTGCGAAGAAAAGGGAGCCGTTTTTGATTTTCCTGCTGTCGGTTACAACAATCGGATGGTTTTTAAAAAGTTGATATAGCCCGTCTGTATTCATTTTTCAAAAATAAAAAAACCTCATTCGTTCGAATGAGGTTTTCGGGTAAGTTTCAATAAATATCATTTAAAATCCTTCAGGACTTCCTACTCTTGTCATTGCACATCGAAACCCAATATCGCTTTGTGCCCTGGTTTGTTCTAAGTAACGTCTTGTTCCGGGAACCAGCCAGTAGGGTCTGTCTTTCCACGAACCTCCTTTGTAAACCCGCACTTCATCATCGATAAGTGAAGAGAAGTAACCGGGGCGGTCATCTTTAAAATACATATCCTCTGTTCCCCTGTCTTCTGTCGCATTCCAGTCACCTGATTCAACAATTTGCGATTCTGCATTACCGTCTTTAATATTGCGGTAGTCGGCTACTGTGTCTCTAACAATTTCGCCGTATTCGTCACGCATCAGGTCTCCGTTTGCATCACGCCTGGGTTCAGTAATTACATTGCCCCTGAATGGTTGGAATTCTTCAACATCAAGAAACGATAGAGGCCGGTAAACATCGGCTACCCATTCGTTTACATTTCCTGACATACAGTACAAGCCGTAATCATTTGATTGGTACGAAAACACAGGTGCGGTAATGTCGGCATTATCGTTTAGTGCACCGGCCATCCCCATGAGGTCACCACGGCCTCTTACGAAGTTAGCTTTTAAGCGGCCTTTGTCTTTTCTGGTGTCTTCTCTGAGGTAAGCACCATTCCACGGGTATATTTTCCTGTCGGTTAGAACTTCGTCATCCACATTACCAATTAAGCCATAGGCAGCGTATTCCCATTCGGCTTCGCTGGGTAAACGGTAGTTAGGCAGCATAATGCCATCTTCCCATTTTACCCTGCGGGTGGTTCCATCAGGCAATTCCTCTGGATTTTCTCCTGAGGTGCCTTCGTACAAACCGGCAAGATAAGCGTCGGTTGTAAAAATATTTTGTCCGGATTGGCTATTGTCGTGTTGCAGGATACCGCGTTCAACCAGAATTTTTTCGTTCACCCGGTCGGTCCTCCACGAGCAGTATGCATTTGCCTGTTCCCAGGTAACACCAACTACCGGATAATCGCTGTAAGCGGGATGCCTGAAATAATTGTTCACATAAGGTTCGTTGTACGCCAGTTCCTCTCTCCACACCGTGCTGTCGGGCAATGCTGAATTGACTTTTTCGCGGTCGCCGGGGTAAACACGGTTTAACCAGTGTACATATTCCCTGTAGTCCTGGTTCGACACTTCAGTTTCATCCATATAAAAAGAGGCAACAGTAACCCTGCGCGGGTGGTTGTCCCACTTGTACATCACGTCTTCTTCAACACGGCCCATGGTAAATGTACCGCCCTGAATAAAAACCAGCCCCGGGCCGGCTTCCTGTTCGTAGCCTGAAAGATAGGGGATATTGCCCGTTTCTTCTGAATTGTATTCCCATCCGGTAGTGCGCGATGTTTCACCGCCTCCGTTGCCAAACAACCCACATCCTGAAACGAATGCGGCTAAAAACAGCAAGAAAATTGTTTTTAGCTTCATTAAATTAGTGTTTTTCATTTTTCCTCTGATTGTCACAAATATAACTGATTTGTTTATTTCTTATTGTTTTCTCCGATTATAAAATTGCATGTAATATAGAACATCTCTCTATCTTTGCCGCTCAATTTACAAAAATAATTGTTTTATTGTAAATGTTGCAGCTTGCAATATTTATTTTCAGGCAGCGTTTTTTAAATACAAAATTGCCATACAATGAAAAAAGTTTTCTTTTTGCTGTTAATAATTGTTCTCGGTTTTACTTCAAACGATGTCCGGGTTGAAATTATTACACTTAACTGGCAAATTATTAATGATCCTGAATTAAAAGAAGCAGCAGGCCTGGATTATACTTTTGAAAATGCTGCTTATCCTGAAGCACCGCAGAACATGCTGCCTGTTTTCACGCGTTCTTATCCACTCACCGGAGCACTCCAGGATTTCCGGTTTGTTATTGAGAATCCTGTTTTCAGAGAAATAGAAAGTGAAAATTTATCATCGTCAATTCCATTTCCGGATGAGCTGGTGATTAGCACGTCAAAACTAAAATCGGGAGATTCGCACAGGATTGAAATACAGGTTCCGGCTGCAATTAAGCGCGAGGGAAAAATTTTACTGCTGAAAGAATTTCAGCTAAAGAAAATACCGGTTAAATTGAAATCGGCCGCTGCTGATGTAACGTTCAACTGGAAAGATCAATCGGTTTTAAATAGCGGGAATTGGCTAAAAATAAGTACTTCGGGGAAAGGAATTTACACAATCCCTTATGCTACCTTGGATGAATGGGGCTTCCCGAATCCGGCACAGGTGAAAGTTTTTGGGGCCGGAGGTACAATTCTTTCTGAAAATCCGGGGAATATTACTTATGACGATCTTCCGCAGGTAGCCATTTGGCATGGACAAAACAATGGCGCTGACTGCCTTTTCTTTTTTGCGCCCGGTACTACAAAATGGTCGCCCGATGAACAAAACGAACAATTTATTCACGAAATAAACCATTATTCCAACCGGGGATATTTCTTTTTAACAGAATCCGCCGGCACACCAAAAAATATTGAATCGCAAACGCCGCCCGAAGGAGAAATTACGCATAGCATCACATCTTTCGACGGCTATGATTTGCACGAACTGGAAAAGTATAACCTGCTGAGTGGTGGCTCGGGAAAGCAATGGTTCGGCGATAAATTTATTAACGGCACCACCAAAAATATTTCTTTTGGGTTGAACAATTTAGACCAATCAGCCGAAGTTTCATTGCGGATAATTGCGGCAGCGCGTTCTTCGGCTGCATCAGGAATGCCGGTTTCGGTAAACCAGACGGATTTAGGTGAGCTCAGTTTTTCGAGGGTAAATACTTCCGATGCCACTTCGGTTTATGCCAATCAGCGTGAAGAAAGGTACAGTTTCCCCGCACCGAATGGTGACCAGCTCAACACAACGGTGAAATATTTCGGAAACGCCTCCAATGCGGAGGCCTGGCTCGATTTCATAGAAATCAATTACCGGCAAAAACTAAAGTTTAATGATAATGTGCTGTTCTTTCGTGACCTTGCTTCTGCAGGCAACGGCAATGTGCTTGCATTTAAAATTGAAACTGATACACCGAATTTGAAAGTTTGGGATGTAACCGATATTTTCAATGTGAAAGAAATACCACTTCAGGTGAGTAACAATAAAGCAACCGGAAAAACAGGGATTGATAAACTACATGAGTTTGCTGCTTTTAATCCTGATGGCACGTTCCCGGAACCTGAGTTGGTAGGCGAAGTGGAAAATCAAAACCTGCACGGGCTGGAAACACCGGAGTTTTTAATTGTTTCGCATCCGGCATTTTTTAACACTGCCACCGAACTGGCCGATTTTCACCGGAGTTACGATGAAATGAGTGTGGAAGTAGTTTCTTCCGATAAAATTTACAATGAATTTAGTTCGGGAAATAAAAGCGCCACGGGGATTCGCAATTTCATAAAAATGTTTTACGACCGGGGTGAAGGGTTGAAATACGTTCTGCTGTTTGGCGACGGCAGTTACGATAACCGAAATATTAAAGGCAGTAGTAATAATTTTATACCCACATTTCAATCAGAAAACTCGCTTAGTCCGGTAGCCTCATTTGTAACCGACGACTATTTTGTGATTCTCGACGATGACGAAACGGTTTATAACGGGGCTGTCGATTTGGGAATCGGCCGGATTCCCGCGTCCACAAACTACCAGGCACAGCTCGTTATGAATAAAATTTACAATTACTATTCTTCTGCGGCACTTGGCAGCTGGCGCAATGTAGTTTGCTTTATTGCCGACGATGAGGACGGTACTCTCCACATGTCAGATTCTGAAAAACTGGCCGATATAATTAACGAAAAACACAGGGAATTCATTACCGATAAAGTTTATTTCGATGCCTATCCGCAGGTTACCGGGCCCGGCGGTGAAAGTTACCCCAGGGTTACCGAAGCCATTAACGAGCGGGTAAAAAACGGGGTGCTTGTACTCAATTATGTGGGCCATGCCAACGAACGTTTTATGGCCGATGAAAAAGTACTGGATATCAGTCATATAAATTCATGGTCGAATGCCAATACGCTGCCTATTTTTGTAACAGCCACCTGCGAGTTCAGCCGGTTCGATTCCGATGAAACATCGGCGGGTGAATATGTATTGTTGAATCCGAACGGCGGCGGAATCGGACTTTTTTCAACTACGCGACTGGTATTTGCCTATTCCAATTTTTTACTGAGCCGCAGTTTTTACAATCATGTTTTTGAGAAGGATGAAAACGGCGAGCATTACCGTATGGGTGATATTATGCGGCTGGCAAAAATTAATACCATCAACACCACTAATAAACGAAATTTCAGTTTGCTGGCCGACCCTGCCCTGAAACTCTCTTTCCCAAAATACAAAGTGGTTACTTCAACTATTAACGGACACGAAGCTTCATCCATTGAAGCCGACACGCTGGGAGCCCTTCAAAATGTTACAATTACAGGTTACATAGCCGATGAATCAGGAAATAAATTCGAGGATTTCTCCGGCGAAATTGTTCCCACTGTTTTTGATAAAGAAGTTGTAATGGAAACCCTCGGCAATGCCGGTGAAACTCCAATGGAGTTTAAAGTGCAGGAGAATGTTATTTACAGAGGACTGACAGAAGTGCAGAACGGCGAATTCACGTTCAGTTTTGTTATTCCCAAAGATATATCGTACAACCTGGGCGAAGGCAAAATTATTTATTACGCGCACAACAATGAAGTGGATGCACACGGCGCTTTTGAAAATTTTTATATTGGCGGTCCGGGGTCTCAGATTACAGATAACGAAGGCCCGGAAATTAAGTTGTATCTCGATTCGCCTGACTTTGAACCGGGCGATAAAGTGAGTAAAAACCCTACGCTTTTCGCCCAGCTTTCCGACGAAAACGGGATTAACACTGCAGGCACAGGAATTGGGCACGATATTACCGCGGTAATCGATAACGACTATTCCAATGCCATTGTGCTGAATAGTTTTTATCAAACCAATCCCGGAGATCATACCAGCGGGACGGTTACTTATGGCTTGCGAAACCTTTCGGTTGGAGAACATACACTGACACTGAAAGCCTGGGATGTGGCCAATAACTCCTCAGAGGCAGAGATTGATTTTTATGTCTCCGGTAATTTTGTTATTTCAGAAGTATCCAACTATCCGAACCCGGTTTCCGATTATACCTATTTTACATTTGAGCACAACCAGGCAGGAGCAACGCTGGAAGCAGTTTTCGAAATATTCGACCAAAACGGTCGTCGGGTTGATTATTACACCACGCAGGTTGGCTCAAACGGTACCAACACCAACCCGGTCAGGTGGGATTTGAATGAAACAGGACTATCACCTGCCAGCGGGATTTATATTTTGAAAGTTACTGCACAAAACAACGACGGTGTAATTGCTTCCCGGTCAGGCAAAATGGTTATTGGCCATTAATTTTTTCAGCGGAATGTACTTTTTGAGAAAATTGTCCGTTCTCTAACTTTAGTTTAATTGTTGCATCAGCTACAATTTATATATTTGCAACGCTCAATTTTTTAAACAATATGATCAAAAATATTCGAATTTTCTTAGTTATTACATTCATTGTTTTTATGGCTGGTAAGGCGAACGCACAGACTACCACATCCGGAGCCAATACCATCACAACCGCAGTGCCGTTTTTATCCATTACTCCTGATTCAAGAGCTGGTGGAATGGGCGATGCCGGTGTGGGGACTACTCCCGACCTGAGTTCGCAGCACTGGAACCCGGCAAAATATGCTTTTATGGAGAGCGAAATGGGGGTGAGTTTATCGTATTCTCCCTGGTTAAGAACGCTTGTGGATGATATAAACCTGGCTTACCTGGTGGGCTACAAAAAAATTGACGAAATGCAAACGATAAGCAGCTCGTTGCGCTATTTCGCATTGGGTGATATTGTTTTTACCAGCGAATACGGTGAGTTTATGGGACAGCAGAGCCCGAACGAATTTGCCATTGATCTGGGATACACCCGTACTCTTTCCGATATGTTTTCGGGTTCGGTAGCAGTGCGCTATATTCGTTCCGATTTAACCGGCGGACAAATGATTGGCGGACGGGAATCGCATGCCGGGAACTCTTATGCTGCAGATGTGGCTTTCTATTTCTACAATGAATTCAGGGCAAACCGGAAAGACAATATTTTTTCAGCAGGAATAAATATTCAGAATATTGGTGCAAAAATTTCATACACCGAAGGAGTGGAGAAAGATTTTATTCCCACTATGTTGAAACTGGGGGCAGCCTACACAACTGAGCTCGATCAGTACAACTCATTTTCATTTGCATTTGAAGCCAACAAACTTCTGGTTCCCACCCCGCCGGCCGATTCGCTTACCGGAACAGGTGTTATTACCGGAAGCCGTTACCACAGCGATATGTCGGTTATTAAAGGTGTTTTTACTTCATTCTCAGATGCCCCGGGCGGTTTTGAAGAAGAACTGAATGAGATTAATTTATCACTTGGGGTAGAATACTGGTACAACAAGCAGTTTGCCCTGCGTGCCGGTTATTTCTATGAACACGAAAACAAAGGGAACCGCAAATTTTTAACTGCCGGCGCCGGGTTGCGGATGAACGTTTTTGCCCTCGACTTTTCGTACCTGTTGCCCACCCAGCAAAACCACCCGCTGGCCAATACGCTGAGGTTTACCCTCTCTTTCGATGTGGACGCATTCGACAGTCAAAACTAATGAGTTTCAGAATAGGACAGGGATTTGATGTGCATCGCCTGGCCGAAGGTGAAAGCTTGTGGCTGGGAGGAGTTTTGATCCCGCACAACAAAGGAACAGTTGCCCATTCCGATGGCGATGTGTTAATTCATGCCATTTGCGATGCGCTTTTGGGAGCCGTTAACCTGGGCGATATCGGTGTTCATTTTCCTGATAATTCACCGGAATTTAAAAATATTGACAGTAAAATTTTGCTGAAAAAATCCTGGCAACTTGTAAAACAAAAAGGGTTTGAAATTGTCAATATCGATTCAACCATCAGCGCACAGCAACCTAAGCTCAAACCATATATTCCTGATATGGTGAGTACAATGGCAAAAGTGGCAGGGATTGAACCCGCACAAATTTCGGTTAAGGCAACTACCACTGAAAACCTTGGATTTGAAGGCAGGGAAGAAGGTATTTCGGCACTTGCGGTGGTCCTGCTTCAGAAAAAGTGAAAATTATGAAGAACGACAACAAAAAAACATTGGTAATTGGTGCGAGCACCAAGCCCGAACGTTATTCCAACAAAGCAGTTCAAATGCTGCGGGAATATGGTCATGAAGTAGTTGCGCTGGCAAAACGGGCAGGCCATGTTGATGGAGTTTCCATTCAAACCGAATTCCCCACTGATGGCGATATTCACACGGTTACGCTCTATTTGGGAGCCAAACGGCAACCCGAATATTATGAACAGTTAATGAAACTGAAACCCGAGCGTGTAATTTTTAACCCGGGGGCCGAAAACCCTGAATTAAAAGAAAAGCTTGAATCGGCGGGCGTTGAAACGGTTGAAGACTGCACGCTGGTCATGCTCCGAACAGAACAATTTTAATTTTCAGAAAATGTTTGCAGAACTACAATCACTTGAAGAATTCAGCCGGATGAAGCAGGAAGAGCCGGCACTGCTGGCTTACTTTTCAACCGATGCCTGCAATGTGTGCAAAGTGCTGAAGCCCAAAGTATATGAATTGATTCAAGACGAATTTCCGAAACTGAAGATGGTTTACGTAAAATCAGATGTTCTGCCTGATGTGGCTGGGCAGCACCAGGTATTTGCAGCGCCAACCATCCTGGTTTTTTTCGACGGCCGGGAGTATATCCGAAAAAGCCGCAACATCGGCCTCGATGAACTTCGCAGAGAAATTGAGCGCCCCTATTCCATGATTTTTTCAAGTTAAGCAGAAGCCGATGGGTTTTTATTACAGGAGTAGTTATTATGAACCCAGTTTTACCTTCTCATTTTATTATTTTGAATGAATTATAATTCGCCGGTAGCTTGTAAGATTAGGTTCTCCGTTATCGGTTACTTCACAAATCACTTGAAAAGTTTTTCCTGCTGAACCGGAAGGTATTTCAATAGTGATTTTATTTGCATTTTTACCGGGAATTGGAATTTTTTTCTGATAGGTTCCCGCTTCGGGCAAAATCCACCATTTAAAGTTCAGTTGGCCATCATCGGGATCGAATGATTTTGATGCATTCAATGTAATTTTTTTACCTGCTTTCTTTTCCATCTCAATGGGGGAGAGGCCTTTTTCTCGGTTAACAACAACAACCGGGTTGCGGTTTCCTTTTCCTTCGTTCGCCCAATCCATGCGCGCGGCAAAATTATTGAATGCAGCCGGGTAGAAATAATCGAAATAATTTGTGCAGATTTCCCAGGTTTTTCCTTCGTGGTTTGTATAGGCATAAGTCGTTTCATCGGGGCCCAGCCCCCATTCAAAATAGCCGGCCCAGCCCACCTGTCCTGGGTTCAGCGGATTATTCAATCCGTTGGGCATTACATGAAAGAATGAAGGTGTGTCGCCTTCAACTCCGTATTTATATTTAGGATAAACTTTGCCGAGGTTTCCATGGGTTTGAATGTGGTGTTCATATTCGTCCCAGTTTTCACGTCCGGTACCGTTCTGATGTTTCCAGGCGCATTCATCCCAAAAAAACAACAGGTCTTTTTCAAATTCTTTGCGCATCCATTGATGAGAACTGATGTCATAAGGAGTCCCGCTTTCATGCGAACGGTCCTGATCGGTAATGGTATAAACCGGTATTTTGTGCAAAAACGATTTTAATTCCTTTTCGTTACGCTCCTGTTGCACCTGCCAGATGGCCTGCGCCACGGTGTTACCGCCTCCCCAAACCAAAATCCATAGCGGCCGCTCATCGTCTTCATCGGCCAGTTGAATAATATGGTTGCTTCCGTCCGAAATATTGTTTTTTCCGATTTGATTCATCCCTCTTTTTTTGCTGCCGAACATGGTTTGCTCTCGTAAATAGTCGGGACTGGGCCAATAGCCTAAGGTTTGTCGTGATTCATCTTCTGAAAACCCGGATTGATTGGATCGTTTCCTGAGATTGGGCAAATCCTTTTCATACGCATCGATGGCATCGTGGATGAGTTGGAAGAAATCATCACGGGTTTCCGAAAGGCTCCATCCCGTGGTGAAAATCAATCCTTCTATTTCGAACAAATCAGCATGTGCGAGAAGTCTTACCAATGATTCGCTGTCATCTGTTTCCCATGTGGATACATCGGTCAGTACAATAATACGGGGTTTTAATTCAGTTGAGTTCAATTCTTTTCTGTTATTGCCCTGGCAGCCAGTGTTCTGCGTGATAATTAGTCCTAAGCAAAATAAAAATATCCAATTCTTTTTCATGGTCAAATTGTAAATTATTAAATGTAACTGTAAATTTAACATCGATATATTAATGAAACTAATCTAATTTTAAGAAAAATATGTCGAATTCCGGGAAATTGTATAAGTTTGATGAAAGGCGAGGTGAGTTTAAACCATACGGGTTAACCTGTGAATTGTGGTTGCCCGATTTAATGAGAAAACCAGACAGGCATAATGAAATTGAACTTAACTATTTTACAAGCGGAAGCATAACCTACCTGTTTCAGGGAAAAAAAATAATTATACCCGAAAAAAGCTTTTCTCTGTTTTGGGGGCTTGTTCCACATCAAATTGTTGACTACTCAGGTTCTCAACCGTATTATGTGTGTACAATTCCGTTGACACAGTTTTTGGGATGGAAACTGCCCGCCATTTTTATCGACCGAATTCTTAAAGGTGAAGTTGTTATAGAAGATTCAGAACCACATTCTGCGTATGATGAATTTCTTTTAAGAAACTGGCTGCATGATCTTTCTGAAGATAAAGATTCAGAAGCGACTTTATACGAAATGCATGCGCGGTTATTAAGAATGGCTGCAAAGGTGCTGCCTTTAAAAAAGAGTGAGCGATTGAAAATCTATTCCGGTGAAATAAGCAAGGTTGAACAGATAGCATTGTATATTGCTCAAAATTATATGTTCCCTCTTAAAATATCTGATGTAGGACGAGAAGTTGAATTACACCCGGATTATGCCAATGTGCTTTTCAAAAAAGCTTTTGATACCACAATTAATGACTACATTATTCAGGAAAGGATATTGCATGCCCAACGAAAATTGATTACTTCAGATAAAAAAATTGCCGATATTGCTTTTGAATGTGGTTTTAATTCCATAAACCGGTTTAATGCAGCATTTCGGAAAATCAATAAATGCACTCCACGGGAATTCAAAAAGAAATACCACTAATCTTGATTCAGAAAGAATCATAATCTTTATGACATTTAGAAAACACTCTGAAATTAAGGGTTTCTAATCTACCTTATACACAATCATGCAACGTTGTTTAATTGTGCGAGTTGATTCTCAAGAAATTTAATACGCTTTTCTTTAAATGCTGCTTGGTTCTTTT
>NZ_FQZE01000075.1 GCF_900141875.1 Tangfeifania diversioriginum | reverse complement strand
GCTGCGAAAATGGAAAGCACTATCACTACTATCCAATACACTGCGGTTAATGCCCCGCCTTTGTTAGAAATACTCATAAGAAATTGTTTTAATTATTAATAATTGATTGTAAGTAATAAGGGCTGTTTTGCCCTGTCGAAATGAAACTTCAATACGAAAAGAAAAGACCAGCCCACAGCGTTATCACCGTTCCATCACTAAATGGTTAGCAGGTATCTGTGGGTATGTCCCAGCTTTTTACTGGTCTTTTCAAAATAAATCCGGAGCAGCAACTATCAGCAGTAACAACTTTTAAATGCATCGTATTCAAAAGCGATTAACTGTTTATCGAGCAGCTCCGAGGCTCCCGGGAAATAAGTTGTTTCGAGATGATTAACAAATGCATCCCAGATGTTGGTTCGTTGCTTTTCCTCCCTTTTTTCATTGTACCTGTAAGTTTTCATGATTACCAAGTTTTAATTGATTAGAATTCAACTACAGGCCGTTTGAAGGTTTACTGAGAATCAGATTTTCATACCGGTTTGAGGAATTGACTATTAAGATACACGGGACTTAAAACATCAGCTAAAACTCAGAAAAAAGGAGGGAGTTAAGCCCTCCAATTCGCTAACCTTCAATACGGATTTCCAGAACCATTGTAAGCATTTTCATCAGCAGCCATTGAAACGAACTCCCGGAATTCAGGTTCTCCACACACCAGGCAAAATATCATTTTCCCGTGGGGCCAGTAGTAGGCAGATTCGCCTTTTCTGATTTCAGCCTCACAGTTACAGCAACTGGATTTGAACCGTGCATTAATTAAGCGAGGATCGCCTTTATAATTCTTCATTGGTATTTATTTTATGGCGAATGAACCGCCGGTTAATTAATCTTCGTGTGGTAACATGATAAAAATTGCAGGTGAGGGATCGTCGATATCCTGTGCAGTGATTACGGCCTTCAGGGTAATTTCACGCATCAGCGGTGAGTTTTTCACCTGATTTTCATTATCAAGAATTTTAACGGTTTTCGGTAACTGACAGAAGAATTTGTATAGTAGCGTGTTGCCATCTGTTTTCCGTGCTTCCCAGGTAAACATGTAAAGCAGGTCCCAAAGTCTGCCCGTTTCCTGTTGTCCTTGTAATTCTTCAGGAACTTTTACATAGCGGTCGTAAACAGCCCTTGTAAGGTAAACCGGGAATTTGATTCCGGCATTTGAAGACATTGCACCTTCGATTTTCACCAGAAAGCCATCTTTTACGGCTTCCTTTGTGGTGTAGGAGGAAATAATATCGTCTTTTTTAAACATGAAAAAGTGCCCATGCCCTTGGGTCTTGTTATGGCTTATGGCGTTGCCTGTTACGATTAATACTAAAGAATACCTTCATCAGCAAATGACATGTAGCTGTAATTTGTAAGAATAAGATGGTCGAGCAGCGAAATGTCAAGGACGGAACACGCCTGTTTAATTTTACGTGTTATCCGAAGGTCTGCATCGCTCGCCTGTAAGCTTCCTGAAGGATGATTATGAGCGAGAATGATCGCTGAACAGTTCGCCTTCACAGCAGCTTGCATGATTAAACGAACATCTACAACGGTTCCGCTGATACCACCTTTTGATACTTCGTAATACCCGAGAACTTCGTTCCCCCGGTTCAGCAACAATGCATAGAAGAATTCCCTGTGTTCAATATCCGTGAAAACATGCCTCATTATTTCGTAGGCATCCTTCGCACCGCCAATTTTTGTCCGATCAGAAGGACGGATTTTTGCGGAATAGGTGATCTGTACCTCTGCGATACTGGAAAGAAATAGATTTTGATTCATTGAATGTACTCCTGCCCTGGAGATTTGAATTGGCTTCCACTCTGAAACAACATCAGAATAGGTCTGGCACGCCGGTTAAACAATAGCGTACAACCAGCAGAGAAAGAAGGCACAGGGTAAGGAAAGGACAAACAGCAGGCAAAAAAAAATCCCCCGGTTACCCGGAGGATCTAATTTCATTCTTTAGATGCAGTCTTCTTAGGCTTTACTGCTTCAACTTCTTCAGGGACTGAAACATAAGCAGTATGTGTTCTCCCGAACTTGTCAGGTTCCTGTAACTTCGACAATTCAAACGTTAAAAGCTTCACGCCTTCAAACTCATGCTGGTGCTTCATTGCATCTTCTGTCTTTAAAGTCACCCGTACCAAGTCAAGCTTTTCATGCTGAACGCCTTTACCTATCCAGGCCTTACTATACTTTTTCTCCATAATTTAAAATTTTAAGTTGTACGGAGGTCTTTACAGGTTTAGAATGAAATGACAGGGTTTCAGTCTACGGAAGTAGTAAACAACTCAAAGGAATACAATTTCAAAAATATCCGGCCTCGA
>NZ_FQZE01000048.1 GCF_900141875.1 Tangfeifania diversioriginum | reverse complement strand
ATACCATCTTTACGAAAATTCTGGCTTTTACATTTTGGACAACTATTCATATTGATTAATAATAGGTTAATAATTATCCAAATATACAAAAAAAACTATACTAAATTAACAATGCCGAATATTGATATTTTACACCGCGGCTTCAGCCCGGTGATTGTAGAAAGCGAAAAAGGAAAACAGGCTTTAGCCGTTAATACAGGTTTTAACCGGAAACATTTGATTGTATGAAAAAATTCTTCAAAATATTCGGAATCCTCCTCCTTCTGGCGTTGGTCAGTATTTCGTTCTGGTGCTTTTCCAACATGAAAGATCGGCATCCCGGATACAGCGCTGATTTGAAAATTCTGAACAACTCTCCCACGGAACTAAAATCCGGATTTGCCGCGGTGCCCATCACGCCCGAGGTTCCCGATCGCTGGGAAGATAAGAATGGCGATGGCAAATTCAATCCGAAGGACGGAGACACCTTTACCGATGGTAACGGAAACGGGAAGTTCGATCCGGTGTGGATTGCCGGCTTCAGCAACAACAAACCGGCCAACGGCGTACACGACGATACCTGGGCGCGCACCATGATTATTGACGACGGGAAAACACGTCTGGCTATCGTAATTCTCGATGCCATCGGGTTTATGCACGACGATGTGGTGGATGTGCGCAAAATGTTGCCGGAAGAGCTGGGACTGACCTACACCATTATTGCATCGACCCACACCCATGAGGGACCTGATTTAATGGGGATCTGGGGAAAATCGCCTTTCAAAAGCGGTGTAAACAGAGAGTACATGAAATTTGTCAAGGAACAAATTGTTCGCTCCGTGGAGACGGCGGTGAAAAATCTGCGGCCTGTGCGTCTCGAAATCTCGGAAGACCCGACAGGAGCCATTCCGCTTGTAAAAGATACACGCCAGCCCGAAGTTTTTGATTCAGGGCTGCGGATAATTAAAGCAGTTGACAAACAAAACGGCAACACACTGGGAAGTTTACTTGCGTGGGGCAATCATCCCGAAACATTGTGGAGCAGGAATTTGCTGGTTTCATCCGACTTTCCCCACTTTTTCAGGGAAGGGGTGGAGAAGGGCGTATTTTATGGTGACAGTCTGATGAAGCAGGGTGTGGGCGGAGTTGCTGTTTATATGAACGGTGCGGTTGGCGGACTGATGTGTACCCACCCGTCGCTTGCCGTAAAAGATCCGTTTACCGGCGAGGAGTTAAAGGAGCCGTCGTTTGAAAAAGCAGCGGCAGAAGGAAACCGGCTTTCGTTGCTGGCGCTGGATGCCATGGAGAATCCGGCCGGGATTGTTGATTCTGCCGGTATTTCGCTGGTGGTGCGGACGCTGAAACTCCCCATAAAAAATACCCTGTTTAAACTGGCCACCGCCATTGGGGTTCTCGACCGCGGAACTTCCGGCTGGATGAAAATGCGCACCGAATTGGCGGTTTTTACAATCGGGCCGCTTTCATTTGTCGCTATTCCCGGTGAAATATATCCTGAAATCATCAACGGCGGCGTGGAGGCGCCCGAGGGAAACGATTTTGGAATTGAACCGGTTGAAGTTCCGGCTGTCCGCGAAAAAATGCCGGGCAAGTACAAGTTTGCCATCGGACTGGCAAACGATGAGATTGGCTACATCCTTCCCAAAAGTCAGTGGGATGTAAAGGCGCCGTTCACCTACGGAAGGGATAATTCGCCTTACGGAGAGGAAAATTCCCTGGGACCGGAAACTGCTCCGGTTTTGCACCGGAATTTATTGGAGATGCTGAAAGAGTTGGGGGAGTAGGAAGCAGTCGCAGTCTCAGTTTACAGTCTCAGTTTGCAGGCGCAACAGTAAGGGAGGACTGTAGTAAACAGGTTTTTTGAAAAAAATCAGATACTAAGAATAAAACAGATGAAACCAAAAAATTTCAAACCCATTCTGAAAGGCTTGTTGCTGACTTTTCTGCTTTTTTTCCTGCTGATGGTCACGCCGCAGACTCTTGGATTTTTATTTCCTGAAAGACCTCCGGTGGGCTATCATTTTGAATCGCTGGCTTATCTCGCTGTAGGCATCGGATTGGAAAAACTGGCCGATTTGGAGCCTGAAATCCCGGAAACCGTAGAGGAGATAAAAGATGTGGAATACAAAAATATGAACGGGAAATCGCTGCAAATGGATTTTTACCGGCCTAAAAATACCAGCGAACCGTTGCCTTTGCTGGTGTTTATTCACGGAGGCAGCTGGAAAAGCGGCAAACGCTCTGATTACCTGGTTTACCTGACCCGTTTTGCCCAAAAGGGGTACATCACGGCAACCATTTCATACCGCCTGTTGCGCGACAGCATTTATCCGGCGGCAGTGGAAGATGTGACCGATGCCGTGAAGTGGCTGTTCGAAAACGGCGAAAATTATGGTTACGACCCCGATCGTATTGCCCTGGTTGGAGGCTCTGCCGGGGCACACCTGGCTATGCTGGCGGGTTACGGCTGGGGAAGTTCGGTGTCTCAAAACAGCAGTGTAACCACGGCTCGCCGCATTAAAGCAGTGGTAGATATTTACGGGCCGGTGGATTTAACCACGAAATATTCCCGGAACCAGCGGCTGGTGAATGCTTTTATCGGCTATTCGTATAACGAAAAACCGGAACTGTACCAGCAAGCTTCACCCATTACCTACCTGAGCAGTTCCTGTTCGCCTACCCTCATTTTGCACGGAACTTCCGATACGCTGGTACCCGTCAGCCAGTCCGATACACTGAAATCCCGGCTTGATGCGCTGGACGTTCCCTGCGAATATTACCGCGTCCCACTTTGGCCACATGCTATGGACATCGCCAAACGGGTGAACGATTTTTCGCAAAAAAAGATGGAGGCATTTTTTGAGGAGTATCTGATTTAATTGTTCACCCCAATTTGCTTATCATGCCTTGGGATAATTATCTGCAGCCTGGATTTTCCTCAATCATTTTCAGCGCTTCTTCTACCAATCAGTCACTGGTAATTTCTCGGAGATAGATGCGGCTTATGTGCCTTTTCCAATTGAAATTGTTATAACCTTCTTTTGTCATGAAGGCCCCAGGGCATCGTTAGCGTGGCCAAACAGGAATGGTTAGTCGGTTTTCATGTTTCATAAAAAAAGAGGCAGGCAACCTGTTTTTATTGCCTGCCTCTTTTTTATATTACCGGATTAATACGGTTTTCCGGTTCCCTGTAGAACCCACATTTTCGACCAGGCGCTGTTATTGCTCGGGTCGCTGCCTTTAAACTGGGTGGGTTCCAGCCGGGATATAGCCTCTTCGGCGTTCGCTGTGTTTTTCGATATTTCATCAGCATAGTGGTAATAGAATCGAAGCGGGAGCGCCTCTCTTCTGGCCGATTCCCCGGTTTGTAGTTCCGGTAAACCGGTCCTGCGCCAGTCGAACCACGATTCGGCAGCGGCTGTCCAGCTTGCAATCCATTTTTGTTCGATGATGCTTTCCAGTCCTGAGTAAGGAGCTCCACCAATATAATCTGCAAAATCAGCTTCAACTCCCCAGGCATTAAACGATTGCCGAATACCGGCCGCGTAATGTTCTTCCGGATTTCCCGGAGCCCAGCCGTACAAAGCCGCTTCGGCAAGAATTAAATGAACTTCAGCTGCAGACATGAGCCGCATCAATAGCAAATCGCCGCTGGTTTGTTTATACATGTCGTTCAACTGCGAACAGTGTGGATTGTAAACCGCCTGATCGAGGTTGGGATTTAAATTGTATTGCGGGGCCGCATAAATCGATGGCGGAATCCCCACATATTCCGGGTCGAAATCTAAGCCAACGCCCCAGGATTCGGTGTAGTCATCAATAATATCCTGTGAAATCTGCCGGATGCCGTCCTCAATCCGGTCGATGTTTTCACCCTCCACTTTTTGAAGCGGGATTTCAATTTTATTGGCATAAACGCCCAGGCGCGGGTCATTCAGTTCCTGCATGGCCTCTACCAGTGTTGCACACATTTTTACGCGGAAGTACGACCCGCGGGGATCGGTATCGTAAACGGTGTTGGTTGGCCACGAATCGGAGGGCGATGCCCCAATGTAACCCACAGTTGCGTCTTCGGATGCATTTGTGATAACCGGGTAAGTTCCGGGATCTGATGCTATTTTGCTGATGCCTTCCTGCGCGATTCCTTCTTCCTTTTCCGAAAGCCGCATGTAATAGCGGAGTGCCAGTGAATTGGCCAGCTTTCGCCATTTGGTTACATCTCCGGAGTATAATAAATCCTGGGAGGAGTTTATATTTGAATAAGAGTCGCTGCTTTGCGAAAGCAAGGTGTTGGCGCTTTCCAGGTCAGCCAGAATACCGAGGTAAATATCCCGTTGCGCATCGTATTTCGGTTTGAAAAATTCCGAACCTTCCTCAGCTTTCAGCGCCCCGGAGTAGGGGGCATCTCCCCAGAGGTCGGTTATAATTCCGAATGTATAGGCTTTCATGATCAAAGCTACGCCTTCATGAAATGCGTATTCGCCCTCAATGGCTTTTTTATGGAATTCGTCAATATTTCTGAGAATTCCGTAGTACCCCGACCAGCTTTTGCTGTCAATATCCCAGTCGTAATCGTTATGGCCGCCTGACCAACCGTCTTTTTGGGTGTGTTGCATCACTCCGGCAATATCACCCACTCCCAGATTTACAACCTGCTGCCCGATGCCGGTAATAATAGTCGGCATCAACAGGTTCAAATCTGCAATAGTAGGATCAACGCCGTTTGGATTGATATTTAGTTCATCGAGATCCTGACATGAAATGAAAAATGCCAAGACTATGGTGAATGCAATTTTTATGTTGTTTTTAAATTGATACATGGTGATACTGTTTTAATGGTTAAAAAGAAAAGTTCATTTTAAAACCGATGGGAACAACCCAGGGTTCGGCATTATATCTTTCAACTCCCTGTTTAAACTTACCGTTTCCTTCTGCCTGGTATGCCCTTTCCGGATCCACTCCAATTCCGGCATCTTTGGTCCAAAGAAGGATATTGCGGCTGTACAGCGCGAAATTGACATCCTGCAACCCAAATTTCTGAGATATTCTTGCAGGCAATCTGTAATTTAATGATACCTCGCGCAGTTTTACATAGTCAGCATCAAAAAGGTTGGCTTCTCCAATGTCCCAGGGATAGCTCACCACATAGGGAAGGAAAATTGTTCCTTCAGCGCCCAGGTTTTCCTGTTCGAGGATGAAATTGCCGTTTTCATCGTGGTGTCCTATCACCCCGGGAGCAAAAGTTCCGTCGTAAACGGTAACGCCACTGAAGCTTTCCGGGAAACCGCCAAATTCGGGAGTAGGGCCACCAACAGGCCTCAGGTCGTCGCCAAGCAGTAACCTGTCCTCGTTTGCAATTACCCAGTCGCGTAGTGCCTGCGAGGGAGCTCCTCCCAAATCACCGGGATGAACTAACCCGTTGAGCCAGGCTTCCGACATGGAATCTTCAGAGAGGTACCGGAAAGACTGCGAAACGTATTGTCCTCCTGAGCGCCAGTCAAAAGTCATGTTCAATGTAAAGTTTTTATATGAAAGCGATGACTGCAAGCCCATAATAAAATCAGGGTTATAGTTGCCCACCAAAGAATACTCCTCTTCACCCTGCCACTCAGCATCCAGTCCGCTTCCGAGTATAGGGTAGCCATAATAATCAGAATTTTTATCTGTTACCCGCATCACTTTACGTGAATATAAATTTCCCAAGAGACCGTCATGACCTTCGGCTTCATTTTTTACATAACCTATGCTGCGTACCCTTGCTTCATCCCAGAATTCCACGAATTCCACTTCCTCTGCCAGTTCAAGAATAACGGTTTTGTTTTTGGTGAAATTGAAGTTCAAATCCCAGTTCCAGTTGGCTGTTTTAACTGGTGTTATCCCTAACAGAAGTTCGATTCCTTTACTTTGCAACAACCCGGCATTTATTTGCACGCCGCTAAAACCGGTAGATGCAGCTAACGGAACACCCAGAATTTGATTTCTGTTGTCAACTTTGTAATAAGTTCCGTCAAGGCGTAGTCTGTTGGAAAACAGCCGGATGTCGGTGCCTATTTCATAGGAAGTTGCTTCTTCCGGCAACAGGTTCGGGCTGAGCAGCCCGCTTTGCTTGGCCATCCGGATAGCTTCTCCCCACTGGCCTGCATCCTGATAAGTGGGATATAACCGGTACGGTGAAGTGTCATTACCAACCTGTGCAGCGCCTCCTCTGATTTTAAACATTTCAACCTGATTTCCCATATTAAAAATCTGATCCAGCATGATGCTCAAAGAGGCAGATGGGTAAAAGTAGGATCGGTTTTCGGCCGGGAGCGTGCTCGACCAGTCGTTGCGTGCTGTGAGGTCAAGATAAATAATGTCTGCCCATCCCAGGTTCGCAATTGCGTAGATGCTGTTAATGGCTTTCTGGCTCCTGTAATTGCTGTAATTCAATGCACCCGAGCTTATGTTGTTTACGGTGAACAAGTTGGGAACGGTTAATCCGGATCCGGATTTTGAAGAGTTGCTGACACTGGATGATTTGGAGTAAAGTAAATTTCCGCCGGCAGAGGCCGTCACTGAAAAATTATTATACTGTTTTTCCCAGGTAGCCAAAACATCCATATTTCGTTCCAGGTTATTCCCGGTTACAATCCCATAAGCCCCGTTGTTGGGTTCATCAGTGTAGCCGGGAGCTATTTTGGTTTCCCTTACCTCGTCTGATTTGTTCAGGGTCATTCTTCCCATTAAACTGAATTCCGGTGTGATTTCCCAGGTAGCCATTAAATTTCCGTACACCCGATACCTGTCGAAACTATTGTTAACTCCGTGAGCCAGGAAATAGGGGTTTTCGTGCCCTCCTGAAACCCGCTTGATGTCGTTTCCCGAACCATAATCTTTTAAATCCCTGATATCGATATTTGAAGGATGTTTATAAGCCCATTCAAGTGGGTTTGTTCCCCGGTTGGACGCGGGCCGGTTGTCAGCCCAACTGTTTGTAAAATTTATGTCTGTGCTAATCGTCAGGTTCTTGCGAGGTTTTGATGAAGCCGAAAGGGAAACACTGTTTTTATTTAAATCTGAATTTGGAATCAACCCGTTGTGCGTCATATTGGTAACCCCAAGTCTGTAGTTCAATATTTCCGAACTGCTGGAAACCGAGGCACCGTTGGTTGTTGTAAACGAATAGTCGTTGATGAAATTTTTAAAATTATTGGGGTACGAAACCACTTCAATCGGCACCCTGACTCCGTTTGCATCTACAGGAGAATGCCATTGAACGGCCCAGTAACCTTTGTCATTTTCAGGGCCTGCGCCAAAGGCTTCGGTGGGGCTTATTTCAGGCAGAATCCCTCCTCCAAAATTTTCAGGTCTATAGGAGAAAAATCCGGAAGCAAACTGGGTATGTACATTTAAGTACCGCACCGGAAAATCCCAGACACTATTCGATGTAACGGTTACTTTCATTCCTTTTTCGGTGGGCTTTTTTGTTGTTATCAGAACAACTCCGTTTCCTGCACGGGTTCCGTAAAGGGCAGCGGCACTCGGTCCTTTCAGAATGGATACATCCTGGATGCTCTCCGGATCGAGGTCGGCAATGGAATTCCCGTAGTCAACACGGTTATCGGAACCAAATCCACCCACGTTGTTCACAGTATTAGTCATAGGTACGCCATCTACCACAAACAGTGGCTGGTTATCGGTACTCATGGAGGTTGCTCCCCTGATGACCATATTTACGGTTGAGCCTGCACCTCCGGTTGAGCTAATTGTAACACCCGCAACCTTTCCGGCCATGGAGTTCAATATGTTTTCCTGGGCAACACGTGTCAGTTCCTCGCCTGAAACTTTTCCCACAGAAAAACCAAGCGATTTTTCTTCACGTTTAATTCCCAGAGCTGTAACAACAACTTCTTCCAGGGCTTCAATGCTTTCTTCCATAGAAACATTTATTACGTTTCGGCCTTCCACTGGAACTTCCTGTGTTCTGAATCCTACAAAAGAAAAAACCAATATCCCGTCTTCCGGTGCATTTATGGTGTAATTTCCATCTGTATTGGTAATTGTTCCTACTGAAGTCCCCTGAACAATAATGCTGAGCCCGGGTAACGGAGTTCCATCGACTGCCGAAGTAACCGTTCCTGTTACCCTGATAGTTCCCTGGTCTGCCGGGTTTGAATTGGTATCCGGACCTGCCACAACTTTTCCGTTTAAAACAAGCATGAAGATTGATAAGATGGAGCAAAACAGATATTTCGTATTTATTATTGTTGAAAATGATAGTTTCATATCGATTATTTTGATTAGTTTAATTTACAACGTTAAAGGTGAGGATCATTGCTGTTGTACTCAAAGCAATCAATGGATCCTGACTAACAATGGCATCAGGACTCATGGTTAAAAACATGACCAAACGCATTGAACTGTCGGTAATTTCCTGAACAATCACTTTTCTGTGAAAATCTCTGACCCCGACAAATGCTGTTGACCCCGAAAAATCGATGGTCATAACATCAGGGTAAGTAACGATTGGAATTTCCGGTGGCTGTATTCCGGTTGCAAAGTCGGGAATAGTGGGAATTGAAAAATCTTCGTTTTCAGTGAATACGAAGGTAGCATTATCATCAGGAGTGAAGGTGGTCAATGCAAACGCGTCGGCGCCGAAAACAGCTTCTCCTCCTGTTTTGGTTATGGAGGTTAGTCCAAGTTGCTGCAAAACCGAAGCATACACAATTCCACCAAATGAAGAGCCATCGGTTGTGTTTTGCCTGTAACTTCCGTCATTATAAAAAGTAAACTCATCGTTGTAGGCTTCCGGTAGCCCCAGGTACAAATCGAACGCCCCGGTTGGTAAATATTCGATGTCTTCATCCATTAAAGAAAAAGAGGCATCGGAGTTTACCAGTTTGTCGTTAATCGAGTGGGCTGAAGCGAGTTTCCAGGTTTTTCCGTCATAATCATCAGCGGTATGCTCACCGGTCAATAATGCATAAGGTGTGAGTTCAATGGCCAATTTCACTTCTTTAGTTACCGAATTTCCTGCATCGTCACTGGCCGTTAGGGTTGCCACATAGTAGCCCCCTTCTTCGTAAACATGTACCGGATTTTTTTCGGTGCTGGTGTTCCCGTCGCCAAAATCCCAGTTCCAGCTTACAGCACTATGGGTAAGCGCGGTAAAGGCTACCTGTTTCTTGGCCACACTGTGAAAAATTTCTGCGGAAAGCGGAAATGTAGGGCGGTTTTCTTCTTCTGTGCATGATAAAAGAATGAATAACAGCATGCCCAAAAAAACTGATCCTAAATAAAAAAGTTTCCGTTTCATAGATTTATTGATTAGAATTGACTGTTAATGAAATTTATGATATTTAGTTTGATACGACAAATCAAATTTAGGTTGCCGAATAGTTATAGTACTTCATCAGTGTCAGCTACGAACATCCGGGTACTTTTTGAATATACTTCTCCGTTCGGATCAGGATAAAGCAAATCGATGTAAAAAGCCCGAAATCCGGAATCCGGATAATTCACCTGAATTGAAACTTGCTCTGATGGTTCAGTGTCAATGGTCTTGCTTACGAATTTATTGTCCCTGAAGTCGCGGTCATCTGAATCACTGGTCCACAATAGAATACCGGTCAGCTCTTGTTTTGAGGCATCAATTGTTACAACGATGTCCTGTTGGATTTCTTCGATACTCCATGAACATTCAGGATATTCTTTATTTTGAAGAGTTTCGGCAAAAAAGGAACTTAGCGCTTGAATAGCCTGCTTTTTATCGCCCAACCCATGGCCGGCGTTGGGAACATAATGCAGGTAGTTTTCTCCGGGAATTTCGTTAATGTAATGTTTAATGGCATCGGCAGGCCAGTATTCGTCGTTGGTTCCGTTGAAAATGAGTTTTGGCATGGTGAGTTTTTTGCGGTAGGAAAACGGATCGACCATGGTAACAATTTCCTCTCCATCGGGGGTGTTTACGTCCTGCGCAATGCCCAGTTCCACGTAATCCTGGATTTGAATGCTGTAATCGCCCCATGCTTCCACATGGTAGCTAATGCTTTTGGGCATATTCAGCATGTCAATAACCATGGGGGCTATTGCTTCTACCCGCGGGTCGCTTGCCCCGGTGAGCCATGTGGTCCACCCGCGTTTGGAAGCACCTGACACCAGGAATCGGTTGATTTTGTGGTTTAATGTTTCCTGCGAAAATTCCTGCACTGCATCCATGGCACGTTGGGCGCTTTTCACCATAGGAAACAGCAGTGGCCAGGTAAAGTCTTTGTCGTTTCTGTAATTGTGAAGTGTTAAAGAAATAATTTCATCTTCGGTTAAATTGCCAAAAAGCGGCTGATTGGGAACATTAAAAACCACGGCCACCACCGCCTTGTTTTTTTGTGCAATCAGTTCCATCATCTGAATGGTACTGTCGTCGGGTTTTTTCCAGTTGGGCATTTGGTCGGTGTTGCTTCCACCGGTAATAAACAGCAAAGCTCCGTCGTATTTAATTTCTTCCGGAACAATAACTGCAACCTGATGCCGCCAGGTGTAATTCTGCCATTTTTGAGATGTGACCAGCAGGTTGTGAAGTTTTAAACTGCTTATTTCATGCGAATCGTAAAGTTCCCATGCAAAAGAGTTGTCGTTATTGTTAAGATAAGATTCCAGGGCATTTTCCGGAGTAATTTCTTTATGGGGTTGGCAAGAAAACAATAGTAGAATAGCAAAGAGCGAAGGGACATAAAATACAAATGTTTTGTTCATAAGTTAGTGTTTTAATTTTTATTATTGGTGCTTTTGAATGACAGTAAAAAAAATTTATCTTTTCATTGGAGTACGTAGCACTTTGCAAATAGGTTATTTGTAAAAATTGAAATAAACGTTATACCAATTTGTAATTACTCAAATTTAGGTAGATAGAGGATGTATTGCTTGTTAAAAATTAGTTTTTTCTTATAGAATTTTAACAATAAGAATGAGCAATTTTTCGCTTTCCAATTAACCATTATCTTATTGTACATCAATTTCTCAAAAAAATGGAAAAGCATTTCCCTCTGGTTCGAATTTTCCGATAATTTATAAGTCATTTTTGGATAGGTGCCCGTCTGATTTTGTTGCAGACTTTCCGGCTTACTGCTTGAATAGAAAGCAGGTTATAAAAGTCAACTTTAAGGGATTTTCAAATAGTGGGAAACGGGCATGTAAAATAGAGGTAGTCTATTCTTAATCCTGCAATACTATTCCGTCCAACTCGAATGAATCACACTCCCTTTTTCTGCCTGATTTTCAATCCGCAAATGCACATCGATTTCCTGCTGCATTTCCTCCACGTGGGAAATAACTCCTACAATTCGGTTCTCTTTTCGCAATGATTTTAATGTATCAAAAACAATATTCAGCGATTCCTTGTCGAGCGAGCCAAATCCTTCATCCAAAAAGAAAAAGTTCTGGTTTGATTCGGTAATTTTTTGGATATTGTCGGCCAGTGCCAGGGCAAGCGACAACGCCGCCTGAAAAGTTTGCCCGCCTGATAAAGTTTTGACACTTCTGATTTTGCCGCCGTTCATAAAATCGCGCACCTGAAAATTGTTGTCGGGGGTAATTTCGAGGCTCAGCTTTTGGCGTGTCAACTGGAAGAAACGATCATTGGCCGCATTGCATAAATTCTGCAGGTAAACCGATGAAATGTAATTTACAAACCCACTGGCCTTAAAAAGCAATTTCATGGTTTTAATGTTTTCTGCCCTAACTTCCAGTAGTTCGAGTTCTTTCCGAAGTGCCGCCTGGTTTTCCAGATCTTTCTGAAGCTTTTTTAGCATCTCCGCCGTCTTTCCCTGCTCCTGATTTTTTTGCGTAATCTGTTCTTTCAGCAAAGAAATTCCATCAATGAGTTTTTTGTGGGAGTCAGCATCATACACCCGTTCGCCTATTTCGTTTTGAAACTGTTCCAATGATGATTTAATGCTATCAAGTTGTTTATTAAACTGAGCGACTTTTTGTTTTTCGGCATCCGTATCCAACGGTTCTGAAAGAATTTGAACCACCTCGTCAACAGACTGAAAAGAAGATTCCGCCAATTGTTCATCCACTCGTTTTTTAAGGGTTTCAGTGGTTTCCTGATCTTTTTCCAGTTCTGTACGATTTGTTTTCAGACTTCCGCTCAGGATATCTTTTTGTTTGTTTCGTTCCTGCAAAGATGTAGTTTTTTCAGTAACCTCTTTTTCAATCCGGCTGTATTCATTCAACAAATCCTTTTTCTCTTTTTCAATCTGTTCAACCGGTATTTGGATGTAGTTTTCCGGCTGAATCAGCAAAAGTTGACCAACTATAGTTTTCTGCTCAGTTTGATGCACCGTAAGCGACTTATCTATTTTTTCCAGCTCTGCCTGATAACGTTCCTTATTCTTTTCTTCAAGTGTGAGTTTTTTGGTTGTGCTCTCCAGAGACTTCTCGTGTTCTTTTAATTCACCCTGGATACGTTTGGCCTCCCTGAACGCTCCATTCAACTCCTCTTCTTCCCGGTATTTTTCCCAAATAAACTTTTGGGCATGAGCACTGATTTGTTGCAGTTGTTCCTTTTTCCTTTCATTGGATTCTTTGTGATTTTGCAGAACCGTTCGCATCTGGTTTTCGAGAAAATTCAACCGGTTGCCCAACTCCGATATTTGTTCCAGTTGCTGCTCAAAATTCTGCTGTTTTGCAGTCAGTTCGGCCAGTGCATTGTTATTATCTTCCGCTTTAAAAAGCTCGGGGTGATGTACTGAACCACAAAGCGGGCATGGTTTCCCCTCTTCCAATTCTTCGGCATAGCTTTTTAACTGTGCTTTAACGCGGAAATGGTTTTGCTGTTCGTTCAGTTCCTTTTGTTTATCCTTAATTTTTAACGTTTCAGCTTTAAGATGCTGAATGCAGGTTTTATAGTCTGCTTCTTGCGCGAGATCTTTAAAAACCGGTTCGGTTAAAATTTGGGACACTTCTTCCCTGATTTCTTTTTCTTGTTGAACATATTTTTCAATTTCCTTTTCGATTTCAGGAAGCTGTTTGTTTAGATTATGTTTTTCGATGTACCAGGCCCTGATTGTGGACAACAATTCCAAATCCGGAATTTTGCCACGCGCTGCTTTTATCTTCGCTTCGAGTTGTTGTTTTTCTGTTTTCAGTTTTTCGTGCTGATGAAGTGTAGTATTCAATATTTCTTCACCTTTTTTTAAACGACTTTCTTCATTGGCAATCGTTTCTTTCAATTTTTTCATCTGCACCAGGCGCGACAATTCTTCCGCTTTTTGCTTCAAGGTTTCCCGTTTTTCATAGGCCGGTTTTAGCTTTTCGAGCAGCTTTTCGAGCTGTTCAATTTCAACTTCTTCAGCTTTCAATTTTTCGCTGTCAGTGCGAATTTGCTTTTCGCGTTCTTCTTGTTTTTTCCGGTTTTCATTCAGCGAGTCCAGCAGGTGTTTAAATCGGTACACACACTGCTCGTACCGGGTTATTTTTTTTTCGAGTGCCTGAAATTCAGGCTCCTGTTCCTGAAGCTTTTTTCGTTCTTTTTCTGCTTCGGCTTTCTTCTGCGTTAATTCCTGCAATTTCCGAAGTTGTTCTTCCGCTTTCTGGTTTTCAGCCAGTTTCCGGTTCTGTTCTTTTAATTCCTCTTCCAGCTTTGTTAACTGTGCCTGAAAAATATTTGCCTGTTCGGGATCGACAGCCCCCAATTGTTTCAACTGCCCTTCAATATTTTGTTTTTGTTCATTGTTTTTGGATTCCAGCGAAGCAACTTTGTAGTAAAATTCAAACTTCCCGAGGTTGAAAAGCTCTTTCATCATCTGTGTGCGGTCTTTATTTCCCAGTTGCAGAAATTCCTGAAACTGTCCCTGCGGAATGATGATGGTACGTTTGAAGTTGTCGTAACTTAATCCAATGGCCTGTTCGAGCGTTTCATTTTCAATGGGGCGCCACTCATTGCCTTCTTTTTTGTATGCAGTTCGATCGAGTGCTTTTACATCTTCAAATTTTTTGCTGTTGCGCTTGCCTTTCACAGTCGCCCGGTAGGCAGTTTGTTCCCTGCCCGTTTCAAAAATGAAATCGATAAGCAGTTCGTTCGATTTCAGGTTCATCATGTTGTAATAGCGGTTGTCGCCCGAAAGATTCAGGCGGTCGGTGCGGCCGTAAACGGCAAAAGTGATGGCTTCCAAAATGGACGATTTTCCGCTGCCCACTGTCCCGAAAATGCCGAACAGGCTGGCGGCGGTTAATTTGGTAAAATCGATGGTCTGTTTTTCCTGGTAAGAGTACAGACCTTTTATGGTTAATTGTACAGGTATCATAATTTTTTTATTTCACCACGGATTACACGGATGAACACAGATTTAATTTTTCTCTGTGTGTGTATCTGTGCTATCTGTGGTTAATCTCTTACATAATTATTCGTTTAATTCCTTTTTTCATATCTGTTACGTTGAAGTTCATGAGTAATCCCAGTTTACGTTCTGATAATTTCAAATACGTCATGAGCTGCGCCTGATGAACCGGAGCGATTTCTTCAACCGCTTTTAATTCGACAATTACAGTGTTCTCTACAAGTAAATCAATCCGGTATCCGGCCTCTAAATGAATACCATCATAAACAACCGGCAATGGTTTCTGCCGTTCAACTTTAAGACCTCTTTTCAAGAGTTCATATTCCAGGCAAACTTCATAGGTTGATTCCAGCAATCCTGGGCCAAGTTCTGAATGTACCTTATATGCAGCGCCAATAATTTCGTATGTAATTTGATTTAGTTTTTCCATAATAATATTTTTTACCACAGATTACGCAGATAAACACAGATTTATATTTTTCTCTGTGATAATCTGTGCTATCTGTGGTTATTCTTTTATGTTTCACCACGGATTACGCAGATAAACACAGATTTAATTTTTTTTCTGTGCAAGTCTGTGCTATCTGTGGTTAATCCTCTTCTGCCAGTATTTCTTTAAATAAATTCATCAACTCTTCATTTGGCTCCTGCCCCTTTTCGTGTTTGAAATAGTCGCGGAAAAGTTTTTCCATGCTTTGGTTAAGATCGATTTGCTTTTGCTGGCTCCCCACCAGACTTTCTGCATCGGTTACTTCTGGTATAATGGCGACAATTCCCGGGTGAGCAGCATTCAATTTTCTCCTTTCCACTGCCGTTAAAAAAGTTTCGGTAACCAGCGTCAGTTCAACCAGCGCATCCTGATTTTCGGCCAGCCACTGTAACGCTTCATCCAATCCTTCGGCACGTTTTCGCAGCAAACGTTTTCCTCTGGTTAGTTCTACCTCCCGAACTTTCGCCGCTTCGCCCGGTTCAGCTTCAATGATTAATGCATACTTTTTCTGATTGGCCTCGGCAAAGCTGTACGACAAGGGACTCCCACCATAAAAAACGGGACAAGGTTTTTCATCAACACGATGCATCCGGTGCAGATGCCCCAACGCAGTGTATTGTATTTGCTTCGGAACATTCTCCGTAAAAATTGCCTGCGCCCCGCCCACATGCAGGATGGGCTTTTCGTCTTCCGGCTCTTCTGGCAGCTCGTCGCCTTTTTTTACCATAAACAGATGCGAAACCAGGATATTCACCCCTTGTTCATCGCAATATTGTTCGGTAAGTTTTTGCCATTTCTCCTGAAGGACAGTCCGCAACTCCTCTTCGTTGTTTTCCTGTCCGAGAAAAGTTTTCAGCCGGTATTCGTTGGCATACGACGTATGTAAAATCCGCAGGGGCACAGATGCTCCCGGAAGCTGCAATTCCAGAAAACCTTCGGTGCTTTGCAAAACCCGGAGGCCGGAATCCAACTCAAACGGAGCCACTACCGAATTGGGATAACCGGCAAAGATAATTCCGCACTCACGGGCCAGCGGGTCGGGTGCCTCGATGCGGTCGGGCGAGTCGTGGTTGCCGGCAATGGCAATCACCGGACGTTTTCCGTCGGCGGCCAAACGTTTTAAGGTTTTGTAAAACAGATCAACTGCTTCGGTGGGCGGATTAAACGTGTCGAATAAATCGCCTGCCACCAGCACGGCATCCACCTGTTCGCGTTCAGCTATTTCGCAAATTTCCTGCAAAACCGCCTGCTGCTCTTCCATTCGCGAAAAATCATCGAGCCGTTTGCCGAGGTGCCAGTCGGATGTGTGGAGTAGTTTCATACGATTCTTTTTAATATGGATTTAAAATATTTTCTTCTGAGAAAACAATTAATCTACTTGAAGCTCTTGTCATAGCTACATAGAAATTTTTTGGGTCAGTAAACTTATGCGCATCTAATATTACTACAGTTTTAGCCTCTAATCCTTTAGTAAGAAGTGTTGTCCCAATATATTTACCGTTTATTTTTCTTCCAACTCTCCTTTTAACATTTCTTATTTCTTTCATAGATTCAAAAACTGAAATCTTTTCTATTGAGGACTTTTGAAAACTATTACATAAATCATAAAATAGTTCATTTCTTACAATACGAACATTTTCCAATTTACTCAATGAAATTAAAATAGAAGCTAACAAAGAAAAATCGAAATTTGATTCTATTAGTTTTATTTTGTTGACAATCATACTTAATTCCTTCCTTTTGGGATTTGGACATTTGAAATCATTATTGAAATAATTATTTAGGCCGGATAGCAATGTCCCGACACGCTTACTTCGTTTCTTTCCTCTTTTATCGATTCTGCCCTTTAGAAGTGTAATTAAATCGTGATAAAGGTTATCTGATTGTGTCAACATATCAAAACTTTTTGAGAATTTGTAAAAATCTTTATCATCAAAGGCTTCAATAAGATGGAATCTATTCCCTAGTTTTTGATTTAATTTTATTCTTTGCCAGATATTATTTTCATGAGATAGTACCAAAATATCGTTTAAATCAGCAATTGATTTATTATTATAAGCAATACGATTTAGCCATTTTCGATAATCACTTCCATTTACATAAATATCATTTTCTTTTATTATAAGACATTTACAATTTTCGATTCCATCCAATAGACCAATATCTACTGGTTTGCCTTTTAATAATGTTGATCGAATTTCTTTCAGGTATTCTCCCAAAGCTGGATTAGTTTTCTTCCAACGCCAAGGCTCATGCAACTCGAAGTTTTTATAACTATATAAATCTGTTTCAAAATCCACCAATGGCTCATTATTAAAATTGAAAATGCCTTGTAAAGGATCTCCCAAAACATGAGTAGGAATTAGTTTTGATATTGCAAAAATTAGTAACTGATGAGTTTTAGAACAATCCTGATACTCATCAACAAATAAACCTGAATATGTAACTTTCAAAACAGTTTTGATTGTTTCAACATGGAACAGTTCTGCTGCTTTTTTAATTATGAATTGGAAAAAACCTGCATCGTCTTGATCTGGTAACATTCCACAATAAAATGCTTCAACATATTTTTGTGCAAAACTCGAAATCGTTTCAACAGTATATTTGCATTCCGGTTTTATAATTTTTATTTTTTCTTTTATTGATGCAACTCCTGCATGAGTATGAGTTAGTATTAACTGATGCCCTTTTGTCCACTTTAAAGATTCAGAGATAGCATAGGTCTTCCCATAACCAGCTGGAGCTATTAATTTACTTTTCTCATGGGTGACGAAACTTTGATATAATTGATTGTAATCAATCATCTGTTTATCCAACTAATAAATTTTTCAATTTGATATTTGAGTTTCTTCCCTTCCATTAATCTTAAATTTTGACAGACAACCAAGCCCAAAAATTGACCATGATCAATTCTTTTAAACCATTCTCCGCTTATTGAAGAAATTCCAATTGCCTTTCTTAACTCTTTGCTATCTTGTTGCATCCAATTATTTAATAAATGGGTGCCTAAATAATGTTCTACTTGATCCTTGACTGATTGAGACGAAGGTTTTTCTTCCTGATATTTAACCAATTTTATTATTCCGCCCCATGGCAAATCTTGAAAAATCTGATTTTCAATTGAATTTCCCTTATCACAATCAATAATTTCAATACCTTTCTCAGTAAGTCTGCCTTTCTTTTGATTTATTATTTTGTCGTCAGAATCACAAAATGCTACTACATCAAAATTTAACTTTTTAAAAGCGAGACAATCATTAATAAAGTTAGCACCATTTCCATCTACAAATCGAATACCCTTATGAGCTGCATTTATACGATTTTCACCGATTAAAAAATCATTTACGGCTCTACAAATTCCAACCTCTGTAGCGCCTTCACAGACAACTATTCTTTTAGCAAATAAAGCCTCTGGATTTCTTCTTATATTACCTTGCAAGGACCTACTTACATTTCGTAAGAATCCATTTTCTTTACTTAGAAGATATAAATCTGATGCATCAAGCTCAACAATAACATTACTCGAATGGGTCGTTATGAATGTTTGTATGTTGTCATTTTTCTTTAATGTACTGACAATATGTTGAACACGGTCAGGTTCAAGACCTTGTTCTATTTCATCGATTAAAATTATTCCACCATTTTCAGCTAGCAAAGTTTGAATTGCCATAGATAATAATCTTTTGGAGCCTTTACCTTTCTGCCTAAATGGTATTTTGGATTCATCATGTAAGCTAACTTTATTATTTTTAATAAGTATATCTTTGAAATCTATTGACGTAGAAGTTTCTGATATATTTAAGGTTTGCTGAAAAACAATATTAACAATTGATTGTCAATAAATTACATACAAAAAAGTCACGCAATTTAGCTTCAAAGTGCAAACAAAATATTAACTTCAAGGGAAAAAGTTTGCACATCATGGTTAAATATCAATCTGTCCGGCAGTTAAAAATCG
>NZ_FQZE01000050.1 GCF_900141875.1 Tangfeifania diversioriginum | reverse complement strand
TAACAAGCTTTTACCTTCTCTGAGGGTAAAGGTATTTTCATCCCCTTCCAGGGGTTATCCCAAAGCCACGTCCTCTGGGCGTGGTTTTTTACTTTACTTCCAAAATCTCCAGCAATTCATCCAGCTGTGGGGTAAGAATAATTTCGGTGCGGCGGTTCATTTGCCGGTCTTCTGTCGTTTCATTGGTGGTTAACGGAACGTACTCACTTCTGCCTGCAGCAATAATCCGCGACGGATCAATCTGTCCGTTTTGCGTGAGAATTTTGGTAACTGCAGTGGCGCGCATCACACTCAGGTCCCAGTTGTCTTTAACAGCACCGGAGCCGTGCATGGGCACATCGTCGGTGTGGCCTTCCACCATAATATTGACATCTGTGTTTTCGGCCAGCAGTTGGCTTAAATCGCGCAAAGCCTTTTGCCCGTTGGGATCAACATCCCATTGCCCGGTTCTAAACAGTAATTTTTCGTCCATCGACACGTAAACCTTTCCGTTCTTTTCGTGAACCGTCAGGCCGTTACCTGTGAAACCGGTAAGCGTTCGCATTACTTTATCTTTCAGGTCTTTCACTGCCTGGTCTTTTTGGGCCAGAACTTCCTGAAGTTCTATCAGCCGCTCATTGCGTTCTTCCAGTTCTTTTTCTGCTTCGCGCAGCCGGTCTTCGCGAAGGGTTAAGCCGCGCCGGGTAGTTTGGAGTTCATCCAGCAGATTTTCAATTTCTTCCGAACTGCCTGATTTTAATATATCGAGTTGCCGGTTTAAACTGGCCTGTTCATTTTCAAGCGTTTCCACCTTTTGTTTCTGAACGTTCAGGTTATAAAGTGCTTCTTCAAGCCGGGCCTCCAAATCTTTGTTTTTGGCAGTCAGCTGCTCGTTGGCACTTTTTAATTCAGTGTTAGCCACTTCAAGATCAGCATTCGACCGCTTGAGTTGTTCGTTTTCCTGAGAAAGTGTTTTGACTTTGTCCTGTACCTGGTTAAATTGTTTTGTTGAAACGCAAGAGGATAATAAGATCAAACCACTAAAAAATACTATTTTGTGAACAGTTCTCATGTTTCTAAATTTTTATTCTGGCTAAATTTACTTTTTTTGAAAGGTTAGAACAAATTTTATACCCTTTCGCTTTTTGATCAAATGGGTTTTCAGTTTTTGTTATAACTTTGACAAGATTTTCACACAAATGTATGGTACGAGCGAAGGATAAAATACTGGAACAGATAAAGTCTCCTGCTGATTTGAGGAAGATGGCCCCTGAAAAACTTTCTGAGGTTTGCGATGAATTAAGAGAATATATTATTGATGAAGTTTCTGCCAATCCCGGGCATTTGGGAGCAAGCCTTGGGGTTGTTGAACTCACGGTTGCATTGCATTATGTGTATAATACGCCTTACGATTTGTTGGTATGGGATGTGGGCCATCAAGCCTACGGACACAAAATATTAACCGGGCGTAGGGAAAATTTTCATACCAACCGCAAACTGAATGGCATAAGTGGTTTTCCTAAACGTGATGAAAGTGAGTACGATACTTTTGGTGTTGGCCACTCTTCAACCTCTATTTCGGCAGCGCTGGGTATGGCGATTGCGGCCGGATTGAAAAATGAAAACGACAGAAAAATTGTAGCTGTAATTGGCGACGGGGCCATGACAGGTGGAATGGCTTTTGAGGCCCTGAATAATGCCGGAGCCAGTAAATCTGACCTGCTTGTTATTCTTAACGACAATAATATGGCCATTGACCCGAACACGGGAGTAATTGGCCAGTATCTGATGAATATTTCAAAGTCGGGAACCTACAATAAAGTTAAAAAAGACGTTTGGGAAGGATTGGGAAAACTCGATGGTTTTGGGAAGAAAACCCGCAAGTTTATACAAAAAAACCAGCATGCACTGAAAAACATGCTGCTCACCGAAAATAACCTTTTTGAAGCTTTTGATTTTCGCTATTTCGGACCAATTGACGGCCATGATTTGGAATACCTAACTGAAGCTTTAAATGATTTAAAAGATATTCCCGGGCCGAAACTGCTCCACATTGTAACAAAAAAAGGAAAAGGTTTCAGCCACGCGGAAATGAATCAAACAAAATTTCATGCGCCTGGTTTGTTCGACAAAAATACAGGCGAAATCTTGTCGTGTGGCTGCCAGGTTAATAAAGCACCCAAGTTCCAAAATGTATTTGGTGAAACACTGGTGGAACTTGCCGAGAAGAATGAAAAAATTGTAGGAATTACCCCGGCCATGCCCACAGGTTGTTCCATGAACCTGATGCTGGAGAAAATGCCCCATCGGGCTTTCGATGTAGGCATTGCCGAACAACATGCCGTAACATTCTCGGCAGGCCTTGCCACACAGGGAATTGTGCCTTTTTGTAATATTTACTCCACTTTTATGCAGCGTGCCTACGATCAGTTAGTGCACGACGTGGCAACCCAGAACCTGCATGTGGTTTTTTGTCTCGACCGCGGCGGATTGGTTGGTGAAGATGGCCCCACACACCATGGAGTATTTGATATTGCTTATATGCGCGCGGTTCCCAACATGATTGTTTCCGCCCCAATGGATGAAACAGAGCTGCGTAATTTAATGTACACTGCCCAACTTGATGAAATTAACCAGCCCTTTTCAATTCGATACCCACGAGGCTGCGGAATAAAAAAGGATTGGAAAATGCCTTTCGAAAAAATTGAAATTGGAAAAGGACGACAGCTTTCAGAAGGCAATGATGTTGCCATTCTCACCATTGGGAAAACAGGAATTCATGCTCAGATGGCCATTAAGTCACTGAATGATAAAAATATTTCAGCCGCTCATTACGACCTGCGGTTTGTAAAACCGCTCGATGAAACCATGCTCGATGAAATATTTGAAAAATACGACTATATTTTAACGGTTGAAGATGGCGTAATTAAAGGCGGTTTTGGCAGTGCCGTGCTGGAATTTATGGCCGAAAAGGGGTATTCTGCACATGTGAAAGTACTGGGAGTTCCCGACAGGTTTATAGAACACGGTACTCCCGATCAATTGTACAAAATATGCGGTATTGATGAAGACGGAATAATAGCGGCAGTTATGAAAATGATGGGCCGATAATAAATTATCTTTTCCCTCGTTTTCAACATAAATAATTAAAACAATCGCACGTTGGATATTTACCTGAAAAGAAAGCGCGGAAAAATTCTACTTCTGCTAAGTGCAATTATAATTGGAGTTGCCTCGTTGCTTTATACCAATTGGCTTACCGAAAAAATGGCCCGCGAAGAACGAAAAAAAGTGGAACTGTGGGCCGAAGCCACCAGGCGATTTGCCGAACCGGTAATTGAAAGTACCAACGAGGCAGCCGTGCAAAGATTGAATACTTCTTATTTGACTTTACTACAGGAAATTGCCGAGCAGAACACAACAATTCCGATAATTATAGTTGATGAAAACGGTGATTTTAATACCGATGCGAACATTAATTACAACGAAAGTCGGCGTGAACAGGTGCTGAAAAATGAGCTGGAAAAAATGAAGGGGTATTCAGAGCCGATTCCCATTGTGCTATCCCACGAAAATACGCTGTACCTCTATTACCGCGAATCGAATATTTTGCGCAACCTGAGGTACTATCCTGTTGTCCAGCTTTTTGTAATAATCATTTTCATTATTGTAGCCTATTTTGCTTTTGATGCTACCCAGCGCGCCGAACAAAACCAGGTTTGGGTGGGCATGTCAAAAGAAACCGCGCACCAGCTGGGAACTCCCATCTCATCGCTAATGGCCTGGATTGAGCTGCTTAAAATGCAGAATGTGGATCCGGCACTGATTGATGAGTTTGAAAGTGACACGAAACGTCTCGAAAAAATCACCGAGCGTTTTTCCAAAATCGGGTCAAAACCCGAGCTGCTGGCGACCAATTTGGTTGAGGTGCTGCTTTCAACTGTGAGTTACCTCAAAACCCGTTCTTCTGAAAAGGTAAAGTTCGAAATGAATTTTTCGGAAGGCGACCGCGTGGAAGCTCCGCTGAACGCTGCACTTTTTTCGTGGGTTGTTGAAAACCTGTGTAAGAACGCAATTGATGCCATGGACAATAACGGCAAAATTACGTTCAGCCTCCAGGAGAATGGCGGAAACGTTTTGATTGATATTACCGACACTGGAAAAGGTGTGCCCAAATCGCAGCAAAAAACCATTTTTCAACCCGGCTTCTCAACTAAAAAACGAGGCTGGGGGCTGGGCCTGTCGCTGGCAAAACGGATAATCGAAATTTACCACAGCGGCAAAATTTTTATAAAATGGTCGGAAGCAGGAAAAGGAACAACATTCCGGATTATTCTGAATAAATAATCGAATTGTATTTTACGCCTACAGGTAAGAATTTAATTTTTCTGCAGGAAGATGTTCCTTAAATTTATCTATACCTTTGGTTCTCGAAAAATTGGAATTAAAATAGCATGAACCGCAAAATCGATATTTTTTCAAAATTATATGCTGATTTTCAGTCGTTTGGATCTGAATTAAAAAAATGGAAATCGCAAAACGAAACCATCGTTTTCACCAACGGATGTTTTGATATTATCCATCATGGACACATCGATTCGTTGATTAAATCGGCAAAAATGGGAACCCGGCTGATTGTTGGCTTGAACTCCGACGAATCGGTGAAACTGCTCAAAGGAAAAGGAAGGCCCATATTAAATGAGCAATCGAGGGCAGCAGTTTTGGCCGCTTTATCTTTTGTCGATGCCGTTGTTATTTTTCATGAAGAAACACCTGCTGAGTTAATTGCCCAAATTTTACCCGATGTTTTAGTGAAAGGGAAAGAATACGCCATTCATGAAATTGCCGGGCACGACACGGTGCTCGAAAACGGCGGGAAAGTGGAAACCCTCGATTTGGTTCCGGGCATTTCCACTTCGGATATCATTCATAAAATTAAAAACCTGGATTAATGGCCCAAACAAAATCAATATACACCTGCCAGAACTGTGGAGCACAGTCGCCCAAATGGCTCGGACGGTGCACTTCGTGTGGCGGGTGGAATACATACGTTGAAGAAGTGGTTGAAAAGAAAAAATCAACTTCAAAAATTTCGGTGCAGCTTTCAGGCAACCAGCCGCTCACCCTTGAAAATATAAAGGCTGAAAAAAACCAGCGCTTCCCGGCAGGAATTAATGAATTCGACCGTGTGCTGGGAGGGGGAATTGTTCCGGGGTCGATTGTTTTGTTGGGTGGCGAACCGGGCATCGGAAAATCAACCCTGGTACTGCAAATGGCGCTGGGGTTACCCAACAAAAAGATTCTCTACATCTCGGGTGAAGAAAGCCTGCAGCAGATAAAACTTCGGGCAACCCGGCTGGAAATGAAGCAAAATAACTGCCTTTTCCTGAGTGAGACTTCCCTGGAACATGTTATTGCCCAAACCGAACAGACAATGCCCGATTTGCTGGTGGTTGATTCCATCCAAACTGTTTCTACCGAAGTGATTGAATCGTCTCCCGGTTCGGTTTCGCAGGTGCGCGAGTGCACTTCGGCAATTCTGAAGTTTGCCAAAAAAAATGATGTGGCGGTGATTCTCATCGGGCACATCAACAAAGAAGGAAGCCTGGCCGGTCCAAAAGTATTGGAACACATGGTGGACACTGTTTTGCAGTTTGAAGGCGACACCAATTACATGTATCGGATTTTACGCGCCAACAAAAACCGCTATGGCTCCACCAACGAGTTGGGAATTTTTGAAATGCGTGGCAATGGATTGCAGGAAGTATTGAATCCTTCGGAACAGCTCATTTCAAAAGTGAGCGACGATGTGAGCGGAACCGCCATTGCAGCAACCATCGAAGGTATTCGGCCTTTTTTGATTGAGATTCAGTCGCTCGTGAGCTCTGCCGCTTACGGAACCCCGCAGCGTTCTTCCACAGGGTTTGATTTGCGCAGGCTCAACATGTTGCTGGCAGTGCTCGAAAAACGCGCCGGATTTAAACTGCTGGCCAAAGATGTTTTTCTGAACATTGCCGGCGGACTGAAAATTAATGATCCTGCTACCGACCTTGCCGTGATTTGTTCCATTCTTTCATCCAACATCGATGTGGCGGTTGATCACAAAACGTGTTTTACAGGTGAGGTGGGCCTCACCGGCGAAATTCGCGGGGTGAACCGTATTGAACAGCGCATTGCCGAAGCGGCCAAGCTGGGGTTCAACAAAATATTTATTCCCGCGGTAAACAAAGGGTTCGATGCTTCAGCTTTCAACATTCAAATTGAAAAAGTAGCCCGGGTAGAAGAGGTTTTCCGCATCATTTTCAGGAAGTAAACGGGTTATTCTTTCCGTAAAATAGCTTTTTTTAACGGAAAGCTTATTGCCGGTAACGTAAACTATTTTTAATTTGCACTCCGTTTAAAAATGAAAAAACTGTTTTACATATTAGTTGTCATTCTCTTTTGGGGGTTCACCGGGTGCGACGAGCCCGTTGTTGAAAAACCTGAAAACCTGATTGAAAGGGAAAAAATGATTGAAATGCTGGCCGATATTCATCTGGCCGAAGCGGCATTCAATACGCAAAGGCACCGCGATTCGCTGGTGGAACAAAGTACATCTGCTGATTTTTACTACTCAGTGCTCGAAAAACATGAGGTGGCCGACACGGTTTTTGAAAAATCGTATGTTTTTTACGCCAGCCAACCCCGTAAATTTGAAAAAATGTACCGCGAATCCATGAATCTTCTTAATGAAATGGAAGAAGAATTTACAGGAAGGAGAAGGGAACAAAAGGAACTGGATATTCAGAACCGGTAGCAGTGCGAAAAATTTCTGCCACATACATTTTCCCGGGGAACAGGCCCCCACTAAAAAACGGAATTCTGGTTTGCGCCGACAACGGAAAAATTATTGAACTAATTGATACCGGCGGGCAATTGAAAGAAGAAGCCGGACTGGAACACTACAGCGGAATTTTAGTGCCGGGTTTTATTAATGCCCATTGCCATCTGGAATTATCGCATTTGAAAGGAAAAATTCCTGAAAAAACCGGGATGGGTGGTTTTCTGACTGCTATTAACCAGCTCCGAAACGAGGAACCGGAAGTTGCGGAAGAGGCTGCCGAAAAAGCTAACCGGCAATTGGTTGCCAATGGAACTGTGGCCGTGGGCGATGTTTCCAATTCAACTTTAACGCTTGAAAAAAAACGGCACAGCAAAATTTATTATCACACATTTGCAGAGGCTTTTGGGTTTCATCCTTCGCGGGCAGAAAGAGCTTTCAGCATGGCGAATTTTGTGAAAGAGATGTGTAATGAATTTGGCCTCGGCGCGTCAGTTGTTCCGCATTCATCTTACTCGGTTTCAGCAGAATTATTCAGAGTAATAAGCGAAAATGCACGTGCCGAAAACAGCCTGCTTTCCGTTCACAATCAGGAAAGCCGGACAGAAGAACAGTTTTTCAGTGATGGTTCAGGCCCAATTGCCTGCCATTTAAAAGATAATTTGGGAATTGATATTTCGCACTGGAAACCCACCGGTAAAAGCTCGTTGCTAACCACGTTGGAGTTTTTGCCTCCCGAAAATCAGTTGTTTTTGGTTCATAATACTTTTACAGAAGAACGCGATATTCTGGATTTGAAGCAACAACGCAAAACTGAAAATACGTTTTTCGTGCTTTGCCCCAACTCCAATTTATTCATTGAGAATGCACTCCCTTCTGTTCCGCTTTTTCAAAAACACAGACTGAATATTTGCCTGGGAACCGACAGCCTGGCTTCCAATCAGAAGCTTTCAATACTTGCCGAAATGATAACGCTTCAACAACATTTTCCTGAAATTACATTGGAAGAACTGGTGTTGTGGGGAACTTTCAACGGGGCAAAAGCACTTCAGGTTGAAAATCGTTTTGGGAGTTTTGAACCGGGGAAACAACCGGGAGTGAACCTCATTACCGGAGCCGATTTAAAAAAATTGAAACTCACGGAACAATGCCAGGTGAAACTGATTGTGCGAAAGTAATAGGTTAATCATTTTTGAATGACGGAACTAATCCATGCTGAAATTTTACTTAATGCTTTTGGTGAAAAAGTTTGTTCCAAATCAGCTGATTCCATGAATGAGCATGTGATACACTCCTGAAACTGATGGTTTAGCCCTTCCATCTCCTCTATTTCAAAATGTTGGTTGCCCGCTTTGATTAGCGCTTTTTCAATGGCTTGCTGATTTATTTCTGACGGAACCTGAATGTCTTTGCTGCCATTAAGTGAAAGAACCGGACAGGTTACTTTTTCCAGGTAATCTGCCGGATTACACCTCCAATTAAATCGGTTGTAGGCAGACAAATAATCCCGGACCATTTTGATGAAAAAATATTCGGGTGGCAGAAAATGGTTCCAGCCATCTTCATTCCATCGCTCCAAATACTGTTTTTTAAATTGCTGTAGTGAATCTTTTGCACTTGCTGTGTCAATATTATTTTCTATTAACCTGTAAGCCGTTTCCTGAAAGTTTTTATTTAGCAAATATTCTTCATGTGAAGTATCTCCATTTTGATAAAGCAACTCTTTTTGTAAAATAAAATCATCTTTCAGATTTATGCCTGGTGAGGCCAGCAAAACAATAAACGCAACTTCCGGATTTTGAGAAGCTGTTATTGATGCAACTACTCCTCCGGCGCTATGTCCTATAAGTCCAATTTGATTTTTATTGATTTTTTTCCGTGACCCCAGAAATTTAATTCCTGCTTCAATATCCTGTGCAAAATTCAGTGGTGTAGAAGAATAGAAATTACCGGTTGACTTACCGACACCCCTGGAATCATAACGTAAAACAGCAATGCCTTTGCGGGTCAGGTAATCGGCCAAAACAAGGAATGATTTGTGATGAAAACTTTCTGTATCCCGGGTTGCAGGAGAACTTCCGCTGATTAAAATAACGGCAGGAACCGTTCCTTGTGAATGGGGAATAGTGAGCGTTGCCGAAAGCGTTACACTGTCAGTTTTATTTTCAATAACAACCTCTTCCGAGAGATAGGGATATGGTTTTTGGGGCGTTTGGGGACGAAATATTGGGTCACCCCTGGAAACATCGAGCGGGAAAACCGTAGTACCCATTTTAAATTGCCCTGTCAGTTTATTCAGGTCCAGAGTAGGAACCGCTTTGTATTCATAACCAAATTTTTCTGAAATCAAATGAAGTGTATCGCAGCAATAATTTACGCCGGTAAATTTATCAAATACCGGGTTGAGCATCATCGCCTTAACCGTCGAATCTTCCTGCAGCATCACATTGAATTTTACCACAATCGTGGAATCGGCAACCATTGTTTCCCCTTTCCAGCTTCCCATATAATTTTGGGAAATAGCCCAATTCGAAATGAAAAGCAAAAGTAGTATCACATGTGTTTGTTTCATCATTACTGCTTTATTGGTGATTGGATTTTGATTCCAGGTACCGGTCCACTTTTTCTTCAAACGGATCGCCCAGCCGGAGTATAAAAACGGTAGCAAAAAGCCGGTCTTTAAACAGCATGAAATCAAATTCGTTGTGATTCAGCAGAAACCATCCCGTAGTAGCCGGAGAAATATCACCGGCAATTTCGACTGTTTCAGCAATATTTTTGTACCGCTCATCCGTCTCCCCAATTTTTTTGAGGTAATCCATATAACTGCCGAACAGATTTATTGAAATTGTTTTAATTCCATGCACATCGGTTAATGAGGTATCCCTCGTCCCGATTTCCTTAATGTAATCATCAATATGCCAGATGCTTTTTACTGCATTGGAATCCAGGCGTTCAAGGAAGCTGAATTTGACAGCGTCTTTTATAAGCGGTGACATCATTTCTCCTTTTTTCATAAATTCTTTCTGCCTTTCCAGGTAAGCATGGTAGGCTGCATTGATGTCAGTCAGGTTTGTTTCTTTCACCACGCACGAATCCACAAATCTTATCATGGACTGAATGCCTTCGAGCTCGGTTTGGGAAAAGGTTTTCTTTGCTGTTTCATCAATAACTAACTCACTCTTGTTCTGGCAAAAACCAGAATAAAAACTGCAAATTATGAGAAGTACAGGCAGAAATGATTTCATTTTATTGGTTTTTTGATTTCGTTTTTATTGATTTACGGGCTTCACAGCTCCGTACGGTACCATTCCGAGCTGCGTCCCAGCCAGCGGATTCCGCCTACAAAACCTTTTAGTTTCAGTAAATCATCATTTTCAAACCAGGCATAGCAATCATAAGTATTTCCGGATTTTGGATCGTAAATTTCACCGTTTTCCCACTCTTCTTCCTTCGAATTGTATTCCAGTCCTTCAAGAATCTGAAGCCCCAGAATGGAGCGGTTGCGCAGCGATTCATCCGGGTTTTCATCGTCTTTGGGCGGCTCGCCATTTTCATAATTTTCAGGAATGATGTAAACAATGGTGCCAATGTATTTCCCATCCTTTTTTTCAATTTCAATCTTCGATGTTTTTTCTTCGTTCCACCACACACCTGTAATTTTATCGGCTTCCTGTGCCAGTGCCGGAAGCGTGTACGCTGCAAGAAATAAGAGAATTATTAACTTTTTCATAGCTGTAATTTTTATTTTTCAGACAGTTTCGTATTTATCAAATTGATTATTAATTTTATAGAGTTTAAAAATAGTAAGAATTACATATATTCTGTAAAATTCAATTCTTTTTTGTTCAAATAAAAATTCGGATGTTAAAACGACCATAATAAAATTTACATGCATGAAAATATTTAAACGCATTTTAGCAGGAGTGGCAGTAGTAATTGTCCTTGTAGCTATAGCTGGTTTTTTCTTTTTAAATAACCTGCGAAAAGGAGCGCTTCCGGATTATGATAAAAACCTGTATTTGCCGGTGTTGGAAGATGAAGTGACCGTATTGCGCGATTCCTTTGCCATTCCACATATCCGGGCCAAAAGTGAAGCGGATCTTTACCGCGCTGTGGGATTTACCATGGCGCAGGACAGGCTCTGGCAAATGGATTTACTGCGCCGCATTACCCAGGGGCGGCTTTCCGAAATTTTGGGGAAAGACCAGCTGGAAACCGACTTGCTCCTTCGGGCCTTGCGGTTCAGGGAAAAGTCGGAAAAGGTGCTGGCACAAACATCGCCTGAGATTTTGAAAAACCTTGAGGCTTTTTGCGAAGGCGTAAATTATTACATGGAAAAATTTCCGCTGCCCCCCGAGTTTAAAGTTTTGGGATATCATCCCGATCCCTGGGAGCCGCTGCACTCGATCAACCTCATTGGGTACATGTCGTGGGATCTCACATCGGGTTGGGGTACCGAAATGGTTTCGCACCAGGTAAAAAATGAAGTGGGAAAAGAACTGGCAGCCGATTTGATACCCGATATGGAAAACCACCCGACTGCCATTTTTCCTGATTTTACCGGAACTGAAATTCCGACGGCCGAAACTTTTTTGTCTGCAAGCATGGAGCTGGAAAAACTGGGCGGCAGTATTTTCAGGGGAAGCAACAACTGGGCGGTTTCCGGCAAAAAAAGCCAAACGGGCAAACCGCTGCTGGCCAACGACATGCACCTGGGTTTAATGTCGCCCGGAATATGGTACCAGATGCACCACGTGGCCGAAGGTTCGGTAAATGTTACCGGCCTTGTTTTGCCCGGCCAGCCGTTTGTTATTTGCGGGCACAACGATTCAATAGCCTGGGGAATGACCAACGTGGCAGTTGACGACCTCGATTTTTATGCTGAAACCCTGAACGAAGATTCAACAAAATACCTGCTCGACGGACAGTGGAAAGACCTCGTCATTCAGGAAGAACTTATTCATACAAAAGAGGGGGAAATTATTAACGAAACCCTGAAATTCACTCACCGTGGTCCTATTGTGAACCGGTTTAAAAAAGCAAACGAAACTGCGCTTTCCATTCACTGGCTTGGCAATGAAATGAGCGATGAAATCCGCACGGTTTATTTGCTCAACCGCGCCAATAACTGGAACGATTTTCGTGATGCTGCCAAAACTTTTAAATCGGTGAGCCAGAACATTGTTTATGCCGATGTTGCAGGAAACATTGGACTGCAATGCTCAGCCGGCGTGCCTTTGCGCGAAGGCACTGGCATTGAAATTTATCCCGGCGACACCTCGCTTTACGACTGGCAGGGACTGGTTCCTTTTGAAGAACTGCCTTATGAATTCAATCCCGAACGGGGATACGTATCGTCGGCCAACAACAAAACGGCTCCCGATGATTACCCGCATTACATCAGCCACTGGTATGCCATGCCCAACCGCATCAACCGCATCAGGGAAATGCTCGAGGCAAAAGAAAAATTGGGAATTGCTGATTTTCAGGAGATGCATGTTGATGTAAAATCAAAAAAAGCAGAGGCACTGACACCTGTATTTTTAGCTGCGCTTAAGGGTGAAAATGAATATACTTCAGCAGAAAAAGCCGCGCTTGAAAAACTTGAAAACTGGGATTATGAGATGGCAAAAGAAAGCCCGGCGGCTGCGGTTTTTGAAGTGCTTTACCGTAAAGTGGCCGAAAATATTATTGAAGATGAGCTTTCTGAAGATCTCTTTGGAGCTGTGAAAGGCCAGCGGATTTTAATTGAGAATATGATGTTGAATGCGCTTCCGGATAAAAATTCAGCATGGATCGACGATAAAAACACCCCAGAAACCGAAACTTACAGCGATATTGTCAACCGTGCTTTCAGTCAAACGGTGGAAGAACTTTCCGGCCGGCTGGGTGACGATCCGGATAACTGGACCTGGGGGAAAATTCATACACTCACGCTGAGTCATCCGCTTGGAGTGGTGGAAATGCTCGACAATGCACTGGGCTTAAACCGCGGGCCTTTCGAAGTCCCCGGAAGTTTCCACACGGTGGGGCCTTTTTCCTATTCTTACAACAATCTCTATAACGTGAACCACGGCGCATCGCACCGTCATATTTTCGATGCGTCCGACTGGGACGCTTCAAAAACGGTAATTCCAACGGGTACAAGCGGAATTCCTGCCAGCGATTTTTACCTCGACCAAACCGAAATGTACCTGAATAACGAGTATCATGCCGATCCGTTCAGTGCAGGAAAAGTGGAGGAAGCTGCCCGTTTTAAAATGAAACTTCAGCCGGTGGATGATTAAGTTGCCACGGTAGTATTCCGGAATTTTGAAAACGAACGCAAGTTTTTTTCAAGAGCCGTGTCTTATTCGTAAATTTCAGTATTAAATTTTTGAATGAGCGAGGCCGAAATCATAAAAAAACTTCAGGAAGGAGACGAGAACGCTTTCAGGCAACTGGTTGAAAAATACCAGCAACTGGTTGTAAATACCTGTTTCGGGTTGGTACACAATACCGAAGATGCCGAGGATATTGCCCAGGATGTTTTTATTGAAGTGTTTCGTTCCGTTCATAAATTCAGGGCCGATTCAAAAATTTCCACCTGGCTTTACCGGATTGCCGTGAACCGCTCGCTCAATTTTATTCGCGACAATAAACGCCGGAAATGGTTCCGATCGGTTGACGAAACAAGTGCCCCCGACAGCAAAGATGCGTACAAAATTTCCGGAGAAACCGATTCGCCCGATACTGATCTGGAGAACAGCCAGCGTACCGAACTTTTACATGCGGCCATCGACTCGCTGCCCAAAAACCAGCGGGTAGCTTTCACACTGAATAAATACGAAGATTTGTCGTACAAGGAGATTTCGGAAGTCATGCAGGTTTCGTTGTCGTCGGTGGAGTCGCTGATTCACCGCGCCAAAAAAAACCTTCAGAAAAAATTATACACCTGTTATAAAAAGAAATGCATTTAAGCGCAAGTTTTTAAAAAAGAATGTGTCAAAACCATAAACGATAAAAAATGCAATGCAAAAAATTACATAAAAAGCTGATATTTTTCCTGGAAGGCGATTTGCCCGGCCACGAGATGGAGCAGGTAAAACAACACCTTACTGAGTGTAATGAGTGTGCCGCTTTTGCCAGCGAAATGAGCAAAACGCTAAATGTGTTGCAGGCAGAAAAATCACCTGAAGTGAATCCGTTTTTTTATACCCGTGTGAAAGCCCGGCTGGAATCACAAACTGAAAAACCGGCGCAGTTCATGCGAAATCCGTTTTTAGCAAGGGTGTTGCAACCGGCGTTTTTTTCGCTGTTGCTTTTGGCCGGAATTTATACCGGAATTAAAATCGGGCAGCCCGCAGATACTGGTGCAAGTTACTTTCAGCAGGAACAGGTGGTTCCGTACCTGAATGAAATGGAAGCCGAACCGATTGAAGCATTTTTAATGGAGTAAAATCATGATAACCAGAAATAAATACCGCATACTTACCTGGTTGGTTGTCATTCTGCTGGCAACTAATATCTCAATGGGGGTTTCATTTATTTATCATAAGCAGCAGGATAAAAAATTGCTGGAACAGGTAAACATTGAAGAAAACGAAATTGAAGTTCCGGCACAGCAGCGCACCCGTTTTTTCAGGGAGCAGCTGGATTTGCAACCGGCCCAGGTAGAAGTTTTCAGGGAACTGAACCGTGATTTCAACCGCAGTGCGTGGCAAATTACCAATCAGCTTGCGGGGTTACGAATTGAAATGATTGAGGAGCTGGGAAGGGAAATTTCCGATTCACAAAAACTGAATGCAATTACAGAAGAAATTGGAATATTACATACTGAATTAAAAAAAGAAACCATCCGTTATTACCGCGAAATGGAGGAAGAGTGCAACCCCGGGCAACGGCAAAAACTCAATGAGATATTTATGTCGATGCTCCGGCAGGAAGAGGACGTAAAACTCCCGCAACGTGGAAGGCGGAACAGGTTTGGAAACAGATAGAAATTAGTAACAATTAAAAATTTAGAAAAATGAAAACGAAAAATTTTGTTTGGATGTTTATCGCATTGATGTTAACATCAACCACGCTGCTGGCACAAGGCCGGAGAAATGTAAATCAATCTGCTTATGGTTACGGATATGGGCAGGGAACCTGCCTCGCTGTACTGACGGATTTAACCGAAGAGCAGCAGGCAAAAATCACTGAACTTGAAGCGGCACATCAGAAAGCCATGGCTGAGTTGCGCGTGGAACAACGCTCCACATTTGAACCGGTGGAGAAAAGTGAAATTCGTACTGAAATGCTGAAAAAAGTACAGGCACACCGCAATGAAGTTCGCAACCTGCTCACTGGGGAACAGCAAAAACAGTACGATTTATTGCAGGCCCGAAATAATTACGGAAGAAAAGGTTTTGCTCAGGGACGAAGAGGTGGCCGCGGGCAAGCTGCTTCGCAGGGACGTGGCGGCAGAGGCTGTGGATTTCGCGGGAACTGGTAATCTTGCTGAAAATTAACACTGTCCCTTAGGCGGTGCTGTTTTTAAGCAAAGTTAAATCTGTCAAAATAGAATTAAAAGTGCCTGGATAACTTTCCAGGCACTTTTTTGCAATAATTACAACCGTTTCAATTCTGTTATTCGGGGTTTTCTTACTTTTGAAAAGAACTAACAAAATCCAATGAAATGAAGCGCCGCAATTTTTTCAAAACCGCCACTCTTGGTGGATCGGTACTGGCCGTGGGCGGAGTATCTGCCTGCACCGCAACTTCCGAAAAAACAACAGAAAAGCCGGATTTTACATCATTTGAATTAAATGAAGTAACAGTTGACGACCTTCAGCAAAAAATGGAATCAGGGGAATTGACATCTGAGCAAATCTGTGAAAAATACCTAAGCCGAATCGAAAAGGTTGATCCTGAACTGAAGGCTGTTATGGAACTTAATCCCGATGCGTTGGAAATTGCCCGAACCCTGGACGAAGAACGAAAAAGCGGGCGTGTTCGTGGTCTGTTGCACGGCATTCCAATTATGATAAAAGACAATATCGACACCGGCGACAAAATGCAAACCACTGCCGGCTCACTGGCTTTGGAAGGACACATCGCAGATGAGGATGCCTTTATCATAAAAAAAATGCGGGATGCCGGCGCTGTTTTGCTCGGAAAAACCAACCTGAGCGAGTGGGCCAATTTTCGTTCCACCAACTCCTCCAGCGGGTGGAGCGGCCGCGGCGGGCAGGTGCGCAATCCTTACATTCTGGACCGCAGTCCGTGTGGTTCCAGTTCGGGAACGGGAGTGGCCGTAGCAGCTAATTTGTGTACTATCGGAATTGGCACCGAAACCAACGGGTCGATTGTTTGCCCCTCGGGCGTGAACGGCGTGGTTGGCATTAAACCGACACTCGGGATGTGGAGTCGCCGCGGAATTATCCCAATTGCCCACAGCCAGGACACCGCCGGTCCGATGGCACGCACCGTGAAAGATGCGGCAATTCTGTTTGGCGCACTGGCCGAGTTCGATAGCGAAGATGCTGAAACACAACTCGAACAAGGGGAAATTTATTCAGATTACACACAATTTCTGGACAAAAATGGAATGGCAGGAATGCGCATAGGCATTGCTTCGCAATTGATAGGTTTCCATGCAAAAGTGGATGAGGTGTTTAAAAAAGCGGTGGAAGCCATGCGCAACAACGGTGCTGAAATAATTGATAACGTAGAGTTTGAACATAACGGAAAATGGGGAAGTCCTTCTTACCAGGTATTGTTGTACGAGTTTAAAGCCGATTTGAATAAATATTTGGCAGAACATCCGAATGCTCCGGTAAATAATATGCAGGAAATTATTGAATTCAATAAGAAAAACGCGGAGCGCTCGATGCCGTGGTTCGACCAGGAAATTTTTGACCAGGCTGCCGAAAAAGGTGATCTAAAAACCGAAGAATACCTGGAAGCACTGAAAAACTCGAAACAGTTTGCCGGGAAAGAAGGCATCGATGCGGTGATGGAAAAGTACAATCTGGATGCAATAGTGGCGCAGACCAACGGCCCTGCCTGGACCATCGACTGGGTAAACGGTGATCATTTCAGTGGTGGAAGCTCTTCGCCCGCAGCGATTTCAGGATACCCGAATGTTACCGTACCAATGGGTTTTGTTTACGGTTTGCCGGTGGGAATATCCTTTTTTGGAAAAGCCTGGAGCGAACCCACACTCCTGAAAATTGCTTATGGTTTTGAGCAGGCAACAAAACATCGGAACCCCCCGGAGTTTAAGGAAACGCTGGCATATTGATTGACTTTGGAAAGTCAATCTCCCGGTTACCCGCCTATCGGTTCCAACCGCTGGTTGACAATAGTCGATTACGCTTTAGAAGATCGTTTAAATTTATCGTCCAGTTTCGCATTTTTGCCGCCGGAATTGCCTTCAATTTCACCGCCTTCAGGCACGTATTTTTTAAACTCAAATCCTTCGGCGCGGGCTTTCTTTATTATCGGGAAAGGAATTTTAGCATATAATCATAAAGGATATCTTTATAGATGCTACGAAGGTCATATTGATTATACAATTAAAGTCTATATCACAATACTTCGTTAAAAAATTAAGCGGCAATAGTGCCATAATATATAAGTTCATTGACATGGTTTCGATTTTTAGCAGAGTATGCATTAACACCGAACACGTCAATAAATCGTTGCAACAGTAACCTGTTGTGGTTCATGGTTTTAATGTCAGTCATTGAAAAAGGTTTACGTGCCTCTTTTGGTTGGCTCAACCAATGTTCCACTTTAGCAATATTGATTGC
>NZ_FQZE01000051.1 GCF_900141875.1 Tangfeifania diversioriginum | reverse complement strand
TAATATTTTGTTTGCACTTTGAAGCTAAATTGTGTGACTTTTTTGTATGTAATTTATTGACAATCAATTGTTAATATTGTTTTTCAGCAAACCTTACATAGAGCACATAGTACTATTGTGATCTATGTGCCTAATGTGGTTTGTTTCAAATTTCCTTTTAACTCAATCGCTCCCGTGGGACATCCTTCTGTTACTTTCATTGCTGTTTCGGTGAGTGCTTTTTGGATATCTTCACTAAAAGGCACGCCCACTTCCACATCAAACCCCCTGCCAATGTAAGTAAAACCAAACCGTTCGCCATACTTTTCGGTGAGCCTCACACAGATACCGCATTTAATACATTTTTGCGGCTCATAAATGAGTGTGGAATGCGTATTCAGTTTGGTGATTTTGCGGCGCTCGCTGGTTTTAAACCGGCGCTGATCCACGTGATATTGATCGGAATAAACCCGCAATTTGCAATCGTCAATAGCACGGCAGTCACATCGCAGGCAACGTTTTGCCTCTTCAATGGCCTCTTCAGCGGAAAATCCTCCCCAGTCAATATCTTCGGGGAAATGTCTTTTTGTGTTCACAGATTCTTTCAGGTATTCCGAGAACTCTTCGTTTACCAGTTTGCCAAAGCGGGAATTAAACATCCGCGGTTCACCTTTCACTTCTTGTTTGTTAAAATACTGAAGCACAGAAAAAGCAACTTCTTTCCCCTGCCCCACCGAGCGAACAGCCAGTTTAGAGGAACGCAGCGCATTGCCAATGGCAAACACATTTTCTACCGAAGTTTGATAAGTACTCCTGTCGGCATTAATTCCTTTCGCAGCCATTTTCAGGTTGAATTTTTCATTCTCTTCAGAAACAGCACCGGTGGCCACAATCAATGCATCGTATTCTTTTTTTAACGATTGGAACTTTTCACTGTCAATAGTTGCTCCGCCGCGAAATTCAACACCGGTTTTCAGAATGGCTTCAATTTCTTTATCGAGTGCCTCCCTGGGCAATCTTTCTTCGGGGACTGCAGTGCGAAGCTGCCCGCCAGCTTTTTCTGCTTTATCGAACAGCGTTACCTGTACTCCTTTTAGTTGAAGGTAATAAGCTGCTGCCAGTCCGGCGGGACCTGCGCCAATAACGGCCACTTTTTTGCCATTACTTTCGGCAGGTTTTATTTCAGGTTCTTTTCCTTCGTCGCCCACAAAACGTTTGAGCAGGCAGATCGAAACCGCTTCATCCACGGTTTTTCTATGGCAGGCCCCTTCGCAGGGAGCAGGACAAATTCGCCCCAAAACAGCAGGCAGGGCAATATCGCGTTTGACCACTTCCAGCGATTCATCAAACTTCCCGGCGGCAATCAGGCGGTCCATCAGCGGAATGTTCATGTGTGCCGGACATCCCAATTGGCAGGGTGCCTCACAATCGCCCACATGCTCGCTAAGCAGCAATTCGAGTGCTGTTTGACGGGCTTCGGTAATTTCGTCGTCATCGGAAATAATTTCCATTCCATCGGCTGCCTTGATTGAGCAGGATGGGAAGAGTTTCCCGTTGCTTTTGTCTTTTACCAGGCAAAGCATACACGAGGTGAAATGTTCCAATTCGTCGTGCCAGCAAAGATTGGGTACATCAATTCCCATCTGCTGCGCCGCCTTCATCACCGACGTGCCTTCTTCTACCTGAATTTCCTTGTTATTTATTTTTAGTTTAATCATGTTCCACGTTGCAGGTTGCAGGTTTCAGGTTCCGGGTTCATTCCAGTTTTGTTCAACATATTCCATAAACTTATAAATCCTTCTTCCCAAAATTTCATATTCTGAAATTAAATCCGTTAATTTTTTTGACTCAAAATGTATTTCATCTATCATTGTTAACTGAGAAATGGCTTCATCACTTGATGCGTGAGCGAATACAAGATATCGTATAAATTCCTGTTTATATCTTTTCCGGCCATACCCTTCAACAATATTATCTTTTATACTTTTTGTTGACCTCCTGACCTGACTACCCTGTTCATACATTTCATATTTTGGTAAAGTCAAGGTCATTCGATGTACTTTTATGGCCAATCGATATGCTGTTTGATAAATTTCCAAATCTCTGTAACTTTTCATCACTCCTATTTTTTATTTCCCTATTTAATCAGTCGCTTATTACCAACAACATGCAACCTGTAACCTGAAACTTGCAACTTGCAACCTCCAACTCACTTCACATCAATAGCATCTACCGGACAGACGATGCGGCAGGAGTCGCATTTAATGCACAGTTCTGTATCGATGCTGTGTTTTTCGTGCGGGGTAAACGGGATAGCGTCCACCGGGCATTTTTGAACACACATGGTACATCCAATGCAATTATCATTTACCGAATAGGTAATCATTTCAGTGCATTTTCCGGTTGGGCAAACTCCGTTGATATGCGCCTCGTATTCGTCGCGGAAATATTTCAGTGTGCTGATTACCGGATTTGGTGCTGTTTTTCCCAGTCCGCATAAACTTCCTTTGTGGGTCCATTCGGCCAGTTTCTCCAATTCTTCGATATCTCCTTTTTTCCCTTTTCCGCTGGTGATGTTTTCCAGAATATCGAGCATCCGTTTGGTTCCTACGCGGCAGAAAGTACATTTTCCGCACGATTCATCCTGTGTAAACGAAAGGAAAAACCGGGCCATGTCCACCATGCAGTCGGTATCGTCGAGTACCACCAACCCGCCGGAGCCCATCATGGCACCCATTTTGGTAAGCGATTCGTAATTAATGGGTGTGTTGGCATGTTCCGCCGGGATACAACCTCCCGAAGGCCCGCCAATCTGCACCGCCTTAAACTTTCGTCCGTTGGCAATTCCACCACCAATTTCTTCCACAACCTGCCGGATAGTAATTCCCATGGGAACTTCAATTAATCCGCCACGGGCCACTTTTCCGGCCAGGGCAAAAACTTTTGTGCCGGTATTTCCTTCGGTGCCAATGCCGCTAAATTTTCCGGCTCCTTCGCGCAAGATGTATGAAATCTGTGCGAATGTTTCGGTATTATTAACAAGTGTCGGGTGTCCCCAAAGCCCTTTATTGGCAGGAAAAGGCGGACGGATTTTCGGGAATCCGCGACTGCCTTCGATGGAGGCAATCAGCGCGGTTTCTTCGCCACACACAAAAGCACCGGCACCTTCATAAATCGACAAATCAAAATCGAAACCGGTGCCCCTGATATTTTTTCCGATATAATTATTCTCGCGGCAAATTTCGAGTGCTTTCCTGATTCGTTTTACGGCCAGCGGGTATTCGGCGCGGATGTAAAAAAATCCCTCGTGGATACCCACGGCATAAGCGGCAATGGCAATTCCTTCAATTATCCGGTACGGATACGACTCCAGCAGCATGCGGTCCATAAAAGCCCCGGGGTCACCCTCATCACCATTGCAAATCAGGTATTTCTTTTCATCTTTTTCGCGCTTTACAAATTCCCATTTCATTCCGGTGGGAAAACCCGCTCCGCCACGGCCACGCATACCGCTGTTCTTCACTTCTTCAACAACCTCCTCAGGAGTAAGCGAGTTCAATACTTTTTCAAGTGCTGTAAAGCCACCTCTTTTGTGGTACTCATCAATATCGAGCGGATTGATGATTCCCCGATACTCGGTGGCAATGGGAATCTGTTTACCGAGAAACGAGGCAACCGGTTTTTCGCGCATGCTGATTTCGTAGCGCTGCACGCCATCCCAGTTCCGGTCAGTTTGAATGTCTTCAGCAAAATGGAAAAGTTTATTTTTTAATTTCCCAAGAATTCCGGGCGGGTTGAAATGGTTTTCAACAATCCCCTTAACATCTTCCGGTTTGACCTTTGCGTAAAGCGTGGGCTCTCCTTCGTTAGGCACCACCTCAACCAGCGGCACCTGGTGGCACATCCCCACACAGCCCACGTGTTTCAGTTTCACCCGCAAACCGCTTTGGTTCACCACTTTTTCCACTTCCTCCTCAATCTCGCCACTTCCACTTGCCACACAGCATGAGCCCAGCCCAATCCGGATTTCACCTTTTATTTCTGAGCCATCGGCTTTCCTGTATTTTTTGGCTCCTTTTTTTCCCTGCTGGCTTTCGAAATCTTCAATTACTTTGTCCACCTGGTCGGTGCCCACATGGCCGTAAGTAACATCGTCAACCTGCACAACGGGCGCAAGGGTACAGCAGCCCAGGCAGCTCACTTTTTCGAGCGTGTAATTCCCCGATTCATCGGTGTCTTCGCCATCTTTCAATTTAAAATGCCTTTTAAACGAATCGTGCACCTGGCCGGCACCTTTTACGTGGCAAGCTGTTCCCACGCAAACTTTTACAAGGTGTTTGCCAGCAGGCACCATCCTAAACTGCTTGTAGAAACTTGCCACCCCCACAATTTCAGAAAACGTGATGGATGTTTTTTCCTCCACGTACCTCAGCGTATCTTCAGGCAGGTAATTGTATTCATTTTGAATAGATTGCAAAATTGGGATAAGGGCTTTCTTTTCGGAGCCTTTCTCCTGAATAATGCGGTCGATATTTTGAAATTTATCTGTCATGTTCAACTCTTAAAGCACCAAAACCCAAATCCCAAAGAACAAGTAAACTCCAAATTTCAATGGCCAATTCCCAAACTCAGGAATGTTCAGTTTTGAATTTTGAAAAATTGCGATTTGAAATTTATTTGTCATTTGAATTTTGTTATTTGGAATTTTCTAATTTCCTATACAGTATAAATTTTCATCTCCCCGGATGTAAATTCTTCCCTCGGCAAAAGCAGGTGATGTTCCGAAGGTTTCGCCCAGCTCGTTTTCGCTGATTAAATTCATCTCTTTGCCGTATTCATAAACGCGCATAACTCCCGCATTGTCCATCATAAACAGCTTGCCATCAGCATACATGGGTGATGAATAAAATGTAGTGCCCACATCATGCTCCCAGTATTCTTCACCGGTTTTGGCATCGTAGCAAACCATTACCCCGTAGCTGGTGCAGATAATGAGCAAACCGTCGTGGGCCAGCGGACTCGAAGCTTCGGGGAGGTACATATTATCTTCCCAAAGAATTTCCTGTGTTTTAATGTCGATAGCTACCATTGTGGCATATTCGTTGGCTGCATGGACAATACCTTCGCTGTAGCCCACCGATGGCCCCACTTCGCCCATCATGCAGTCAACAGCCCAGAGTTCTTCACCGGTTTCAACATCGTAGCCTGCAACAATCGGGACAGCGGTAAGGATAATCTGGTATTTCCCGTCCACTTCTGCCAGTACCGGGCTGGCCCATGAAATATTGGCATCGCGTTTTGTATCCCAAACCGGATCGCCTGTGGCGGTATTGAGTGCCAGCAACCTGCCACCACTGTTTGTGTCCAACTGAATAAACAGTTTATTATCCCAGGTAATTAATGAAGAAGAGTGTCCGTAATGATTGTCGGGCACGCCCAGGTTTTTTGCCCAAACGCGGTTGCCATCCATATCGAATGCAATGACATCGCCCGTACCGAAAATGGCAAAAACGCGCTTCCCGTCGGTTGTAACGGTTGGTGCAGCAAGTCCGGTATCTTCGGTTACACGCGGCATAGTTGACGGTGAACCGGGAATATTATTTGCAACACCTGTCCAGAGCAGTTCACCGGTATCGGCATTGTAGCAGTACACTTCGCGGCTTTGGTCATCAGCACCGGCAATAAATACTTTATCGCCCCAAACCACCGGGGAGTTATATCCGTGTTTCGGTATCGGAGCCTCCCAAAGAATATTTGTTCCCGAAGCCCCGTCCCATTCAGTTGGTATATTTTCATGATAAATAACACCCTGACCCAGCGGGCCTCTGAATGAGTTGTGGTTATTTTTAATTTGATTAATTGAAAGCGAGGAAGCAGTGGAAGTTTCAGGTTGTGCCTCAGGTTCAGGTTGCGGTGCGGCTACTTCTTCTTCAACGGCCGGTTGTTCTGCTTCAACTTCTTCTTCAGTAGTTTCTGATTCATCAGCAACAGGTTGCTGAGCAGTTTCCTCCTGTGTTTGATCCACATCAATTACCTCTATTCCATCATCTTCGGCCGGTGCGGCATCGGCAAGTTCAGTGGTTTGTATATCGTATTGATCGAGGTAATTTACGGTTGCAAAGGAAGCGATGACTGCCAAAATAAAAACAATCCCGCCCACAATTACAATCCCCTTTTGGGCGACAATACGACTGGCAATTTCATTTTCAAGAACTTTATCAGGTGCTTCAATTTTTGATTTTAACGAATAAAAATACCGCAAGGCCACTGCCAGCACAATTGCCCCGAAAAGCAACAAAAACGCCCCGGTTTTCACCTGCCACTGGCTGTTGAAATAGGCTTTCCGGGCAAGCAAATCATAATTGCGAATTTCGGTTTTCAATCCATCGTTATTGGGCTCTTCGTTCAGCCGTTCCACCAGCACCTCCATAACCTGACTTTCAATAGGATCGTTTTGCGATACCTGCCAGTAATTCAGCAATAAAAGCAGGGCTACTATCACACAAAAAGTACCGGCAACAAGGGCCACATTTTGAGCTAATTTTAATTTATCGTTGTTGGTCATTTTAATTGTATTTTCAACTTGTAAAATTTTTTCATGCTTAAATGCGTGGTTATCCCGATAATTATCGGGACCGCAATCCAATTATTCTTCAACCGGACAATAATCCATGCAACGCCCGCAACTGAGGCAGTTCCCTTTTTGCGGCACGTAATCCTGGCGCTTTCGGAAAACTACTGTATTCAATAAAGTGACGCCGATTACCAGGCCAATGAACCCGCCGGCAATCATGCTTCCGTAATAAAACTTCTGACGTATTCCTCCGGCTTCTTCCACCAGTGTTTCCATTGTTTTTCCGGAAGCGAGGAATGTTTGTACATCAATATTATCAGGGTCGTTTTTAATTTCCGGATTGGATATCAGCAACTCGGCCAGATAAACATCGTTGTTTGCCTTTGAAAGGAAGGTATGTGAACGTTCGCCCACAAACACACCGGCTGCAATCCACAATGGAATGAGCAATGCGTAGGTTATGAACCGTTTGGGCCCCAGGCCCGATTTCACCACTTCTTTTTCATCGGTGGGATAATCGATGGCATCGAACGGACAGGAGTTGGAACACAATTTACACTGAATACATTTTGATGGCGTGATGGTGAGGTGTCTTTTCGAAAAGCGGGACATCCAGCTGAGCAATACGCTGTAGGGACAAAAAAACCGGCAATACGGACGCGCCACGAACATACCCACCAGCAGAAAACTGATCCCCAGCACCACCATCAGGAATTTGGCATCCATACGGAAAATCCCCACAAACGGATCGTAGCGGCAAATGATAAAATCGGTTCCGGTAGCTGCAAAAAGCACCGCCAGGGAGAGGTAAATATATGGAATCAGCCCCAGTGTTTTGTTGAGCCATTTGGGCAAACTGATGGGCTTAATTATGATCAAATCCTGAATAGCCCCCAGCGGACAGGCGCCGGCACAAAATGTTCTGCCAAAAAAAAGTGTAAATACCAATGGGAAAAGGAAAAACAGCAATGCGGTTAGTGAAATGGCATAGGCCGGATCGGCAAACGAAAGCGTGACATTTTGAATGGCCCCGATGGGGCAGATACAGCCATTGCGGTAAAAACCAAAATAGATAAGTGTAAATATGGAAACCCACAAGACTCCCTGTCTCGACCGCTTTTTCAATATAAGCCAGGTCACCAGCGAAAGGACTGCCAGTAGCACCAGCACATCAAAATATTCAAGCGATAGCGCACGGGGTTCGGGAGTTACCGTGGATGGCTGCTCGTAACCTGATTCGAATTCCGGTTTCGGAAACCTTTGCTGCTGAGCCGAAAGGTGAGACGGCAAAAGGTAAAAGGCAAAAATTAAAAGGTATAATATATATTTGATTTTTTTCATTTCAATCAGGATTCCGGTTTTTTTGAAAAATCGCCTTTCACATTGTACGCTTCGCTGGCCGGCACTCGTTTAATGGCATCCGAAGGGCATACGCGGGCAATGGAACACTCGTTGCAATTGAGGCAGATGTCGTGAATGATTTGCAGGTGCAGCGAACCGTTTCCAAACGATGTGCAACCTTCCACGCACTTGGCACAACCAATGCACAAGTCTTCATTTATAATGTATTCAAAATAAGGTTCCTCTATGAATTTACGCTCTATGGCTGCGGTTGGGCAAAGCTGATTTTCGGCAGCTGTGCTCAACTGATTGGCATCAGGTTTAAAATAGCCGCCGCACAAATCGCAGTATCCACACAAATCGTAGGCATGCACACATTTCACGGCAGAGGGGGTCATCACACAATCGGTGGCGCAACGCCCGCATTGGGTACATTCAAACGGATCGATCTGCCAGACATAATCATCTTTCACCACTTTGCTCAACGCCAGTCCGCTCACACTGCCCAATGCCAGGGCCAGGGTAAGCCGTGCCCCACTCTGGATGAATTCGCGGCGGTTTTTCGATTTACTTTCCTTTTCCATGGTTATTTTTTCTCTTTCTCCTTATCATCGCCTCAATGTGCGGCGCATGGTTGGCCTGTGTTTCAATTGATTGACCTGCTTGCGCTTTGTTTTCTCTATCATTTTTCAACACCAGGATAAATCCTGGAGTTATTTTTTTTCCTTCGGTTGTTCAGTCCGTTTAGCTTCTGCAGCCTGCGGTAATTCACATTTGGTAAATTGTCCGCATTGCCGGCAGGCCGGCGAAACCGAACAGGTAGTGTCCACCTTTTGGTTGGCCACCAGGTAGCCGGTGGTGGCTGCCATTCCTCCCAAAATCAAAAATCTCCCCCCTGTTTTTATGAATTCTTTTCTGTTCATCTCATTTTTCGTCTTTCGTTTTGCGGTGCCTGGTGCGGCCGGGTTTCAACCGACTGCTCAGGATGCACCTGAAATTCTGCTCTTCACATTCACCAGGCTAAAGCCCGGTGTTATTTTTGGGTTCAAAAACACGAATCATTTTTTTATCGAAATCGAGGGCGTAAATGTTATTTTGGCTGTCGGCGGCCAAATCGGGTGCCCGGCCTTCCTCAACAAATTTATTGGGCGCCGCTACAACTCCCTCGAATTCTCCCGAACGTTTGTATGTTTTTATCCGCACCAGACCTTTCTCACTGGTTACAAAGCGGCCATCGCTTAAAAAAGTGAAATGCGACGGATTACAGCAACCGCTAAAGCCCTCAGGTTTCATGCTTGTTCTTTCCCAGTGAGAGCGGAGGTTTCCCTCGTAAGTATAATTTTCGAGGGCATGTAATCCCGGGTTCACCACCCACAAATCGCTTTCATCATTAATATCCAAATCGAAACAGGGACTGGGAATAATAAAACCATGCAATACACCTTCTTCCGCCTTGCCGTCAAATTCACCTAATTTTTCGCCCTCTTCAGAATAACGGATTACGCGGCGGCCTCCTGCATCGGCCACAAAAACATTATTTTCGGTTGCTGCAATGGCTGTTATAAAGGAATTTTCGTCCAGTTGTTCCCATTCATTCAGGATATTTCCTTCCTCATCCAATACAAAAACGCGATTTTCAGTAGCCATAAAAATCGTTTTATTAAAGACCTCTACTGTTTGTGGTTTTGTCGGCAGGTTCAATTCTGCGAGCAATTTCCCTGATAAATCAATTATTTTCAGGCTATTATCTCCGGCCACATAAATTTTATTGTTATTTACAGCGATTGCAGCTGGCACTTCAAAACCAATTTTGAAGTTTTTAGATTCTTCATAAAGTATGAGTTCAGGATCAACATTTTTGAACTCCTCCACATCGTAGGCAAACGGATTTGGCTTACTCCTGTCGGGCCTGTCAGAAAGAAATTCACTGACAAAAACAGCTATAATTACAGCCGCCATAATCAATAAAAAGATAAGAATTCCCTTGTTCTTCATTTCAAAAAATTAAGCGTTTAAATCGATACAAACCATCGTTTCGGCATCGCGCATAATCAGGTACCCGTTGGCAATAGCGAACGGCGCCCATGCATCGTGGCCGTTTTCAATAACTGCTACCTGGTCAAGTTCAATATAGCTGTCGGTACTAGGCCGTGCTATAAAAAGTGTTCCGTCATCATTCAGGACAAACAGTTTTCCATCGGCAATAAAATAGGGACCAAGGCCAAATCGTTTATCTGCACCGCTGGTCCAAACGACTTCCTGCGGATTATCGGGATGCACGCAAACCAGCTGGTTCCGGTTGGGCCCGCCATCTTTCGGGATAATCCCAAACAGGTGTCCTTCCCAGTACAGCGGCGTTTGTTGCTCGCAGGCCAAACCATCCCGTGGCCTGTATTCCATTAATGGTTCAACAGAAAATTCACCACTATTCTCTGAAAGCTGCAACAACATGCTTCCCGCACCGTAACCGGCTGTCATAAAAATTTTTCCATCGGGCATGCAAACCGGCGAAGGTGCCACCACCGAGTGGTTCCATTCTGTGGCCGACCAAAGTATTTCGCCGGCATCGTCGCCATCGGCAGCAATACCTACCAAAGCCCCAATGGCGCTGTAAACATACATTTTGCGACCGCCGTAAGTAAATGGCATTACCGATGAGTGCGACATTTTCCAGCCTTCCGGATTGGGTGCTTCCCAAACCTTTTCACCAGTTTCGCAATCAACGGCAATCATAAGTGCATTTCCACCCGTTGCAATAATAGCTTTTCCATCGTCGATAAGCGGGCACTGCCCTGTGTACCATAGCGGCACTTCCGACTCGTACTCTTTTGCCACATCGAGCCCCCAGCGAAAATCGCCGGTTTTGCGCTCGAGACACATCACGTGGCTCATCGGACCGATGGTTAAAATATAATCTTCGGTAATTGCCGGAATTGTACGCGACATACCATGATTTCGTTTCACGTTGAGGTTGTACCCCCGTGCCCACATTTCTTTACCATCCACGAGCGAAAAACAACGCAACATATCGGCACGCTCCTCTTCGTCGTAATCGAGCACATAAGCCAGTCCCTCGTAAATTGCAGCCCCCGAGTGGCCTTCACCCAGTTCAACAGACCACAAAATTTCAGGGCCTTCAGCAGGAAACTGGTCAATTAAATTGACGGGTGATTTTGAAATATTGTCGAAATCCTCTCCTCTAAAGCGCGGCCATTTTTCTGACAGTTCCGTGTAATCAGTTTCATAGCGTTCAAAGATCTCACCCAGTTCAACCTCCTGAGCCTCCGCGCCTTCACCCCGGTTGTCGGCACCTTCGATATTCACGGTAAAATCATTGGTAGGATCGTTCCGAAGCCACCAAACAATAAAAACCAGCGCTAAAACGCTCAGTGCAATAACCGAAATATTTACAATTCTTTTGTTATCCATTTAAGCCTTGATATCATAGACCAAAAGGACATCGCCATGGCGCATAAATAATTTTCCATCTTTAATAAACGGATGTGCCCAGTGAGGTCCGGCACCCTTCGTAATCCTGAATTCACTTACAATCTCAAACCCATCGGGATCAGGATTTACCAATCCCACATTTCCACGCTCGTTGTAGGCGTACAGTAATCCGTCGGCCATTACCAGTGCACCTTTGGTGTCCCAGTCGTCCACGTATTTAATTTCGCCGGTATCCCAAACCATGCATACCCAGCGGCCTTGTTTATTGTTATACCAGTTGGACCCGTAAACATGTCCGTCGTGCAGGATAACACCGTGATGGTGGTTATCTAACGTACGACTGGTATATTTTTCTGAAACTGAAGTTCCGGTGGAATCCATTTTCAGCATAACAGCAGGATAATCGTAACCGCTGGTTATAAATATTTCATCTTCTTTAAAAACAGGAGTATTGGGCCATATTATGGCATCTCTGTCGGTCCATTCCGAGTTGTGATACCTGTAACTCCATGCAATTTCTCCGCTTTCGGGATGGATGGCCAGCAAATGGGTTCCGATAGCAGCGAGGATATAACGGAAATCCTTGTATTCATAAATAGTTGCCGAAGCATAGGTACGAGGGCCACCCAGCGATTCGGTTTGCCAGGCAGGCTCACCTGTCATTTTATTGAATGCAACCACACTGGTAGTTTGTCCTCCCGGGGAGCAAACCACCAAATCGTCCACAATAAGAGGAGTTTCAGAATTTCCCCAGCTATGGTATTCCCCTTCAAAATCTTCGTCAACGTTTACGGCCCAGATTTCTTCTCCTGTTTCCCTTTCAATACAAACAAGGCGACCTGTACCGCTCTGTACATATATGCGGTCGTCTTCAATTACCGGAGAACAGCGCGTATCGGGAAACGACTGGTTCCACGACCTGCCGTAAGGGACCTGCCATTTTATATTGCCCTGCAAATCCATTGCAGTAAGATAGTCCAGCGTATCAATCATTCCTGTGGTATAAATCATATCCGCTGCAAAAATGGGAGATGACCATCCTTTTCCAATGCCTTCGGCTTCGAGAATAGTTTCCGGGCCGCCTTCGGGCCACTCTTTTAAAAGGCCGGTTTCGGGGAAATGACCATCGCGATCAGGACCGCGCCACTGTGCCAGTTGGGCATTCAGGGAAGAGATAAATAGGAGCAAAAATACTCCGGTTAAAAGATTCTTCATTTTATAGTTTTTTTTTGTTTTTTTTCAAATGTAAGGACTTACAATTTCAGCCAATGTATATCAATTACTGCATTTTCTACCTTTTTTACTGACAACAAGAATTTAAAAATTTCTTTTAGGAACAACTCCCTGCATAAATCAACCGATTGTTCTTTATTCAATAAAAAAACAATTGCTATTTGATTTTATATGCAATAAGTGTATTTCCGTGGCGAAGATAAAGCCGCCCATCCCGAATTACCGGATGCGACCAGTGTTGTCCCGATCCCAAATCAACCCGGGTTTTACTTTTCAGATTAAATCCTTCGGGAGTAGCTTCTGCCAGGCCAAGTTCGCCGCGGTCGCTGTAACAGTACAACATTCCGTCGGCATAAATAATAACTCCCTTACCAATTTCGTTGGAGGCATATTTTTCCTCTCCGGTTTCCCAATCCACACAGCGCCATTCGCGGCTGTTGTCGCCGGAACCGTAAAGATAGCCGTCAACCATAACCATTCCGCCAATTCGGCTGTCGAGATGTTCGTTTGTCCATGCTTTTTCCACACTACTGCCATCTGCATTTAATTCGAGTTTCACACCTCCCTGACCATATCCGCTGAAACAAAATAATCCGCCATCATGATATATTGGCGTATTGGCATGCACCTGCCAGCGATTGGTTTGCGGGTGCGACCACAGCATTTCCCCGTCTTCGGCATCGAGGCCAATTATATGATCGGCAGTGTGTGTTACCAGTAATTTCCGGGAAGGTAATTCAACAAGCAGCGGGGTGCAATAGGCTGAAAGCTCACCTTTGGCAGGCGACGACCAAATTAAATTCCCATTATGCCTGTTCAATGCAATAACATTGTTGGTCTTTCCGCCCGGGGTAATATATATTACATCGCCGTTAACTACCGGTGTTTCGGTAACGCCCCAGCGGATATTCTCCCCATCGAAATCGTTAAATACATCTTTGCGCCATTTTACTTCTCCGTCTGCGGCAGTCATACAGGTAAGCACACCGTGCCCGGAATAGATGTACAGCAAATCTCCGGCAATAACAGGTGTTGAACGCGAACCGGGGTAACTTTCATGAAATTCTTCTCCGTAGGGAACTTTTAATTGCAACTCCCCGGCTGGCGAAATGGCATAAATGTAGCCTGTTTGGTCCTCCATACCTGAGAGATAAATCAATCCGTTGGCAAAAGCCGGGGAAGAATGCCCTTCACCCAATCCATCGAAATGCCAGATTATTTCAGGCCCCGATTCCGGCCACTGTTTCAATAATCCCGTTTCGTTATACACTCCATTACCATTTGGCCCTCTCCATTTTGTAGGAGTTTGAGCAAAAAGTGCAATTCCTGTAAAACCTAATAAAATAAAAAGAAAAAATGCTTTTTTGGCCATCTACTTACGGTTTTAAATTAATTGCTTAAAAATAAAACCAATAAGTGAATTGTACAATCAAGAGATCTAATTTATTACATGTCTAAATAGTGATATATGTTTACATTTTGTTAAGAGGTTGTTAACAAGAAGAAAGGGGATTATGAACAATAAAAAAGAAGGAGTAATGAATCTTTATAAACCAAAATCTACCAACTGATACAATACAATCACAAAATAAAACTTCTCATTCACAAAGCCAGGCATCTTATCCACAAAAGCTGTATTTCTTGAAATATTTTTAAAGAATATATTCGAATCATTAATAAAATTTACAACCAGACAAAACCTTTGAAGCTATATAAATCCGAAGGAGATTACCCCATACTTAAAGGTAATGCTTTTGTAGTTGATGAGAAAAGTGCATTTCTATGGACTGTTGGACACGCCCCCAAAATACAAACAGCACTTTCTATGGAAGTTCCAAATCTCCTATTCATTGAAATAAATAAAGGAGAAGCAGATATAAATCAAGTGTTAAAAGGATATTATGGCTTTAACAAAACTAAATCACAACGCTTGTAGTTTGGCTGATGGCGAACCTGTAACTCTTCGTTTTGCAGACAAGATTGGAGACATTCCAACTGCAACGACAGAAATATTTTTCAGAATGTTGTGCAAACATCGGGACACGAAAAAAGGATTAAATTGCAAATCAACAATTTAACCCTTTTAAAAGTCGGGGTAGCCGGATTTGAATCCAGTTCCCAATATACCTCTATATCAATGATTTACCTCAATGTGATTTTTTTGGCTCACCGTTTTGTTCATAGCAATAAAAAAAGAACAATTTTTATACCTGCAAGATAATAATTTTTGAAAAACTAATGGAATCAGTATAAATAATTTTGGATAAATAATAATTTGAAAATATGGTTCATATAAACTTCAAATAAATGTACTAATGCCCCTGCCAACATAAACTTTCATGAATTCATTCCTATCCGGCTCTAAAATAAAAACCTGCTCTTTCCAAATGTTTACTGGTTTCATAAGAAATAATTTACATTGAGTAATTTTTCTCAATTTTTCCATTCGAAT
>NZ_FQZE01000053.1 GCF_900141875.1 Tangfeifania diversioriginum | reverse complement strand
TAATATTTTGTTTGCACTTTGAAGCTAAATTGTGTGACTTTTTTGTATGTAATTTATTGACAATCAATTGTTAATATTGTTTTTCAGCAAACCTTACCTTAGGGCACAGTTCTCATTTTCACACCTGTAACAACGAAAGGTTGTTAAAAAATTGATGGATTTTATTCCAAAACAAAAATAAGGGAATAAGGTCTGAGTCAATCCGGGGTCCGCCATGTTACTAAGATTAGGGGTTGAAAATAAGGTTTTTATACTGACAAATAATAAATTATAAAAATGTTACTTGTCTGACTATTCTCCGATGTACAAAAATAAGAGCTGCATCCTGATATTGTTTCAACTTTAGCACGCATTGCAAATTCTATCTAACTGAACACAGTTAGCTTTCAAATTATCTCTGTTTTACCTGGAGCTTGGAATCCGCGCTGGCAGAAGATATTTTTTTGTCGGTAATCGATTTCTGCCTACTCTTCAGGCAGGCATCTTGTTTGCAGCTACACAAAGAATGCGTGTCTTTAACCACAGCATACTGTGCATTAGGGGGACTCTATTTATATATGTTCTTTGTCGCTGTCGTATAAAATTCATCTCCTTAGTGGTTTGAATTTCATATGATTATACCGGATATAATAAATTAAATAGACTAAAACAAAAGACAATAATATAATCTGTGGTACTTCAAATAACTCTCCCCAAACTTTCATTTCCAATTCTACTAAAAAAACATCATCAAATAAAAAGTACGAAAAATTCCAACCCAAATGGAATCCTATTGCAGGTAGCAGTGAACGGTATTTAAATGTAAGTAAGGCAAATATTACTCCTGCCAACATAGCGGTCACAAAAGGAAAAATACTATTATACTGCACATGACTAGATGCAAATAATAATGAGGATACAAAGAGTGCAGCTTTTTTATTGATAATTAAATTTATATACAAAGCAATAAACCCCCTAAACAATATTTCTTCGCAGATGGCAACTGCTAACGCTAAGCTAAAATAAAGGAGTATATTAAAATAGTTTATTTCAATTATATCTTGTATTCTGATTATACCAAGTTGGTAGCTAATAATAGAAATAAATGAAAATGCTAAGGAAATAAATAAGAAATTCTTAAGAAACAATTCTAATTGTTTCTTTCTGAGTTTAAGATAATTTAAACAAATAATTGTTATCCTACGGTTCATACATGCAAAGATTGCAACACCTAAAAACTCGAAACCGATGAAAATTAAGAGTATTAAATTTTCATTTGTAACCTTTAAAAGATACTTTGCAAGAATATAACCTATCCCACCAATTGTTGATGTTAAAAAAATCAATTGGAAAAGATATGGAAATAATTTTAAGTGTTTATTTATCATATATTGACATTATAATTATAAAAAAAGGGAACTTTCATTTACAAATAAAAGGTCCCAATTTTCTTAACAAGGTATTTTATTTTTTTTGCAAACTATGGACAGCGTTGGCACCTTCTCCCATGGACGCAGTAAATTCATCAGGATTATCAATTGCATCGATTACAGCTGATATAAACAATCCAAGTAAAATACTACCTCCATTTATATAAGATAATTCTTTCTGATTCAATGGCACCGTACCTCTAATTTTGTTATTCATAATGTCATAATTTAAGATTAACGTAAAGGACTGTACATATAGTTCCCATCTTGATAATAATATTCTCCAGCAATTGAAGTTTGATAAAGAAGAGAACCAACAAATTTACCAAGTGTTCTTGCAAGAACACCGTCTCCATCAACTTTTTTCAGTTCCTCGCTGCCCAGTTCCATTACCCCGGACATCTTCAAATCTAATGTCTTTTCCATAATTTCTAATTTTTTGTGTTAATAATTTGATTCGAGCGTTTCGCGAAAACTCATTACCAAATTAGTTTTGTTCTGTGCAGAAAAAAAGCACACTGCAAAAAATTTTGAAAAAAACCTCCATTTATTGTCTTGGACAGCTCTTTCGAAATAATTTTAAACGAATAGGATATTTCAACTTCATGCCCGTTACAGAAGTAAAACGTCCTTCTGTTTTTTGAATAACAAATATCGGCCCCCATGTCTCTGATATTTTCAATGTAAGTGTAAAGTTGTCTTCTGCTTATGCCCAGTCTTTGGGAAAATTCGTCAGGACTTCCGGTTCTCTCAGCTTTAATCAGTTGATTCATTCTTTGGAGTCTTTCAAGTTGTTCTAAGGCTTTCATAATATATGTTTTTACGTTGATTGGTATTTATTTACCAAATCAGGTTAATTTGCCTCCAGTATTTCAAGTGGTATTTGTTTTTGCCACAATTCGAAGTATTTTCCTTTTTTTGTATAAAGTTCTCCGTGGCTCCCCTGTTCTAAAAGTTTTCCATTTTCAAGTAACACAATATTGTCAGAAAGAAGCACGGTACTTAGTCTGTGCGCAATTATAATTATCGTCTGGCCTTCATTCTTAAGCTTTTTAATAATCTGCTGAACATGATATTCTGCGTTTGAATCGAGTGATGAAGTAGCTTCGTCCAATATCAAAATTTGTGGATTGCGGTATAGCGCCCGCGCAATTGCCAGACGCTGTTTTTGCCCGCCCGAAAGGGTTGCGCCATGTTCGCCAACAGGGGTGTTAAATCCGGCTGATAATTTTTCAATAAAATCAATCATGCCCAGTTGCTTACAAATTTCCAATATTCGTGGCATGTCTGGATTAAATTCGCCGACAGCAATATTTTCAATCACGCTTCCTGCAAATAGTTCGAGATTTTGTGGTACAATTCCCACATACTCACGCAGACTTTCATTACTGAAATATTTGATGTTGGTGTCACTAATAAAAATGGCTCCCTCATTTACAGGATATAGTTTTTGCAGCAATGCCGCAATAGTGGTTTTTCCGGAACCGCTTTCTCCTATTATCGCAGTTATTTCGCCCTCTTTTATTATGAGATTAAAATTCTCAAAAACATCAGTTCGGGTGCCATAGCTAAAAGATACATTTCTAAACTGAATGTCACCGGGATTAATTTCACTTGCATGAACAAGATTTTCTTCGGCTTCACGTTCCAAATCCATTATTTCAAAAAGCCGGTCGGCAGCGATAATAGCATTCTGGTAGGTTTTATTCATACCAACCAGCGATGAAACCGGTCCTGTAAAATACGCGATAAGGGCATAAAATGACATCAACTCCCCGGGAGTAATCTGCTGACGTAACACATACAAGCTTCCGGTCCATAACAATATGATTGTAAAAATACGATTGATAAACATCGAAGAGTTCCCTGAAAACACGGAATTTAATCCTGATTTATAGGTGGAATAGAGCAGGTTGATGAACCGTGTCTCGGTTTTAATGTTGGCAAATTCCTCAATACTGAGTTGCTTTATTGTTTTTACTGAATTCAGTGACTCAACCAATTGAGATTCGAGCTCAGCCGCATGTTCCATAACCTTTCGCTCGCGTTTTTTATTTAGAAAATTAGTTATAAAATAAATGGCTAAATAAAAAGGAATTATCAGTAACATGAGGAGCGCAAGCTTCCAGTTGTAAACAAACATAAGGGCAAAAGCAAATACCACGATGAAAATATTCACTACAAAATTTATCATGGTATCATTTATAAATGCCCTTATTTTTACTGCATCATTAATTCTGGAAACAATTTCGCCGGTACGCATAGTATCGAAAAAGCGTTGGGGCAGTTTAAAAAGATGCTTGTAATATCCAAGAATTAATTTTGCATCGATCAGTTGCCCGGTCTTTAAAATAAATGTGGTTTGCATTGTCCCTATAAAAATCTGGAACAATAGAATCAGAATCATGGCAACACTTAAAAGGTTCAACAGATTGCGATTTCCGGCCACCAGCACATTATCTGTTATTTTCTGGATATATACCGAGGTGGAAAGACCAAGAATGGTGAAGATTACGGCCCCAAATAATGCCTGCGCCAATATTTGCCGATGAGGGTGTAACAAAAACGCAAACCGCTTTAAGTTGGATATTTTTTCATTGCGAGCCACAAAATCTCCTGATGGTGAAAGAAGGATTAAAATCCCGGTCCACTCTTCCAGGAAGGATTCGATTTTTTGTTTTTTAAGTTTACCGGTTCCCGGGTCCATAATTTCAATAAAATCCGGAGACACTTTATAAATAACCACGTAATGTTGTAGTTTTTCTTTTATAATTACGTGAGCAATTGCAGGGAGAGGTATTTCTGAAAGCGCCTCGGGCAAAGCTTTAACTCCCTTTGCCGACATACTCATTTTTTCGGCAGCTTTGATAAGTCCCCAGGCATTTGTCCCTTTTTTATCGGTACCCGCCCATTGTCTTATTTTCGATACTGGTAATTTTAATTTGTAGTGAGCTGCCACAGAAGCAAGGCAAGCTGCGCCACAATCAGTAATGTCTCTTTGTTTAACGTTTCTATTCATAAACCGGGCTTAGGAAATTATTTATTCAGTTTAGGATTTAGCCAATCATCAGCTTTGTCAAATAATAATTGCGTAATTGAACGTTTTGTAATCTGAAACCTTGCAGTAGTGGTTAATCCTTTCTTTAAATTACCTTTAATACCATTTTCTAAGGCTAAATACTGTTCTTCCAAACTGCATCGTACTTTAAAAAAAGGCTTATCATTTAACAGATATACCTCATTTGAAATATCCATCACTTCCCCAGATGCGAATCCCCATTCTCTGTAATTGTATGCATGTATTTGAAAACGTACCGGCATTTTGTTTCTTAAATAACCGATGTCGTTGGGTGACACATAATGTTCCGAAATAAGTTTATCATCCGGACTGATGATTGCTATCCTCTGTCCAACAGTTACAAAACTTCCGGATTGGATGCCATTAAAATTTGTGATATATCCTGTTTGAGGTGAGAGAATTATGTAATTTTTAAGGTCTTTATAAAGTTCGCTTATCTCATTTTTATATTTTTTAATGCTCAATTCGTATTCTGTTATTAATTGTTGCCATTCACTTCTATTTTGTTTGATAAAATTTTTTCTGTTTTCGATAGCCTTTTCAAGTTGAAATTGCTGTTTTTCTAATTCATTTGCCGGTAAGACTTCTTGTTCAAATAATAATTTAGTCCGGTTGAATGATTTTTCTGATAAGTTAATTTCTAAATTGAGATCTTCTAATTTTTGTTGATACTTTGCGAGAATCGATTTAAACAGCTCCGTTTCCAAGGTAGGCGAATATTTTCCATCCAATAAAACTTTCAAATCATTTTGAAAATCATTGTTTTGAATTATGATACTATTCAAGTATTCAATTCTTTCTTTTAGCTTTTCACTATTTAACCATACAAGTGTATCCCCCTTTTTCACTAATCTATTTTCGGCAATATCTGTTTTGATTACTTCCGCAACTGTTGGTGAGGTTATATCAACGGGGTCGGATAAAGATCGAATTATTCCTGCACTTTGTACCGAAATATCTGTTTTAATAAAAAAAAGAGAAATCCCAATTCCTATTACCAACAGAATAGTAAAAATGTATATTACATTAGAGAACTTGCTGAATTTATGAAAATGGCTTTCAACGGAAGAATCAACAATCTCTGGAGGAAAAATTTTTTTCATAAGTAAATTAATTTAACTTATTTAAGTCAAAAGCAAAACTCGACCTTAATATTTTTGCTACTTATGTAGCTACACTCCTCAGGCTGCCTCCATAATAAGCAGCCAATCAATTTCCTCAATGAATTGGAATAAAAACCGTACTTACGGCAATGCCTGCCCAAAACATTAGCCAAATAATTAAATGATTGTCCAGAGTATTCCGGCCTGGCCGGCAGGAGAAAAGATTTTACCAATTATGAAACGAGCATGTGAAAATTGGGTAAAACCCTGTATTTTCGCATTGGGCTTTACGAAGCCTTTTGCCTCCCCGGTATTGGACAAATTGAAGCGTGTACATTCTCCGGGGAGGCTTATTCACTGAAGTTGTTTTTACCTATTTGGGTTAATATTTTCACTGTTTTGTACTTTTCCTGCCTGGGTTAGAGACAGGGGGATAACTATTTATCAGGAAATGTACAGCAAGAAAATATTAAAAGCAAATCGTCATTTTTTTCTTTTAAGCGTATAAACTTTAAACACCGCTGCTTACAACTGCTTCACAGGCATGCATTTTATCAAATGTTTCATAACACAAAAATCAAATTAAAAATGAGGGTAACCTTTTAGCATTTCAAGGAATATATATTTATGGGAACTTGTTAAATTGGCTATTAAATAGTCAAAAAAATTCTCCCAATCCATCACCCGTATCTGAAAATCTCTTTATCTTGGCGGGAATAAAAACGAGCAGTGCCAAATAAAAAATCAAACATAGAAAAAGTGTATTACTCCATTGGCGAAGTGGCCGAAATGATTGACGTTACGCCTTCGTCGATTCGCTACTGGCAAAGCAATTTCAAGGAACTTGCCCCGCGAACAAATGCCAAAGGCACCCGTTATTTCACCAAAGAAGATATTGAAACGGTCAAACTCATCAATTACCTGGTGAAAGATCGCGGCCTGACGATAAAAGGGGCGCAGCAAAAACTAACCGACAACAAAGCGGAAACCATAAACAACTGGGAAATAGTGAAACGGTTGCAGGAGCTAAAAAAAGAACTGACCGGTATCCGCGACGAGATAGAGGGCCCCTCTCGGTCTCCCCAAAGGGGAGATGATAAGAAAGAGGAAGAATAATTCTTTAACGAAAAAAATAATTGAATGGTTAAGATAAAAGAGATAACAAATTACCTTGAAAGTTTTGCGCCGCCGGCGTTGCAGGAATCGTACGACAATGCCGGCCTGATAATAGGAAACCCGGATGCGGAAGTTTCCAAAGCACTAATAACGCTCGATGTAACAGAAGAGGTGGTGGAGGAAGCCATTCAGCAAAATGCCGGGTTGATTGTGGCGCATCATCCCATCATATTTTCGGGGTTAAAAAAAATCACCGGAAAAAACTACGTGGAACGCACGGTACTGAAAGCCATTAAAAACGACATCGCCCTGTTTGCAGCCCACACTAACCTCGATGCCGTTTGGGGCGGCGTGAATTCCAAAATCTGCGAACTATTGGGCCTGCAAAACTGCCGTGTGTTGCAACCCGCAACCGGTCAACTCAAAAAGCTGGTCACTTTCATTCCGCACGAAGCAGCTGAAAAAGTGCGTGAAGCAGTTTTTACAGCCGGCGCCGGAAATATTGGCGAATACGATTTTTGCGGGTACAACCTCGAAGGCACCGGCAGTTTCAGGGCAGGCGACGAAACCAATCCATATGTGGGCGAAAAAGGCAAAATTCATTACGAAAAAGAAATTCGTTTCGAAACCATTTTCCCGGCATGGCTGCAGGGGAAAGTGATCAATGCGTTAATAAATGCACATCCGTATGAAGAGGTGGCCTACGACATTTATCCGTTAGAAAACAAATACGAGAAAGCGGGAATCGGGATGATTGGCACGCTGTCGGAACCAGTAGCCGAAAAAGAATTCCTGGTTTTTCTGAAAAAAGCTTTTCAAACGGAAGTGGTCAGGCACACCACATTAAAGGGTGAACCCGTAAAAAAAGTGGCGGTTTGCGGCGGGGCCGGTTCGTTTCTGCTTGGCAAAGCCATTTCGGCCGAAGCTGACTTTTTTGTGTCGGGAGATTTCAAGTATCACCAGTTTTTTGATGCCGATAATAAAATCGTAATTGCCGATGTGGGGCACTATGAAAGTGAGCAGTTCACTAAAGAACTTTTTTATGAACTACTTACAAAAAAATTCCCTAAATTTGCAGTCCGGTTTTCGGAAATAAAAACCAACCCGGTATTTTATTTTTGACAAGTAATTTTGAATTTAAAGATTGACAAACGATGAATGCATCAATTCCAAAGCAAGACGAAAAAGATATTTCAATTGAAGAAAAACTGCGCGCACTGTACGAATTGCAAAGTGTAGTTTCAGAAATCGATAAAATTAAAACCCTGCGCGGCGAACTTCCGTTAGAGGTTCAGGATTTGGAAGACGAAATAGCCGGTTTAAAAACCAGGCTCACCAACCTTGAGGATGAGATTAAAAACCTGGATACGGCTATCAACAACAAAAAAATCGCCATAAAGGATTCACAGGCGCTTATTGAAAAATATACCGAGCAGCAAAACAACGTAAGGAACAACCGCGAATTTGATTCGCTCTCGAAAGAGATAGAGTTCCAGACCCTCGAAATTGAGCTTTCGGAAAAAAGAATCAAGGAATTCAGCACCGAAATGGCAGAGAAAAAAGAGACCATCGAAACATCGAAAACACTGCTGAAAGAACGTGAAGAAGACCTCGAAAGGAAGAAAAACGAGCTGAACGAAATTACCGAAGAGACCAAAATTGAAGAGGAAAAGCTGAAAGCAAAAGCTGAAAAAATTGAATCATTCATTGAGCCACGACTGCTCACTGCTTTTAAACGCATTCGCAAAAATGCACGCAACGGTCTGTCTGTTGTTACCATTCAGCGCGATGCCTGCGGGGGTTGCTTCAACAAAATCCCGCCACAGCGGCAAATGGACATCGCCAACCACAAAAAAATTATTGTGTGCGAATATTGCGGCCGTATTTTGGTTGACAAAGACATTAACAAAGTAGCTGCGGAATAAATCCAACGCTTACAATATTCGGAATAAAGCGTTGCAACTTTTGCAGCGCTTTTTTGTTTTATTCTCAAACAAATGAGTTTCCGCCGGCTGCCCGCTGCGAGTCCGCCGGACCAGCACAGTCGGGCAGGTTCACACATAGTAATGCATTAGGACGCATGTGATACCTTATAAATAAACAATTTTATAGTATGAAGACAACATCAATATTTGTTCTCCTAATTATCCTGGCGACTGGTATTTTTGCGCAAGCACCACAAGACACCACCTACTGGGATGTTTCCGGACAAACGTCGTTAAATTTCACACAAATATCATTCAGCAACTGGGTATCCGGTGGAAAAAATTCCGTTTCGGGAGTTGCACTTTTCAACATAAATGCCAACTACAAAAAAGATAAAATCCACTGGGAAAATATGATGAAAGCCGGCTATGGTTTATTGAAAGAAGAAGTTAACCCGCTTACCAAAACCGATGATAAACTGGAGCTCAACTCGAAACTGGGTGTAGAAACGAAGAATGAGCACCTGCTCTACTCCTCGTACCTGAATTTCAACACACAGTTTGCCAATGGGTACAAAACTCCCAACCAGGAGGATAAAATTTCAACTTTTTTCGCACCAGCTTACCTCACGGTTACAGCCGGTTTCGATTATCAGCCATCAGATAAATTTTCACTTTTTGTAACTCCGCTGGCCGGGAAATTTACTTTTGTTACCGACGAGGAACTTTCCTCTATTGGGGCATTTGGTGTTGCCCCCGGTGAAAAAGCAAGGGCTGAACTGGGCGCAATCATAAAAAGCGAATTAAAAACCCCGGTTGTTGAAAATGTGAACCTCGCCACTTCGTTGACGCTATTTTCAAATTACCTGAACCAGCCCGAAAATATTGATGTGAACTGGGACCTGGCTTTAAACATGAAAATCAACGATTTCCTTTCGGCTAATTTTCAATCCACATTAATTTACGATCATGACATTCTGGTTCCGGTTGACAACGAAGGAACCAAAGGCCGCAGGATTCAGCTAAAACAGCTGCTGGGGATAGGCCTGAGCTACAACTTTTAATCTCTACCAGCTGCCGCCGGCACCGCCGCCGCCGAAGCTGCCGCCGCCAAAACCACCAAATCCGCCGCCGCCGCCGAAACCGCCCCCACCAGAGGAGAAATTACTGAACGATCCACCGTGTGATCTTCCGCCTCCCGACAAGAGGCCGAGGGCGAGCCAAAACGGAAGACTTTTCCCCGGTGAATAAACACCTCTTCTTCGCCTGCTTAAAATAGGAGCAATTACAAAGAAAATGAAGAAAATAATAATCACAGGAAGAATACCACCACCCTGGTTGGCATAATTTTCACGGTAATATTCTGCAGTGTATTCTCCTTGTGTGATATCCATAATAACACTTATGCCACTGGCCAATCCCTGGTAATAATTATTTTCCCTGAAATGGGGAATCATTTCGGTATCGATAATATCGCCGTTAACAATGGCATCAGGCAATACGCCTTCCAGCCCGTAGCCAGTGGCAATAAAAACCTGTCCGCGTTCATTGCCCTTTTTGGGCTTCACCAAAATAACCAGCCCGTTATCTTTGCCCTGCTGGCCAATTCCCCACTCTTCACCAAGCCGGAAAGCAAAATCGCCGGGATCGTATCCCTGAAGGTCATCCAGGGTAATAACCACAATTTGGGTAGAAGTTTCGCGGGCAAACTGTTCGAGGTGAGCCTCCAGGTTGTTGTTCTCACCGGGTTGCAAAACACCTGCAAAATCGTTCACCAACCGCTGTGGCGATGGGCGCTCAGGAATTTGAGCATTACTAATTATGAATCCAAACAATAAAACTGTTAAAACAAATATCTTCCTCATTTTTACTCCTTTTCTCCAAATGAAACGAGCCCCGGTTTACCGGGACGAGTTACATATGGTGCATTATAAATAAACAATTTCAACCATATGAAATTTCATCCGATAGTTCATTCACATCATCTTCCTGATAGGGGAAATGTGCTTTTAATTGTTCGCCGGTCATCCGGATTCCCTGTGAAAGTCCTTCGGCAAACAAGCCTTCTTTAAACTTTTCGGCCATCTTTTCCTTAATCTCTTCCCAAAAATCATCAGGAACTTTCTGGTTAATTCCGGCGTCGCCCAAAATGGCAAATTTACGATCATCGACTGCCAGATAAAACAAAACGCCGTTGCGCAATTCCGTTTTGTGCATTTCCAGTTTTTGAAACCAGAAGGCGGCGCGGTCGAGCACATCTTCGCGGCAATGTTTTTCGATGTGCACGCGAACTTCACCCGATGTGTTCAGCTCTGCAGCCCGAATCGCGTTCTTAATCTGTAATTTATCCTTTTCTGAAAAATACTTTCGTACACTCATGCTTCCTCCTTTTAAAACTCCACTTCGGGTGCCTGGTCTGCGCCCTGCTGCGATTCAAAATAATCTTTTTTCTCAAAACCGAACCATCCGGAATAAATCACCTGCGGAAATTTTCGGATATACGCATTGTAGGATTGGGTAGCCTGATTAAATTTTCTTCGCTCCACAGCAATCCGGTTTTCGGTGCCCTCCAGCTGCGCCTGCAAATCAAGGAAGTTCTGGTTGGCTTTCAAATCGGGGTAGCGTTCTACCACCACCATCAACCGGCTGAGCGCAGAAGTGAGTCCTTCCTGCGCCTGGTTAAATTGCTCAATGGATTGTTCCGAAAGGTTTTCTGGATTTACATTTGCTGAAGTTGCTTTCGAACGGGCTTCAATTACACCTTCGAGAGTTTCCTGTTCATGGGCCGCATAACCTTTCACGGTGTTAACAAGATTGGGAATGAGGTCGGCTCGACGCTGATATACATTTTCCACCTGCGACCACTGCGAAGTGACCTGTTCTTCCAGATCAACCATTTTATTGTAGCCACAACCGGTAAATAAAAACCCGGCAACCACAGCCAGTGTTATAACAATTAATTTTCTCATAATGCATTCATTTATTTTACAATCTGACAAATATCCTCAAAATGTGTGAAAAATCATCTCAAAATTCGGGGAAAGACGCTAATTTGCCGCTGTATTCCATCTAACAAAAGATAAACCAAAATAAGTAGTATGAATCAGGAAGAATTCAAAAAAGCAATGCTGGAAGGAATACCTGAAAAACTTCCTTCGGTCAAACCTTATGAAACCAGTGTCAGTCATGCCCCAAAAAGAAAAAATGTACTTACCCTGGAAGAAAAAAAACTGGCAATAAAAAATGCACTTCGCTATTTCCCTGAAAGTTTTCACGCCATTTTGGCACCCGAATTTCTTGAGGAGCTGGAAAAATACGGGCGGATTTACATGTACCGTTTCCGGCCCGATTATGAAATGCATGCTCGCCCGATTGATGAATACCCGGCAAAATTGAAACAGACTGCTTCCATCATGTTGATGATTCAGAACAATTTGGACCCGGCAGTGGCACAACACCCACACGAACTGATTACCTACGGTGGCAACGGGGCTGTTTTTCAGAACTGGGCGCAGTACCGGCTCACCATGAAATACCTCGCCGAAATGACCAACAACCAAACGCTGGTGATGTATTCGGGCCACCCGCTGGGGTTATTCCCCTCCCACCCTGATGCGCCACGGGTAGTAGTGACCAACGGAATGATGATTCCCAACTATTCTTCGCGCGATGAGTACGAAAAATTCAACGCGCTGGGTGTAACGCAATACGGGCAAATGACAGCCGGTTCGTACATGTACATCGGGCCGCAGGGAATTGTGCACGGCACCACTATTACATTGCTGAATGCCGCGCGGCTCCACTCACAAGGTGGAATCGCAGGTCAACTGTTTGTGTCGAGTGGAATGGGCGGCATGTCGGGCGCACAAACCAAGGCGGCCGTGATTGCCGGGCTGGTGGCCGTAGTAGCCGAAATCAATCCGCAGGCACTGAAAAAACGCCACCAACAAGGTTGGGTGGATGAAGTTTATTCTGATTTAAATGAACTGATTCAGCGAATTCAGCAGGCACAGAAAAACAAAGAAGCCGTATCGATGGGCTACCAGGGAAACATTGTGGATTTGTGGGAAAAACTAGCCGAAAAAAATATCCGGGTCGATTTGGGTTCCGACCAGACCTCGCTGCACAATCCGTTTGCCGGTGGGTATTACCCGGCAGGATTATCGCTGGAAGAATCGAACAAGTTGATGGCAACAAATCCTGAACTTTTCAAGAAAAAAGTGCATGAATCGCTGAAACGCCAGGTAGCTGCCATCAACCAACTCACCAAAAAAGGCATGTATTTCTGGGATTATGGCAATGCCTTTTTACTGGAAGCGAGCCGGGCCGGTGCCGAAATTTTAGCACCCGGTGGAGAATTCCGTTATCCGTCGTATGTGCAGGATATTATGGGACCGCTCTTTTTCGATTACGGCTTTGGGCCTTTCCGGTGGGTGTGCACATCCGGGAAAGCCGAGGATTTGCAAAAGACAGACGAAATTGCAGCTATGGTTTTGAAAGAATTGGCCGACGCTGCACCGGCAGAAATTCAGCAGCAAATGAACGACAATGTGCACTGGATTCGCGAAGCCGAAAAAAATAAACTGGTGGTAGGCTCGCAGGCACGCATCCTGTATGCCGACTGCAACGGCCGGACACTCATTGCCAAAGCATTTAATGAAGCTATCCGCAAAGGAAAAATCTCGGCACCGGTTGTTCTGGGCCGCGATCACCACGATGTTTCCGGAACCGATTCGCCTTACCGCGAAACATCGAATATTTACGACGGGTCGGCACTGACTGCCGACATGGCGGTGCAAAATTTTGCGGGCGACAGTTTCCGGGGAGCCACCTGGGTATCGCTACACAATGGCGGCGGTGTGGGCTGGGGCGAAGTGATTAACGGCGGCTTCGGACTTACCATAGACGGAAGCGCGGATGCCGAACGCCGGCTCACCAACATGCTCCACTGGGATGTAAATAACGGGATTGCCCGCCGAAGCTGGGCACGGAACAAACCGGCACGCTTTGCCATCGAACGGGCCATGCAGGTGACCCCGGAGTTAAAGGTAACACTGGCCAATGAGGCGGATGAAAATTTGCTGGATAATCTTTTTGAATGATTTTAGCTTGATTAATTCAGTCTCTCCAAAAGTGGCTTTTTCCTCTTATATAAATACATTAAGTTTGAGATGCCGTGCAGTTGAGGCCGTTTTTAACACTGTTATATTAT
>NZ_FQZE01000054.1 GCF_900141875.1 Tangfeifania diversioriginum | reverse complement strand
TAATATTTTGTTTGCACTTTGAAGCTAAATTGTGTGACTTTTTTGTATGTAATTTATTGACAATCAATTGTTAATATTGTTTTTCAGCAAACCTTAATATAAAACCTTACTAAGACCGGGAAGCTCCGAATATATGATGAGATCACTCGGCCGAAGTTAGGTTTTATGAAAATGGAGGTTAAAGATGAAAATCAGCCTCGATTTTTTTGTCTCGTTTTTGCATCAAGGCAAAAATGAGAGCTCCCGGCAGGGGAAAATTGGTCATTAGTTGAAGAACTCTCCACCTACTTTTTGAAGTGTTCCAAATCAACTGCAATTTGTATTCTTTGTTATTTTTTGGAACTGGTTTTTGTTTAAATTTTCCCTTCTGCCCTGCATGAAAATAATTGCATTTGAAAAAGACCTGCAATTTTCATTTTGCAAGCGTTAGATTTTCAGAGCGGGAAACGGGGATTCCATGTAATGATGCCTACGGCAGAACCCGCGACCCTCAGCCTGTTCCACTGAACATCCGGAATTGGCACTGAGCTACAACTACAATAAAAAAACCGGCAGAACCGGCTTTCAGAGCGGGAAACGGGGATCCCACGTAGTGATGCCTACGGCAGAACCCGCGACCCTCAGCTTGGGACACCGAGTGCTCGGGACTACCACTGAGCTTTCAAAAAAAAAGCCGGAAAATCCGGCTTTCAGAGCGGGAAACGGGGATTGAACCCGCGACCCTCAGCTTGGGAAGCTGATGCTCTACCACTGAGCTACTCCCGCTTTTACGTCTGCAAATTTATAAATTTTGGAATCGGTAAATCAGAAACAGAATAAAAATTCAGCTTAAAAAATGTTCTTTTTTAGTCATCGGATGACTGACCTGTTTATTTGCCAATCCGATTTTTCAGTAATGTCATCCGATGACTTGAAAACAAAAATATTTAAACATTTGGTACTTTCCACGGAGCACGGTAATGGGCTTTTACCATTTCAGTGGCTTCGGCATCGTTAATAAATTCCTGCTTTTCGTTATTCCAGAATACCTTGCGGCCCAGCCGGTACGAAATATTTCCCAAATGGGCAAACCGGGCAATGTGCGCACCAATTTCAATATTACAATTGGGTTTTTCGCGGGTTTTAATGCAGTCGAGTAAATTTTTCACGTGCAATTCCAGTCCTTTTCCTGTTCCTTTTTGCAGCGGAACGCCTTCAAAATCTTCTTTGGCACTGGTGCTCGAAGTTTCGGGAATCACTTCCCAACCATCGCGATCAACCACCAAAGTTCCCCATTCTCCCACAAAGGCAACGCCATGACCGCGTTTGCCATACTGGGCACCGTAAATTCCAATAGTATGATCCCAAAGCAATCCGAAGTCGCCAAAATCGTAAACCGCCATCATCGTATCGGGTGTTTCCATGGCATCATTGGGAAACGCATATTTTCCACCGGTACTCATTACTGATTTAGGCACATACTGATTCATTCCAAACAACGCATAGTCGAGCAGGTGAACGCCCCAGTCGGCCATCAGACCACCTGCATAATCCCAGTACCAGCGAAAGGTAAAATGAAATCTGTTTTTGTTGAACGGTCGTTTGGGGGCCGGCCCCAGCCAGAAATCGTAATCCACTCCTTCAGGGACTTCGGAATCCGGCACAACCGGGATGGAATTCTTCCAACCCACATACGACCATGAACGCACCGAACGGATCCGCCCGATTTTTCCGGCGTGCAAATAATCCACCGCCGCTTTCCAGTGCGGATCGCTACGTTGCCACTGCCCCACCTGAACAACACTCCCGTAACGTTTTTGAGCTTTCACCATTAAATTACATTCCTGAATAGAATTGGCCAGCGGTTTTTCGGTGTATAAATCTTTGCCAGCCTCCATGGCATGAATTGAAATTAAGGCGTGCCAGTGATCAGGAGTGGCGTTAATCACTACATCTATATCTTTGTTATCGAGCAGTTTCCGGTAATCGTCGTACAACATTGGCTTTTGGCCCTGAATTTTTTCCACTTCGGCCGCCCTTTCTTCCAGTACATTGCGGTCCACATCACAAAGTGCGCCGCATTCCACATTAGGCTGGTTCAGAAAAGTTTTCAGATTGTTGAACCCCATTCCAAGGCAGCCCACCAGGCCTACAACAACTTTTTCGTTGGCCGAAAATCCGGCCCGCAAAATGGTTGGAAAAGCGCCTAAAGCGGCAGTGGCTATAGCAGAGTTTCTGATAAATGTTCTTCTGTCCGGTTTCATTGCAATTGTTTTATTGGTTCATAACTGATTCTACTGTTGCAAATTTAAGTTAGATTACAAGAATTTTTGAAAAACATTGTAAGATAATAGATTATATAATATTTTTCAAAATTTATTTAGTCGATAATCTATTATTTTCACCGCTCTGAAGGACTGTGCTAAAAAAAATCAATTTGCAGCACCCGGTTTTCCGGGAGCAAATTGATTTTTCGATCTTGACTTTAATTAATAACCTACACGCGAGGCAACGGCCACTTTTCGTTGTAATTCACCCGTGTGAGCTTGTCAGCCTCTGCTTCTTTAAACTTTTTATTCACATCGTCCCAGTGAATTCGCTTTCCTGTCCGGTAAGCAATATTCCCCATTTCGGAAACAATCGCCGTTTTGGCGCCAATTTCAACCGAAGCATTTGGTGTACCGCCTTCGCGAATACATTTCAAAAAATTCTGAACATGCTCATTCAATCCGTCGCCGTAATTCTCTTGCGTTTTCCCTTCAAAGAACGGTCCCTTTTTGGCATCGCTCCGGTCGGGCATGGTTTGCCAGCCACCACGGTCAACAACAAGTGTTCCTTTCTGGCCCACAAATGCAACACCATGTCCTTTTCCGTAGGGTCCCATACCAGGGTTCAGCCCGCATTCCCAAACCATGGAATGTTTAGGGTAATTGTAAAGCGCCTGCTGAATATCGGGCGTTTCGATAGCACCTTCTTCGTGATAAAAAATGCCACCTCCGGGTGAAATAGATTGCGGCATTCCGGCATCCATGGCATGAAGAGCAAAATCGAGCAGGTGAACGCCCCAGTCGGTCATGGCACCACCGGCATAATCCCACCACCAGCGAAAGTTATAATGGAAACGGTTGGGATTGAACGGCCGTTGCGGAGCCGGTCCCAGCCACATGTCATAATTAACATAATCCGGGGCTTCAGAATTTGCCATTGCCGGATAAGGTTCGTCATATCCTTTGTAAATCCAGGCTTTTACCAAATGAACATCGCCCAGTTCTCCCGACTTAACAATTTCGGAAGCCTCAAACCAGTGTTTCGAACTGCGCTGCCACATGCCTACCTGAACAGCCAGATCGGGGTATTTTGCAGCGGCATCAACCATGGCATTGCACTCTTCGATGCTGTGGCCCATGGGTTTTTCAACATAAACATGTTTGCCGGCTTCCAGCGCCATTATCATCATGTGCGCATGCCAGTGGTCGGGTGTGCCAATAATCACCGCATCCACATCCTGATTATCGAGCACTTCCCTGAAATCTTTAAAAAGCTGAGGACGTGTCCCGGTTTTTTCTTCCACATCGCCAGCCCGGTTTTCCAGAATATTGGAATCCACATCACACAAAGCAACGCACTCCACATTTTCCTGGTTTAAAAAAGTGGAAAGGTCACTGAACCCCATACTCCGGCATCCGATTAATGCCACATTAACTTTCTCGGCGGGAGAAGCACAGGCATTTAATACTGCCGGCGCCACGCCTATTCCTGCTGTTGCAATTGCTGAATTTTTAATGAAATTTCTTCGATTTGAATGTACCATAAGATTTTATTGATTTGCACACAAATTTAAAAGAAAATATGAATTTGCGGATGGCAGCAGCACCGTTTTGGCAGCAAAAGTTATTACTTCTACTTTGACACTTTATGCTAACATCGAAAAATCTATTCGTTTTACCCTAAACCCCAAGGGGAACCAAATAGATTTTTCTTATTTCGCCACTTGGGGCCGGGGTAAAAAATAAGAAAAATCGGTTTCTCATGTAATCTGTCAAAGTAGAATTACAAAGGGAAAACGCAGCGATCGCATTCCGGTTTATGAAGAGGCCAAAACAAATTCAACTGTAGTTGCACAAATTCCAGGTGATATTGAATTATCGGTCATAAACAAGGTAAACAGCTGGTTTCTGGTTGAATTGTTCGATGACAACCAGGTTTACATTCAGGCAACTGATGTAAAATCAGAATAAATAAATTAGTGTTTTTTTGCCGGGCAGGTTTATTTTTTATTCCTGCCCTTTTTTCTGATAAAACCTGCTTTTGTATATATTTCAATAATGACTGACCGGTCATTCATAATTAACAATTAATTAACAGTATTTATTATTTAGTTTTCAGAAAACAGTTTTAACTTTGACCAACCGTTCAGTCATAAACAAATAAAAAACAATGCCTCGAAGTCAGAAACAATATAAAGAAATAAGAAAACAGAAAAAGCAACTAATATTGGATTCGGCGCTTGAACTGTTTGCCGAAAATGGGTTTCATTCCACGTCCATGAGTAAGGTTGCCCAAAAAGCCGGTGTTTCAAAGGGACTCGCCTACAACTATTTCGAAAGCAAACAGGATATTCTGGATGAAATCATAAAAACCGGATTCGATTCCATTTACTCCAATTTCGATCTAAACCACGACGGAATTTTAACCCGCGAGGAGTTCGAGCATTTTATCCGGAACAGCTTTAAGGCCATCGGCAAAAACCGAAAATTCTGGAAGCTTTATTCAGCAATAATTATGCAGTCTGACATTGCAGAATCGATGATGGAAAAATACGGCGACCGTTCCCAAATCATTATGCAAATGCTCAATCAGTTTATTAAAACCATGGGAAGCAAAGATCCGGAAGGCGATCTCATGGTCATCAGTTCACTGGTAAAAGGCTCGCTGCTGGTGGTAATTTCCGCACCCGAATTTTTCCCGCTCAAACAACTGGAAGATAAAGTAACAGAAGCCTGTTTCAGGTTGATAACCACTAAATAATGTACCATGAAACCACTTTTGACATTAATCGCTGCAAGTTTATTTTCAATCAGCTCCGTTGCTCAGGATGTTTCAGAGATTATCAGAAAAGCCGATGAAAAATTCAGGGGCGAATCGAGCCGCGGACAAACCACCATGATAATTGAACGCCCCAACTGGAGTCGCGAAATTTCCATGAAAACCTGGTCGCTCGGCAACGACTACTCACTGATTTACATTACCGCCCCGGCCAAAGAAAAAGGACAGGTTTTTCTGAAGCGCAAAAACGAAATGTGGAACTGGGTACCCACCATTGAGCGGATGATTAAAATTCCGCCATCAATGATGATGCAATCGTGGATGGGCTCCGATTTTACCAACGACGACCTGGTGCGGGAATCGTCGCTGGAAAAAGATTACAACCACAAATTGCTTGGCGAGGAAACCATTCGGGAATATGAATGCTATAAAATTGAGCTTATCCCAAAAATTGATGCACCGGTGGTTTGGGGAAAAATTTTGATGTGGGTTTCCAAAGATGAATACCACTGGCTCAGAGGTGAGTATTACGACGAGGATGAAAATCTGGTTAACATTGAAATTCTTTCGGAAATTAAAACAATGGACAACCGCGAAATGCCCACCCGGATGGAAATGATTCCGGCAGACAAGGAAGGTCACAAAACCGTTTTGATCTTTGACGAGATTGAATTTGATGTGGATTTGGATGAATCGTTCTTTTCGCAACAAAACATGAGGAGAATAAGATGAAAACAAATATCAAACTGGCATGGCGAAACCTCTGGAGAAACCGGCGAAGGACACTAATTGCCATTTCATCCATCATTTTCAGTGTGTTACTAGCTTCATGGATGCGTTCCATGCAGGAAGGTTCATACGACAGTATGATTGAAAACGTGGTGAAATTCTACTCGGGCTACCTGCAGGTCCAGGATACGGCTTACTGGGAAGAACGCACACTGGAAAACAGCATGGAAGTTTCGCCTGAATTGATACACCAAATTGAAAATCTTAAAGATGTCACACTGGTTTCGCACCGGCTGGAATCTTTTGCCCTGGCAGCCAATCACCAGCACAGCAAACCGGGCATGGTACTGGGCATTGAACCCGAAGCGGAAAACCGTATTACGGCGATTTCAAAAAAAATAAAAACCGGCGAATTCCTTCAACCGGGCGACAAAAGTGTGGTGCTTGGAAAAGGACTGGCAGATTTTCTGAATCTTTCGGTGGGCGACACACTGGTAATAATTGGACAGGGATACCACGGAATTAGCGCAAACGGACTTTTCCCGGTGAAAGGAATTATGGAACACCCCAACCAGGAATTTGACAAACGGTTGGTGCTGCTAGATATTGAAACTGCCCGTGAGTTTTATTCAGCGTATGGCTTGTCCACTTCGCTGGTGGTAATGACCAGCGACCATTACCAGGTAAACCACCTAAAAAATGCCATCGGAAACTTATTATCCTCTCAAAAAACAGTGCTTACCTGGGTGGAAATGCAACCCGAAATTGAACAACTGATTCAAAGCGACCGGGCAAGCGGTATTATTATGCTTGGAATTTTGTACCTGGTTATTGCTTTTGGCATGTTCAGCGTAATTATGATGATGGTAAAAGAGCGCCGCCGCGAGTTTGGTGTCATCCACGCCGTGGGTATGAAAAAGCGAAAAATGGCTATTGTAGTTTTGCTTGAAACACTTTTTATCGGAATTATTGGCTGTACCATCGGATTGGCAGTAAGTTACCTGTTCTGCCTCTGGTTTTATCACAATCCCATTCCGCTCACGGGCGAAATGGCCACAGCAACGGTTCAGTACGGTATGGAACCTTACATGTTCTTTTCCATTCAGCCTTCGCTGTTCTACAACCAGATGATCCTGATATTTTTTATCAGCCTGTTTATTGCCATTTTCCCGGTGTACAACATTTACCGGCTGAAAATAACATCCGCATTGCGGGCATGAAAAAAGTTTAGAGTCGCAGTTTACAGTAAACAGTTACAGTTTACAAGCGCATTTTTAATTTGATTACATAAAAAACTAATGACCGATGACTGATGACGAGGAGCGAAACTTTTGAACCTGGAAACTGAAACCTGGAACCTGGAACCTGGAACTTGAAACTTTTAAATTTAAACAAAAAGATATGATTTGGTCAATTGCATGGAGAAACGTTTGGCGCAATAAACTGAGAAGCCTCGTAATGATTGCAGCCATTGCGCTGGGTTTGTTTGCCGGGGTATTTACCATGGCGTTTATGCAGGGAGCTGTGGATGCACGCATTGAATCGGCTACCAAAACCGAACTGGCCCACCTTCAGGTTCATGCCCCGGAGTTCCTGGTAAACAACGACATTGCCTTAAAAATTGATAATGCAGATGAAATCCTCGGAAATATTGCAGCGCTCGATTCAGTTGTCGCCGCAAGCCAACGATTGATTGCCGAGCCGTTTATTATGGCAGCTCACGGAACCGGAGGAGGCAAATTAATTGGCGTGGTTCCCGAACAGGAAAAAAAGGTAACCGATATCTGGGAAAAAATAGTTGATGGCGCTTACCTGGAACACGACAGCCGCATGCCGCCTGTTGTAGTGGGCGAAAAACTGGCCAAACGACTTCGACTGAAAGTGGGCACACGCATCAATGTGCAAATGGTTGACCGCCACGGAAACCTGTCCGTCAAAGGATACAGGGTAAGCGGAATTTACCGCACCACCAACACAAGTTACGATGAATCGACCCTGTTTGTAAAATTTAAGGATTTGCAGGCGCAGCTGGGAATGGAAGAAAACTCTGCACACGAAATTGCAATTCTTTTGGAAAACGGCGACGAGGCATCTGCTGTTAAACCATCCATCCAAAAAGTGGCCGGAAATTACGAGGTGCAAACCTGGAAGGAAATCAGCCCTGAAATGTCGCTGCTTACCGATTCCATGGACCAGTATATGTATGTTTTTATCCTGATAATTTTGCTGGCACTCTGTTTTGGCATCATCAATACCATGCTGATGGCGGTTCTGGAACGCGTCAAGGAAATCGGGATGCTCATGGCAGTGGGAATGAACAGACGACGGATTTTCTTCATGATTATCCTGGAATCGGTTCTGCTTACTGTTTCCGGTGGAATTTTGGGAATGTTGATTGGCTCAGTGGTTACAAAGTTTTTCGAAACCCGGCCCATCAACCTTGCCATGTTTGCCCAGGGACTGGAAGAATACGGCTTTGCCTCTCAGATATACACTTCATTGCGTGGTGAAACACTGATAACCATTGGAATCCTGGTAATTATAACCGGTGTACTTTCTGCTGTATGGCCGGCCAGAAAAGCGCTGAAACTGAATCCGGCGGAGGCGACGAGGACGGAATAGGAAATGTATGAAGGCAGTAATGCAAGAATGCATAAAGGTGTATATGCGTTAAGGAAGAAATTAGAGAGTATATTAATGATAATAAAATGGAAAGAAATAAATGATTTATTCAATTTGATTTAAAAATAATTCATGCATTAGTGCAATTTTGCCTTAATGCATTAAAATACAAAACCATGGAAGAAAAAAATGTATTTGTAGAGGGATTAAAAAAACGAACAAAAAAATTTGGCGTGGATGTTATTCTCTTTTGCGATTCGCTGAGAAAATGTAGGGCCTCAGCGGTAGTTACTTACCAATTGGTGAAAGCAGCAACTTCGGTGGGTGCCAATTACCGTTCGGCATGCAGGGGAAGGTCGGATGCAGAATTCTTCAGCAAACTTTGCATTGTTGTGGAAGAAGCCGACGAATCTGTTTTTTGGCTTGAAGTCATTGAAGATTCCAATTTATCAAACGACCCAGTAGAGTTAAAAAGACTACTGGACGAAGGAACAGAAATTTTGAAAATTACAACAAAATCGAAAGACACAACTTATAAAAGACTTCATTCTAAACATTAATGCAATCTCATATTCATGCATTCTTGCATTAATGCATTAAAAAATTATAGTCATGAAAATTATAGAAATCAAAAACCTGAAAAAAACGTACGAGGACAATTCGGTTCCTGTACATGCAGTGAATGGAGTTGATCTTTCCATTGAAGAAGGCGAATTCACTGCAATTGTTGGTCCTTCGGGTTCGGGGAAAACCACTTTACTGAATGTGGTGGGTGGCCTCGACGATGCCACGGAAGGTACCGTAATTATCGACGGAATGGAAATCAATACACTTTCGTCGCGTAAGCTCACTGATTTCAGAATGTTCAACATCGGATTTGTGTTTCAGGCCTACAACCTGATACCGGTGTTCACAGCTAAAGAAAATGTGGAATTTGTGATGCATTTGCAGGGTGCTAAAAAAGCACACCGCGAAGCACGTTCCACCGAATTATTGAAAGCAGTCGGGTTGGGTGAAATGATGGATCGCCGGCCTTCGAAACTTTCGGGAGGACAGCAACAGCGAGTGGCCGTTGCAAGAGCCTTGGCATCAAAACCCAAATTTGTGCTGGCCGATGAACCTACCGCCAACCTCGATTCAAAATCGACTGAAAACCTGCTCGATATTATGGAACAGCTTAATAAAAATGAAAATATTACGTTTATATTTTCAACGCATGATCAGCGGGTGGTGAACAAAGCGCGCCGGGTGGTTACGCTGGAAGACGGCAAAGTAAAAAGCGACGAAAAAAGAGAATAATTATGAAGAGAATAGGAATAATGCTTCTGGCATTTCTAACAATTTTTGTAAACGAACTCGTTTCAGCAAATGACAACAATGCGGACTGGAACGATGCGACTTTAAACACCGCAGCCAATGCACGTTTCCTTTCCCCTCTGGAGAAAGAGATTTTTCTGGAAATTAATAAATTACGTTCCAATCCGGCTAAGTACGCTGAAGAATTTATTGCCCCGCTGGCCAGTAATTACAAACAAAAATTGCTCTATTATCCCGGCGACAAACCATTACTTACCCGCGAAGGTGTGCAGGCACTTTACGAATGTGTTCGTGTACTGAAAAAACAAGATCCACTTCCTATAATCTATCCCAGCAGCGGCCTCACGAAAGCTGCCAGCGACCATGTAAAAGACCAGTCGAAAACGGGCCGCACCGGCCACATTGGAAGCGACCGTTCCAGATCGCGCGAACGCATGGAGCGCTATGGGAACTGGAATATCCGCATAGCGGAAAACATTGCCTACGGTGGCACCAATGCAAGGCAAATTGTAATTTACCTGCTGATTGACGATGGAGTTAAAAACCGTGGACACCGGAAAAATTTTCTGAATCCCGATTTTAAAACGATGGGCGTGGCTACCGGCAGCCACCCCGAATATGGCAACATGACCGTGATGGATTTTGCCGGCAGTTACAAAACAAAGTAACCATGAAATTTGCAAAATACATTTTTCCTGTTTTTCTGTTTTTTAGCCTGACAGCTAATGCACAACTCAAGAAAATATCATTTTCAGGATATGTAAAAGATTTGTACATGTTTTATAAACCTGAAAACCCAATACCCGGAATCGACACCGATCATCTTTCCTCCAACCTCATCCATAACCGACTTAATTTCAGGTGGTATGCAACCAACGAACTTACTTTTGCGGCAGAAGCCAGAAACCGCTTATTCTCTGGTCAGCTTGTGCGCGAATTTCCGCTTTACAAAAAGTTTGTGGACACTGATCCGGGTTATTTCGACTTGTCTCACACAATGGCATCAGGCAATAGCTGGTTTCTGCATTCTATGATAGACCGCGCCTGGGTGGATTTCACCACAGGAAAATGGCAAATTACCGCAGGCCGGCAACGTGTGAACTGGGGAATCAACCTGGTTTGGAACCCCAACGACATATTCAACACGTTTGATTATTTTGATTTCGATTACGAAGAACGGCCCGGTTCCGATGCCCTGAAAATCAAATATTACACGGGCGTAACTTCGTCTGCAGAACTGGTGTACAAAATAGAGAAAAATGACCTGGAAGACAAAACAGAATCGACGGTAGCCGGCAGGTACCGCTTTTCCAAATACAGATATGATTTTCAATTTATCGGCGGACGGATGCCCAAAGATTATGTGCTTGGCGGCGGCTGGATGGGCGACATCAAAGGGGGCGGTTTCCGCGGCGAAGTTTCGTGGTTTATTCCGCATGAAGAAAATAACGACAATGAAGAAGCACTGGTAGCCACCGTTTCGGGTGATTACACGTTCAAAAACAGCCTGTACGTTCACGCTGCCGTCCTTTATAACAGTTTGGGAGTAACCGGAAAAGCCGGCGCACGCGAATTTTTCGACCAGAATATTTCAGCCAAACGATTATCTCCTGCCCGCTGCAATCTATTCGGGCAACTCTCCTACCCTTTCACCCCGTTATTTTCCGGCAGTTTTTCAGGAATGCTGAATCCTTCCGATGGTTCGGCTTATTTGGGGCCGTCTTTCACTTACTCGCTTGGCAACAACCTTGAATTGATGGCAACCGGCCAGCTGTTTTTCGGAGAAGAAGGCACCGAATACGGCGAGCTGGGAAAAGCGCTGTATGGCAGACTGAAGTGGTCATTTTAGCCGGGAATCGGACTTTTCAAAGTCCAACACTATGAGTTGGGAAACCCGAAGTCTCCCGAATGCAAAATAATCAGAATTAAGGACACATTAAAAATCCAATCATTAAGTATTTTTAAAAAAGGTGCTTATTTTTACCGCGTAAAATATTTGCGAACTTATTTGGCACTTAAGAAATGAAAAACACGTACCTCGATTTAATTGAACAATCATACTATTTTCCGCAGGAAGGATTCGACCTGCAAGACGGCAATCTTTCATTTTACGGCGTTTCGCTAAAGTACCTCATAAACAAATACGGCACGCCTTTCCGGCTGATGTACCTGCCACGCATTGGCGACCAGATTAAGAAAGCCCGCAACCTGTTTCGGCGTGCAATGAAAGCTTCCAATTACCAGGGAGACTATCATTATTGCTACTGTACCAAGTGCAGCCACTTTCACCATGTAATCAGCAAGGCATTGCAATACAATGTCAACCTCGAAACTTCTTCGTCGTTCGATATTGATCTGATTCTGAATTTATACAAAGAAGGAAAACTGGACACAAATGTGAAATTGGTGCACAACGGCTATAAAACAGATGAATATATCAAAAAAATAATCAGCCTGCAGGATTTGGGGTTTGTGGACTCAACCATTGTACTCGACAATAAAAACGAACTGAAAAAAATTGTTGCTTTCGCCAATGGGAAAAAAGTAAAAATTGGCATCCGAAAAGCAATTGATGAAGAGCCACAAAGCGCCTATTATACTTCGCGCCTTGGAATTCGCGGCTCCGAAATAATTGAGTTCTACCGGAACAACATTAAGGAAAAATCGAATATTGAACTGACCATGCTCCACTTTTTTGTGGATTCTGGCATTAAGGACACACTTTATTACTGGGGCGAATTTCAAAAATCGGTAAAACTCTATGTCGAACTGAAAAAAGAGTGCCCCAACCTGAATTCAATTAACCTGGGCGGAGGATTTCCCATCAGGAACCACCTGGGTTTTGAATACGAATATGAATACATGATTAAAGAAATTGTGCAGTATGTGAAAGATGTGTGCAAATCGGAAGAAATGGACGACCCCGATATTTATACTGAATTCGGGAAATACACGGTGGGCGAAAGCGGGGCAACCATTTTCTCGGTACTGGAGCAAAAGCAGCAAAATGATGCCGAGTTGTGGTACATTATCGATAACAGCCTGATGAACACCATCCCCGATGCGTGGTCGATTCTGGAAAAATTTATTTTGCTGCCCATTAACAAGTGGAACAACGAATACACCCGCGTGAGTATTGGCGGCATCAGCTGCGACCATTCCGATTATTACAATTCCGAAGATTTGAACCAGCAAATTATGTTGCCCAAATATTCCTCGCGCGAAAAAGAACCGCTTTACCTGGGCTTTTTCCATACCGGGGCTTACCAGGACTCAATTAGCGGTTACGGCGGCATAAAACACTGCCTCATTCCATCGCCGCAGCATGTGATTATCGACCGCGACGAAACCGGAAATTTTGTGGATTACGTTTACCGCACCGAGCAAACGGTGGACGACATGTTTAACATACTGGGATACCACACGAAAAAATAAAACCGCACCGGACATCCCGGTACGGTTTCATTATTTGCTATGTCTGAAGAACCCGTTTATTTCTTGTTTTTATCGAGCATAAGCAATGAATTGACAACCACCTCGGTGATGTATTGTTTATCGCCGTTTTTGTCGTCGTACGAGCGGTTGGTAAGTTTTCCCTCCACCGCAATCTCCGACCCTTTTTTCAGGTAACTTTCCACAATATCGGCTTGCTTACCCCAGGCCACCAGCCGGTGCCATGTGGTTTCCGATTGTTTTTCACCCTTGCCGTCGCGATAAATTTCGTTGGTTGCTATTGAAATAGTAGCAACTTTCTTTCCGCTGTCCAACTTTCTTACTTTAAGGTTTGCTGAAAAACAATATTAACAATTGATTGTCAATAAATTACATACAAAAAAGTCACACAATTTAGCTTCAAAGTGCAAACAAAATATTA
>NZ_FQZE01000055.1 GCF_900141875.1 Tangfeifania diversioriginum | reverse complement strand
TCGGTGTGAATGCATACTCTGCTAAAAATCGAAACCATGTCAATGAACTTATATATTATGGCACTATTGCCGCTTAATTATTTAACGAAGTATTGTATTTAAATTCGACAATAAAAATAATTTCTTACTCACGAAATTTGGAATAATCATGCCAAAAGGGATGTGGATCCAAAAAGGATTCTATAAAAAACTAAAAAACAACAAATTACAGAGGCTTTCACTTGACAAATATTCCCTTTAGAGCTTAATATTGCCGATGTGGATTACCCGAAAACATGTAGAAAAAATCCACAGTGAAAGAGGGCAGAAGGGACAGGGCAAAGGGCAAAGAGCAGAAGGGACAGAGCAGAAGAAACAGAGCAAAGAGCAGAGGGCAGGAAAGAAAGTGGGAGAAGGCAAAAAATGGAATCTCTATATAATTGCGGGAGATTTGTGCCTTTTACATTCGTTCTTTCACAACCGAAACCAGAGGCTCTACCAGCCGTTCGATAAGTCGGCGGTCTTTTGTAATAATTTCAGCTACCCCTTGCATTTCCTGGCTGAATGTAAGTTCCCTGTTATAGTTGGTTACCAGATTATTAACCAGCGAAATTTCAACCGTATAAAATGCCCCTGCTTCAGTATTCACCGGAACTTTTGAAATGTTGGTTATTTTGCCTTCCACTATTCCGAATTCCATGTGCGGATAATTATCGAGTTTAATATTAACCCGCTGTCCGGGTTCAATTTTCCCGGCACCGGCAATAGGCACCAATGCCCTGCCAATGATATCCTGCTCCTGTGTTGGCACAACCGTAAACACCACATTGCCAGAGGAAACATATTGATTGGCGCTCCACACATTTGTGAAAGTAACTTGTCCTTCAATTGGGGTTTTCAAAATAAATGCCTGTTCCCAACTTATCAGTTCATTTTTTAAATTATCATACCTTTCTTTTAAAAGGGCCAGTAACTGGTTCTCTGATTCGGCCTTTAAAATTTGCTGTTCATTTATTTGTTCCCTGAGGTTATTCATTGTCATTTGTATATTGGCCAGGTCTGTCATTGCCTGTTGGTAGGCCAGTTTTTGTTTCAGCATAGCAGCTTTCGATTTCTCGTAATCCGATTCGGAAAGCAACTGCTGCCGGAAGAGCACAGAATCGCGTGTAAATTGTCCGAATGCCAGTTCGTAATCCTGACGCAACACGCTGATTTGATCCCTTGATTTATTAAAATATACTTTATAATCCGCAATCTGCTTCTGCAAAGATTGTATCCGCTGGTCGTACGGATTAAATGTGAGAAACGTCTGGTAGCTTTTCAACTGGCTTACAAACGAAGAAAAATAGGAATGGTACTGACCAAGACTGTAATTTTCGTCGAAACTGACAAACTGAAAACTTTCAGGTGATTCAAAATAAGAATCGATTGAATCCAGCTTAAGTAATAGCCGGTAGGCATCGCTATAATTGGCCGGGTTCTCGATTACCGCCAAAATTTCACCCTGGTTAACCATTTCGTTATTTGAAACTATTAACTGGTCAATTTTTCCATCTGATTTGGCCACAATCTGCACCGGCGGATTTTCTGAAAGAATGGTAATGCGCGAAGAAATTAAATCGGGGTATTTATAAAAGTAACTACCGGCCAGCAAAACAGCGACCACAAGTAGCATAATGGTTATTCCCCAACGCACAATCCAGCGCGGTGGTGTACCCAGGATTTCCTGCACCTCGTCGGACCTTATTTCGATATTTGATTTATTTGACATTCTTTCAGACGCTGATTTTTAAGATTTATTTGAATGTAATTATGAATAGTTTTTTGAAAACACCCTTCGTTTAAACTCAGGCTCTCTTCCAAAATTAAGAAGCAAACCAACTTCTATTTCCGAAGCCTTTAAATAGTTAACCAGTTGAACTTCATGTTCCGGTGCAATTGCTTCAACAGCCTTAAGCTCGACAATAACACAATCGTTTACAACTAAATCTGCATAATAATCACCTATCACTATTCCTTCATAAAATACCTTTATACTTTTTTGACTCTCACATTTCAACTTAAGCTTATTCAATTCAATCATCATCGCTTTTTCATAAACCTTCTCGAGAAATCCATACCCCAGTTTGTTGTAAACCTGAAAATAAGCACTGATAATCAATTTTGTAATATCCGAATATTTGTAATTATCATACATAACTTTTTGATTTGAGACGCTGATCTTAATGATATTTGATCATAACCTTCATAATTATCTGCGTCCAGCCCTTCTACTCATTACTATTATCAACTTTCTGTTTCTCAACCTCCAAGCTCCAACTGATTCTTCACCAGTTCGTAATACGCTCCTTTTTTTGCTACCAGATTCTCGTGGGTGCCTGTTTCTACTATCCGGCCTTTCTCCAGCACCACAATTTTGTCAGCACTTTTCACCGTACTTAAACGGTGGGCAACAGTAACTACAGTTCTACCCTCGAAAAATCCCGAAAGTTTTTCCATGATGACTTTTTCATTATTGGCATCGAGGGCATTGGTCGCTTCATCAAAAAAGAGGTAACGCGGATCTTTATAAACCGCCCGGGCAATTAAAATGCGCTGTTTCTGTCCCTGGCTCAGGCCGGTTCCCTCCTGCCCTATTTTTGTGTTGTAACGCAGTGGCAAGCTTTCGATATATTCGCCAATATTGGCAATTTCCACGGCGCGTTTCAACTTTTCACGGTCGGGATAATCATCGGCCACGGCAATGTTGTTGGCAATGGTATCCGAAAAAATAAATCCATCCTGCATGACCACACCGCAGTTGCTGCGCCACATTTCCATATTGAACTGCTGCAAGCCAATTCCACCAATTTCAATCTTTCCTTCGTTAGGCGGATAAAAACCCAGCATCATTTTAATGAGTGTGGTTTTACCGCTTCCGCTGGCACCAACAATGGCCGTAACTTTATTTTCGGGTATTTCCAAATTAATTTTATCGAGCACCCGCGGTGATTTTGGCCCTTCGTAATGAAATGACAAATCAGTTATGGTTATCTCTTTTCTTTCAGGCAGTTCATTATTTTTCTGGACCTCAACCTGCTCTTCATCGTCACGTTGATGGATTTCTCCCAGGCGTTCCAAACTGATTTTAGCATCCTGTCCGGCGCGGATAAAACCGATAAACTCATTGATGGGACTATTGAGCTGGCCAATAATATAGATAATGGCCATCATCATACCCAGTGTCATGTCGCCTTCAATTACCGATTTGGCGGCAATAAACGAAATGAGAATATTTTTTACCTGATTAATAAAAATTGAGCCGGCCTCCTGATTCTGATTCAGCATTAAACCTTTTACGCCCACACGGAATAGTTTTGCCTGAATCCGCTCCCACTCCCAGCGCTTCTGCTTTTCGCAATTATTCAGCTTGATTTCCTGCATCCCGGTTATCAGCTGGTACACATTGCTTTGGTTGGCCGAAGCTACGTTGAAACGTTTATAATCAATTTCTTTTCGTTTTTTCAGGAATAGTAAAATCCATAAAACATACAAAGTGCTTCCGGCGTAAAAAATAAACAGGATGGTCCAGTCGTAGTAGGCCATCACAAAACTGTAAATAATAAATATGAAAATGCCGAACGACATGCTCACCAGGTTGCGCGTAAGGAAGTTTTGAATCCGCTGGTTGTCTTCAATCCGCTGGCGCAAGTCGCCAATAAGTTTGGTATCGAAAAAGCGGATGGGCAGTTTCATCAGTTTTATCAGAAAATCGGAAATGAGCGAGATACTTATCCGCACACTGGTGTGGAGCATAATCCAGCTCCGGATGAACCCCACGGCCGTTTGGCTGGCGGTCAAAATCAATTGTGCCACCAGCACCAGCACAATAAAATTGAGATTATTGGTTGAAATACCAACATCCACAATGGCCTGCGTGAGGAACGGGAAAATGAGACTGATAACACTGCCTACCAGGAACCCGAGAAGTAACTGAACAATAAGTTTTCGGTAGGGACGCAGGTAAGAAAAAAGATAGCCAAATCCCGTTTTCTTTACTTTTTCACCCTCTTCCACATAAAAATCAGAAGTGGGTTCAAGCATTAGGGCAATGCCGGCAGGTTCGCTTTCCTGCTGAGTCGAAGCCCAGAATTTTACAAATTCTTCCTCGCTGTATTTTAACAACCCGTGCGCCGGGTCAGAAACATGAAACTCCAGCTTCTTGCCCCGTTTTTTAATTTTGTAGAGAACCACAAAGTGGTTTTGCGTCCAGTGTATGATGGCCGGCAGCGGGATTTCGGTAATTTTATCGAAAGTTATCCGCACTCCCTGCGAACGGAACCCGATTTTTTCGGCGGCATCGGAAATGGTCAGCAGCGAAACCCCTTCACGGGTTTTCCAGGTGAGTTCCCGCAATGTTTCCAGGTTGTAGTGCTTCCCAAAATATTTGGCCACGATCCGTAAACAAGTCGGACCGCAGTCCATGGCATCGGGTTGCAGGTAATGCGGGAATTTTGGCATAGTTCTGTTTTGAAGGCGAAAGATAGGAAAAATAGGGATATATTGTAAAAAGACTTTCTATAAGTTGAGCTTGTTGTCATCTTTATAATTATTCCAAAACCGTAAAAATTCAATTTTGTGTTCATTCACAATTTTATAGAACAATGTAATCTGTTTGCTGATTACGAGGCGCTTTACATCAGTAAAATCAGTATCTTGAAAATCAACAATTCCCAGACTTAAGATATATTCAACATGAATTACTTCATCAATGAAGTTCTGTGCTTCTTTTTCTGACCAATTTTCCAACAAATAATCAATATTCTCATAAAAATCAAGCCTGGCTATATTGTTCCAACTATTTCCCTCATTCGAATTTTAAATTGGAGTATTTTTGTTTTGCCTCAGCCAAAACCTGTTTATGCGTCATGCTGTTTCCTGTTTTTCTTTCTTCAATAGCCTCTTCAACGGCCTTTCGCTCTTTTGGGTTTAATTTATATTTTGTTGTGGCATTTAGCAATGCCAAAATTTTATCGTAATTTCTTTTTAAATCAGCACCTGATAAATTATCAATTCTCCTGAACAAATCGAGTTTTATTTCTGCACTATTCATCTCATTAAAATTGTTTATTTCATTTGTATTCGATGCTCCAAAGGAATCCCTATGGGATAACTCTCAATGAATTTTAATTCTTCTTGTTTGTAAATTTGAAAAAATGAAAATTCATGTTCGTTTCATAACAATCAACTTTTCTGTTTTCAACAAAAATAAGGATAAGAATTTACAATCATCTTACCAATCCTTCATATTTTGTCATCACCTCATTTTACCCAACAATATTGGGTGAACATTCGAAATGACTATCTTAATAGTTTATAGTTAGCACAACGCAAGTCACCAACCCCAATGCCCTTGAAGTAGCTGATTCCTCTGATTTTTATTTAGAACAAATCTACGCTTGCAATCATTTAAAGTTTCAGTGCATTGTTGTATTTTGCACGCAATGCACACGAATCCACTATTTCGTTACCACGCATTTTAAATACAAAAAAACATTTTACTTCTACTTTGACAGATTATATGAGAGACCGATTTTTCTTATTTTTCACCCCGGCCCCAAGTGGAGAAATAAGAAAAATCTATTTGGTTCCCCTTGGGGTTTAGGGTAAAACGAATAGATTTTTCGATATTAGTGTAAAGTGTCAAAGTAGAATTACTAATAGCTGATTCAATGAATAACAAGTAAATTGAAAATTTAATGATAAAAAATTATTTATTCCTTATCCTATTGCTAACTATTTCCAGCACCGGCTTTTGTCAGCAGATTGCCCGGGAAATGGACTGGAAAGAAGGTGAAACCAAACAAATATCAATTCAACTTTCGGGACAAGAAATTAAAAATGGGAAATCCGTTAAAGACACCACTTTAACTACCGAAAGTAAAATTATAATTTCCTCAGTTACAGACAGTAGTTACTTCATAAAATTAAAAACAGAAAATCAATTGATTAATTTGGGCAGTAGCTACTATAATGATTTATTGAATGAATTTTCAGGTAATCAAAGCTTCGAAATTGATATTAAAATCAAAAAGGATTCGTTAACCTCCGAAATTATAAACAGCAAAGAATATAAGGCTAACCTGAATAAATCCCGGGCTGAAATATTGAACATATTAAAAAATAAAACCCCGGAGAAATTACACGAAGCAACCGTTCAGTTAAATGAGTTGTCATCATCGCTTGAGTCAAAAAGTGAGGCCTTACAAATAATTGACTTACTTCTCTATTCATACAAAATTCATTATTCTTTTACCGATACCCTTTATACAATGGACGCCATGGCCAATCCATTCAAGTTACAACATTTCAACGGTGCTGAGGTGAAAACTTATGTGATAAAATCCGCGGATTCAACCAACTATAATATTGTTGAAGAAAAAAGTTTTGATTTTAAGGCTTATAAAGATTTACTGGCAGGTGCCTCAAATCAGGTTTCTGGCACAATCGACAAAATGGTTGCTGACACAAGTACTACCCAAATTACTGACCAAATGAACAGAATGTTTTCTGCACTCTTAAATTCTATGGATTTTGGTGCATCAGAGAAATTGACTGTTACGCGGAAACTGGATTCATCCTGGCCTGTTAAACTTTTAAGAAAAACAGAATTTAAAATTTCAGCACCAACCAATAAATCAGCGGGTTTTGTAGAAGAATTGATGGTAATTAAGTAGGCGTTTTTAATTACCATAACGTGTCTTAAATACGCCGCGCCAAACAACAGGCCGATACTGACCTTCGAATACTTTTTCGAAAAAAATTCAGATAAAAATTGAATAAAACCAAAAAGCAGTAAAAAAGAGGTTCACAGAGAAATCAATTTCCAAATTGGTGGGATAGTGAAAAAAAAATTAAAAATCGAGGGTTACCTTTTGCCCAATTTTAGAATATACATATAGATACAAAAAATTGAAATAGCCAACCATTCAATTCAAACCTTGAAGGCTCCCTGCCTTCAGGGTTTTTTGTTTTAGTTCTCCGGCAGGAACTCTTTCCAGTGGCGGCCTTCAGTTAGCCAGGCAAGATTAAACCGCGCCATTTTTGCACCGCCATCACTTTCATAAAACAGGTAAATCCAACCTTCGGAAGACGTTCCTTTTCGGCCAGCAGTTAGCGAGGAATAAGCAAAACTGCCTTCATCCACCACGCGTTTTACCGGCCATGTTTTGCCGCCGTCGAAACTCGCCCAAACCGTTCCATTGAACCGCCGCGAAGTCCGTAATTCAAAAGGAACATCCTCATCTTTCCGGCTGGCAGGCACATCGATGTTGCTGAATAGAAGAATATCCTGCCCTTCGATAGGCAGTCGCACCAGACCGGCCATCAGTCCGTAATCGGTGTGCTGGGCACCGTCGGGCAACACTTCGCTAACCGAGAGATCTTCCCAGGTTTGGCCGCCGTCGTGACTTTTGGCGATGTAACGCCAGCGCGGATTGAGCCCGTCGGTTGATTTGTGCCGCCGGGAGTTGTAATAAAGTGTTCCGTCAGAAAGTTCTGCAATGGCTGCCTCGCCGGTTCCCATTGCCGGAAAGGGTTCGCTGGCCTGCCAAGTTTTGCCGCCGTCGTCGCTAAACATGGCATTGGTATAATGTTCGTCCCAAAATTCACGGCCGTTACCACCACCGTAAAAACGGGTTGGCCGGATGAGCCTTCCGGCGTATTCTCCCTTTTTTAAGGTAATTCCATGTTCGTTCATGTGCATGGAAGGAATGTGCCCAAGTGAATTGGGCAGGATTGTTGTTTCTTCTTCCTGCCAGGTTTTTCCATGGTCCTTGCTCTGGAAAACATGTAACGGCGCCACCGGATGACCTTCTTCCACAAAAACCAGCATGTCGCCTGTATTTTCATCCACGATAGTTCCTCCACCCTGAAAACCGGGATTGGCAATTGTTGTTTCCGGCCCCCAGGTTTTGCCGCCATCTTCGCTGCGGCGCACCCTGAAATTTTCGCGCCCCCAGGTGGCAACAACCGTTCCATCGGTAGCCACAACCACGTTGGGAAAACGTTCGTCATCAAAAATTTGCAGCACCTCAAATTGTTCTTCCCCATCTCCCCAGAAAAGATTTTTAACTGAATTGGTGCAGGAAGAAAATGCAATGCAAACGAAAAGAAGTGTTATAAATTGAAAACGTTTCATTTCTGATTTTTTCTGAAATATTATTCTGACAATCCTTCTTTAAAACCATAATAAGCCGGTTTTTTCTGCAAATTTTCGTCGTAAAGCGTAGGCCAGTCTTTCATTCCAAAGAAACCGGGAATCCATGAGGTGCGGTCATTAAAACCCCAAACAGTGATTCCGTACTGCTGATTTTCAGGAACAATGTCGCGATACATTTCCGCAATTTTGCGGTATTTTTCGCCCTGCCTCTGCAACATTTCTTCGGTCAGTTCCGGGTAAATCTGTTCTCCACCGCCGGGTTGGTCGTTGTGCCGGTTAAAAATTACATCCACTTCCGAGAGGTGAACCTGCAAACCTGTTTCGGCAGCTTTTTTCAGGTTAAGTGCAATTATTTCATCCGGAATATCCATACGGGTGTGCATTTGCAGGCCGATTCCTGAAACCGGCACACCTCTGCTTTTCAACCGGTTTATCAAATCGATGGTGGCATTCATTTTAACTGTGTCACGCTCATTATTGTAATCGTTAATAAAGAGCACCGCTTCGGGGTCAGCCTCATGTGCTGCCCGAAAGGCCTGGTCGATGTACGATTCACCAAGCAGGTTGTACCAAAACGTTTCACGCATGGTCCCGGCGCTGTCGGTAATGGCTTCATTTACCACATCCCAGCCATCCACATCATTCTTGTACTTTGAAACATAAGTGTGGATGTATTCTTTCATGAAATTTGAAAGCGAGGTGCTGTCGTGTTCCATTTCGGTGAGCCAGCCGGGTGTTCCCGAATGCCAAATCAGGCAATGGCCAAAGAGCCGCAGGTTATTGCGCCGGGCAAACGCAACCATAGTATCGACACCATTCCATCGGTATTCTCCGTGACCTGACAGCACGCTGTACATTTTCATTTCATTCTCGGGAGTAATGCTGCTAAAATCATTCACAATAATTGAACGTATCGTATCGCGGGTAGTTACCTGGCGGTAATTTACGGCCGTGCCGACATACAAACCGGTCACATCTTTTAATCCCTCATTTTCTTCTGAAGATGGGGTCTGATTGCAGGAAGTAAATAGCACGGAAATAACAAAAACGGCAGTAAATAAATGTTTCATCGTAGTTTCGTTTTATATGAAATAGTTGACTTGCAAAATATTATTTTTTAAAAAATTTCATAATTGCTGGCTAATAATTAAATGAACATTTATAATTACGCACTATGCCAATGTCAATTAAAAGCTGGAGAAGCGTAAGTTATTTTCAAAACAATGGGATTTTGCCATTTGTGGTTGTTGTAGATTCGCTGCGCGCGCACACATGAAACATACAAACCTTCTTCTTTTTGTTTGAACAAAGTAGTAGCATCCACTTTGGGTTGATATTCCACCAATTCACCTGATTGCCCCAAAACGCTAACTTCTGTTTTTTCTGAAGCAAGAACTGATTTTAAAAGAAACTCTTTTCGGACTCCTCTTGGCCAATCAGAGATTTTAGTCAGAAAGGCATAAAGGGTTTTTTCTTGAGGTCTCCAAGTAAACCAAATGTTTTCTTCATTGGGCAAAACCCATGGACTAACTTTTTCTATAGCTTCGCGATTTATGAAACTCCAAGCAGCAATTTCGCGAAGCAATGCTTCCTGCTCTTCGGGTAACTGACCATTTGGTTTTGGTCCAACATTTAATAATAAATTTCCTCCTTTAGACAGGGTTTCAATTAAAATTTCAATAAGGCGAGTACCGGTTTTGTAAGTTTCGTTTGTTGGTTTGAAAGCCCACTGAGTGCCGAGAGTAATACACGATTCCCATGGTTTATGCGATAAAAGCCTTAAAATCGATTGTTCAGGGGTTTTAATTGCACCGCGAGTTACAACAATGTTTGGTTGAAGTTCCCAGACTGTTTTTTTACATTTTTCCTGAAGAAGCCCTTCGCCACCATCAAAAAAAATTATATCAATATTACCATAATTAGTCATTAATTCAGTGCACTGCTGTTCGACTAACTCCATGTATTTTTTCATAACTGGCTCTGAAAGGGGGACTGTGAATTGCCGACGTACCTGCAACCCATTTTTATAAAGAAAGTTAAAATCTTCAGGCGAATAATAAAAACCAACTGCGAGACCGGCCTCACGCACAGCTTTTACATATTCTGCAAGTAAATCTTTTCCATAAGGTGTATTCATAATATTGAATTTAGTGGTTTGGGTATCCCACATACAAAAGCCGGAGTGATGTTTTGTTGTAAATACGATGTATTTCATACCAACCAACTTAGCCAAAATTGCAATGTTCTCTGGTGAGAATTCTTTAGGATTGAACGTTTTGGGAAGTTCGTGCACATATCGTTTTAAATAGTCATTCGAAGCACCGGCCATTGAATGGCTGATAACAATTCCAAGTTGACTATCGAAACTAAAATGGATGAACATACCGAACCCCATGTCACTGAACCATTGCAGACGATCAGGTTGATTCAGATCAATAAAATTCAGTTCGTTGGTTTCATTTTTTTGAGCATGACTAATGAAAAGAAAACTAAAAAATATGAGTAATAATATAACTTTTTTCATAGTAATTCTTATTGGATGGCTTTATAAAATAATAATTATTTGCATGCAAAAAACAATAATTATAACCCAATTATGTGAAAACATTAATCTAAATAAGGATTGTATTCATTAAGCATTACCTTTTTTACGATTTCAAGATAACTAAATCCATATTTCATGTCAGGTAAAAGGTAACTGCCTTCAATCCATTCGTTCCACGAAAAAACTGTGATGAGCTTTGGCTGTTCAGGATGTGCATCGCAATATTCTTTAGCTTTTTGCATCCAGGCGGCAAAACTTTCGGGCGATTTATTGTAATGCACCACATGCTCTTTTCCCTTGTGCGGAAAGCGTGGTGAATCGTCCCAGCCAATAGAAACATTGGGGAAATAAGGAATGGAAAGCGTTTCATCCCACTGTTCTCTTCGCTCCGTCGATTCCACTCCCCACCGGATGTAATCTTCCGGATGCGGCCCCCCCCAGTTGTATTTGGTGATGCTGTTGGTACCCAATGCTTCAATATTTCGAATCAGGTTTTCCCCTGGCGCCCCGTTGCCAATCAACTGAAGATGTAAATCAGGAAAACCGGCCTTTTGGGTTTTTTCCCTAAAGTAATCGATGGCTTTTCGGGTTTCTTCCACACTACCAAAACTTTTAACCAGGTTGTGGATACTGAAAACGGAATAAACCGGGCACCCATCAATTTTGAAATAGTTGGGCTGGCTGAAATAATTTTCAATGACCCGGTCCACAATAATTTTAAAATTATCCCAATCCACAGCGCCTTCCCACATGATGGACGAATCGTCGGTAAATTCATGCACGTTCCAGTAGTTGCGACGCACATCGTGGTTGGCCCACATGAGGTAAAACTGTATTTTGTCCCTGTTTTTTGCTCTCAGAAAACCATTATTCAGCGAACTTTCTAAAAATGGTCCCTCATCGAACCAGTACCAGTCAAAAATAAACACATTCACGCCGTGATCTGTGGCAGCGTCAATCCATTTTTCCATCACCTTCGGATCATCATCCGGTTCGTAACCCCAAAGCGGAACCTTAGGCTGGTAATGGCCTTCAAAACGCGGATTGCCTTTTTTGATGATTTCCCATTCACCCTTTCCTTCGGGCCACAGCATATCGCCAAAACGCTCGTCGTGGTGGCACGAGGGCCAAACGTAAGCAGCAATGTAATAATCATTACCAGATTTTTCAACATTCACTTCATTTTCTTGTGCGCAAGAGATAAATTTGATCGTCAACATTAGAAATAATACTATGTCGAACTTCAAATTGAATACTTTTATATTTACCATAAGATTAATTTATTAAAAATTCACAATGAGAACTTCATTTAAAAGTTTACTTTAGATTTTTTTAATGTAATTTAGGGTTTGCTGAAAAACTAACGATTTATTTTTAATAGGCATTGTTCAACTCCGTTATTAGCAGGTTGAAAATTCACTAATAATTCCATTGTCT
>NZ_FQZE01000058.1 GCF_900141875.1 Tangfeifania diversioriginum | reverse complement strand
TAATATTTTGTTTGCACTTTGAAGCTAAATTGTGTGACTTTTTTGTATGTAATTTATTGACAATCAATTGTTAATATTGTTTTTCAGCAAACCTTAAGTAGTTCGGTAAATTCAACTGCCGGTAGGTGTCAGGATTTATGTATCCCTCTTCACAATGGATCATGTGGATTACAAGGCGATGATGGCCCTCTAATTTGCGGAGGCGCAGACAATTGGGAGAAAATTAAACCAATGGAGCCATAAAAATGAATAAAAAGGCTGGATAGAGAGTGATATTCAACGATATTGCAAATATTTGTTATTCACTGTAGAATAACGGTAGGGTAAATATGATAATATTTATATCTGCTTTTTGATTCAGCCTTTTTATAATATCTTATTTACCTAATGTTGGCGGAATTAATTAATTGAAATAGAGCTCTGCTTCGCTCATCCCGATAATTAAGTTAATTCATCTAAGTCTCTGATTCTTAGTTTAGAACTGGATGTGTGTCAGCGTTTAGGTGATAAGTCACTTAAAAACGTAAAATAAAAATCAAAACAGTTTCTAAGTTTTCTTATGAAATTAATTATGATGAAAAAAATAATACTTATATCATTTATTTTTCTTTCCTTCAATGTTTGTGCCCAAAAGGAGGTTAATTTTGATCTGGATGATTTCCCAAAAACTCGGTCGCTAAAAGGAGAAAAAATTACATTTGATCTTCCTTTAATGAACCCATGGAAAATGGAACTGGCCGATTCATTGTTATTTTTTTTAGGCTCTGGGACAGAAGATGCAATTGACGTTTACAATTTAAATACCCGGGAAAAGGTTACCCAATTTTGCAGACGGGGGAGGGGCCCTGGAGAAATGATCTTTCCGTTTTTAGTTCAATATATTCAGAATTCCGATGATGTTGTGGTGCATGATTTGAACGGGAAAAAAGTGATTGTTTATTCTCTGAAAAAAATTCTGGGTAGAAATCCAAATAACTATTCGAAAGTTGTAAAAGTAGATTCTTTGTATCCAAGAAAACTTGTTAAAATTTCCGATGATAGGTTTTTCGCCACCCTTATCGGACATCCGGATGCATACATGAACTGCCTCCTCGATGCGGATGGAAATGTGGTAAAAATGCTAAATAAATTTCCCGATCCCGGTATGGAGAATAATAATACGTTGGCTTCCAATCTCTATCAAACAAACATTTGCGTTTCACCTGATTTGTCTAAAGTAATCCTTTCATACGCTGCCTGGAAATGGATTGAAATTTTTAATGATCATGGAGAGTGTATTACGAAATTTTCAGGACCTGATTTTAAAGAACCAAACTTTGTCCGTCAGGGAAAAAACGGATTGGTTCTAACCACGAACAACAGTCTTTCTTATTGGGATGCTGAACCCAACAATAGGAGTTTCATGATTCCTTATTCCGGCGAGAAAGTAAAAATAAGTGGATCCAATTTTTATAAATATGCATTGCATTTAGCGTACGATGGGGAACTGATTTGTAAATATACATTCGATCCTGTTGTTTTAGATATTCAAATCGATTGGGAAAAACGCATTATTTATGGATTAAATTTGGAACTTGAACCTGAGGTTTATAAATATCATTTTTAATGCAGGATAAAATTTATAATTGTTTTGATTGTGCGTTTCAAACCCAGCCACAACTTTTACGGCTTCCAGATGCATGGCTTAATTAAAACTCTGTTAGAATCGCATTATAAAAAGTAAAAAATTGTAATTTTGGCTGTGATGAAAACACTGCATGATATAAAACAAAAATAATGAGGCATTAATTAACCAATAAACCCGTCTGAAAAGGGCAATCGAACGAGCAACAAACAACGAACCATGAACAACGAACGGCAAACAATCGTCGAACTATCGAACTCTCAAACCAAACCTGCCTTCTCCTCCTTCTCCGTCATTGTAGTATTCCTGGCGCTGGTGATTATCGGGATGGCATTCATTCCGGTTTTGGATGTACGTTTTAAACCCAGCCGGAACCTGCCGCAACTTTCTGTGCAGTTTTCGTAATCCATTTATTATTAAAAAAGTTAGTGTGTGTGCAGCCAATTGAATGCCGGTATTTTAGAATAATTCTAAACTATTGTAATAAACCCTCTCCATTTTGAAAAAAAAATAATAAATTGTAAATTGTTGATGAAACTTAAATAAACACCATTAAATTTTAACGAATAACATTAGGCATTAAACACATCAAACCAGAAACATAAACAAAGTAACTACCAAAAACCAATAAATTCAAACTAAGAGATGACACACTTTTTTACCCACTATATTTCAAATAATAATTTACCCGGTACAATAAAAAGGGGCGGCAAACTTTTACCCGCTAAAGTATTATCAGTTTACTGCCCCGTGTACCATCCATCCCGGAAAGCCTGCCCGACGGGAGGCGGGGAGGTGATGTGACAAAGATAAACAAATATGGGGTGCATACATATGTTTGAATGTGTAACCTATTTTAAATAATTTATTATGATTTTGGTTTTTTTAAATTTCATACATTTCTCAAAACTCAAAACGTTTTATTATTTCCTAATTATATATTTTTTTTTAGTTGCTTGCAATAGCAAGAATGACTGGACATCAGAAATAAAGTCTACTGAAGATTTTATAAATGCGTTTCCAAAGGAGTATAGAATTAAACCAGAGATTTATATTGACGATTCAATCAATCTCATAACGCCAGTTTCTATACATTTAGTAGGAGATATACTTTTAGTAAACAATGCTTTTTTAGGTAATAAATATTTTTTCTCTGTTTTTGACTTAAAATCCAAAAAATATTTTGGTGAGTTTTTAAAAAGAGGAAAGGGACCTCACGAATATTTAAGAATTGGTGGTGTTGAAAATTCAATGGATTCATTGATGATATTAGATTATTATAAAAAGAGACTTTGTTATTTTTCCCAGGAAAGTGTAAGGAGATTAAATAACAAGCCAGATATATGTTATCCCATACAAAGTGCAAAGAACGATGGGAATATTATGCAAATGTTCAAATTCAGGAATATGTTAATTGGCACAGGAGCGTTTGTTGACGGTAGATTTGGTCTTTTTTCAAGGAAAGGTGTTTTATTTAAAAAATTTGGGGAATATCCATATTTTAACTTTAAGGATACGTTAAGCGTAGATCATATGGGTAGTCTTTTTGGCATCAAATGTTCATTTTGTTCAAATATGGACAATACACAATTAGCTTTTACTAGTGAATACTCCATTAATTTATATTATTACAATTATGAATCTGATATTTTTTCTGACTATTTCTGTGTGCAATGGGGCTCACCAGCAATTGCAGATGTTGGTTATAAAAAAGGAAAACCGTTTGTAGCCAAATGGATTGAAGAAAGTTACGCAACAGCAGGAGATTTGGTCTCAGTTGGAAAATATATAATTTTTCCGTTCTCGGGATTAAGTAAAATTGATATCGCTAGATATGGAATAACGGACTATTACAAATATTTGTTAGTAATGGATTGGGAAGGTAATCCAGTTGTTCGTTTTTCTTTAGACAAAGCAATAAAAGGCTCTCTAATAAAAGACAATTCTGAAGAGTATTTATATAGTATACACACTAGCAATAGTTCTGGTTTTAGACAAATTATGAGGTTTGATATTGAAAATTTATTGAATATAATTGAGCAAAATGAAAATAAATAATTTTACAACAATTTTACTTATTGTGACTTCATTATAAATGAAATATGGTTTTGTACCGTCCAAATGATTTAGACAAATAGGTTGATGATTTAAACGAAGAATTTGATTTTCAAATTGTGGCATTAACTTTAAAACAAAAACTGGACTACGAAAGCCATATCAATACTGATTCAATAGTATTAAATATTTTTCCTTGCGATACTTTAAGCAAAGTTTTTCCTTTTGATTCGAATCTATTATGGAGCATTGATAATTATGGGCCTTTCGTAATTCCAGAAAAAGATTCTATTGGACTCTCATTGGATTTTTATTTTGTACTTGGTGATAATAGACATAACTCTTTTGATTCTCGTCACCCAGCCACAACTTTTACCGCTTCCAGATGCATGGCTCAATTAAAACTCTGTTAGAATCGCATTATAAAAAGTAAAAAATTGTAAATTTGGCTGTGATGAAAACACTGCATGATATAAAACAAAAATAATGAGGCATTAATTAACCAATAAACCCGTCTGAAAAGGGCAATCGAACGAGCAACAAACAACGAACCATGAACAACGAACGGCAAACAATCGTCGAACCATCGAACTCTCAAACCAAATCTGCTTTCTCCTCCTTCTCCGTCATCGTTGTTTTCCTGGCGCTGATGATTATCGGGATGGCATTCATTCCGGTTTTGGATGTACGTTTTAAACCCAGCCGGAATTTGCCGCAACTTTCCGTCCGGTTTTCGTGGCCCAATGCATCACCTAAAGTAATTGAAGAGGAGACCTCGAAAATTGAAGGTGTGCTGGGGAAAATCAGCGAGGTGGAATCCATCGAGTCGGTTTCGTCGGTCGGAAACGGCACGGTCACTCTCAACTTCGACAAACACGCCGACCTGGATAAAAAACGGTACGAAGTGTCCACGCTTATCCGCCAGTTGCGCAGCGACCTCCCCGATGAAATGAGTTACCCCGAAATTACAACCAACGTGGAGCGTGACGAAGACCAGGTTTCTTTTATGGTTTTAACGCTGAATGCCAGCACCACTACGCACAACATCCAGAAAACAGCCGAACAGCGTGTCATTCCGGAGTTGCTGAAAATAAGCGGCATTGGCGACATTGCACTCCACGGTGCCACTCCGTACCAGTGGGAAATCCGTTTCAACCCGCAGTTGCTGAAGAATTATTCGCTGTCGCCAACCGAAATCAGTGCAGTGATTAACCAAATGGGCGATAAAACGTTCCTCGGAAACCAGCAAACCGGTTCCGGTTCATCCGTGCCGGTGCTTTCTGCCTATCAGTACTTCGAACCTGAAAAGTGGGGCAGGTTGCCCATCGCCAATAAAAGCGGGCGAATTATCACACTCAGCGATGTAGCTACCATAAAACTCAGGGAGAAACCGCCCACATCGTATTACCGAATAAACGGCAAAAACACCATCAACCTGGTGATTTATTCTGCGCCCGGTGAAAACCAACTGAAGCTTTCCGGCAACATCCGCGAAACGCTCGCCGAAATTCAGCCGCAACTGCCATTTGGTTATTCAGTGCAGGTGGCCAGCGACAGCACCGTTTACATAAAAGAAGAACTGACAAAAATCGGGTTGCGCACGCTTTTTTCGCTGCTTATCCTGTTGCTTTTTGTGCTAATAGTCAGCCGTTCGTTCCGGGTGCTCGGAATCCTGTTTATCGCGCTGATTGCCAACCTGCTCATTGCGGCAGTTTTTTATTACATTTTTAAAGTTGAAATCCATATTTATTCGCTGGCGGGAATCACGGTTTCGTTTGGAATCATCATCGACAACAGCATTATCATGGTCAGCCACCTTCAGAAACAAAAAGGGTTGCGGGTATTTATTGCGCTGCTGGCTGCCACGTTAACAACACTCGGGGCGTTGTCAGTGGTTTTCTTCTTGAAAGAGAATCAAAAAGTGATGCTCATCGATTTTACCTGGGTGATGCTCATCAATCTCGCTGTTTCGCTGGTTGTTTCACTTTTTCTGGTGCCTGCCCTGATGGAAAAACTGTACAAACAGAAAACGAGAAAAACACCGGTCAGGGTGCGCCGCCGGATCATCAAAACAACAGGGTTTTACCATCGTTTCATCAGTTTTGAAAAAAGGTACAAATGGGCATTTATACTCCTTGCCGTTCTGGGATTTGGTCTGCCAATTGGTATGCTGCCCGATGAAATGGAAAAGGAAGGGAAATTCGCAGAATATTACAACAAAACACTGGGTGCTGAAAAATTCAATGCCGATATAAAACCGGTTCTCGAAAAAGTTTTGGGAGGTTCGCTCCGCCTGTTTACGGAGTATGTTTTTGAAGGAAGTTTCTATTCCGATCCCGGGCAAACCACCTTGTATGTGCGCGGGAGTATGCCGGAAGGCTGTACAATTCATCAACTCAACGGTGCGGTAAGAAAGATGGAGCAATACATCAGCCGGTTTGACGAGGTGGCACAGTTTGAAACCCGGATTTACGGGTATAAAAACTCGAGCATCGTTGTGCATTTCACCAAAGAGGCAGAAAGTTCTTCGTTTCCGTTTATGCTCAAAAGCCAGGTGGAATCGAAAGCGATTTCGATGGGTGGAATGGACTGGTCGGTTTACGGAGTAGGCAAGGGTTTTTCGAATGCACTGAACATGGATTACAAAAACAGCCACATTCTGCTTACCGGCTATAACTACAATGAATTGTACAGTTTTGCCGAACAATTAGAAGAAAAACTGCTAACCAATCCGCGGGTAGAAAAAACTGAAATTACCAGTTCACAATCGTGGAATTCTGCCACCCGGTACGAATACAATTTACAGGTGGATAAAGAAATCCTGGCCGGCCAGGGATTGAATTATTCCGATTACACCGGCTCGCTGTTTGCACAGCTTTATTCGCGGAACCTGCAGCCATTTTATAATGAAACCGAGTTACAACCAGTTGTTTTGGTGTCGGCAGAAAGCGAGGAATACAACAAATGGGATTTTTACAACATGCCGGTGGGCACACGCAAGGGGCTTAAAAAACTTTCGATGGGAGGAAATATTGAAAAATTGCTGACCGGAAAATCGATTTATAAAAAAGACCAGGTTTACCAGATGTATCTGAACTATAATTTTATTGGTCCGGGACCACTCGCACAGATGGTGCAGGAACGCGAAATCGATGCCTTAAACGAAATTCTTCCCCTGGGCTACAAAGCACAAAAGCCCGAACGGTACTGGTACTGGAACCGCGAAGACAAAAAACAGTACGGGTTGTTGTTGCTAATAATCGTAATCATTTATTTCGTAACCTCAGTATTGTTTGAGTCGTTGTTAAAACCACTGGCTGTAATCAGCCTGATTCCCATTTCATACGTGGGCGTATTCCTGACTTTCTACCTGTTCGATTTTAACTTCGACCAGGGAGGATTTGCGTCGTTTATATTATTGAGCGGGCTCGTCGTCAATGCTGCAATCTACATAATTAACGATTTCAACAACCTCGCTTCGCGCAAAAATAAACCGCTAACGGTACGCACTTACCTGAAAGCCTTCAATCAAAAAATAATTCCAATAACACTCACCATCCTGTCAACTGTTTTGGGATTGATTCCGTTCGTTTGGGGAGGACAAAAAGAGGTGTTCTGGTTTGCGTTTGCAGCAGGCGCTATGGGAGGGCTGCTGTTTTCAATGGTGGCGATTGTTTTTTATTTGCCTTTGTTTTTGCGATTGGAAAAGTGAGGGGAGTTCGAGGGTTTCCAGTTGTTTGAAGGTTTGAAGGTTCGAAAAGTTAGAACGATTCCAAACAACTTCAAACTAAGTTTTCGTTAAAATAACGCCTGATTTAAATAAAAAAACCGCTGCAAATATTTAATTTACAACGGTTTAATAATTTTTGTTTGTGCCCAGGACAAGAATCGAACTTGCACGGCCTAAAACGGCCACAAGGCCCTCAACCTTGCGTGTCTACCAATTCCACCACCTGGGCGTAATAAAATGTTTGCCGGATGTTGTCTGCCTCCCGACGCTTCGGGATCACCACCTAAGCATATTTGTATGAACTCTTTTTGCCTTGAACCTTACGTGCCTTCCAACTCCACCCCCGAAGGGATTTCACAGGCTCAACACCTGGGCAAATAATTCTTTCAAAAAACGCGACTGCAAAACTATAAAATTTCTTTAAATCAAACCTGTTTTTGTGAAAAATGTTACTGCTTTATCGCTCATATTCTTCCTCGAAACGGGTTTTTACAATGGTGCCGTTTTTTACCGTAAAATAATAGCGCTCGGTTTTTGTCACTTTGGGAGTGATAATCGGATCGAGTGTTAACTGCCCCTGTCCAATCTCTGTGCTTTCCAGTTTTTCAGTCTTTTCAAAAATATATATTTTTTCACCTTTCTGCTCAATTACGGTAGTTGGCTGTCCGAAATTGGCCTCCATTTTTGCAACGGGTTCTCCCACAAACGCTTTGCGGAGTTGCCGCTGCGTGCCGCACGAAACTGAAACAATCAATATCAGTAAAATATATACAATTTTTTTCATGAATAATTTTTTTGCAAAGAAACCAGAAATTTTTTACCTGAGTACCTGATTTAAATGATTTTAACTTTAGAATTTTATTTTTTGATACCTGTTGGCGGAATTAAATTGTAATATACTGAATTACAGTTCCCGCACAGCGATCCCGATGGGAGACTCCGCTCACTGTGACAGTCAGACTGAGCGGAGTCGAAGTCTGGAAGTCAGTTCTTTGGAAAATAATTCCGCCAACGAGTTTTTTGATATATCTCCCGCTGATTTCGCTGATTATCGCAGAGATTGAATCAGCGTTATCTGCGGGAATCCACATTGATTATTTAACCGATGAATAAATGATCAAAACTGCTGTTGAAAACAAATGATTTCTTGACATTCCTGTTCATCTGCTACTTTTGAATATTTTCTATCTTTGCCGCGTGTTTTTAACCTACCTTATACACAATCATGCAACGTTGTTTAATTGTGCGAGTTGATTCTCAAGAAATTTAATACGCTTTTCTTTAAATGCTGCTTGGTTC
>NZ_FQZE01000060.1 GCF_900141875.1 Tangfeifania diversioriginum | reverse complement strand
CGGTGTGAATGCATACTCTGCTAAAAATCGAAACCATGTCAATGAACTTATATATTATGGCACTATTGCCGCTTAATTATTTAACGAAGTATTGAATAAAAGTGTATTTTTGCAAACCAAAAGAAGGAGAAGAATATGGAAATTTTGAAAATAATTTTGCTCGCAATTGCACTGGTATCAATTGCTTTGCTGGGCCTTGCCACACAAATTTTACTGAAAAAAGGAGGCAGGTTTCCGAATACCCATGTGGGGGGTAACAAATACCTGAAAAAGCATGGCATCCATTGTTACCAGACACAGGATAAAATCGAACAGAGAAATGCCAGAAAAGAGGTCGATTTTAAAGAAGTGAAAATAATGAAAGTAAAATAAGCCGGATAATTTCCGGTTTTTTTATTTTATCAGGTGCTCTTTAAAGTTATCCGACAGGTAAACCTGGTTTTCCCCGTCTTCACCTGCATAAATAAAATAGACTTTAATTTCGGGATGTTGCGCTGCAATTTCAATACTTTTTTCAAGGCCCAACACCATAAAAGCTGTGGCAAAAGCATCTGCCGTCATGCAATTGTTAGCTAAAACGGTTGTGCTTAACAGGCTGTGTTGTACCGGGTAACCGGTTTTGGGATCGATGGTGTGTGCATACCTTTTCCCATCTTCCACGTAAAAATTGCGGTAGTTCCCCGAGGTAGCCAGCGCGTTTTCGGGCAGTTGCACTTTGGCCTGCAAATCGTTTGAAGCAAAAAAAGATGTTTCATCGGGCTTGCTGATGCCGATGGTCCACACGCGTCCTTTTTCGTTTTTTCCTTTTGCCACCACTTCGCCGCCAATTTCCACCATGTAGTTTTCGCAGCCTTTTTCTGCAAGATAATTACTCAGTAAATCGCAGGTAAAGCCTTTGGCAATGGCACTCATGTCGAGTTTCATATTCGGGTTTTCCTTTTCAATTCGGTTGTTTTCAATTTTCAGCTTTTCGTAACCGGTAATTGCTTTCAGGCTATCCACAATTTCCTGCGTCATTTTTTTCTTGTCTTCCGGCCCAAACCCCCATGCATTAACCATTGGCCCGGCAGTAATGTCAAATGCACCGTTGGTAATCTCCGAAATTTCCATTGATCGGTTATAGCAATCCATAAACAACGGTTCAGGTTTTATCCGCTCATTATTGTTGATTTTGGAAATGGTGGACGTGGGTTCGTAGGTTGAGAAAATCTGGTTGTAGTCATTCAGTTTTTTTGTTATTTCTTCCTGAAAGTCCTTTCCATTGGGACTTTCGTAAACCACATGGTACATGGTTCCATAAATGAATCCCTGGTTGTAGATGTATTTTGAAGGCGCTTCGCTGCAGGAACTAAAAACTACAGCAAGGCTGAAAAATAATAGCAGTTTTAATTTCATTATCCAAGACATTGACTTGAGGGCGAAATTAAGAAAATGGTTTTAATTAAATGCGTGACATTGCATAGTTTCGAAAATAACCCGGGAAAGCTTATTTTACAAAGTCTATAAAATAACTTTTTGTTGAGGTAAAAAAGGGAAAAATAGAATCGATTCACGAGTGAGCAGTATTTTTTTACCCCGCTGAATATTGTCTATTTTTGCGTTCAACATAACAATTCGTTACACCAGCGAATAGTGTAAAAACAAGATATGAACTGGATATTATTGATTATAGCGGGGTTGTTTGAAGTAGCGTTTGCTTTCTGTTTGGGAAAAGCAAAAGAAACCTCTGGAAATGAAATGTACTGGTGGTATTCCGGTTTTTTTGTGGCCCTCAGCATAAGCATGGCGCTTTTGGTAAAAGCCACGCAAACATTGCCAATAGGAACTGCCTATGCCGTTTGGACCGGTATCGGAGCTGTTGGAACAGCGCTGATTGGCATCGTGGTTTTTAAAGAGCCAACCACATTTTTGCGCCTGTTTTTTCTTACCACCTTAATTATCTCAATTGTCGGACTAAAAGCTGTGTCGAATTAATATGGAAAATCTGCAGATAAAAAAGGTGACGGAAATTGATGTTTGGAAATTACAGCAGATTTGTACCCAAACTTTCGCAGAAACATTTTCGGCCATGAATTCGGAAGAAGACATGCAGAAGTACCTCGCCAAATCATTTTCTGATGAAAAATTGCTGGCTGAGTTGCGCAAAAAAAATACAGCATTCTATTTTGCACTGGTGAACGAAAAAATTGCCGGATATTTGCAAGTTAATTCGGGACATTCGCAAAATGAACTAAAAGATGAAAATGCCCTTGAAATTGAACGGATTTATGTAATGAAGGCGTTTCAGGGCAAAAGGGTAGGGCAGTTGCTTTTTCAAAAAGCATTAGATATAGCAGTACAAAAGGAGGTTGATTTTGTGTGGCTGGGCGTTTGGGAACACAACGCAAAGGCCATCCGGTTTTACAGGAAGAACGGTTTTGTGATTTTCGACAAACACGTTTTTATGCTGGGGAACGACAAACAAACCGACCTGATGATGAAACGTCAAATCAAAAACAAATAATTCAAAAAGATGAAATCGATATTAACTTTTCTGTTTTTAATTTCCACGCTTTTGTTCTCTGGAAATCGTGTTTTCGCTCAAAATGGTGAAACCGACTGGAAATTGATTTGGGAAGACCAGTTTGAAGGCGATGAACTTGACACCACCAGGTGGTCGTTGATTTCAACCCAACCGAGCCAGTACGACCGTGCGCCCGACTGGAAAAAGCACATGATTGCCGACGAACGGGTTTATGCGGTTAAGAACGGCAATTTTTATCTCACCGGAATCAACAATCCCGGCATTGAGAATGACGACCGGCCTTTTTTAACCGGCGGCGTGGAATCGAAAGAAAAATTTTCCTTCACATACGGCAAAGTTGAAATCCGCGCGAAAAAGGAGTGTGCACAGGGTGCCTGGCCCGCACTCTGGATGATGCCCGAGGAAGGCGTTTACGGCGGCTGGCCCCACAGTGGCGAAATCGACATTATGGAACACCTGAATTACGACAGTGTGATTCACCACACCGTACATACCCGCTACACAAACGTGCTGAATAACACTTCCAACCCGCAACGGGGAATAGGCAACGTACGGGCCGATGTAACCCAATGGAATATTTACGGACTGGAATGGCATCCCGATGTGTTGATATGGACGGTAAACGGTATTGAAACTTTCCGCTATCCACGCGTTGAAGGTCTGGATGAGGAAATGAAGCAGTGGCCGTTCGACCAGCCGTTTTATTTTATCCTGAGCCAGCAACTGGGCGGTTCGTGGGTTGGCGAAGTTGAACCGGAAAAACTTCCTGTTTTCATGATTGTTGATTATGTGAAGGTTTTCCAGAAATTGCAGTACTGAAATTTGCTTTCGAAATGTAGTTTTCTGATGGGACAGAAACGATAAGAAATTTTCGCATGAAAACACAAGGAAACAAAACAAAACTTTCAGCCGAAGAACAATCAGCTTTACTTGGAACATTAAAATCCCGGTTTGAAAAGAACTCAAACCGCCACCCAGGAATTGAATGGGCCAGCGTGGAATCCAGGTTGCAATCCAGTCCCGAAAAATGGTGGTCGCTATACCAGATGGAACAAACCGGCGGCGAACCGGACGTTATTTCTTATGATGAAAATTTTGGTGAATTTATTTTTTATGATTGTTCGCCGGAAAGTCCCAAAGGCCACCGCAGTGTTTGTTACGACAGGGCAGCGCAGGAGTCAAGAAAAAAATACCCACCGGCAAACAACGCGGTGGACATGGCCGCCGAAATGGGCATCGAACTTCTTTCGGAACAGGACTACCTGGAGCTACAGAAATTCGGCCCGTTCGATTTAAATGTGATTGATTACTTGCTGAAACCCATTTCTTTCGGGCGTTTTATGCAGGCGGTGGAAAAATTCTTTATGCTGCACAGTAATGGCACAACCAGTAGCACCACCAGTGAAATTTTACTGCACAATCAGGGAACAAGCGATGAGTGTTTGTATCTGCGGGAAAAAAACATCATTCACAAAATTCCGTTGCACGAAATCATTTATGCGGAAAGCATGGGCGACAACCTCACCATTTATACAAGCGACAGGGAAATTACCAGCCGGATTACCATCTCGGCTGTGGAAAAATTGTTGCCGCAGCAGAATTTTATCCGTATTCACCGGTCGTTTATTGTTTCGTTGAAACACATCACCAGTTTCAGTCCGGTGAGTGTATTTATCGGAAAGAAATCGTTTTCCATTGGCACCAGTTACCGCGACAGCGTTTTTGAAAAACTGAACCTGAACGGCGACTGGAAAGCTGGCAATGCGACAAAATAATAGGAATTAACGCAACAACAAAACACCCGACCTCAGCGAGGTCGAATGTATATAAAAAACTATTCCGCCACATTCAAACACATCATCCGGTTTTGATCGCGAATGAGGAGTTTCCCCTGCGAGAGGGCAATAGGTGCCCAGTTTTGTGTTGAACCACCCACTCTGGCTGCAATTCCGTCGGCTCCCTGTTTGGGTTCGCCAAGCAATTCAGTAGATGCTATTGGTTTGAATTCTTCCGGACTTGGTTCAATCAGGTAGAGTTTTTTGGCGCCATCGGTAGCGAGAATCAACCCGTCGGCATAAATCATGCTGCCCTTGTTAAAATCGGGGTCGCGTTTTGTTTTCCACATAATTTCGCCGTCCATGCTCATGCAGGTTAATCCGTCGCGCCTGTTGTTGGTGCCGTATTGCGCGTAAAAATAGTCGTCGGTTAACAGCGGCGGTTTGGTCTGGTCGCCAAATTCTTCGGTTACAAAAAGCTCTTTTGTCTGGTAGCTTCCGTCAGCCTGTTTTTCCACCTGAAGCATCGTAGCGCCGAGTTCATACCCGCCCACAACAAGCACTTTGTTATTGCCGGCATCTACCGCCGGAGCGACCGAAATATGGCAATTCCATTTATCGTACTCCCACAGGATTTCTCCGGTGAGGGGTTCAATACCCACAACTTTTCCCATCGTTTGCGGTAAATCCCTGCGTCCGATGGGGTTGGTAGATGATATAACCATCACCAGGTGGTCTTCGCCATCAATTTTTACAACTGCAGGACTGGTATAGGATTCATTCCCCAGGTTGGGTGTTTTCCACACCACTTCGCCGGAATTTTTATTGTACGCCACTGCACCGGCATCGGGAGCCTGCGACAAAACCACCAGCAAATCGCCGTAAACGAGCGGACATTGCGAAATGGCCCAAATTGGGAAGTTTCCGCGGCCACCGCCGGAAGAATCATCGGATGGAGCATTGCCTGGGTCGCCGCCAAAATCGGTTCAGATGTTCACCTTCCAAACCGGCTTTTGCGTGTTGATATCGAAACAATACAAATCACCAAAAACTCCGGTTGAATAAACATGGTTTCCGTCAACCAGCGGTACGCTGCGGGAGCCCGGAAACATGACCGAACCGGGTGCTTCGTATTCAAACTTCCAGAGTTCTTCGCCGGTGTTCAGGTCGAAACAACGCATAATGTCGGCTTTATCCTTCTCGCGGTCGAGTAGGTAAATTTTACCGTCTTTAACCACCGGGCCTCCGTAGCCTATTCCCAAATCAACGGTCCACAAAACTTCGGGGCCTCCTTCGGGCCAGGTTCTTAAAATACCCGTTTCGGGTGATTTACTGTTTCGGTCGGGGCCAAGAAATTGCGGCCAGTCCTGTGCAAAAATACCGGAAGCAAGCAGTGTGAAAATTGCCAGAGGGAGAAAGAATTTTTTTGGTTTCATCTTAATCGGTTTAAAGTTTTTGATTTTTTATTTCTGATTTTTCACATAAAATTAGTTTTGCCAACAGATAAAGTCAAATTATTGCGATGAATATGGGTTGAAAAGGGATGTTTAATGATTTTGATCCTGTCCGTTTTTAACCTCATTTCAAACTCATGTAGAATTTTTTTTTTATTGCCTGTAAAAAATTTACGGTTCAATTCACCTGCCTGAATTCTTTTGGCGTCATTCCAACCCGCTGCTTAAAAAGGCGGGTGAAATGTTGCGGATATTTGAATCCCAGTTCATACGCAATCTCGTTTACACTTTTATCGGTGTTGAATGTTTTGGTTTTGGCCAGGTCAATAATTTTGTCCTGAATGTATTCTTTTGCCGATTTACCGGTTTCCTTCTTAATCAAATCACCAAAATAGTTGGCCGACAAGTGCAGCTCATCAGCAAAAAAAGCCACCGACGGAAGGCCATACGTTTGTGGTTTTTCCGAAGAAAAATAGCCATTTAGCTGTTCTTCAAACTTTTCAAGAATTCCCTGGTTCACATTGTCGCGGGTAATAAACTGGCGGTCGTAAAACCGATCGCAGTAATTCAGGAACAGCTCAATATTTGATGCGATGAGTTTTTTGCTGTGCTTGTCAACACCTTGCTGCAATTCAAACTCAATTTTCGAGAAGCAATCCAGTACAACCTGCCTTTCGCGTTCAGATACGTGCAAGGCTTCATTGGTGTTGTAGCTGAAAAAATTGTAGTCGTTCATCAATTCGGCAAGCGGAGTTCCGTGAATCAGGTCGGGGTGAAAAACCAGTGCATGGCCTTTTGGTTGATACACATTCCCGTCGTTTTCAAGTTCCAGCACCTGACCGGGCGCCACAAAAACCAGTGTGCCTTCCTGGTAGTCGTAATAATTGCGTCCGTATTTCAGATCACCGCATTTTACATCTTTCAAAAAAATGGTATAGAAACCAAAGTAAAGTTTCACCTTTTTCTCTCCGCCCCACGATCTCGGATTCGCTTTTGAAAAATTGATAACACTTACCAAAGGGTGCAGCGTTTCATGATTATTCAGTGCGTTGTATTCATTAACGGTATCGAATCGAAATACTTTTTCCATCTCGTTTATTGTTTTTCGAAACAAATTTAACCATTTCGATTTAGGGAAAGCCAACCTGTGAGCCAAATCAGTAAAAATGGTAGAAGGTGCAGTAATTTATATACAAAAGCCTATCTTGTATGTGCTTACATTTGTAAACGAATAAAAATTTCAGGAAATGCAAATAAATAATTACAGTCAGAAACCCTTTAAATTAAACCGTGTTTATAAAGGTTTTTTAACGTATTCAAACCGGATGCCAGTTCTGCTGATATTAATGGTTGGGGTGATCCTTTCATCCTGTTCCACAGTACCGGAAAATGTATCGCTTCCGGACAATGCAATAATAATTCAGGACCAGGGCAGTTTTGCTGTTGGCGGAACAGTGATTACCAATCCCGGTACTTTCGACCCATACAATCAAACGTCGGAAGGGCAAACATTTCATGGCGACCACGCCTACGTTTTTTACCAGGTACCGATTAACGCCCGTCAATATCCGCTGATAATGTGGCACGGATTCGGGCAGTTTTCCAAAACCTGGGAAACCACACCCGACGGACGCGAAGGATTTCAAAACATATTTTTGCGCCGGCGCTATCCGGTTTATGTGCTCGACCAGCCACGCCGCGGAAATGCCGGACGGAGCACAGTTGAAGGCACCATTACTCCAACTCCCGACGAGCAGGGTTGGTTTGGTACGTTCCGAATCGGTATCTGGCCCGACTATTTTGAAGGAGTACAATTCGACAAAGACCCGGAGACACTCAATCAGTACTTCCGGCAGATGACACCTGATATTGGGCCAATTGATATTGAAGTGAATGCAAAAGCTGTTTCGGCGCTGTTCGATAAAATTGGCGAAGGCGTTTTGGTTACACACTCCCATTCGGGTGGAATGGGCTGGCTTACGGCCATCAAAAATCAGAATATAATGGGCATTGTCTCTTATGAGCCGGGAAGCGGATTTTTGTTTCCAGAAGGCGAAGTGCCCGACCCAAAACCCAGTTCGGGCGGCACGCTGGAAGCTTTTGGCGTTCCTATGGATGAATTTATGCAGCTGACTAAAATGCCCATCGTAATTTATTACGGCGATTTTATTCCCGAAGAACCCAACCCAAATCCCGGTCAGGACGGCTGGCGTGTGCGGCTCGAAATGGCCCGGATGTGGGCAGAGGTTGTAAACAGTCATGGAGGCGATGTAACCGTAGTACATCTGCCTGAAATCGGTATTGAAGGAAACACCCACTTTCCGTTTTCAGATTTAAATAACGTGGAGATTGCCGATTTGATGTCGGAATGGTTGAAGGAAAAAGGATTGGATGAGTGAAGGGGCTGTAATATTCAATATTCTGTTTGAATATTTTGCAGAGAACAGAACCCAGAGGGTTCAAATGTTTATAGAAAAATAATCAATAAATTAAAATGCGACCCTGGCCAGGGTCGAACAGCAACTTAGGGCATTTATTCTATAAACATGTGATGCCGCTGGCATCGAAAAATTTTTAGTTCAAATTAGAAACCCACGTTCTCTGAACGTGGTCAGAGTCGTTTTACGGGTTTGCCTATAAAAGACTCATTGCTAACTTTCGAAAGTT
>NZ_FQZE01000077.1 GCF_900141875.1 Tangfeifania diversioriginum | reverse complement strand
AAAATGCTATACAAAAGCAAAATACATGCTGATTCATTCAGTAAAATTATTAATGATGAAAAGAAACAATCAATTAGCTATACTTTTTTAACAATACCAAAAATCGCTGGCGTTGTGCCGGAATTTTACCGTTGAAAGTTTATTAATGATGCGGTAAAACAGGGAAGAAAACCATTTTTTTAACATCCCGTTATCTTCCCGGTGGGTGCGCTCCATTAGTACACAATCGTTGCCCGAAAGAAATGAAGCAATCATTTTTGGGATTTCCGAAGGCGGGTGCTGGCCGTCGGAATCCATACAAATAACAGCATCTCCTTTTGCGTGGTCTATTCCGGCAATCATTGCTGCTTCGTGCCCGAAGTTCTTGGAAAATTCGATGGTACAGTGAGTGATGTTGCCGCGGTTGTTTTTTGTAATTTTCTTGTCGATTAAATACTGGGTACGGTCTTTACTGCCATCGTTCACCCAAATGAGTTCGAAGCGGATGCTTTCATACTTTGCCAGTTCTTCCTGCAGCGCCGTCCAAAAGTTTAACACCCCGGCTTCCTCGTTGTAAAGCGACAAAACAATGGAAATGAGGATATTCTCACTTATCTTATTTAAACCGTCGGTTTGCATATTTTACGGTTATTTGTTTTAATATAGTTTCGTTTTTCACAGCTCCGCCCCCTCAGTTACATTATTGGTTGAGTTCGCTGTTCCTCCGGGTGTTATTTTTCTTGCTGCCGGTCCCCGGTGTCAAACGGCAGTTATTTTTTTATTTTAATTTGGCCCGGCGGTTACTTCCCTCCCCGGCCTTTATTATTTTCATGGTTCTCGTTTTCTTGCACATTATCCGCTACCGGCAGGCTTTGTGTTTTGATAGTTTTCATAGGAGCAGGGTTTTAAATTTATTTAATGTTTATTTTTCAGTTTATCATTCAAATTAATTTTACAGACATGTATCATAAGGGTACAAAAAAGGCATGAATAATTGTTGGCCAACCAACAAACTGCCGGGTAACCCGGTGTGGAATTATTACTTTTTGAAGCAGATAAAATAGTAAGGGGTTTGGTGCCTGCTGGTGCTATGTAGGGTGCATTAAAAGATCGCATTTTAAATCATGGTTTAGTGCCGGTAATATTTTGATTAACCTGCAATAAACTTAAAACAAAATATTTACAAAAAAAACATGACAAAAATCACATAGCACAGAATCTCAATAATAACAAGTAATCTATGTATGCAATACCTCAGCATGTTATATAGCACAAAGTTGACAGGGTTACCTTTTTTGTTACCGTTGACTGGTTTGTGGTTCGTGGTTCGTGGTTTGTGGTTCGTGGTTTGTAGTTTGTGGTTCGTTGATGAACCACAAAACCAAAATTTTAAAAAAGCTAAATGTGAATACATTTTCGGAAGATGTATTCTTTGTAAGCAAGCAAAATCTCATTTAATTTTCAAACCTGTTTAATTAATATATTACAACTGAACAGCAAAATACCCTAAAAATCATTTTAATAAATTACATTCTGGTTCAATACTTCGTTAAAAATGTGGATAACTATTTGAAAATGAGCAAAATAAGTATTTAAAATATTTGATTAAACCCCTGATAATCAGTATCTTAATGGATTTTACCACAAATCTGTTATAGAATGACTACCAGGGGATATAATAATTATAATTC
>NZ_FQZE01000061.1 GCF_900141875.1 Tangfeifania diversioriginum | reverse complement strand
TAATATTTTGTTTGCACTTTGAAGCTAAATTGTGTGACTTTTTTGTATGTAATTTATTGACAATCAATTGTTAATATTGTTTTTCAGCAAACCTTAAATAATATTGCTTATTCTTTAGAATGAAGTTTGTAAAGAAATGAGCGAAACTCACCTACGCTAAAGCTTCGGTGAGCGAAGGTGGAGCTGGCGGGAGTCGAACCCGCGTCCAAACGAGGAAGCAACAAGCTTTCTACATGCTTAGCCCTAACTTAATTTTCGGGTTTCGGCAGGATTAGGGCCACCAACCGAGACCTTATTCCCTTTAATTTCACCAGAACGTCGGGACTCCGTTCCGGTTAGCTTCGATTTTTTCTGCACCGCCGGTTCGGGTAGCCTCGAAGCGAGGGCACCCGGGCGATGTCTTGTTCCGACGCCTTGCGTCGGAATTAAGCGTTAACCTACTGTGATTCGGTTACGCAGCAAGAGCGTAATTATTTTCGCCAATTAAAATTGTGACTGTTATTTTTTACGGGTCAACAATCAAAACCCGGCATGCTTACTTGCCTCTTCTACCCGCTGTCAAAACCAGTCAGCCCCGGTAGTTATAAAAGGCAAATTTGCCAAAGAACAGAAATGCAAAATTACTAAAATCGTGCCAATAAAAAAGTCATTTCAATAAATTCAACTTTCAATAAACTGCCTGTAGTGATCGAAGCGTTCAAAAATTTGTTCTACGTAAGTATAAGGCTCAATTCCCCTGACATATCCGTATTTCATTTCCGGTTTGTTATAATTATCCGGATAACTCAGTTCCAGTATCATCTCTTCCACATTGTTGTCCCAGCGATTGGGATCGAGGTTGTTCATTTCAGCCAGTTTGCGGGCGTCAAGCACATGGTAGTACCCACAGTTATAGGAAGCCAGTGTGAATTTTATGCGTTGCACCGAATCTTCCACCTCTTCGAAATTATCCCATAAGCGTTTTAAAAATTTTGTACCTCCTTTTATATTTTGTTCCGGATTGGAACGGTCGCTCACACCCAAATCTTCTGCCATCGCAGGCATAATTTGCATCAATCCGCCGGCTCCTGCCCATGAACTGGCACGCGGTTCGAACCGTGATTCCTGATAAATTTGCGAAGCCAACAGTCGCCAGTCCCAGTCAATTGAATCGGAATATTCCTTTATCAGCTCGTCATATTCGCTGATACTGTTATTGGTCAGGCTGTAGAAATCACTTTGCACCCGTTGCCTGAAATTTCGTCGGTTTTTGAAATATTTGTTGTAGATGACATAATAATCCACTTCATCTTTCATCTCACTCAACCAACTGTTTATTTCATCCAGCAGCTCATTTGAACCAGGTGCCACGGCCCATGCCACGCGTTGCGAAAAACTAATTGGCACATCGATGTCGAGAATATGATAATACGAAGCATTGATGCTTGCAATATTGTCGTCGGCAACAGTGTATTTAATGTCGCCATCCACTACCATTTTTATAATCCGGTCGGTAGAAAGGGTCCCGGGCAGCGTATCGATGTGGATTTCGCCGCCAATTTCGCGCGACAAGTTTTTCAGCCGCCTGAAATAGGAAGAATTCTCGCGCACTGAAACCGTGTCGCCAATCAGTTCAATGGCATCGTGCACCAGTTCTTTTTCAACGGCACTCCAACCCATACGGCGCCAGTTCTCGGGTTTCCGCTGCACAAGCACCTGGTGGGTCAGATAGAGGTAATCGGTAAAATTCACTTCCTCTTTGCGGTCGCTGGTAATGGTTATTCCATGCGCCACCAGGTCAATTTCACCACTGTTAAGGTTGTTCAGCAAACTATCAATATTTTGCGAAACAACTATTTCCAGTTCAACGCCAAGGTGATCAGCAAAACGTTTCAACAATTCATATTCAAAACCCATGGGTTGGCCGCGGTATAAAAAATAGCTGGTTCCGCTATAGGTAGTCAGCGCCCTCAACTTCCCTTCGCGTTTTATCTTTCTCAGAATCTCGACATCTGTTTCCGGAGTTGGATCAATATTGCGCCTTTTTTTATCGGAATTTGGGCCGCAACCTGATAAAATACTCAACAACAGTATGATTAATAAATAATTTCGCATATAGTTTTATTTATATTAACGCAAGTTCTGTTCCTTTGTTTTCAGCAGTAGTTGTGCTGCCAAATTGACTTTTCTTTTCAATAATCAACAAAAAAATTCAAAAACAAAAATGAATTACTTTCAGATGTTAGGAATTGTAATCGGACTTATTGCATTTTTGAAACCATTTTACATGCCTGTATTCCCCTGAGATGAAAACAGGTTTATTGTAAAAGCTTACTCCCCCTAAAGGCCGGCATGGGTAATTCCGGTAGCAATTTAATGAATATTACGTTTCGATACCAATTTTTCTTCTTTCACTATGTTGCCATTACTGTCAGTAATAATAACAACCGCCACTCCATTAAATGCGGGAAATTGAACAGCATTGCTGCCCGGCTGTAATTTTTGCGCTTTAATTAACTGGCCGGCAGAACTATATATGCTTACCCCAAAATCACCGGCTGTGGGTATATTCCCGACTATAAAATTTCCAAAAACAGGATTAGGATGAATGGTAATTTCATGCAATGGAATTTTATATCCCGACGAGCTTAAAAGAAATGAAGGAATACAATCATCATACGAAGGGTTTAAGTATTTTTCTTTTTCATTTTCGCGGTAACAAACAAACTCCCAAAAATGGTAACAACAAGTGGGAATATCAGTAATATGTCCCAATAATCCATTTTTAATGCTCCCTATCCCTTCAATCCAATATTCTTCATCTTCAAAATAGTAATTACGCCAGGTATCTACTTTGTACCTTCTTCTGAGCTGCCCGTCAATTTCAACAGAATCAATGGTTCCAATCACGGTATAATCATACCCGGAATTTGAATGCCACACCGTATCGCCTTCCTGGACATCAAAATCGTACAGTAACCATTCATCTTCATGCGGAAAACCCAAAAAATCGCTTCCTTTATAATAAATTTTTTTATCCTGTTCGCGAATTAATCCGGCCAGTTCCCTTGCAGGTTTTGCCAGACTCCCTTTTTCCAGACACAATTTTTTATAGTTTATTTGATTTACCGTTGTGTCGCCACCTAAAAAATAGCGAAGCAAAACCGTATCGACAGGAGCTTCCGAGATGCTGTATTCGAGATAAACATTCCATTGTGCATTTTCTGTGGGGAAAGGGAAATAAGGCAAATTTTCAGCCGAAAAGATGTTAAAATATGACTCGCCCTTTTCTTCAATTGCGGCAAGTAATTCCAAAATCCAGTCATCTGATTTAGTGGAATAATCAATGAAATATCCGGAATCCGTTTTCGATAAAATTACTGCATATTTTCCATCCTCCATCCTGAAATAACTGTCGTCGTTGCATTGTTGTCCTCTAATTTCACTCAAAAACGAAAAAACCGAATCTCCGTTTTCATCCAACCCCTCAAAAATCCGTTCGATTATTTTGAATTCCGAATAATTAATGATGAATTCCTGCGAAAAAACCGTATCAGGAAGTTCTGCATCTGTTGAAGATTTTAAAACCGAATCGATTTCAATATGATACTTTTCAATCACTCTGTCATACTGAATTCGAAAACCATCTGCCTTCAATGAATCAAAATGGCTGACAAAAATAGTATCGGTTTTTTGAACGGAACACTCAATTACCAGGTCAGCATCAAGGTACCAACGTGCAATTTCAAATTGTGAAATAATTCTTACAGAAAAAGCAGTAACCGGGAGGAATAGAATTAAAAACAAAAGGTTCAGGTGAGTTTTCATTCTGTTGAAAAGCTTTTTGTTGAAATGAATTTTTGCTTACTAAGTTAAAGCATAAAATCAACATTTCAAACGCTTTCCCCAATTCAAATAAACAGCTCCCTTAGCGATCCGAAAAAATCTTCTTCCCAGCCTTCTGAAATATTTTTAAAAGCTTCATCGGGAATATTGGTGTGGTGCAGCTCCACGCTGGTGCCTTTTTTATCGGGATGCAGCTTAATGGTCACGATTGAATTTTCGGACTCCTCGCCAAAAAACCATTGCTGTACAATTTTTTTGTTCTCCTCAAATTCAAGGTTAACTCCGGAAATGCTACCGCCCCACAGCGAAAACTCCGTGCCCGGAACCGGCACCATCACGGCATCTTCGCCCGTCCATATTTCCAGCATTTTTTTGTTGGTGAGTGCGTTGTACACATCTTTAGGCTCGGCGTTCAGATTGAAGTAGCGTTTTAAATCTTTCATGGTAATGGTTTTATTTTTTTCAAAAGTAACTGAATTTATCAATGCCCGGATACGATTTTCAAATTTTACCAATTCATATTAATACTGAAGTATTGAATAAACGAATGGCTGGTTCTCCAAAATTTATCCAGATTTTCTTTTTAACATTGCACTAAAAATTGCGATGAAACTGTTGATTGTTGAGGACAACCTGAAGCTTTTGGATACCATCAAAGAAACCCTCGAAAGTGAAAAATTTTTGTGCGAGGCAGCAGCAAATTACGAAACAGCACACGAAAAAATTTTCCTTTACACCTACGATGCGTTAATTGTTGACATCAACCTGCCCGATGGAACAGGCCTCGACCTCATCAGAAAAATGAAGCAACAAAATTCAACCACCGGAATTATTGTAATATCGGCGCGTAATTCGCTCAACAACAAAATTGAAGGCCTCGATTTGGGTGCCGATGATTACATTACCAAACCCTTTGACATGGCAGAACTTGTGGCACGTGTAAAAGCCCTGCTCCGCCGCCGCAACTTTTCGGGGAACGACATTATTACACACAACAAAATTACAGTAAATACTGTTAACCGGAGTGCTGCCGCAGGAAACCAGCAATTGGATCTCACAAAAAGCGAATACGATATTCTGCTCTTCTTTTTGTCGAATCCCGGCCGGGTATTAACCCGCGAAAGCATTGCCGAACACATTTGGGGCGATAATATGGATTTGGCCGATTCGTTCGATTTCATCTATTCGCACATTAAAAACCTGCGTAAAAAAATCACCGCTGCCGGCGTTGACAACCCATTAAAAGCAGTGTACGGAGTTGGTTACAAACTCGAAAAAACAACAACATGAGACTGATTAAACGTACCTACATTTACACTTCGTTATGGATGCTCCCCATTATCCTGATTGGAAGTATTTTTTCTTTTTTAATGATTGAATACGTTAGCTACGAGGAGATTGACGAGTTTTTGACCTACGAAATGGAGCGCCTTGTGGAATACCACGAGGAAAATAATGATTTGCCCGAATTTCACCAGGTAGCCCGGATTATTGAAGATGTGAAATACGAAAAGCCTTTTTTTAAAGATACGCTTCTGCTCGAACCCGGCGACAATGAAATGGTGCCTTACCGCGAACTTTGGTTTTCAATTAATCACAACGGCCGCGATTTTACACTGGTTATTCAGCACCTGATGCTTGGCCGCGACGATATTGCGCAAGGGGCATTGCTCATTATTTCAGGAATTGTACTGTTAATCCTGCTTTTCGCTTTTCTGTCAGTGAACAGGGTAACCGGAAAAATATGGACACCGTTTTACGATACACTGCACAAAATAACGCGTTTCAAAATTAGCGAACCGCCGCCGGAATTTACAAATTCGGACATTGATGAGTTCAATGCCTTAAATTCGTCGCTTAGCGAGTTGTTGAAAAAAATTAAAAAAGATTACCAGCACAACAAGGAGTTTAATGAAAATGCTTCGCATGAACTGCAAACACACCTGGCTGTGATTAAATCGAATGCCGGGAAACTACTGGACAACTCCGGCGGAGATGAGAAAAGAACGGAAACGGCATCCAAAATCTATTCGGCTGCTACTCAGCTTTCACAGGTGCAAAAATCGTTGCTGCTGCTCAGCAAAATCAATAACCGCGAGTTTAGCGACAACATTGAACTAAACCTTGAAGACCTCATGAAACAGGTACTTGAACTTTTTGCCGAAACCATAACGCTTCGCCAGATTAAGTTATCGGCAAACACAAAGCCCAGCACTGTTTTTATGGACAAAGGACTGGCCGAAATTCTCATCAACAACCTCATAAAAAATGCAGTAAAACACAACATTGAAAACGGGTACATTTCAATCAACCTTTCACCCCAAAAGCTGGAAATAAAAAACAGCGGAGAACCTTACGCAGGAAATCCCGAGCATCTTTTGCAACGTTTCTCAAAAGGAAAAACCGGGATCAGCGGCATTGGCCTGGCTATTGTAAAAGAAATTTGCGACTTGTATAACTTTGAAATTCAATACGATATTAAAAACTCAACACATAAAATCACCATTCATTTTTCCAAATAGTAAATCTCCAAAATCTCTCCAGAATTGCTTTCTATTTTTGCTTTCAAATTAAAAAAATGGAAAACATGAAACAGAAAGCAGATATTTTAAAGAAATGGAAAACATTACTTTTAATGGCAGTGTTTACAGGAATTTTCGGAGTGGCCAGCGCACAGTACACAGGACCTGGCTCCGAAGCAAAAACCCAAACAATAAAAGATGTTTTAGACACCGCCCTTAAATTAGACCGCAAAGACACAATGGTAAAAATTAAAGGTTTTGTTGTGGAGAAAATTAAGGATGAAGAGTATTGGTTTAAAGACGAAACCGGGAAAATTAAAATTGAAATTGACGACAAACATCTGCCCGATTCACCGTTCGATGAAAAAACAGAACTGATAATTACCGGCGAAGTGGATTATGATTTACTGGAAGGAACCGAAATTGAAGTGGAGAAAAAAGTAGAAATTGCTGCTAAAATTCCGCAGGACACAACTTCTTCGTCCGCAGAAAATGATTAAACTGATACCCCATCCAATGAAAATTTCAATCTACACACTGTTCCTGATTGCAATGCTTGCCGGGTGTTCCCACACAAGTAAGGACAATACCTGGGCAGCAAAAATTGAAGAAATTTGCCCGGGTGCCGAAATTGTTGAAGTAGAACACAAAGAGGGCTATTCGGAGATTGAATACCTGTGCAACGGAGAAAAATTTGAAGTGGGGTTGGATGAAAACTTCGAAATTATTTACACCGAAAAAAGGGCTGATATACCTGATGAAGTTTTGGAAAAAATCAGGAAAAAGCTCGACAAAGCTTACCAGGGCTGGAAAATTGACGAGTGGCACATTGTTGAGATTAAAGACACCGCGAGTATAAAAGTTGAGCTGCTGAGAAACGGCATTGAACAAAATGTATATTTCTCCCTCGACGGCAAATATTTCAGGCCGCTTAACGTGGCCGGAAGTGACAAATGGACTTCGGAACAACTGGCCCTGGAATTCCAACACAAAAAGCTGCCCTACAATTTCCTGCTGCCCGATAAAGTTTTCGATCTTCCTGAAAAATTGCGCGAAATTTCCGGGATTGAAATGATTACAGAAAACGAAATATTTATGGTTCAGGATGAACTGGGCGCACTTTTCAAATACGATTTGGAAAAAGAAACAGTTGTTGAAATGCTGCGGTTTACCGACGAAGGCGACTTTGAAGACCTTGCCCTCTCCAATGAAACGGCTTATGTTTTGCGGAGCGACGGGGCTATTTTCACATTCAACTATAAAAAGTTTAACGGGAAAGCAGAGGCAACTTCAGTTCCGGTTCAATCTACCAACATCGAGGGGTTGTTTTTCGAGCCAACTAAAAACCAACTTCTGATGGCCAGTAAAAACGAACCTGTTAACGGAGCCGCAGATGAAAGGCCGATTTACCAGTTGGCAACAGACGAATTAAATCGCCCCGAAATATCGTTTTTTGTAAACAACAACCAAATCAACAACCTCTTTTCAGAAAAATATCCAGGGTTAGTTGCACCCGGTAATGAAGTGGTGCTCAATCCATCGGCTATCGCTGTTCACCCGCTCACTGACGAAATTTATGTTTTGTCGGCTTCCGACCGGCTACTCGCCATTTTCAGCAACAAACAACTTGTTGAAATAATTCCGCTACCCTCGGATATGTACCATAAACCCGAAGGGCTGACATTCTCAAAATCGGGCGACCTCTATATTTCAAGCGAAGGAATCAAGAATGGATATGTGAATGGCCAGGTTTTTCATTTTTCGAACTAACTATTAAAAAAATAATGGAAATCAATAGCTTACTAATATTTTTCATTCTTCTTGGTTTATCGCTTGGTATTTTTGAAAACTCCCTCGTTACCGGAAAAACACTATCAAAAATCAATTTCATGCAAGCCCTTAAAGTGGCATTTATTTTAAGGTTTGCTGAAAAACAATATTAACAATTGATTGTCAATAAATTACATACAAAAAAGTCACACAATTTAGCTTCAAAGTGCAAACAAAATATTA
>NZ_FQZE01000062.1 GCF_900141875.1 Tangfeifania diversioriginum | reverse complement strand
TAATATTTTGTTTGCACTTTGAAGCTAAATTGTGTGACTTTTTTGTATGTAATTTATTGACAATCAATTGTTAATATTGTTTTTCAGCAAACCTTACTTATTCCGTAGTTATAATGAGTTCCTTTCCCTCTTGCAGCTGTTCGTGTGTGATGAAGTACCCTTTCAGTGGTTGGTTACCATATACAATGTCAGCAATCTTCTGACCGCTACCCTTTCTTGTAATGGTAAAGGGCTTGCCATGTAAATCAAAGGTCACCTTATCAAACAGCGGCACGGTAACAATATATTCAGGATCAGCCGGTGAATATGTGTAAAGCCCAATAGCATTGAACACATACCATGCAGACATTTCGCCGGCATCGTCCATCCCGGCATAAGCAAGTTTCTCTGCACCCATATCATAAAAATGATTCATAATACTGTCAAGAATAATCTGGGATTTCTTCTGCTCGTCAATAAAGTAATAAGTATATGGAATACTATGCCCAGGTTGATTACCATGGCAGTAGTTACCAATGAATCCTGTCATATTGTGAACCTCATAACCTCTCCACGGCTCAGAGAAAAGGGAGTCCAGTTTATCCTCCACAGCTTTGTGATCCGGATAAAGCTCAAGCATCCCTTCCGGGTCATGAGGAGCAAAGAACAAGGCGTTCCAGGCATTAGCTTCTCTATACATATATTGATAATAGGGATAATAAGGATCGAAATCTTCAATCCAACTGCCGTCATCAATACGGCCGCGCCAAAATCCTGTAGCTGGATCAAACACTTTCTTATAATTATCTGAGCGTTCCATTAAAACCTCATAATTCTCTTCATCTCCAAGCTCTTTCGCAATCAAAGCTATAGCGTAGTCGTCATAGGCATACTCTACTGTTTTAGTAACAGCACCCTTATACTCGTCCCAAGTAGGCACATTAACAGTATCCTTTTCTGCTATCCAGCCCCTTTCCATATATTCATCCAGGTAAGGTCTTCCACCTCTGCCTGGTACAAAGGCATTTTGAAGCAACAGCTCATAAGCACGATTGAGATCAAAATCCTTTATTCCGCGCAGGTAGCTACCGGATACAAACACAGATGCATGGTCACCGTGAAAGAATGTAGGCATATAGCCTCCTGTTTTCTCACCTTTGTCGATGATAGATTTGAGAACATCAATTGTTACGTCCGGTGAAAGCATACCCATCAGAATCAGTTTATTGCGATAATCATCCCAGAAGGAAGGGTCGGTATATTTATGAAAACCATTGTTTACCACCTGCCCACGTTCGTCGGTATATTCATAATTTACATCGCTACGCAAGGCAGGCCATAAAAACGAGCGGTACAAGCATGAGTAAAACAAGCTCTTTTCCCGTTCAGTGCCACCCTCAACGGTTATCTTGCTTAGCAACTCCTCCCAGGTGGAATCGGCTTCGCTTTGTACCTGGGTAAAGCTCTTCTCAAGCATTTCCTTTTCTAAATTAATCCTGGCGTTCTCTGCGCTAACAAAAGAGAATCCAATTTTAAGCTCCAGTGATTTGCTGCCCTTGCTGTTGGCAAAGTGTACAACAGCCACTTCATTTCGTTCATCATCTTTCACGTATTCTATGGAGTCAATCGGGTAATTCGATGTGGCATAGTAGTAAATTTTTCCACCCCCATCCTGCATACCTGTAAATGCATAATCATCTACCCTCTGAATGTCCCAATCTCTTACGTTGTGGTTCGAGCGTTTCACGTTCACAAGCAATGCCTTTTCATCGTCACTTTGAAAGGTATATTTATGAAAAGCACAACGAAGCGTAGAGGTTAACTCCGCATTGATGTTGTATCTGTTCAAAAATACCTGATAATACCCTGGCCGGGCTGTTTCATTATCGTGACTATAAGATGAACGATAATCGGTTGCTGTTACCGTTCCAGTAACGGGAAGCATGGGAACATGCAGCAAATTCCAGTGCCCCTTGCTGGTGTGTGAAAATCCATAGATTACACTGTCTTCGTATTGATAACCGGCTCCACTCCGAAATTGTGTCACCGGGCTTAGTTGCACCATAGCGTTGGGTACTGATGAACCGGGGAACACTTCAGCACCCCATGTGCGTTCTTCTATTTTACGTTCATATCCCAGATCCTCAGGTTCCCAAAGGGTGGCAGTTCCCAATAGCGGATTCACATAACTTGTTAACTTGTCATCACTTGGTTGTGGTTTTGTTTTTGAATTGCAACCTACATTTAATGCAATCAAAGCAATAAACAAGGTTTTCATAATCAAAGAGATTGCCTTCATACCTAAAATTTAAACTTAATGCCCGCCTAAAATAAATAAAAATACCTCTAAAACGGGCTGTTGAGATATTAAGATTTAGGCTTCGTCTTCAATGGTAAAAAAAATTGAAGTAATGGGTTAGCTGTAATGTATCAAAGTGGTGTTAATTTCATCACGGAGCCTGAGCTCTTCACCCACATCGTCTGCAAGTTTTTTTCCATTGCGAAACAACCTCGCTGATTTCAGCGATGGTTGCTTTTGCCTTTTATTTTTGATCGATTCTCTACCCGATGGTGCTTAACAAAGTCGCCAATATGCTCCATTAAGGCTTTATCGCTCATAGAAACCCATCTATTGTATGAAATTTCAGTTATATATTTGCACTAAATTGATTTCCTGCAAATAAGAAATAATATACTTGCAGAAGAGTCATGTATTGATTTACCGGTTGCCCCATGCTGATTGTAGATTCAAGGGTGTCCTGCATATTTGAAGATCAATATCCATCTAATACAAAAACCCAAACAACCAGAGTGGAGCTTTATTTCCGGCACCAGTTTCAATATCATCTGCAACTACCAGGTAATTATCTGTATGCTTCACCTGGGATGCGGTTTTATTCTTTCCTCCAATTTCAAGGGTGTAGCCATCGAACACAAAATCACCGGCTTTTGGTGCATAAACATCAAGTCCGGCATTGAGCAGCTGGTTAAAAACAAACGTTTCACGAATACTTCCGATATCCGGGCTACCCTTTAAAGCATAAGCCAGGTTTGTATTTTCCAGATATACTTTGTCAGGTTTTTGAAGTGTGGAAACACCCTTTCCTTCGGAGCTCAATGTATTTAACAATCGGGCATCTTTTAGCTGATAAATGTACTGGTAAATACTATCGCGACTTATATCCAGTTTTCTCGACAGGGCAGCTATATTCGGTTTGAAGGGCACTGATTCTGCAATTACCCCCAGCAACTTTTTTACTTTATTGGCTGTGCCCGGGTTGTATGCTGCAATGTAGGCCAGGTCAGTATCTACAATGGTATTTATTATCTGATTCAGTTTTAACGCATAGGTGTCTTCTCCTTCAATAAAGATTGGAAGGTAACCCGTTTCCGTATATTTTCGGAATGCAGGCAATGGTCTTAGTTTTTCATTTACTATTCTGCTAAGGTTCCGGTGATTGGTATAAATATCGTCAATCGTAACAGGATCGAAAATGATGTTATAAGAAAATTGCAAATACTCTCTAAATGACAAACCGGCCAGCATATAACTTACTACCCTTCTGCTTAAATCTGCTTCGCCCCGGTAAATATCCAAAGCCGAAGAGGCAGAAAAAATGATTTTCAGATCAGGCAAGCCATCGTAGATATTTTTCAGCTCAACCGACCAATTTTTATACTTGTGGACTTCATCAACGATAAGAATTTTTCCTCCCTGTTTATACCAGTCATTTGCCGTGTCCAGCAGTGTGTGGCTATAAAACCAGGTATGATCTGCAGTAACATACAATGCTGTTTCAGGTGCGCCCAGATCATATTTCAAATACTGTAGCATTAATGTGGTCTTCCCTGCTCCGCGGGGACCTTTAATAGCAATCATTCGTTGGTTCCAGTTTATCTGTTCATGCAGATACCGTCTGAAATCATTTTTTACATTGCGTAAAATATTCTCCTGAAATTCGAATAATACTTCCATTTTTGTCGTTTTGATTCGACAAAGTTAAATAAATTTTGTCGATTAGTATCGACATTATAAAAATCCATAAAACTGAAAAGAATAAAACATGAAGAGATGAGATTCTTTTTCGGGCAGATAAGAACATGGAAGTTTTTACGAAAATTGTGAGAATTACTTCTTGATGGTAAAATAGAATGTACTTCCTTTTCCCTGGGTTGAAATTACCCAAATATCTCCACCATGGTCGTTGACAATTTTTTTACACGCAGCCAGGCCGATCCCATACCCAGCAACCTTTTCAGAGTTTTCCGCTCGTTTAAAAACCTTGAAAATTTCATTAATATCATCTTCCCCAATTCCGGTACCATTATCTTCAACTGAAAACTCAAAGAAATTGGCTGACTCGCGTCCTTTTATTACAATTTCAGGGGTAGAATTTTGTTTTCGAAACTTTATCGAGTTCGAAATTAAATTTTCAAACAGGCGACTAATATTAATCCTGCACCCCTCAATTACAGGTAAGCTGTCATATTTGATTTTACAATCGGTCTTTTTAACAATTGAGTCAAGATCAGTAACAACTTCCTCTACAATTTCATTGCATTCTATTCTCTCCAATTTCTTAATTCCATCAATATGGCTGTATTCCAAAAGCTCGGTAATAAGAGTCTTCATCCGTGTCGAACTCTCAAGTATTTTATTAGTGTATTGAAACTCCCGGCTCTGTGGCAAGCTCGCAAACTTTTCTTTTAACAGGTCTGCGAACCCAATGACTGAATTTAAAGGTGTAAGCAGATCATGACTCACGATACGTGCAAATTGCTCCAGTTCCTGGTTCTTCTCATATAGCTCAATTTCATTTTCCTTTTGCGCTGTTATATCTATGATAATTCCATGGCTTTTCGCAGGCTTCTTGTTTTTGTACTTCACAACAGCATTAACCTGAATGTGCCTAACCTCGGGATTTGAAGTTTTCACGCGGTAATCAAGATCAATTCGCTCTGTCTGTTTATTAAATGCCTTAAACAGCTTGTCAGTTGTTTTATCCCTGTCATCCGGGTGGACAACTTCCGCCCACTCCTGTAAAGTAATATGTGTTTTATCAATTCCCAACAGGGACATAGCCATTTCGTCGAAATAGAGTAGTCCTTTCTCAAAATCATGAGTGAATGTGCCTGAAGATGTTCCTCTCAGGGTGTGTTCTAATCTTTCTTTATAAGAAAGAAGTTCGGATAATTTTGCAGGGTTGTCCATAAATAAGCATACGTTAAATTTGCGTGCAAGTTTCCTGTCTTTTGTGCATCGTTCACATGGTATTATTGTAGAAATAACAACTATGAAAATAGTGAAAATTTTGAATACATAATACTTAAAACACAAAAATCGAAACAAAAATCACACAAAACCCTAATAACCAAAAAATTAGACCTGTACATTTTGCCCCTTTGTTCATGTTATCATGTAATCGGAACTTTTCAACTGATATTGCATTATATATCTCCAAAATTGAAGCTATAATCGTTTTAAAAATAGGTGTGTGAAATTTCGGCGATAAAGGACGTAAATGTCCCTGAAATTGGTCCGGGGTGTGTTAAAAATCCGGGAAATTACACTGGACCGGGTCGCCGGGAAAGGCATAATAACTGATATTGCATTTAATAGTGTGCAAAATTCAATACCTTTTCACGTCTGGATTTTATGTGAAAACGGGGACTAGTGACTGTCTGCGAATTCTATTCACACACAATTATCCGGAAATGAACTTATGACCTAAAGCCCCAGAACTGAAGGTGCCTGCATTAACACCTGATGATTCTATATTATCTCACCTTCTGGCGACTCTGTAATATCAAACTAGATTGTCAGCAGGATAACTCTGTTTGATAGCTTCTCTCGGATTATAAGGGATAACCAGCTCACCTCGGCGATAAGAAATACCATTTGTAAATAGCTCACAATTTTCGGGAGTATCCGGCAACATTTCACCTGAACCTTGAAACTTTAAAGGATAACCACAGTCGGAATAGAACTGAAAATGTTTCGTTTTGCATTGTAAGGCATATTCTATTTTGGAATATTTGTCACTGTAAAGAATCGAAACGACCTCGTATTGGGTTATTGTAAACCCGGTTGCCCTTCTCATCTCTCCCAGAAAATTTATCACTCGTTTCTGAAGAGGCTGTTTTGTAAACCCAAGCTTCAATAAGGTTTCAGGATTACCATCCCTATCAATATAGTAAACCCTTATAAGATAAACTTTTGCGAATGCAAGCTGTCCACACTTCCATTTTACGAATAAATTTGTTGTCTCTTTCATATTCTTATTTTTACCTTCATTTTTTCGTCATTTTTGCACCACAATAAAAAAAAAGGAGGAATGTAAAACGAAAATTACGAAAAACTGGTGGTGAACTATCCTTTCCAGTATCGTTCCACAGTACTCCTGCTTATACGGAGTAATTCAGCTGTTTTTTTCTGAGTGTAACCTTTCGTCTTCAATTTTCTGACCTTCTCCTTCTTCTCAGCAGCCGATGAAGACTTTTGGGGAATATACCGATTCCGATCATAATCTTTCCTCTTTTTGCTTCTATATCTCTGAATATCTGTCTTGTATTCAATTTTATAAACTTCACATAGCAAGTCACCCACTTTTTTCAGATCCGTATTGGACAGCAACTCATATCTCTGTGTTAACCAATAAGCCAAAACAGCTTCACTATTTAAACTTTTGTCCAATTCGTTTAAATAATTATTTCTAATATCAATAGCCAAGTCAGCAATGGTGAATTTACCATTCGGCTGGTGATCTTTATATTTCTCGGTTTCGTTTAAAAATTCAACAGCATTTTTCACATATTGACTATTACTTTTACTTTCGGAGTATTCAGGATATTCCGCAATATCTTCTAAATGGTTAAATAACTTGCTTAGCGATTGGCGTTGGTCATAGATTTCATTTAACGTCCAAATGTACTGTTGTCTGAGTAAGACTTCCTTCTTATATTTTCGTATAAACTCATTAGCCTTCTGTCTGGATTTTACGTTGATCTTTGAATACAACTCGTAAAATACATCGTCGCATGAATAATTATTTTTACATAAATAGGAAAGTACCCTGGATGCGATTTTCGATTTTTCAGTCCGCGCATATATATTATCAGCGCAGTAAGGGCTTAGTGATCTGGATAATTTTACATTATTCTTCAAATAATTATCTTGCTTCCAATTAATGTTAGTAATTTGACCTGACAACATATGCTCTGGTATTACACGGGACTTAACGTACCTTTTAAACATTGTCTTTTTCAGTAAATGTTCCAGGATCATCGCTTTGAAGCTTTTGATTGTTTATTACTTTTAAGATTATTCCCTTTCGAACAAGCGACCGGAATGCATCGCTTCCGATACCGAGGCTTAGTTTAGCTTCTTTCATATTGCAGGCGGTATTACCATCAGGCAATATGTAGTAATGGTTACTCATATCAGTTGTGATTATTATTTAAAAACGTTATTACAATGTATTTTACCATTCCGCTCACGGAACGCTGTTCTCTGACGGCCAATGATTTTATCTCTTCAAACAGCCTCGAAGAGACTCTTAAATGGATGGTGTGGTCACCAGGATTACTGCTATTGTGATTATTCATTACGTGTATTTTATAGATACATCACTATACATTAATTTAATAAAAATTATTAACACTACAAAATTTTATGTACTCAGTAAGCCAGTGAATTCAGCCTTGCAGCACGGCACGATTTATCCTGAAGATTATAGCCAGCAAACGCCTAAAACAAGCATTCACGAAATTTCGGTGCAACATTCTTTTATACATCAGCAATCGTAAGCACCACTCCCTTCAACCACCGGAAAATAATGAGCCGGCAGGTCCCCCCTGGTAGAAGCCAGCTGGGGTCAATCCCCAGTCTGGCTTTTGGGTACCACCGGCCTAACAAATCGCCATTGGCCCCCCTGGTATTGTCAATGATTGAAAACAGGTAACAACTACCGCATCCTTTCAATCAATGATACAAGCCCCATCGCAATGAAGTTTGCAATGGTACATAAAATGCCACAAACCAGTAAAAACCCGATGAAACTGAACAGACCATCCGGATCGACCCAGTTCCACGAGATTACGGCTGCGAAAATGGAAAGCACTATCACTACTATCCAATACACTGCGGTTAATGCCCCGCCTTTGTTAGAAATACTCATAAGAAATTGTTTTAATTA
>NZ_FQZE01000068.1 GCF_900141875.1 Tangfeifania diversioriginum | reverse complement strand
GCCAGACAATGGAATTATTAGTGAATTTTCAACCTGCTAATAACGGAGTTGAACAATGCCTATTAAAAATAAATCGTTAGTTTTTCAGCAAACCCCAGGTAATGTTTCCTCAACATTTCCAATGAAGTCCTTTAGTTTTTTGGTGCAATATACTCTTGACATTTAATTTTTCTAATTTAAAGTCATTTACAGATAGTGATAAAAGCAGTAGGTAGCCACCATAAATTTACTCCAAAAGCTACCGAAATAATTTCGTAGCCATCCTTTTCTTTTTCATTTAAAAATTTTTCAACTCGTTCAGTCAGTTTTGAGGTTGACCATGCTGTTGATAATTTAATTACTTTATAAGTTTTCATTAGATTTTTATTTTATGTTGTTTCTATAAATTTGCATTAGTCTCAAAATTTAAATGTGCTTAACTTATTGGCAGTTTTTAACTTGCGCATAACGTTCACTTGTAAGTTGTCGTTGCGGATTTCGGAGCTCGTTCCTGTCCGGCAGGACGGAACGATGTTGCGAGAATCCAGCGAACGACACCGCACGAACCCCGCAATGCAATTTACAATTTGTTGAACTAAATCCCTGCGGGAAAGCTGATTCAAAAGTACGCTCAAAGTGTTCATTTATTTTGTTGAAAACGTATTTCATTTTAATTCAATGTTTCAATTTTCATTCTCCTCAAAAATTTAAAGTATATCACAGTCAAAATTCTTATTTTTGTATAATTCACTTTAGTTCTTACAGAGTAATTTTAAAACTAAATAATTACCTGGATTTCAACAAGAACCAACCCTAAAACCGTCGTTAAGTACATAGAAAAAAAATTCTGCAAAATAGACCGGTTGTAGCCTGCCCGACTATGTCATTCAGGCGGGTTCAACATGGGCTCATCGCTGGGCGCTGCGCGCCGCTCAGAGTCCTATTTATTATGCCCAGTATTTTATTCATAATCTGTAGTTTAATCCAATTCCAAGATTTAAATAACTATATGGTAAATCTCTGTCTGTGTTTGTGAATTTATAAATTAATGTTCCTCCAAGTTTTATATTAATTCTTAATTTATCACCTCCAAACCTTATAAATCCAACTGGCTCAAACAAAATACTTTCATCGTGATAAGTTTTAAAAGGTCCACTCTCTGAAATCCAGTCGTAATAATTTTTATCTGTTAGATTTGAATGAAGATATCCTGCTTTTAATCCAAATCCAGTCTCAAAGTTTGAATTACTACTTGCTATTTTCCCAAAATTCGCTTGTCCAAAATATAGCTGATAATCACCGAGCAAGTTTCCTGGATTCGCATCTTTATATGCATTTCCGTATCCATAGCCAAAACCACTATAAAGTTCCAGAATTCTATTATTCCCTTTATTTTTATAGAGTCCAGTTGCCGCTTGTACATAATACCTATCATCTGCACCAACACTCCCAAATCCTTGAATTGCAATTTTATGAGTTAGTCCGTATGAGATAGTTGCATTAGCTGAAGGAACAATTGAAATTCCTGCATCGACTCTTAAATCGTTTTTTTCACTAATCAACGGAATGTCGGTTGTCATTGGATGATAAACAATACAACTCGACATTGTCAATGAAATCAAAAGTCCAAAAGTTAGTATTCTACTTTTCATATTTGCAGGTCTTCTTCTTTGTTTAATAGTGGGCATAACGGTCACTTGTAAGTTGTCGTTGCGGATTTCGGAGCTCGTTCCTGTCCGGCAGGACGGAACGATGTTGCGAGAATCCAGCATACGACACACCACAAACCCCGCAATGCAATTTACAAATTGTTGAACTAAATCCCTGCGGGATAGCTGATTCAAAAGTACGCTCAAAGTGTTCATTTATTTTGTTGAAAACGTATTTCATTTTAATTCAATGTTTCAATTTTCATTCTCCTCAAAAATTTAAAGTATATCACAGTCAAAATTCTTATTTTTGTATAATTCACTTCAGTTCTTACAGAGTAATTTTAAAAATAAATAATTACCTGAATTCCAACAAGAACCAAACCTAAAACCGTCGTTAAGTACATAGAAAAAAATCCTGCAAAATAAACCGGGTTGTAGTTCAACACAGAATAATCGCTGGGTCGTGCCGACCGCTCATATTCCTATTTATTAGGTGCTGGCTTTTTTATGTTGTTTCATAAAGACTAAATTTAATATTTTCTAACCTGTATGATGGGTCTTGATTTAAAGACTTTTCCTTTATCATTTGAATTAAATCATCCTCTGTCAAAGCTATCAATAGTTCATCGTTTAGATTGAGCATTCTTTTTTGCAATGTTTTAGCTGAATTTCCTAATCCTTTTCTTGTTATTACTAAACCAAATTTTCCTGTCTTAAGATTTAAGTACTTTGATGGTAAATAGAATTCATTTTGTTCTAATGGTTCTGAATAATTCTTAAAATCAACTACTATCAAATTACAATTGAAATCTGATTTTGCCTGTCCCCAAATACTAGTTGTATCATTAAAATTGTTGTTAATAATGAGGTCTCTCCTGAAAATATTGTCATTAGTATATGCTTGAACTTTCTGCGTGTAATTTCTGAAATTGTCTAAAAATAAATATTTAAAGATTTTTATACATATATCTTCAAATTCTGACCACCCATCCATTCCATGCGGACAATTTTTAAGTTTTGTGATTAATTCATGACTAATATTCTGGTATTTTGAAGCTATGTTGAGGTCGGGAATTCTTTCTTTGATATAATGATGTATGATATCTCCATTCCAAATGTTTATATAGTTTCTTGCAATATCGTCAATGACTATATCCTTAACATTTAATTCTTTCAGATAATTATACGTTTCAGAATCAGGTCTGTTTGTGAATGCGATGTAAGAGAATTCATTTGACTTAAAGATTTCTTTGATTCGTTTAAGATTAGGAGTATTGTCAATGAATAATCTACATTTTTTATTATGAAAAAGAATTAATTCATCAGCCCTTTCCGAATCAAAAACGTGGGTAGCCAATGAACATTTTATTAAATATTTTAAGAATTCTTTTTTTTGAATTTTGTTGCAATTTTTAAGGAATAAATAGAGTAGCTCAAAATGAATAAGTCTTGGGTCAAAATCAGAGTCGTATTTTTCAAAGTTGTCAATTTCAAACAAGGATTCGGAAGAACCAACAGGGAGCGAATCTATTTCTTCTAAATTATGAAACCTTGATGCAAAATTGAGAAAGAAGGGATATATAATACACTTGTTCTTAGGGTTAAGACCTTTGTAAATCTTTGTATGTTTTGTCGTTTGACCTGGGGCACCTTTTCTGTCAATTATGTACATCCTGATATTACTATCGTATATCATGAATTCTGTTTTTATTGACGGATAGTTTTCCTCTATATATATTACAGATTCATCAAACTTACGTTGAAAGTAGTTTTGAATTTTAGTTAATATAGTTTTTGGAATTTTCTTTCCTTTTGAATCATAGCGTAGCTTTACATGTCTTTTTGTTAGTTCGGTTATATAGTCCTTATAGTCAGATTCATTATCAATAGTTGTCCATCTTCTATTTATGTCAAAAAATAGAAATTCAGTTGAAAATTCTTTGCTTTCATTTTTAAGAATTTTCCATTTAGAGACTGTTTGAAAAGGAAGTTCTGTTCTGTATAGTTCTAAAGCAGTAGAATAATCGGTTGTCCTATCTGTCAGTTCAAATGTGTACAATAACTTACCTAGTAAATTATAGAGAAACTCACCAAGATTACTCTGTCTAGCACCAAAATTATTTTTTGCTTTTGATTTAAGTTCTGATTCAATTGATTCATTGAGTTCAATAGGGAATATATCAAATTTTATAGCATTAGAAATTAGAGTCTTCAATGAAGATTTATGATGATTAAGATTTTCATAATCATCCTTTTCTATTTTTACAATAGATGAAAATAAGTCTAATAATGATTCGTAATATTTTCTTGTATAGTTCATTCTTTATTCAAGCTTGCACCTAACGGTTGGTACATGTTGTCGGGGCGGATTTCGGAGCGCGTTCCTGTCCGAAGGACACGGAACTGCGAAACGAGAATCCGCAGTTGGCGTACCACCAAACCCCGCCCTGCAATATGTACTTTGTTGTGCGTTCGTAATTTGTTTTTCACATTAATTTCATTGGTTTTTGCATAAAATTTTTCTCAATCTTGATAAAGCTATTTTTTTTAAGTTCCTCCATGAAGAATGACTTGTTTGTTTTAAATTCAAAGGGAACATAAAACTCAATTTTCTCATCTGTCTCTAATGATTTATAAATAATGAGAGATTTTTTGTAAAATGCTTTTGCGACTGCTTTTCCTAAAGAAGGGTCTGAAGCAGATTCTATTTTGCAGTATATTGATAGGTCTCCTCGTGAAACGACTATTTTGGCTATTACTTGTCCTTCTATCCCATTTTCATAAGCTGGATTCGGATATTCAATTGCTTCGTAAACACTCTGCAAAGCCTCGTTTTCTATATTTCCAACGTACTTTAAAATATCTTTATCAATTTTGTAATTATTATTAATTTTTAATTTTCCTTTTGCATCATACAAATTCGTTTCCTGTGAATAAGCAAACGTTCCATACAACATGATAATTATTGAAATCAAAAGTTTAGTAATTTTCATTTTATGCAGTTTTGTTTTTATTTCCATTATGACGCACAACGTATGTGTAACCCAACAAGTTGGGGTATATCTCTATTGTCAGGTTGGGTTTTCTTCCCGATTTGGGTGTAAAACCCAACTTTTGTACTAAAATAATTTTTGGATTGATTTCTTTTTGTTTGTGTTATTTCCCAATGCGTATTCATTGTTATTGGTTTAGTTCAGCGTTTAAAGGTACCGATCTTTTGTTAAAAAAACAATCCAGGTGGATGGGGTTTTACGGAACTGCCCGGTACCGGGTAAACAAACTGTGTGAAATGATGTTTTTCACTAATACCTTAGGGTTTGCTGAAAAACTAACGATTTATTTTTAATAGGCATTGTTCAACTCCGTTATTAGCAGGTTGAAAATTCACTAATAATTCCATTGTCT
>NZ_FQZE01000069.1 GCF_900141875.1 Tangfeifania diversioriginum | reverse complement strand
AATTCAATTTAAAATACTTATAAAATCAATACAATGAGTTTCGATAAAAAATCATCCAGAAGAAGATTTCTGAAAAGCGCATTGGTAGCCGGAGCCGGATTAACTGTTGTTCCGCGCCATGTATTGGGAGGAAACGGATTTATTCCTCCGTCTGATCAACTTACAAAAGGTATTATTGGTGTGGGCGGAATGGGCCGCGGCCATATTCCCTACGAAGGCACCCGCGTGGTGGCTATTTGCGATGTGGACACAAAGCACCTGGAACTGGCACAAAACCAGATTGGTTACGACGTGAAAAAAATTCACGATTTCAGGGAACTGGTGAACCTGCCCGAAGTGGACATTGTACACATTGCCACTCCGCCGCACTGGCACGGAATCATGTCGGTGGAAGCAGCCAAAGCCGGCAAGGATATTTGGTGCGAAAAACCCATGACCCGCACCATTGGCGAAGGCAAAAAAGTAATGGAAGCCGTAAATGCACACGGCCGAATGTTCCGCCTGAATACCTGGTTCCGGTTTAAAGACACTTTCTACGGACTGGGAACCGATGTAAAACCGCTGAAAAAAGTGATTGACAGTGGAATTATCGGATGGCCGCTGAAATTTACCGTGAGCGGGGTAACCGGCTACGACTGGAAATTTTACTGGAGTGGCGGGCACAACCTGAAACCAATGGCCGTGCCGGAAAACCTCGATTACGATATGTGGCTCGGACCGGCCCCTTACAAACCGTACAACCCGGAGCGTGTTCACTCTAAATTCCGCGGATACTGGGATTACGACGGCGGTGGGCTCGGCGACATGGGACAGCACTACCTCGACCCGGTGCAGTACCTGCTCGGAAAAGACGGCACCGCTCCGGTGAAAATTGAAGTGGATGCACCACAGCAACATTACGATGCAGTGGGCTCGTGGCGAAGGATTACATACACTTACGCCGATGGCTGCCAGATTATTCTCGACGGTGAAAACAAAGACAAAGATGCGGCTTACATTGAAGGCCCCAACGGTAAAATTTATCGCGGGTTTAGGTCTGATATTCCCAACCTGCAGTCGTTCCTGAAAACCCTGCCTGACCCGGAACCGCAGATTTCTGTCTTCTCCGAATCGGTAAAAACCCGTAAAAAATTTGCCCTGAATGAAACCAACGGATTCTGGTCGGCAACACTGGTGAACCTGGGAATAACAGCAGTAAGGCTGGGACGTACGTTGAACTTCAATCCCGATAAACTTGAATTTATCGACGATGAAGGTGCCAACCAAATGATTAATCAACCGATGCGTGCCCCGTGGTCCATCTGATACGGGTCGAGCGATTTCCAAATCGCTCATTAAAATCAATGATTTACCGTTTCAATCTGACTTTGTAAAAAAATAAAAATAACAGTAAAATGAATAAAAAAATATTTCAATATACAGCAATCCTGATTTTTGCGCTGTTCTCGGCAGGCAGCTTTGCGCAGGATAACCGGACACTGGACACCAAAGTAGCCGACATACTGGCGCAGATGCCCACCGATGATTTTACCCACCGCGACCGGGTAATGAAGGAAGCGATTGAGCTGGGGCCCCAAGGGTTCGCAAAATTCACACAACAACTCACTCCAGCCGGCGAAGGTGACGACACCGCAGTGCGGTTTGTATTAAACAGCGTGGCCCGTTACACCAGTGAATTTGGGCTGGAAAAGCAACGCAGTTTGGTGGAAAATGCGCTGCTTAATGCTATAAAGCAACAAACAAATAACGAGGTAATTACTTTCCTGATAAACCAGCTCAACCTGGTGGGAGGGGAAAAGTCAGTTGGAGCACTACAGGTTTACCTTGCCGATGAAAATTTGGCTGAGCCGGCAACACAGGCGCTTTTATCGATTGGCAACAAGGAAGCAGCAATGGCATTGCTTTCAGGACTTTCCAAAGCAGATGAAAACACAGAGGCCACACTTGTGCGGGCACTTGGACAGTTGAAATGCAAAACTGCCCTGCCCGAAATTACCCGTTTGGCCGACACTGAAAACCCGGAATTAAGAAAAGTTTCGCTGGAAGCTTTGGCTGCTATTGGTCACCCGGATTCGTACAAACTGATGCTCAATGCTGCCAAAGATGTTGATTTCAATTACGAGCCGACTCATGCAGCAGAAGCTTTTTTGAACTATGCCTGCAGCCTGGCCGAAAACAATGAACTCAAGCTTTCTGAGAAAGCGCTTAAAGCCGTTTTTAAAGCCAATTCAGCAGACAACAAACTGCACAACTATTCAAAGGCACTCGCCATTTACACCAACCATTTTGGGTACGAAGCGATGCCGTTATTGCTCGATGCCGTGGATAACAGCAACAAAGCTTTCCGTTACTCAGCACTAAACCTGGCCGAAAATTTGGGTGGAATTGCAGCTACTCGCCAGTGGGTTGAAAAAGCAAAATCGACCAACCCGGAAGTAAAAGCCGAAATTATCAGTATGCTCGGCAGAAAAGGCGATCCTTTTGCAATAGATTTTGTGAAAAGCAACCTGGAATCACCTTCGGCATTCGTGCGCAAGGAGTCAATTACCGCACTTGTACAATTGCAGGGGAAAGATGCTTCTTCTTTGCTGATTGGCCACCTGGAAAAAGGAAACGATTTGGAAGCCACACAAACAGCCTTGCTGCAGTTGCTCGACAAAAAACACCTGGCACCGGTAGCGGCACAACTTGATGAAACTTCAGGAGCCACCAAAGCGGCTTTCATCGATTTAATAGCAGCCAAATCAGGGAATGCATATTTCAATGAAATTTTTACACTAACCCATTCCCGGAACAATGAAGAAAAAGAAGCTGCCGTTCAGGCACTGAAACATATTTCAACAGAAAAAAACCTGGATGAACTGATCCAGCTCCTGCTTTCGGTTGACGGGGATAAAGAAGTGGAGCAGGTACAACTCGCTGTTGTGGCTGCTGCCAGAGGTGTTGAAAGCGAAAAGACCGGGAACGGCAAACTACTGCAGGCACTGAAAACAACAGATAAAAAAGAACGCATCATTGCTATTCTTCCTGAAATTGGAGGCGAGGTAGCTTTGCAAAACGTAGTGGATTATTTTGGTAATTCATCGGGGGCACTTAAAGAGACTGCTTTTGAGGCACTGGCAAGCTGGAAGGATTATTCGGCCGCAGATGCACTCTACGAAGTGGCTCAAAATTCAACCGGGGAATACCGCGCAAAAGCATTTTCAAATTTCACAAGAATGGTGCGCAATGCCAATTTGCCCGACGACCAGAAGCTGCTGCAGTACCGCAAAATAATGCCTTTTGCAACTTCGGCCAACGATAAGCAACTGGTAATTAATGCCATTGGCAACCTGAAAACATTTTTGTCGATGGTTTACCTGGAAAATTTTCTGGATGACAGCGAATTGCAACAAACAGCCGCGCGGGCTATCATGCGCATTGCGCTGCCCGATAACAATGGCCAGAATGGTTTTGCCGGTGAAAATGTGCGGGAATTGTTGAAACGTGTTACTTCTATTCTGAAAGGCGAAGAAAGTGATTACGACATCATCAACATTAACAATTACCTGCAGGAAATGCCCGACGAGAAAGGTTTTGTTTCCATGTTTAATGGTAAAAACCTCGACGGCTGGCAGGGAATGATTGCCGGTGGCAACCCGATTAAAATTGCTGAAATGAGCGAAGAAGAACGGGCAAAAGCGCAACAGGAAGCGAATAAAAAAATGATCGAAAACTGGAGGGTCGAAGACGGCAAAATCGTTTTTAGTGGTCACGGAGGCAACCTGGTTTCTGAAAAAATATATTCAGATTTTGAATTGATTGTGGACTGGCGGATTACAAAAGAAGGCGACAGCGGCATCTATTTGCGCGGCACACCACAGGTGCAAATCTGGGATACTTCGCGTGTGGAAGTAGGTGCGCAGGTTGGCTCCGGCGGACTCTACAACAACAACAGCGACAATATTCGCAACCCACTCAAAGTAGCCGATAATCCGATTGGCGAATGGAACACCTTCCGCATTACAATGATTGGCGAAAATGTTACGGTTTACCTGAACGGAAAGTTGGTGGTTGATAATGTACGAATGGACAATTACTGGGACCGGAGCATCCCGATATTCGAAGAAGGCACCATTGAATTGCAAGCCCATGGAAATGAACTGGCTTTCCGCGATATCTATGTAAAAGAGATAAATACCGATGAAATCGGCCTGACTGAAACGGAAAAAACCAACGGCTTTGTGTCGTTATTTAACGGCATGAACCTGGACGGATGGCAGGGTAACAAAACCGATTATTATGCTGAAAACGGCCAACTGGTAGTAAACCCGAAACGTGGCGGCCACGGGAATTTATATACTGAAAAAGAGTATAGCGACTTTGTTTTCAGGTTCGAATTTCAACTGACACCCGGCGCCAACAACGGTCTCGGCATCAGGGCACCGCTTGAGGGCGATGCTGCTTATGTGGGCATGGAGTTGCAGATTCTGGACAACACTGCATCTATTTATGCCAATTTGCACGAATACCAGTACCACGGGTCAGTTTACGGCGTAATTCCGGCCAAACGTGGATTCCAAAATCCAGTGGGCGAATGGAACACGCAGGAAGTGATTGTTAAGGGCTCTGACATCAAAATTACGCTCAACGGGGAAGTAATCCTGGAAGGCAACATCGACGAAGCCAGTAAAAACGGTACGCTTGACGGAAAATCACATCCCGGCCTCGACCGCGAAAAAGGGTACATCGGTTTCCTGGGGCACGGTTCACCGCTGAAATTCAGGAATATCAGGATTAAAGACTTAAGTGAATAA
>NZ_FQZE01000070.1 GCF_900141875.1 Tangfeifania diversioriginum | reverse complement strand
AATGAATCAATTACTTATAGCGGGAGTCTGCTTTATTTCAACGAACCTGACGGAATTAAAAAAATATACAAGGAAAGAAGTTCGGAAATGAAAAAAATAAATCCAGTGGATGAGCATGTGTACTCAATTAGAGATGAAAAAGACAGGGAAATTAACAGATATTATTATGAAAACGGAATATTACAATACGCAAAAATGCATCATCCATTGGGAACGATGGAATTAAAAAGAGTGATAGAAAGTAGCAATGATTAATTTTTCAGAAATACAGGATATTTACTTCATTTTACCGCTGGTGGGGTTTATTGTTGGCTTGTTTGGCACCATGGTTGGAGGAGGTGGCGGGTTTTTCTTTTTACCTGTTCTTACTCTCCTTTTAGCGGTGCCGGCCCAAACCGCTGTTATAACATCGCTGGTGGCAACTTTGCCCATTTGTATAGTTGGTTCATGGGGGCACTACCGCAAAAATCACATCCATTTTCGGATAGCCGCGCTTTTTATGATAACAGGAATTATCGGGGCGTTTATCGGTGCTGGAATAGCCAACAGCATTAGCGGTTCCGCATTAAAAGCGGCTTTCGGCGCTTATTCAATCCTGATTGCGCTTCACATGGTTTTTAATGCCGGAAAAAATAATAGTGAAGGTTTCAGCAAAAAGATTAGAATATCGCAGAAAAATTTAAAAACACTTACTGGTTCGTTTTTTGGAATGGCAGCCGGTTTAATTACCGGAACATTCGGTACAAGCGGAAGTGCGCCTGTCCTGGCAGGTTTGTTTTCAACAAAAATACCACTTAAAATGGTTATTGGCACATCGCTACTTGTGGTACTGGTGAATACAATTTTTGCCGTAGGCGCCCATTTTATTGTGGGAAAAATAGATTTAACACTGGTTGCTTTTCTTACCGCAGGCTCAACAATCGGAGCGCTAATTGGCCCTCATTTACTCGCAAAAATTCAAGTTGACAAATCAGAGAGCAAAGTAAAATATGTTTATGCAATCATTATGGCTGCTATCGGGGTTTTAATGATTTTAGGGAGGAATTAATTTTATGGAACGATTGATTTACAGTATTATATTGGGCTATTTTATTTTAGGCGGAATTGGTTTCTACCTGATTAACAGAAAAAAAGAACGCGATGTGGCCCGCAAAAGCTATACAAAGTTTGGCGTTTACTTTATAATCATAAATATCTTATTTTTTAGTATTACTGTTCAGACAGTTGTCTTTTCGTACCTGGCAATTTTAATTGTTGCGGTTGGATGTTTTGAGTTAAGCCGGCTATTCGTTTCTGCAAAATTTCAGCACAAGTTATTTTTTGTATTGTCTTTACTGGTTTATTTTACTCTTTCGGCGGGGGTTCTTATGTTTAGTTGGGCCGACAACAATTTAATCCTCCTCACTTTTTTGGTTCTTTCCATTTTCGACAGTTTTAGTCAGATCTCAGGGCAACTTTTTGGGCAGACTAAAATAATGCCGGGTATTAGCCCGAATAAAACATGGGGCGGTGTTGTTGGGGGAACAGTTATCTCCTTGCTAAGCGCATTCTTACTAAAAAATCTTTTTCGGGGAACAAATCCGGAATTATTTCTATTTGCTTTTGGAACCCTGTTTTTTGCATTTGCGGGTGATATTTTGGCCTCGCTTTACAAAAGAAAATTTCGGGTTAAAGATTACAGCAACTGGATTCCCGGGCACGGTGGTTTTCTCGACAGGTTTGATAGTTTAATTGCCGGCGGTGCCTGGGCAGCAATAGCTATACCAATTTTAGGAATTAAAAAAAAAAAGAAAAAATATCATGGGAAATATTGTAGTACTATCATTTGTATATTTAATCGGAATTGGCTTGTTACTGACTTTTAACGAGCTGGCATACAGGAGACTTAATCCGGAAGGAGAAATAACACGAAAATTTGCCCATTTTAGCTCAGTGCTGGCGACTGTGCCATTTCCATATATTTTTCCATCGCACTGTTACATTTTAGTACTTGCTCTCTTGTTTGCAGTCGTATTGTTTGTTACCCGAAAAGGGAATCAGCTAAAATCAATTCACGGAGTTACACGAAAATCGGTAGGAAGTTATTTGCTTCCCCTCTCAATTTACATCACTTTTTTGATTTCAAATATCAGCGGCAACAAGTTTTTATACATTCTCCCAATGCTGATCCTGGCCATCAGCGACCCTATGGCAGCCATTCTTGGAATCAATATAAAAGCTTACAACGGAAGAATAAAATTGATGGGGAGAAAACTAAATAAAACATGGTTGGGATCGGGCGCATTTCTGGTTTCAAGTTTTGTAACCAGTTTAATTGCGCTATACTTCCATCGCGGGGCTTATGATTTAAAAACATTTTGGCTGGCGCTAACCATTGGTGTTGTATGCACATTGGCAGAATTAATCAGTTGGCGGGGGTTTGATAATTTAAGCATCCCGCTGAGTGCCGTGGCGGTTTTAGCGTTATTCCTCTAAAAAAAACAGACAATTTTAAACAGATAAAAAATAGTACAATGAAACAATTAATCATACGAGGCGAAAATACTCTAAATATCCCCAATTTTATAAGTCTGTACCGGCTTCTGGCATTTCCGGTAATATTATACATGGCACTCACCGGGCACGAACAAGGATTTGTAATCCTGCTGTGCATTAGCTTGGTAAGCGATGTGCTGGACGGAAACATCGCCCGTTTTTTCAAATTGCAAACCCATTTTGGCGCCGCACTCGATAATTTGGCTGATATCTGTACCTATGCCATGGCATTGCTTGGTATATTCATTTTTAAATGGACAGAGATTGAACCTCATGCATTGATATTATATCTGTTTTTGGGCGTTTTTGTTCTAAGTTATATCGTCTCTTTTATGCGGTTTGGCAAGATTCCCGGATTGCATTTATATTCAGCAGTCTCAGCCGGATATGCACAAAGCATCTTCTTCTTTTTTTTGTTCGTGTTTGGATTTTACCCGTGGATGCTATACGTGGTTGCTACATGGGGAATAATTGCCTATACCGAGAAAATTTTCGTGCTTTTAAAACTCGATGATATAAAAATAGGAGTAAAAGGATTGTATTGGTTGATAAAAAAAGAGAAGGAGCAAGTACACTAATGAAACTACATAAATTTACGTTAGCCCTTTTGTTGGCCATAATATATACCGGGGCTTTTTCCAGTGAGATTACTGGTACCGTAAAAGACCTGAAGACGCAGGAATCAATCCCCTATGCAAATATATGGATAAAGGGCACAACCACAGGGACCATGTCGGATGTGGAAGGCCATTTTAAAATGAACCTGGAGAAGAATGACACGCTTTGTGTTTCTTCGGTTGGATATCAAAGAAGAGAGATCCCTTCTTTGGAAATTACCGAAACTCCCACTACTGTTTTTATGCAGGAAGAAGTAACGGAGTTGAGTGAAGTTACCGTAAAACCCGAAGTTTCGCGTGCAAAAGTTTTGCTGAAAAAAATCCAGGAGCGCAAAAAAGAAAACCGTGAAAACATTCAGAAGGTCAACGATTACAAAACGTTTGAACGGACAACGGTTTATTTGGCTGTCGATTCCACTTCGCGGACAAACCAGATTATCGACAACCTCGACGAAGTAACCATGAAACTTGATGGGCAGAGCTTAAGGTTCTCTCCCATTTATCTGGCCGAACTGGGCGAAAAAAATGTGGGCGGAAAAGACAGTGTGGTTTACAACCGAAAAGATGGAATTTTCCCCAAATTGAACCAAACCATTGAAAGCCTGATTCTTCTGAATGTGGTAATCGATATGGATTTCTACCGCGACCAGATAAAAATTCTTGGAAGGGGAATTACCTCGCCATTAAGCAATTCGGCCCAACTGCATTACGATTTTTATTTAAACGACAGCACCTACATTGGAGACACTAAATATTTTAGTTTTTCTTTCACCCCGAAA
>NZ_FQZE01000071.1 GCF_900141875.1 Tangfeifania diversioriginum | reverse complement strand
AATAACAAGCTTTTACCTTCTCTGAGGGTAAAGGTATTTTCATCCCCTTCCAGGGGTTATCCCAAAGCCACGTCCTCTGGGCGTGGTTTTTTACTATCTTTTTATACCAGGTTGAATTATATTTTTAAGGATAAGTATATTATTAATAGTACGGTACGCAGGGATGGTTCTTCAAGGTTTGGGAAAGATAATCGATTTGGTACTTTTCCATCAATCTCATTTGGTTGGAGAATTACAGAAGAAACTTTTTTTGAGTTGCCATTTGTAAACGAATTCAAAATTAGGGCGAGTTATGGACAGACTGGTAATCAGTAAATTGGGGATTTTGTTTCCCAGGGATTATTTCAGGCTGGTGAAAATTATATAGGACAAGGCGGTGTTGGTCCTACGTCAAATGGATTACCAAATTCAAATTTGAGTTGGGAATCAACAAACCAATTTGATATAGGGTTTGATTTATCTCTTTTAAATAATAGAGTATTTATAATTGGAGATTATTACCGTAAAAAAACATATGATCTCCTTTTTAATGTAGATCTTCCTGGTACATCAGGCTATAGTTCAATTACAACTAACTTGGGAGAAATGGAAAACAAAGGTCTTGAGTTTAGTATAACAACTAAAAACCTTGTTGGGAATATTAAATGGACAACAGAAGCAAACATTACTTATAATAAAAATATGATTCTAAGCTTACCAAATGGAGAAGATCAATTTTCAGGTATCGGTATTGTTAGGGAAGGTGAGGCATTAGGTAGTTTTTATGGTTATATTTTTGATGGTGTTTTCGCCAGTGATCAAGATGTTCCTGAAGGTTTAACAACGGGTGGAGGGATAAATTTTGAAGGAGGCGACGCAATATTTAAAAATGTTAACTCGGACAATATTATTAATGAAAAAGACATGTCTATTATTGGCAACGCTCAACCTGATTTTGTTGGTGGAGTAGGAAATACAATTAGCTATAAAAATTTTAATTTGAATGTTTTATTAACTTATTCCATTGGTAATGACATTTATAACTCTCTGGAACAAATGCGTGCTGGAAATGGATTTTCTCCAAATCCTCGGCCCTATGTTTATGAAAATACTTGGAGAAAACAAGGTGATCAAACAGATGTTCCTGTAAATTGGATGGTAAAACCAGTGGGAAATGACAGAAATTCTTCAAGATGGGTTGAAGATGGGTCATATCTGCGAATTAAAACAGTTACTCTTGGTTATAATTTTAATGATGAGTTACTAAGAAAACTAAAAGTTGAAAGTCTTAAAATTGTATTAACAGGACAAAATATTTGGACTTTTACAAATTATCTTGGATATGATCCAGAAGTAGTAACAACCTCTTCGGAAAATTCCCGTCAATTTGGTATTGATAATGCACGTATGCCGATACCAACTACATATATGTTAAGTTTAAATGTTGGATTCTAAAAAGATAAATAAAAATGAAAAAAATAATAATATTGTTAAGTATATTAGTTGTAAGTTTTACAGCTTGTACAGATTTAGAAATAGAGCCGGTAAGCCAAATTACATTAGCAAATGTATCTGAAGATGGGAACGACGCTGAAGCTCTATTAATTGGATGTTATAATCAGCTTGCAAATACATTAAGTAGCAGATATATTGATTGGGGTGATGCAAGAGCAGATAATTTAGACCAAGGTACTGCTGGTTCTGCAAGCCTTGTAAATAATACATTAACATCAAGTCACTCGGCATGTAATTGGAGTTCCTTATATAATACAATTAATAGATGTAATTTAGTTATTAATTTGGTTCCTCAAATTACTAATGGAATTAACGAGAACAGAAAAAATGAGATTATCGTTGAAGCCAAATTTATTAGAGCATTATGTTATTTTTATGCAGTCAGACTATGGGGTGATGTACCTCTAATAACTGAACCAACGCTTTCGGCTGAAGATCTTAAAGTTCAGAGGGAATCAAAGACTGCTATTTATTCTCAAATTGAAGATGATCTTTCAGAAGCACTAAATAATATTCCTGGAAATTATAATAACTTATTAGAGGACAAAGGAAGGGTTACCCAAGGTGCTGTTTTAGCTTTACAGACTCATGTATATTTATGGATAGCACAACAAGAAGGAGGAGGAGATACCTATCTTTCAAAGGCTGAATCTACTTCCAAACAAATATTTGATTTAAACAATTATAAATTATTGCCAAAAGGAGAGTATGGTTTGCTATTTTCTCAGGAGAATACTGACGAATCAATATTTGAAATTCAATATGATTATTCAAAACAGAATACCAATAATTTAGGAAGTCTTCTTTTACAAACTCCTTTTTCAGGAAGTCTAAGAGCACATTATAAAATAGATCAAAAGTTGTTAGATGCGTTTGAAGAAGGAGATCTTCGTAAGTCTGATATTGTATATTATCCTGAGCCAGAGCAGCTTGTTCGGGATCCTTTTACAAAAAAATATACTGGAAAAACTAAAACATCTGAAGGGTATAGCCTGAGAGACGATAATATGATTATATATCGATTGGGAGGCATTATTCTACTTAGAGCAGAAATACTAAATGAAATGGATAGAACTGACGAGGCAATTTCTCTGGTTAATTTAATAAGAGAAAGAGCAGGATTACCTAATTTAGAAACAGGATTATCCAAGGAGGAAACAAAACAAGCCATATTAAATGAGCGATTTATTGAATTAGCTTATGAGGGGCATAGGTGGTTCGATTTAATAAGAAATAATGTAGCCTTAGAAGTATTGAACGATATACAAAACGAAGATCATTTACTTTGGCCGATTTATGAAACGGAGCTTGTTAAAAATCCAAATTTAGTTCAGAATGATTTTTATTAATAAAAAAAATATATTAGAAATGAAAAAAGTAAACGGATATATTGCAGTTTTATTAACCCTTATTGCTTTGTCTTGTAATAAATTTGAATATAAAGAAGCAGAACCCTATATTGATTATTACGATCTAACGGTAAATGAATTTGTAACACAAAAAATGGATTCATTGAAAATGTTTAATGAAGCTTTAAAAATTACTGGTTTGTCTGCAACAATAGAAAGCGGAGATTATACGATTTTTGCACCTTTCAATTCTACTTTTAATGCATTTTTAAGTAATAACAATTATACAACCTTACAAGATGTTCCGGTAGATGAGTTAACCACAATACTAAAAAATCAGATAATTGAAGGGAAGAAAAAATCACCAGAAGATTTTTTAACTACATCGCAAACATTTGAAACTATTGGTGATAAGGCACTAACTATAAGTATTACTGAAAATACTGGTAACTTAAGATCAGCGTATATTATTAAGGTAAATGGGAAAACTGTTTTAATCTCTAATATAGAACTAAAAAATGTTGTGCTTCATGCATATCAAGATCGTTTTTTATAAATATCATGCAGCATTGTTGTCTGGATTTTATCGGACAACAATGCTTTATTTTTATAAAACATCTTAATAACAATACTTCGTTAAAAATGTGGATAACTATTTGAAAATGAGCAAAATAAACCATCGGAATATTTGATTAAACCCCTGATAATCAGTATCTTAA
>NZ_FQZE01000072.1 GCF_900141875.1 Tangfeifania diversioriginum | reverse complement strand
GCTGTTAGAGTTGTTAGTTTGTTAACAGTTTTAACAGACTAACATTTTTAACAATCTTAACAGTCTTTACTTGTTTGCCTCAAACGGGTGTTTTGCCAGCGGCAGTTTAGCCAGTGGGTGGGTTTCGCCTTTTAATCCAAGAGGTTTCTGGTGCCGGATGTTGTAAACGGTTTGTATGGCTTTTTGGGTAATGATTGTTCTTCGAAGTAGTATTGTTTCAAAAAGGTTTTAAGTTTAAGGAACTGGTTATTGGGCATGGTTTGCAGTAGGTCCCGTTTACAAAATTCATCGTAAACCCCGACCGGCTGATATAGCCTTTTGAAAAATACTCATCCTGCTGTATTTTCAAATTGTGCAAGTGTAATTACTTTGTACCCAAGCTTTGATGCTTCTGTATGAAGTTGTTTGTCACCTGTTACCAGTAGTGATGCTTTAGCCGCCCTGTATAAGTCCAGCAAATAATTATCTTTTCTGTCAGTAAGCTCATTTGCTTTTAATTCAATATCAATGAATTTACAGAGTTTAAGATGGATCTTTACAGCTTCATTGATTTCATTTTGCCGAATGTATTTTTTGAATTTTTTTCTTTGTAAAACTTGCTCAAATTCTGTAACGAGATTTTTGCACGTGGCAATTTCAAAGGTATTTTCCAGAATTATTTTAACAAGGGTATCATATTTTTTCGATAAGAGGTAACTTATCCAGATGTTTGTATCAAGAATAAAAACTTCTTTCTTCATTTTTTTCCTGCCCTGTATTCCGAGATCTCAGCGACAATATTTTCCATATCCAAAGAATTGCTTTTAATTTTTTGGGAAAGTTTTTTTGAACGATAGAGCAACGTTTCTTCTTCCAACTCCTTTTCTATTTTTAGTTTATCCTTAATTGGCAGGGACTTAATAAGCTTTAACAGATCATTAAAGTAAAAAGGTATATTGTAAGTTTTGTTATATTCCTGTGTTTCCATGTTTTTATACATTTTTAGTTTTCAAAGTTACAAAAATTGGAAATACTTAACAATTTCCCGATTGTTTGCATTTTATACGTGCAATATTGACCGTGTTAGTATTCTGTTTCTTTTGAAATGATTTTACTTATTTGCTTCAAACGGGTGCTTCGTCAGCGGCAATTTAGCCAGCGGATGGAAATCGCCTTTTAAACCCCGGGGTGTGGCGTTGCGGATGTCGAACACGGTTTGAATGGCTTTTTGGGTATCGTATATAAGTAGAATTTCACTTATCGGAATAATGCCCTTTGGCTGAAACAACGAAAACAGTTACAATATCTTCATTCACCTGATAAATTATTCTGTCTTTTCTATTAATTCTTCGTGACCAGCAATTGGCAAAATTGAATTTAAGTTGTTCTGGTGAGCCAACACCTTCAAACGGATTTTAAGAAAGTTCTTTGAAGATTCGTTCAATTTTTTTGATTGCAGAAACTTTTCCGGTTTTTTCCCACTCTGTTAGATGTTTTTTTGCCCTGTCGGATATGGCTATTTTATACTTTCCCATAGATTGTCGGGGTCAATATAAGAAATACGCCCGGCTTTAATGTCCTCAAGTCCGGCTTCAATTTCTTTCACATTTACGGGATCCGAGAGGTATTCATCCAATAAAGAATTCTCGCCTTCACCTTTTTTTGCATTGCGCATCACTTCAATACTTTTCAGGTAAAGAAGATATGCTTCGTATTCAGCTCTTGTCATTTTTACGGTAATCATAGTTGTCTGCTAAATGTACTGTTGCAAATTTAATGATATATATTAAATATTTAAAACCTTCCTTCGGTTAGTTCTTTACCCCGCTACCGCACGATTGTCGCATAGCGATCACTACGTGGCATCGTGTGGTATTATTTAACGACAATGACATCATCCGACACTTACACGGTGGTTTATTTCCCAAACCGGGATTCGATGTAGTTTTCCACCTCCTCCCATATCTCTGTAATTAGTTGGTAATGTTTGCTTAACAGGTTTAACCCCTGAATTACTTCGTCGGTTATAAATGGGTACTCGTGGGTAACAATGTTTCTTGTTTCCCGAAGCAAAATCCAATCATCTGCGCTGGTAATTATTTCCAATTCTTCAAGTTTTACGAGTCGGTCGATAAATGGTAATCTTTTGACTTCTTCACCAAGATTTTCAAGGATTGCAGGGAATAACCTTCCTCCCATGCTATCCTGCAGTTTTGAAAAACGAAAAATTAACTGGTCAAAGAAACTCAGTTCTTCAGGTTTTAATCTTATATATTTTTCCCTGTCAAGGGGGAAATGTATTTTAATTTTTTCCCAGGCAAAACTCATACGCTGGCAATGAATAGTGCAAAGTTGAACTGCCTCATTTAATTTGTCCCTTTTTTCAGAAAGGTTTTCCATTTTCAAAATATAAAGGATGGATTATAATTCTATTTTTTGCCGGATAACAGAGCGGTAAAAATTTTTCTTTTGCCTTGTATTGGAATTGTCAAAAACCACATCGATTTTCCGGTCACCAATTTTTGTTTTAAGCTCTGTTAGAAAATGAATTTTTGTCTCTAATGTTAAGGTTGTTTCGTCATTATTTTTTATAAGCAAGTCAATATCTCCTCCTTTTTTACGATCGTCGGTCCTGGAACCAAACAAAGAAACAGTTGTTTCCTTCCCGAAATATTTTCTGGCAAGTTTATTAATGATATCAATTTGCAACTTCCTTAAACGCATGATCCAAAGGTATAAAAATTTTGAACATCATTTTGGCGACTATAAAAGTGTATCCCATTGCCAGTAAGGCAATACTATTTAATAACAATAACATCCAATAAACCTCTTTCTCCGTTGGCGCAGATTTGTCCCGAAGGGACCACAATGTGGCAATCTGTGCTTTGTTTTGAAAAAACAATAAATTCAGAAAGTTCTTTTTCGTGGCTGCCAATGTCTTCGGAGAAGGGTTCTTTATCGCGGCCTATGAGGTTGAGAATGTTCATGATATTTTTGTTAGAGTTGTTAGCTTGTTATTTGTTGTGAGTTTGCCGCGGTTTCCCCCGCTGGCGCATATTTGTAATATGTGCCTTGTTTTGCAAAAACAAAAAAAATGTATAATGCATTGTATTCTTCTGAAAAGCTTGTTATTTTTTATCAGCCCTACTGGCTGAGGTACGGATTACAAATCCGCACCAGCAAAGTGGGAAATTATTACGGGTAAAATTTATACATGTCTTTTCTATGCAGGAGCCTTTCAAAGTAAATTGTATTATTTTCATATCTTATCCCTGCCCGGTAGTTTCCGAAACGCAACCTGTAATAATTTTTATATCCCTGAAGTTTTTTAAGTCCGGGGATATCAAACAAATGATTGTATTCCTGCAAATGATCGAAAAGAAATGTTTCTACCTTCTTTCTTTGGCCCCTGGGAATTTTGGCCAGTTCTTTCAAAAAGGTTTTGTTTATCCTGATTTCCACAAGAATAATTATTTATCCAACTTTCGATAGTATTCTTTTGCTTCCTGCAAAGAAAGGTTATCAGCTGGATTA
>NZ_FQZE01000074.1 GCF_900141875.1 Tangfeifania diversioriginum | reverse complement strand
GCCTTTTGCAGGCTTTTCACAGCAGAAAATTACTCTGCAGGAATGTCGGCAAATGGCAATGGAACACAACCAGAAAATTAAGGCAGCGGAATTTATTAAACTATGGCTGGATGCCTAAAAACAACAATCTCAATGTATATTGATCCTGTTCATAAAAAATGGATAAGCAGAATTAGTTTGATTCTAATTCAATTACTTTTTCTAAACTCAATTTTGGTGCATGCACAAGAGAACAGCATTGAGGGAAAACGTCCCAAAGTAGCTGTAGTTTTAAGTGGAGGAGGTGCCAAGGGATTTGCACATATTGGAGTTTTAAAAATATTGGAGGAAGAGGGTATCCCTATTGATATTATTGTGGGGACCAGCATGGGTAATTTAATTGGTGGCATTTACTCGCTTGGATACAACGCCGATGAAATTGAGATGTTAGTTACGAACCAAAACTGGGAACAGGTACTTTTAGACAAAATACCAAGGGAAGACCTTTTTTTTAATGACCAGATTTTAAAACAACGATACCAACTTTCCCTGTCGTTTTCCGACGTAAAATCTATCGGGCTTCCACAAGGGATTATTAACGGGCAGAATGTTCTGAATATTTTTTGCGGACTGGCAGCTAATGTGCCAGAAAAAGCTGATTTCAGCAAATTTCCCATTTCTTTTGCCTGCGTTGCCACTGATCTTGAAACTGGGGAAGAGGTGGTTATGCGCGAAGGATTTCTCCCAACTGCCATGTTTTCAAGCATGGCCATTCCGGGTGTTTTTCAGGCCGCTAACCATAACAACAAACTCCTTGTAGATGGCGGGGCCGTTAACAACTTCCCTGCCGATGTGGCAAAACAAATGGGGGCCGATATTATTATTGGCGTAGATATTAGGGGAAATCTTCTACCACGTGATAAACTTGCTACCATGGACGGAGTTATCAGTCAGATGGTGAATTTTTTAGGACAAGGGAAAGATTCGATTAATAATAGTTACTGCGATATTCTTATCCGGCCCGACATAACCGGTTATTCTGTTGGAAGTTTTTCGAACGAAGCAGCTGATACACTAATTCGGAGAGGAGAAAAAGCAGCAATGCAGATGAAAGACCAAATCCGTCAGTTAAAGGAAAAATACAATCTTCAGCCGCGTCATTACTCCCGCAGCCTTGTGAACAAAACCAACTGGCTGATTACCAAAATCAATTTCCCTGATAATAATTTTCTGAATGACGACTTTCTTAAAAACAAACTCAACCTGGAGTTACCTGGAAATTATTCGACAAACAATATCAAAAATGCCATCAACAGATTATATGGTTATGGCGGTTTTGCGCTCGTCTATTATTATCTTTCCGATAACCCAACAGGAAAGACGCTCAACCTGAAATTAACCCCCCAAAAAAAGTACTCCCAACATATTGGTTTCAAGGCAAATACCAATGATGCCGCAGCTGTTTTGCTTAATACAACTCGTAGAAATTACGAAAAAGCTTTTAACTTTTTATCCCTTAGCACTGAATTGTCAGCAAACCCGGGAGCCAGTTTTGTAGCAGAATCCAATAAAGGCAATATTCCAACATTGGGAACAGAAATTAAAACAAAATACCAGAACTATAACATTTTTGAAAAAAGGGAAAAACTATATAATGCCGATTTATTTTATTCTTCCGCCAGCCTTTACTTTTACAAAACATTCTGGAACAAATTAAATTTTGGGGCAGGAATCAAGGAAGAATATTTTGATGGCGATATTTTTACGAAAAATACAAATGAACAGGTTTTCGCTGAAAAAATTAATCAGCTACTTACAAACGTCTATGGATACATTCGTTTCGACGACATGGACAATTTCTACTTTCCAACAAAAGGAACGAGGATTAACTTTAAATTTTCTTTGTACACAGATTTTGCTGATTATAAATTAAGCCCTGAAATTTTGTTTAAAATGAACAGGGTTATTCCGGTAACCCCGAAAACAACTTTGTTATGCAATATATATTCCCGTATTTTTTTCAATAATAATTATCCTTTAATAAAAACAACATTAGTGGGAGGCGAATCCTATTCGCAATATTTTAATCACCACTTGCCTTTTGTAGGATTGCCCCCGGCAATCATTGGCGATAGTAATACCGGAGTGGGACTTGTCGGGCTTCGAATAAAAATGGGTAAAATACACTATTTGTCGCTCTTATATAACTTAATGGTCCAGGGAGATGATTTAGACCAATTGGACAAATTCAGTTTTATTGGAGGAGGTGGATTTAAATATTCTATGGATACAGGTATTGGACCAATTGATTTGGGAATAGGTTATTCCGGGTATCATGAAAAACCTACATTCTCTGCAAATTTAGGATATTGGTTTTGAAAATAATCCATTGAAAATCC
>NZ_FQZE01000078.1 GCF_900141875.1 Tangfeifania diversioriginum | reverse complement strand
CATTAAGATACTGATTATCAGGGGTTTAATCAAATATTCCGATGGTTTATTTTGCTCATTTTCAAATAGTTATCCACATTTTTAACGAAGTATTGAAATTAATAATAACATCAAAAACGGATTATGACATCTGTCTATAAATTTCTCCTCGAAACTATTCGCGATATCAGCGGGCTTGAATCCTTTGCCAAACCGGGCGCAGCATTTGCAACACTAGTGTTGATAATTATTGCAGCCTGGCTGGCTCATTTTATCACCCGGCAGGTTTTAATCAAAATAATGTCGCGCATTGCCAAACGTACCAAAACCACGTGGGATGATATTTTAATTAAAAGAAGAGTTTTCAGTGGTTTGGCCCATTTGGTGCCCGCCATAATCCTTTACTCCACGTCAGGCTTTTCGTACCCAAATATTACCCAGGAACTTAGTGAACTAAGCGATTCGGCATTAAATACACTTTCGCAGGATTACTATTTTTCACTGGCGGGTTTCCTGGTGAAACTGGCACAAATGTATTTTATATTTATTGTGATATTTGTATCGAACTCGGTTTTAAATGCCGGCCTCGATATTTACAATACCACGCCCTATTCTAAAAACAGGCCCATAAAAGGCTACATTCAGCTTGTTAAAATATTTATATTCTTCCTGTCGGGAATAATGGTTTTAGCCATTTTGCTGGAACGCGATCCTACCGGGTTAATTGCCGGATTGGGTGCAATGGCAGCTGTATTATTATTGGTTTTCAAAGACACCATTTTGGGCTTTGTAGCTTCCATTCAGCTTTCGGCCAACAACATGGTAAAAATTGGCGACTGGGTTGAAATGCGAAGCAGAGGTGCCGACGGACCTGTTATTGACATTACCCTGAACACCATAAAAGTGCGCAACTGGGATCAAACCATCTCCACTATTCCAACTTATGCCATGGTTTCCGAATCGTTCATCAACTGGAAAGGAATGGAAGAATCGGGAGGAAGGCGTATTATGCGATCGGTTACAATTGATATGACGACCATAAAATTTTGCACGTCGGAGATGCTCAACCGGTTTCAAAAATTCTACCTGATCCGTGACTATGTGACTGAAAAAGAAAATGAAATTGAGGAATACAATAAAAAACACAATATATCCAATGATGATGTTATCAGCGGACGCCGGCAAACCAACGTGGGAGTATTCAGGAAATACCTCGAAAAGTACCTGGAGCAAAACCAAAAAGTGAACCACGACATGATTTTTATGGTACGCCAGCTCCACCCTTCGGGAAAAGGGTTACCTATTGAAATTTACGCGTTTTCAAAGGAACAGTCATGGCCAATATACGAAGGTGTCCAGGCTGATATTTTCGATCATGTTTTAGCTGTTATACCCGAATTTGAATTGCGCGTATTCCAGGAACCTACCGGAAATGATATTACCAGGGCAATTTCAAAAAACTGAGCATCAATTGCTTTACAAATTTATTGGTTCATCAAAACCGATTCCTGACGATTTGTTATAATTACCATGTTATTTAACATGATTATTTAGAAACTGTTTAAATTTTAATTGCGAATTCTATTAAGCATTAATTTTATCATAGCAAGTTGGATCATAGCTTCACTTGTATTAGTATTGTATTCA
>NZ_FQZE01000080.1 GCF_900141875.1 Tangfeifania diversioriginum | reverse complement strand
TAAGCAATTCGGCCCAACTGCATTACGATTTTTATTTAAACGACAGCACCTACATTGGAGACACTAAATATTTTAGTTTTTCTTTCACCCCGAAAAACAAATACAATCCTTTGTTTACCGGACGTTTTACCGTAGAAGACAGCACCTTTGCACTGAGTAATATTTACGCTTACGTTCAGCAAGAAGCAAATATAAATTTTGTAAATGGTTTCAAGGCAAACGTCAATTACGCCAAAACCGATGAAAGTATTTGGTTCTACAACAACCAGGAAATCAGCTTAAACCTGGCGCTAACACTGAACAAAGATACAGTCTCGAAATATGATTCGCAGCGAATCGATGAGGTTTCGAGCGGCAACTGGCTGGTAACCAAAACAACGCAGTATTCCACGTCAAAACGGTTGGAGGCAGTGCGTCCCCGCAACTGGAAAAACCAGCCCGAATTTGAAGCTGTCAATCATTTTGATGAAGGCACTTACATGCGGGTGGAAAAACTAAAGGAAAATTCTGTTGTTCAGGGAATTGACGCCATTGGGGGCGCGGTTTTAACCAGCTATGTCGATGTGGGGAAAATAGAAATCGGCCCGGTTTTCGATATTTACAGCACCAATGCCATCGAAGGCCAGCGCTTTTCGCTTCCGTTGCGCACAGGCGAAAAAATGTTTGAACGATTTACGGTGGGCGGTTTTCTGGGTTACGGAACCAAAAGCAATGAATTAAAATATGGTGTCAACTTTGGATATCAGCCCTTACCCACCGATAAGATTATTATTCGAGGTAATTATTCTGATGATTATTCGCTGGTTTCGCAAGATAAATACCTGCGGTTTATCAAAAAGAACCCGAACACCCGTGGAAACGGGAACTTCATTGCAGCCCTCACAAGTCGCGAGCAGAACCCGTATTTAAAGGAGGAGAAAAATTTCAATCTGATTTTTGAATACAATGCCAATGAGGACTTTAATATTGAAGTGTCTCCCTATTTTTTGCACAGCAAAAGTACACCCAACGTCCGCTTTATAAAAGATAATGCGGAGTATAATGCCTACAACAACTATGGAATTTTGTTGAACACCCGTTTGGCATTCGGACAATATTACGACAAGTATTATTTTACACGCGTTTATTATATCGACGAAACCCCGGTTATCAACCTAAGCCTGGATTTGGGGCAGGTAAAACTTCCGGGCGTTTCCGATGGTGAGGGATTGTATGCCCAGTTTCACGGCTCTGTGGTGGGCAGAGTGAATATGGGACTTACCTTTATGCGTTATATGTTAAATGGGGGATATCTTTTTGGTGATGCCCCGTACGATTTGCTCGACCAACCCGTGGGTTCCATGTCGCTGGGCTATGCAAAATACCGGTTTAACCTGTTGCACCACGCTGCTTTTGCGCATAACCTGTACACCAATTTCCACTGGGATTTAAATGGTGGGGGAATTATACTTAACCGTATTCCTCTGCTAAGAAATTTAAAATTACGGGAAATGGTTTCATTGAAATGTCATTACGGAAAACTTACCGGCAGCTATAAACCAGTTTTCGATTTACCCGG